>NZ_FCOM02000019.1 GCF_001544695.2 Caballeronia arvi
TAACGATCTCGTCCTGCTTCACGGGGTGGGGGAATTTACGCGCCCATAAGTAGGGGAAGTTGAACTGCCCGCCGGGGACTGTTGACTCAGAACGTCGATGACCTGCTTGAGAGAGCCGGCGCCACCTCTGTCATTCATCTGCATGGCGACCTGAACTCGTTACTATGCACTGCGTGTGACCTCGCGTTCCCGAAAGAGGGGCTGTACTTCGACCCAGCAGTCGTTTGACCGATTTGCGGAAATTATGAAGGCGTCAAACCAGGAGTTGTTTTCTTTGGGGAAGCTGCACCTGAATATATGAATCTGCATCGACTCCGAGTTGAGATGCGTGCTTGCGACCTCTTTGTGGCCGTTGGCAGTGCATTCGAGGTCGTACCACCAGAGGCGATGCTTCCTTGGGACCGACAAGACAAGTTCCCGAGAAACTTCCTGGTAGACCCATCACCTAGTCGAAGCGAGATATTCGGCGTCGTGGAGGCGCAGCCCGCGACGATAGGTCTGCACCGCCTCGAGGAACGAATCGCGGCGCTGATGGATTAGCATGAGTTATCACTGGTGGGAGTGCTTCCTCCCGCCTCCATCGGTTGGCCACGAGAGTTTCGGAAGCTGGTATGTCGCCAATGAGCTACCGTTGTTCATTTTCGACCAAGATGGTCCTGAAGCCGAGTGACCGTTGCGAGTTGGGCATCGCGCACTTGAACGCCAGGAGCACTTTGCAGTTGTGCGTCATACACCAGCAATGCGTCGCGCAATGCCTCGTAGTCGCTTCCCGCCGCTTTCCAATCGATGCGTGACTTCGCGTCCCAGTCCAGGCGCACAAGTGCTGCGCGCGCCTCGCGGACGGAAGCCAGTCGCGCTGTTTGATAACCGGCAAAGCATAGCTCTTCGGATATCAAGAGCTGTTGACACAGTAAGGTGAGCAGGCTGCTCGTTCCACAGCCGCGATGTAAAGCGTCGAGAGCAATCCAGCTTTTCAAAGAGAGAGGGTTTGCTTTGCTGGAGGCGCCGGCCCGAAGGAGTGAACCAAGCAGCG
The DNA here is from genome assembly GCF_001544695.2 of Caballeronia arvi. Taxonomy (GTDB): domain Bacteria; phylum Pseudomonadota; class Gammaproteobacteria; order Burkholderiales; family Burkholderiaceae; genus Caballeronia; species Caballeronia arvi. The sequence continues at coordinate 1,034 of NZ_FCOM02000019.1, forward strand.
GAGGGATAGACCTTCTTAGTGGTTTGCGCAGCCCTGATTTATTGCTCATATTGATATGCGGCTGAAGCAGACCTTCTCAAGGTCGGTCGCAACTTCGAGTGTGATTGCGATGGCCGAATGTGGACACATGTGTTTTCGTCGGCCGGCACGGTGCCGTGCACGCTGGCTAATCCTCCTCTAGCTTGCACCCCGGACGGTTTTCGCAACGGTGCGCAAGGTCGATATCTGTACGACGCGCGACAAGCCATGGGATGCCCGCGTAGCCCAACAAGGGACGCTTGATTCGATATTCGAAGAGTTCCGGTCCTACTCGCTTGAAAAGCACTGCGTCGGTTGCATGCTGCTGCGCGTAGTCCAATGTGACAAGGCCTACCTCTTCCGCGCGGCGCATTGAGAACGAGCCATCCGCAGCGAACTGAAAACTGATGTTCGACAACACGCAATAGGCAATCGAAATGGCAATTACTGGCTTCGCGACCATGCCAGCATAGGCCAGAAGTCCGTCCGTTCGTACTTTCCACTTCACAGAAGCTTCGAGCATAGGTGTCAGTAAGTATTTACCCTGACGCGGAAGATACTATGTTCGAGCGCTGACGACAAGGAAAAAGGCACGTCGGCCGCATATTTTCCGCATTCGGTAAACTGCTGCGCACTCCCAAGTGCGTGTGAGACTGCGATACGGTCGGACGCGGCCGCCCGTCTTAAAAAAGTCCCCCTCCAAGTTAATCGCACTTTCATCAGAAGATTCAATGCTTCTGCGCCAGTCGACAAAGAGCCCGAGATGTTCTTGTTGCGTTGCACAAATTTTGCTATTTTTCTCGCATCTAGATTCAGGCGCCGTTCTGCGGCGTGGAGTGGAGCATCACATGCACGAGGCCGAAATTGCTGCAACCCTATTGAACAGATGGCAGCGAAACGACCGCTCGAAAGGCTCTATGCGACATGCCGTTGACCTTCTCCGCGAGGGCGGGCTTTCCTGTAAGCATTACTTTGGCGTATCCCCCGATACGTCAGATGAGTTCATGAATGGGGTAGAAATCGAATGCCTCACCTTTGACGATGGCTCGCGAGTTCTGCGTCTGAACCCGCGGGGCGCGGTCGGTAATTCGATTGGATGGGCGGCCGTCGCTCCTTTGCCTAGTGATTTCGACGAGTGACGAGCCAGAACGGCTCAATTGAGGTGAGGGCTTAGGTGGGAGTTAGGTTAGAGCGAGAAGGCGCTGCGCATTGGCCGTCGCTACTAAAAAGCCGTTATCCGGCAAGGCAGCAGGGCACGGGACCGGTCCGCGGTGTCAGCTCCCGGCGGTTCTTAAGTTCCCAGTTAGCGCAGGTCTTGAAGGTTTTGCACATGCGGTCTTGCAGCGCGACAACCCGGCATCTCAGTTAAGCCGCTCTCTTCAAGCACGCGCGCGGTTGCGCACATCCGGAGCGAACGCATTGATTCCGGCCTCTACGTCCTGCCACTTAATCAACTCTTGTTTCATACACTCCAAGACGTATCTAGCCGCCGCGCTGTCGTAGCCTGCCTTCTCCAGCGAAAAAACATACTCGTGAAAAGGAAGCAACTCAGCCTGACGTTGTTCGATTTGACGCTCGACCCTTTCTCTCATTCTTTCGAAGACGTCGGTATTGTCCATGTCGGATAGTGAGAGAAGACGCAGAGGGAGGAAATAGTAGCATCGCATCTCGACCTGTTTCTTATGGGACGATTTGTTTTAGATGCCTACTGTATCGTCGGAATGCGTCCTCTGCGATGTGTTCACGGCGACACCATGGCGTTTCCGTTGCCGTGACCCATCAAATGGAAGGAGCCGTCAGTACGTTGCCGCCATCCGGATGCGCGCCTGTGTTGTTCCTATGGTGCGGTGACAACGAGGCCGACGGTACTCATCCGCGGAAGCGCGACCTGCAGTGACTACAATGGGAATCCGACGCACGGGGACCCGCATGTATGACTAGCAAAACTAAGCTCGGCGACGTGTTGACACTGGACGAAGTGGAGTCTCTTGCCGACGCGAAGACGTTCGCTCGCGGGAGAGCGTACTTCCATGATGGAGCTGTATCGCGACTTGAGGAGCGCCGTGGGATTTTGCGCGCAAGCGTCAACGGCACAAGCTCTTACAGCGTCGAACTCAAGGTCGGACTTGACGAGGAACTTGCTTACGCATGCGATTGTCCGGTCGGACAGTCAGGCACTTTCTGCAAACATCTTGTCGCCGTCGCGCTCTCTTGGCTCGAGAACTCCGGTGCGGGGGTCTTTCATTCAGACGAGTCGGAGCCTACGAAAACCAGAAAGAAGCGCAAGACATCTGAAGAACTTATCAGCGAGTACGTGGCGACGCTGAACGACGACGCCATGCGCGAACTGCTGCTCGATGCGGTAGAACGCGATATGGTGCTGCGCGACAAGCTTTTGTTTGCAGCGCGAGCAGCCAGCGCTGACGACCTAACCAACATGAGGGCGGCGGTAAGGGAGGCGACAAGAATCGGCCGACCGCTTGACTGGCGTGAAGCAGGTGGCTACGGCGACGGGCTGTTTTCACTTGCTGATTCGCTTCGTCAGCGGCTTTTGGGTCCATCGGCCGAGCAAGTTGTGGCACTCGCCGAGTTGGCCATTGCTGGCGCAGAAAAGAGCCTCGAGCAGATTGATGATTCGAATGGCGATGTGATGCCAGGCATCCTCGAATTGGCAGCAGTCCATCTCGAAGCATGTCGACTAACCTCGCCGGACCCGGTCAAGCTAGCTGAGCGCCTTTATCGGTTTCAGGTCGAGGGCATGTGGGACACTTTCTATGAGCTGATACCGGCGTACGTCGAGCCGTTGGGGGAAGATGGGCTGCGGCGCTATCGACAGCTTGTCGAAGAAGGATGGCGCCAATTTCCGAGACTTTCGCCAGAAGACGGTATGCGCCGGTCGTTTGATGGCAATCGAACCCGGCTCGAGCATGCAGCTATTAGGCTTGCCGAGCTTGACGGCGACATCGACGAACAGATTGCTATCCGACAGAAGGACCTCTCGGCGCCGTATCGTTATCTGCTAATTGCGGAAACTTGCGTGCAGGACGGTCGGTACGATGAGGGCCTTGAGTGGGCTCGGCAAGGCCTTGGTGCCTTTAAGGACGCTGACCAACGCTTGCTGGACTTCTGCGTGCAGGAGTATCTACGTCGTGGCGACTCCGTGGAAGCGAACATGTATGCGTGGGTGCGCTTCGAGCAGCGACCTGACGCAGAGGGATTTGCGGCGCTGATGGAAGTGGCACAGTCTACGGACAGTATTGACCACGCGGGCGAGAGAGCGTTTGCCCTTCTCTGGGCGCTGGTGAAGAAGGAGGAAGCGGAGGCTGCCGCCAAAAAGTCTATGTGGTACCACCCGAGGTCGCGCAGCACAATCGTGGAAATCTTCCTTGCTTCTAAAGACTACGAAAACGCTTGGCAGGCATTCGCCGCCGGTGCAGTCGCGACGAATCTGTGGGCAACTATGGCGTCAATCCGAGCGAGGACCCATCCTCGTGACGCGATTGCGCTTTATCATCGTCTGCTGCCAATCGCGGCGGACCATGGAACAAGGAAAGCGCGCTACGACGAAGCTTTCAGCATTGTTCGCAAAATTCGAAGTCTGAGAACAGAGTTGGGCGAGCAGCTTGAGTTCGAGAAGGAACTCGACGTCATTCGAGATACGTATGGCGCCAAGAGGAACTTCATGAAGTTGCTAACAACGTTGGCGTGATGCGATACGTTAGTAGCGTCCGAATGAAGGCAAGCCTCTGAATCTTTCTGTTGGACTTGCAGTGCTCTCCTTGAGTTTGCCCTCTCAAAAAATACTCCCCGCATGATTAGAGCATTGCTCTAGACATGGAAGCTCGCATTGCTTACTTCTCATATGGCATAGTGCGTTGATTGCAACCACGCAAGAGGGGAAATCATGGCTACGCTCGAAAGCATTCAAGCAAAGATTGCGAAACTGCAGGCACAAGCTGAGACAATTACGAAGAAACAGTCGGCAGGCGTCATCGCGCAAATTCATTCGTTGATGTCAAAGCACGGGATTTCGATGGAGGACCTTAGCTCGGAATTTGGCGGCAAGAACCGTGGCACCAAAATGGCGAGCAAGTCATCTTCGGTCGAAGGGGCTTCGAACGCTCGGTATCAAGACCCGAAGTCGGGGGCTACTTGGAGTGGCCATGGACGCGCGCCCGGATGGATAGCGGGCGCAAGGAACCGGGATAAGTTTCTGATTGATGGCAGCTCGACGAGCACTCCGCCTGCCACGAATCCAGCCGCGAAGAACGCCGCGAAGCCCGGCAATTACCTACGCGGTCCGCAGCCCGCGCTTTATCGTGACCCCAAGTCCGGCGCGGAATGGAGTGGACGCGGCAGAGCTCCGGCATGGCTCGCGAGCGCAAAGAATCGCGACCGGTTCCTAATTGGTGGTAATGCAACGACAGCACCCATTGCTGACAGAAGCTCGGCGAAGCCAGGCAACTATGTTAGGGGGAAGCAGCCCGCGATGTATCGCGACCCGAAGAGCGGCGCAGAATGGAGCGGTCGCGGGAAAGCGCCGGCTTGGCTTGCAGGCGCGAGAGACCGGACCAAGTTCCTGATTGACGTTGCTGCGGCCAAGGCGGGTGCGACGGAAAGCACGCCGAAGGCGGTGACGGCAAAGAAAGCGGCGGCGAAGAAGGCGACTGCGACGGTGTCAGCAAAGAAGGGCGCGGCGAAGAGGGCTTCGCCGACCTCCGCGAAGACTCCTGGCGGCAAGGGCGCTGCTGCGAAGAAGTCGATATCCGCAGCGAAGAAGGGAGCGCGGGTTGGGAGCAAGAAAGCTGCCGCTAAGAAGGTCGGAACGAAGGGGGCTGCTGGCAAAGTGGCGGCAGAGAATGCTCCGGACGCAGCGACGTCGCTACCAGGTAGCTCGAGCGATGCGAGTGCCGTGATTTCGGTTTCTTGAAGCTGGACTCGACGCATACGATGGCAGTTCGCGGGGACGTCGCGGACTGTCCGCCGCATTACCGCTGCAACCCAAATGCTCATATGGCAAGCACAGCGCTTCGAAAGTAACGACGCAATAGCGACTACGACAATCGCTGTGCATTTGGTTCAACAATCCAAGCTTGCGCACTGAAGAGCGAGGAAGAATAAAAGCGAGAAGGTGAGCTCGCGTACGCGGCTTGAGGGATGCGCTACAGATTCTTACAAAGAAGTGCTCTATCGACGTGCACCAACCCGATTGCGGTAGCGTTATTGCGGACACATCCAGTTGGAGTTCGCAATGAGTAGGAACGTTATCAAGCGCAGCACCGTTCTAGCAGCCGTAATTGTCGGCGGCGCATGCGCATCAAGTGCAGCGCTTGCACACGTGGACGTCGGACTATACCTTGGCACACCGGCACCTTTGTATGTCGAGCAACCTGCCGTCGTCTACCAAGCGCCTCCTCCAATGGTCTACGCACCAGCTCCCGTCTACTATGGGTATGGTGACGGTGAGGGATACCGTGAACGACACTGGCGACGCGATAATGGTAGACACCGAGGATGGGAGCGCCGTCATCACGGCGATGACGACGATTAACCGCTTTGGTCGACACGGTACCCACCGGAATTGCAGAGCACGTGCAGTACACCTTAGTGGAACGCTGCGCATCGACGAAAATGATTGTTTCGCCTCATGCCTTGAATCCGGCTCGGCCGTTACCTAGATTACTTTCGCGCCCTTGCGTGAGTGCGTTCATCTTTTCGGGCCCGCCGATTTCCGGTGGGCCTTCTTCTCACTGGTCCGCCCATTCTTGCCGCGCCGTGACGGGCACGACATGCAGCGCCAATCTCCCACCGATTTAGCGTTCACCGCTTCAGGCGTTTGAGGGTTCCGCTGGTGTCGTAGGCGAGACCTTGCGCGCAACCGTTTTGCGAGCAGACGACTTTTTTGCAGTGCCTGCTGTCTTTGCCGATGTTTTTGCCGACGCCTTCGTTGCGGCCTTCTTCGCGACCGCAGGCTTCTTTGCAGCGGTAGCCATCTTTTTAGCGGCAACCTTCTTGCTCACAGCGCTGACCTTCCGCGCAGCTTTCGACTTGGGTGCCGAGGCAGTCGTCGACACATCCGATGTGGTGGCAGGAGCTTGTTCAATCAAAAACTTGCTTCGGTCTCTTGCGGAAGCGAGCCACTTGGGGGCCCGGCCGCGACCGCTCCAGGTAGCTCCGGACTTAGGGTCTCGATATTTTGCAGGCTGCGCGCCCTTTGATTGCACTTTGCGAGCGGGAGTTTTTCCGCTGGACGCAGCGACCTTCTCTGCCAGAGTGGCGACAGCGGAGTCATCGATGAGAAACTTCGTGCGGTCCTTCACGTCTTTAATCCAAGCGGGCGGTCGCGCATGGCCGCTCCATGTCTCGCCTGTTTTGGGATTCAAGTACTTTGCTGGCAACTTTCCTTTGGCGGGCGACGCCTTCACACTTCGACCGACGACAGCGGTGCCAATTGTCTTCGCATCTCCTTTTGCTTTCGCTTTGGCTTCGATGTCTGCAGTAGTGAGTCCGTGTTTCAACATCAATTCGCGTATCTGGTCGACCGCAGCTTGCACTTGCTTAGCGATAAGAGTTTCGGCTTGTGCTTGCAGTTTCTTCACACGTGCCTGAATTCGTTCGAGGGTAGTCATGTTCTCCTCCATCTGATGACTCATCGAACTACGGCATACCACTATTGAAGTTGTACGGCAAGCGGGCTTTCGGGAATAGATGCTCGATAACAACGTCCAGGACACCAGGACAAGTCGTTCAGGAAACTAACTTTGGTCGAAGGTTACGGCCGAAGAGGGCAGTTAGACATCGACAATGGTGAATCGCTGGCGCTGTAGAAAGGTTGGCCTCCTCGAGACCAACCAGCGCAAGCAGGCACCAGACCGGCCTTGCTTTCGTTCGCGATTATTTCGTGGCATCAGCCTCGCACTTTTTCATGAATGACGTTTTCGCAGCGCCAGCGAGCGGTTTTCCATCTTTTCCTACCGCCTTGCTCGCGCACGCGGCGGAGGCATTGCCCTTGTTGCCGGCCTCGCACTTCTTGATGAACGAGGTCTTAGCCGCGCCGGACAGCGGTTTGCCATTTTTATCGATTGCCTGGGCGTCGCAACTCGAAGCCGCTGCTGCAGTTGGCGCAGGTTTAACGGCCGACGCCGCAGCCGGAGTGGCCGTTTGGGCGCAGGCGATTCCGACCGAGAAGAATGCTGCCACAGCGACTGCGAAAGGCTTGTTCATAAGTATTCTCCGGAAATATGGCCGAGCGCCTTGTTTGAACTAACGGGCGAGAAGCTCTGCCGTTGACGTTAGTTGTCGGGAATCGTTGGTGCAGCGCCGTATCGGAAGCACTGTCGTCGGCTCACTCATAGCCTCAACAAGATTCCGCACTCAACGGGCGGCAGCTCAAATGCCGCTCCGTAGAGGTAGGAAGTTTTCCTACCTCTCTAGAGTGGCCCAACGGAAGGCCCTCGCGAACGCTGGCGTAGAATTGGTCTATGTGCGCTGCGGCAGCTGCTGTTTTGCTCGGGAGGCACAACGTGCTCCCGCCAAGGTTAGGGAAAAGACCATGATTTCGACGACGGAAAGCCGGACGCTTATATTGATTTGTCTGACTGCTTTCATATCTGCGTGCAGCGTCGCGCCTGTCGTTGGGACAAAAAAGTCGCCGGAGGGAAGCGCGAAAGTTCGCGCAGAGATTGAAACCGCAGTCGCGTCATCGGACTCAGAGTTGACGAAGGACACTGCGGCCGCGAGCGGACGTCGGCAAGCAACTGTTCAATGCGACGCTGTTGGCAGCATGTTCGTGTGCACGGATGGCCAGGCGATATGCTGGTGGAATCGCCGTTCGGGCTATGGTTGCAACTGATGGCGGTTTGCTCGCGACAAGCATTTCAAGGAGCGGTGAGTATAATCCCGTCTATCTTTGTTGTTAAAAGGAGCTCGTGCTGGTGAGGGCTTCTTCGCACTGCCGCGCCGATTGAATGGCGCCCTGGCCGGGTTGGTGAGAACCACATCAGCGATAGAACGAGCATGTCCAACGACCAACTTTCGGCATGGACGCGGCGCCGAACCCCTCGTAATGAGGGGCCGCTCTCCCCGCAAACCGTGGCTAATCAATTTCAGGGCAAGGCGCTATTGTTCCGAGTCGCGTATGTCGCGTGCAGAAATGCGGCTCGGTGTCGGACTATTTCAATACCGAGCCGAAATCTCGTTGCGGCGCGAAGAAGGAATGAACTGGGAAAACAACCTTCCACCGAAGCCGAAGATGGACTTGCAAAAAGAAATGTTGCAGTTGTGCGATGCTAAAAATGGCTGGACCAGAGAACTGCTCGGCCGAGAGCGAGAAAGACATATGCGCGAACTCGAGAGGGCCGGCCCCGACGTCGCGGTCACGCTCCCTCTGCTGTCCACTTTGCAGGAAGCTCATGAGGCTATGCTAGCGTATCGAAGGCATCTACTCGACGCCATTGAACGAATAAAAAAGGGCACTCTGTAGCTTCGTGCCAGTTCGATGCGAAGCCGGCACTTGGAAGGAGATAAGACCGAAGGGATACGTGCTACCGCATTCCTGCGTGCAACCGGAGGACCGGCAACTGCTCAATGACTGCAAGGAGCTGGTAAAAGTCGACGGGCTTCGCTAGGAATGCATCCCAAACCATTGGCGCGCTTGCCGGCGGCAGGCCGCCTGAAACGAGGATGACCGGAACGGCCGCGTACGTCGGATGCCACTTCAGCCGCTTGCAGAGCTCGACGCCGTCGACCTCTGGCATCTCCATATCCGTCACGATTAAGTCCGGTAAGTGCTTCGCTAACTGGACGAGCGCCGCGCCACCGTGCTCGGCTACCAGGACGTGGAAGTCGTGGACTTCGAATACGAAGCGAAGTGCTGTAAGAGAGTCGAGGTCGTCGTCGACGAGGAGGACGGAGTGCATTCGGTCATTCACAAGGCTACTGCTCATCTAAACGCTGCGCAATGACCGTACCGCTAACGTGCAGTCTCGGGCATCTTAGAGAAGCGCACGGAGGCCTTGGTAAGGATGCGCGGTGGCGCTGGCAAACGTATCGGAAATGCTGTTGTCCTATGCGGTGTTCATCGCAGGCATCGTTCATGCGGCACCCGTTCCGGACAGCGGGGCCGACAAGGCGGTTCGTCGTGGCCGCATGCTAAAGCTGTCCAGCACAACTAACCGGACCTAATTATGAAACCTGCCTACGAGGAATACTTGATTGGCGCGTTTCCGACAATCTATCAAACTCTTGAACCACGTTTCCCTGGCGGCGAACGCTTCGAATGCGGCGATGGTTGGTATGGCATTGTCGAAGAACTCTCAGCGGAACTCGAGACAATTGCGAGAGCAGGCGGCTCGAATCGTTTGAACATCGTGCAGGTAAAAGAGAAATTGTCTGCGCTTCGCGTTTATTTCGACCGGCCGGCTCCGGAAGCAGCAATAGGCTTCGTTGACATGGCAATCGAAAGAAGCCGCGTCACGTGCGAGCTGTGCGGCGCGCTAGGAGAGCTGAGTCGGTACCGCGAAGGGTGGTTGAGAACGCTTTGCGTGCGGTGTGCAGCACAAGCTCGGGCGGGAGCTAAGACATAAGCCACGCTGCGTTTGTCCGACTGACGAGGGCCTCTGGCGACGCGAAAGATACGCGCTCAACGGCCGTTGGGGCCGCATTCGGCGGGAAGGGCTCCGATGCTAGGCGTCGTAAGCAGCAGTCAGCTGTCGATGAGCGGATGCTGAATGCGCGAATGTCGGTCTGCGCAATTCAGCGAAAGGGCGAACCGTCTGACCAGTTGTGAAATCGCCACCCGACGCCGAGGCATTCATTTGGTGACACGTGTAGGCCTCAAACGCGCATGACCTCGCCTTTGATGCGAAGTTTCTTCAACGTACTACCGTTGGTCATTTCGGCGTAGATGGTCTATAAGGCGGCTCGCCGTTGCGAGCTGAGCACTGCGCAACTGTGCGTCATAGACCACCAGCGCATCACGCAATGCCTCATAGCCGGTGCCAGCCGCTTTCCAATCGATGCTTGACCTCGCGTCCCAGTCGAGCCGCACGAGCGCAGCGTGAGCCTCACGGACGCAAGCCGTTCTTGCCTCTTGATATCCCGCTAAGCATAGCTCCTCAGATATCAACAGCTGCTGACACAGTAAGGTAAGCAGGCTACTCGTTCCCCGGCCGCGATGTAACGCGTCTAGGGCAATTCAACTTTTCAAAGAGAGAGGGTTTGTATCGCTAGGGTGACCAGTCCGAAGAAGTGAACCAAGCAGCGGAGGGATTGACTTTCTCTGTGGTTTGCGCAGGCCGGTTTTATTTTTCATTTTGATAAGTAATCGACTGAAGTTTCGGCGCGGGGCTATCGATTCACCGGGAATCAGTCGGCGCCAAGCAGAAGCTCGCGGTGGTTTGGCGTCCCGGGACGTTCGCCAAACCTCGTCCACGTTCAAGTGCTAGGGCGGCTGTCAACAGCAAGCAGTCGGTTCACCGACCAAAGTCACGGCCGCTGGCGGAATATTCTGCGCTTCAACAATGACGCTTCTTCTTGAACGACCTGCGACCGAGAGAGGCGTTCTTGCTTCGTTGCTCGCACGGGACTACTGACATCGGCTAGTTCGCATCCAGCGTGCACCCCTCATGGCTCAGGTCTTCGCAATGACGCGCTAGGTCAATCTCTGTTCGGCGCGCAACGAGCCATGGAATGCCCGCGTAACCTACCAAGGGACGCCTGACGCGATATTCGAAGAGCGTCGGGCCTACGCGTTTGAAGAGAACTGCGTCCGTGGCGTGCTGCTCCGCGTAGTGCACGCTGACCAAGCCGACCTCGCTCGCACGGCTCATTGAGAACGAACCGTCCGCTGCGGTTTGAAAGCTGATGTTCGACAATGCACAGTAGACAATCGAAATAGCAATTGCCGGCTTAGCGACCATGTCTGCATAGATGCGAAGCCCAATTCGTCCGTTCGACCTCAAAGAAGCTTCAAGCATCGAAGAGCGCTCACTAAGTAATTACCCTGACGCGCAAGATACGCTGTCGAAGCATTGTCGACAAGGCAAAAGAGCATGGCTGGCACATATTTTTTTCATCACCGGTAAAAGCGACCACCCGCACTCTGCGTCCTCGCGACGCGGCGGAGGTCCGTTTTCCTGTAACCAGGTTATTACGACTTTCGGCAATCCTCATACTAATCATTGCTGTCAGGGTTTGCGGCGGTCACAGGCCAAAGATGCGCGCCATTCCGGCGGCAGTTCCTTCATACGAAATGCTTTTCGTTGAAACCAAATCAGTGCCTCCTGTTGCATCGCACAAATTTTGCTACTTTCTTTACATCTAGATTTAAGCGCCGTATGCGGTGTGAACTCGGAGCATCACATGCACGATGCCGAAATCGCGGCAAAACTGCTGAACAGATGGCAGCGAAACGACGGGCCGGGGGGCGCAGTACAACAGGCTGTGGACCTTCTCCGCGAGGGCGGTCTTGCATTCAAGCATTATTTCGGCGTGTCACCCGATACATCAGACGAGTTCATCGACGGGGTTGAAATCGAGTGCTTGACCTTTGACGATGGCTCTCGAGTTCTGCGTTTGAATCCGCGAGGCGCAGTTAGCCATTCGATAGGATGGGCCGCCGTTGCTCCCTTGCTTCATCATGCGGAGGAGGCTGGTCACGAGACACCACCGGCTTGAGGGCGCGTCAGAGTTGATGGAAGCCAACGCACGAATGAATCGCTAAATGAGCGACTGAGAACACTCGAGCGGCGACTCGCGAAAAGCGAGGCGCAAAGGCGAAGCCCTGCGCTTCCTTAAGCAAACAGACCTCGACGAGAAGGTGGCGGAAAGCACGGAAGTTCGGCAGCCCGGGTGAGAGCCTCCGCATGATGCGCGATTGAACCTCGTCGAGGTTGCTTTATTGCAGTACTACTTGCACGACCTTGATGATGACAAGGCCGACTGCAGTCACCAGGTACAACCGCAGAACGCCCATCCAAATACGATTGGAGAGGGTCAACCGTGCCTCTGGCAAATCTTCGAGCGGTGGCATACGCCAAGCTTCTCGGTTCGCACGAGTTGCCGACGAGAGCTCGGCGGAGAAGGTTGACGACCCGGTGCAAGTCCGGCGCAAATACGCGGTGGCTGAATAGCCCATTGCAGCCAGCACGGTCCCGCCGACATGTATTCCGACGATAGTTCTGCTTGATATGTCGGGATACATGACCGACGCGGTCAGAATGATGGACAACATAACAATCACCCATACAAACGCGCCAGTGAAGGCATTCAAAGCCTTCGAAGTGACCCAGGGACCGAGCACTGCCTTGTCGTTGCAGAGAAGCAAGAGGAAAACAGTCGCACTGGTAGCAGAACGCCCGCCAAGGTTTGCACTGCCTCAGTCAGAAGACCGAGCGGGCTACTAAGCGCGTTGTACGGATAGGTTCAGCGATTGCTTTCCAGCGTGAGCCCGAATTCGGCCGTGAAGAGTTCCGAGAGGTCTTTCAATAGACCAACCGGAACGCTTTTTACATTTGCCCAACACAGGGCGGTTGCAATGTGGCGATGTGTCCACCCTTCCGGTAAGTCGGCGGTCGAAATCAGATTCTGGAGCTTTCGCCCCGGCAATCATCCTCTTGCTCGAGTTCAGCTAGGAACTCGTCGACGTCGCAAAACCTTCCGTCCTTGATTTCAGCTTGGCCGAGTTCAGTATTGCGAGCAAATGCGCGCGTTTTGTCGTCGTTCTTCATCATCAACTCGGAACAAATCCCAGTCATGTGTCGGACGCACCCCAACACATCTATATCGCGCCAAGCGGGCCAAACCTTGGCGGCTTGTTTTTTTCCCCTTGTAAACAAACTGTTACGCCGCGGCGAGTGACGGTGTCGCACTTGGCACAGAACGTGACTAAGGTGTAGCGAGCGTTGCTTAGAAGCGCTCAATCACAGTCCCGGCCCCTGGCGCCACCACTTCGTAAAGGTGAATCAAGATGAGCACACTGACCATTGTTGACCTCCGCTGCCCGGAGAAAGAACTGTCGCGCACCGAGATGGCTCGTGTCGTCGGCGGGCATGATGTAGAGAAAGAAAAAGCACTCGTTGAGCTTTACGGTGTTATCAACTCGATAAATACTTTAGAGAATACGCCGGACCCTGCGCCCGCACACGTCGGGATGAAGTTGTGATTATCGACCCTTGAAGGGCAGGCTTAAGGCAAGGTCTACTCACTGAGGGTTTGCCATAAGGGCTGGATTCTCAGCCCTTATGTTCTTGCATTTCGAATGCCAGAACGCGTCGTTGGTGGCTACAAACGACGGGCGTTGCCCCGAGCTTGAGAGTCACGATATTTGAAACAGGCGCGAACGTGCCCTCAGTTGAGCTTGTCGCGTCATCGCACCCCCTGGCAGTCGCACTGCGCGGCGTGCCAGCTCCGCTTGAACTCTGCTCCGGAAGCGTCTGTCTGAGTTCTGACGTTACATGGTCTCAAGCGAGCACCTTGTGCTGCCGAGCAAGCGCTGACTACGGAGTCGAACAACGTGAACCTTGAGGAGCTTCGGACCCTGATGCTGTCAGGAAAGGTCTACAACGACTTGGACCCTGAGTTGATTGCAGCGCGCGCCCGAACCGTCGCGCTGACAGATGACTACAATCGCCTCCCCACAGACGACGCGGCAGGGCGAATGAAGATTCTTCGTAGCTTGCTCGCATCTGTCGGCGAATCAGCCTTCTTTGAGCCCACGCTGCGCTGCGAGTTTGGTTTCCACGTCAAAGTAGGGGAGCGCTTTTACGCGAACTTCGATTGCGTGTTGCTCGATGGTGGTGGAATCGAAATAGGGGACGACGTCCTCTTCGGTCCGCGTGTCAGCGTCTTCACAACAAACCACTCTCTTGACCCGACAGAACGACGCAACGGCGCATGTATCGCGAAGCCCGTGAAGATTGGAAGCGCCGTCTGGCTTGGAGGTGGCGTCCATGTAACGCCGGGCGTTGAGATTGGCGATGGCGTCGTTGTCGGGGCAGGGAGCGTGGTTACTCGTAACTTGCCATCGAACACTCTTGCGGCGGGAGTACCGTGCAGAGTGATTCGGGAAATCACTCTGCGGGACAAGCTCGGATTTCAGGCCTGAACCCGCGAACAACAATTGCCATGTTCGCATCTCGGCGGCCAATTGCTTGCATCCGTCATAACAGAGGGAGTGGAGGAAAGATGAGTCGAACCGAGAAGGAGAAAATGCTGGCCGGCGAACTCTACACGGCCAGTGCGCCGGAAATACAGGCAGACCAAGCCGCGGCGCGAACGTGGATGCAACGCTTCAACGAACGGGTCGACATGCCTCTTGCAGAGCGCTATCAACTCCTGAAAGATAGGTTCGCGGCCGTCGGGTCGGACGCAATGATTCGACCACCATTTCACTGCGACTACGGCTTCAACATAAGTCTGGGTACCGGTGTCTTCCTGAATTTCGGCTGCATCATTCTCGATGTTGTTGCGGTCGAAATCGGTGATATGACGCAAATCGCAACCGGCGTTCAGATTTTGACCGCTGACCATCCGCGGGACCCAGCGGTGCGAGCGCGTGGCCTAGAGTTGGGTCGTCCCGTTCGGATAGGTCGTAATGTGTGGATAGGCGCGGGCGCAATCATCTTACCGGGCGTCACTATCGGCGACGACGCCCTGATTGGTGCCGGAAGCATTGTGACTCGAGATGTTCCGTCGGGAGCGACGGCGGTTGGAAACCCGGCGCGTGTCCGCTCAGCCCCCATTGATTGATGGCCGCGCATCGTCTCGCAAGCCCAAAACAAGACAGGCCTTAGCGGTCCTCGAGGGACACGCACATAGCAGCCAACTGGATTGCACTTCTGTGCGGTCGTTCGGCGAGACTTCCGGCCCGCTCAGCAAGCAGCAAGGGCCTTATTGAGAACTCTTCGAACCTAAGCAAGAACGACATCGACCCTGACGAGGTCACGAGTACCCCAGGACGAGCCAGATGTTGCTTACGAAAAGCCGCGCTTAGCGCGGCTCTCCGTGCATGCGCATTTAAACCCGTCTCTCTATGAGACTCTAAAAAGCTCCTTCTCAAGTGCAGGTCCTTTCTAAAAACCAAAAACAAAAAGGAGCTCTTACCGCACGGTAGAGCCTCGAGAGGTGCATTCCATCAACCTTCTCATTGAGGGTCTTCACTTCGAGGATACCCTTTATTCCGAACTAGCTGCTTGGCGGGGCGTTCGTCGCTTCTTTTCGCGAGGCTCCGAAGCGGCCTTGACCGGCGTGAACGGCGCCTGGAAACGGCTGACCAAGAAGTCGATGAAAGCGCGAGCCCGAGCAGTCTGATTTTTCTGCCGAGGATAGTAGACGAATAAATCCGCGGACGGCAAAACGGTGTTCGGCAGCACGAGGCTCAGACGCCCGCTCTGCACGTATTTCGCCAAATCCCACTCAGAGCGAATCAAGATTCCGTGCCCCTCGAGTGCCCAGCGCAGCACGATGTCTCCATCGTTGCTCGATAGCGCCCCTTTGACCTTGATGGCCTCAGTATGGTCATTCACGATGTAGCGCCATACACCATAAGCATCGTCATTTTGTCTGTGGATGATGCAGCGATGGTCGGCTAAATCCTCGACACGCTCGGGCGTGCCGTATTTTTCAAGATACTTTGGAGAGGCACAGAGGAACCGACGATTGCTCATGATGCGCCGTGCGCTTAGGCGACTGTCGGGCAACTCGCCGAATCTGATGGCCATATCGAATGCACCCTCGATGAGGTCGACAGGGCGGTCCGTCACCTCAAACTGAACCTCGACGCTGGGGAAGCGCTTTGCAAATTCCGAGACGAGAGGAGCAATCGTTGTCCGGCCGAAGCCAAGCGTAGCGTTGATGCGCAGCAGGCCTTGCGGGTCGCGTTTCGCACCTGAGATTGCCTCTTCCATCTCACGCACCTGGCCAACTATCTGTGAAGCGTATTGTAGATATGTCTCGCCCTCTGGCGTGAGGCTGACGCTGCGAGTCGTCCGGTTGACCAAGCGCACTCCCAGCCGCTGCTCGATGACCCCGAGTCGCTTGGTTGCCGCGGGAGGTGAAAGGTCAAGTGCACGCGCAGCGCCGGACAGACTCCTGAGTTTAGCCAGAAGTATGAAGAATTCAAAATCCGTCGCCGTCTGAGTTTCAGTATTCACCGGATGTGAAAAATGATGTGAATGAAAGTGCAGTTTAGCAGTGTTTTTCGAGGTTAAGCTGCGTCTCATGTTGTAGCGGTTGGGCTGCAACACCCGCCAAAAACCCTGGAGACATTGCCGTGAAAATCGTCGAAATCCGCGAGAAGACTATCCCCATCAGTTCCCCCATTCGTAACGCCTACATCGACTTCAGCAAGATGACGTTGAGCCTTGTGGCCGTAATTACTGATGTCATACGAGACGGCAAGCCAGTCGTCGGCTATGGCTTCAACTCGAACGGTCGCTACGGTCAAGGCAAGTTGATGCGGGAGCGCTTCATTCCGCGCATCCTGGAAGCCGACCCCGCTTCCTTGGTGAACGATGCAGGTGACAATCTCGACCCGCACAAAATCTGGGCGACGATGTTCACGAACGAAAAACCCGGTGGTCACGGAGAGCGTTCGGTTGCCATCGGCACCATTGACATGGCCATCTGGGACGCAGTCGCCAAGATTGAAGGCAAGCCGCTCTTCCAACTGCTTGCTGACCGTTATGGAAATGGCGAGCCAGACCGAAAGATTTTCGTGTATGCGGCGGGTGGGTACTACTATCCGGGCCAGGACCACGAGAAGCTGAAAGACGAGATGCGCAGTTACATCGACCGTGGCTACACGGTCGTGAAGAAGAAGATTGGCGGCGCTTCGCTCGACGAAGACCTGCGTCGTATCGATTCCATCCTGAGCGTGCTGCAAGACGGGCAGAAACTCGCCGTCGATGCGAACGGCCGTTTCGACCTCGACACCGCCATCCAATATGCGAAGGCTCTCTCGCAGTACGACCTGTTCTGGTACGAGGAACCGGGCGACCCGCTCGATTTCGAACTGCAAGCCACGCTGCGCAACTACTACGACAAGCCGATGGCAACAGGTGAGGACCTGTTCTCGATGCAGGACGCTCGCAACCTCATCCGTTACGGCGGGATGCGTGCCGACCGCGACTGGCTTCAGTTCGACTGCGCGTTGAGCTACGGTCTCGTGGAATATCTGCGCACGCTCGACATGCTCCGCGAACACGGCTGGTCGCCGAGCCGATGCATTCCCCACGGCGGTCACCAGATGTCGCTGAACATCGCGGCGGGCCTGGGCCTTGGCGGCAATGAGTCTTATCCGGACTTGTTCCAGCCATACGGCGGTTTCCCTGACGGCGTTAAGGTCGACAACGGCTACATCACCATGCCGGACCTTCCGGGCATCGGCTTCGAAGGTAAATCCGACCTCATCGTCGAGATGAAAAAGCTGTCCGCATAAGCTCGGCGGAGGCAAAAAGCATCGGCGGTTCTCGCCGATGCTTCGACTACAAAAATAAAGCAACGCAAGCGAAAAAGAGGCCGTGCTCACCACAGTGGACCTGGTCCGCTGTGGCCGCGCTCGCCTTTATTCAACGAAAAAGACGCCAGGCATAGGAGACAGACATGCTGGTATCACGAGTCAGGAAATCCCTCTCGAAGCTCTACGTTCAAGTTCTCATCGGCATCATTGCCGGTATCCTTCTCGGACATTTCTATCCGGACATCGGCTCGCAACTTAAGCCGCTGGGCGACTTGTTCATCAAACTTATTCGCATGCTGCTCGCACCGATTATCTTTGCGTCGGTAGTCGTAGGCATCGCCCGGATGAACAATCTTCACGAAGCAGGCCGCGTGGGTGTCAAAGCAGTCCTGTACTTTGAAGTGGCCTCTACCATTGCGCTGCTTGTCGGTATGGTCGTCGTGAACGTGTTCAAGCCCGGAAGCGGCATGAACATCGACCCCGCACATATCGACGGGTCGGCCATCTCGACCTATACGACTGCGGCCAAGCAGCACGGGATGCTCGACTTCTTTATGAGCATCGTTCCGAACAGTATCGTCGGCGCCTTCGCCAACGGGGAGATACTGCCCATCATCTTCTTTTCGCTGCTGCTCGCAATTTCGCTCGCTAAGCTTGGTCCTCGAACGGCGCCGTTCGTCGACATGCTCGACATGTTCCTGCAGGGAATGTTCGGCATCGTGCGAATTGTGATGTACGTCGCTCCGATTGGTGCATTCGGCGGGATGGCTTTCACTATTGCAAAGTACGGCATTGGCACGCTGGCATCTTTTGGTCAATTGATGCTGTGCCTGTATCTGACGTCAATCTTCTTCGTCGTCGTGGTGCTCGGCTTCGTCATGAGGATGTGCGGACTGTCGCTCTTTAAATATCTCCGCTACATCAAGGACGAAATCCTTATCACGCTCGGAACGGCGTCTACGGAGGCCGTGCTGCCGCAGATGCTCATCAAGATGGAGCGGATGGGCTGTTCGCGCCCGGTCGTCGGCATGGTGCTGCCTACCGGCTACACGTTCAATGCGGATGGAACAGCAATCTACCTGACTATGGCCGCGCTGTTCATCGCTCAAGCGATGAACGTCAATCTGACTATCTGGGACCAACTCCTTGTTCTCGGCGTCCTGCTGCTCACGTCGAAAGGCTCCGCTGGTGTTGCAGGCGCAGGCTTTGTGGCGCTTGCAGCCACGCTCGCCTCGATGCACAAGATTCCGGTAGAAGGACTCGTCCTCCTGCTTGGCGTCGACCGCTTCCTGAACGAGGCACGGGCTGTTACGAACCTTATTGGAAATGGTGTGGCGACGGTCGTTGTGGCGCGATGGGAAGGCCAACTCGATATGGATACTGCACGTGCAGTCCTGGACCGTCGAGGCGGTGGCGACGACGACGGCTTCGCGCCGCTCGACCATCCAGAAGCGGCGCCTGCAATGACCGCGCAGACCGCAGTTCGCCCGAACGCCCACTGATGGCTGGCGGCCGCTCGGCTTGAGACCGCCGCCAACTCGATGTATCGCCAAACTTTCCGACGAGTTTAGAAATGAACAAGCAATCCGACAAAGCCGCGTTTCGCGAAGCAGCGCTCGACTACCACGAATTTCCTTCGCCGGGAAAGGTAGCAGTCGCACCGACCAAGCAAATGATTAACCAGCGGGACCTGTCGCTGGCATATTCACCAGGTGTCGCCTTCGCGTGTGAGGAAATCGTAGCCAATCCGCTCAATGCTGCGCGCTTCACTGCACGTGCGAATCTTGTCGGTGTCGTTTCGAACGGTACGGCTGTGCTCGGTCTCGGCGACATCGGGCCGCTGGCGTCGAAACCAGTCATGGAGGGAAAGGCGGTTCTGTTCAAAAAGTTCGCCGGCATTGACGTTTTCGACATTGAACTCAATGAGCGTGACCCTCACAAGCTCGTCGACGTGATTGCGGCGCTTGAACCGACGTTTGGCGGCATCAACTTGGAAGACATCAAAGCGCCTGACTGCTTCATCGTCGAGCGGGAGTGCCGCAAACGCATGAAAATTCCTGTTTTTCATGATGACCAGCACGGCACTGCAATCGTCGTGGCTGCGGCCATCCAAAATGGGCTCAAGGCGATAGGCAAGGACATCAAAAAGGTTACGCTAGTCGCGTCCGGTGCTGGCGCCGCCGCGCTCGCTTGCTTGAATCTCCTGGTGGACCTTGGGCTTCCGCTCGAAAATATCTACGTCACAGATTTGGCTGGAGTGGTCTACAAAGGCCGCCGAGAACTCATGGACCGCGATAAAGAGCGGTACGCTCGCGACACGAGCGCGCGCACGCTGTCAGACGTAATCGAAGGTGCAGACATTTTCCTTGGACTGTCGGCGGGAGGCGTGCTCAAGCCGGAGATGGTCAAGCAAATGGCTGCGACGCCGCTGATTCTGGCGCTGGCAAATCCGACGCCAGAAATCCTGCCAGAAATTGCGCTCGAAGTGCGGCCAGATGCGGTGCTAGCGACGGGCCGCGCGGATTATCCGAATCAAGTCAACAACGTCTTGTGCTTTCCCTTCATCTTTCGCGGCGCTCTCGACTGCGGAGCGACCGTCATCACGAAGGAGATGGAAATCGCCGCAGTCAACGCCATCGCGGAACTCGCGCGTCAGGAGCAGAGCGACATTGTGGCCACCGCCTACGGCGTCCAGGACCTTTCGTTCGGTCCGGAATACCTTATTCCGAAACCGTTCGACCCGCGTCTCATAGTGAAGATTGCCCCGGCGGTTGCGAAGGCCGCAATGGACTGTGGTGTTGCGACACGCCCCATTGAGGACATGGATGCGTACGTGCAGCACCTGCAACAGTTCGTCTACCACAGCGGTACGACGATGAAGCCGGTATTTCAGCTCGCGCGAAGCGTCGAGCCGGAGAAAAAACGCATAGTTTTCGCGGAAGGTGAAGAAGAGCGCGTGCTCCGTGCGGTGCAAATAGCCGTCGACGAGAAGCTAGCGACACCGATTCTTATCGGACGCCCAGCAGTCATCCAGCAGCGAATTGAGAAGTTCGGTTTGCGCCTTTTGCCAGGCAAACACTTCACAGTCGTTGATACCGACCACGACGAGCGTTATCGGGATTTTTGGCAGACCTACGCCAAACTAATGGCGAGGAAAGGCATCAGCGAGCAGATGGCGAAGCTCGAAATGCGGCGCCGGACAACGCTCATCGGCGCGATGATGGTCCGAAAGGGCTCAGCAGATGGGATGATTTGCGGCACCGTGAGTACGACACACAGGCATCTGCACTTCATTGACCAGGTTATTGGTAAGAGGGACGGGGCGAATGTCTATGCAGCAATGAACGCGCTGGTTTTACCTGGTCGGCAGGTTTTTATTGTCGATTCTCACGTGAACGTGGACCCGACTGCGGAGCAGCTTGCAGAAATCACGCTTCTGGCGGCGGAAGAAGTGAAGCGCTTTGGTATCGTGCCGAAGGTTGCGCTTCTGTCTCATTCGAACTTCGGTACTAGCCATGCTCCCTCCGCGCAGAAAATGCGCAACGTTCTCGCAATGCTCAAGGAGCGAGCTCCTGACCTCGAGGTAGATGGTGAGATGCATGGCGACGTAGCACTGGATGCGAGACTTCGCAATGAGGTGCTTCCGGAATCAACGTTGGTTGGCGATGCGAATTTGCTGGTTCTTCCCAACATTGACGCTGCGAATATCTCGTACAACCTGCTGAAGGCAGCCGCAGGGAACAACATCGCCATCGGCCCCATACTGCTTGGCGCAGCAAGACCGGTGCATATCCTCACAGCCTCTGCTACGGTCCGTCGTATCGTGAATATGACGGCGCTGCTTGTGGCGGACGCAGGCGCACTACAAACTTGAATCGAGATGAGCCGCGGCACCCGCACTTCGCCCCGCCGGCGGTAGGCCGACGGTGGGACACAAGGAATCTCACGGCGAAGGTTTGATTCGATATGGGACCGTTGATGCCGGCATACGAAGTAACGCGTTAGTAATGTGAGCGGCGGCTGTGTCTTCGCAAGCACGCACAGTGCGGGCTCAATGGAGCTAATGTCTGCCCTGAGGCCCACGCAGCCGAGGGGCGTGACGCTGCGTTCCCGTTTGGACCAGCGGCTACGGTGGGAACTATCTGTAAATCCACACTCATAGACTATCTGCGTGATGGACCGGTCACTATTGACCACCATCCACTTCGCTGCACTTAGGCGCACGCCGCGCCAGTATTGATGGGGCGCAATACGTGGGTGCTTCCGAAAACGTCGCGTTGAGTTTTCGTTCGGTCGTCGCAATTGCCTTTGCGATGCCTGCAATCGACCTGGCTCAAACGTTGGTTGCCTCATGAGGCCGAGGGCATTCACGACGCGCTAGTCCGAGAAATGGCGGCCGATTTTCAAATCGTTATTTACCGCCTGCATCTCTTCGAACCCTCGGTCTGCCATTAGGTAGCGTAGCGCCTTGTGCGAGCGAGTATTGCTGCTGGTGGCTTCTACCCAATACATCGCCGGGTTTAATCCAGAGAGCTAGGTGATGAATCCGCCATCGAATTTGGGTCGCATTGTCTGTGCGACCGAGACGGAACGGCGCAGCGCTTTCCGGTCAGGTATCCCACTTGGGCAAGGACGAATTGGCCCGTGCTTCCCAACGAACGGAACGCGCGGCCCAACACAGGATTGTACAAATAGGTAAAGGTCGTCCCCAACGGAGGTAGCACCGCTGCAGCCCACGGTGTATCACTGCCTAGCCGAAATCGGAAGGGTCGCCGAGCAATTTGGTCGGCGGAATGGAAAACCCGCTGCTCACTTGGGTGGGCGAGGGGGCGCGAGATAGAAGCTCCCGCGAGCAGTAGATTTGCGTGCTGAAGTCTTCATCGCCTGCTAACAAGCGCAGAAACTTGACGAAGCAGAAGAGCGACCGAGGGTGAAATCGCGAATTGGTGCAATGCCTATTTTGAGCGCAGCCCCAGTCTCGGCGAGCGGTTTGCCTGTCCGCGAGGAAGAATAATTGCTCCGCTTATGCTGCTTCTGTTTCGTCCCGTCAATTGTCCGAAACGTACAATTTTTTTCAGCGCCGGACAATTATAGTTCTTCGCATCGAGATTCAAACGGCACGGAGGCGCCATCTTGAAAATCACGAAAATCTCTCTTGGCGTTTCGCCGAAAATGGAAATTATTGGTGACCTGGTTGCCGTTATCGGTAACGCAGCCTGACGCGGACGTCGTACCTCGAGAAACGCTCAATGGTTTCGCAATCGAGCGTTTCGACGTTTGGACTCGGCGCAGCTTCGGCGGTGCTGTCGCCAATAGCGTAAAGCGAATGCTTCAGCTCCCATCGCCTCATCTGTGGCGGCTGCACCGTCAGTTTGTCGTGCCTAATGCGGCCACGAAAAATGCTCACCATGCCAAGAATTCAGCCTTTCGCTGACCGTTTGCTGGCACAGATGCCTCCCCTTAGAGCGCTGCGGTGCTTCGTGACGGCCGAGCGTTATGAGAGCTTCACGCAGGCCGCTGACGTTCTTTGTGTGACCCAGGCGGCGGTAAGCCGTCAAATAAAAGAGCTCGAGGATTCGTTGGACATTGCTCTTTTTGAGCGCACCGGTAGGCATATTGCGCTCACCGAAGCGGGTAAGATTTTGTACAACGCGTCTTACCTTTCCATCATGAACATCGCTGAGTCTGTCGAGGCGCTCCGTCGACAGGAGAGACGCGTACTCATCGTGTGCGTGTCTCTTGCATTCTCCGCGTTGTGGCTGGCGCCTCGGCTTGCGGCGTTCCGAAGGCAATGTCCACAAGTGCGGCTTCATGTCGTAGTCACTGACCACTACAGAGAATTTGACGGGCTCATTGAGCCCGATGTGATAATTACAAAAAACCCGCCACGCGAAGCAGCGGAATACGCCGTCAAGGGTATTTTCCATGACATCGTGTATCCGGTGTGCAGCAAGCAGTTCTTTGAGGATAAGTTCCGCGGAAAACGTCCTTCGGCGCTCGAATTGTTGAGACACCCAATGCTGAGCCTGTCTCCGCTTGGTCGCACACACCTCGGTGAACATGTCGATTGGCGCGTGTGGCGCAATTGGTTTCAGGAAGGCGACGTCGACGAGCGGTCGGTGGCAGGAGAAAACCTCGAAAGTAACGACTATCGGCTTTTGGTTTCGCAGGCCGAAGCCGGTGAAGGAGTTTTGCTGGGATGGCATCATTTAGTACATCGCCAGGTTGAAAGCGGGCTGCTTGTAAGGCCGGCGGAAGAGTCTCTGGTTTTTCATGACAGGCACCATCATCTCGTCACGCATAGGAGCGCACTGGAGCGGACGGAATACGCTGTATTCCGAGAGTGGCTGGAGGCGGAGGTTGAGACGATGTTGTCCAGTTGGCATGAACCGTCGCACGCCCGCAAAATTGGCTCCCGCTCCGTGTCCGTTCTAGTAGATTTGTCGTGAGAAGGCGTACTCTCGTTACGCTAGCCGCAAGACTAAATGCAAAAGCAGAGCTCAAACCCATGCTTCCATGGAAGAGGTCTAAGGAGTGAGACTGGAAGACTACCGAGCTCGGATGCTGTCTGGGCAGGTCTAAATGACCTGGCTCCTGAATTGATTACAGCGCGCGCGGGCGGTAGCGTTGACCAACGCATACAATCGCTTGCCAATCGATGATACGGATGAACGAATGAGGAATCTTCCGTAGACGGCCAGTCTTTAACAATAACGTCACTGTCCGCCGAAGCGATGTGAGTTCTCATGCGACGCGCACACTGCAAATCGCGCGTTACCAGAATCTTGTTCGTGCAAGTCGCGGCGAGCTTGCGTGTGGCGTGAAGAACTCCACACGAGCTCCAAAGGTCACACGACTTCCCGAAGACTTTGTCGCTCGTTGTCCTTCCAACGACTTGCCCAGCGTTGAGCCAGCGCAGAGCACACCATTAGCTGAATCTGATGGAAGAGCATCAGCGGGAGCACCACAGCCCCGACAGAAGACGCAGAGAAAATCACATTGGCCATTGGAATTCCAGCCGCGAGGCTCTTCTTGCTCCCACAAAACACAATCGTGATTTGGTCTTCGCGATTGAATCGGAGGCAACGACTAGCGAGTATCGTGATGAGAAGGCTAGTGCAGAGAATTACCGTGCAGACCACAAGGACCCCAGCCAGCGCTGCAAGAGGAATCCGATGCCAAAGTCCTTCCATCAGTGCTTCGCTGAAAGCGCCGTACACGACAAGAAGAATTGAACCTTGGTCGACAAACTTCAGCGTCGACTTGTTGCGGTCAACCCATGTTCCGATAACCGGTCTCAGAAGTTGACCTGCGATGAAGGGCACAAGCAATTGCAGAACAATATTCCAAACGGTATGCCAAGGCGACACGCCGCTGCCCGAATTGTTCGTCAAAAGCAATCCTACCAGGGCCGGGGTAATGAAAATTCCGAGCAGGCTCGACGCTGATGCGCTGCAGACTGCCGCAGATACATTGCCGCGGGCTATTGAAGTGAAGGCGATTGATGACGGAACCGTTGAGGGCAGGGTGCAGAGAAAGAGCACACCGGTGTACAACTGCGCAGTCACGAGCGGTGACATGATGGGCTTCAGCAGCAAGCCGACCAGTGGGAATACAGCGAAGGTGCTCAGCAACACCGTGATGTGCAGTCGCCAATGCGTTGCACCAGCCACGATGGCTTCGCGCGACAACTTGGCGCCATGCAGAAAGAAGAGTAAGCCAACTGCGATGTTGGTGAGGAGATTGAAGCTCGCCACGAACGGCCCGTGTACGGGAAGAATCGAAGCTAGCGCCACGGTGCCAAGCAGTGAGAGCGTGAAGGCATCTGGGAGGAGCTTTTTTGGAGCCATGGTTTCGAGACCGAGAGGTTGTTGGAAATCTGGACAGTCCTTATGCAGGCTCCTGCGAAAGCCTGCGCCGACCACGACGGTTCATCGCGACAAAGCTACGAGCGTTGGATACCCTCCCGCTAATGGAGGAGCGGGTACAAGAGGAGTTCTTATAAATAAGTATGACTAAATTAAGCGGTCGCGAGTTGTGTTTCGCTAAACCGATAGAACAGCTGGAACGCCGAGCGAATAGTCTATGCCCGGCGCTTCGTTAAATTGTTTTACGTCTTTCTACTCACTGAGTGGCGCCGGCCGCCTCCATTTTGGCGCGCTGCTGGAGGTAAGCGACGAGCTTCCCGCCTTCACTCTCGTTATGCACCCATGCCTCATGGGCTGCCTTGATTCCGTCACCGCGGAACAGCGCCTCCATCATAGGGACATGCTGGTCAACGACGGCCGGAAGGTCGGAACCCATCAGGACGTTGCAGATGTTGATATAGAGGCGAACCTGTTGCTCGACGAGTTTGTATTGGTCGGCCAACCGGGAATGACCGAGGGAGTTCACAATTGTCCGATGCAGACCCAAGTCCTTTTCGGACGCCTCTATGGACGAACCACTGTTACAGGCCTCGACGAGTTCGTCGAAGGCGTACTGGAATTTTTCCTTGAGGCGGGGCCCCATGTTGTCCGCCGCGAGACGAACCGCGAGGCCTTCCAGCCCCGC
This sequence comes from Caballeronia arvi, assembly GCF_001544695.2. GTDB lineage: Bacteria > Pseudomonadota > Gammaproteobacteria > Burkholderiales > Burkholderiaceae > Caballeronia > Caballeronia arvi. Next base: position 27,063 of record NZ_FCOM02000019.1, read on the forward strand.
GCGCAGCGTCCAGAGTTCCCAGGCGTCGTCAGCAGTCAGCGTCCGAACTTCCCAGCTAGTGTAGGGGGTTTTTACAAGCAGGCCTTCCGCAGCCAGACGGTTCAGTCCGAATCGGAGCGTTGCGCGGGCTACACCCATCTCGTCCGCCAAAGCGACCTCAGTCAGCTTCTCCCCTGGCTTGACAGCGCCGGAGAGAACGTACTGGCGAAGGTTTTCCGTTGCTTGGGCTTCCACCGAAAGCTTGGAAACAGGGGCAATTCGATTCTTTGCAGGCATTTGAACGCTACTCCCATACTACTTTGCAAGGTTTGCCAGTCGCACCGGCTGCTGACTACCAGTTTAGATTAACCGTTTGATTCTTCAGAGACGACTCCAGCGCCGCGTCGATGACTCGCATCAGAGCGATTCCATGCGGGTGCAAGGCACTGCGGTTCGGAAGCCCCCGGCAGGCAGCGGCGAACTCGGCGAACTGGTTCTTGAAAAGTTCGTTGGCGACCAGAAGCGTTGCTCCCTCAACAGGCCTGAAAACGACCTCATCGTTCACCAGAACCGTGTTCACGTCGCGAACTTCGACGATGGACTTGTCGAAGAGAAGGTAGTAACGCTCGAAGAACGGCTGCTGATTATAGGAGAGGTGAACCGTCGCCATCTTGTTTTCGGGGTAGCGCAGAAGAATCAACGCCTCGTCTTCGGCCTTCCAGCAGTCACGCAGTCGCGCAGCCTCCGCATGCACTCGAATCGGGTTCGGGCCAAGCACCATCTGAACGAAATCGATGGTGTGCGAGCCCAGGAGGGAAAACACCAGACCTTCCTCCGGGGTGCGCTCCGCCCACCACGGCGCCTGCGGGCCATCCCAGTACATGCAGAACGACGCCTGAATCGCTCGCAGCGTGCCGAACTCGGACATATGGTCTTGCACGTAGCGAATTGCTGAGCCGTGACGGCGCGATTGACCGATGGCCAGAATCTTTCCGGCAGCGTCAGCGGCGGCGCCCATCGCCACAGCTGTCTCGTAGTCGTCCGCCATCGGCTTCTCGACCAACACGTGACGCCCTGCATTCAAGCATTGAATCGAGGCCGTGCCGTGCAGATGGTTGGGCAAGCACAGGTCGAACGCTTCGATTTCAGGAACCCGCAGCGCCTCCTCGATACTGCTGAAGGCGTGTTTCGCGCCGTACCTTTCAGCCGTTGCGCGCGCCAGGTCGAGATTTTGGTCGACGACTGCGACAAGTGTCCCAGCGCTCGGCTGAGATTTGATTGCGCCGATGTGCGCGTCAGACACTCGGCCACAGCCAACGACTGCGGTTCCAACAGGGACGTCAAGTTCCATCGCTAAAGCTCCCAAAATCTCGTTCGAACTTCGAAAGTTGGTAGACGGTGCTGCATTGGCGACAATCTAAGTCCATTGTCGATTGTTGTCAATCGATCAAAACGATGTCCCGGATTTGTGCCGAAACGCATCATTTCTGACGCTGTTGCACCGGAAAAGCTCGTTGGTGATGTTGCGACGCACCGTAGATTAAGCGACGTTTACGGGTAAAAACCTATGTGTGACAGGTCTTTAGCTTACTAGACTGCCCTTCATCCGCCGCTTGGCCCGCATTCTGCAATACCGTTGTTGACGATTGTCGCCAATCGACACTTTTGTAAATTGCAACCTATTCGGAGTCGCTGATGGGCATTACTCGTAGAAGTTTTATGCGCATGGCAGCAGGTTCAGCCGCGCTTCCGCTGGCAGCACAGTTCAGATTTGCGGAGGCGGCGGAAGCCACCATCAAGATTGGGAACTCGTTTCCCGCAGCGCATCCGCTGAACATCCGACTCAAGGCGGCGGCTCAGAAGGTCCAGGAGAAAACCGGTGGCAGGTTGCAGGTGCGCATTTTCCCGGACAGCGCGCTTGGCGGCGACAGCGACATGATGAGCCAAGTCCGCTCGGGTGCCTTGGACTCGGTCTGTACCTCGCTGCTGTTCTTTGAGTCGATGGTTCCGTCGGCCAACATCGCAGGCTTGGGATTTGGCTACAAAAACTACGACGAAGTATGGAAAGCGTGGGACGGAGAGCTCGGAAATTACGTCCGCGGAAAACTGTCGACGCTCGGCGTGACGCCGCTAGACAAGGTGTACGACAACGGCTTCCGGCAAATCACCAATGACGTTCGCTCGATTCAGTCCGTCCAGGACTTGCAGGGACTGAAGATTCGCGTTCCGACGGTGCGTATCCAGCAGTCGCTTTTCGTATCGCTAGGCGCGGCACCGACTGCACTGAGCATAAAGGAAACCTACTCGGCGCTGAAGACACATATCGCCGACGGCCAGGAAAACGCGCTGACCCATGTGGAGTTCTGGAAGTTTTACGAAGTCCAGAAGTTCTGCTCGCTGACGAATCACATGTGGGACGGCCTGACCGTCGTCGTCAACAGCGAAAAGCTCAAGTCGCTTCCTCCGGACCTGCACGAGGCCTTCTTTACCACCTTTAACGAAGCGGCGCTTCTTCAACGTGCCGATATGGTCAAGCTCAACACGGACCTCAAGACAAGCCTCGCATCGAAGGGTCTGCAAATCAACAATGTCGACCCTGCGCCTTTCCGCAAGAAGCTCCTGGACGCGGGCTTCTACAAGACATGGCGTGACGCGGTCGGTCCGGAGGCATGGGCCCTGTACGAAAAAACTGTAGCCCCCATCTGAAGTATCTGGGCACTCAGACAAGCGAGGACCTGAAATGAAGGCAATCTCAATGAGTTCAGAGTCAGTACATTCAACAACAGTCCAAACGGGCCCGAGCCTCCTCGTGCGACTCGAGCAGGTGCTGGGAAGCTGGGCTGGCGCCGTGGCCTCGGTCATCCTAATTATGGAGTCGGTAATACTGGGGGTGGGCGTATTCTCGCGATACGTGCTCCATCGTCCGATTTTCTGGACCGACGAGTTCGCTCTCATTCTCTTCGCTTGGCTATCGATGCTTGGTGCCGCAGTTGCGTTGCGTCGCGGCGCGCACATGCGTCTGGGCTTCATCGTCGAGAAGCTGCGGCCCGCAACTCAGGCGCGCGTGTCGACCTTCGCGTGGACCTTGCTCCTGGGTCTCATGGTTGCGCTGCTGCATGCTGCGTTGACGTTCACCCTCCATTCGTGGAACGAACTGACGCCAGCACTGCAGTGGCACCTTTCGGTGAGAACTGCGTCAATGGTGGTCGGGTTTGGCATCATGACCGTAACCGCAGCCACCAAGCTCGTTCAGATTGCCTCCCTTCGGTCGTTTGTCGTTTCCTTGCTGCTCTTGATTGCGATTGGAACAGCGCTCCATTTCGCGCAGAATTCGCTTCAAGACATCGGCAACTACAACCTGATTTTCTTTTTCGTAGTGCTGGTGCTTGCATGTATCGGGATGGGTGTCGAAATAGCGTTTGCATTTGCTTTGGCCGCGATGGCGTATCTCAGCCTGATGACGAATGCACCCACGTCCATCATCATGAATCGCCTCGACGCGGCCATCTCAGACATCACGCTGCTTTCGATTCCGATGTTCATTTTGGTCGGCGTCCTGCTGGATGTGACCGGTCTCGCTAAGGCCATTATCAATCTGATGGTTGCGTTGCTTGGTCATACACGGGGTGGTCTCCATTACGTGCTGCTCGGTGGTATGTACCTAGTGTCCGGCATCTCGGGGTCGAAGTCCGCGGACATGGCAGCCATCGCGCCCATCATCCTGCCGGAAATGAAGAAACGGGGAGAAAAGGAGGGCGAGCTCGTTGCGCTGCTCTCGGTCTCCGGTGCGATGGCGGAAACCATCCCACCTAGCATCATCCTGATTGCAGTCGGAGTTGCGTCAGGCGTGTCCATCTCGTCGCTCTTCATTGGTGGATTTGTGCCTGCAATCGTAGGGCTGCTTGCGCTCGCCGTGGTCGTATATGTCCGAAACCGTGGTCGCGCAGCGCCTGACTGTCCGAAAGCCACAGGAGCTGAAATCCGGAAGGCCATGTTCATCGCCTTGCCGGCCATTCCGCTTCCGTTTCTGATTCGCGCGGCCGTGGTCGAGGGCGTCGCGACTGCAACTGAAGTTGCAACCATCGGCGTCCTGTATTCGGTTATCTGCGGAATTCTGGTCTATCGGCAGTTCCCGATTAAGCGGGTATGCGAGTCGCTGATTGCCACTGTGTCATTGACCGGCGCCATTCTTCTGGTCACCGGCTTGGCGGGCAGCGTCGCATGGTCTCTTACTCAAAGCGGCTTCTCGGACGACCTGTCGACAATGATGCAGGGCCTACCTGGCGGAGCCACTGTCTTTCTGCTCGTGTCTATCGCTTTCTTCGCGATTCTCGGCAGCGTGCTCGAAGGTTTCCCAGCCATCGTGCTCTTCTCGCCGCTGATGTTCCCGATTGCGACGAGCTACGGCATTCACGGCGTGCATTACGCCATCGTCGTGGTGCTCTCGCTTTCCATCGGCCTGTTTGCCCCGCCATTCGGCGTTGGCTTCTACTCAGCTTGCGCAATCGGTCAAGTCGAGCCGCAAAAGGCGATGAAGGACATCTTCCTCTACATGAGCGTGTTCGTTTGCGCGGTCATTCTGATTGCATTCGTGCCGTGGTTCTCGACTGGCTTCCTTCACTAAGTCTCGACTATGACCTTACTCACCAAACGCGTGGCAAGTCTTGCTCTGGCTCGCGTCATGATGGAAGCGTCCATCGAGAAAGCGGAAAAGTCAGGCCTCGCTGTCGCAATTGCAGTCATGGACGACGGCGGCCATCCGCTCCTGACAGTGCGCATGGATGGCGCGGCGCCCGTGAGTTCGTATATCGCGGAAGAGAAGGCTCGCACAGCAGCAATTGCACGTCGCGAGACCAAGCTTTTCGAAGCTGAAATCAACAGTGGACGGACTGCCTTCCTATCCGCACCCGTTAAGGGCGCGCTCGAAGGCGGCGTCCCGCTGATAGTTGAAGGGCAGGTCATTGCTTCTGTTGGCGTCGCTGGTTGCAAGCCAGAGCAGTCGGCTGCTATCGCGACCGCTGGCGTCACTGCTTACCAAACTTGGGCCTGAACGCCCGACCGAATACTTGCTAGGAGCAGACATGATTGTTTTCGAGCTTTTCCATATTGCCATCAAGACCGCCGACCTCGAGGCTACCGTCAACTTCTACACCAAGGTGGTGGGCCTCAAGGAGTTCGACCGCCCGAAATTCAAATTCCCGGGCGCATGGCTCGGCGTGCCGGGTCCGACGGGCAAGCCCATCATCCACATCTACGCCGGTGAGCCCGCGCTTGCGGGCGGCGACAGTGTGGCTGTTGGAACAGCCGCCATCGACCACGTTTCGCTCAGCGCTGTCGGCTATCACGACGTGCTCGCCAACGTGAAAAAGTACGGAGTGGACTGGCGTGAGAACGAAGTCCCCGGCGGCGCCATCTGGCAGTTCTTCATCTACGACCCGAACGGCGTGCTGCTCGAATTCACGTTTGACGGCACGCGCGAGCAAGGCGAAAAACCGGATATGAGTCCTGGCCGCGCCTACAACGCAGGTGAGTCCTTCTTTAACCCCGAGAGCTACAACTCCTTGACGGCGGCCTACAGCAAGTAACTGTGTGCTTGCGCCCGGCTTCCGGGCGTGCTGCTCGATTGTTGCCAATCGACAATCGGTTACTTGCCATGCTTAACGGATAAAAAGATATGTCTGTACTCGACGTTTCTAGTGAGGGTGGTCTGGCCGCAGCATATATATCGATGGAGCCGAATGAGGCATCTTCGCTTGCTGCAGAGGTCTATGGCATTCGCGGTACGGCAACGAAGTTTGCGACCGAGAAGGACGACACGTTCCGAATCAACGTTGATGACGGGCGCAAGTTCATTCTGAAGGTCGCAAATCCGAGCGAAGACGAGTCCGAAATCGACTTTCAAGTCGCGATGATGGTGCACATCGAAGACCGTGACCCGGAGGTCCCGGTCCCTCGAGTTATCGCAGACGGTCAAGGACGCCTTCATCGCTACATCGAAGACCAGGCAGGTCAACGCCGCATTGCGCGACTGATGACGTATGCGGAAGGCACACCGCTCGACAGCACTGGCTCAAACGCCCAAGAGCGGGAGAAGGTCGGCGAAATTCTGGCTCGCATGCGATATGCGCTCGAAGACTTTACGCATCCCGGTGAGTCGCGAGTGCTTGCGTGGGATGTTCAGCACCTTCTCAATCTGGCACCGCTGCTCGAGGGCGTCGAGAACCCCGAGCAGCGTCGGCAGCTTGAGCAGGGCATGGGGCGATACGAAGCCTTGGCTCCCCAGATTGCGAAGCTGCGCCGGCAGGTACTGCACAACGACTTCAGCAAGTCGAACATCGTGGTGGATCACGAACTTTCGGAGTTCGTGACCGGCATCATCGATTTCGGCGACTCGGTACGCACCGCGGTTGCGATTGACGTGTCGACGGCACTTCTGAATCAGTTGCCGCGGGACGCCCGAGAGAATCCGGTCGATGACGTCTTTGCACATGGTCGAGATGTACTACGCGGCTACCTCAGCATCGCTGAGCTCACTGAGCAAGAACTGCTTTTGATTCCGCATCTCACTATGTCGCGCGTGGTGGCGAGAGCGCTCATCACCCTATGGCGGGTAAAGCAGTTTCCTGAGAACGCCGCCTACATCATGCGCAACACCGAGCAGGGCTGGGGTCAGCTCGACTGGTTCCTGTCACGGACCGTCGATGAAGTGTCCGCGACGCTTCTGCCCTAATCACCAAAATTGAACCCATTCTTCGTAGAGGACGGTATGAGTGAAGTCATCAAAGCACGCGGGAAAATGAACAACTCGTTCGACCCGCAGTCGGCAGAAAAGCTGGAACCGGTCACGCGCAAGATGGTAGAGCAGCGCGCGCGACTGCTCGGACCGTCCTACCGTTTGTTCTATTCCGAGCCTGTCGACTTTGTACGAGGCGAAGGGGTTAAGCTCTGGGACAGCCACGGAAACGAATATCTCGACGCGTACAACAATGTCGTGTCAGTCGGTCACGGGCATCCGAAGGTGGTCGAAGCGATTTCCGAGCAGATGAAGACGTTGTGCACGCACACCCGCTACCTCCACCCGAACATCCTGGAGTACGCGGAAGCGCTTCGCCCGACCTTTGGCGGCACGATTGGCGATACGGGCCACACCATCTTCACCTGCACGGGTTCGGAAGCAAACGACCTGGCGCTGCGCATTGCCAAGCACCACACCGGCAAGCAAGGTGTCATCGTCACGTCCGAGGCTTACCACGGCAATTCCGATGCGACGGCCGCCTTCTCGCCGTCGCTTGGCGAATACTCACCGCTTGGCACATGGGTGCGCCGCGTGCCGGCGCCGGACTCGTACCGCATCGACCCTGCGAACCTGGGCCAGTGGCTCGCTGACCACGTACAGGCGAAAATCGACGACCTCGAGCGGCACGGCGACGGTCTGGCCGCGTTCGTCGTTGACTCGCTGTTCACGTCGGACGGTATCTATTCGCATCCCGTCGATGTACTGAAGCCCGTCATCGATGTCGTTCACAAGGCTGGCGGACTCTTCGTGGCAGATGAAGTGCAGAGCGGCTTCGCGCGCACGGGCGACAAGATGTGGGGCTACCAGCGTCATGGCATCGACCCGGACATCATTACGATGGGCAAGCCGATGGGCAACGGGTATCCCGTGGCGGGCATCGGCGTACGCCACGATGTGGTCGACGAGTTCGGCCGCGACATGCGTTACTTCAACACCTTCGGCGGCAACACCGTTGCGATGGCTGCAGCGCGGGCTGTGCTGTCTGTCATCAAGGAAGAAGGGCTTCAAGAGAATGCAGCCCGCGTCGGTAAGGTGCTGCTCGACGGTCTCAACAGCATCGCGAAGGAAAGCGCCATCGTCGGCGACGTTCGCGGTGCGGGTCTCTACATCGGCGTCGAAATCGTGAGGGACAAGGCGTCGAAAGAGGCGGACAAGGCTCGCGCCGCGGCTATTGTCGGCGAGATGCGAAATCGCCGCGTGCTCATATCCGCGACCGGCTTCAATGGCAACGTGCTGAAAATTCGTCCGCCGCTCGTGTTCTCCGCGGCAGATGCCGAGCGCTTCCTCGAAGTCATCCGTTCTGTTCTCAAGACGGTCTAAGCCATGAACATCGAACTTCCTTACACATCAGGTCGGCAGCCGGTCCTCGGTCGAAACGTGGTGTCGACATCCCAACCCCTCGCAGCTCAAGCTGGCGCGGCCGCGTTCTTGCGCGGCGGAAACGCGGTCGATGCCGCTTTGGCGGCAGCCATCACGCTGACGGTTGTCGAGCCGGTAATGAATGGAATCGGCGGCGATGCATTCGCCCTGGTCTGGGACGGTCAACGCCTTAACGGCCTGAACAGTTCGGGCCGTTCGCCGGCGGCCTGGACGCCCGAGCGCTTCAAAGGTCTGGAAGCAATGCCGATGCGGGGCTGGGAGAGCGTAACCGTTCCGGGCCAGGTCGCCGGATGGGTCGCACTTTCGGAGCGATTCGGCTCATTGCCCTTCGAGGACCTTTTCGTCGACGCCATCCGCCATGCGCGTGACGGCTTCCCGGTCAGTCCGGTCATCTCGCGGCAATGGGAGCAATCGGTCAAGGACTTGCATACCTATCCAGGCTTCACCGATTTCATGCCAGGCGGTCGAGCGCCGAAGGCCGGTGAAATCTGGAGCTTCGGGGCTCAGGCGCAAACGCTCGAAGAGATTGCTCGAAGCAGAGGCGAGTCCTTCTACAAAGGGCGATTGGCGCAGGCCATCGCCGATTTCGCGAGGGAGCATGGGGCCGCGCTCAACACGGCCGACCTCGCCAATCACGAAGCGGAGTGGGTGACCCCCATCTCCACACAGTTCCGAGGCCACGAGATTCATGAGATTCCGCCGAACGGCCAAGGCTTGGCGGCCCTGATAGCAATCGGACTTCTCGAGCAGCTTCCGCTTGAAGAGTTCAAGAAGGGCTCTGCGCAACGGATGCATTTGGAAATTGAGGCAATGCGCCTCGCCTTCGCTGACCTGCAGGCATACGTCGCAGACCCAGCGCATATGACTGTCCGGGCTTCGGACCTGCTCGACCCGGACTATCTGAAGTTGCGTGCGAAAGAAATCGACTTCCGTCGCGCGGGCAATCATGGTCCCGGCAAGCCCGGCAGCGGTGGCACCGTGTATCTGTGCACTGCTGACAAGAACGGAATGATGGTGTCCTTCATTCAATCGAACTATCGCGGCTTCGGCTCGGGCGTGGTGGTTCCCAACACGGGGATTTCTCTCCACAACCGCGGGTCTGGTTTCGTCACGACGCCGGGTCATGCAAATCAGGTCGATGGGAACAAGAAGCCTTTGCACAGCATCATCCCAGCCTTCATGACCAAGGGCGGGGCGCCGGTGATGGCATTTGGCGTCATGGGCGGCAACATGCAGGCTCAAGGTCATACGCAGATGGTGATGCGCCGGGTGCTCGAGGGCGACAACCCCCAGGCATGCTCCGATGCGCCGCGTTGGCGTATCAACGACAACGCTGACCTTACCCTCGAGCCGACTGTAGCTCCGTCCGTTGCGGATGAACTCAGAGCGATGGGGCATACGCCTACCATGCTTGACTTCAACAGTCTTGACTTCGGGTCAGCGCAATTGATTGAGAGGTTGCCGACGGAGGGTGGGCTGTCGGCGTACGTCGCTGGCTCCGACCATCGACGCGACGGTCAAGCCATCGCAAGTTGAATGGTTTCGGGACCAGCGTTGCAGTAGAGAATAGCTACTAAAAGCTAATGCTGAGGCACTCATCTCAAACGATGAGTGCCTCAGTCATCTGAACAGATATTTTCGCCAAAGTCACGTGTCAACCTGGCATGCGCTTCGTCCTGCGAGGAACTCACCCACGCGCTACGCATCGTGACACAGACATTCCACGACCGACCCCCCGCTCTGTTTGGAACAATTTGATTGGGCTCGCTTTCCTGTCGAGAGCTTCTCTTGTCGCAGATGAGTGCGGTGATACACGTCCGGATGCTTGTCATCAAATGCAGCCCTATCCTAGCGTTGATTGACTCGACCTGTGCCTAATGCAATCCTTCATACTCCTCAAACGCGTGCCGCTTGCCAGCCATAACCAAGGAGTCTGAATGCTGACCCTCTCGCACCCCACGATAAAGAAAATGAACTGCATCGATGGCGACGAGCCGTTCGTGAATATTTCGGGGCTTGATGGCAGGATTGCGGTCGATTCGAGCCGGCAACTGATTACAAGCCGCAGTGGCTATTTTTCTTGGGTAAGAGCCGATGTTGCCCAGCGTCTAGTGGCGGCCGCGCGACTTCTTCCGCGTGAGTACCAACTGCTCGTAGTCGAAGGTTATCGACCGCTAGAGGTTCAACGTAAGTACTTCGACGATTACACCGCAACTCTCCGAGAGGCCCATGCTTATGTAGATGAGGCGGCACTCTATGAGATGGTGAGCAAATGGGTCGCCCCTCCTGATGTTGGCGGACACCCTGCCGGGGCAGCGCTGGACCTGACGTTGCAATTCGCCGACGGCAGGCACGTGGAGATGGGCAGTGTGGTCAACGCTAACGATGCGGAGTCTTCTGGCGCCTGCTACACCGATAGCTCGTTCATCACTCGAGAGGCTGCGAAGAACCGCACCGTCTTGTTCACGGCGATGTCGGCAGCAGGCTTTGTGAATTACCCGTCTGAATGGTGGCACTGGTCTTATGGTGACCGTTACCGGGCCGTGGTCAACAACATGCCCTTTGCTTTGTACGGACCAGTGGAGGAGACTGCCTTCCTCCGTGATGCGGTCCATGATGCTGCTACGAGTGCTCGCAACCTGAATTTCTAAAGAATTGCGTCGCGGGGTCGTTATTTTCGGGTGGGTACAACGATGACTTGAACCATGACGACTACGGTAATGAAGTATCTTCGCTGGATTGCGGCAGTCGCTGCGTCTACGACTCTAGCCGCGTGCGCAATTGAAGGCGTCGGCTTCGACGGTCGCGTGAATGCATATCGAAACGCGGCCGCGGATGGCCGGGAGTTCGCCGCACTGAATCGGGGCGCGAGGGATGCTCGATGGTACGCAGGCTGGTGCGATGCGATAGAGCCTCACTTTCAACGAATGAGTGATGTGAGTGGGCGCGTCGACCGCTATTGCGCTGCCATGCAGGCACAGCCAGGAAATGCCGAGGAGATTCGGCAGGATTTGATTGCGAGTCTTGCGAATGGAGGACAAGCAGCACAGGAGACCCGCTCCCAAGTTCTCGGGGCGCTTGCTGCAACAGCACAGTTGCAGCAAGCGCAAGCGTTGCAAGCGCAAGCGGCCGCTGCGCAACGGGCCGCAGTGGTAGCTCCGAGTCCGGTAGTGCACTGCAATTCGTACCGATACGGCAGCCAGACAACAACGGACTGCCAATAGGCATCCCGATTCTGAGCGGGGAGTGTCAAGGCTGTGCGCTAGGGCGAAGCTGGAGGCTACTTGTGGCTCCGTCCGTTGAGGTCTTCATTTGCCGGTTTTTCAAGTGATTGACCCATAGTTGGTGGGTTCCAAATTTGTGTATGACAGTCTCGTGGTCCAACTGCTACCAAGCCTGACGTCGCGGTCCTGACCGACTGATGCGTCTCTCACTAGAGATAAAGTGTGTCTCTCGACATCGGCCAGATACGCATGGTTGGAAACCTGGCTAGTGGCTCCAGCCCTGCCATTGTGAGAAAGAAATTGCTTGTGGTTGCTGTGTCACTTCGCATCTTCCTCCTAGATGCCAAAGGAGGAAAGTCCCTCCTCTGTAAGAAGACTCTTTTTTCTTGGTTTTTAGAGAACTCTCTTAAATTCGAAGAAACTCTTTTTAAAACCTGCAGCGAGCCAGTTTATACAAAATCGCAAGTTCGTACATTGTGGTAAAGCCGGCCACGTGAGCGGCCGGCCGCTGCAATCTGTAAACGGACTCTTTTGGGCTTAGGCATGGGCAGGTACTACGCACGGCCTGCGTAAGGCAGGTGTCCCAGTTGCAAGTTCGGGAAGTCGAGACGTTCCATCGCCGGCGTGAGAAGCTCGAAAGGCAAGCGTTTGACACCGGCTTCTTTTCGCCCGTACCGGCTGTCCGGCGCATGCCCGATGAGCTCGTCAATGACCTGAGCGCTGATGCCGGACAGCTCGCCATAGGCCTGGAACGTGTGGCGGAAGCTGTGAAACACCAGGGCGGGGTCCATGATGCCGACGGTTGTCCGGAGGTATTCGTTGAACCAATTCGAAAACACCGCGCCGCGCTTGTCGTACTGATTGACGGAAAGGTCAGGGAAGAGCCATTCCGCGTGACCGGCCGCGCGGCAACCCTCAACGTAGTCGAGCCAGCCCAGTTCGAGCAGATTGCGGTGAACTGGGACGTAGCGCATCACATTGCGCGTGCCGGTGCGACTCTCGCGCTTACTGTCATGCAGGTGAAAGCACCACACGCCATCACGTTGCACAATATCAGCGGCGGTGAGCCGGCACACGTCCTCGACGCGCGCGCCAGCATGCAGCCCAATCAGGGGAACCCAGTAGGCGGCATCGCCGCCGCCTTTTTTGGGGCGGTGTCCGCGCGTGTAGACCGGCGAGCTGAAAATCTTCTGGAGCTCGTCCACCGTGAAAGCCGTGCGCACGGTTTTTCGGTGCGTCTGCACGACCTTGTCGGCGTATTTCATGCCCTTGAAGGGATTCACCACCAGGGCAGTCAGCTTCTTGGCAATGGCGTGACTGACAAGCGGGGAGAGCAGCGACAGAATCGTGTTGACGCGGCTGTGCTCGAGCTTGTCGCTCGTCAGGCAGAGCACTTTGAAGTTCTCGATATGGTCGGCGGTCAGGACAGACAAGGGTACGTCGCCCACATGAGCTTTGAAGCGCTCAATTTGTCGTTCGACGTCGTCGACGGTCTTCTGCGCCGGTTGCCGAGCGACCTTCCAGCCGGCCAGTGCGGCGTCCCAAGTGTCGTCCTGGTCGACGAGTGGGATGAACTCCGGCGTCGGCTTGACCTCGCCCTCAAGACGCCGAAGTTCCTCTTCGACGACTGCGAGTTGCGCGTCGGCAATCGCCAGCAGCAGTTCGGTGAAGACAGGGGAGTCGGCCGGCGCCCAAGCCCGTTCCCACGTGAGGTGCTCCTCGACCGATTCGCGCACCGACGACAGGTCGTTGGCCGCCCGGGCACGCCGCAGCTGTTTGCGCGCCGCTTGCAGAACAGCCTCATGGGCCTCGTCGTCATAGCGGGTCCCATCGTGCTCAACGGCGGGTGCATCGTCAAACAGGGTCGGGCGGAACTCCTCGTCGTTGCTCAACGCATTCGCTTTGTAGAGCTCAACCAGACGCGGAATGTGCAACGCGACGACGCGGGTCGTGCCGAGCGGCTGGACAGTCGGGTGATACGGATGCGGCTCGTGTTCGCTGGCAGCCCGCAGGCCGTGTGGCAGCCAAGTCTCTTCTTCTGCTGCCGCGACGGCGGCAGCACGCGCCGGTGCCACCAAGCACTCGTATTCCAGCGCCGCTGCCGTGAGCCGGGCGACGGCCAGCTCCTTGATAGGCGTTTCGAGACTCAGCCAGAAGTCGCTTCGCTTCAGATGCGCACGCAGCGGAACCGGAATTTTGCGACGGAAGTAATAGTTCGATGAATCGGCGCGGGTGGTGAGGTAGGGGTGCTTCATTGGGGTGTGCTCCACTTGATAAGGTAACAGTGGCGTGTAGCACCCGACTTGCGAAAACCGGCCGCATCTAAAATTTAGGCGCGTAACGCACCATTCCAGGCGCATTACCGGCATTCGACGACAAAAAAGCCGCTGTCCTTTTGGAACAGCGGCTTTTTCTTGAAGCTGGTGGCGAATCAGGGACTCGAACCCCGGACCTGCGGATTATGATTCCGTCGCTCTAACCGACTGAGCTAATTCGCCGAAAGAAGACGAGATTATGGCGAGCGTCGAACGGGCTGTCAACCCCTTCTACGCGATTTGTTAAAAGCGCCGCCAACCCCGCCCTGAATCAATCCTCGTGATAGACATTCGATTTCCTCGTGTCCTTCACGAACAACATGCCGATCACAAAAGTCGCGAGCGCAATCACGATCGGATACCACAAGCCCGAGTAGATATCGCCCTTGGCTGCGACGATCGCGAACGCCGTCGCCGGCAGGAAGCCGCCGAACCAGCCGTTGCCGATGTGATACGGCAGCGACATCGACGTATAGCGGATCCGCGCCGGGAACATCTCGACGAGCATCGCCGCGATCGGGCCGTACACCATCGTCACGAAGATCACGAGTATCGTCAGGATCACGATCGCCATCGGCCAGTTGATCAGCGCCGGGTCAGCCTTTGGCGGATAGCCCGCGCTCTTCAGCGTTCCAGACAGCGTCTTGTCGAACGCCGCGCCTTGCGCCTTCGCATCGGCGGCCTTGCCGTCATACGTGTTGACCACCGTCTCGCCCACCTTGATCTGCGCGAGCGTGCCCGCGGGCGCCGCCACGTTCTCATAGTTCAGACCGGCCTTCGACAACGCGCTCTTCGCGATATCACACGACGACGTGAACTTCGACGTGCCTACCGGATTGAACTGGAACGAGCATTCGTCGGGATTGGCGATGACGACGATCGGCGACTTCTGCGTCGCGGCTTCGAGCGTCGGGTTCGTGTAGTGCGCGAGCGCCTTGAAGAGCGGGAAGAAGCTCAACGCGGCGATCAGACAGCCCGCCATGATGATCGGCTTGCGGCCGATACGATCCGACAGCGACCCGAAGAACACGAAGAACGGCGTGCCGATCAAGAGCGCCACGGCGACCATGATGTTCGCGCTGGTGCCATCGACCTTGAGCGTCTGCGTGAGGAAGAAGAGCGAATAGAACTGGCCCGTGTACCACACGACCGCCTGGCCTGCCGTCAGGCCGAAGAGCGCGAGCAGCACGATCTTCAGGTTCTTCCACTCGCCGAACGCTTCCGTCAACGGCGCCTTCGACGTCTTGCCCTCAGCCTTGATGCGCTCGAACACCGGCGATTCGTGCAGCTTCATCCGGATCCACACGGAGATCGCGAGCAGCAGGATCGACACCAGGAACGGAATGCGCCAGCCCCACGCGCCGAACTGTTCTTCGCCCATGATCGTGCGCACCGCGAGAATCACGATCAGCGAGATGAAGAGGCCGAGCGTCGCCGTCGTCTGAATCCATGCGGTCCACGCGCCGCGCTTGTTCGAAGGCGCATGCTCCGCAACGTACGTCGCCGCGCCGCCATACTCGCCGCCGAGCGCGAGGCCTTGCAGGAGTCGCATCGCGATGAAGATGACCGGCGCCGCGATGCCTATCGTCGCGTAGCCCGGCAAGAAGCCGATCAGGAACGTCGACAGACCCATGATCACGATCGTCACGAGGAACGTGTACTTGCGCCCGACCATGTCGCCGAGCCGCCCGAACACGATCGCACCGAACGGACGCACCGCGAAGCCCGCCGCGAAGCCGAGCAAGGTGAAGATGAAGCCGGCCGTCGGATTGACGCCGGAGAAAAACGTCTTGCTGATATAGACGGCGAGCGAGCCCGCCAGATAGAAGTCATACCATTCGAACACCGTGCCGAGCGACGAAGCGAAGATGACTTTCTTCTCCTCCGACGTCATCGGTGCGTGCGAAACGCGCCCCTCAACCGTAGCCATGTATCGTCTCCTGATTTGATTTTCGAATACGACGGTCCGCGGCAACGCGGCTCCGGTGCATGGATTATTGGAACGAAAACTTACGGCGTTCTGACGCGTAGCGCGTCGGACATTGACACGTCGAAAAACCTGAACTGCGCGATATTGCGGTAAAGCTGATTCGAACGATCGCTTAAATTCGTCTAAGTTCGCTCTTCGCGCACGCTGACGAAAAACGCGCGACGCTTGCGCTCAGGGTTTGTCCCGGGCAGGAAAAACCCGCTGCAAGCTTACGCGGACAAGGGTTCCGGTCAGCCGCGGACTCTCCTGATATACATGGTCCTCGATCACGAGCGCGCCGCCGTGCATCGCCGCGATCTCCTTGACGATCGCAAGTCCGAGGCCGCTACCGTCGCCCTCGCGCCCGAGAATGCGATAGAAACGCTCGACCACGCGCCCGCGCTCCGCCGCCGGAATGCCGGGACCGGTGTCTTCCACTTCGAGGTGAACGAGGTCGAGATCGTCGTCGTCGGTCCGCACGCGCACGGTGATGCGCCCGCCGGCGGGCGTGTAGCGGATCGCGTTGTCGATCAGGTTCGACAGCATCTCGCGCAGCATCACGACGTTGCCTTCCACATCGACCGGAAACGGCGGCTCTTCATAGCCCAGGTCCATGCGCTTCGCGAGCGCGGCCTGCACCCAGTCGCGCACGGCGAGCCGCGCGAGCGTCGTCAGTTCGATGCGCGAAAAGATCTGCCCCGTCGCACGGTTCTCCGCGCGCGCGAGCGCGAGCAATTGCGTCACGAGCCGCGCCGCGTGCTCGGAACTCGTTGCGATCTGTTCGAGCGAGCGCTGCACTTCCGTCGATACATCCTGGCGCATCGCCAGTTCCGCCTGCATGCGCAGGCCCGCGAGCGGCGTCTTCATCTGATGTGCGGCATCGGCGATGAAGCGCTTCTGGAACTCCATGTTCTGTTCGAGGCGCGTCAGCAGATCGTTGAACGACGCGACGAGCGGCGCGATCTCCGGCGGCGCGCGTCCCGCTTCGAGCGGCGAGAGATCGTCGGGACGGCGCGCGCGGATGTTCGACTGCAGCGCATGCAGCGGCGCGAGCCCGCGCGACAGCCCGAACCACACGAGGATGATCGCGAGCGGCAGGATCACGAACTGCGGCAGGATCACGCCCTTGATGATGTCGTTGGCGAGCTGGCTGCGCTTGTCGAGCGTCTCGGCGACCTGCACGAGCACCGGCTGCGTAATGTCGGGATCGCGTCCGGGCGCGAGGCCGGGCACATCGACGGTCGTGTACGCGACGCGGATATCGTTACCGCGCAGCACATCGTCGCGAAATTCGACGATGCCCGGCTGAGGCCGGTCGTCGTCGTGCGGCAGCGGCATGTCGCGGTCCCCGCCGACGAGCTCGCCGCGCGTGCCGAGCACCTGAAAGAACACGCGATCGACGTTATCGGCGCGCAGAAAATCGCGCGTCGCGTCGGGCAGGCGCAGCTCGGCTACGCCGTTGACCGGCTGGATCTGGCGCGCGAGCACGTAGGCATCGGCTTCGAGCGCGCGGTCGAACGGGCCGTTCGCGATGGACTTCGCGACCAGATAGGTGACCGCGATGCTCATCGGCCAGAGAAGCAGGAGCGGCGCGAGCATCCAGTCGAGAATCTCGCCGAAGAGCGAGCGCGGATGCGCTTCGTCGTCGGGCTCGAGCTCGTCGGGCGGCGCGAAGGGATTGGCGTAGCGGGCGTCGCGTTCGGCGTCGGAATCGGCGTTCGCTTCCGTCTTGCGATGAGGTTCCGTGGTTGCGTGCGACGCCATGCGGCTTCACTTAATGATGGCTGGCGGTTTCGCCGGACGGGTGCGTACCCGTACCGTTTGTGCCGTTGGACGGCGCCACGGCCTTCTCCAGCGTGTAACCGAGACCGCGTACCGTGATGATCTTCGCGCCGCTCGGCTCGATCTTCTTCCTCAGCCGATGCACGTAGACTTCGATCGCGTTGTTGCTGACTTCCTCGCCCCACTCGCACAGATGATTGACGAGCTGTTCCTTCGACACGAGCCGGCCGGTTCTCTGCAGCAGCACTTCGAGCACGCCGAGCTCGCGCGCGGAGAGATCGATGACCTGATCGCCGATCGTAGCTATCCGCCCTACCTGATCGAAGGAGAGCGAGCCGTGCTTCACGACGGTCGGCCCGCCGCCCGCGCCACGCCGCGTCAGCGCCCGCACGCGCGCTTCGAGCTCGTTGAGCGCGAAGGGCTTGGCCATGTAGTCGTCGGCGCCGAGATCGAGGCCTTTCACGCGTTCGTCGACGCTGTCGGCGGCAGTGAGGATCAGCACGGGCATCTGCGAATTGCGTGCGCGCAGACGTCGCAAGACTTCGAGTCCGGGCATGAGCGGCAGGCCGAGATCGAGGATCAGCAGGTCGAACGTCTGCAAGGAAAGGGCGGTGTCCGCCTCGACGCCATGCTTCACATGGTCAACGGCGTATCCCGATTGGCGGAGTGATCGGACGAGACCGTCCGCGAGTATGCTGTCGTCTTCGGCAATGAGGATTCGCATCGTCGTGTGCGCCTTTGTACGCCATGCATGCGCGATGAAGCGCATCGGCATTGCCGGCACGATTCGTCGCCCGGCGCGGCGGTCTCCAGGTGTTTCGTGGTTTTTGCGCGGCTTGCGCGACGTGGAAAAAAAGCAGCGCCACGCCATACACAGCTTGCAAAAACTACTGTTTTTTTATACAGTGTCTGCGTGAGTGTAACGGCGGCTTTCGAGAAGCTCAAAGAGCAGTCGAAAAGCCCGTGAACACTGCCTCAGACGCCGTTCATCATAGCAAAGGACGATTCATGGAAGAAAGCAAGAAAGGCCCGGCTGGAATGACTGCGGACAAGAGCAAGGCCCTGGCCGCCGCGCTCTCGCAGATCGAAAAGCAATTCGGCAAAGGGTCGATCATGCGGCTCGGCGCAGGTGAGGCAGTCGAAGACATTCAGGTGGTCTCCACCGGCTCGCTCGGACTGGACATCGCGCTCGGCGTCGGCGGCTTGCCGCGTGGCCGGGTCGTGGAAATCTACGGTCCGGAGTCGTCGGGCAAGACCACGCTCACGCTGCAAGTGGTCGCGGAGATGCAGAAGCTCGGCGGCACGGCGGCGTTCATCGACGCGGAACACGCGCTCGACGTGCAATACGCGGGCAAGCTCGGCGTGAACGTGCCGGAACTGCTGATCTCGCAGCCGGACACGGGCGAGCAGGCGCTCGAAATCGTGGACGCGCTGGTGCGCTCGGGCTCCATCGACATGATCGTCATCGACTCGGTCGCGGCGCTTGTGCCGAAGGCCGAAATCGAAGGCGAAATGGGCGACTCGCTGCCGGGTCTGCAAGCGCGTCTGATGTCGCAGGCGCTGCGCAAGCTCACCGGCTCGATCAAGCGCACGAACTGTCTCGTCATCTTCATCAACCAGATCCGCATGAAGATCGGTGTGATGTTCGGCAACCCGGAAACCACCACGGGCGGCAACGCGCTGAAGTTCTACTCGTCGGTGCGTCTGGATATCCGCCGCATCGGTTCGATCAAGAAGAACGATGAAGTCATCGGCAACGAGACGCGCGTGAAGGTCGTGAAGAACAAGGTGTCGCCGCCGTTCCGCGAAGCCATCTTCGACATCCTTTACGGCGAAGGCATCTCGCGTCAGGGCGAAATCATCGATCTCGGCGTGCAGGCCAAGCTGGTCGACAAAGCGGGCGCCTGGTACAGCTATAACGGCGATCGCATCGGTCAGGGCAAGGACAATGCGCGCGAATTCCTGCGCGAGAATCCGGACATCGCGCGCGAGATCGAGAACAAGATTCGCGAATCGCTGGGTGTGGCCGCATTGGGCGAGGCGGTCGTCGCGGGCGCCGCAACGGCCGACGGCGAGTAAACGCTGAGCCTGAAGGACGATGCAGACGCGCCGGTCCCGATCGAAGGCTGATACGGCGGATGAAGGAACTGGCGACAGTTCCGAATCTGCCGATCGCTACGAACGAAGCAGCGAACGGCGTGGTGCATCGTCGAAGCAGGGCGGATTCGCGCGCAGTAGTAAGAAACGCGCCGACGCGAAGCCTTTTGCGTCGGCGCGTCGCGTTTTTGAGTCTGCCGATGCGGATGTCGATTCGAGCGCCCGCCGTATCGACGAGCAGGGCAACGCGAGCGATCGAACGGCGCGCCTCGAGCAGGCGCGCGCCTTGATGAAACAGGCAGCCGAGCAGCCGAAGGCCGAGCGTGCTTCGAACAGTGCCATCCAGCCAGACTCCGCTTCCTTCTCAGACCCGTTCGAAGACGCCGATCCCTTCGAGCCCTTCGAACAATGCGCGCCCGTTGCGGCCGCGCCGAGCGCATCGGACGAATCGGTCTACAGCCGTTCCAGCCAGCGCAAGCGCAAGACGCCGGCAAACGAAGCCAACAACCCCAAACGCCCGCAACGCTCGCTCAAAGGGCGTGCGCTTGCGTTTCTCTCGCGTCGCGAATACAGCCGCGCGGAGCTGTCCAGGAAGCTGCGGCCATACGTCGAAGAAGCGGATTCGCTCGAAAACCTGCTCGACAGCCTCGAGCGCGATGGCTGGCTCTCGAACCAGCGTTTCGTCGAAAGCGTCGTGCATCGGCGGGCCTCGCGCATGGGCGGCAGCAGGATCATCAGCGAACTGAAGCGCCATGCCGTCGGCGACGAACTCATCGGCGAAACCGCCGACAAGCTCGCGCAATCCGAAACCGCGCGTGCCCAGGCGGTCTGGGAGAAGAAATACGGCGTGCTGCCCGAAACGCCCGCTGAGCGGGCCAAGCAGGCGCGCTTTCTGGCCGCGCGCGGTTTCTCCGGCGGCACCATCGGCAAAATCCTCAAGGGTGGCGACGAAGACTTCAACGACGAATTCGTCGGCGACTGATCGCAGAATTTCCGCCATTCCCGCACGCGCGTGCCATTCGGCAAGCGCATGCCCGGCTCGAAATACCCAATATGCTAAAATTCCACGGTTTTCCCGTACCGGCTCACTTCCAGCATGCCTCTCTCGCCTCCCGCTCCCCGACAGTTGCGCCACCGTCGCGCGATTCGGCTGGAAGCGTTCGAGCGTGATGACGGCCTCTGGGATATCGAAGCCTGTCTAACCGATGAGAAGCCGCGCGACTTCCCGCTCACGACGGGTGTCCGGCTACACGGCCTGCCGATCCATGAACTCTGGCTGCGCATCACCATCGACCGCAAGCTCACCATCGTCGACGTCGAGGCGGCGTCCGACTGGTCGCCGTATGGCGGTCTGTGCGCCGAGTCCAATTCCGCGTATCGCAAGCTCATCGGCCTCAATCTGCTCCAGAGTTTTCGCCGCGAAGCCAACAAGGTGCTGCGCGGGACGGCCGGCTGCACGCATCTCACCGAATTGTGCGGCGTCCTTCCGACCGCTGCCGTCCAGGCATTCGCCGGCGACGTCTGGAAGATCGAAGACGGCAATCCTTTCAAGCAAGCCAACGAAGCAAACGCACCGCAGGACGAGCCGCCGTTTCAGCTCGGCCGTTGCCACGCATTGCGTTTCGACGGGCCCGCGGTCCAGGAGTTTTATCCGCGCTGGTTCGGCTACACACCTGCAGAACAGACCACACAGACGGAAACCGGCACAAAGGCACAAGACAGGCCGGAGACATGATCCGCTTCGATGCGTGTAAGCACCGCTTGCGCGCACGCACGGCATTCCAATAAAGAATCGAAGAATCAGCGGTTCAAGCAAACAGAAGTTCACTCCAACTCTCAGACTGAAGGAATCACGCATGAAGATTCACGAGTACCAGGGTAAGGAAATCCTGCGGAAGTTCGGCGTCGCGGTCCCGCGCGGCAAGCCCGTGTTCTCGGTGGACGATGCGGTCAAGGCCGCGGAAGAGCTTGGCGGCCCGGTCTGGGTCGTCAAGGCGCAGATTCACGCCGGCGGCCGCGGTAAGGGCGGCGGCGTGAAGGTCGCGAAGTCGATCGAGCAGGTCCGCGAATACGCGAACCAGATCCTCGGCATGCAGCTCGTCACGCACCAGACCGGCCCGGAAGGCCAGAAGGTGAATCGCCTGCTGATCGAAGAAGGCGCGGACATCAAGAAGGAACTGTACGTCGGTCTCGTGCTCGACCGCGTTTCGCAGAAGATCGTCGTGATGGCGTCGAGCGAAGGCGGCATGGATATCGAGGAAGTCGCGGAAAAGACGCCGGAACTGCTGCACAAGTTCGCCGTCGAGCCGTCGACGGGTCTGCAGGACAAGGACGCCGATGACCTCGCACGCAAGATCGGCATCCCCGATGCATCGATCCCGCAGGCGCGCGCGATCCTTCAGGGTCTCTACAAGGCGTTCTTCGAAACCGACGCATCGCTCGCGGAAATCAACCCGCTGATCGTGACCGGCGACGGCAAGGTCATCGCGCTCGACGCCAAGTTCAACTTCGATTCGAACGCGCTGTTCCGTCATCCGGAAATCGTCGCGTATCGCGATCTGGACGAAGAAGATCCGGCTGAAGTCGAAGCGTCGAAGTTCGACCTCGCGTACATCTCGCTGGACGGCAACATCGGCTGTCTCGTGAACGGCGCAGGCCTCGCAATGGCGACGATGGACACCATCAAGCTGTTCGGCGGCGAGCCGGCCAACTTCCTCGACGTCGGCGGCGGCGCCACGACGGAGAAGGTGACCGAAGCGTTCAAGCTGATGCTCAAGAATCCGAACCTGAAGGCGATTCTGGTGAACATCTTCGGCGGCATCATGCGCTGCGACGTGATCGCGGAAGGCGTGATCGTGGCGTCGAAGGCAGTGGACCTGAAGGTGCCGCTCGTCGTGCGCATGAAGGGCACGAACGAAGACCTCGGCAAGAAGATGCTGGCGGACTCGGGCTTGCCGATCATTTCGGCCGACAGCATGGAAGAAGCCGCTCAGAAGGTCGTCGCGGCAGCCGAAGGCAAGTAAGCGCATTCGCTTGCCTGCCTAAGAGAGCGTTCCACCAGATACGAATGGCGGCGCTGTGCTCATATAGCGACGCCAAACGAACAGAGGTCACTACATGTCGATTCTGATCAACAAAGACACGAAGGTCATCACGCAGGGCATTACCGGCAAGACCGGCCAGTTCCACACGCGCGCGTGCCGCGAGTATGCGAACGGCCGCGAAGCGTACGTCGCGGGCGTGAACCCGAAGAAGGCCGGCGAAGACTTCGAAGGCATTCCCATCTACGCATCGGTGAAGGAAGCGAAGGCTGAAACCGGCGCGACCGTTTCCGTGATCTACGTGCCGCCGGCAGGCGCCGCGGCCGCGATCTGGGAAGCCGTCGAAGCCGATCTCGATCTCGCGATCTGCATCACGGAAGGTATTCCCGTTCGCGACATGCTGGAAATCAAGGACCGCATGCGCCGCGAAAACCGCAAGACGCTGCTGCTCGGACCGAACTGCCCCGGCACGATCACGCCGGACGAGCTGAAGATCGGCATCATGCCGGGCCACATCCACAAGAAAGGCCGCATCGGTGTCGTGTCGCGTTCGGGCACGCTGACGTACGAAGCGGTCGGCCAGTTGTCGGCGCTCGGCCTCGGCCAGTCGTCGGCGGTGGGCATCGGCGGCGATCCGATCAACGGTCTCAAGCACATCGACGTGATGAAGATGTTCAACGACGATCCGGACACGGACGCCGTCATCATGATCGGCGAGATCGGCGGTCCGGACGAAGCGAACGCCGCTTACTGGATCAAGGACAACATGAAGAAGCCGGTCGTCGGCTTCATCGCGGGCGTGACGGCGCCTCCGGGCAAGCGCATGGGCCACGCTGGCGCGCTGATCTCGGGCGGCGCGGACACGGCTGACGCCAAGCTCGAAATCATGGACGCGTGCGGCATCAAGGTCACGAAGAACCCGTCGGAAATGGCTCGTCTGCTGAAGTCGGTTCTCTGATCGATGCGGGCAAGATACGCGAGGGTTTGGTACTCTTACTGATTCCTTTCGTATAAGTAAATCAAAGCGAGGGAGCGCTGCTTCCTCGCTTTTTTCTTTTTGCCTCATGCTTGAATTCTTTTCGACGCTCCATTGGGGCGCGGTCGTTCAGATCATCGTGATCGACATCCTGCTCGGCGGCGACAACGCTGTCGTGATCGCGCTCGCGTGCCGCAATCTGCCTGATCAGCAGCGCACGCGCGGCATTGTGCTCGGTACGCTCGGCGCGATCCTGTTGCGCGTCGTGCTGATCGCCTTCGCGGTCATGCTGCTCGACGTGCCGTTCCTCAAGTTCGTCGGCGGCGTGCTGCTCCTGTGGATCGGCGTGAAGCTGATGCAGCCGGACCACGACGAGCATCACATCAGTGCATCGGACCGGCTGTGGGCGGCGGTGAAGACGATCATCATCGCCGACGCGGTGATGAGCCTCGACAACGTGATCGCGATCGCGGGCGCGGCCGAGGCTGCGGACCCGCGGCATCGTCTTGCGCTGGTGATCTTCGGCCTGATCGTCAGCATTCCGCTGATCGTGTGGGGCAGCACGCTGGTGCTCAAGCTGCTCGACCGCTTTCCTGTCGTCGTGCTGCTCGGCGCGGGCTTGCTCGGATGGATCGCGGGCGGACTCATCATCGACGATCCGTTCGTCGACCGCTGGCCCGCGCTCAATACCGAGACCGTGGGTTATGCGGCGCGCGTTGCCGGCGCGTTGTTCGTCATCGCGGTGGGCTGGCTGCTCAGACGCCGCGCACTCGCCGATGTCAATCGTGCGGCGGGCTGAATTCTCCTAGGCCGTTTGGCCGACTGCCCGTCGTCTCCCTCTCTGAATACGATCGAAGCGTCTGTCCGCATTGCGCGGCGGGGGCTTTTCGACTTTCTGGGAGCAGCAATGACGACGATGGTGTGTGATGTGAGCGTGCCGCGCAAGCGGTGTGCATGGTGGTCCGGGCGCGCGCAGGCAGTGCTTTCGCGAGGCTTCACCTTGATCGAACTGATGATCGTGCTTGCGATCGTCGGCGTGATCGCGGCGTATGCGATACCCGCGTATCAGGATTATCTGGCGCGCAGCCGCGTGGGCGAGGGCATGGCGCTCGCGGCGTCGGCGCGGCTCGCGGTGGCGGAGAATGCGGCGAGCGGCGCGGATCTCGCGGGCGGCTATGCATCGCCGCCGGGCACGCGCAACGTGGAGTCCATTCACGTCGACAGCGACACGGGACAAATCACGATCGCCTACTCGACGCGCGTAGCGGCGGCCGGATCGAACACGCTCGTGCTCGTGCCGTCGACACCCGATAACGCGGATACGCCGACCGCGCGCATCGCGCTCAGTCGCGGCGCGGTGCAGGCGGGGTCGGTGACATGGGAGTGCTTCGCGGGCGCGAAGACTGCATCGTCGCTGCCCGCGCCGGGCGCGGGGCCGCTGCCGGCGCAGGTGCCGACGTTGCCCGCCAATCTGGCTCCGCCGGAGTGCCGTGCGTAAGCGGGCAGAGTGCGCGAAGCGCGGCGGCAGGAATTACGTCGCCGCCGCGCCTTCGCGCGCGTCGTTTTTGCACGAAAGGCAGCGATTTCGTAGCAATTACGGCCGTTCGCCGGACAGCCGGGGCAAAGTTTTGTATAGTGCGCCGGTTGCCGACGTTCCCAGTCCCTCATGCCCTCCCAATACGCGCGCTTTCTCTGCTTTGCCGTCCTATGCCTTGCGTTGACGTTCCCTTTCGCGGTCGTCAACCACACGTATCCGATTCCGACCTTCTACGCCGAGTACAGCGCGCTTGCGCTCTATCTGGCGCTCGGCGCGACGGTCGCGCTGCTCGTGCGCGTATCCGAACCGAAAGTGCCGTTCGCATCGCCGGTCGTCGCGCTGATGCCACTCGCGTTCGGCGTGCTGCTCGTCGCGCAGACGGTGCTGTTGCCGGTCGCGCAGCCTTCCATGAACTGGCTCGGCGGCGCCTTTCTGCTTGCGTCGTTCGTCGCGGTGCATACGGGCTTCGGATTCGTGCGCGCGGGCCTTGCGGAGAAGACGCTGCGTGTCGGCGCTGCCGCGCTGATGGTCGGCGGCCTGTTCGCGGTCTTCTGTCAGATCGTGCAGTTGCTGCATCTCGAAGTGAAGTTCACGCCTTTCGTGGTCGCGTACAACGTGATGATCGAAAGGCGGCCCTTCGGCAACATGGCGCAGGCGAACCATCTCGCGACCGTCATCGCGTTCGCGCTGGCGGCGGCGCTGTATTTCGTCCAGACGCGGCGGCTGCCGGTCGTGCTGTGGCTGATTCTGTCGGCGCTGTATTCGCTCGGGCTCGCGCTCACGGTGTCGCGCGGGCCGTGGCTGCAAACGGCGGTGATCGTCGTCGCCGGATTCTGGATGGCCTTCGTTCTGGGTCGCCCGATCGCATCGGAAGGCTTCGACGGGCCGGGCCGGCGCGATGTGCGAGCGTGGATCGTCCCGATCCTGCTTGCGATCCTGTTTTTCGCCGTGAATGCTGCCGTGCGCTGGGCGAATGTGCGCTACGACTTCGGTCTCGCGCAATCGGCGGCGGAGCGCATGCAGGACGCCAACCAGATCGCGCCGCGTCTCGCGCTGTGGAAGTACGGCTGGACGATGTTCAAGACTCATCCGCTGCTGGGCGTCGGCTGGGGCGAGTTTCCGCGCTATCAGTTCGATCTCGTGCGCGATCTTGGCGGCGTGGAGATTGCGAATAACGCACACGACATTTTCATCGACCTGCTCGCCAAGACGGGCGCACTCGGCGTGGCGATTCTGGTCGCGGGTGTCGTGTTCTGGCTGATTCGCGTGCTGCGCGCACCGCAGACGCCGGCGCGCATTTTCGCGCTGTCGCTGCTCGGCGTGCTGATGATGCACGCACTCGTCGAGTATCCGCAGCAATACATGTTTTTCTTGATGCCAGCGATGTTCATCATCGGTCTGTTGGAGACGCGGCCTTTGCGGCTCGTCGCGCGGCCGGTTTCGTATGGCGTCTATGTCGCGCTCGTGTTCGGCGGGCTCGCGGCTCTTTATCCGACGATGCGCGATTACAACCGCGCCGAAGTGCTTTATTACGGCGCGCGGCCGGCAGAGCAGTATCGCGAGAATCCTTCGTTCCTGTTCACGGCGTGGGGCGAGTACGGCGCGGCGACGCTTTTGCCGATCAACGCGCAGAACGTCGAGGAGAAGCTAGAGGCGCATCGGAAGGCGATTGCATTGTTGCCGGGCGAGACCGTGTTGCGTCGCTATGCCGTGCTGCAGGCGCTCGCCGGGCAGAAGGCCGAGGCGCTCGACACGATGGCGCGGCTCAAGATTTTCGCGATGCAGTTGCATGACTGGCCGAAGCAGCTTGCGGCCGTCTATCAGTTGATCGATGAGGCGGGCAAACCGCTCGAGTCGTTCAAAGCGGATCTGGCGAAGCTGTATGGCGTGCCGGCGGAAACCGAGACGCCTGCCGCGGAGGATGACGAGGAGTGAGGGAAACGGTCAGGGTGCGGGCGGTATGTGATCGCCGCCACCCAATCCCGCTTATTTCGCCCGTAGTGAAGTCACACCCAGTTTCCCGATTTGCTGCCTAAAAACAAGATTGACATCACCCCGTAAGGCTCAATAGTATCTCTCGCTCCATGATCAGACCATTGATCGGGAGCGGTGAGGCGTAGGCGACCTAAACAATAATCAAGGAACTCAGGGGTGCGAAATGGAGATAGTCGCAGTTATCAACTATAAAGGCGGCGTCGGGAAGACGACAGTAACTTCCAATCTGGCAGCAGAACTCGCTTTCCGTGGAAAGAAGGTTTTGGTATTAGATATGGACGCACAGGCGAGTTTGACATTCTCGTTCGTCACTCCAGATTTCTGGGATAACGTACTCGAAAAGAACTGCACAATCAAGTCTTGGTTTGACGCAATCAGCAATGGGAAAGAACCTCCTTCGCTGAGAAACTTTGTGTACTCCCCAATGCCTGTGAATAAGTGGGTGAGCAAAGAGGGCGGCAAGCTGGACATCATATGCTCGCATCTTGGACTATTGAATGTCGATCTGGAACTGGCAATTTTGCTAAGCGGAGCCAGTCTCCAGCAATCAAAAAATAACTACCTGAAAATCCACGGGCAGCTTCGCCGGGCAATGAAAGAACTTGCGGAAGAGTCGGATTACGATGTGGTTTTGCTGGATTGTCCGCCGAACTTCAATATCGTAACAAAAAATGCAATTATCGCTGCTGAGAAAATACTGATTCCAGCCAAGCCAGATTATCTCTCAACCTTGGGTATCGATTACCTGCAGCGAAGCGTCGGAGGATTGGTAAGAGCATACAACGAGTATTCTGAGATGGATGGCGATGAAGAGGCGATCGCGCCAGACATCATTGGCGTTGTTTTTACGATGATTCAACTCATGGGTGGCCAGCCGATTACTGCTCAGCGCCAATATATGGCGACCGTAAAGCGCAGTGGAACACCGGTTTTTGAGTCTTTCTTCCGTGAAAACAAAACTTTGTTCTCGGAAGCGCCCGAACATTCAATCCCTGTAGTCTTGAATCAATATAATTCTCCGGCTCATAGTCAAGTCGTCGGTGAAATAAAAGACTTCGTCAACGAATTTGAAGCGATTGTGGGAGCTGTCGAAGATGAGTGACGAAATAAACTTGGACACAGCCATCCTGAGTAAAATTCGTGTCGCATTGGACAGGCTGAGTGAAAGCGATCGGGAAAAACTTGGCGATCCGGCATTCGAAATGCAGATCAAATTGAGTCGCCGGCGCATTGCAAGCTCGCGCAAAACTTGCGAGATTCCTCTAGATGTTGTGGCGACAAAATTAAGCACATTTGATAGTCGGGATGAGGCCCAGTCGTACCTCAAGTCGGTGGCCAAGACAAAAAAGGATCTCGAGCAAATCGCTCGCCATTTCGAAATGGTCATTTCGAAACGAGACAAGATTGAAAATCTCGTTGACCGAATAGTCGAGACTACCGTGGGTGCGAGACTCAGATCACGAGCAATTCAAGGTGCGGATGGCCGAGAGAAGCTTGTTGGGACAGATCAAAAGAGGCTGAAAGCTTAGAAGTCTCCATGCTTTCGGGGACAAGACAGAGAGGCTCTTCCTAAGCCTCTCTCTGCATATTGCGCACGGTCTGATTTATCTTGAATCCTTGGTCGTCATTTCGCGTGATCCCCCGCCACCCAATCCCCCGATTTCCCCCCGTGCTTCTCCATCACCTTCACATCGGTGATGACCATCCCCCGATCGACCGCCTTGCACATGTCGTAAATGGTCAGCAGCCCGACCTGCACCGCAGTCAGCGCTTCCATCTCGACACCCGTTCGCCCGACCGTTTCCACGCGCACTTCGCAATGCACACCGGGCAGGGCTTCATCGACGGAAAAATCCACCGCGACGCGCGTGAGCGCCAGCGGATGACAAAGCGGAATCAGATCGGCGGTGCGTTTCGCGCCCTGAATCGCCGCGATGCGTGCGACCCCGAGCACGTCGCCCTTTTTCGCGCGGCCTTCGCGGATCAGCGCGAGCGTGCCTTCGAGCATCGCGATCGAGCCGCGCGCCACGGCAACCCGCCGCGTTTCGCTCTTCGCGCCGACATCGACCATGTGCGCCTCGCCGGCGGCATCGAAATGAGTGAGTCCGGACATAGCGTCTCCTTAGTGGGCGCCTATCATACCAGCGTGAATTCGCGCGGTTTTTAGCAAAACCTCACGGTCTCGCCCAACGCACGCCGCAGACGGGACGCCCCGTGCGCAACACTTGATACGATAAGCTCGTTTCCATTTTCGAGCCGACGATCGGCGCCTCGAAAGTTCCGCGCCATGCATCCGACACGTCCGAGCCGCGTGCTCGTTTCCTTCCTGTGCGTCGTCCTCGCCATGCCGCCCGCCGCGCTGGCGCAGACAGGCACGGCCGCCGCGAGCGGATCGAACGCCATGAGCGGAGCGGGCACGCTCGCGGCCTCGCAACTGCGCGCATCGCAAGAGAAAAGCGACGTGCCCGGCAATGTCGCGGAAGGTGTGTTCGGCGTCTACGGCGGCGCGGAAAGCCGCTTCGCGAATCGTCCCGGCACGATGTCCGGTCTGCGCGCACCGCTCGCATCCGTGCAGCTGCCCGATCTGGGCGATGGCTCCGGCGGCTCGCTCACGCCGCAAGCCGAGCGCAAACTCGGCGAGCGGATGATGCGCGAAGTACGCGTCGATCCCGACTATCTCGACGACTGGCTGCTGCGTGACTATCTCGATTCGATCTCATCGAAGCTGTCCGCGGCGGCGGCCACGCAGTATCTCGGCGGCTATCAACCGGACTTCGATCTCTTCGCGGTGCGCGATTCCCAGATCAACGCGTTTTCGATGCCGGGCGGCTTCATCGGCGTGAATACCGGCCTGATCGCGGCGACGCAGACTGAATCCGAACTGGCGTCGGTGATCGGCCACGAAATGGGTCACGTGCTTCAGCGCCATATCGCGCGGATGCTCGGCACGCAGGAAAAGAGCGGCTATGCCGCGCTCGCCGGCATGCTCGCCGGTATGCTCGCGGGGCTCCTGGCGCACAGCGGCGATCTCGGCATGGGCATCGCGATGGGCGGCCAGGCGTTCGCCGTCGACAATCGACTGCGCTTCTCGCGCGCGGCCGAGCACGAGGCTGATCGCGTCGGTTTCCAGATGCTCGCGGCCGCCGGCTACGATCCGTACGCAATGACCACGTTCTTCGAACGACTCGACCGCTCGACGATGGGCGATAACGGCGTGCCGCCCTACGTGCGTACGCACCCGCTGACGACCGACCGCATCGCCGACATGGAAGGCCGCGCGCGGCGCGTGCCGTACCGGCAGCCGCGTCAGTCGGCGGAATATGCGTTCGTGCGCGCCCGCGCGCGCGTGCTTCAGGTGAGCTACGCGAGCGATTATCGCGACGTCGCGAGCCGGCTCAAGACGGAAATCGAGGATCAGACGGCGCTCAATCCCGCATCGAACTGGTATGGCATTGCGCTCGCGCAATCGCTGATGGGCAACTACGACGCCGCCAGCGATGCCCTCGCTAAAGCGCGCCGCTTGTTCGAAGGCGAGGAGGCGAGCGCGGCGGCGGCATCGGCGCAGATTCAGCAGGAAGATCGCGCGCGATCGCCGAAGGAGGTCGCCACGACGAAACCGGCCGCGCCGGCACCGCGCAGTCTCGACGCATCGATGACCGCGACGCCGCTCAACAACGCGCGCGCGACGCTCGACATCGGCGGCGCGGCGGCCACGAGCGACATCACGCTTCCGCCTATTCACGTCTACGGGCGCGCGACGCCGCAGAGCAAACCGGTGCCCGCGCGGTCCGCGCCGTCCGTAGCCACGCCGCAGCCGCTGCGCAGCACGCCGAGCCTCGACGTGCTCGCGGCCGAGATCGCGCGCCGCGCGGGCCGCAACGACGACGCGATCCGTCTCGCCGAGATCGCACAGAAGCGCTGGCCGGAGTCGCACGCGGCCATCGACGTGCGTCTGCAGGCGCTGCTTTCCGCGCATCGCTACGCCGAAGCGCAGACGCTCGCACGCCGCGAAACGCGCGCAGAACCGGCGCGGCCGGACTGGTGGCTGTATCTCGCGCAGGCGAGCAAGGGGCTCAACGATCCCTTGCAGCAACATCAGGCGATGGCCGAGAAATTCGCGCTCGACGGCGCGTGGCCGTCCGCGATCCGCCAACTGAAGGAAGCGCGCGACGTGAAGAACGCGAGCTTTTACGATCTGTCGGCGATCGCTGCGCGCCTGCGCGATTTCGAGTCGCGCTACAAGGAAGAGCGCGACCAGGAGAAAAACGGCTAGCTTTCCGATGCCGCGCGTGTGGCGGGACTCGCGACGAAGCCGAAGCGCTCGGCAACGCGAGCGCGGGCGATCGGCTGCACGGGCAGATCGACGCCATCGCGCCAGTGAAAGACGCCGCCGGTGCCGGCATCGTCGAGCGATGCGTGATCCGCGAACGGTTCGAGATCGTGATCATGCAGCGCGGCCACGCGCGCGGGCGAAGCGCCGTCGGAAAAGAGGATGCCGCCTTCATCGTCGATCCAGGCGTGCGCCGGCTCGAACGGCGCGCCGGCCTGATCGGTCAGGCGCAACGGGCCGTCCGCCGCCGCATGCAGGCGCACGATCCACGGCGTGTACACCAGCTCCACATACACGCGCTGCGGCCCGTTCTGAAAGAACCATTGTCCCTGCGCATCGCACTCGTAATTGCGATTGATGAAGCCCAGCAGCGCTTCATGCCGGATCGGCTCGCCGAGTTCGCTGGCGGCCTGCGCGTCGTCGTCGCGCAGGCGCCATTGGCCGCGCCTGTCGAGCAGAAGCCAGCCCGTGCAATGCGGAACGTTGGGCCATTTGGCGAGCGCCTGCCTGACGATTTCATCCATGATCGTTCACGAAACGAAGTTCTCCAGATAACCGAACACGCGCAGCGACAGCCAGTCGATCCGCCCCGGAAACGGCCCGGTCATGAAGCCGACGTGCCCGCCGTGGTTCGGCTGATCGAGCGTCACGCGCGCCGACACTTCCGCCATCGACGGCAGCGCGAACTCGGGCAGGAACGGATCGTTGCGGGCGTTCAGCAGCAACGCCGGCACCTCGATGTGCTTCAGATGCGCGCGTGTCGTCGCGGTCGACCAGTAATGGTTCGTATCGCGAAAGCCGTGCAGCGGCGCGGTGACGACGTTGTCGAATTCGTACAGCGTGCGCGCGGCGAGCACCGCGTCGCGATCGTAGAGCCCGGGATACTGGCCGAGCTTCGCAAGCGCCTTCGTCTTGAGCGACTTCAGGAAGCTGCGCGTATAGACCATGCCGAAGCCCTGCGAGATCGCCATGCCGCCCGCGTGGACATCGAGCGGCGCGGAAATGGCCGCGGCCGCGCTGATGATCGATGCGTCCTTGCCGCGCTCGCACAACCAGTGCAGCAGCACGTTGCCGCCGAGCGAGACGCCCGCCGCGACGATCGGCCCGCGATGCGCTTGCCTCAGCCGCCGCAGAATCCAGTCGGCTTCGGCGCTGTCCGCGAGATGGTAGAAGCGCGGCAGCAGGTTGAGCGGGCCGCTGCAGCTGCGGAAATGCGGCACGACGCCGTGCCAGCCGCGCGCTTTCGCGGCGGCCATCATCGTGCGGGCGTAGTGCGAATCGGAGTTGCCTTCGAGGCCGTGGAAGAGCACGAAGAGCGGGGCGGTGTCGGCGGGCGCGTCGGCGGAATCGTGCGCTAGGAAGTCGAGGTCGATGAAATCGCCGTCGGGCGTATTCCAGCGCTCGCGTCGATAACGCACGGCGGGCTTGCGCCCGAACAGCGCGGGAACGATGGTCTGCGCGTGGCTCGTCGGCAGCCAGCGCGGCGCGCTGTAGAGCCACTCGGCGTCCGCAAGCGCGAGCACGCGCGCGGCTTCTTTCAGCGCCACGGCGGGCGCTCTGTCCACGAACGACGAATCGTGTTTCAACAACGGATCGCGCTTCATGGCCCCTCCCCGACAAACGTCTTCTTCAATGCTTCTGATCTTCAGTGCAGCGGTCCCTGACCGTGACGCATTCTGGCGGCGAGCTGGCCCGCCGTTTCGAGCGGCATTTCGCTCGCGTGAATATGCGCGATGCGCCACTCACCGCGCTCGTGGACCATCACGTAGGTCGTGTAGATCATGCGCGGCGTGCTCGTGGATTGCGCCGGCTGATGCGCCTCCGCGATCGCATACACGACCGTGCCGAGGCTGTCATACACGCGGATATCGAGCGGCTCGATGGTCACGGGCTGCGTTTCGAATTGCTTGCCGAGACCGGCGCGGATGCTCTCCAGCCCATGCAGATGGATGCCGTCCGCGCAGATGCAGGTGGCGAACTCCTCGTCGATCCACAACGACATCACACTGTCGATGCTGTTGTCCGCGACTGCCTGATAGTAAGCATTGAGAGTATCGGCGGCGGCTTCGAAGAGGCGGGCGAAACGTGGCATGGCTCGTGGGTCTCTGGCATTCGGTGCGCGCGCCGGACGAAGCCGCTCGTGGCGGCGTGACGAAACGGCGCGCTGCATCGGTCATTGGTCAAAGCATGCCTCCGTTCGGAGACATTCGCGTGTCCGCACCCGCACACACGGCTGGAAACCGCCTGAAAACGCCGCTCGAAGGACGATGCGGACGCGCGATTCGACGCGCAAACGCAACATCAACGATGTGCGAGCAGCATCCCGCGCAGATCGCCGAAAACCTGTTCCGCCGAGAGTTCGCGAAGGCAGTTCAGATGACCGAGCGGACACTCGCGGGCAAAGCACGGACTGCATTCAAGATGCAGCCATTGTACCTTTGCGAGATCGGACAAGGGCGGCGTGTGGCGCGGATCGGTCGAGCCGTAGACCGCGACGAGCGGCCGGCGCGACGCGGCCGCGACGTGCATCAGGCCCGAATCGTTCGTGACGACCGCGCTCGCCCGCGAAATCAGCGCACACGCCTCGCCGAGCGAGGTCTGGCCGCAAAGGTTGCGCACCATCGGCGCGCGGTCGGCGATGGCCTGCGCGATCGGCGCATCCTTGTTCGAGCCGAGCGCGATGATGCGCGCATACGGGAACGACTGCGCGATGAACTGCGCGAGCGACGCGAAGTGCTCCGGCGGCCAGCGCTTGGCCGGGCCGTACTCGGCGCCGGGGCAGAACACGACGAGCGGCGTGCGCGTATCGAGATCGAAGCGCGCCGATACTCGCGCGGCTTCGTTCGGATCGGATTCGAGGCGCGGCACCGGGAGCGTCTGCGCGTCAGGCTGCGCGGCGGCTTCGGGCTGCGCGAACCGGTCGACGAAAGGCAGCTTCGCGCCCGGCGCATAGGCGAGCGCGGCGTAGTGCGCGGTCATCGGCGGACGCTCGGTCTTCGGCGGATTCGCGTGCCGCACGTTGAGCAGCCCGTAGCGGCT
This sequence comes from Caballeronia arvi, assembly GCF_001544695.2. Classification (GTDB taxonomy): domain Bacteria; phylum Pseudomonadota; class Gammaproteobacteria; order Burkholderiales; family Burkholderiaceae; genus Caballeronia; species Caballeronia arvi. The sequence continues at coordinate 61,523 of NZ_FCOM02000019.1, forward strand.
CTCGCCCTTGTACCCGATGCGCAGGTTGATACCCGCCATCCACGGGATCAGCGCGGATTTCACGGAGTTGGGCAGCACGTAGGCGGCGTCGTAGCCGACATCGCGCAAATCGCTCGCGAGTTGCCAGCGGCGCAGCAGTTGCAGCTTGCCGTGGGCGAGGTCGGTGGCGTACACGTCGCGGATTTCCGGCATGCGCTCGAGCACGGGCGCGACCCAGGTGGGAGCGACGGCGTCGATCGCAATACGCGGATGGAGCTTGCGCAAAAGCGTGAAGAGCGGCTGCGCCATCAATGCGTCACCGATCCAGTTCGGTGCTATAACCAGCGCGCGGCGCATCTTTTGTTATCCGATCTCAAAATGAACGCGGCCCGCCGCCTTGGGGCGAGCCGTCGATTGTCGTGGGTGTGATCTGCGCCCTGGCTTGCGGCGCAAACGGGTAGGGCGCGGCCGGCGCCCATAGGGTTTTCAGTGACCGCCCTTGAGCACTTCGCCGTCTTTCAGCTTGTAGCGCGTGCCGCAATACGGGCAGCGCGCCTCGCCGTGCGTCACGTCGATGAACACGCGCGGATGCGTGCTCCAGCGCTGCATCTTCGGGTTCGGGCAGAAGGCGGGCAGGTCCTTCGCCGACAATTCCACCAGCGGCATTTCCTTCAGGTCGCTCATTGCACTCTCTTTTCCTGATGTCCAGCGGACGGCGAGCCGACGGCTCGCCGCGTCGCATGAGATCGATTAAACCTTCGCGAGCCAGCTCGCGTACTTCTCGTTCTTGCCGCCGACGACGTCGAAGAACGCGCTTTGCAGCTTTTCCGTGACCGGGCCGCGCGCGCCCGAGCCGATCGTGCGGTTGTCGAGCTCGCGGATCGGCGTGACTTCGGCGGCGGTGCCGGTGAAGAACGCTTCGTCGCAGGTGTAGACCTCGTCGCGGGTGATGCGCTTCTCGATCACCGGGATGCCGAAATCGCGCGCCAGCGTGATGACGGTGTCGCGCGTGATGCCGTCGAGGCACGAAGCGAGGTCCGGCGTGTAGATCTTGCCGTTGTTCACGAGGAAGAAGTTTTCGCCGGAGCCTTCGGAGACGTAGCCGTCGACATCGAGCAGGAGGGCTTCGTCGTAGCCGTCGGCGACGGCTTCCTGGTTCGCGAGAATCGAGTTCACGTACCAGCCGGATGCCTTCGCGCGCACCATCGACACGTTGACGTGATGGCGCGTGAACGACGACGTCTTCACGCGGATGCCCTTCGCCAGGCCGTCGTCACCGAGATACGCGCCCCACGGCCACGCCGCGATGGCGACGTGAATGGTGTTGCCCTTGGCCGAAACGCCGAGCTTCTCGGAGCCGACCCAGATGATCGGACGGATATAGCAGCTTTCCAGCTCGTTCGCTTTCACGACTTCCAGTTGCGCGGCTTCGAGCGTGGCGGCATCGAACGGGACGTCCATCTGGAAGATCTTCGCCGAGTTCAGGAGGCGCTTCGTGTGCTCCTTCAGACGGAAGATCGCCGTGCCCTGCGCGGTCTTGTACGCGCGCACGCCTTCGAAAACGCCCATGCCGTAGTGCAACGTGTGGGTCAGAACGTGGATCTTGGCGTCACGCCAGTCGATCAGCTTGCCATCCATCCAGATCTTGCCGTCGCGGTCGGCCATTGACATACGGTTCTCCTAGCTGTCTCGTTCAAGTGATTCGGGCTGGGCCGCCCGGCGGGGGCGGGCGGCGGCGCGTGCGCCGCGTTTTCGCGTGCTTCCCCGTGGGCATTGCTGCCGGGGAACGCGTGCATCAAACGCGCAAAGGCGGTGGAAGACCGTCATTTTAGCGTCTTTTCGCGACGAAACCGATCTTGGAGCGCCTTTCACGACGCTATAATTTCCCTTTCGCCGCCCGCTTAATTGGTGGGATGAAACGGCGAAGCTCGCCATTTCCGATTTTCCCGGTTTTTCCCGATCCATCGCGCAATCGATCGAGGCCGCGCGATGACATCACGGGCTCTCTATTTCGCCTCGCACTGGCCCCGAATCCGCCGATGCCCGACTGGCTGTCCCACACGAATCGCCGCGCATTTTTCGAGGGCGTGCGCACTTTCTCCCCCGCCGTCCTCGCGACGTTCTCGTGGGGGCTCGTGACCGGCGTCGCGATGACGAAGTCCGTGCTCAGCGTGCCGCAGGCGCTCGGCATGTCGTTTCTGGTGTACGCCGGATCGTCGCAACTGGCCGTGCTGCCGCTCTTCGCCGCGAAGCTGCCGCTCTGGACCGTGCTCCTGACCGCCGCGATGGTCAATCTGCGCTTCGTGATCTTCAGCGCGGGGCTCGCGCCGCACTTTGCGTATCTGTCGCTGCGGCGGCGTTTGCTGCTCGGCTATTTCAACGGCGACATCATCTATCTGATGTTCTCGAAGCGGAATTTCCCGACAGGCTGGCAGCCCGGCAAGGAAGCGTTCTTCTGGGGGCTCGCGGTGTCGAGTTGGCTTTCCTGGCAGAGTTCGTCCGTGATCGGGATTCTGCTCGCGAGCATGATTCCCGATAACTGGGGCCTCGAGCTCGCCGGCACGCTCGCGCTGCTTCCGCTCATCGTCTCGGCGATCGCGACGCGCTCGACGCTCGCAGCCGTCGCCGTGGCGAGCGTCGTCGCGCTGCTGACGTTCGATCTGCCGTATCGCTTCGGCTTGCCGCTCGCGGTGTTCGCGGCGCTCATCGCCGGCACGCTCGCGGACGTCATCGCCGAAAGGCGCGGCAAGCAGGATGGGCACGCCACGAGGACCACGCGATGAGCACGCTGCAAATCTGGCTCGCGATCATCGGCATGGGGCTCGTCACGGCGGTGACGCGCGCGCTTTTTCTGATCGGCGGCGAGCGCATGGTGCTGCCGCCGCGCGTGCAGCGCGTGCTGCGCTATGCGCCCGCGGCGGCGCTCGCGGGCGTCGTCGTGCCGGATCTGCTCGTGACGCCATCGGGCATTTCGATTGGGTTGGGCAATCACGCGCTGTGGGCGTCGCTGGCCGGGCTGGCCTATTACCTCAAGCGGCGCGGCATGATGGGCACCATCGCCGTCGGCATGATCGTGTTCACCTTGCTGCGGCTCGCCGCGTGACACGCGATTCGAGCGCCACGCGCCGCGGCAAATACGCGTCATCATCGATTGCACGCTAAAAGCGGTCAGGTTGATCGGTTAAAATGGCGGTCTTTCCCGAGTGAGCGAGGTCGAAAGTGAGTCCGGCAGTCACCGCGCTACGGTTGTCATCGCTGTACAACGCGCTGTACCTCGCGCCGCCGCTCCCGGCTGCATCGCCGCGTCCGCACGATCCCTTTCCTCCGCTTTCCGCACGCGCGTCCGCTTTCACCGCGCGGTCATCGCCTCCAGCTTGATCCGCGCGCGTGCCGTCCTGCCCGGCGGCCCGCGCGCGGCGACTCCCCGAACCGGCCAAGCCCCGCGGCCGTTCCCGCCCGAACCGCTTCTCTATCTACGTTGACTCCCATGACGAAAGTACTGCGTTTCACCGATCTGATCGCCGAAGGCAAAGTCTCCGGCAAGCGTGTGTTCATCCGCGCGGATCTCAACGTGCCGCAAGACGATGACGGCAACATCACCGAAGACACGCGCGTGCGCGCCTCGGTCCCGGCGATCAAGGCCGCCCTCGAAGCCGGCGCGGCCGTGATGGTCACGTCGCACCTCGGCCGTCCGACCGAAGGCCAGTTCAAGCCGGAAGACTCGCTCGCGCCGGTCGCGAAGCGCCTGTCCGAGCTGCTCGGCCGCGACGTGCCGCTCGCCGCCGACTGGGTCGATGGCGTGAACGTGCAGCCGGGCAATGTCGTGCTGCTGGAAAACTGCCGCGTGAACAAGGGCGAAAAGAAGAACGACGACGCCCTCGCGCAGAAGCTCGCGAAGCTGTGCGATATCTACGTCAACGACGCGTTCGGCACGGCGCACCGCGCGGAAGCCACGACGCACGGCATTGCGAAGTACGCGCCCGTCGCGTGTGCGGGCCCGCTGCTCTCCGCCGAACTCGACGCGCTCAGCAAGGCGCTCGGCAACCCGAAGCGTCCGCTGGTCGCGATCGTCGCGGGCTCGAAGGTGTCGACCAAGCTCACGATTCTCAAGTCGCTCGCCGAGAAGGTGGATCAGCTGATCGTCGGCGGTGGCATCGCCAATACGTTCATGCTCGCGTCGGGACTCAAGATCGGCAAATCGCTGGCCGAAGGTGATCTCTTGAACGAAGCGAAGGAGATCATCGAGCAGGCGCGCACGCGCGGCGCATCGGTGCCGATTCCGAGCGATGTCGTCACCGCGAAGGAATTCGCCGCGACTGCGAAGGCGCAAACCAAGCCCGTCGCGGATGTCGCCGACGACGACATGATCCTCGACATCGGCCCGGACACCGCGAAGGCGCTCGCCGCGCAACTCGAAACGGCCGGCACGATCGTGTGGAACGGACCCGTAGGCGTGTTCGAGTTCGACCAGTTCGGCAACGGCACGAAGACGCTTGCGCAAGCAATCGCGAATTCGTCGGCGTTTTCGATCGCGGGCGGCGGCGACACGCTCGCGGCCATCGCGAAGTACGACATCGCCGACAAGGTGAGCTACATCTCGACCGGCGGCGGCGCGTTCCTCGAATTCCTGGAAGGCAAGAAGCTGCCCGCGGTCGAAGTGCTCGAATCGCGCGCGGGGGCCTGAGGCCTTGGCCGCCCGACAGAATCCGGCGAAAGCAGAAAAGAAGGGCGCGCCAGCGGCCGGCGGCGCGCAAGACGACGTACTCGACAACGGTAATCAATTCGACGCGGCCGCCGAAGCGGCTGCCATCATTGCAGAAGCAGCGAAACCGGATCAGGCGCCGGACGGCGAAGCAGGACTTCCGCCGACGCAAACGCCTCCGGTCATCATCGGCGGCGTGCCCGCCCATGCCTTGAAAGATATCGACAAAGCGACGCCGGCACGAACCGGCGCGCGCGCGCAACCGGTGAGCAACACCTCACTGCAAGCGCAACGTGCTCGCAGCGCACCTACGGGCAATCCTACTGAGACGAGGAATTCCATGCATCGCGCTACAAAGATTGTTGCCACCATCGGTCCGGCTTCGACGAGCCCGGACATCCTGCTGCAAATGCTGCAGGCGGGTCTCGACGTCGTTCGCTTCAACTTCTCGCACGGCACCGCCGACGATCATCGCCAGCGCGCCGAAATCGTCCGCGAGGCGGCGCGCCAGGTGGGCCGCGAAGTCGCGATCATGGCGGACCTGCAAGGTCCGAAGATCCGTGTCGGCAAGTTCGAGAACAACAAGACCATGCTGGTCGCGGGCAACCCGTTCATCCTCGACGCGGGTTGCGAGCTCGGCAACAGCGAGCGCGTCGGCCTCGACTACAAGGATCTGCCGCGCGATCTGCGCGCGGGCGACGTGCTGCTGCTCAACGACGGCCTCATCGTGCTCGACGTCACGCGTGTGATCGGCGAAGAGATCCACACGACCGTGAAGGTCGGCGGCGAGCTGTCGAACAACAAGGGCATCAACCGTCAGGGCGGTGGCCTCACTGCGCCCGCGCTGACCGAGAAGGACATGGAGGACATCAAGACGGCGATGTCGCTCGGCGCGGATTTCGTCGCGGTGTCGTTCCCGAAGAACGCGACCGACATGGAAATGGCGCGGCAACTGGCGAATATCGCGGGCGCGCCGTACGGCATCAAGCCGAAGATGATCGCGAAGATCGAGCGTGCGGAAGCCATTCCGGCGCTGCAGGGCATTCTCGACGCATCCGACGGCATCATGGTCGCGCGCGGCGATCTCGCGGTGGAAGTCGGCAACGCGGCGGTGCCTGCGTTGCAAAAGCGCATGATCCGCATGGCGCGCGAGTCGAACAAGCTCGTGATCACCGCCACGCAGATGATGGAATCGATGATCCACGCGCCCGTGCCGACGCGCGCCGAAGTGTCCGACGTGGCGAACGCCGTGCTCGACGGCACCGACGCCGTGATGCTCTCCGCCGAAACCGCCGCCGGCAAATACCCGGTGACGACCATCGAAACGATGGCCGCCGTGTGCGTGGAAGCGGAGAAGTCGGAAGAGTCGCAGCTCGATCGCGATTTCCTCGACCGCACGTTCACGCGCATCGATCAGTCGATCGCGATGGGCGCGCTTTTCACCGCGTATCACCTCGGCGCAAAGGCTGTCGTTGCGTTGACGGAATCCGGGTCGACCGCGCTGTGGATGTCGCGTCACTGGACGCACGTGCCGATCTTCGCCTTGACGCCGCGCGTGGCGAGCGAGCGCACGATGTCGCTGTACCGCAATGTCACGCCGCTGCACGTCGACACCAACATGGACCGCGACGCCGCGCTGAACTCGGCGCTGGAAGTGGTCGTGTCGAAGGGGTACGCGGCGCGCGGCGACATGGTCGTGCTGACGGTCGGCGAGCCGATGGGTCAGGCGGGCGGCACCAACACGCTGAAGATCGTGCGCGTGGGCGATCACTTCTGAGCTTTATCGAGAAAGATGCGCGGTCAATGGCCGCGCATGTTGTCGCAGGTTCCGAGGCGCGCGCCGTACTACCAGCAGCGGCGCGCGCCTCGATCAAGCGCGCAAGACGGCGAAAAAGCCGGAAACCGCCCGAGAGCGGAATTAAGTGCGCTGAAGAATTCGTTTCACATCATGGAGTCTCACCACAATGCCTCTCGTATCAATGCGTCAACTGCTGGATCACGCTGCGGAACACGGTTACGGTCTCCCGGCGTTCAACGTCAACAATCTGGAACAAGTGCAGGCGATCATGTCGGCCGCGAACGAAGTGAACGCGCCCGTGATCATGCAGGCGTCCGCCGGTGCGCGTAAGTACGCGGGCGAAGCGTTCCTGCGTCATCTGATCGAAGCGGCCGTCGAGTCGTATCCGCATATTCCGGTCGTGATGCACCAGGATCACGGCCAGTCGCCCGCCGTGTGCATGGCCGCGATCCGCTCGGGCTTCACCAGCGTGATGATGGACGGCTCGCTCGAAGCCGACGGCAAGACCGTCGCGTCCTACGAGTACAACGTCGCGGTGTCGAAGCAGGTCGTGGAGTTCTCGCATTCGATCGGCGTGACCGTCGAAGCCGAACTGGGCGTGCTTGGTTCGCTCGAAACCATGAAGGGCGACAAGGAAGACGGCCACGGCGCCGAAGGCACGATGACGCGCGAGCAGCTTCTCACCGACGTCGAGCAGGCCGCCGACTTCGTGAAGCAGACGCAGTGCGATGCACTCGCGATTGCGATCGGCACGTCGCACGGCGCGTACAAGTTCTCGAAGAAGCCCACGGGCGATATCCTCGCGATCGACCGCATCCGCGAAATTCACCAGCGCATTCCCAACACGCATCTGGTGATGCACGGTTCGTCGTCGGTGCCGCAGGAATTGCTGGCCGAAATCCGCGAATTCGGCGGCGACATGAAGGAAACGTACGGCGTGCCCGTCGAAGAGATTCAGGAAGGCATCAAGCACGGCGTGCGCAAGGTGAACATCGATACCGACTTGCGCCTCGCGATCACCGGCGCGATCCGCCGCTATTTGTTCGAGAATCCGTCGAAGTTCGATCCGCGCGACTATCTGAAGCCCGCGCGCGAGGCGGCGAAGGAAATTTGCCGTCAGCGCTACATGCAGTTCGGCTGCGAGGGCATGGCGGGCAAGATCAAGCCGGTTTCCCTCGACAAGATCGCCGAGAAGTACAAGTCCGGCGCGCTCGCGCAGATCGTAAAATAAGCATCATCTGAGACTGGCGGGTTTTGTAAAGTAAAATCAACGGGTTCCGGGTTCGGAGCCCGTTCGTCTTTTGGTTGGGTCAACTCGTCGCCGCTTTGCAGCTGGAAAGCGGCGAATCACTTTTTTCCGGTACATGACGATGTCCACGCTATACGAATCCACGATCAAATCGCTGCCGCTGCTCGGCCGCGGCAAGGTCCGCGACAACTACGCAGTCGGTCAGGACAAGCTCCTGATCGTGACGACCGACCGCCTTTCCGCATTCGACGTCGTCATGGGTGAGCCGATTCCGAACAAGGGCCGCGTGCTGAACACGATGGCCGATTTCTGGTTCGAGAAGCTCGGTCATATCGTGCCGAACCACAACACGGGCATCGATCCGTCGACGGTCGTTTCAGCCGATGAAGCCGAACAGGTGAAAGGCCGCGCGGTCGTCGTGAAGCGGCTGGAGCCGATCCTCGTCGAAGCGGTCGTGCGCGGCTATCTCGCGGGCAGCGGCTGGAAGGACTATCAGGCGAGCGGTTCCGTGTGCGGCGTCGAACTGCCGCCGGGTTTGCAGAACGCGCAAAAACTGCCCGAGCCGATCTTCACGCCCGCAGCCAAGGCCGAAATGGGCCATCACGACGAAAACATCACCTACGATGAGATGGAACGCCGCATCGGAACGGAGCTTTCCGCGACGATCAAGCGCATTTCCATCCAGTTGTACAAGGAAGCAGCCGAGTACGCGGCGACCCGCGGCATCATCATTGCGGATACGAAGTTCGAGTTCGGCCTCGACGACAAGGGCGAGCTCTTTCTGATGGACGAAGTGCTGACCGCCGATTCGTCGCGTTTCTGGCCCGCCGATGGCTATCAGGTCGGCACGAATCCGCCGTCGTTCGACAAGCAGTTCGTGCGCGACTGGCTCGAAACGCAGACGTGGAAGAAGGAGCCGCCCGCGCCGAAGCTGCCGGATGACGTGATCGCGAAGACGTCGGAGAAGTATCAGGAAGCGCTGCAGCGATTGACCGGCAAGACGCTCGATTGAGTTGAAAGAAGATGACGAACGAAGTTCATACGCATGACAAGCCGGTCATCGGCGTGTTGATGGGCTCCAGCTCCGACTGGGACGTGATGAAGAACGCCGTCGCGATTCTTCAGGAATTCGGCGTGCCGTACGAGGCGAAGGTCGTGTCGGCGCATCGCATGCCGGACGAGATGTTTGCTTATGCCGAAAGCGCGCGCGGGCGTGGCATCGTCGCGATCATCGCGGGTGCGGGCGGCGCGGCGCATCTGCCGGGCATGCTCGCTGCGAAGACGACGCTGCCAGTGCTCGGCGTGCCGGTCGCGAGCCGGTATCTGAAGGGCGTCGATTCGCTGCATTCGATCGTGCAGATGCCCAAGGGCGTGCCGGTCGCGACGTTCGCCATCGGCGAGGCGGGCGCGGCGAACGCGGCGCTGTTCGCGGTATCGATTCTGAGCGCGACGGATTCGAAGTACGCCGATGCGCTCGCCGCTTTCCGCGTGAAACAGAATCAGGCCGCGCGCGACATGGCGTTGCCGCCGCTTTGATTCGATCGGTGATGCAAGTACGCGGCGGAGTTGCTAGTCCCACTTCGCCGCATCGTTTTCTGTGAAAGCAGCAACTGGCAGTGCGCGTCGCACACGAAACGCAACGTAGCCCACGTTCAGCCCCACGATGAACCCACAAAACTCCCCAATTTCTCCGATTCTGCCGGGCGCGTGGCTCGGCATGGTCGGCGGCGGCCAGCTCGGCCGCATGTTCTGCTTCGCCGCACAATCGATGGGCTATCGCGTCGCCGTCCTCGATCCGGACGAGACGAGCCCCGCGGGCGCTGTCGCGGACCGCCACATCCGCGCGGCCTACGACGACCGCGCCGCGCTCACCGAGCTCGGCCGGCTGTGCGCGGCGGTATCGACGGAATTCGAGAACGTGCCGTCCGCGAGCCTCGAATTCCTCGCGTCGTGCACGTTCGTCAGTCCCGCGGCGAGCTGCGTGGCGATTGCGCAGGATCGCGTCGCGGAGAAGCGCTTCATCGCGGAATCGGGCGTGCCGGTCGCGCCGCATGTCGTGATCGAATCGGCGCAGGCGCTCGCCGCGATTCCCGACGACAAGATCGCTGCCGTGCTGCCGGGCATTCTGAAGACCGCCCGTCTCGGCTACGACGGCAAGGGCCAGGTCAGCGTGCGCAATGTCGCTGAAGTGCGCAACGCGCATGCATCGCTTTCTGGCGTGCCGTGTGTGCTGGAAAAGCGCATGCCGCTCAAGTACGAAGTGTCCGTGCTGATCGCGCGCGGGGGCGACGGCAAGTCCGCCGTGTTTCCGCTAGCGCAGAACGTGCACGTGAGCGGCATTCTCGCGAAGACGGTCGTGCCCGCGCCCGATGCCTCCGATGCGCTTGTCGCTCAGGCGCAGGACGCGGCGCTGACCATCGCGGCGAAGCTGGGTTATGTCGGCGTGCTGTGCGTCGAATTCTTCGTGCTGGAAGACGGTTCGCTGATCGCCAACGAGATGGCGCCGCGTCCGCACAATTCCGGCCACTATACGGTCGATGCCTGCGCAACGAGCCAGTTCGAGCAGCAAGTGCGCGCGATGACCGGCATGCCGCTCGGCGACACGCGCCAGCACTCGCCTGCCGCGATGCTGAATCTGCTCGGCGATATCTGGTTCGACGCTGACAAGGCACGCGCACCCGCGTGGGCCGAAGTTGCCGCGATGCCATCGGCGCGGCTGCATCTGTACGGCAAGGAAGACGCGCGCCGCGGCCGCAAGATGGGCCACATCAATTTCACGGCGGCGACGCTCGAGGAGGCGCGCACGGCGGCGCGTGACTGCGCGCGCATGCTGCATATCGTGCTCGATTGAGTTTCTTTTGTTGTCGAAGCAATGACCATCATTTATCCGAGTGCGGCGCAGATCGATGAAGCCGCAGCCTTGCTCGATGCCGGCGAACTCGTCGCGTTCCCGACCGAGACGGTGTACGGGCTCGGCGGCGACGCCGAGAATCCCGACGCCATCGCGCGCATCTATGCGGCGAAAGGGCGGCCGGCCAATCATCCGGTGATCGTGCATCTCGCGCCCGAGGCCGATCCGGGCTATTGGGTGCGCGAGCTGCCCGCCGATGCGCAAAAGCTCATCGATGCGTTCTGGCCCGGCCCGTTGACGCTGATTCTCAAGCGCGCCGCGCATATTCCGGCGGCCGTGAGCGGCGGTCAGGATTCGGTGGGCGTGCGGTGTCCGTCGCATCCGGTGGCGCAGCAGTTGTTGTCGGCGTTTCACGCGCGGCGTCTTGGTAGCGGGAAGCAGGGCGGGGTGGCGGGGCCGTCGGCGAATCGCTTCGGGCACGTAAGCCCGACGACGGCGCAGCATGTGCGCGATGAGTTCGGCGGCGTGGTGCATGTGCTCGATGGCGGCGCGGCGGATGTCGGCATCGAATCGACGATTCTGGATTTGTCGCGGGGGTTTCCGGCGTTGTTGAGGCCGGGGCATGTGAGTCCGCGGGAGATCGCGGATGTGATCGGCGTTGCGCCGAAGTTGCCCGATGGGTCGGATGCGACGGCGCCGAGGGCTTCGGGGACGTTGAAGGCGCATTACGCGCCGAGGACACCGCTTTTGCTGCTGCCGTTTTCGTCGATCGAGGCGATGCTTCGTCGTGGTGGCGACAGGAAGATTGCGCTGGTGGCGCGGCCGTCGAGCGCGGGGGAATGGGCGCATGCCGCCCATGTTCACTTCGTGGCGGCGCCGGAAGATCCGCAGTCGTATGCGCGCGGGCTATATGGTTTGCTGCGCGCGCTCGATCGGGCGAATGTGGAACGGATTCTGATCGAGAAGCTGCCGGAGACGGTTGAGTGGATTGCGGTCAACGATCGGTTGGGAAGGGCGGCGGCGGCGTTTGAGGCGGAAGAGTGATTCGCTGCGCGTCTGACTCAACTGCGAAGATGCGTTGTAGGGATTTCGCTTTTGGATCAGATGGTTATGATCTGGGGGTTCCACCGCGTTAGCGGAGATAGACCGGCAAGCGCATCCGCATGGCCGCAGGCAGCGCCATTCCTCTGCCCCCGCGGAGACCACTGAATCATCAAAACAAAAACCGCCCGGACGATCCCTCGCCCGAGCGGTTTTTTCCATCCTTGGAAGAAATCCCTTACTTCCCCAACCCCGACTTCGCAACCGCCTGCTCCGCTGCTTGCGCATACAACGCGCCCAGATGCGTCGTCGGATGCACGGTGTCGGCGTACATGTACGTCTGATCCGCGCCAGCTACGGTCAAAGTCTCCGGCGAGCAAAACAGCGAAGTAGCGAAAGCAGCCGGGTTCGGTTCGCCGAACTTTTGCGCCGCCGCCGCCATCGCCTGCAGATTACAGGCCGTGCCCGTATTCGACACCGTGAATCCGAACTGCGAAAAATTCGCCGTGACATTGGCAAGGACCGGCACGATGTCGAGATAAATCACCTTCGACATCAGCCCCCCTTGCGTCAACGCCGCTGCGAGCGCCTGGTTGAACCCGAGCGATGCCTGCGTGAGCAACGCGCGATTCGCCGCCGAACTCATCACGCCCTGCGGCGTCGTGCCGATGTCCGGCACATTCGACACCAGCACGTGCGTCGCGCCGCTCTGCAAGACCTTGCCGATCACGCCCGCGAGATCGATAGCCGCCTTGCCGATCGCCGCGCTAGCCTGAGCAGGCGTGATCGCGCCCGTCTGGGCCGCTTGGAAGTTATAGAGGATGTCGTTGCCGCCGCCATTGACGATCACGAGCTGGTTCGAATTGAAGCTGCCGTGCGCGCTGAGATAGTTCGTCACCTGCTGCACGATCGGCACCGTCAACGCGCCGGTGTAATTCGCAGGATCGTTCGACACGTGGTTGATACCGATCGGATTCGTCACCAGCGCGCCACCCTGCGCATACCCCAAACCCGCCTGCGTCTGTGGCGCGACCCCAAACCCGCCCGTCATCGCGGGCGTCAGCGTATCGCCGTAATACTGCGCGACGTTCTGCACCCAGACCTGACCCGGATTCGTCGTGAATCGCCCGCCGCCGAAATTCGCCGCCGCGACGGGCGAGTACGTGCCGACATCGGAAAGACTGTCGCCGAAGGACACGATCTGCAGCTTGACGCCGCCCGCCGGCGTGGAATTGTTGTCGTCACTGCCGCCGCCGCACGCGGCGAGCAGGGTAAAGGCCGCGCTGGCCGTCGCGACTTGAGCAAAGCGCACCAGAGCGGCGCGCATCGAGCGTTGCTTCTTCATGGACCTCGTCTCCCTTCTTCGATGTTTTCTAGTTCGGTTGCGGCGCCTGACCGTCTTGCGGTCTTCACGCCGCATAGCTGCATATTAAGCGATGCCGCACGCCCTCCTGAAGCGCGATGCACCCCGGCCGTGCGCCGTGCCCGACACCTTACACGCCGCGCGCGCCTTAACGAACGCGAGTTCGTAGAAGAAATCTTCGGTCGCGCCGGGCGATTGTGCCCGCACGGCACATCGCAAAGCAGGGCCTACTCCGCCACATCCGCGCGGCGCGCGCCCTCGTAGACCCATTCGAGCAGCGCATCGTGCGCGGCGCGCGCAGCTTCGGCGCGCGGATCGTTGATGAAGCTCACGACCACGTAGCTCTCGCCGTTCGCCGCGCCGACATAGCCCGCGATCGCACGCACGTCGCGCAGCGTGCCGGTCTTGATGTGCGCGTTGCCGAGCGCGCCCGCGTTGGTGAGACGGTTGCGCATCGTGCCGTCGACGCCCGCGATCGGCAGCGATTCGACGAACACCTGAGCGACCGGGCTCGCGTTCGCGGCCTGCAGGAGATCGGCGAGCGAAGTCGCGGTGATGTGCTCATCGCGCGAAAGGCCCGAGCCGTTGTCGAGCGCGAGGCCGTTCATCGGCAGGGCGCTGCGCTTCAGGAACGACTGAATCGCCGCGGCGGATTTCGCCGTCGTCGCGGGCGGCTTCGATTGCGCTGCGCCGATCGTGAGGAACAGGTTGCGCGCCATCACGTTGTTGCTGAACTTGTTGATGTCGCGCACGACATCCGACAGCACCGGGCTGCGATGCGTGCCGACGAGCCGCGCGTTCGACGGCGTCGGGCCTTCGCGCGTCGTGCCCTGGAACGTGCCGCCCGCCTGCTTCCACAGCGCCAGAAAACCGCCCGCGAAGAAGGTCGAATGATCGAGCGCCGCGACGTTGACCGTGCGCGAGCCGCAGCGCAGCGGATAGTCGCCGATGAACGACGCCTGCACGAAGCCGCCCTGCGTCTGCGCGACGCTCGGCGACGCCGCTTGCAAAGATCCCGTGCACGCGCCACGCGTGACGCGCAGTTCGTTGTCGATCTGCAGTTGCGCGAGCTGCGGCAATACGTCGATGGCCACTTGACCGTCCGCGCTCGGCGTCAAGGTGAAGGACAGCGATTTGAACGCATACAGCAGCGGATCGGGGCCGACGTTGTAGGGCGCGGTGTCGTCGTTGTCGAAGGCGGGCAGATCGCGCGTGGAGGCGTCGAAATAGCGCTTGTCGAGCACGAGCGCGCCGTCGATGCCGGTGATGCCGTTCTTGCGGATCTGCTCGACGAGATCGATCAGCTCTTCCGGCACGAGCTTCGGATCGCCCGTGCCCTGAATGTAGAGGTTGCCGTGCAGCACGCCTTGCGCGTCGGGCTCGCCGTCGGCGTACGCGGTCGTCTTCCAGCGGTAGTCCGGTCCGAGTATCGAGAGGCCCGCGTACGTGGTGACGAGCTTCATCGTGGAGGCGGGCAGCATCGGCTCGTTCGCGTTGACCGAGACGAGCGGCACCGGCGCGCCGATGCGCTGCACGACCACGCTCATCGACGAGAGCGGCACGTGGGCGCGCGCGAGCGCCGTCATCACCGATGCGGGCAGCGGGCCGGCCGGCACGCTCGCTTTCGCGATGTGTCCGGCTTTCTTGCTCTTGGCTTCGCTTTTCGACTCGTTTTTGGCGGCGCGCTTGCCCTTCGCCGCGCGTTCCGGCGACTGCGCCTGCGATTCGGCTTTCGTGCCGCCGCGCGCGAAGGCATCGGGCACATGGCCGAGCGCCGCGCAGGCGAGGACTGCGGCGAGCGCGAACGAAGAAAGACGGCTGTGCAAGGACGAGGAGCGGGAAGCGAGCGGCATGGACGAGCGTTGTTCTTGGGCTGATTCTTGGGCTTATGTCTGGCTGCGGCGGGCGCACGGGCAGGCGTCGCGCAGCGGGAAGCGGCTATTGTAGACAAGCTGGCTTGCGGAAATCGTACGGGCAGGAAATCGTCGTCGTCCATCGATACTGCAAATGGACAAAGCGCGCGGTTAAGTCCCGTTTAAGCCTGTGGCGCGGCCTCGCGGCTACAATGAATCGCGGTCCCAGGGCTGCCTGCCTCACATAAACCGTAATCACGAAAAGACATGTGCCATGCGAATCCTGCTTGTCGAAGATGACCGGATGATCGCCGAAGGCGTGCGCCGTGCGCTGCGCGCCGACGGCTTCGCAGTCGACTGGGTGCAGGACGGCGAGGCCGCGCTCACGGCGGTGGCCGGCGAGTCCTACGACCTGATGCTGCTCGATCTCGGCCTGCCGAGGCGCGATGGCCTCGATGTGCTGAAGACGCTGCGCGCGCGGGCCAACGCGTTGCCGGTGCTGATCGTCACCGCGCGCGACGCCATCGCGGATCGCGTGAAAGGACTCGATGCCGGCGCCGATGATTACCTCGTGAAGCCCTTCGATCTCGACGAGCTCGGCGCGCGCATGCGTGCGCTGATCCGCCGTCACGTCGGGCGCGGCGAATCGCTCGTGCGGCACGGTGAACTGACGCTCGATCCGGTCGGCCATCAAGTGACGCTCGCGGGCAATCCCGTCGCGTTGTCCGCGCGCGAGTTCGCGTTGCTCGAAGCGCTGATGGCGCGGCCTGGCGCGGTGCTGTCGAAGAGCCAGCTCGAAGAGAAGATCTACGGCTGGGGCGAGGAAATCGGCAGCAATACCGTCGAGGTGTATATCCACTCGCTGAGAAAGAAGCTCGGCGCCGATCTCATCCGCAACGTGCGTGGCCTCGGCTACATGGTCGCGAAGGACGCCTGATGCGGTCGATCCGCCGGCAATTGCTGATCTGGCTGCTCGCGCTCGTGATCGTCGGCGTGGGCTTTGCCGGGTGGCTCATCTATCGGCAGGCGCTCGCCGAAGCCAACGAACTCTTCGATTATCAACTGCAGCAGATCGCGGCGGCGTTGCCGTCGGAGCCGTTTTCGTCGGTGCTTTCGTCGCGCAGTGAAAGCGACGAAGGCGTCGTCATCCAGATCTGGAATCGCAATGGCGTGCTGATGTACTACTCGCATCCGCGCGTGCCGCTCGCGCCGCATGCGGAGCTCGGCTTCTCCACCGAAATGACGCCGCGCGGCGAATGGCGCGTGTATAGCGCGATCGTCGGCGACAACGTCGTGCAGCTCGCGCAGCCGCTGTCTATCCGCAATCGCGTCGCGGCGGGCGTCGCCTGGCGCACCTTGTGGCCGCTGGTGCTGTTGCTGCCGCTGCTCGGCGTCGCGATCTGGGTGATCGTCGGACGCGGGCTCGCGCCTTTGCAGCGCGTGACGCGCGCGCTCGATACACGTCATCCCGAGGCGCTCGATCCGCTCTCCGACCAACGTCTGCCGCAGGAAGTGCGGCCCGTGGTGCGGGCGTTGAATGCGCTGCTGTCGCGCCTGTCCGCGGCGCTCGATACGCAGAAGGCCTTCGTCGCCGATGCCGCGCACGAACTGCGTACGCCGCTCGCCGCCGTGCAGATTCAGGCGCAACTCGTCGGCCGCGCACAGGACGACGTGACGCGGCGTGAGGCGCTCGCGGACCTGAACGCAGGCATCGCGCGCGCGACGCGGCTCGCCGAGCAGCTGCTCGCACTGGCGCGAGCGGAGCCGGATGCGAAGGCGGCGCGTACATCGGTGAATCTTTCTGCGCTGCTCGAGGATTGCGTACGCAACTATGTGCTCGTCGCACAGGCGCGCGGCGTCGATCTCGGCATCGAGGCGAGCGAGCCTGCGACCGTGACCGGCGATCCCGACGCACTGCGCGTGATGTTCAACAACCTCATCGACAACGCGACGAAGTACACACCGCGCGGCGGGCGCGTCGACGTCTGCCTGAAGCTGAATGACGGGCATCCCGTCGTCGAAATCGCCGATACCGGGCCGGGCATTCCTCAAGAAGAACGAGAAAGGGTGTTCGACCGGTTTTATCGCGTGGGAGAGGGCGCGAACCGGGCGCGCACGGATGTCTCGGGCAGCGGCCTGGGACTGGCGATCGTGCGCAGGATCGCAGACCAGCACGCCGCGCGCGTGGCGCTTCTCGAGGCGAAAGGCGGCGGACTGACCGTACACGTGAAATTCTGACGCGACGATTTGCTTCTTTGCGACGGGAAATGCCTCGGTGCCGTGATACCACATTGCGACACTTTAAGAACTGTCTGCTTAGAGGCGTGAAATTATTGACATATTCTGTTGTTAGGCATGGATCAAAGGTAATTTCCGCGATCGATTGTTAATCGATGCTAGGACTCACCTAGGTTTCAGAGCCCGAGGAGATCTCGCGTTCGTTCGAATCGAGGGTTTCCTTTTCGCGCAATTTTTAAACCACCTCGAAATGAACGGTCGCGTGCGACCGACAGTAGACTCAAGATGAAATTCAGTACCGGAATCAAAAGCAACAAGGCGGCTTCTGCCGGCGTTCTCCTTCTCGGAGCGAGCGCGGCTGCACTGGTCGTCGCATATAGCGCGCCTGCATCGGCAGCCTATCTCGAAATGTGCAATAAGGACGATGGCTACAAGATCGACTCCAATAGCAAGCAGTCGAACCTGAGCGGCTGCGGTGCTGCCAATACAGTGGATCTGCGCAACTCGACGTCGAGTATTACGATGGGCACAGCCGGCGACGGCGTGCTCGACATGTCGGCCACCTCGAAGATTCAGATGGATCAGTATCTGGACATGACGGGCAATAAGGTGACCAACGTCGCCAACGGCGACATCTCTGCCACGAGCACCGACGCGGTGAACGGCTCGCAACTGTACGCGATCAATCAGCAAGTGACGCAGAACACCGCCGACATCAGCAACATCAACACGCAACTGTCGAGTGGTAATGTCGGCCTCGTCAGGCAGGACGCGACGACGCGCAACATCACCGTCGCGAAGGACACCGACGGCACCGTCGTCGACATGACGGGCACGCAAGGCACGCGCACGGTCACGGGCGTGTCGGCTGGCGCGCTCACCGCGACCAGCACCGACGCAGTGAACGGCTCGCAGCTTTATCAGACCAACGCGAACGTCACGGACCTCACGCAGCGCGTGAACAACGTCGAAGCGACGGGCAGTGCCTTCATGGCGTCGCAGGCTGCGCAACCGGCGGCAATGGCAACCGGCAACGGCGCGATCGCCATTGGCGATGGCGCGAAGGCTACGGGCGCGAACTCCGTCGCACTGGGCAATGGTTCGGTCGCCGACGAAGACAACACCGTGTCGGTCGGCTCGGCAGGCAACGAACGCCGGGTGACGAACGTCGCCGCGGGCGTGAAGGGGACTGACGCCGTCAACATGAACCAGCTGAACGCGGTTCAGAGCAACGTCAATACGGTTGCGCGTCAGGCGTTTGCCGGCATCGCCGCCGCGATGGCCATGCCGAACCTCACGCCGAGCCAGCCGGGCAAGACGGTGGTCGCCGCGGGCGTTGCCAACTACAAGGGCTATAGCGCGGTCGGTATCGGTGGCACGTATCGTTCGATGAACAACCGCTGGCTCGTGAACGCAGCCGCTTCGTTCACGCCGCACGGCGACACGGGCGTGCGCGGTCAGGTCGGCTACGAGTTCTGAGGACAGCCGTAATCGGCATGCGGGGCGACTTTCCGAAAGGGCAGTCGCCCCGTTCATTTCTGGGGCCGCGAACGCGCCGCAATCGGATTGAACTCTTTCGGATTCGTCTGCTTCGAGCAAGACTTCCGAATCGCTAATATCTCTCTTGTTGGTTGAGTGTTCTGAGGCAGCAGGCAGTAGTAGCAGTGAAGAAGTTGAAGTGCGTAGTCGTGCAGGAAGAAGTTGAAGTAAGCAGTAGAAGGCAGTTGTCGTAGCAGTCCGTAGTAAGGAAGTTGGCAGTTGGCAGTAGCATTAACGCAGCAGTGAAGCAGTGAAGCAGTGAAGCAGTGAAGCAGTGAAGCAGTGAAGCAGTGAAGCAGTGAAGCAGTGAAGCAGTGAAGCAGTGAAGCAGTGAAGCAGTGAAGCAGTGAAGCAGTGAAGCAGTGAAGCAGTGAAGCAGTGAAGCAGTGAAGCAGTGAAGCAAAGCAGTACCCGCAGTAAATCGCAGAAGAAGCAAGTCGTAGTGCCAAGGGCGCCTGTTCATCGGAACAGGCGCCCTTTTTGTTCAGAGTTCCCACCGAACTTCGATTTTTAAGAAAGGTTTAAGCGACGCCCCGTAAGCTCCTTTCATCGATATAGCGCGCTCTTCCGGAGCGCATCCCTCGTCAGGAGCACACGATGAAAGCAAAGATCCTCACCCGTAGCGCCGTCGCGGCGGCCGTTGCCGTTGCTCTGTCGGCGGGCTACGTGGCCGGTCACAACAACGTGCCTGCGCCGCAGGTCATCTCGCCCGCGACCGCGGCAGCGCTGATGCCCGCCGAAGCCGCAGCCAAGACGGGCATACCCGATTTCTCCGGCCTCGTCGAAACCTATGGTCCGGCGGTGGTGAACATCAGCGCGAAGCATGTCGTCAAGGAGACGTCGGCGCGCAGCAGCCGCAATCAGGTGCCGATGGATCCCGACGATCCGTTCTATCAATTCTTCAAGCGCTTCGGCGGCATTCCGGGCTTCGGCGGCCCCGGCGGTCCTGGCGGCCCCGCCGCGGATCGCCCGAGCGAAGGCCTCGGCTCCGGCTTCATCGTGAGCAGCGACGGCTATATCCTCACGAATGCGCACGTCGTCGATAACGCCAATGTCGTCACCGTGAAGCTCACGGACAAGCGTGAGTACCGCGCAAAGGTCATCGGCGCGGACAAGCAGTCGGACGTCGCCGTGCTGAAGATCGACGCGAAGGACCTGCCGACCGTGAAGATCGGCGATCCCAACGGCAGCAAGGTCGGGCAGTGGGTCGTCGCGATCGGCTCGCCGTACGGCTTCGACAACACCGTGACCTCGGGCATCATCAGCGCGAAATCGCGCGCGCTGCCCAACGAGAACTACACGCCGTTCATCCAGACCGACGTGCCCGTGAACCCCGGCAACTCGGGCGGCCCGCTTTTCAATCTGCAAGGCGAAGTCATCGGCATCAACTCGATGATCTATTCGCAGACCGGCGGCTTCCAGGGTCTTTCGTTCGCTATCCCGATCAATGAAGCAATCAAGGTGAAGGATGCGCTCATCAAGACGGGTCACGTGGATCGCGGCCGTCTCGGCGTGACGGTGCAGGGCATGAACCAGACGCTCGCCAATTCATTCGGCATGAAATCGCCGCAAGGCGCGCTCGTGAGCTCGGTCGAGCCGGGCGGGCCGGCGGCGAAGGCGGGCCTGCAGCCGGGCGACGTCATCACCGCGCTGAACGGCGCGCCGGTGACGGATTCGACCTCGCTGCCGTCGCAGGTCGCGGGCCTCTCGCCGGGCACGTCGGCGAAGGTGACGGTGTGGCGCGACAAGAGCGCGAAGGACCTGAGCGTGACGATCGGCGCGCTCAAGGACGCGAAGACTGCGAGCGCGAAAGCGAACGGCGGCGACGACGGAGGGTCGGCGCAGGACGCGCGGCTCGGCGTCGCGGTGCGGCCGCTCACGCCGGAAGAGAAGCAGAACGATTCGCTCTCGCGCGGACTGCTCGTGCAGCAGGCCGACGGCGCAGCGGCGAACGCCGGCATCCAGCCGGGCGATGTGATTCTCGCGGTCAACGGCCAGCCGGTCACGTCCGTGCAGCAGTTGAAGTCGATGGTTCAGCGCGCGGGCGACAGCATCGCGCTCTTGATCCAGCGCGACGACGCGCAGATCTTCGTTCCGGTCGATCTCGGCTGAGCGCGACGGTCGGCGCGATGCGGGCACGAACCGTGCTCCACGGTTCCCTGGTGCCCCATCGCGTGATATCGGCGCATCGGGCGTGACGCCGCTGGCGCGCTTTTCGAGGCGCGGCGGCATCGGAAAAAGGAGCACGAACATGACGAGCAGAACCACGGGCAGGCTGGCGGCCGCGCTGGTCGTTGCGGCGATGAGCGCGGGCATGGCGGGCGGCGCCTGGGCGCAGGCGTCGGGCGCGACGACGGGCGGCACCACGAGCGATACCTCGAGCGCCGGCAACACCAACGGCGGCGGCCTGCCGCAAGTCCAGCAGCAAGGCGACGTTTCGTACACGTCGGGCGGCGTCGGACTCGACGAATCGCGCGCATTGTTGCGCGAACAGGCGCATTGGCCGCTGTCGCTGCGCTTCACGGGCCCGACCACCGAATACCTCTCGGGCGTGACCGTGCGCATCGTCGGCGGGAAGGGCGGCGAAGTGCTCTCCACCGAATCGATGGGCCCGTACATGCTCGTCAAGCTGCCGCCGGGCAGCTATACGGTCTACGCGAAGTACAAGGATCAGGAGAAAAAGCAGGCGGTGAGCGTCGCCGGTCCGGGCAAGGCCAAGGCCGCGTTCCACTGGAACATTCAGTAGGCGCGGGCGTCCAAGAGGGAACGCGCGAGGCATCGAAAGCGCTCACCCAGCATCCGAAGTTTGTCTCATAATTAAGCCACGGGTATCTCGATGCCACGTGGCTTTTTCTTGGGCATTTCGGTTCGGACGCGGGAGGCGCATCAGGATGGGCACGGAACTCAACGACGGGCACGAAGCGGCGCATGGGATCGAGGTCACGCCGAACGGCCGGCGCTGCCGCGTGATCCATCAGGGCGTCACCTACGCCGATACCCACGCCGCGCTCACGCTCGTCGAGACGGGCGCCGAAAAAGTGCACTACTTCCCGCGTGCCGACGTCAACATGGCGCGCCTCGAACGCTCGATTCACATCACGCATTGCCCGATGAAGGGCCAGGCCACGCACTATCATCTGCTGACGGAAGACGGCCCGGTCGAGAACGCCGCGTGGAGTTACGAGTCGCCGCCCGACGCCGCCGCGAAGATCAAGGGTTATCTCGCGTTCCACCGGGCGCGTGTCGATCGGATCGACGAGACTTCTTAGGCGTGCCTTCGAACAGACTTTGACACACCGCTCAGCCATAACGAACGCATGCGATCCCTGCCAGCGGAGGCTCGAATGGAAGTCACCGATGCATTGCGCGTTCCGCTCGACCCGGCGCATGTCCGGGACGCGCTGGGCGACCTCGCGCTGCTGCGGGCGAGTCTGGACAACTGTGAATCATTCACGCGCACGCCTGGCGGCGAGTATGTCCTCACGCTGATCGTGCCGCTCGGCGCGCTGCGGGCGCGCTACGACATTCGCGCCCATGCCGCGGGGCGCACGCGCCAGGCGGCGCATGCCGAAGGCGACACCACGGAACCCGCCGATGCCGATGTCGCCTACGCGCGCAC
Organism: Caballeronia arvi; assembly: GCF_001544695.2. GTDB lineage: Bacteria > Pseudomonadota > Gammaproteobacteria > Burkholderiales > Burkholderiaceae > Caballeronia > Caballeronia arvi. Next base: position 83,755 of record NZ_FCOM02000019.1, read on the forward strand.
GCTGAGCTTCAAGGCGCGCGGCGAGGGCGTGGGCTCGCTGCGCGGGCAGATCGCGGTCGCGCTCAATCCCGACGAAGACGACAGCGATTCGACTTGGATCGAATACACGGTCTGGGCGACGGTGTCGGGCCCGCTCGCCGGCTTGCCGTCACGGCAGATCGAGAACGCGCTGCGCGAAGGCGCCGACGATTTCTTCGCCGAATTCTGCGAAGTGGTGCGTGCGAAGCACGGCTTGCCGTCGATGCGCGCGGCGGGCGAAAGCGCGGCGCGCCGGCATGTGTTTTTGCGGCCGAGTTCGATGTCGGCGGCGTTCTCGCGTCGCCCGGGCGCGATGCGCACGCCATCCGCCGATGCGCACGCGAGCGGCGTGCTGCGGCATCGTCTGCACGGGCATGGCTTCGTGCATCACGACCGCGATCATTCACACGATCCGCATCCGCTCGGGCTTCCAGCGTGGGCGTGGGCCGCGATGCTCGTGTGCATCGCGCTGTTCGCGTATCTCGCGCAGCACGTCGGGCTGCATTAAACGCCGCGAAAAGCGCGTCGATAAGCCGAGGGCGACGTCTTCAGCGTCTGCGCGAACTGTTGGCGCAGCGTCGCGCCGGTGCGAAAGCCGCTCGTTTCCGCGATGCGATCGACCGGCAAATCCGTGTCTTCGAGCAGCCGTTGCGCCAGCGCGACGCGTTGCCCGACGAGCCACGCGCCGACCGTCGTTCCCGTCGTCTGCCGAAAGCGCCGCGTAAAGTTGCGGCGGCTCATCGCCATGCGCGCGGCGAGCGCATCGAGAGAATGATCCGTTTGCAGATTGGCGCGCAGCCAGTCGAGCAGTCCGGCGAGCTTTTCGCCGTTCGCGCGCTCGGGTAGCGGTTCATCGATGAACTGCGCCTGCGAGCCCTGCCGATGCGGCGGCACCACGAGCCGCCGCGCAACCTGGTTCGCCGCGTGCGAGCCGGCCAGTTTGCGCAGCACGTGCAGGCAGCAATCGAGCCCCGCCGCGGTGCCGGCGGAAGTCGTGATGTTCTCGTCGTCGATATACAGCACGTTCGGGTCGAGGCGCACCCGCGGATAGCGGCGCGCGAAATCGTCGGCCCACGCCCAGTGCGTCGTGGCCGCGCGGCCGTCGAGCAGGCCCGCCGCCGCGAGTACATACGAGCCGAGACACAGGCCGACGACCCACGCGCCGCGTGCGTGCGCCGCGCGCAGCGAAGCGAGCAGCGCGTCGGGCGGCGTTTCGGCGGGATCACGCCAGGAAGGGACGATGATCACGTCGGCGGAATCGAGCGCATCGAGCGAATGGCGGGCCGCGATCGTGAATCCCGCCGATGTCGACAGTGCCTGCGGCTCGGCGGCGCAGACGCGGAAATCGAACGATGGCACGCCGATCGCACCGCGCTCCTCACCGAACACGATGCACGGCACAGCGAGATGAAACGGGCTGATGCGGTCGAACGCGACGACGGCGATCGAGTGGCGCTTCATGGCTAGGCCCTTCCGAAACGATGGATTCGGGTATTTTGGCCCGAATCCGGCGAAAGATGGCGATCGGGCCACTTATGGTGTTCGCACGCACGCGGCGACAATGCAGCGACACTTACGAAGGAGATGAACCATGCCGCGCCGCGCCCTGATCGTCATCGATGTGCAGAACGAGTACGTCGAAGGCAACCTGCTGATCGAATATCCCGATGTGAACGTGTCGCTCGCCAATATCGGCCGGGCGATGGACGCCGCCGAAAAGCACGGCGTGCCGGTCGTCGTCGTGCAGAATTTCGCGCCCGCGACCGCGCCGATCTTCGCGCGCGGCTCGGCGATGGCGGAACTGCACGAAACGGTGGCATCGCGGCCGCGCGCGCACTACGTTGAGAAATCGCTGCCAAGCGCGTTCGCGGGCACCGATCTCGCCGACTGGCTCGCGGCCCACGACATCGATACGATCGTGATCGCCGGTTACATGACCCACAATTGCGACGATTCCACCGTGAAGCACGCGGTGCACGCCGGACTGTCGGTCGAATTTCTCGCGGATGCGACGGGCGCCGTACCCTACGAAAACCGTGCGGGCAAGGCGAGCGCGGAGGAGATTCACCGCGTGTTCACGGTGGTGATGCAGTCGCGCTTCGCTGCCGTGCTCGACACGCACGAGTGGATCGGCGCGCTCGAAAGCGGCGAGCCGCCCGCGCGCGACAACATCTACGCGTCGAACCAGCGGGCGCGTGCGGCGAATTCAGCCGCCAGCCGGTGACAGCAGGGCGGGGCTGCAACGCAGGGCGTCGAAGCACGCGTCGATGAGCGCTTCGGCGTCGCGTTCCGGATGCACGAGGTCGGGCAACATCAGCGAATCGTGCAGGATGCCGGTGAACAGGCAGTGCAGCATGACGGTCGCGCGCGACGTGTCGAGCGTCGCGGGCAACTGCTTCTTTTCGACGGCGTTGCGCAGCGCGCGCTCGATGCGCTCCATGCCGTCGCGCATGTTGTTCTGATGCCGCTCGCGCACCGGCCCCATTTCCTCGACGAACTCGCACTTCATGAAAAGAATGTCGAACACGCGGCGGCGCTGCGCGTCGCTCGTGATGTTGCGCATGCACCAGACGAAAAGCTCACGCAGACGCGCGAGCGGGTCTTCTTCCTTCCCGTCCAGCGTGGCTTCGACAAGTTCGTCGAGCGGCAGCAGGCTGCGGTCGAACATCGCGTTGAAGAGATCGCCCTTATTGGCGAAGTGCCAGTAAATCGCGCCGCGCGTCACGCCCGCGGCCTGCGCGATATCCGCGAGCGTCGTCCGCGACACGCCCTTTTCATAAAACACGCGTTCGGCCGCGTCGAGTACGCGGTTGCGCGTTGCCTGCGCTTCTTCCTTGGTTCGTCTGACCATATCGTGCGGCCGGTGGCCGTCTTCTCCTGCCTGTCTCGCCCCGACGACGCGCGAAACGGCGTTCCGTTCGTCGAGATTCTGTCTAATTGATTGGATGTTCAAGCGAATTTCGCCTAACCCGCTGTAAGATCGAGATGCGCTCGTTTTTTACATTCATTCGCGAATGTATATACAATACCACCCACCGACCAGTAGGCCCAAGTTGTAAGGGTGACGTGGCGTGCAGCGCGCCTTATTTTTGAGATGGCCGTCCTGGCCGCTCTTCGATGTCCCTGGCTGTTTTCAGTCTTCGGCGGCGCTCGAAAGCGTCGCGTGAAAAACAAGGAAGCGCCCGTTGCAAGCCGGCCTTGGCGCCACTGGTCTCACTGCTTTTGGTCAGCGTCTTTACGGCGCTCTGTGCGCGGCATCGCCCGGGGAAGGCGGCCGCGCACTTAATTCACTCTCAGTCTTAGACAGAGGTCGCTCCATGCGCGTCGAACGGGTTCCACTCCGCTTAATCACCGCCGCGACGGCTGCCGTGTTTCTGGCAGCGTGCGGGCAAAAACAATCAGCACCTCCGCCGCAAACGCCCGAAGTGGGCATCGTCACCGTACAGCCGACGAGCGTGCCGGTCGTCGTCGACTTGCCGGGCCGCACCAGCGCGTATCTCGTCGCGCAAGTGCGCGCACGGGTAGACGGCATCGTGCAGCGCCGCGAGTTCACCGAAGGTGCCGAGGTCAAGGCCGGTCAGCGGCTCTACAAGATCGATCCGGCGCCGTACATCGCGCAGCTGAACAACGCGAAGGCGTCGCTGGCGAAGGCGCAGGCGAACGTCGCGTCGCAGAACGCGCTCGTGTCGCGCTACAAGATCCTCGTCGCGGCGAACGCCGTGTCGAAGCAGGACTACGACAACGCCGTGGCCGCGCAAGGCCAGGCTGTCGCCGATATCGCCGCCGGCAAGGCTGCCGTCGACACCGCGCAGATCAATCTCGGCTACACCGACGTCGTCTCGCCGATCACCGGCCGCACCGGTCTGTCGCAGGTCACGCCGGGCGCCTACGTGCAGGCGAGCGCGGCGACCTTGCTCACTACCGTGCAGCAGCTCGATCCGATTTACGTCGATCTGACGCAATCGAGCGTTGAAGGCCTCAAGCTGCGCCGCCAGATTCAGGAAGGGCGTCTGCAGACTGAAGGCATCCACGCCGCCAAAGTCTCGCTCGTGCTGGAAGACGGCCGCACCTACACCGAGCAGGGCAAGCTGCAGTTCTCCGACGTCAGCGTCGACCAGAGCACCGGCTCCGTCACGGTCCGCGCAATCTTCCAGAACAAGGACCGCGTGCTCCTGCCGGGCATGTTCGTGCGCGCGCGCATCCAGGAAGGCGTGAATGACCGCGCACTCGTCGTGCCGCAGATCGGCGTCACGCACGATCAGAAGGGCCAGCCGACGGCGCTCGTCGTGGGCAAGGACGACAAGGTCGAGATGCGTCAGCTCGTCACGGGCGGCACCTTCGGCAACAACTGGGTGGTCGACAGCGGCCTGAACCCGGGCGACCGCGTCATCGTGAACGGCGTCGACAAGGCGAAGCCCGGCATGCAGGTGAAGCCGGTCGCCGCGAAGTTCCCGTATCCCGCCTCGGACGCGCAGGCTGCGCAGGCGCCGGGCGCCGCATCGGGCGCTCAGGGCGCGGCGGCGGCTCCGGCGAATGGAAGCGGTGCAAGCGGCACGAGCGGCGCACAACCCGCATCGGCCGCTTCAGGCGCGCAATAAAAGGGAGCCTGTTACATGGCAAAGTTTTTTATCGATCGACCGATCTTCGCGTGGGTGATCGCGATCATCCTGATGCTCGCGGGGATGGCGTCGATCTTCACGCTGCCGGTCTCGCAGTATCCGACGATCGCGCCGCCTGCGATCCAGATCAGCGCGAATTATCCGGGCGCTTCGGCGAGCACCGTCGAAAACACGGTGACGCAGGTGATCGAGCAGCAGATGACCGGTCTCGATCACTTGCTGTATCTCTCGTCGACCTCCGATGACTCGGGCACGGCCACCGTCACGCTGACGTTCGCGGCCGGCACGAACCCGGACATCGCGCAGGTGCAGGTGCAGAACAAGCTGCAGCTCGCCACGCCGCTTCTGCCGCAGGTCGTGCAGCAGCTCGGCACCAAGGTCACGAAGTCGAGCTCGAGCTTCCTGCTCGTGCTCGCGTTCGTGTCCGAAGACGGCAGCATGAGCAAGTACGACCTCGCGAACTACGTGGCGTCGAAGGTCGCGGACCCGCTCTCGCGTCTCGACGGTGTCGGCACCACGACGCTGTTCGGCTCGCAGTACGCGATGCGCATCTGGCTCGACGCGACCAAGCTCACGAACTACGCGCTCACGCCCGTCGACGTGAAGACGGCGATCAGCAATCAGAACGTGCAGGTGGCGGCGGGCTCGCTCGGCGGCACACCGTCGGTGCCGGGGCAGATGCTCCAGGCGACCATTACCGAGGCGACGCTGCTGCAGACGCCGGAGCAGTTCGGCAACATCCTGCTGAAGGTGAATCAGGACGGCTCGCAAGTGCGCCTGAAGGATGTCGCGAGAATCGAGCTCGGCGGCGAAAACTACAACTTCGACACGAAGTACAACGGCCAGCCGACGGCAGGCTTCGGTATCCAGCTCGCGACGGGCGCGAACGCGCTCGCCACGGCGAAGGCGGTCCGCGCCAAGATCGACGAGTTGTCGAAGTACTTCCCGAACGGTCTCGTCGTGAAGTACCCGTACGACACGACGCCGTTCGTGCGCCTGTCGATCGAGGAAGTGGTCAAGACGCTGATCGAAGGTATCGTGCTCGTGTTCCTCGTGATGTATCTGTTCCTGCAGAACCTGCGGGCGACGATCATCCCGACGATCGCGGTGCCGGTCGTGTTGCTCGGCACGTTCGCGATCATGTCGGCGGTGGGCTTCTCGATCAACGTGCTGTCGATGTTCGGCCTCGTGCTGGCAATCGGCCTGCTCGTCGATGACGCGATCGTGGTGGTCGAGAACGTCGAGCGGGTGATGTCGGAAGAGCATTTATCGCCGCGCGAAGCGACACGCAAGGCGATGGGCCAGATCACCGGCGCGCTGGTGGGCGTGGCGCTCGTGCTGTCGGCGGTGTTCGTGCCGGTGGCGTTCTCGGGCGGCTCGGTGGGTGCGATCTACCGGCAGTTCTCGCTGACGATCGTCGCCGCGATGGTGCTGTCCGTGATGGTCGCGCTGATACTCACGCCGGCGCTGTGCGCGACGATCCTGAAACCGCATCCGGAAGGGCACGAACCGGAGAAGAAGGGCTTCTTCGGCTGGTTCAACCGCAACTTCAACAAGAGCCAGGACAAGTATCACAAGGGCGTGCAGCACGTGATCCGGCGCTCGGGACGATGGCTCATCATCTATATCGTCGTGATCGTCGCGGTGGGCATGCTGTTCCTGCGTCTGCCGAAGTCCTTCCTGCCCGATGAAGACCAGGGCACGATGTTCGTGCTCGTGCAGGCGCCGCCCGGCTCGACGCAGGAATACACGGCGCACGTGCTCAAGGACGTGCAGGACTGGCTGCTGACCGACCAGAAATCGATCGTCGAATCGGTGTTCACGGTGAACGGCTTCTCGTTCGCGGGACGCGGCCAGAACTCCGGTCTCGTGTTCGTGCGGATGAAGGACTACGCGGAGCGCCAGCACAGCGACCAGAAGGTGCAGGCGCTCGTCGGCCGGATGTTCATGCACTTCGCGCCGTACAAGGACGCGCTGATCTTCCCGGTCAATCCGCCGTCGATTCCGGAACTCGGCACCGCCGCGGGCTTCGACTTCGAGTTGCAGGACCGCTCGGGCGTCGGACACGCGAAGCTGATGGAAGCGCGCAACATGCTGCTCGGCATGGCCGCGAAGGACCCGACGCTCGCGCAGGTGCGTCCGAACGGCCTGAACGACACGCCGCAGTTCAAGGTGAACATCGATCGCGAGAAGGCGAATGCGCTCGGCGTGTCGGTGTCGGACATCGACCAGACGTTCTCGATCGCATGGGCGTCGCAGTACGTGAACAACTTCCTCGACGTCGACAACCGGATCAAGAAGGTCTACGTGCAGGGCGACGCACGGTTCCGCATGAATCCGGAAGACCTGGAGAAGTGGTACGTGCGCAACGGCGCGGGAACGATGGTGCCGTTCGGCGCCTTCGCGACCGGCAACTGGATCTACGGCTCGCCGAAGCTCGAGCGCTACAACGGCATCTCGGCGGTGGAAATCCAGGGCGCGGCCGCTCCCGGCAAGTCGACCGGTCAGGCGATGACTGCGATGGAAGCGATCGCGGCGAAGCTGCCGGCGGGCATCGGCTACGAATGGACGGGCTTGTCGTATCAGGAGCGCCAGTCCGGTTCGCAGGCGCCGATCCTGTACGGCATCTCGATCCTCGTCGTGTTCCTGTGTCTCGCGGCGCTGTATGAAAGCTGGTCGATTCCGTTCTCGGTGATCATGGTCGTGCCGCTCGGCGTGCTGGGCGCGCTGCTCGCTGCCACGCTGCGCGGTCTGGAGAACGACGTGTTCTTCCAGGTCGGCCTGTTGACGACGGTGGGTCTGTCGGCGAAGAACGCGATTCTGATCGTGGAGTTCGCCCGCGAGCTGCGCATGCAGGGCATGTCAACGGTCGAGGCGGCGATGGAAGCGTCGCGTCTGCGGTTGCGCCCGATCCTGATGACCTCGCTCGCGTTCATTCTCGGCGTGCTGCCGCTCGCGATCAGTAATGGCGCGGGCTCGGCGAGTCAGCACGCGATCGGCACCGGCGTGATCGGCGGCATGTTGACCGCGACCTTCCTCGCCATCTTCCTGATTCCGATGTTCTTCGTCGTGATCTCGAAGTTCAGCAAGAGCAAGGATGTGCCGTCGCCGGGTACGTCGGGCGATTTCGAAGGTCCGCATGGCGGCTCGGACAAGGAAGGACACTGAGATGCTTAAACACTCTTTGATCATGGCCGCCGTGGCCCTGCTCGCCGCCGGCTGCACGCTGCAGCCGAAGTACGAGCAGCCGGCGGCGCCCGTCACGCAGACGTTTCCGGAGGGCGGCGTGTATGCGCACCAGCCGGACGCGTCGTCGACGGCGAGCAATGGCCGCACCGCGAACGGGCAGAGCGCGCCGGACATCGGCTGGCGTGACTTTTTCGCCGATGCGCGCCTGCAGAGAATCGTCGAGCTCGCGCTGAAGAACAACCGCGATCTGCGCGTCTCGGTGCTCAACGTCGAGGCGGCCCGCGCGCAGTATCAGATCACGCGCGCGGGCCTGTTCCCGACGCTCGATGCGTCTGCGTCGCAGAGCAAGCAGCGCACGCCGAAGAACCTCTCGTTCCTCAACCAGACGATCTCGAATCAGTATTCGGTCGGGTTGAACGCGTCGTGGGAAATCGACTTCTTCGGGCGCATCCGCAGCCTGAAGGATCAGGCGCTCGCGCAATATCTGTCGACGGCGGAATCGCGCAAGGCGGCGGAAATCGCGCTGGTGTCGTCGGTGGCGGATCAGTATCTGACGATGATCGCCTTCGACGATCAGCTGGTCGTCACGGAGAACACGCTCAAGACCGCGCAGGAGTCGTTCCGTATCACGAAGCTGCAATTCGAGAACGGCACCGGCACCGAGCTGGACCTGCGTCAGTCGGAAGGCGTGGTCGAAGAGGCGCAGGCGAATCTGCAAACGCAGTCGCGTCTGCGCGCGCAGGCGGAGAACGCGCTGGTGCTGCTCGTCGGCGAGCCGCTGCCGGCCGATCTGCCCACGGGCATGCCGCTCGACACGCAGAACGTGCTGTCGGACATTCCGGCGGGCTTGCCGTCCGAGCTGCTGACGCGCCGTCCCGACATCGCGGCGGCGGAGCAGTCGCTGCTCGCGGCGAATGCGAACATCGGCGCGGCGCGGGCGGCGTTTTTCCCGCGCGTGTCGCTGACGGGCAGCTTCGGCACGCTGTCGCCGACGCTCGGCGGCCTCTTCAAGCCGGGGTCGGCTGCGTGGTCGTTCGCGCCGCAGATCACGGTGCCGATCTTCGAGGGCGGCCAGAACAAGGCCAACCTCGATCTGGCGAACGTGCAGAAGCGCATCGAGATCGCCAACTATGAGAAAGCGATCCAGACCGCGTTCCGCGAAGTCGCCGATGGTCTCGCCGCGCGCGGCACCTTCGACGAGCAGATCAAGTCGCTCGAACGTTTCGTGAATTCGCAGAGCCGTCGTCTGGAGCTGTCTGACCTGCGCTATCGCAACGGCGTGGACAGCTATCTCTCGGTGCTGACCGCGCAGACGGCGCTGTACGAGGCGCAGCAGTTGCTTATCACGGCGCGCCTGAACCGGCTGACCAACCTGGTCGATCTGTATCAGTTTCTCGGCGGCGGATGGATCGAGCGTTCCGGCGATGCCCCGCGCCCGGCGGATGCTCCCGTCGACTACGGCTCGCAAGGCGCGCCGCAGCCCGCCTCGGCGCCTGCGGCGAGTTGATCCGCTTCCACTCGATGTAAAAAGCCCGGCTGCGCGCCGGGCTTTTTTTGCGCGTGCGCTCCATTCGCACGTGAATTCGCGGCGCGGTTCCCGATCGCGCGCGCCTGTGCTGGATTTCTTCTAATCTCCATCAAATCTTCACACATATGCCTGTCGATTAGGCATCCTCATCGCGGGTGGTATCTATAATCGGCTGCTTGTCTCGGCCATCATCGTCAGCCGTTTTCGCGCGACCCGTTTCAGCGGTCCTTTAGCGACACTTTGTCACGAAGCCCCGGTCAAGGCATCGACCGGAGACCGATTTCGCCGTCGCTATATCCGGCTCGATGATTTTGCTCTAGGGCGAATCCTAAATTTAGTTATCCCAATAATACGGCTGTCATTCCCGGAAAAGGGATGACGCCGCCGGATGGCCCGGCGGCACTTTGCCATGCGACGCGGCGATCAGCTACTTACGAGTGCGTCCGGGCCATCGGCTCGGACAGCGCCATCTGTTTCCCCGCATCGCACGAAAACACGTCGCGTGCGCGGCCCGCCATGAGCGCGAGGACCCGCACGCCTTTCATTTTCAGTAATCACGGAGGTCTGCGTCCCATGTATCTCAAACGGATTCCATACCGCCTCATCGGCGTCACGGCGGCCGCCCTGTTGGTGGCTGGCTGCGGGGAGAAGCATCCCCCGATGGCGCAACACACGCCGGAAGTCGGCGTCGTCACACTTCAACCGTCCGCCGTGCCGGTCACCGCGGAACTGACGGGCCGCACGAGCGCGTTCCTCGATGCGCAGGTGCGCGCGCGCGTCGACGGCATCGTGCTGCGCCGCGAGTTCACCGAGGGCAGCGTCGTCAAGGCAGGCCAGCGTCTGTACAAGATCGACCCCGCGCCGTTCATCGCGCAGTTGAACAACGCAAAGGCGTCGTACGCGAAGGCGCACGCGAATCTGCTTTCGACGACCGCGCAGGCCGAGCGTTACAAGGTGCTGGTCGCGTCGAACGCGGTCAGCAAGCAGGACTACGACAACGCGGTCGCGGCGATGGGCCAGGCCGAAGCGGACGTCGCATCGGCAAAGGCCGCGATCGACACCGCGCAGATCAATCTCGGCTACACCGACGTGACATCGCCCGTCACGGGCCAGGCAGGCATCTCGCAGGTCACGCCGGGCGCTTACGTGCAGGGTGCGCAGGCCACGCTGATGGTCACCGTGCAGCAGCTCGATCCGATGTATGTCGATCTCACGCAATCGAGCCTCGACGGTCTGAAGCTGCGGCGTCAGATGCAGGAAGGGCGTCTGTCGACGAACGGCCCGAACGCCGCGAAGGTCACGCTGATCCTCGAAGACGGCCGCGTCTATTCCGAGCAGGGCAAGCTGCAATTTAGCGATGTGACCGTGGACAAGTCCACCGGTTCCGTCACCGTTCGAGCGGTCTTCCGCAACGCGGACCGCGTCCTCCTGCCGGGCATGTTCGTGCGCGCGCATATCGAGGAAGGGGTGAATCCGGAGGCGCTCGTCGTGCCCGTACAGGGCGTGACGCACGACCAGAAGGGCACGGCGCTCGCGATGGTCGTCGGCAAGGACGGCAAGGTGGCGATGCGGCCGCTCGTGACCTCGGGCACCTATGGCCAGAACTGGGTCGTCGACAGCGGCCTGAATCCGGGTGACCGCGTGATCGTCGAGGGCATCGACAAGGTGCGGCCGGGCATGCCAGTGAAGGCGGTGCCCGCGCATCTGCCCGCGGCGCCCACCGCTCCCGCAACCGCCGCAGCCGCTCAGGCGTCGGGCGCGCAGGCCGCCTCCGGCGCCGCCGGCGCGTAAGGAGGGGAGTACGCCTCATGGCCAAATTTTTTATCGATCGCCCCATTTTCGCGTGGGTGATCGCCATCATCATGATGCTGGCGGGCCTGGCGTCGGTGACGTCGCTGCCGGTCGCGCAGTATCCGACCATCGCGCCGCCTGCGATCCAGATCACCGCCGTCTATCCGGGCGCTTCGGCGCAAACGGTGGAAAACACCGTCACGCAGGTGATCGAGCAGCAGATGAGCGGTCTCGACCACTTGCTGTACCTGTCCTCCACGTCCGATGACACCGGCACCGCGACCGTCACGCTGACGTTCGCGGCCGGCACCAACGCGGATATCGCGCAGGTGCAGGTGCAGAACAAGCTGCAGCTGGCGACGCCGAACCTGCCGCAGGTGGTGCAGCAACTGGGCATCACCGTGGCCAAGTCGAGCAGCAGCTTCCTGCTCGTGCTGGCGTTCGTGTCCGAAGACGGCAGCATGAGCCGCGACGACCTCGCCAACTACGTGGCCTCGAACGTCCAGGACCCGATCAGCCGCCTCAACGGCGTCGGCACGGTGACGCTGTTCGGCTCGCAATACGCGATGCGCGTCTGGCTCGATCCGAACAAGCTCAACAAGTTCAGCCTCACGCCGATCGACGTGCAGAACGCGCTGCAACAGCAGAACGTGCAGGTTGCGGCCGGCCAGTTGGGCGGCACGCCCGCGGTACCGGGCCAGTCGATGCAGGCGACCATCACCGAGGCGACCCTGCTGCGCACGCCGGAGCAGTTCGGCAACGTGCTGCTGAAGGTGAACCAGGACGGCTCGCGGGTGCGCATCAAGGATGTGGCGCGCGTCGATCTCGCCGGCGAGAACTTCAACTTCGAGACGCAGTACAACGGCAAGCCTGCCGCCGGCTTCGGCATCCAGCTCGCGACCGGCGCGAACGCGCTCGCGACGTCCAATGCGGTGCGCGCGAAGATCAATGAGCTCTCGAAGTACTTCCCGCACGGTCTCGTCGTGAAGTATCCGTACGACACGACGCCCTTCGTCAAGCAGTCCATCTCCGACGTGGCGGTGACGCTGTTCGAAGCGATCGTGCTCGTGTTCCTCGTGATGTATCTGTTCCTGCAGAACCTGCGGGCGACGCTGATTCCGACCATCGCCGTGCCGGTCGTGCTGCTCGGCACGTTCGCGATCATGGGGGCGGTTGGCTTCTCGATCAACACGCTGTCGATGTTCGGCCTTGTGCTCGCAATCGGCCTGCTCGTGGACGACGCGATCGTGGTCGTGGAGAACGTCGAGCGGGTGATGACCGAGGAGGGCCTGTCACCGAAAGAGGCGACTCGAAAGGCGATGGGGCAGATCACCGGCGCGCTCATCGGCGTTGCGCTCGTGCTCGCGGCGGTGTTCGTGCCGGTCGCGTTCACGGGCGGCTCGGTCGGCGCGATCTACCGGCAGTTCTCGCTCACCATCGTCTCCGCGATGGGCCTGTCGGTCTTCACCGCGATGGTCCTGACACCGGCGCTCTGCGCGACCTTGCTCAAGCCGCTGCCGAAGGGCCACGAGGAAAAGAAGACGGGCTTCTTCGGCTGGTTCAACCGCACTTTCGCGAAGAGCCAGGAGAAGTATCACAGCGGCGTCGCGCATGTGCTCAGACGTTCGGGACGCTTCCTGATCGTCTATCTGGTGATCATCGTCGGCGTCGGCATGCTGTTCAACCGCTTGCCGAAGGCGTTCCTGCCTGACGAGGATCAGGGCACGATGTTCGTGCTCGTGTCGACACCCGCCGGCTCCACGCAGGAAATGACGCAGCGCGCGCTGGACGATGTGTCGGATTACCTGCTGAAGAAGGAAAGCACCGTCGTCGATTCCGTCTTCACGGTGAACGGCTATAGCTTCGCGGGACGCGGCCAGAACTCGGGCCTCGTGTTCGTGCGGATGAAGGACTTCGACAAGCGCTCGAAGGCGGACGAGAAGGTGGGAGCACTGGTGGGCCGCACCTACGGTCACTTCGCGGGCTACAAGAACGCGCTCGTGTTTCCGGTCAACCCGCCTTCCATTCCCGAACTGGGCACCGCCGCGGGCTTCGACTTCGAACTTCAGGACCGTGCGGGCCTGGGTCACGAGAAGCTCATGGAAGCGCGCGCGATGCTGCTCGGCATGGCCGCGAAGGACCCGTCGCTTGCACAGGTGCGTCCGAACGGCCTGAACGACACCGCGCAGTTCAAGGTGAACATCGACCGGGAGAAAGCGCAGGCGCAGGGTGTGGACCCGTCGACGATCGACCAGACGTTCTCGATCGCTTGGGCGTCGAAATACGTGAACAACTTCCTCGATACGGACAGCCGGATCAAGAAGGTGTACATGCAGAGCGACGCACCATTCCGCATGTCGCCGGAAAACATCAACAACTGGTACGTGCGCAATACATCGGGATCGATGGTGCCGTTCTCGTCGTTCGCGACCGGCGAATGGAGCTACGGTTCGCCGAAGCTTGAGCGCTACAACGGTCTTTCGGCGATCGAAATCCAGGGTGTCGCGGCGCCGGGCAAATCGACCGGCCAAGCGATGACCGCGATGGAAGCGCTTGCGGCGAAGCTGCCGCAGGGTATCGGCTACGAATGGACAGGGCTGTCGTATCAGCAGATCCAGTCCGGCTCGCAGGCGCCGATTCTCTACGGCATCTCGATTCTCGTCGTGTTCCTGTGTCTCGCGGCGCTGTATGAGAGCTGGTCGATTCCGTTCTCCGTGATCATGGTCGTGCCGCTCGGCGTGCTCGGCGCGCTGCTCGCGGTGTCGTTACGCGGTCTGGAGAACGACGTGTTCTTCCAGGTCGGCCTGCTGACGACGGTTGGCCTGTCCGCGAAGAACGCGATTCTGATCGTCGAGTTCGCGCGCGACCTCCAGATATCGCAAAAGATGGGGCCGATCGAGGCGGCGATGGAAGCGGCGCGCCTGCGCCTGCGCCCGATCCTGATGACCTCGCTCGCGTTCATTCTCGGCACGATGCCGCTCGCGATCAGCAACGGCGCGGGCTCGGCGAGCCAGCATGCAATCGGCACCGGCGTGATCGGCGGCATGGTGACCGCGACCTTCCTCGCGATCTTCATGGTGCCGATGTTCTTCGTCGTCGTGCGCGCGCACTTCGGCGGCGACAAGGAAGACGCTGCGACGGCGCTCGCGCGGTACGAGGAGCAACGGCGCGCGCAACAAGGCAAGGAAGGACATTGACATGCGTAGACTTACCCTGATCGCAATGGCGGCCGTACTGGCGAGCGGCTGCACGATGGCGCCGAAGTACGAGCGCCCTGCCGCGCCCGTGACGGCAAATTTTCCGACGGACGGTGTGTACGCGACGCAGCCGGGCGCTGCGGGCGCGCGCAGCGCCGGCGGCGTGGCGGCGGCCGATATCGGCTGGCGCGATTTCTTCGTCGATGCGCGGCTGCAGCAGGTCATCGACATCGCGCTGAAGAACAACCGCGATCTTCGCGTTGCCATGCTCAACGTGCAGGCCGCCCAGGCGCAATACCGCATCGTGCGCTCGGAGCTGTTCCCGACGCTCGCGGCGCAAGCCGGGCAGAACAAGCAGCGCACGCCGCGGGATATGTCGTTCTTCAACCAGACGATCTCGAACCAGTATTCGGTCGGGCTGAACGCGTCGTGGGAAATCGACCTGTTCGGCCGCGTGCAGAGCCTGAAGGATCAGGCGCTGGCGAAGTACTTCGCGACCGCGTATGCGCGCAAGGCAGCGGAGATCTCGCTGGTGTCGCAGGTGGCGACGCAGTATCTGCAAGTGCTGCAAGCCGATGACCTGCTCGCCGTCACGCGGCAGACGCTCAAAAGCGCCAGCGATTCGTACGGCATCGTGAAGCTCCAGTTCGACAACGGCACGGCGTCCGACCTGGACCTGAGCCAGGCACAGACGGTGATGGAAAGCGCGGCGGCGAATCTGCAGTCGCAGGAGCGTGCGCGCGCGCAGGCGGTGAATGCGCTCGTGCTGCTGCTGGGCGAGCCGATGCCGGCAGATCTGCCGGGCGGCCTGCCGCTCGGCGGTCAGAACCTGCTCACGGACATTCCGGCAGGCCTGCCCTCGGATCTGCTGTTGCGCCGTCCGGACATCATGGAGGCGGAGCAGAATCTGCTGGCCGCCAACGCGAACATCGGCGCGGCGCGCGCTGCGTTCTTCCCGAGCATCTCGCTGACGGGCAACTTCGGCACGCTGAGCCCGACGCTGGGCGGGCTGTTCAAGGCGGGCTCCGCGGCGTGGGGTTTTGCGCCGACCATCACGTTGCCGATCTTCGAGGGCGGGCAGAACCTCGCGAATCTCGATCTCGCGCACATCCAGAAGAGGATCGAGGTCGCGCAGTACGAGAAGGCCATTCAGTCGGCGTTCCGTGACGTGGCCGATGGGCTCGCCGCGCGCGGCACCTACGACCAGGAGATCGCCGCGCTCGAGCGCGACACGGCGGCGCAGCAGCGGCGGCTGGATCTGTCGACGCTGCGATACCGGCAGGGCGTCGATAGTTATCTCGGCGTGTTGACGGCGCAGCAGGATCTGTATTCGGTGCAGCAGACGCTGATTACGGCTCGCACGCAGCGGCTGTCGAATCTCGTGACCTTGTATCAGGCGCTGGGTGGCGGATGGATCGAGCGGACGGGGGATCAGCCGCGGGCGGTGGATGCTGTGGCTACGAACTCGTGAGATCGAACAACACCTCGGAGGTGGAACAACCACTTCCGAGGCGTTTTTCGTTATGCCGATGGAAGACCCCAACTACCGAGAGTTGCTCGGCCTGGTCATGCAGGCCAATATGGCGGGAATTGCGGAGCACAGCCGCATCATCGTTGTCGGGAAAACCCCGCCAGTGCTGCTCGCATTGCCGGGGTTAGCCATCAGCCAACTGCCGCTCGTGATTACAGGAAAGGTGATCGACAAGGTGCATTTCGATCATGGCATCACTCGACCGGTGCTGGAGCGTCTGTACGACACGATTGCCCGGCCGAAGGCGATTTATCGATCGGAAACCGCAGGCGGGGCAGTGGTCGTTACGTTCGAGGTCCGTCCCGTGTCGTTACCGGTGATCGTTGCGTTGCATCCGGGAAAGCAACTCGGGCGCAAAGCATGCAACGTCATCGCGAGCATCTACGCGAAGGATTTCGCGGGAATCGAAGAAGTATGGAAGAAGCGCGGATTGTTGCTTTGGGAGCTGAAAAGAAAATGCCCCGCTGGCGTCACGACAACAGAGGCTCTGATTGCCAAGTGTGGGACGACGCCTTGAAGCTTAGCGAGGCGAACTCAGTTTAGCAAAAAGCTAACTTCCGAGCCAGCGATCGCACTGTCTGTGACAGAAACCCGCTTCCTTCAGGCGAGCATTATTCAAAAAAAACGCCGCGGCTCCCACCGCGGCGCATAACGCAAACAGCCAGCAAGCACTTTCCAGCGACCAACTCCTTAGTGCGCGTCGCCCGCATGAGCCGCGCCTTCGAACTCGTGCGCGGCCTCGATCGCATCGCGTCGCGCCTCACGTTCCTTGCGCACGCCGTTGAACACGATGTTCAGCACCACCGCCGTCACCGAAGCCAGCAAGATCCCGCTATGCAGAATCGGTTCGAGCGCGTGCGGCAGTTGCGTGAAGAACTTCGGCGCGACGACCGGCACCATCCCCATCCCCACGCTCACCGCGACGATGAACAGGTTGTGCTGGTTCTTCGAAAAGTCCACGCGCGACAGCGTCTTGATGCCGTTCGCCGCGACCATGCCGAACATCACGATGCCCGCACCGCCGAGCACGAACGGCGGCACCGAAGCGACGACCTGCGCCATCTTCGGGAAGAGGCCGAGCACGACGAGAATCACGCCGCCCGTCGCGCAGACGAAGCGGCTTTTCACGCCCGTCACGCCGATCAGACCGACATTCTGCGAAAACGACGTATGCGGAAACGAGTTGAAGATGCCGCCGATCAGCGTGCCGAGCCCATCGACACGCAGACCGCGCACGAGCGATTTCTGATCGACGGGACGCTCGACCAGATCGCCGACCGCGAGAAACATGCCCGTCGATTCGATGAACGTCACGAACATGACGATGACCATCGTCGCGACGGAAAGCGCATCGAAATGCGGCAGGCCGAAGTGAAACGGCAGCACGATGCCGACCCACGGCGCGTGCGCGACGCCATCCATGTTCACGCGGCCGAGCATCGCGGCGATGCCGAAACCCACGACGATCCCGAGCAGCACCGAAATATTCGCGATGAAGCCGCGCGCGAACTTGTTGATGAGCAAAATCAGCGACAGCACGACGAGCGACAGCAGCAGAAACACCGGATTGCCGTAATCGGGATTGCCGATGCCGCCCGCCGCCCAGTTGATGCCCACGCCCATCAGCGAGAGCCCGATCACCGCGATCACCGTGCCGACCACGACCGGCGGAAAGAAGCGCAGCAGCTTGCCGATCATCGGCGCGAGCACGATGCCGATCACGCCCGCCGCGATCGTCGCCCCGAACACGTCGAGAATGCCGAGCGAGGGATTCGTGCCGATCGCGACCATCGGGCCGACGGCGGCGAACGTGCAGCCCATGATGACAGGCAGGCGGATGCCGAAGATCCACAGCCCGAGCGTCTGGATCAGGGTGGCGATGCCGCACGAAAACAGGTCCGCGCTGATGAGGAACGCGACCTGATCTTTCGGCAGGTTCATCGCGGCGCCGAGAATCAGCGGCACAGCGACCGCGCCCGCGTACATCACGAGAACGTGCTGGATGCCGAGCGTCAATAACTGGCCGGTCGGCAACCGTTCGTCGACGGGATGCACCCTTGAATCTGTCGAACCCAACGCCATGTCTCTCTCCTTGTTTGCCAATCCATTTGAATGGCCTCCAAGTTAAGTGCATCAAAAAGCACAAACAAGACCGCAGGGCGCTATACGTCGCGTTCGCGGGGCGATATGGGTTTTGCGCGCCACCGGTGGCGCAAACCAGCGCGAGCCTTTGCCGCAAGGGGTTTGACGCATGTGCAAGGAATTTCGTCGCGTGACGGAAGGCCGCCATCTTCGGGTGCTCGTTATGATGTTCATCACGCCGCGCGTATAGTCCGTTTTTCGCCTTCATCGCGCGATGGCGGGGTATACCCGCGATTTACGCGTTTTCCCTAACGTCTTTTCAGTCTCGACATTCCATGCGTTTTTTAGGCATCGATCTCGGTACGGGCTCTCTGAAACTCGCCATCATCGACGAAGACGGGCGCGAAACCGCGTTCGCGAGCGCGTCGTACGCGGTGACGAGCGCGCGTCCCGGCTGGGCAGAAACCACCGTCGATGCGTGGTATTCGGCGCTCGTCAATGCCGCCGCGCGCCTGCCCGCGAACGAGCGCGACGCGGTGCGCGCGATCGGCTTTTCCGGGCAGATGCACGGCGTCGTACCGGCCGCAGCCGATGGCCGAGCGTTGCGCGCCGCGATGCTCTGGCCCGACACGCGCGCCCGCGATCTACTCGACGCCTGGAGTCTGCCGCAACCGAATCCGGTTGCGCCCGGCATGGCGGGGCCGTTGTTGCGCTGGCTCGTGCAGAACGAACCGCAGGTCGCCGCCGAAACGCGCTGGGCCTTGCAGCCGAAAGACTGGCTGCGCGCGAAGCTCGGCGCCGCCGCTTCCGGCGGCTTCGTCACCGATGCATCCGATGCCTGCGCCACCGCGCTCGCGATGCCCTCCGGCGCATGGGACGATGCGCTCATCGAGCGGCTCGGCTTGCCGCGCGCGTGGTTCGCGCCGCTCGCGGCATCGCATGAAAGCGGCGGCGCGTTGTCGGACGAAGCAGCGTCGGAACTCGGCTTGCGCGGCGGCATTCCGCTGGCCGTCGGCGCGGGCGATACACCGTGCGCCGCGCTCGGCAGCGGCCTGTCATCCGACGGCGATGCGCTGCTCACCACCGGCACCGGCGGCCAGATCGTCGTGATGTGCGACGAAGCGCCAATGCCCGTTCACGGCCTGCATACCTATCGCGCGGCGACTGGCGCGTGGTATCGCATGGCGGCGATGCAGAACGTCGGCGTCGCGCTGGAAGCGGTGCGCGGCTGGCTCGGCTATGCGTCGTGGCCCGAAGCCTACGACGACGCGTTCGCCGCGAACGCGAGCGCATCCGTGAGCTTCCTGCCGTACCTGAGCGGCGAACGCTCCCCGTGGATGAACCCGGACGCGCGCGGCGGCTGGCTCGGTCTCGGCCTCGACGACACGGGCGGCACGATGATGCGCGCCGCGTTCGAAGGCGTGGCATTCGCATTGGGTGCGGGACTCGATGCGATCCGCCACAACGGCACACCACTCGATTCGATGCTGCTCGCGGGCGGCGGCTCGGTCGATCCGCGCTGGCGGCAGTTGCTCGCCGATGCCCTGCGCGTCGAGCTGCATGCCGTCGATTGCCCGAACGCCGCGACGCGCGGCGCGGCGATCCTCGGCGGCATCGCGGCGGGCCACTGGCGCGTGGATGATCTCGCAGCGCTCGCGCCTGGCGCCACGCTCGCCGCGACGCCGCGCGCGGATGCATCGCTCGATGAACGGTTCGCGCGGTTCATCGATCTGTACAAGCGTGCCGAAGACTGGTTCACGCCGAAGCGCAAGTCCGCTTAAACTTGGGCGCTCTGCCGTATCGCGTCGCCATTCCCGCTCATGAAGCGCGGCTTCATATGAGCGGGCCATGATGTTTGCTTCATCACGACAACATCGACATCTGCCATGCCCACATCCTCACCGTCGCATCCGGACGCTTCGCCACCCGATTTCCGTTCGCGTGAGTTTCTGCTCGATCACGCATTGCGCACGATGACCTTCTATCACCCGCACTGCATGGACCCGGCGGGCGGCTTCTACCACTACTACAAGAACGACGGCACGGTCTACGACCGCGCGTCGCGTCATCTGGTGTCGAGCACGCGCTTCGTCTTCAACTACGCGATGGCGTACAAGCATTTCGGGCTCGATGAATATCGCGGTGGCGTGGCGCATGGCGTCGAATACCTGCGCGAGTTCCATCGCAATCCGCACACGGGCGGCTATGCGTGGACGCTGAACGGCCGCGACGTCACCGATGCGACGAATCATTGCTACGGCCTCGCTTTCGTCATGCTCGCGTATGCGAAGGCGGTCGAAGCCGGTTTCGACGAAGCGCGCGCGTATCTCGACGAAACCTGGAACGTGATGGAGACGCGCTTCTGGGACGCGCAGCACGGCCTCTACAAGGACGAAGCAAGCGCGGACTGGCGGGTGTCGGACTATCGCGGCCAGAACGCGAACATGCACACTTGCGAGGCGCTGCTCGCCGCGTTCGAAGCGACGGGCGAAGCGCGTTATCTCGATCGCGCGGCCTTGCTCGCCGATAACATGGTGAACCGTCAGGCGTCGCTTGCGGGCGGGCTCGTGTGGGAGCATTACAGGCCAGACTGGTCGATCGACTGGGACTACAACAAGGGCGATCGCAGCAACATCTTCAGGCCGTGGGGCTTTCAGCCGGGACATCAGACGGAATGGGCGAAGCTGCTGCTGATCCTCGATCGTCATCGGCCAAATGAGTGGCATGCCGTGCGGGCGCGCGAACTGTTCGACCGCGCGCTGGCGCTTTCATGGGATCACGAGCACGGCGGCATGGTGTACGGTTTCGATCCCGACGGCAAGTTCTACGACGAGGACAAATACTTCTGGGTTCAGGCGGAATCGTTTGCAGCGGCGGCCTTGCTCGCGGATCGTGTGCAACGCGACGGCGATGCCGCGCAGGCCGCACGCTACTGGAACGACTACGACCGTCTGTGGACCTATAGCTGGAAGCATTTCGTCGATCACAAGTGGGGCGCCTGGTATCGCATACTCACGCGCGACAACCGCCAGTACAGCGACGAGAAAAGCCCGGCTGGCAAGACCGACTATCACACGATGGGCGCATGTTACGAAGTCCTGAACGTCGTGCGCTGAAGACATTCAACACATTCATAACCTGGGAGTTCAACGATGAAGACGAAAGCAGCAATCGCATGGGAAGCCGGCAAGCCGTTGACGATCGAGGAAGTCGATCTCGAAGGTCCGCGCGCGGGTGAAGTGCTGATCGAAGTGAAAGCGACGGGCATCTGCCACACCGATTACTACACGCTTTCCGGCGCCGATCCGGAAGGCATTTTCCCTGCGATTCTCGGGCATGAAGGCGCGGGCGTGATCGTGGACGTGGGGCCGGGCGTCGGCACGTTGAGGAAGGGCGATCACGTCATTCCGCTCTACACGCCGGAATGCCGGCAGTGCAAGTTCTGCCTGTCGCGCAAGACGAATCTCTGTCAGGCGATTCGTTCGACGCAGGGCAAGGGCCTGATGCCCGATGCGACATCGCGCTTCTCCCTCGATGGCAAGCCGTTGTTCCATTACATGGGGACGTCGACGTTTTCGAACTACATCGTCGTGCCTGAGATCGCGGTGGCGAAAGTGCGTGAAGACGCGCCGTTCGACAAGATCTGCTACATCGGCTGCGGCGTGACGACGGGCGTCGGCGCTGTCGTGTATTCGGCGAAGGTCGAGGCGGGCGCGAATGTCGTCGTGTTCGGTCTCGGCGGCATCGGCCTGAACGTGATTCAGGGCGCGAAGATGGTCGGCGCGGACAAGATCATCGGTGTCGATATCAATCCGGGGCGTGTGGAACTGGCGAAGAAGTTCGGCATGACGCACTTCATCAACCCGAAGGAAGTCGAGAACGTCGTCGACCATATCGTGCAGTTGACCGATGGCGGCGCGGATTACTCGTTCGAGTGTGTCGGCAACACCACGCTCATGCGTCAGGCGCTGGAATGCACGCACAAGGGCTGGGGTCAGTCGTTCATCATCGGCGTGGCGGCGGCGGGTCAGGAAATCAGCACGCGTCCGTTTCAGCTCGTCACCGGCCGCGAGTGGAAGGGCTCGGCGTTCGGCGGCGCGCGCGGCCGCACGGACGTGCCGAAGATCGTCGACTGGTACATGGAAGGCAAGATCAACATCGATGATCTGATTACGCACCATCTGAAGCTGGAGCAGATCAACGACGGCTTCGACCTGATGAAAAAGGGCGAGTCGATCCGCTCGGTCGTCATTTATTGAGCGAGGAGAAATCGATGCTGGAACTCGTGGAAGAACATCGTTGCTTCGATGGCGTGCAGCGCGTCTATCGTCACGATTCGCGGACGATCGGCCTGCCGATGCGGTTCTCCGTTTTTCTGCCTGCGCGGGCGGCGTCGGGAAAGGTGCCGGCGCTGTTTTATCTCGCCGGTCTCACGTGCACCGAAGAGACGTTTCCGATCAAGGCGGGCGCGCAGCGTTACGCCGCCGAGCATGGCATCGCACTGATCGCGCCGGACACGAGCCCGCGCGGCGCGGATATTCCCGGCGAGAAAGATGCGTGGGATTTCGGCGTC
Organism: Caballeronia arvi; assembly: GCF_001544695.2. Lineage (GTDB taxonomy): Bacteria > Pseudomonadota > Gammaproteobacteria > Burkholderiales > Burkholderiaceae > Caballeronia > Caballeronia arvi. Next base: position 106,283 of record NZ_FCOM02000019.1, read on the forward strand.
GGTGCGGGGTTCTATGTCGATGCGACGCGCGAGCCTTGGGCGCAGCGTTATCGGATGTATTCGTATGTGACGCAGGAGTTGCGGGACGTGGTGCTTGCGGAGTTGCCGGTGCGGGAGGATCGCATCGGTATCTTCGGGCATTCGATGGGCGGGCATGGTGCGCTCGTTCTTGCCTTGCGCAATCCGGGTCTTTATCGCAGTGTGTCGGCGTTTGCGCCGATTGCGGCGCCTTCGTTGTGTCCTTGGGGCGTGAAGGCTTTCACGGGCTATCTTGGCGATGATCGCGCGGCTTGGGCGCAATACGATGCCAGTGAGTTGATTAAGAGCGATGCGGCGGCGCGGTTCGAAGGCGGTATTCTCATCGATCAGGGACTGGCTGATCAGTTTCTCGCGGAGCAGCTTTATCCCGAGGTGTTCGAGCGCAATGCGCTAGCTGCGGGGCATAAGGTGACCGTGCGGCGGCATGAAGGTTATGACCACGGGTACTTCTTTATTTCGACGTTCGTCGGGGAGCATGTCGCGCATCATGCGCGGGTTTTGTGTGGGTGATTTTTTGGTTTTTGTTGTTGCTTTCTTTGGCGTGGAATCCTGATTTCGCGGTGGTTTATTAGCGTTGCCCCTGTGCGGGGCGGCACCTACTTTCTTTGCTGCTGCAAAGAAAGTAGGCAAAGAAAGCAGCTCTCCCCATCCTAAGCACTTCACGCCGGCCGCGGCACAGGCGATTGGCTGAATGGCACCCAGAGTAGCGAGTTTTCTCACAAAACTCGCCGGGCTTGGATCGCGCACGGTCTGACACATCGCACCGCATTACTGACTGGTTCAGCACCTTATAGCTCCGGCCCGCTTCGCGGCCGACGGGTCAATCGGGTTTGCGTGCGCTTCTGCGCTAATGCGTCCATCTCACCGCAGTCGTGAACTGTTGGTTTCCCTTGCATGCCCTTCGGCAGCGCGCAGCGCTGTGCCGGAGCTATTTCTGCTGAACCAGCATGCTTAACGTTATCGGGCGGCAGACCGTGCGCGATCCACGCCGCGTTAGACCTTCGAGAACACTCGCTACTCCGGGTTCCATTCAGCCAATCGCCTGTGCCGCGGCCGGTGTGAAGTGCTCAGGCTGGGGATAGCTGTTTCTTTGGTTACTTTCTTTGCGTCGACCAGAGTTGGCGCTTTAGCGCTTACTCTGGTCCCGAGCAAAGAAAGTGACTGCCGCCCCGCATAGGGGCGAAGCTAATAAACCAACACCAAAACGGGATCCGGCGAAAACAAAACAAAAAACCCCTCAATGCCCCCGCCGCCCGAGCAAACTCGCGCCATACACAAGCGCCGCAAGCATGGTGATCCAGAAACTCGTCGGCCAGTCGGTGTAATAGGCGAGTGTGAGCCCGACCCAGGCTTGCCCGAGCGCGAACATCGCCGCAAGCATCAACCCCGACGATAAACGTGTCGTCACGTTCTGCGCCGCCGCCGCCGGTCCGACCATCAACGCAAAAACCAGCAACACCCCAACGATCTGCGTACAAGCCGCAACCGCGAGCGCAGTGATCGCGAGAAACAGCACCGATACGAGCCGCAGCGACACACCCTTTGCTTCCGCAAGCTCCGGCTGCAACGACGCAAACAACAGCGGCCGCATGATGAACGCCAACGCCCCGAGGCTCACGACGGCAAGCCCCGCCAGCACGACCAGCGTTTCATGGCTCACGCCAAGCACGTTGCCAAATAAAAGCGCCGTGGCCTGCGTCGCATACGCGGTGAAGAAATGCAGAAAGAGCAACCCAAACCCGAGCGAAAGCGAAAGAATCACGCCGATCGCGACATCGCGGCCCGACAGACGCTCGCCGAGCGCGCCCATGCCGACACCCGCCGCGAGCGTGAAGCCGACCATGCCCCAGAGCGGCGGCATGCCGAGCAGCACCGCGCCTGTCGCGCCCGTGAAGCCGACGTGCGATAACGCGTGCCCCGCGAACGTCTGCCCGCGCAGCACGAGAAAGTATCCGACGATCCCCGCCAGCACCGCGACGATCCCCGACGCCGCGAAGGCGTTCACCATGAAGTCGTATTCGAACATTGCGCTTTCTACTTGGCGTGACTGTGACTGTGACCGTGATCGTGCTCATGACCGTGGTCATGCTCGTGCTCGTGTTCGTCGCCTTCTTCGTGCGCATGATCGAGCTTGTCGATCTCGACATCGCCCGACATCACGAAGATGCGCCCATTCACGCGCATCACGTCGATGGGCGAGCCGTACAGCCGCGAGAGCACCGGCTTCGAAATGACCTCGTCGACGGTGCCGAGCGCCGCCCGCCCGCTGCCGAGATAGAGCACGCGGTCGAGCGAATTCAATAACGGATTGAGCTCGTGCGCGGAGAACAGCACGGTGATGTTCAGTTCGCGCTGCACGCGCCGCACGAGTTCGACGACGCCCGTCTGATGCCGCGGATCGAGACTGATGAGCGGTTCATCGAGCAGCAGCAGCCGCGGATTGCCGAGCAGACATTGCGCGAGAAGAAGCCGCTGGCGCTCTCCGCCCGACAGTTCCGACAGCGGACGCGATGCCAGTTGATGTGCACCGACCAGCTCGAGCACGCGCTCGACATCCGCACGGATGCGCGCATTGCGATGCGGCAGCCCCCAGTGATGCCCGTCCGCCGCCATCGCGACGAAATCGCGGCCGAGCACGCGGCGGTTGGCAAGGCCGGTGCGGATCTGCGGCATATAGCCGATCGACGCATTGCCACGCACGACCGCCTCGCCGTTCACGCGGATCGATCCGCTCTTGAGTGGCACGAGCCCGAGCAGCGCGCGCATCAGCGTGGTCTTGCCCGCGCCGTTCGGTCCGAGCACGCCGATGAACTCGCCGTTGCGCACGGTGAAGCTGGTGTCGTTGAGAATCTCGCGGCCGCCGAGCGCGAGCGTCACGCGGTCGACTTCGAGCGCGGCTTGCGTCGTTGTTGCGGCGTTCATCGTTGCCATCCTTGCAGCGCGCCCGCGAGCGCGTCGAGCTGCGACTGCATCCATTGCTGATATGTCTTCTTCGCGGGCAAGGTTTCCGTCACGCTGACGCTCGGCACATGCGCGTCCTTCGCGACGTCGAGCAGCCGCTTCGTCAGCGCGCCCGTCGCCTGGCTGTTGTAGATGAGCACGTGCACGCGACGCTCGCGCAGGTCTTTTTCGAACGCGGCGATATCGGCGGCGCTCGGCTCGGTCTCGTTCATCTCCGCCATCTGGAAGCGCTGATTGCGCATCTCGAAGCCGATCGCATCGGCCATGTAGCCGAACACCGGCTCGGTCGCGGTGACCGGCACGCCTTTGTAGTGCGCCTTCATCTGCGCGACGCTCGCGTCGATGGGCTTCAGCGTGTCGAGAAAGGCCGCGAGGCGCGCGTCGTAATCGCTCTTGTGCGACGGGTCCGCGCTCGACAAATACGCGCTCACCGCTTTTGCGACGGCAGGCATCGTCGACGGGTCGTACCAGAGATGCGGATTGTCGCCGGCCTTCTTGCCGACGAGCTGCGCCGCGACAATCACCGTGCGCTTGTCGCTGCTTCGCGATACCGCGAGCAGCTTCTCCATCCACGGATCGTAGTCCGCGCCGTTATAGACGACGAGCGCCGCGTGCTGCAATAAACGCGCGGTCTTCGGGCTTGCTTCGAAGAGATGCGGGTCCTGGTCCGGATTGTTGAGGATGCTCGTCACCTGCACGTGATCGCCGCCGAGCTGACGGATGACATCGCCGTAAAAATTCTCTGCGGCGACGACCGGCACACGCGCCGACTGCACCGATGGCGACGATTGCGCCGAAGCCACATTGCAGAAGCCGAGCGCGATGGCGAAGCAGGTCAGGACGTGCGCGAATTTCATCGAGTTCCTCTTGTTATGGTGATGGGTCACGTGCTCAGACATCGCGATGCTTCTTCTGACAGTCGGCGCACAGCCCGCTCAACTCGACGACCTGGTGATGCACCTGAAAGCCGTGCGCGGGCGGGCTCGCGGACAGCGACGAAGCAAGCTCGCGGCCCTGGATTTCGAGCGTGTTGCCGCATTCGTCGCAGATGAGGAACTGGCTCTCGTGCGGCTTGCCCGCGTCGCAGCACGCGATGAACGCGTTCTTCGATTCGATGCGATGCACGAAGCCGTTCTCGACCAGAAAGTCCAGCGCGCGATACACGGTAGTCGGCGGCACGCGCGCGCCGCGTTGCGGCTCCATCGCGTCGATGAGGTCGTAGGCGCCGATCGGCTTGTGCGCCTTCAGCACGAGTTCGTACACCTGGCGGCGCAGCGGAGTGAGCGCGACGCCGCGTTCGGCGGAGAGGGCTTCGGCGCGGGCCAGCATGGTTTCGACGGATGCGGTCATGTCATGACGGCCACGGTGACGCGGCCTCGGCAAGGTAGGACGATTTGGCGATGATATAACGTATCACACCATCATGCACACCCCGGGGTGCTTCTTTCTTCATCGACGCGGAACGTCGCTTGCTCTGCGAAGCCTTGCCAGACGGGTTTTCCCGAGGTTCCGGACGATTGCGCGATGCAGCATCGAAACCTTTGCCGATGCCTTGACACGATCACGCACAGCGCCGATCATTCGATCAAACAGCGAGCAATTGTTCATTCGCGGAGCGTTCGCTCACTGCGAGAGGGCGAGGCAAAAACTCGGAGACATCGGTGAGACTGAAAGAGAAGGTCGCCATCATCACGGGCGCCGCGAGCGGCATCGGCGAGGCTGTCGCGCGGCGCTATCTGGAGGAAGGTGCGCGGGTCGTCGTCGTCGACGTGAAGGACGAGCAGGACATGGCGCAGCGCTTCGCCGACGTCTCGGCGCACGTGCTCGCGCTGAAGGCCGACGTCACGCGCCGCGACGACATCGAGCGCATCGTTGCGCGCACCGTCGAGCGTTTCGGCGGCATCGACATTCTCTTCAACAACGCGGCGCTTTTCGACATGCGCCCGATCCTCGACGAATCCTGGGACGTCTACGACCGCCTCTTCGCGGTCAACGTCAAAGGCATGTTCTTTCTGATGCAGGCCGTCGCGAAGCGCATGGTCGAGCAAGGGCGCGGCGGTAAGGTCATCAATATGTCATCGCAGGCCGGGCGGCGCGGCGAAGCGCTCGTGTCGCATTACTGCGCGACCAAGGCGGCGGTGATCAGCTACACGCAATCGGCGGCGCTCGCGCTCGCGAAAGAGCGCATCAACGTGAACGGCATCGCGCCGGGCGTCGTCGATACACCCATGTGGAACGAGGTCGATGCGCTCTTTGCGCGCTACGAGAATCGTCCGCTTGGCGAGAAGAAACGGCTCGTCGGCGAGGAAGTGCCGCTCGGGCGCATGGGCTCGCCCGCCGATCTGACGGGCGCGGCGCTCTTTCTGGCGTCATCGGATGCGGACTACATCACCGCGCAGACGATCAACGTCGACGGCGGCAACTGGATGAGTTGATGCACCGCTTGCGCGCTGCATGCGGCTTGAAGCGCGGAAAGCACCGTCTATAGTGAAACGGCGTCGCGTCGAATGCGGCGATGCTGCGAAAGACAAAAGGTCCACAACGGTGATGGCAGGCGCTGCACAAGGATAAACACGGCAACCAGCGGCATACACGGCACGCGCGGTCATGTCACGAGAGACACCGCTCGCGCCCGTGCCAACAAAAACGGAGACGAACCATCATGAAACCGACTCAAAAGCGCACTCAACGCATCGTTCGGGCACTACCGCGGACACGTCGCGCCGCCACCGCGCTTTCCGCCGCGCTGGCCGCTGCCGCGCTCGTGCCGATGTCGGCGCATGCCGCGACCATCACCATCGCTACGTTGAACAACCCGGACATGATCGAGCTGAAAAAGCTCGCGCCGGCTTTCGAGAAGGCGAATCCGGACATCCAGTTGAAATGGGTGATTCTCGAAGAGAACGTGTTGCGCCAGCGCGCGACCACCGACATCACCACCAACAGCGGCCAGTTCGACGTGATCACGATCGGCACGTACGAGGCGCCGCAATGGGGCAAGCGCGGCTGGCTCTCGCCGATGACAGGCCTGCCCGCCAACTACGATCTCGACGATGTCGTGAAGACCGCGCGCGATGGCCTCTCGTACAACGGCACGCTGTTCGCGCTGCCGTTCTACGTCGAAAGCTCGATGACGTATTACCGCAAGGATCTGTTCCAGGCGGCGGGCCTGAAGATGCCGGATCAGCCGACCTACGATCAGATCAAGCAGTTCGCCGACAAGCTCACCGACAAATCGAAAGGCCAGTACGGCATCTGCTTGCGCGGCAAGGCGGGCTGGGGCGAGAACATGGCGTTCGTCACGACGGTCGTGAACACGTTCGGCGGCGAGTGGTTCAACGAGAAGTGGCAGGCGCAGCTCGATACGCCCGAATGGAAGAAGGCGGTCGGCTTCTACGCGGATCTGCTGAAGAACGATGGCCCGCCGGGAGCGAGCTCGAACGGCTTCAACGAGAATCTGACGCTGATGTCGTCCGGAAAGTGCGCGATGTGGATCGACGCGACCGTGGCCGCCGGCATCCTCTACAACAAGGCGCAATCGCAGGTGTCGGACAAGATCGGCTTCGCGGCCGCGCCTGTCGCCGTCACGCCGAAGGGCTCGCACTGGCTGTGGTCGTGGTCGCTCGCGATCCCGAAGACGTCGAAACAGCAGGAAGCGGCGAAGAAGTTCGCCGCGTGGGCGACATCGAAGGAATACATCGAGATGGTCGGCAAGGATGAAGGCTGGGCGTCCGTGCCGCCTGGCACGCGCAAGTCGACCTACGCGCGCCCCGAGTACAAACAGGCCGCGCCGTTCGGCGACTTCGTGCTGAAGGCGATCGAAACCGCCGACCCGAACGACGCGACGCTCAAGAAGGTGCCGTACTCCGGCGTCCAGTTCGTCGGCATTCCGGAGTTCCAGTCGTTCGGCACGGTCGTCGGTCAGTCGATCGCGGGCGTCGTCGCGGGCCAGACGAGCGTCGACAACGCGCTGAAGGCAGCCAATGCGGCGGCGGATCGCGCGGTCAAGCAGGCCGGTTACCAGAAGTAACTTCAGACACAACGTCAGTACGCGGGCCGCGTCTGCCGATGCGGCTCGCCAGCATCATCATCGAGAGGTGTCACGATGAGTCAACTGAATCCCCCCATCACCGATCATCATCTGGAGGAGTCCGCCGCCGAGCGCGACAAGCGGCGCGCGAAGTCGGTGCGCTGGCTGATTTCGCCATCGACGGGACTGCTGTTCCTGTGGATGGCCATTCCGCTCGCGATGACGATCTGGTTTTCGTTCTCGCGCTACAACCTGCTGAATCCCGATGTCAAAGGTTTCGCGGGCTTCGATAACTTCGAGTTCCTCGTCACCGATCCGGCGTTCGGGCCGTCCATCGGCCATACGTTGACGCTGATCATCTCAGTGCTCGTGATAACGGTCGTCGGCGGCACGCTGCTCGCCGTGCTGTTCGATCGCAAGTTCATCGGGCAGGGCATCGCACGTCTGCTCGTGATCGCGCCGTTCTTCGTGATGCCGACGGTCTCCGCGCTCATCTGGAAGAACATGATCCTGCATCCGGTGTACGGCCTGATCGCGGGACTCATGCGCTCGATGGGCATGCAGCCGATCGACTGGTTCGCCGAATATCCGCTCTTCGCGGTGATCGTGATCGTCGCGTGGCAATGGCTGCCGTTCGCGTTCCTGATTCTTTTCACCGCGATTCAATCGCTCGATCAGGAGCAGAAGGAAGCGGCGCGCATCGATGGCGCGGGTCCGTTCGCGATGTTCTTCTTTATTACGCTGCCGCATCTGAAACGCGCGATCGCAGTCGTCGTGATGATGGAAACCATCTTCCTGCTGTCGATCTTCGCGGAAATCTATACGACCACCGGCGGCGGCCCCGGCACCGCGACGACCAACCTGTCGTACCTGATCTACGCGCTGGGCCTGCAACAGTTCGACGTCGGTCTCGCATCGGCGGGCGGCATTCTCGCGGTGATTCTCGCCAACATCGTCGCGTTCTTCCTCGTGAGAATGCTCGCGAAGAACCTCAAAGGGGAGTACGAAGCATGAGCACGCAATCGGTTTCTGCACCGCCGCGAGCCTCCGCGCTCGATCACGTCAAGAACATCGTGCCCGGCATCGTCGCGTGGATCGTGTCGATCCTGCTGTTCTTCCCGATCTTCTGGATGACGATCACCGCATTCAAGACCGAGCAACAGGCGTATTCGTCGTCGCTGTTCTTCACGCCGACGCTCGATAGCTTTCGCGAAGTGTTCGCGCGCAGCAATTACTTCGGCTTCGCGTGGAATTCAGTGCTGATTTCAGTGGGCGTCACGTTGCTCTGCCTGATTCTAGCGGTGCCATGCGCCTACGCGATGGCCTTTTTCCCGACCAAGAAAACGCAGTCGGTGCTGCTGTGGATGCTCTCCACGAAGATGATGCCGTCGGTCGGCGTGCTCGTGCCGATCTACCTGCTGTGGAAGAACACGGGCCTGCTCGATACGGTTTCGGGTCTCATCATCGTGTACACGTTGATCAATTTGCCGATCGCCGTGTGGATGGCCTACACGTACTTCAACGAAGTGCCGAAGGACATTCTCGAAGCAGGGCGCATCGACGGCGCGACGACGTGGCAGGAGATCGTCTATCTGCTGATGCCGATGGCACTCCCCGGCCTTGCATCGACGGGCCTGCTGCTCATCATCCTGTCGTGGAACGAGGCGTTCTGGAGCATCAACCTGTCGAGTTCGAACGCGGCGCCGCTCACTGTGTTCATCGCGTCGTATTCGAGTCCGGAAGGCCTGTTCTGGGCGAAGCTCTCGGCGGCTTCGCTGCTCGCGGTCGCGCCGATTCTGATCGTCGGCTGGGTCTCGCAGAAGCAGCTCGTGCGCGGTCTTACGTTTGGCGCGGTGAAGTGAGGGTGCGAGCGTGAATCTCACTCCACTGGAACGGGCCAATCTCGAAGATCGTCTGCTGATCTGCGATTGCGACGGCGTGCTCATCGACAGCGAAGCGGTGGCGGCGCGCATGCTCGTCGCCGAGTTGCAGGCGGTGTGGCCGGGCGTCGATGTCGAGCCGGTCGTGATGCCGCTGCTCGGCCTGCGCATCGAGGCGGTGCTCGCGAGCGCCGCCGATACGGTCGGACGTACGCTGACGCACGATCAGGTCGTCGTAATCCGGCGCTCCGTCGAAGCAGCGGCGATGCAGGCGCCGGCGGTGCAGGGCATCGCCGAAGCGCTCGCGGCCGTGCCGTTCACGAAGGCGTGCGCGAGCAACAGCTTTTCGACGTATGTCGATGCCGTGCTGCAACGCACCGGCCTCGTGCGCTTCTTCGGCGAGCGGCGTTTCTGCGCGGACATGGTCGAGAACCCGAAGCCCGCGCCGGACGTGTACCTCGCGGCGGCGCGCGCGATGCGCGTCGATCCGCTGCGCTGCCTTGTCGTCGAGGACAGCGTGACGGGCGTCACGGCGGCGAATGCGGCGGGCATGCCGGTGCTCGGCTTCATCGGCGGCGGCCATGCAACGGAAGGACAGATCGGCGCGCTGGAGAGAGCGGGCGCGCTGCTCGTATTCGATGACATGACGCGCCTGCCACTCTTGGTCGATCGATGGCTGCAAAACGCGACGTTCGAAATCAGATAGCGTCCGACGCGGTTCGACACCGCGCTGAAAGCATAGGAGACACACATCATGGCTAGCCTGACACTGCGCAACATCAGCAAGCGTTACGAAGAAACCGAGGTGATGCGCAACATCAACCTCGATATCGACGACGGCGAGTTCGTCGTGTTCGTGGGCCCGTCGGGCTGCGGCAAGTCGACGTTGATGCGCATGATCGCCGGTCTGGAAGACATCAGCGGCGGCGAGCTGATGATCGACAGCGCGCGCGTGAACGAGTTGCCGCCCGCGAAGCGCGGCATCGCGATGGTGTTCCAGTCGTACGCACTCTATCCGCACATGACGCTCTACGACAACATGGCGTTCGGCCTCAAGCTCGCGGGCGAGAAGAAGCCCGCGATCGATGCCGCCGTGAAAAACGCCGCGAAGGTTCTGCACATCGACCATCTGCTCGATCGAAAGCCGAAGCAGCTCTCCGGCGGCCAGCGTCAGCGCGTGGCGATCGGCCGTGCGATCACGCGCAAGCCGAAGGTGTTTCTCTTCGACGAACCGCTTTCCAATCTCGACGCCGCACTGCGCGTGAAGATGCGCCTCGAATTCGCGCGCCTGCACGACGATCTCAAGACGACGATGATCTACGTGACGCACGATCAGGTCGAAGCGATGACGCTCGCGGACAAGATCGTGGTGTTGTCGGCGGGGAATATCGAGCAGGTCGGCACGCCGAACACGCTGTATCACGCGCCGGCGAATCGCTTCGTCGCGGGTTTCATCGGCTCGCCGAAGATGAACTTCATGTCGGGGACGGTGGCCGCGGTGCAGAACGACGGCGTGCTCGTGAAGTACGCGACGGGCGAGACGCAGCTCGTCGGCGTGCTGCCGGGCAATGCGAAACCGGGCGACGCGGTGACGGTCGGCGTGCGTCCGGAGCACCTGCAGCCGAATTCACCGGAGGCGGGCGAGTATGGTTTGTCCGCTTTGGCGATGACGGTCGAAACGCTCGGCGATGCAGCTTATCTCTATGCCGAAACCGAGGTCGCGCCCGATGGATTGATCTCGCGCATTCCGCCGCTGGAAAAGCACGCGCGCGGCGAGAAGCTGAAGCTGGGCTCGGCGCCGGATCATTGCCATCTGTTCGACGCGCAGGGGCAGGCGTTCACGCGCAAGGTCGTCGATTCGTGGCTGCGGGAGCATGCGACGGCGGCTTGATGTGCGTCTGATGGCCTACACAGCGCCGTTCGTCAGAGCGGCGCTTTTTTCTTGAACGTTGCATACGCGCGATAATCGCGGTTCCGACCGGCCACACCCGATGGCCGGCGCCGATCCCACACGATAATCGCCATGCCCGTCCTGAACGAACTCTTCGTCTATCCGATCAAGTCTTGCGCGGGCATCTCGCTGCGCCGCGCGACGCTCTTCGACACGGGTCTCGAATACGACCGCCACTGGATGGTGACCGACGCGCAGGGCGGCATGTTCACGCAGCGCGCGCATTCGCGCATGGCGTTGATCAAAACCGCGTTCGATGGCGACGATCTAATCATCGATGCGCCCGGCATGCCGACGCTGCGTACGCCCTTGCAGGCTCAGGCGCTCGCGGATGCGAGGCCGATGCGCGCGACCGTGTGGGGCGATACCGTCGATGCGCTCGACACCGGCGAGCACACGGCGCAATGGTTCACCGGGTTCCTCGGCCTGCCCGCGCGCCTCGCGCGCTTTGCACCGTCCGCGCGCCGCGATGTCAGCGACGAATGGACGGCGCCGCTTTCCGCGCACACGCGCTTCGCTGATCAGTTCCCGTTGCTGGTGGTCGGCCAGTCATCGCTCGACGATCTCAACGCGCGCTTGTCGGCCAGGGGCGCGCCGGGCATCGCGGCGAATCGCTTCCGGCCCAATCTCGTGATCGGCGAACTCGATGCCTACGAGGAGGACTATGTTGCCGAGATGCGCATCGGCGACGTGCAATTGCGGCTCGTGAAACTGTGCACGCGCTGCCCGATTCCATCGATCGATCAGGAGACGGGCGCGCCGAATCCGTCGTGGCCGCATGAACCGCTCGACACGATGAGCGCGTATCGCGGCAGCGATCAGTTCGACGGCGCGCTCACGTTCGGCAAGAATGCGATCGTCGTGGGTGGCGAGGGCGTCGTGCTGGAGGTCGGGCAGGAGGTGGAGGCGGAAATCGCGTTTTGAGGCGGCTTCACGCCTCCAGCGCCGCCTTCGCGCACAACTCATCGGTCACGAGCCCCGACAGCCATTGTCCGTTCAATGCCGCGATCAACGCGTCGCGCTTGCGCTGCCCGCCTGCGAACCCGATCGTCGGGCGCTTGGGCGGCGAGTCGAGCGCGAGGCTCGTCGCGCGCGCGCCGGTTTTCGACTGCACGCGGCGGCCGTTCGCATCGATCGGCAGGCCGAGCCATTCGGCCACCGCGCCCGCCGACACCAGCTCGTCGACTTCCGCGCGCGTGATGAAGCCGTCCTCATGCAGCGGGCAGTTCACACCCACATTGCCGATGCCGACGAACGCCACGTCCGCTCGGTGCGCGAGTTCATCGACGATGCGATACAGCCGGTGATTGACCCATTGTGCGCGCTCGGCGACGCTGTCGGCCATGAGCGGCGCGGGCAGCATGAAGTGCTTGCCGCCGGTTTTCTCCGATAGCTGCTGCGCGACGTCATAGCGGTTCGACGAGCCATCCTGCGCGATCGCGCCGACCATCGACACGAAGCGATGCTGCGGCCGGTCGATCTGCCCGATCTGCGCGACGCATGCCTTGAGCGTGCGGCCGCTGCCGATCGAGACCACGAGCGGTTTCTCATCGAGCAGGTAGCGCTCCATCACTTGCGCGCCTGCCACAGCGAGCTTGCGGTCGATTTGTTCAGGCGCATCGCCGTCGATGGGCACGACTTCGCACATCGCGAGGCCGTAGCGGTCGCTGAGCGCTTTTGCGAGCGACAGGCAATCCGCGATGCGATGATCGACGCGCACGCGGATGAGGTTCTTTTCGACCGCGAAGGCGACGAGCCGCTGCGCCACCGGGCGCGAGATCTGAAGCTTTTCGGCGATCTCGTTCTGGGTGTTGCCGGCGACGTAGTAGAGCCACGCTGCGCGCGTCGCGAGATCGAGTTTTTCGGTGGATTTGGCCACTGTGGGTTTGGTTTGGTTTTTTTGCTTTTGCTTCTTGCGGGGCGTTCGCTTCGGCTTTCGTGGAACCTGATTTCGTGTTGGTTTATTAGCTTCGCCCCTATGCGGGGCGGTAGTCACTTTCTTTGCTGCTGCAAAGAAAGTAACCAAAGAAAGCAGCTTCTCCCAGCCTAAGCACTTCATGCCGGCCGCGGCACAGGCGATTGACCTAATGGCCCCCGGAGTAGCGAGTGCCCTCGTAGGGCTCACCGGGCTTGGATCGCGCACGGTCCGTTACATCGCGCCGCACTACTGACTGGTTCAGCACCTGAAAGCTCCGGCCCGCTTCGCGGCCGACCGGTCAATCAGGTTTGCGTGAGCTCGCGTATTTGCTACGCCCACCGTTGGTTTCCCTTGCATACCCGGCGGCAGCGCGCAGCGCTGTGCCGAAGCTCTTTCGTGCTGAACCAGTGTCCTTCGGGTACTAGCTTGTCAGACCGTGCGCGGTCCACGCCGCGCGAGTTTTGCGGGAACACTTGCTACTCCGGGTTCCATTCAGCCAATCGCCTGTGCCGCGGCCGGTATGAAGTGCTTAGGCTGGGAGAAGCTGCTTTCTTTGGTTACTTTCTTTGCAGCAGCAAAGAAAGTGACTGCCGCCCCGCATAGGGGCGAAGCTAATAAACCAACACGAAAACAGGTTTCACGTAAGCCCAATCAGGCAGAGCAAGCCAACGATAGCAGGCGCCGCCCCGCGCACAAGTTCCATAGAAGCCCAAACGCCCCCCAAAATCAAGCCAACCGCGGCCTCGCGGGATCGAACAACGGCCTCACATGCTGATACAACTCCCGAAACCCCTTCAACCGGTCCCGCAACATCTCATGCCGCGCCGCATCCGGCGTAAATTCCTGTTTGATCTCGGGCTTCGCGAGCACCGTCGCCGGATCGCCGCCCGCCGCGAGCCAGCCGAGCCGAGCCGCACCCAGCGCCGCGCCGGTCTCGCCGCCGCCGTGGGTGCGCGTCGGGGTATCGAAGGCATCGGCGAACATTTGCGCCCAGTAGGCGCTGCGCGCGCCGCCGCCAAGCATCGACAATGCGCGGGCCTGCGTGCCCGCCGATTCCAGCGCATCCAGTCCATCGGTCAGCGAGAGCGTCACGCCTTCGAGCACCGAATAGCCGAGCAGCGCGCGATCGGTCGCATGCGTCATGCCGAAGAACACGCCCTGCGCATACGGATCGTTGTGCGGCGTGCGCTCGCCGCTCAGATACGGCAGAAAGAGCGGCGCGGACGGCAGCGCGTCGGCGGGCAAGGCCTCGATTTCCGCGAGCAGCGTCGGCTCGTCGGTCGACGTCAGCTTGCACACCCAGCGCAAACAGCTCGCCGCCGACAGCACCACGCTCATCTGATGCCAGCGATCCGGAATCGCATGGCAGAACGCATGCACCGCCGATGCGGGATTCGGCCGGAAGCGATCGCCGATCACGCACAGCACGCCCGACGTGCCGAGCGACAGGAAGCCATCGCCGGGATCGGTCGCGCCGATGCCCACCGCGCTCGCGGCATTGTCGCCGCCGCCCGCCGCGACGACCACGCCATCGCGCAAACCGAACTCGCGCGCAAGCTCGGGTCGCAGCGTGCCCGAAGGCGCGCTGCCCTCGGCCAGCGACGGCATCTGCTGGCGCGACATGCTGCACGCGGCAAGCAACTCGTCGGACCAGTCGCGGCGCGCGACATCGAGCCAGAGCGTGCCGGCCGCATCCGATGGATCCGATACTTTCGTGCCCGTCAAATGCATGCGCAGATAGTCCTTCGGCAGCAACACGCACGCGGTCCGATTGAAGATGTCAGGCTCGTTGTGCGCGACCCACAGCAGCTTCGGCGCGGTGAATCCGGGCATCGCCAGATTGCCGGCGATCTCGTGCAAGTTCGGCGCGCGTTCGTAAAGCTCGGCGCATTCCTTGTCGCTGCGCATGTCGTTCCAGAGGATCGCGGGGCGCAGCACGTTGTCGTGCGAATCGAGCAGCACCGCGCCGTGCATCTGTCCCGAGAGCCCGATGCCGCGCACTTGCGCGAATTCAGCCGGAAACTTCTCTTGCAGCCTGAAGAGCGCGGCGCGCGTGCCTTCCCACCAGTCGAGCGGATTCTGCTCGGACCAGCGCGGCTTCGGACGCGAAACGGTGAACGGCGTGCCCGCCGTGCCGATCACGGCGCCGTCGGCGGCGAGCAGCAGAACTTTCACTTCGGACGTGCCGAGGTCGATGCCTAAGTACATGAACGGTCCCTTAGTCGTTGCGGGAAGAAGCCCGGCGAAAAACCAGGAGCGCAGCCAGTGCAGCGCGGCGGGAGGCGCTAATTTACCGCCGCGCGTCGCGCCGCGCCATGAGCACATTACCCGAGCGGCGCGGCGCGCGCTTCACGATGACGCTTAACGCAGTGATAACACCCTGCTTATGGCCGGTTCTTCAGCCACGCATCGACCTTCGCGACGGCATTGCGCATCACGCGCTCGAGCCCATCCGTCTGCGCCATACTGCCCCACAAGAGCTTGTCGGCGGTGAATGCCTTGATCGGATCGGGCGCCGTGAAGAAGCCGTGCGCGACGGCCGGGTCCATCACGCCGTCCTGATACGTGTAGGGCAGCTTGCCTTCATGCCAGCGTTCGAGAAAGCGGAAGAAGAGCGCGGGCAGGATCGCGGTCGAATCGGGATCGACGTTGCGCGCGAAGCATTCAGACAGCGTCGGCGCGATGAAGCCCGGCAGCTTCGAAAAGCCATCGGCCGCGACGCGCTGATTCGTGTCCTTGATATACGGATTGCTGAAGCGGTCGAGCACGACATCGCGATACTTCGCGAGATCGATCGGGCTCGGCGTGAGACAGGGAATCACGTCCTCGGTGACGTAGGCATCCGCGAGCGCGCGAATCTCCATGTCTTGCGTGCCTTCGTGAATGTACTGAAGGCCGACGAGCGTGCCCGCCCACGCGATGCAGCTATGACTCGCGTTGAGGATGCGGATCTTCGCCTCCTCGTACGGATGCACCGATTCGACCATCTCCGCGCCAACTTTCTCCCACGCGGGCCGTCCCGCGATGAAATTGTCTTCGATCACCCACTGGATGAACTTCTCGCCCATCACGGGCGCTTTGTCATCGAAGCCGGTTGCGGCTTTCACGCGCTCGGCGACATCGGGCGTCGGGCGCGGCGTGATGCGGTCGACCATCGCGTTCGGGCACGACGTATTCGCGATCATCCACTCGCGCAGCGCGGTCTCGCCGCGCCGTTGCAGGAATTCGAGCATGCCGGCCTTGAAGCGGTCGCCGTTGCTGCGCAGGTTGTCGCAATTCTGCAGCGACACCTTGCCCGCGCCGTTCTTCATGCGCGCCTCGAGGATCGCGGCGAGCGCGCCGTAGATCGTCGTTTTTCCGCCCTTGAGATCGGCGGCGAGGTCGGCGTTGGCGGTGTCGAGCTTGTCGTGCTCGTCGAGGTAATAGCCGCCTTCCGTCACGGTGAAAGAGACGATCTTCGTTTTCGGGTCCGCGCCCACGGCGATGAACTCAGCCAGATCCGCCGACCAAGGCACGACCTTCCTGATCGCGCGGATGGTCTCGTACTCGCGCTCGCCCTTCGGCGTGACGGTTTCGAGCGTGTACTCGCCGTTTTGCGCGGCCAGCGCGTCGAGCACGGCGTTCATGTCGCCGCGAATATTGCCGACGGCGAGCGACCAGCTTTTGTCGCCTGACGCAATCAGTCGATGCAGATACCACGCCTGATGCGCGCGATGAAAAGACCCGGCGCCGATGTGCAGGATCACGTTGGCTTCGCTAGTCATGTCGTCTCTTCCTCTGATTGGCTGTGCGCCCGTTCTTCGCGGACGGCAGTTCGCATCGACGCGCGCTGGCGGTCAAGGCAGATGAATGAGCATTTGCCCACTGAATGATCGAATGATCGTATTCGCACTCGGGAAAGTCAAGGCGCCGCGTTGTCTTAGATTTCCTGCGATGCGGCGCAATTCGCGCGCCGCGTGGCATGCGATTGCGGCGTGAGCGTGCGCGCCGGGGCAGCGCTGCGCCGCACCAATTGCGACGACGAACGCGGATCGGGAATAACCCGGATAGGCAACGTGACGGCCATTGAACGAAGGTGCGTGAGCCAGTGCTTCAACGATAGGCGCAAAAAACAGCCCGCGGGAGACAGACATGGATTACGTGATCGGCATCGACATCGGCACGCAGAGCACGAAGGCGTTGCTCGTCGATACGAACGGCGCGATCGTCGCGCAGCATTCGAGCGCCTACCATCCCGACACGCCGAAGCCGTTGTGGGCCGAGCAATGGCCGTCGGTCTGGTTCGATGCCGTGACGGAGTGCATCGCGGGTGTGGTGTCGAAGGCGCGCGAGAAAGGTGTTGCCGCGAGCGATGTGAAGTCGCTTTGCGTGAGCAGCCTGTACGGAGGTTCGGGCATTCCCGTCGACGAGAACATGGAGCCGCTTTATCCGTGCCTCATCTGGATGGACCGGCGCGCGACGGCGGAAGTCGACTGGGTGCGCGAGCATGTCGACATGAAGCGGCTGGAGTCGATCACGGGCAATGGCGTCGACAGTTATTACGGCTTCACGAAGATGCTCTGGCTGCGCAAGAATCAGCCGGACGTGTGGAGTAAGACGCGTCATTTCCTGCCGCCCAACGCGTTTGTGATCCAACGTCTGACGGGCGAGATCGCCGTCGATCACAGTTCGGCGGGCAATCTCGGCGGCGTGTATGACGTCGCGAAGCGCGCCTGGTCGCACGAGGCGCTCGACATGCTCGGCATTCCTGCATCGATGATGCCGCAGCGCCTCGTGGAGTCATCGGAGGTGGTGGGCGGGCTTTTGCCGCGATGGGCCGACGAGCTCGGCCTTGCTGCGGGTACGCCGGTCGTCGCGGGCGGCGTCGATGCAGCCGTCGCGACGTTCGCGGCAGGCGTGACGAAGGCGGGCCATCACGTCGCGATGATCGGCACGAGCATGTGCTGGGGCTATATCAATCAGACCGTCGATGCGAGTCATGGACTCGTATCGATGCCGCATGTCTACAACGGCAAGCACGATCTGTATGTGTTCGGCGGCGCGAGCACGGCGGGGCAGTGCGTCGCGTGGTATCGCGATCAGTTCTGCCAGGGTGAGATCGCCGCGGCAAAGGCGATGCCGCATGGCGATCCGCATCGGTTGCTGGAAGAGGCGGCGTCGAAAGTTGCGGCGGGTTCGGATGGCGTCGTGTTCCTGCCTTATCTGATGGGCGAGCGCAGTCCGGTCTGGGATGCGCGCGCTTCGGGGACGTTCGTCGGGTTGAATCTGTTTCATACGCGGGCGACGCTTTATCGCGCGGTGCTCGAAGGGGTTGCGTTTGCGTTGAAACACAACATGGAGGCAGGGCGGCGTGGGGCGCAATCGCTCGATGATCGGCTGATCGTCGTGGGCGGCGCGGCGCATTCGGATTTGTGGATGCAGATCATCGCGGATGTGACCGGGTATCCGGTGCTTTCCATCGAGCAGGACGTCGAAGCGGCGATGGGTGCGGCGTTGCTTGCTGCGTTGGGCGTTGGATTGGTTTCGCGTGAGACGGCTGAAGGCGGGTGGGTCACGCTTGTTGAACGGGCTCAGGTGGATGCTGAGCGGCAACTCGTTTATTCGGAACGGTTTGAGGTTTATCGGGAGCTTTATCCGGCGTTGAAACCGCTGATGCATCGGTTGAGGGGGAGTTGATTTTTGTTTTTTGTTTTTGCTTTCGCTTTCGCTGGATCCCGTATTGGTGTTGGTTTATTAGCTTCGCCCCTATGCGGGGCGGCAGTCACTTTCTTTGCTGCTGTGTATAGACCGGGGACATGGGTAACAGGTGTGTCAGGACATGGGTAACAGGTGTGTCAGGACATGGGTAACAGGTGTGTCAGGACATGGGTAACACATTTAGCTCCTCTGGCTGCCACGTTTCAAGCTGATCGTA
>NZ_FCOM02000102.1 GCF_001544695.2 Caballeronia arvi
TTCGACGCCTGCCAACACGCGCAGCGGCACCGTCACATTCCTGTGATCGATGGCAGGCATCGAATAACCCTTAACGAACTTGGTCAGGTCGGGTTCGCCCGATGGCGCTTTGATTCATCGACGAGCTACCGCGAATCATCAGTGATTCGTTCCTCGCAAATCAATTGCGAGGCAATTGGATAGATAGTAGTCCTCCGTTATTACGATAAATTCCTTTATGTAAATGAATCGTTGTCGCTGATAGCACGAGAGCCGTCATCATTTATGAAAATCCCATGATTCCCCACGCTCCGAGCCCGGTCGCTTAAGCGTACCGAATACATGCTCTACAGTGCCTTATGCAAAACTGCCGATGACGGCCGAGGGTTTCGACCACCTGTTCATCCTCCCATCGCCGGATGCGACGATAGCCAACGGTGCGGCACAGCTTTGCTCGATTGGCGTGCATCACGCTTTTTCGTGACGAAGCCTCGTTATTTCACAATGGACAACAAGATGCGCGTACGCACCACGAGGTCAGGCGCTCGCGACACGTACTTCGCACTAGGGCCCGCCGGATCAGTTGCCGCGTCCGCTCCTTCGCCTGCGAATTTCCGAGTCGAGAATGAGTCGCCCGCGCAACTTGCCCTTCATGCGCTTTACAAATCGCGGCGCCTCGGTCATATGGATCACCATCAGTTCGCGCACCTTCTCTGCATTCCGCGAGCGCGCCGCTTCCGTTATCGCCTTATGGATCTTCACGTTCGCACGGCCGAAGCGTTCGAGGTCGGCCTGCGGCGTATCGTTCTTGAATTCGATGAGCTGCCGGATCATCTCGTTGATGAGTTCACACGTGAACCGCAGGAAAGGATTGGGATTCGCTGCGGCGAGAATATCGTGGAAGTTCACGTCTTCCTGGCGTTGCCGAACGATGTTGCGATTCGCATGCGTCGACGCCGGTTCGTCGCAACACGCAATGTTCCGTTCGAGCGCCGCAAGTTCGTCATCGGTGAGGTGCGGCACGGCGCCCGCCGCCAATTCTGGCTCGAGCAGTTGACGCACGGCGTAGATGTCGTCAATGCTTACGTCCTTGAAGAACAGATAGTTCTGTAAGAGTTGCAAGGTGCGGTCGAGCGGCACTTCGACGATCGTGCCGCCTCCCGAAGGCCCCGTCGTCACCTTGATGAGTCCCTGCACTTCGAGTGACTTGAGCGCCTCGCGAATCGTGCTCTTGCTCACGGAGAAGAGCTGCTGCAATTCGACTTCGCGCGGCAGCTTGTCGCCAGGCTTCAGGTTCTTCTCCGTGATCAGCCGCTTGATCTCCTCGGCGACCAGGTCCGCGCGCTTGGGCTGCTTGATCGGCTGTTGCGCGATATCGACCGTCGCGCCGGCGCGCCTGGCATGCTCCATCACCATCTCGATGCTCCTCTCGTCTCGCCCGCGTTCGTTTCGGCTTTACAGGCGCGCATGCGTCGGCGCGCAGACCGGAATATTGCCTTATTGACACCGGAATTTATTGTTCCTAGCATCGGGTTCATCGTATTTATCATGATAAATATGATGATGCCAGCCGATGCCTAAACGTATCACGAAAAAAAGCGCGGCGGTCGTGCGAGTCACTTCTCAAGGAGCGTCAATTTTGAATCGCCGAAACATGTTGAAGCTGGCCGCGCTGTCGGCCATTCCCGGATCGTTCGAAGCGCTCGTGTCACGAAGCGCCTTCGCACAAGGCTCGCCGGTCCAGTTCGCCTGTCCGGTGCCGATGTCCGGCCCGTTCGCGGCGAACGGCAAATACGCCGATCTCGGCATGAAGCTCGCGATCGAACAATACGGAAAAGTGCTCGGCCAGCCGCTCGCTTACACGACGCTCGACACCGAGGGAAAACCCGCGACCGCCGTGCGTCGCGTTCAGGAAATCGCGCAGCAGAAGAATGCGCGCTTCTTCGCGGGCGGCATCCTGTCTTCCGAAGCGCTCGCGATGGGCAAGGAAGTGGAGAAGGCCGGCGGCGTCTTCATCACCACGGCCGGCGCCGATGAATTGACCGGCAAGGATTGCAATAGCGCGACCTTCCGCTGGTCGGTGCCGACCTTCGGCGCGATCGAGCAGACCGTGCGTCCGCTGATTCAAACGATGCCCAAGGCGAAGCGCTGGTACACGATCACGCCGCAATACGTGTTCGGCGACGGACTGCTTTCGGCCGCGAAGAATATCTTCAAGGAGAAGGGCGTCGAGCATGTGGGCAACAGCTATCACTCGCTCAACGAAAAGGAATTCAGTGGGTATCTGACGAATGCGGTCGCGGCCAAGCCCGATGTTCTGCTCATATTGAACTTCGGCTCGCAATCGTCGGACACGTTGCGCCAGGCCGTGAGCTTCGGCATGAAGAACAACTGCACGATCCTAATGGCGTGGGCGTCGGGTCTGGAGCAATTTGAAGCGCTCGGTCCGGATATCTGCGAAGGCGTCTATTTCGGCGCACAGTACTGGCATGCGATCGACTCGCCACTCAATCAGGATCTCGTCAAGCGCGCGAACGCGGCGTTCAAGGCAAACCCGAACTACAGCCTCGCGGGCTCGTACATCTGCACGAAGATTCTGCTCGATGGCATCGTGAAGGCCGGCACCGCCGATCCGAAGAAAGTTATCGCCGCGCTCGAAGGCATGAAGTACGCGGGGCTGACCGGTGCCGAAGAAATCCGCGCGGGCGATCATCAGGTATTGAAAAACTACTATCTGCTGAAGGGCAAGGCCAAGAGCAAGATGAAAGACAAGGACGATTACGCCGATATCGTGAGTTCCGGCCAGTCGTTTCTACCGCTCGGCAAAACGCAATGCAAGCTCGCGTGAGCGCATAGCGTTTTCGTTCCCATGCGAATGCGGGCAAGCGCTGCATTCGCGCCGTTACTCTTTTGACGCAAGGCCATGAACGTTTATCTGTTGCAGGTCGTGAACGGCATCGGCGTGGGCATGTTGTACTTTCTGCTCGCGGTCGGCTTGTCGATCGTGTTCGGGCTGCTGCGCTTTGTGAACTTCGCGCACGGCGCGTTCTATCTTCTGGGCGCGTATTTCTGCTATCAGGCGATGCAGTGGTCGATGAACTTCTGGACCGCGCTCGTCGTCGTGCCTGTCGTTGTCGGCGCATTGGCGTGGGTCGTCGAAAAGATCGTGCTGCGGCATGTCTACGCGCAACAGCACGAGTTTCATATTCTCGCGACCGTCGGCCTCGCGCTCGTGATTCAGGAGTGCGCGATCATCGCATGGGGACCGCTCGGCGATAACGTCGCCGTGCCCGATATCCTCAACGGCGTGGTGATGTGGGGCAGCTTCATCTACCCGAAGTACCGACTCTTCGTGATCGCGTTCACGGCGGTGCTCGCGGGTATTCTCTGGTGGGTGCTCGAAGGCACGCGGCTCGGCAGCGCAGTGCGCGCGGGCAGCGAATCGAGCGAAATGGTGTCGCTGCTCGGCATCAACGTGACGCGCATTTTCAGTCTCGTGTTCGCGTTGGGCGCGGGCACCGCCGCGCTCGCGGGCGTGCTCGCCGCACCGATACGCGGCGTCGATCCGTTCATGGGCATCGAAGCCTTGGGCGTGGCGTTCGTCGTCGTGGTGGTGGGCGGCATGGGCAACTTTCTCGGCGCGCTCGTGGGCGGACTGCTGGTCGGCATCGTGCAGAGCGTGATGAGCACATTGTGGCCCGAAGGCGCGCGCCTCATGATCTATGTAGCGATGGCCGCGGTGCTGTTGCTGCGTCCGAACGGACTGCTCGGGAGGGCCGCGTGAATTCCAAATCGACTTCCGAGACACTGGACGTGAGCGCGCCACGACGATCCTTGCGACATTCGCTACGTCGATATCGCTTCCTGTTGCTTGCGGCGCTCGTCGTCTGCATCTTGCCGATGACAATGCGCTCCGGTTCGCTTGCAACCGAAGTGCTGGTCTTCGCGCTCGCCGCGCTCGGCTGCAATCTGCTGCTCGGGCATACGGGCTTGCTGTCGTTCGGGCAAGGCATCTTCTTCGGACTCGGCAGCTATAGCGCGGGACTGATCCTCACGAAATCCGGACTCCAGGTGCCGGCCGCGCTGCTCGGCGCGATCGTCGTCGGTGCGGTGGCGGCGGCCATCGTCGGATGGTTCTCCATTCGGCAGCGCGGCGCGTACTTCGTGATGCTCACGCTCGCCTTCGGGCAGATGTTCTACTTCCTCGCCTACACGACGCCCGATCTCACCGGCGGCGACAACGGCCTGCTCGACATCCCGCGTCCCGCGCTGTCGATCTTCGGTCAGCCGCTCGCATCGATTGCGTCGCCGTGGCAGTACTACGCGTTCGTCGCGGTGCTGTTTCTAATCGCGTTCTGGCTGATGCTGCGCGTGTCGCATTCGATCTTCGGCCGCACGCTGCTCGCGATCCGCGACAACGAAGCGCGCGCCGCCGCCGTCGGCTATAACGTGCGGCGCTTCAAGCTCGCGGCCTTCGTCGTATCGGGCGCGGTCACGGGGCTCGCCGGCGCACTGCACGCGATGATGACCGGTATCGCGCCGCTCTCGAACAACGACTATCACACGAGCGAGATGATCCTCGTGATGACGGTGATCGGCGGCACGGGCAATCTCTTTTCTTCCGTGCTCGGCGCGGCTTTCTATGTGTTGTTCGCCGACTGGCTGTCCACGCTCTGGCCGCGCTGGCTGCTGTTGCTGGGCCTCGTGCTGATCGCGGTGAGCCTCTTCATGCAGCGCGGTCTGTGGGGACTGGGCGAACGTATCTGGCGCGCGGTGAAGCGCGATGGAGGAGAAGTGGCATGAGCGCGTCGATACTGGAAGCGAAGGGCGTTGGCAAGCGCTATGGCAAGTTCGCGGCGCTGACCGACGTGAACCTGCGCATCGCGAAGAACACGGTGCATTCGGTGATCGGCCCCAACGGCGCGGGCAAGACCACGCTGTTTCATGTGCTCACGGGCACGGTGCCGATTACCGCGGGCAACATCGTGTTCGATGGTCATGATGTGACGCACGAGCCCGATCATCGTCGCGTGAAGCGTGGCATCGCGCGATCGTTTCAGGTGACGAGCCTGTTTGCGAATCTGCCGGTGCGCGAGAATCTTCGGCTCGCCGCGCAAGGCGTGGATTCGAAGCGTGCGCTCAATGCATGGACGCCGCCACGCGGCGCGCTCGAACATCGCGATACGGTCGATGGCATTCTCGAGCGCCTCGCGCTGCAACGCCTCGCATCGACGCAGGCGAGCGCTTTATCGCATGGTCAGCAGCGGCGTCTCGAAGTCGGCATGGCGCTCGCGGCACGACCCAAGGCGATCTTTCTCGACGAGCCGACGTCAGGCATGGGCATCGACGACCTCGACGAGATGAAGCACCTGATCCGCAGCCTGCGCGACGACTATACGGTCGTGCTGATCGAACACAACATGGATATCGTGATGGACATCTCCGACACGATCACGGTAATGCAACAAGGCCGTGTGCTGGTCGAAGGCAAGCCCGCCGAGATTCGCGGCGACGAGCGCGTGCGCAGCGCCTATCTCGGCAACATGATCACCGGAGGCCGCGCATGATGCTCGACGTCGATAACATTCACGGCTATTACGACAAGAGCCATGTTCTTCAAGGCGTTTCGCTGAAGATAGCCGAAGGCGAGACGATCACGCTGCTGGGCCGCAATGGCGCGGGCAAGTCGACGACGCTCAAGAGCATCGCGGGTGTCGTGACGCCGCAGCAAGGCAGCGTGAAGTTCAACGGCACGGAGCTCGCGAAACTGCCGCCTCACAAGATCGCGGCGCGCGGTGTGTGCTTCGTGCCCGAGCATCGTGGCATCTTCAAGCTGCTGTCCGTCGAAGAGAATCTGCGGCTCGGTGCGCGCAAGGAATCGCCCTGGCAACTCGCCGATATCTATCGCATCTTTCCGCGTCTGAAGGAACGCAGGACGAACGGCGGCGGTCAGCTTTCCGGCGGCGAACAGCAGATGCTCGCGATCGGCCGCGCGTTGATGAATCATCCGCGTCTTTTGATGCTCGACGAACCGGTCGAAGGACTCGCGCCGGTGATCGTCGAAGAGATCGTCGCGCAATTGAAGCTGATCCGCCAGGCGGGCGTCACGATCCTGCTCGTCGAACAGAATCTTGAAGTCTGCACGCAGCTCGCCGATCGTCATTACATCATCGAGCAAGGGCGCATCGTGTATGAAGGCAGGAATGCGGACTTCATCGCGGATGAATCCGTCAAGGACCGTTATCTCGGCGTCGGCGTGGTCTGAACGCCGCACGCATCGCAAAAAGCCCCAAGGAACTTCGCATGCAAGCTAACGATCTGCCGGCCCATGCCGACTTGCGCATCGAAGGTGCGCGTCTCTGGAACAGCCTGATGGAACTCGCGCGTATCGGTGCGACGGAGAAGGGCGGCGTATGCCGTCTTGCGCTCACCGATCTCGACCGGCAAGGCCGTGATCTCTTCGTCGCGTGGGCGAAGGAGATCGGCTGCACAGTGCGCGTCGATGCGATCGGCAACATCTTCGCGCGCCGCGCGGGCCTGAGCGACGACTTGCCGCCCGTCGTCACCGGCAGTCACATCGATACTCAGCCGACGGGCGGCAAGTTCGATGGCAACTACGGCGTGCTGGCGGGCCTCGAAGTGCTGCGCACGCTCGACGACAACAACGTGATCACGCAGGCGCCGCTCGAAGTGGCGGTATGGACCAACGGGGAAGGCTCGCGCTTCGTGCCGGTGATGATGGGTTCGGGCGTGTTCGCGGGCGCATTCACGCTGGAGCATGCGCTCGCACAAGTGGATCGCGAAGGCGTGTCGGTCGGCGATGCTCTCGCGGCGATCGGCTACGCGGGCGAGCGCGTCGAGGCGCATGAGGTCGGCGCGTATTTCGAGGCGCACATCGAACAGGGGCCAGTGCTGGAGGCGAACGACAAGGTGATCGGGGTCGTGCAGGGCGCCCTCGGACAGCGCTGGTACGACGTGACGATCGACGGCTTGGAAGCGCATGCGGGCCCGACGCCGATGGAGCTGCGCCGCGATGCGCTGCTCGTCGCGGCCGACCTGATTCGCGCGGTCAATCGCATCGCGCTCGATCATGCGCCGCATGGACGTGGCACGGTGGGCTGGCTGAACGTGCATCCGAACTCGCGCAACGTCATTCCCGGACGTGTGAAGCTAACCGTCGATCTGCGCGCCGCCGATGACGCCACCTTGCTCGCGATGGATCGTGCATTGCGCGAGACGTGCGCACAGGCGGGCTTGCCCGAGGCGGTAGACGAAGTTGTCTACTTCGCGCCGCAGCCGTTCGAGTCGACACTGGTGAGTTCGGTGCGTAAGAGTGCCGATGCGCTCGGCTTCACGTCGATGGAGGTCGTGAGCGGCGCGGGTCACGATGCCGTGTATCTCGCACGCGTCGCGCCGACCGCGATGATCTTCGTGCCGTGCAAGGACGGCATCAGCCACAACGAGATCGAGGATGCGCGTGCGGATCATCTCGAAGCGGGCTGCAACGTGCTGCTGCAAGCGATGTTGCGCGCAGCGAATGCCGCCCGAGTAGTCACGCAAACAGTCACCGAAGGAGAACGCACATGAAGATTCTCATCGCGCGAATGAATCACGAGACCAACACGTTCTCGCCTGTGCCGACGCCGCTCGAAGCTTTCGGCCGCGAAGGTCCCTGTTATGGCGACGATGCCTATCGCGAGAATGCGGGCTTGCGCACGGCGATGTCCGCTTTCATCGATGCGGCGCAGCGCGAGCAGGCCGAGATCGTCACGCCGATATCGGCATCGGCGAATCCGAGCGGTCGAGTGGCCGCCGCCGCTTACGACGCGATCTGCCGGTCGATCGTCGATGCAGCCGCGGGATGCGATGCCGTCATGCTCGATCTGCATGGCGCGATGGTGGCGGAGAACTCGCCCGATGGCGAAGGCGATCTGCTCGAACGCGTGCGCCGTGCGTTGCCTCATGCGCCGATCGCCGTGTCGCTCGATCTGCATGCGAACGTTACGCAGAAGATGATCGATAACGCCGACGTCATCACGAGCTTCAAGACCTATCCGCACGTGGACATGTACGAAAGCGGCGAGCATGCGGCGCGGCTGTTGCTCGACCTGATTCACGATAGAGCGAAGCCCGTGATCGCATGGGCGCAGCCACCGTTGCTCACGCACACGCTCCGAAGCTCGACGGCGGAGGGCGCGATGAAGCGCGCCGTCGACGCCGCGCGCGCCGCTGAAAGCGAACCCGGCGTGCTGGCCGTATCGGTGCTGTCGGGCTTCTCGCTCGCCGATATCGCGGCGCCTTGCGCTAGCGTCGTCGTGGTCGCCGATGGCGAGCGAATGCGGGCGCAGCAAGTCGCGGACCGGATTGCGATGCAGATATGGAACCAGCGCGATGGCTTCGTGTATCGAAGCGCGCCGCTCGCGCAATCGATCCGTGAAGGCGCTGCGCTTGCCCGCAATACCACGAGGCCGATCCTTCTGCTCGATCACGGCGACAACTGCATGTCGGGCGGCACGTGCGACACCACCGATGCATTCGAAGAAGCATTGAAGCAGGGACTCGAAGGTATTGTGGTCGGGCCGCTGTGCGATCCGGAGGCCGTTGCGAAGCTGTTCGCGGCGTGCGAGGGCGCGACGGTGAGCGTGAGCATCGGTAACAAGCTTGCGAGCGTGGCTTCGCGTGGCAAGCCGCCGCTCGATGTGACCGGCATCGTGCGCGCATTGACAGATGGCCAATACATCATCAGCGGCCCGACTTACACCGGGCAGCGTGCTTACATGGGGCGCGCGGCGGTGCTC
Organism: Caballeronia arvi; assembly: GCF_001544695.2. GTDB lineage: Bacteria > Pseudomonadota > Gammaproteobacteria > Burkholderiales > Burkholderiaceae > Caballeronia > Caballeronia arvi. The sequence continues at coordinate 8,778 of NZ_FCOM02000102.1, forward strand.
GAAACGTCCGCTGCGCGCATTCTCGTGACGGAGCGAACGCACGAGCCGTGGGATCTGGGCGTGTTCGAAAGTGTCGGCATCGATCCTCGCGGCGCGCGCTTCCTGATTCTCAAGTCCCGCATGTATTGCAGGCCAGTGTTCGTTCCGATCTCGGGTGGTCTCGTCGAATGCGACAGCCGCGGAGTCACGAGTTCCGACTACGCCCTGTTCACCTTCGCGAATCTAAAGCGGCCTGTGTTCCCGCTTGATTTGAGCGCTGAATACTGACGGAAAGACAGGTCCGGCGTCTCTGACCAGCGCCGGTGTCGACTCCTTTTTCAGGTAGTGGTCGAAGAATTGAGCGATTCCCTGGAAGAGCGGAAACTGGACGGCTGCGTACTCCCAAGTGCGGCACGCATGCAGTAACGTTCGATTGCGACGATAAAGAATGCGACCGGGCCGACTATGATCAACAGTCAAGCGTCGAATGGTTTACGAGAATGCGTTAATGTTCATTATGATGTCGCCCGTCGAAAGCAAGAGGCTGACGACCTTTGATGACATGGAGGTCCAACGCGGATTGCCGCTGAGCGATTTGATCGCACACGCTCGCGATTATCGAGAGTATGACAGGATACACCTTTGGGGTATGACGGTTAAGTCGGGAACGTAACGAAAAACGTTGGAGAAAGTTGATGGCATATGTCCCGGGCTTGGATGCAGTGCAGAGGGCACTCCGCGGCGAGGTAGACGATTCGAGCGACCGTTGGATCTCGATTTGTGCCGATTCCAATGGCCGGATATCACCGCAACACGTTGCTGACTTCCTCCGCATCACGCGCGTGGAAGCGAAGTCGCGGCTACAAGCAGCGTCGAGTCGCGGCTTGTTCGCGCGCTCCCGACAGGGTGGTATGAAATCGCAGATTGGAATCCGCTCCAAGCGGATCGACGCCGCTGAAAGCGCAAATGTCGACTCGAAACAAATCGGAAAACGCTGTAACAGAGCATGGGCAACAAACTGACTGAACGGAATGACCGACTGCGCCACCAACGCACCAAGTGGCGCCGACAAGTAGAAATCGTCGAGGGCTACTGGACGGATTGCGCGGACGAAGATCGCGCGGAGATGCGCTCCGAACTGCGACAGCAGGTTTCGGTGCTGGACGCGGACATCGAGGCCAGCAACGTCGATGACTTCACGAAAGCGGACCTGCGGATGCGCCTCGGTCGGTTGATGAAGCAGATGGCGGACACTGAAACTTGAACACGGGAAACACAAAGAAGATGGATAACAGCAATGGCGCAAAAAACATTCGTCTATAAGAATTCCACCGGCAAGTGGGTACCGGGCTTTGCTTCCCGACAGTCAGCCATCGCGGTGGCTCTTGCCGATGGCCTGACTCAGTGCGAGACGGCCAGCGTTACCACGGAGCCACCTGCTTACTTCGTTCGGTTTCTAGCGCCGATTGCGTTGCAAAAGATGATTGAAGGCATGCGCGACGGTGAAGAACGCGGTCAGGTCGTTGATAGTTGGGACGCACGGGAAGCGTTGGAGAAGGTCGCTGCCGCGCGAATCTCAGACGGTTTTCCCGGCGATGAGAGAACCGATTCATCAGAGTGGAACAAGGTGATCGACCTCATGAATCGCATGCAAGACGCAGCGGCCGCTTGGTTTGTCGAAAACGGGCTTGAGTCCGCGACCGCCGGTTTCATCGACTATGGGAGTACGGAGTTCCACGTCAAAGGGACGAATCTAAACATTCCTCTTCTGTGACGGCGGGGCGGGCCAGAGGAGACAACGGAAAACACCGCGATGGCGCAAGGTAACTGGAACCCAGAAGTCATCAAGCCGAAGCCACGTTGCCGCCTATGCAGACGCGTCGTAACGTCGGCTGACTTTGTGCGGCTCGATGGCGTCAGTCCGGCGCACCGAGGCTGCGCGCAACTGCGGGGGCGCGCCTACATAGAAGGTCAGGCGATCCACGGGTCGGGCTTCGATGCGCATGCCGCGCAGGCGAGAGCGGTCAGCGAAAACACAGCCTATGTGGTCGGTGAGCGTTTGAGCGACAGACTTGACGAAGAGCAGGCGGAGCAAGCGCTAGAAGCCCTCAACGGCGCTCGGAAGTTGGACTAGAAAACACATAAAGCGTCTTTTTGGCACTTTGGAGCGTCACATGTTCGGAACAAGCATAGAGCGAACGATTATCGGGTCTGCAATCGTCCTTTGGTTTGCGCACGGCTGGTATCAACACGCGTCTGCGGGACGTTCATCAAAAGTTAGATTCGATCCCTGGTAACTTCGATGGACTACGGACCCATCTCTACGAGAACGATCCGCAATTCGACGACGAACGTAAGCTGCTGGCCGAACTTGGCAGTTCCTTGGGGGACGGCACAGTGAATTTCGCTGGAATGAACCACATGGAGTTGACCAAGCAGAAGGAAGACAGCGGCCGGCGAACGCTCGACACTCCGTTCGTGGACTTTGAGCCATGGGAAAACAACCGTGGGATGCATCGCACTGGTGCCGACCAAGAAGGGAATCCCATTGCAACAGATTACGGGGAAGTGCTGCTGCTTTCGGCAAAGGTCGAGGAATTCTGCATGAAGGTTGCGGACGCATTCGACGAGGACTTTGGCTTCTAGCAGACTCGTCGTCGCGTTGTGCGCACCGAACTCGCTTGACCACGGAAAACGCCCGTATCTGCGGCATCGAGGCGGCTCACGTCGCGGGCGAGACTTACGGCCAAGCCGCTGTGAATGCCTATCGCAGCACGTATCGCACTTGTTGGACGGCGTACAACCAATTCCGCCGTAACTTTGGCAAGTCCGATGTGGTGGATCGTATTGCGCAGTTATGAACGAATCGGAAAACAGCCGCGTTACGGAGTGTGGAGGGAACCAATTGACAGAGAACAAACGCGCCTTTCGCAGCACAGAAAGTCTCGCCGAAGAAGCAGTGACACGCGATGCCATCGGGCCGTTTCTAACAGAGCGCGGCTACTCGGTCCTGCGCGATCACCGCGCACAGACAGGCACCGCAATTGCGCAGTTTTTGCGTGTGCAGGTACCCGATGGTCAGACGCTGCAGATGCGAGTTCGCTTGTGCTGGCGCCGCACCGACCAGCGTGCGAACCAGGGGAAAATCGCGGCCGCGCAATTGCGCGCTCGATTGATCAATGATAGCTGGGATGACACGCTCGCTTTCGTAGTCGAGCGTGACCGGGCTGAGGGAAATACACATCACCTCTTTGTTCAGCGCGATGGTCCATGGTCGGTTCGTCGACGATCCCGCCTTCCGCCATTGCCATGTGGAAACGACAGGGACAGGTCCTTTTCGCCACCTTGTGTACAACCATGCGTTCGTGGCCCGGGTGTCTAGCCTGTTGCTACTTTACATAAAGGAATTCATCAATTTTTAATAGGTAGTCCTATTATAATGCTGCTGCAAAACGGAACAGCGAGGGGCCAGCACCGAGCGGCGCTAGGTGGCCGCGGGGGCTGGCGTGCTGCCGAGAAACTAGGTGTTTAGAACCGGTGCCGCAGACCAAACCGTACGGCCAGTTGATGATTGTTTGCCGAAGCAGTCTGCCCGGATATCGATGCGACCGCAGGCTGATTCAAAGAGTCGGTTCCGGATGCGTGCTGATACACGACGATCGAATATATGTCGGTGCGCTTGGAGAGCAGATAGTCGGCGCCGAGCGAGCCCTGTTGGTAGATCGCACTGTCGCGACCGTCGGCGCCGCCGCTGTGTGCGTAGCTGTAGGCCGTGCCCACCAGAAGGGAGGGCGAGAGCTGCCATCTGAGATTGACCTCGCCGATATTGAACGTCGCGGTGCCCGAGTAGCCGAAGGGATTCGGCCCCGACGTGGCGGTATCGCCGAGGCCGCGGAACTGGACATTCGAATACGTAGTGCCGAGCGTGATCGACCCGACCCGCCACGCCGCTCCGGCGGCGGCGACCTGCAGCGTGCTCGCCGACGCATAGCCCGCGTACGCTGGATTCGACTCCGGCGAAGTCGCGCTGCCGAGGGACCCCGTGTTCATGGAGGTGACACTCGTGCCCGCCGATGGATTGCTTCCGTAGAACGACAGGTTCGGATTGCGTGCATTCAGATATGCGGCTCCGAACGTGAAGGGGCCGTTGGCGTAACCGAGCCCCGCCGACCAGATCTGCTGGCGCCCGACGCTGCCCGCGACTCCGCCGAAGCTATACATCGCGCCGAGGGAGAGTCCGCGATAGTCCGGGCTGGTGTATTTGATCGCGTTATTGATGCGGCGCGTGTGCAGGAAGTTGTCGACGTCACTCGCATGACCGCTGATGTAGCCCGCCCACTGTGTGCTCGAGGCGAGCGTGCCGACCCTGGTGGCGATAAAATCGTACTGTCGCCCCGCGGTCACCGTGCCGTAGGAAGAGGCGAGACCCACATAGGCCTGGCGGCCCATCTCGGCGCCGCCTTGCCCAAGCGCGCCGTTGTTGATCGTGAAGCCGCCTTCCAGCCGGAAAACCGCGCGCCAGCCGCCGCCCAGTTCCTCCGAGCCGAGCAGCCCCCAGCGGCTGCCATTCTGCCCGCCCGTGGAGCCGTCTTCGAGCGAATATTTCGATCCTCCTTCGAGCTTGCCGTCTTGACGGCCGGTCTGTGCGTTACTCAGATAATTGACGCCTGCATCGAGCAGACCGTAGAGCGTCACGGTGCCCTGCGCAAAAGCCGGGGTGCACGCGAGCGCGGATACCGCGCACACGCCGCTCATAAGAATGGCTGGCCTCATCGTTTTTTTTGTCTCCGGTTTATGAACGAACTGACTTGTGTGATACGAGTTACGGATCAACGAGACACATCGATTTTCGATTCGGAAGCGGGCCGCGCTTGCGTTCAAGCAAGTTCGAATGCGGCCCTAGGCGCGCCCTGAGATCCCTTACGCGACTCTTCTGTGCTGACCCTGCCAGTAGCGCTCCCTGACGTCCTTGCGGGCGAGCTTGCCGTTACCGTTCTTCGGCAGCTCCGCGACAAATTCGACTGAGCGCGGTTTCTTGATGTCGGCAACGAGGCCTTGGCAGTGGCGGATTAGGTCGTCCGCGCTCGCGTGGCATCCGTCTCGCAGGACGACGACGGCCTTGATCGCTTCGCCCCAGGTTTCGTCGGGCAC
>NZ_FCOM02000045.1 GCF_001544695.2 Caballeronia arvi
GCGTCGCGGCAGAAGAGGCGCTCCGCCGCCGGATTGATGAACTCGACGAACCCGGTCGGCCCCACCGAAATGACGGCCTCGCCGATCGAGCCGAGCGTGGCCTTTGCGCGCGCCTCGCTTCGTCTCAACGCGTGTTCCGAGGCGAGCCGCGCGGTGATGAAGCGTCGTGCGTACCAGACGGACAGGGACACGAGCAGCGCCGCGACCAGCACGTTGACGACGAAGAGCAGCAGCGCCGTCTTGCGGAACGCGACGCCGAGCACATCGGCGAAGGCGCGGGAGATCGGCGCGATGGCGGAGTTGATGTTCCAGATTTCGCCCGTCAGCGACTCGACCTCGTTTCGGCCCGAGGGGCCCGCAGCCTTGGCGACGCGAAGCTCGTTCGCTGCGGCGACGAGTTGTTCGACGAGCGCATCGCCGCGCGTCCAGTACGTGACTGCCTGTTCGAAGAAGCTGTCGCGGCGGAAGGTGCGGAAGACCCAGATCACCGAGCTCACGTCGGCGGGATCGACGCCGCTTTCGAGCAACGCCTGTCGTGCCGTGCCGAGATCGGATTGGGCGCTGTCGAGCGCAAGCCGTGCGCGCTTGAGATTGAGCGGAAATGCGATCGCGCTTTGATATTGGCGAAAGGCTTTTTCGTCGCCAGTCTGCGCGTAGCGGATCAGATAGAAGACCGCGTCCTTCTGGCCTTTCGACCACGTGCTTTCACCGCCGATGTAAGCCCGCACGGACGACATGATCGACAGGCTCGTCGCGACGAGCGCCAGCAGCGACGCAACGACTGCCACGAACGGCCACGTGGTCTTGAACAGTTGTCGATTGGTCTTCGATGCCGCTGGCATTTCGAGCCTGATAACGGTTTTAAGGGGCTAGCGACAAAACAATCTCGGCCTGCGAGAAACGTCTTCGGGAAGTAATCCGAACGGTCGTCTTTCGCAGAGAGTTTTCCGTCGTCTCTATTTCTAACGGCGCAAAGGAGATGAACTTGAGGCTCTAATCGAAACGATAGAAGCGCGGGTGGGAATCTTAACCGCAAGAAATGACAGGTTTGGCTTTGATAGTAAGAAAGAAACGCAGTGTTGTTTTATAACACCGGTAAATCCGCCTGCTCGCGACCGGTTCGATAAGAAGCCGGAAAATTGTTCCCAGGCCGAACGTGCGTGCTTTAGCGGGGTAGTGCGGCTGAGCAATCGAAAGAGACTGCGCTTTTCGGAGTTCGATATCTCGCGATTCGCGTTATCTGGAAATCCATGACGAGCTAATCTGCCTTTCAAAAATCCTTTCTATTTGATATCGGCCTGAAGACATATAACCGTCCGATTTGCGGATCAAAAAAATATCATCCCTTTGCCTCGCCGCTCGCATTGGTCAATTGCCATTTCGGAAAGACGCCCGACGAATCTATGCTCCACGATTGGCCTGCGTCGTCCGCGACGATCGTGCGAATGCCGCGCCGTTTGGAGACGTGCGGCCGGCGTGTGAAGACAGGCGTCTCGCGCTCGAATGACAGGCTGCCTAGCTCATTGAAAACGACGGCAAGCGGGCGCTCCGCCTGCCCGGACGCGTCGAGTGTCGCGACCGCGGGGCCGGAGGGCGCGTGCAGCACCGCGTCGGCGGGCTTGCGGCCGGCGAGGATCGCTGCGAGCCGCGCAGACGGGCCGGACTTGCTGGCGGTATCGACGGTGTCGACCGTGTCGGCGCGCACTGCGTCGTCGGACGCATCGCCGATGCGCTTGCGCACGGGAGGCGGCGGCGAATCGAGTGCCGCCGGCGCGGCCATGCCATCGGTCTGCACGACGAGCATCACGTGCCAGTCGTCGGGCGTGTTGTTGTAGCGGGGCGCGAGCAACACGAGGCGCAATTGCGACGCGTCGAAGCCCGCCTCGCGCAGCAGCAGGTACTTGGCCACCGCAAAGTCCTTGCAGACGCCGCTCTCGGCGAAGAAGCGCGCGGGCGGATAGTAGCTGCCGTCGGTGCCGTCGCGATAGCGGATTTCATTGATCAGGGCGTTGGCCAACATCAGCGCGGAATAATCGCCGGCCTTCGCGCGCGCGGCGCGTACCTGCGTCACGAGCCGATTCCAGCCTGCGGGCTTGTGCTGCTGATGCGCGCGCATCGCGTCGCGCAGACGCTGCACGCGCGATGCACCTTCGGCTGACTGTTCCGTTTCGCCTTCGGGCGACCTGGCCGCGAACATCAGGTCGCCGACCTGCGCAAGCTGGGGCCGCAACTTGCGATTCGCTTCCCACCACGTCGCGCCACGCAGCCGTTCGATGCCGGGATCGGTTGCGTCCTGCGTTGTTTCGGGAATGTCCTCGCGAGCGGATTCGGTCTGCGCGGCAGCCTGAATGATCGCTGCCGCGGGTGGCGTGGACTCGACGGCCGCCACGGCGGGCCGTACGATCGCGCCGCCCTGAATCGTCACCGAAGACGGCCCACTGCGCGACGTGCAGACGCTGCCGATCGCCGTGATCGCGACGATGCTGCACAGTAATCGACGATGCAATCGCCCGGACATACGATCCCCACGACTCGCTCAAGGTTGCCCGGCGTTTCAATACGGCGATGTCGGGCGTCCCCGAACACTGCACATGACGTGCCAATCGTCAGCGTGAACGTGGGGAAAACTGACGGACAGGCTATGGGCGGCGCGCGCGCCCGATTGTGCAGGGATGCGTGGGTGGACCGGCCGGGGAAGGATGGTGGCTCAGGTCCGACAGATTGCAGCGCACTGTCGTTCGGGACGCGACAGGTATTCGCCGAGTACGGTGGAGAAAAAGCGTTGCAGACCTCATTGCGGCTGCAAACTCTTCACCCTCTCGAACGTCAGGATACCTACGCCTTCGCGCCCGTCTACGGGACTCTTGTTCGGTTCGGTCTTGATCGTAAGCGTGTCGCCGTCGATAGCGTAGAACCGCACCTGGTCGCTTCCGATGCGCCTGCCGTCCCATTCGATGTCGATATGATGCACGACTTTGCCGGGCGACACGCTATACGTTCCGCCGTACGCGAGCATCGATTTATGAAGCCTGATTCGCTCTTCGTCGGAGGGCTCGCTCCGCGGCCGTGGCTGATCGCCGGATACGAAGAACGCGAGCATCCGGCCATCCGGCGAGTAGGTGAGATAGCCGTCAGGATGATCGCCGAGCTGGTTGTATCGCTCGCCGGTGCCACTGACTTCGCGCACGAACGACTTCAGGCGCCATGTTCCGAGCAACGGATTTGCATCGGCCCGGGCGAGCGTGGACAGGCACAGCATGATCAGCATGAACGCGCTCGCGACCATTCTTTTGTGCATGGCGTGCTCCTTCACGAATGAGCGAATCCGGCGCTGCGACGAATGCCGCATCAAGGCAGAGTAGAGCGCTTCGGCTGAAACCGCCATTCGATTTCAACGACGTCAATCAGGAACGAACGCGTCCGGAATCGCGCGCTGCAAGACGGTCGCCCGCCGATACACGGCCTGCATGAACACGCTCGCATTACGCGATGGCGGCGCAAAGCGCGAGTACACGAAGTGCGCCGTCAACTCGATGGCTTCGCGCAGCGGGCGAATGACCAGCGCGCTCCCTGTCGTAGCGAAGGTATCGACGATCGTCACGCCGAGTCCGCCCTCTACGAGTGCGAGCGCCTGATCCGCACGCATCACGTCGATCGTCGATTTCAGTTCGACACCCGCCTGCTGGCAGGCTTGCGCAATTACCGTCCCGAACGGAATGTCGCGCTTGAACAGCACGACTGGCTCGTCTGCCAGATCCGCAAGCGAAACGCTCGGCTGTGCTTCCAGCCGATGCCCCTTCGGCATGGCGCAGACCATGTTGCCGTACATGAACGGAACGTTTTCCAGATGCTCGTGCAGAACGGGCATGGCAGCGATGGCGACCTCCGCCTCCTTGCTCAGGAGTTCCATCGGCATATCGGCCATTAGCGTGGTCTGCCAGCTCACCGTCAGCGCCGGAAGCTTCCTCTTGAGTTCGACGAGTGCGGGCGCCACCACGCTCATCGCGAGCGAGGCGCTGCACGACACGCGCAGAAGACTCGACGGCCCGAGCGCCAGCGCATGGGCGAACTCATCGACGCGCACAGCCGCCTGATAAACCTGCTCGACTTCCCTGAAGAGCGCGTGCGCTTCCGCCGTGGGCACCAGCCGGCCTTTCGAGCGCTCGAAGAGGCGCAGGCCCAGTGTGGTCTCGACATGAGAAACCAGCTTGCTCACGGCGGGCTGCGAGACGAACAGCAGCTTCGACGCGGCATTGATCGAGCCGGTCAGCATGACCGCGCGAAAAACCTCCATGTGGCGAAGCTTGAAACGCACTGGATTCGTCCCGGCGATTAACCAAAAGTTATAGGTTATCGGACTTTCAGCATACGACAAACCGGGCGTTTGTCCCTAGTATCGGTTCATCGATTTTGAACGGATGGAGACAAGAAAGATGAACCAGTTGGACTTGCGCAATCGCGTATGCGTCGTGACAGGAGGCTCCGGCGCGATTGGCTATGCGATTGCCGAACGATTCGTCGCGTCGGGAGCGAAGGTCGTGCTTTGGGATATCGATGGCGCGGCCGCGCATGCGGCAGCCGAAAACGTCCGTGCCGTTTCGTCGGCTCAGGTGAATGTGACCGACGCCGCCAGTGTTGCCGCCGCCGCAAAGGCGGCCTTCGAACGCTTTGGTTCGATCGACGTTCTGATCAACGCCGCGGGCATCAACGGCCCGATCGGTCCCGTCGAAACGTATGCGATCGACGCCTGGCGGCAGGTCATCGACATCAATCTCACGGGCGTGTTCATCTGCTGCCGCGAGGTGCTGCCTTATCTGCGTCGTGCGCAGCATGGGCGAATCGTCAATCTGTCGTCGGTGGGCGGGAAAGAAGGCAATCCGAATCAGGGCGCCTACGGGGCATCGAAGGCCGGCGTGATCGCGTTGACCAAATCGTTGAGCAAGGAACTCGCGGATACGCAGATTCGCGTCAATTGCGTGACCCCTGCCGCCATCGAATCGGACATGCTCCGCAATATGACCGCCGACGCGCGCAACTTCGTGCTCGCCAAGATTCCGCTCGGACGCGCAGGCCGTCCCGACGAAGTCGCGTCGATGGTCGCGTGGCTGGCGACGGAAGAGTGCTCGTTCACCACCGGCGCCGCGTTCGATCTCACGGGCGGACGCGCCACCTACTGACCGGACGAGGCGCGACGCAATGAACCGGCTTTCCCTTTCTCATCTCACCGTGCTCGATGTCGGGCCGCCGCATCTGATATCGCTGGCAGCGCAAGCCGGCTTTCGGGCCGTCGGCATCCGGCTGTGTTCACCGATGCCGGGCGGCATTGCGTATCCGCTGCGTGCCGGAGCGCCTGAATTGCGCGACACCCTGCGGCTCATGAAAGCGCACGACGTTATCGTGTCCGACATCGAAGTGGTGCGCATCGCGCCTGACACACGCATCGACGACTACGTGCCCGCGTTCGAAGCGGGCGCGGAACTCGGCGCACGGCGCGTATGTATCAATATCGACGATGCGGATCGCGCGCGCGTCATCGACCGTCTTGCCGCGCTATGCGATCTGGCCCGGCCGTTCGGGCTCTCGCTCGACATCGAGTTCATGATCTGGCGACCGGTCGCACGACTCGAAGACGCAGTCGATATCGTCAAGGCGGTTCGCATGGACAACGCATTCGTGCTCGTCGATGCGCTGCATCTGTTCCGCTCGGGCGGCACAGTCGAAGCGGTCGCGGCGCTCGACCCCGCGTTGATCGGCAGCATCCAGCTCTGCGATGCGCCCATTGCATCGCCATCCCCTTCAGGGATCGTCGACGAGGCACGCAGCAATCGGCTGTTGCCCGGAGAAGGTCAGTTACCCTTATTGAAATTGCTCGCCGCGTCGCCGAAGGACGTGCCGCTGTCGGTGGAAGTGCCGCTCATCCGCGAGACGGATTCACTGAAGCGCGCGACGCTCGTTCGCCAGGCCACCGAGCAACTGCTTCAGCACAGAACCTAGCCAGTATCAGACCTTTCAGACAAAGAAACGGAGACAGACATGACGACAAACACGATGGAAAACCGCGCCGCGCCAGCGCTTGCACAGGCTGACAGCAGACGGCAGGCGAGAAAAGCCGCGATCGCCGGATGGATCGGCAGCGCGCTCGAATACTACGACTTCTTCATTTACGGCACGGTGGCCGCGCTGATCTTCCCGCGCATCTTTTTTCCTCCCGGCGACATGGCCGCCGCGACCCTCGCATCGATGGCGACTTTCGGCGTCGCCTATGCGGCCCGTCCACTCGGCTCATTTCTGATGGGTCACTACGGCGACCGTCTCGGTCGCAAAGTCGTGATGGTCGGCACGCTGCTGCTGATGGGCGTATCGACGTTTCTCGTCGGCTGCCTGCCGAGCTATCAAAGCGCGGGGATTCTCGCGCCCGCGTTGCTCGTCGTGCTGCGGATACTGCAAGGCATCTCCGCCGCGGGTGAGCAGGCCGGCGCCAATTCGATGTCGTTCGAACACGCACCCGCGAATCGTCGCGGCTATTACACGAGCTGGACGTTGAGCGGCACGCAAGGCGGTCAGGTGCTCGCACCAGCAGTCGTGCTGCCGCTTGCCGCCTTGCTGTCGGAAGATCAACTGCTGTCGTGGGGCTGGCGCGTGCCGTTCTGGTTGAGCGCGGCGGTCGTCATCGTCGGCTTCATCGTGCGTTCACGGCTCGAGGAAACGCCCGCTTTCCAGAGCGAGGCGTCACACGGCGAAGTTCCGCACGCTCCGCTCAGAACCCTCTTCACGACGTATCGGAAGGAATTGCTGCAAGTGTTCTTCGCGGCGCTGATCGCATCCATCGGGACGACGTTCGCCGTGTTCGCGTTGTCGTTCTCGCGCACGATGGAGCACCACATCAGCACGTCGACGATGCTGTGGACCGCCATCATCGGCAATCTGATCGCGGTTTTCACCATCCCTTTCTATGCGACGCTTTCCGACAGGATCGGCCGTCGCCCGGTGTTCATCGCGGGCAACGTGTTGTGTGCGATCGGCGCCGCAGTCTTTCTGTGGTCGATCACAACCGGAAGCGACGCGCTGGTGCTCGCAACGGGTGTCTTTCTCGGTGGCGTCGTGTACAGCATCACCAACGCAGTCTGGCCGGCGACTTATGCCGAGCGCTTTCCGACGCAAGTTCGACTTTCGGGCATGGCGATCGGCACTCAGTTCGGCTTCGCGGTCGCCGGATTCGCCCCGCTGATCGAAACCGCGCTGATCGGCAAGTTCGGCACCGCGCCGTGGGTGATGCCGGCCGCCTTCGCAGCGCTCGTGTGTCTGCTTTCCGCGGTTTCGATCTTCTCCATGAGAGAAACCTTCGACGTTCCGCTCGATCGTCTCGGACGGAAGGTGAGCTGAGAAAGCTGGCTGAAGCGACAGAACGCAACATCCAAAAAAGGCATGGGCGTACTTCACGTCGAATCGTGAAGTACGCCCTTAATCTTTTCTGCGCACCAAAACGGTGCCTTCCAATCTAGTGGGAAGTCCCGATCCGAATCCGGTTTTTGACTCATTGACATATGACGTCTCACCTAATATTTTGATGGTCATGCGCCACAGTTTTCCATGCGTCGCGCATCCCTGTGACGAACGCAGGGAAGCCACGGACCATCCGCAGACCGCCGCGGTCGAGGTCAGCCAACTTTTCAACGCGCCAGAGGTTTTAGATGAAATCCCCGCTCATGTTCAAGCCCTTCGTCGTCGCGTGCGCTTTCGCGGCCGGTGCCTCGCTCGCGGCTCCAAGCGCCTTTGCCGACGATGTCAATATCGGTCTTGCGGCCGGTCTCACCGGCTCCTCTGCGCACTATGGCGAAGACATCAAGCGCGGCGCCCAGCTTGCGATCGATGATGCGAACGCCAAAAAGCTGGTCATCGGCGGAAAGCCGGCGAACTTCGTGCTCGCAGTGGAAGACGATCAGGGCGATCCCCGGATCGGCGCTCAGGTCGCGCAAAAGCTGGTCGACGAGCACGTCGCGGGCGTCGTCGGCCATTTCAACTCCGGAACCAGCATTCCGGCATCCCGCATCTATCACGGCGCGGGAATCCCGATGGTGTCGCCCGCAGCAACGAACCCGACGCTCACGTCGCAGGGCTACGCGGACGTTTTCCGGTTGATCAATTCCGATGCGCAGATGGGGCAGCTCGCGGGCCGGTATGCCGTCGAGTCGCTGAAGTCCAAGAGCATTGCGGTGATGGACGACCGGACGGCATTCGGCCAGGGCATCGCCGACGAGTTCGTCAAAGGCGTGGAAAAGTCGGGCGGCAAGATCGCCATGCGCGAGTTCACGACCGACAAGGCGGTGGATTTTCGCGCGCAGCTGACGCACATCAAGTCGATCAATCCTGACGTCGTGTTCTGGGCAGGCCTCGATCAACAGGCCGCGACCATCGCAAAGCAAATGCGCGCGTTGGGCATCAAGGCAGTGCTGCTCGGCGGCGGCAGCTTCCAGAACGACACCTTCCTGCAAGTGGCCGGACCGCAGGCCTCGGACGGCGCGCTGTCATGGGGTTATGGCGCGCCGTTGACGGCGAGCCCGACCGGCAAGCAATTCGAAGACAGGATGAAATCGAAGTACGGCCAGGGCGTCGTTGCGTTTGCGCCGAATGCCTACGATGCGACGTGGGTGCTGATCCGCGCGATGCAGAAAGCGAATTCGACGGACCCGAAGGTCTACGGCTCGCAAATCAAATCGGTTTCGTTTCCGGGCGTCACGGGCGACGTCTCGTTCCAGGCCAACGGCGACCTGAAAGCGCCGGGCGCGACGCTCTACAAGGTCGAACAGGGCAAGTGGGTGCCGGTCGCACAAACCAACGGAGAGAAGATCGAGCCGCTGAAAACAAACTGAGATCCGACGCTAACAGGCGATTGGCAATAGAACCGCATCGCCGGCAACGGGATCATCGACCGTTGCCGGCATTGCTCTTTCAGACGGGCGAGCGACTCGGTGGTCCGGAGCGATTGATCGGCGCTCGAGTGTCGCTTGCTAACAGAATCGATATATGAAAGACGTACTGATCATTGGGGCCGGGCTGATCGGATGCTCGGCAGCATTGAATCTCGCGAAGAAGGGCTTCCGGGCGCAGATCTTCGACAGCGCCGCGCCTGGTTCCGGGTGCTCGTTCGGGAACGCGGGAATCATCGCTGTCGATCACGTGGCGCCGCTCGCCAGTCCCCAGACCGTCGCGGGCATCCCGCGAATGCTGTTGCAGCAGAACAGTCCGCTCCGGCTGAACACTCAGGGCATTCCCCGGATGACGCCGTGGATGTGGAAGTTCGTACGACAGGCATCGCCGTCGAACTATGCGCGCAACACCGTCTCGCTCGCGAGTCTCGTCACGGTCGCAAAAGCGGGCTGGCGGCGACTGCTCGAATCAGGAGAGATTCCGAAGGAGCTGTTCAGAGACATTGGCGCCCTCTACGTGTACGAGCAGCCCGAGGACCACAAGGCACGCCAGCAACTCATGGAAGTGCTCGACCGGTTCGGCGTGGAGCATCGTGAGTTGAACGCTGACGAGGTGCGAGCGAACTATCTCCCTTCGCTCAAGGCAAAGATCAGTCACGCCCGATACGTGCCCGGCATGTCATCCGTGACGAATCCGCACCGAATCGTTCAGAGCCTGTTCGAAGCGGCGCGCTCGGCGGGCGCCACTTTCAGTCAGGCCCGCGTCGAGGGACTTGTCCTGGAACGCGACGGCCGTGTGACCGTGCATGCCGGCGCCCGAACGACGACAGTCGACAAAGTGCTGGTCGCAGCGGGCGCGCTGTCGGCAAAACTGATCGAGCCTCTTGGAACCAAAGTCCCCTTGACCAACGAGCGTGGTTATCACGTCGAGCTCATGGAGCCTTCGAGCGATCAATTGAAAGTCCCCGTCAGCTTCGTTGAAGCGGGATTCACGTGCAACCCGATGAGCACCGGAATCCGATTGGCCGGCACCGTCGAATTCGGCGGCGGCGAGAAGCCCGACTGGCGGCGAGCGGACATGCTCGTCAAGGAATTCACACGCATGTTCTCCGGCGCAGCGCCGAAAGAATCGAGTCGATGGTTCGGGGATCGTCCGACGCTTCCCGATTACCTGCCCATGATCGACGAGGTGCCGACCGCGAGAAACGTATTCGTCGCGACGGGGCATCAGCATCTGGGGCTGACGCTCGCGCCCGTCACGGGCGAACTGGTCGCGCAAATGATAGCTGGTGCGCCGACAGCCGTTGACCTGAATCCGTTCAGAGCCGACCGCTTCGCGTGAAAAACCATCCGATTGTCTGAAGGAGTAGAAAGAAGTGGAAAACGTCAAAGTACTGGATAGCGCGACGACCGCGCGCATTCTCGATTACCGGGCGCTCGTCGACGCGCTGGAGATCGCAAGCCGTGAACTGGATCAGGGGCGCATCCACGTGCCGGTTCGTGTGAGCCTGCCGCTGGGGCGGGACGGTCAGTTTCTGACGATGCCGGCGAGTGCAAAGGACATCGCGATCCATAAACTCGTGAGCGTCAACTTCGATAACCTGCAGAAAGGTTTCCCGACGATCTTCAGTCTCGTGACGGTATGCGACGGTGAAACGGGCGAGCCGCAGTTCATTCTCGACGGACAGACGCTGACCGGGCGCCGTACCGCCGCGTTGTCGATGCTGGGTGTCCGTCTCCTGCATCCCGCGAAGCCGCAGACTTTTGCCATCGTGGGCACGGGGGTTCAGGCGCGCTATCACGCGCAAGCGATCATGGCGCTGTATCCCGAGGCACGCGTCTATGTGAAGGGCATCGACCCTGCATCGGAAATCGCCTTCCGCGATACGCTCAAGCTCGACGGCATCGACGTGTCTCCGACTGAAGGGAAAATACCGGAGGAAGTGGACACCGTCATCACGGTTACGACGAGCAGAAAGCCCGTCTATGACGAGGAAGCGAGAGCCGATCGACTGGTGATCGGCGCAGGTTCGTCGACCCCCGACGCGGCAGAACTGGCGCCGCGAACCGTGCGGGGCAGTCTCGTTTTCGTCGATAACCTCGCGGGCACGCGTGCCGAGGCGGGCGACCTGCTTCAGGCGGATGTCGACTGGGCGAAAGTGACCAGCCTCGGGTCAGTGGACGCCACGCGCATTCCAAAGGGCACGCCGATCCTGATGAAGGCGGTCGGATGCGGCGCCTGGGATCTGGCCGCGTGCCGGGTTGCTCGCGACGCATTGTCGAGTCGATAAGCGCTGCGCGACATGGAAGTGAAAAGGCCGTAGGGCACTCCTTTCGGAGGCGCTACGGCCTTTCGCTTTGCTCGGTACTTTTATTCGGCGCGACTGCTCGTGAGATTGTGATACCGCTCGAGGCTTTCGTTCAGGTGACGTCGCATCGCGCGTCTCGCCGCGGTCACGTCCTGTTGCTCGATCGCGGCGAGAATGTCGCCGTGTTCGCGCTGGATACGACGAATATACGTTCTGCGCTCTTTGGGATTGGCCTTGGCATGCTTGAGACGCAGATCGATGATGATCTCCTGTCCCATCGACCGAAGGATCGACGCGAAGTGCGGATTCTCCGAGCAAGTGGCAACGGCGAGATGGAACTCGAAGTCGGCCCGCGCGCATTCCGCATCGTCATCGACTGCGACGATTTCCATACGGGCATAGACTTCCTTCAGCGCGCGGAGATGAGCTTCTGATCGACGCTGAGCCGCATAGGCAGCGCATTCGGTTTCGACACCCGTGCGCAATTCGAGCACGTGCATCGAATTGTTCAGCGTAGTCGAGTCGATAAAGGCTGTACCTTCGCTATGACCGGGCGCCTCGGCAACGAAAACACCGACGCCATGACGCGCAATCAGGCGGCGCCCCAGTTTGAGAGAGGCCACGGCCTCGCGTATGACGGTCCGGCTCACGCCAAACTCGGAACACAGTTCAGGCTCGGTCGGCATCTTCGAACCGGGAGGGTAGTCGCCCCGATCGATCTTGTCGTTGAGTGCCTGAATCACGAGCTCAGTCAGGCTGCGACGTTTTCCGGAACTCGAAGCATTCTTCAGCAGGGTTTCAGCGTCCATTCCGAGTGCCTCACACCGGATTAATTAGAGCTCCGCAAAGTACGGTTGCGGATGGCCGCGCCAGCGAAAGCAGACGTTACGTCCGTCTGACTTCCGCCGTATGACATATTACGACTTTATCACAGCGAGCGCTGGCGCGTGGCTCTTGACGAGAAACAGTTCGATCAAGCCGGTGACATCCGTCAAGCGTAGATATAGCCGCCGCTGACGATGACGTTCTCGCCCGTCGCATAGGTATTGCGCGCACTGGCCATCATGACGACCCATTGAGCGATTTCTTCCGGTTCGGCAGCGCGACCCAGCGGATTGGCGGCGGCGAGTTCACCGAGAAAGCCCGCCTTCTTTGCCTTTTCCGTGGCAAAGCCTGCAGGGGCGACCGAGTTCACCAGAATGCCGTCCTTCGCGACCTCTTGCGCAAACGACTTGGTGAGACTCACGACGGCTGCCTTCGTCGCCGCGTAATGCGCGTTCTGCGGATGCGCCTTGAACGCGTCGACCGACGTGATATTCACGATCCGGCCAGCGATGTGGGCTTCGACCTTCGGACGGCTGCGCATGTGTTCGACTGCGGCGACCATCATGTGATACGTGCCCTTGATGTTCACCGCGTTCTCGAGATCCCAGTCGTCGTCCGAGATTTCGAGCAGGGCTTTGCGCGGATAGATCGCTGCGCTGTTGACCAGACAATCGACGCGTCCCAGTTCCTTCACGGCATTCTGAAAGGCTTCTTTCGCAAGACTTGCACGCGTGATGTCGCCTTCGACGCCGACGACGCGATGTCCTTCGCTCTTCAGCGACGCGACCGTTTCCGACAGCAGCGGCCCGTTCTTGTCGATGAGCGCGATGCTTTCGACGCCGTCCGCGAGCATCAGCTTCGCAATGCTCAATCCGAGGCCGGTTGCGCCTCCCACAATCACTACTCTCTGATTCTTCATCTGAGTCTCGAATAAAGGGGTTCGTCAGGACTTGACCGAAACGATCTGCGAGCCACCGGGGGCTTGATCGGTCGGGAAAACTTCGAGCCGCGCGACGTCCACGGCTTCGGGAAGTCTGAGCGCCGTCGAAATAAGCTCGGCAATATCTTCGGGCTGAATCGAGCGATACGCTTCGTAAAGCTTCTCGTTGGCGCCTTGCTCGCCCAGAGCGCTTCGATAGAGGTTGGTCTGAACACGACCGGGAGCCAGTTCGGTCACACGCACCTTGGTTCCCAGCAGGTCACAGCGCAACGAGTCGCAAAACATGCTGATGGCCGCTTTGGTTGCGCCATAGACCGCCGTGTTCGGATGCGGGAATCGCCCCGCGCTCGACCCGATAAAAAACAGATGGCCGCGGCCGCGCTCGACCATGCCTGCCAGCGCCATGTGCGCGAGCCGGAGCGGGGCGCGTAAGTTAATGTCGATCATGTTGTCGACATCGTCCGGACTGCTTTCGTTGAACTTGGCGATGGCCGGCAACAGTCCCGCGTTGTTCACGACGACGTCGATCTCGGTTCGTTCGAAGACTCCGCGAAGCGGAGACGGGTCGCGCAAATCGAGTGCGATCGGCGTGATATTGCCAACGGCTGCGAGCGAATCGAGCGCGCTCGCGTCGCGGCCGACGGCGTAGACGTGCAGACCGTCTTTCACGAGACGCGTCGCAATGGCCCGTCCGATGCCGCTGGACGCGCCGGTGACTACTGCGTTTCGATACCTGAGTGTGTTCATCAGATGACACCTTCTTCAAGGAAGGGCTTGTTCTCGACCACACGCTCGTATCCGAGCGGCGAAAGGTCGAGCGCCCGGTACTGTCCATAGACGATCAGCTCGCTCAAGCCTCGGCCGACCGCGGGCGACTGCTGCAAACCGTGTCCGCTGAATCCATTGGCGAACAGGAAGTTGTTCACTTCCGGGTGCGGTCCGACGATCGCGTTATGGTCGAGCATGCAGAAATCGTAGTGGCCTGCCCACGAACTGACGACCTTGATCGCTTCGAAGGCCGGAACGCGTTCAGCGAGCGCGGGCCAGATCATCTCTTCGAATTCGGAATGGATGACGTCGAAATCATCCACGTCTGCGAGCGGGTCGGGTTCCGGATAACAGCCCGTCAGATAGTATTTACCTTCGGGGCGGAAGAAGATGCCCGTCGTGTCGATAGTGAGCGGCACCGTGCCTTCCAGCGGCGTGCGGCAATCGAAGACGAAGAGACAGCGCTTTCTCGGCTCGACCGGAATGTCCAGTCCCGCCTTGCGCGCCATCGCGGGGCCGCGTGTGCCCGCTGCGTTGACCAGCACGCCGCAACCGATCTCCTCACCGCTCTTCAAAACGATGCCGGTGATCTTCGAACCCTCGCGGCGGATATCGACGACTTCATTCTCGATGTACTCCGCGCCCAGCGAGCGCGCCTTCTTGCGCATGCCTTGAAGCAGGCCGTAGCTGTCGAACCAGCCTTCGCCTGTTTGCCCGTACACGCCGTTGACGAGACCGTCGATGTTGAGCCACGGAAAACGCGCGGCAAGCTTCTCCGGGTCGAGCAAAACGACGTCCGCGCCGTTCTCGCGCTGCGTTTCATAGTTGCGCTCGAACATCGGCGCACCTTTCGCATCGCCCAGATAGAGGTATCCGTTCTCCTTGAAACCGAGTTCCGGTGCATCGCCGTCGACCGCGACGAGTTCATGAAAGTTGCGAATGAACTCGGTCCCGAACTGCGAGATTTTGATGTTCAACGGATTCGAGAACTGATGCCGGATCGAGGCGCTCGACAGAGCGGTCGCGGACTGCGCATAAGACCAGTCGCGCTCCACGACGAGTATCGAACCCGTGAAGTCGGGGTTTTGCTTGAGGAAATATGCGGTCGCACTTCCCACCACGGCGCCACCCACAATGACGACGTCATAGTGGGATTTCTGTGCTTGCTGTGCCATCTTTGCTGTCCAGAAAAGACGTTGGGAGACGAGCCGGTCAGTTCGTTTTCGGGTCTTCGAAATGACCGTCCGCCGCGAACTTGCCGCCCTGATATTTGACGGCCGGGTCAAGGGGATCGGGCATGGGCGTGTTCGCATAGACTTCCGCGGCGTATTCGTCGGCGGAGTCTTGCGGGTGATAGCCCAGATAACCGACTGCCGTGTTGTCCCAGAAGTTGGCGCTGTTCTTCGAGTTCCCGTAGACGATCATATGTCCGACGCTCGGCGTCAACAGGGAGCGCACGCACATGCGCGTGAAGTCATCGTAGGAGAGCCACGTCGCGAGCATGCGGCGGTCGGTCGGCTTCGGAAAGCACGAGCCGATACGCAGACACACGGACTCGATGCCGAACTTGTCGAAGTAATAGCGCGAGAGGTTTTCGACGAAGGTCTTGCTCACGCCGTAAAGGCTGTCGGGCCGCTGCGGCACGTTCGAATCGATCGTCTGCGTGCACTCGTAAAAACCGATCGCATGAACCGAACTTGCATAGATCACGCGCTTCACGCCGGCCTGACGAGCGCCTTCGTAAATGTTGTAGCTTCCGACGATGTTCGAATCGAGGATCACCTGGAAGGTATTCTCACGCGGAGCGCCGCCCATGTGAATGACCATGTCCACGCCCTTGAGCATCTCGAACACGGCATCGCGATCGGCGAGGTCGCAGATGAAGTGCTTTTCGTTCTCGCGTACTTCACCGAGCGATTGCCGGCCATGCAAGCTGAGTGTCTCGGCGTAAGGACGAAGCGACTCCCGCAGCACGGAACCCAAAGCGCCGCCGGCGCCGGTGATCAGGATGTTCTTTAACGGGGGCTTGATAACGTCGGTCATGCCTGACTCCTTATTGTTTGGTCGATGCGGTCAGGGCGTCCAGCGTGACGCCGTAGTCCGCGCGCAGTTGCGCCTCAGAGATATATTCGTTGCGCACATCGCGAAGCAATGCTTCCTTCGAACGCTGTTCCGGCGCGCCGACACCGCCTCCGCCAGGCAAAGACAGCGTGACGCGCTGATGCTCGCCGACCGCTGGCGTGCCTTTGCCGCGCATCTTCGTGCCGTCCGAGAGCGTGACCGCGCCGGCTTCGCCCGACTTGCCGCCGGACTGACCACGCGCCGGATGGTCGATACGGTCGAACATCGCATTGAAGCGGAAGTGATAACCCGAGCGCGGTCCGATTTCGACGATCTGACCGAGGCCGCCGCGATGCTCGCCTGCACCGCCCGAACCCGAACGCATCTCCTTGCGCCAGACGACGATCGGCCCGACTTGTTCCGTGGCCTCGACCGACATCGCGTGCACGCCGCTCGGGAACGCCGTCGCCGAGAGTCCGTCGAGTTCGGGACGCGCGCCCGTGCCCCCGCTGTTGAACATGAGGATTTCGCTGCCCTTGAGTCCGGAACCTTCCTGAACCGGGCGTGCGCTGACGTGCAGATTCCACAGCGCGCCCGAGCCTTCGGCAGGCGCGCGATTCGGCACGACCTTGTGAAGCGCGCCCAGCACCAGATCAGGAACGAAGTGGCCGAGAACGTGACGAACCGCCACCGGGCTCGGATGCTGTGCATTCAGGATGCAGCCCTCGGGCGCCTGAACCTTGAACGGTTCGAGAGACGCGGCATTGTTCGGCACTTCCGGCGCGATGATGCACTTGAGGCCATAGCACGCATACGCTTTCGCGTAGAGCAGAGGCACGTTGATGCCGAACGGACTGGCCGGCGACGAGCCTGCGAAGTCGGCGAGCAGATGATCGTCAGCCACCGTCAGCGTGACGTTGAGCTTGACCGGCGTGTCGTAGCCGTCGAGCGTCATTTCGTTCGTCTGCGTTTCTTTCGGCAGTGCGGCGATACGCTCGAGTGTGGCCTCGCGGCTGCGTGCGAGGATGAACTCGCCGATGCCTTCGACGTCCTTCAGCTCGAACTCCTTGAGCATCTCGATGAGCCGCTTGTGGCCGGTCTCATTGCAGGAGGCGAGCGCGTACAGATCGCCCACGACCTTGTCGGCTTCGCGCACGTTGTGGCGCAGGATGTTGACCAGGTCGCGATTTACTTCGCCGCGCTCGATGAACTTCATGATCGGCACGAACAGACCTTCTTCGTACACTTCGCGCGAGTCCGGGCCGAAACCGCGACCGCCGATATCGACCACATGCGCCGTGCTGGCGAAATAGCCGATCAGCTCGCCGTTATGAAACGAAGGCGAGACGACCGTGAAGTCATGCAGGTGACCGGTGCCTTTCCACGGATCGTTGGTCAGATAGACATCGCCTTCGTACATGCGCTCCACGCCGATATCGGTCATGAAGTGTTCGACCGCTTCGGCCATCGTGTTCACGTGGCCCGGCGTGCCCGTCACTGCCTGGGCGAGCATGCGTCCGCGCTTGTCGAAGATGCCTGCGGACAAGTCGCCCGCTTCGCGCACGCTGGTGCTGAACGCGGTGCGAATCAGGGCCATCGCCTGTTCTTCGACCACGGAGATCAGACGGTTCCACATGACCTGCATGTGAATGGTGTCGAGATTGCTCAATGACATAACCTTTACTCCTGATGTGCAGATTCTTTGGATACCGCGAGCAGACAGCCATCGGGCTGCACCGTCGCAGTGAACGACGAGGTCACCAGCGTCGACGTTTCCGGCTCGACGATGATGGCGGGGCCGCTCACGCTCTCGCCGACCTTGAGCGTTGCGCGCTCGACGATCGCCGCCTCCACGAACTTGCTCAGCGCGGCGTCGAAAATCTTGCGGGTCTTCTGCACCTTCGCGGCGTCGCGCGACGTGACCATTTGCAGACGTTCGACAGGCGGCAGCGGCGAGCTCGCCTTGACCGCCCAACTGACGATCTCGATATCCAGGCCATCGATCGGGCGGCCGAAGAATTGTGTGTAGGACTTCGTGAACGCTTCGGCGAAGTTGATGCGATCATCGGCCGTGAAGCGCCGATGCGGAATCGCCACGGGAATTTCCCAGCCTTGCCCGACATAGCGCATGAAGGTCTTGATCTCGACCACAGGCTCCGCTTCACCCGATCCCTGCCGCGCGAAATGAAGCGCCTCTTCGCGCAACTGATCGACGATCTCGTTGAGCGCATCGGCATCGAAATCGGCGAAGCGCATGCTCGCGCTGCGAACGCTTTCATAGCCGAACGGCGCGCGCAGGAAACCAATCGCCGAACCGACGCCCGCACCGGGCGGAACGATGAACTTCTTGATGCCGCTCTTTTCGCACAGGCGCGCGGCGTGCAGAGGGCCGGCGCCGCCGAACGTAATCATCGTGTAGTCGCCGATGTCCTTGCCGCTTTCGACCGCATGAACGCGAGCCGCGTTGCTCATGTTTTCGTCGACGACTTCCGCCACGCCGTAGGCCGTTTCCTCGGGGCTGAGGTTGATCGCCCCGCCGACTTCCGCGACCATCGCGTTCGCCGCGTTATCGCTAGACAGGGGGATGGTGCCGCCCGCGAAGTTCGCGGGGTCGAGGCGGCCCAGCAGCAAGTCGGCGTCGGTGACGGTCGGCTGCGTGCCGCCGCGTTGATAGCACGCCGGACCCGGCTCGGACGCGGCGCTGTGCGGACCGACCCGGATTTGGCGCATGACGTCCATTGAAGCGATCGAACCGCCGCCTGCGCCGATTTCGACCATCTCCACGACGGGAATCGAAATCGGCATGCCGCTGCCTTTCTTGAAGCGATAAGTACGCGCCACTTCGAAGGTGTTCGCCGTTTTGGGCGTGAGATCGTCGATCAGGCAGATCTTGGCCGTGGTGCCGCCCATGTCGAAGGAGAGCACGGTGTTCAGGTCATAGCGGGCAGCGATGTGCGCCGCGAAGATCGCGCCGCCCGCCGGACCCGACTCCACCAGACGAACCGGAAACTCCGACGCGCTCTCGACCGACACGATGCCGCCGCCCGAGTGAATGATGAAGATGGGGCAGACCGCGCCCGCGTCGCGCACCTTGCCGAGCAAGCGGTCCAGATACGACTTCATGATGGGCCGAACATAGGCGTTCGCGCAGACCGTGTTGAAGCGCTCGAACTCACGAATCTGCGGCGACACTTCGCTCGAAATCGACACGGAAACGTTCGGCAGGCGCTTCAGGATGGCGTCGCGCATCATGCGCTCGTGCACGCCATTCGCGTACGCGTGAATAAAGCCGACCGCGACGCTCTCGAATCCACCCTTTTCGATGCGATCGACGACAGCTTCGATTTGCGCTTCAGTCGGGGCGAGCAACACGCCGCCTTGGGCATCGATACGCTCGCTGAGCGTGAAACGGTCCGCGCGCTCGATGAGGGGAGGGGGCAGCTTGATGTTCAAATCGTACTGCTCGAAGCGGTTTTCGGTCCGCATCTCGATCGTGTCACGGAAGCCTTCCGTCGTGACGAAAGCCGTCTTCGCGCCGCGACGCTCGATCAGGGCGTTCGTCGCGAGCGTCGTGCCGTGAATGATGACGCCGATGTCCTTCAGCGCGATACCAGCCTTGTCCGCAACGATGCCGATGCCTTTGATGATGGCGCGCTCGGGCGCCTCGTAATCCGTCAGCACCTTGGTGGAAAAGAGCGCTCCACCGAGTTCCAGCGCGACGTCGGTAAAAGTCCCGCCGATGTCGACACCCACTCGTGCTTTATCGTGACTGGCCACCATGACTCTCCTTGTAAACCATGATATGCGCCGAGCACCGCTCAGCGCGTTTTCCCGATGACGAACAAATCGTTCGAAGGCGTGGCGCAGGGACGACTCGGCCTCTTTCCACACCCTCTGTTCCTGCTCTTGCCGTCTCTATTTTTTGCTCGTTGACATATGATGAGTGACGTCATAAAGTGATGTCAAGCCAAACAAATTAAAAAGATCTTTGAGAGCATTCTTCTCCAATCTTTCGCTTGCGTAAAGCACTGTTTTATAAGGATTAACGCGAACGGAATCGAAGAAATCTGGTCTGTTCGAAGCTGCATCTAGGTAACTTCACCGATTGGCGCAAAACTCGCGAAAAATTAATTTTCCCCGTGTTTTTTGATCGAAGCGGGGGCGCGGAAGAGGCGGGGCGGTCAGCCCGAATCTGCATGCGCCGTTTTGATGTGTCGTCGGGCCGGCGATTCGCCAGTCCGATGGCTTAACAGCTCTCGAAGCCGGGAGCGTCATGGAGTGCCAGTGGATATCTTTATTCAACAGATTCTGAATGGCTTGGTGCTGGGCAGTGTCTACGCGATCATCGCCCTGGGGTACACGATGGTGTACGGCATCCTGGGGATCATCAACTTCGCGCACGGCGATGTGCTGATGGTCGGCGCGCTGGTCGCGCTGTCGACGATCTCGGTGTTGCAGAACCACTTTCCGGGGCTGGGCAATGTGCTCACGCTCGCGATTGCGCTGGTCGTTGCGGCCGTCGTCTGCGCGATCGTGGGCTACACGATCGAACGCGTCGCGTACCGTCCGCTGCGCAAGGCGCCGCGTCTCGCGCCGCTGATCACGGCCATCGGCGTATCCATCCTGCTGCAGACCCTCGCGATGATGATCTGGTCGCGCAATCCGCTCGCCTTTCCGCAACTGCTCCCGACCGATCCGCTCAACGTCATTGCGCCCACCGACACGACGCCCGGCGCCGTGATCTCCATGACGGAAATCGTGATCATGGCGGTGGCCTTCCTGGTGATGGGCGGCCTGCTGTTGCTCGTCCATAAAACCAAGCTCGGCCGCGCGATGCGCGCCATCGCCGAGAACCCGGCCAACGCTTCCCTGATGGGCGTGAACCCCAACTTCGTCATCTCTGCCACGTTCATGATCGGATCTGCGCTGGCCGCGCTTGCGGGCGTGATGATCGCGTCCGAATACGGCAATGCGCACTTCTATATGGGCTTCATTCCGGGCCTGAAAGCCTTCACCGCGGCGGTGCTCGGCGGTATCGGAAATCTTGCGGGCGCAATGGTCGGCGGCGTCCTGCTGGGTCTCATCGAGCAGCTTGGAGCCGGGTACATCGGCGCGCTGACGGGCGGCGTGTTCGGCAGCAACTATCAAGACGTGTTCGCATTCGTCGTGCTCATCGGTGTCCTGGTGTTTCGACCGTCAGGCCTCCTCGGCGAGCGTGTCGCCGACCGCGCTTAACGAGGGAGACAAAAGACATGACTTCGATTCAACGTATCGAGCCATCCACGACGCTGGTACCCGAGCGAGGCGCGGCTCATCGGATTGCAGTCGTCGTCGCAACGACCGTGCTGGTCGCAGCCGCACCGATGATCATCGGCGCGGTCGGCGGAAACTACTGGGTCCGCGTGCTCGACTTCGCGATGCTCTACGTGATGCTCGCGCTCGGTCTGAACGTGGTGGTGGGATTCGCCGGCCTGCTGGACCTCGGGTATATCGCGTTCTACGCGGTTGGCGCATACACGGCGGGGCTTCTCTCGTCTCCCCATCTGGCCAGCCAGTTCGAATGGATCGCTCATCTCGCACCGGGCGGCCTTCATATTCCGTTCGTCATCATCGCGCCGCTTGCGATGGCCGTTGCCGCGTTGTTCGGCATCCTGCTGGGTGCGCCGACGCTGCGTCTTCGCGGCGATTACCTTGCGATCGTGACCCTCGGATTCGGCGAGATCGTGCGGATCTTCATGAATAACCTCGATCGTCCGCTGAACATCACGAACGGTCCGAAAGGGATCAACGGCATCGATCCGGTTCACGTCGGCGGCTACAGCCTCGCGCAGACGCACACGTTGTTCGGTGTGCAGTTTCCATCGGTATATCTCTACTACTACGCATTCGTGCTGTGCGCGTTGCTCGTGATCTGGGTGTGCACGCGATTGCAGCACTGCCGGATCGGTCGCGCATGGGCGGCGATTCGCGAAGATGAGATCGCAGCGAAAGCGATGGGGATCAACACGCGAAACGTCAAGCTGCTCGCCTTCGCGATGGGTGCGTCGTTCGGCGGACTGTCGGGCGCGATGTTCGGCGCATTCCAGGGCTTCGTATCGCCGGAGTCGTTCACGCTGCAAGAGTCGATCGTCGTGCTCGCCTGCGTGGTGCTCGGCGGCATGGGCCATATTCCGGGCGTCATTCTCGGGGCCGTGTTGTTGGCAATCCTTCCCGAAGCCCTGCGCACGACCATGGGTCCGCTGCAGCATGCGCTCTTCGGGCACGAGATCGTCGATACCGAAGTCATCCGCCAACTGGTCTACGCACTTGCAATGGTGCTGATCATGCTCTATCGCCAGGAAGGCCTGTGGCCCGCGCCGAAACACGAGGACAAGATCGCGAAGGTGGCGAGGCGCAACGCGAAGAAGCTGGCTCAATCCTGATCGACGGGAGCATTGAACATGAGTGAAAAGATGATTCGGCTGTCCGTCAAGGGAGCCACCAAACGTTTCGGCGGATTGCAGGCGCTCTCGGATGTAGGTCTGGAAATCGAAGAGGGCACGATCTACGGCTTGATCGGACCGAACGGCGCTGGAAAAACGACGTTCTTCAACGTGATAACGGGTCTTTATACGCCCGACTCGGGCGTCTTCAAGCTCGACGGGCAAGACTACAAGCCAACGGCGGTCTATCAAGTGGCTCAGGCGGGAATCGCGCGGACGTTCCAGAACATTCGTCTCTTCGGCGGCATGACGGCGCTGGAAAACGTGATGGTCGGCCGACACGTTCGAACCAAACACGGGCTGATCGGCGCGGTTTTTCAGACACCCGCCGAGCGACGCGAAGAGCGCGAGATCAAGGACCGAGCGCTCGAATTGCTCGATTACGTCGGCGTTCTCCAATACGCGGATTACACGTCGCGGAATCTGTCGTACGGGCATCAACGACGGTTGGAGATCGCGCGGGCACTCGCCACCGATCCGAAGGTTCTGGCGCTCGACGAGCCGGCAGCGGGCATGAATGCGACCGAGAAGGTCGAACTGACCAAGCTTCTCGACAAGATTCGAAGCGACGGAAAAACGATTCTGCTGATCGAGCACGATGTGAAGCTCGTCATGGGTCTATGCAACCGCATGACCGTACTGGATTACGGAAAGGTCATCGCCGAAGGGTTTCCACAGGATGTTCAGAAGGACCCGAAAGTCATCGAAGCCTATCTTGGCGCGGGAGTGCACTGATGCCGACTTGCATGCTGAAAATCAAGGGCCTTCAGGTCAACTACGGCGGCATCCAGGCGGTGAAGGGCGTCGATCTGGAGATCGGGCAGGGCGAACTCGTGACCCTCATCGGCGCCAACGGTGCGGGCAAGACCACGACGATGAAAGCCATCACGGGGCTCAAACCGTATTCGGCTGGCGATATCGAGTATCTGGGCGAGTCGATCAAGGGCGTGCCGTCGCACGAGTTGTTGAAGCGCGGACTCGCGATGGTGCCGGAGGGCAGAGGCATTTTTGCGCGCATGACGATCGTCGAGAACATGCAGATGGGCGCGTACCTTCGCAACGACAACGACGGCATCAAGGCCGACGTCGATCGGATGTTCGGCTTTTTTCCGCGCCTGAAGGAACGCGCGACGCAACTCGCCGGGACGCTCTCCGGCGGCGAACAGCAAATGCTTGCGATGGCGCGGGCCATCATCAGCAAGCCACGGCTGCTGTTGCTCGATGAACCGTCGATGGGCCTGTCGCCCATCATGGTCGAAAAGATCTTCGAGGTAGTCCGTGAGATTTCTGCCGAGGGCATCACTGTGATGCTGGTTGAACAGAACGCCCGGTTGGCGCTCCAGGCCGCCAATCGAGGATACGTGATGGATTCCGGGATGGTCACGATGTCTGGCGACGCCAAACAGATGCTGGACGATCCAAAGGTTAGAGCAGCCTACTTGGGCGAATGACAAATCAGGTAATGCAGAGGACAGCAATGAAGATCTTGGTGCCAGTGAAGCGCGTGGTGGACTACAACGTGAAGGTCCGCGTGAAGTCGGATAACACGGGTGTCGATATTAGTAACGTGAAGATGTCGATGAATCCGTTTGACGAGATCGCGGTTGAAGAAGCGGTGCGCCTGAAAGAAGCGGGCGTCGCGACCGAAGTGATCGCTGTGTCGTGCGGTGTGACGCAATGTCAGGAGACGTTGCGTACGGCTTTAGCGATTGGCGCGGATCGCGCAGTGCTGGTGGAAACGGATGCGGAGTTGCAGCCGCTCGCCGTGGCCAAACTGCTCAAAGCATTGGTCGATCAGGAAAAGCCCGAGTTGGTCATTCTCGGCAAGCAGGCCATCGATGACGATTCGAATCAGACCGGTCAGATGCTTGCTGCGCTGGCGGGTCTGCCGCAGGCGACGTTCGCATCGAAGGTCGTGATCGCCGACGGTAAAGCCACGGTCTCGCGCGAAGTCGATGGCGGTGCGGAAACGCTGTCTCTCAAGTTGCCCGCAGTCGTGACGACGGACCTGCGCCTGAACGAGCCGCGCTACGTGACGCTGCCGAACATCATGAAGGCGAAGAAGAAGCCGCTGACCACGGTGAAGCCTGCGGACCTGGGCGTCGATGTCACGCCGCGTCTGAAGACGTTGAAAGTCACCGAGCCGCCGAAGCGCAGTGCGGGCGTCATGGTGCCGGACGTGAAGACGCTGGTCGAGAAACTGAAGAACGAAGCGAAGGTGATCTGATCATGACGAGTCTCATCATTGCGGAACACGATAACGCCTCGATCAAGGCAGCGACGCTGAATACGGTTGCGGCGGCTGCGAAGATTGGCGGCGATGTTCACGTGCTTGTTGCAGGTTCGAACGCGCAAGGCGCGGCGAATGCTGCGGCGAAGATCGCCGGCGTGGCGAAAGTGCTGCTCGCCGATGCGCCCCAACTCGCCGATGGCCTCGCGGAAAACATCGAAGGCACGGTGCTGAATATCGCGAAGGATTACTCGCACATTCTGGCTCCGGCGACGGCTTACGGTAAGAACATCGCGCCGCGCATTGCAGCGCATCTCGATGTCGCGCAGATCAGCGATATCACCGCCGTCGATAGCGCCGATACATTCGAGCGCCCGATCTACGCGGGCAATGCAATCGCGATCGTGCAGTCGATCGATCCGATCAAGGTCATCACCGTGCGCTCGACGGGTTTCGATCCGGTCGCGGCTGAAGGCGGTAACGCGCAAATAGAAAAAATCGAAGCCGCCGCCGACGCGGGCATCTCGCAGTTCGTGAGCCGCGAAGTGACGAAGCTCGATCGTCCGGAACTGACGAGCGCGAAGATCATCGTTTCGGGCGGCCGTGGCCTGGGCAGCGGCGAGAACTACACGAAGACGCTGGAGCCGCTGGCCGACAAGCTGGGCGCAGCGCTCGGCGCATCGCGCGCGGCAGTCGATGCCGGCTACGTGCCGAACGATTTTCAAGTCGGGCAGACCGGCAAGATCGTCGCGCCGCAGTTGTATGTCGCGGTCGGCATCTCTGGCGCGATTCAACACCTCGCGGGTATGAAAGACAGCAAGGTCATCGTCGCGATCAACAAGGATTCCGAAGCACCGATCTTCGGCGTAGCCGATTACGGCCTCGTCGGTGACTTATTCGAGGTCATACCTGCACTCGTTTCCGCCTTGTAGCCGGGTCGTGAAGGCCCCCTTCAAAAAGCAATTCAACTCCTGACACGTTGAACCCGATCATCACGGAGAAATTCAAAACATGATTTCCACGACCGACCCGCACATCAACCGCAAACCCCGGAATATTTCGCAAGAGGAATGGGACACCCGTGTGCAACTCGCTGCGGCATACCGCCTGGCCGCCAAGTTCGAGCTGACCGACCTGATTTACACGCACATTTCCGCGCGCGTGCCGGGTACGCAGGACCAGTTCCTCATCAACCCGCATGGCTGGTTCTTCGATGAAATCACTGCGTCGTCGCTGGTCAAGATCGACGTGAATGGCAAACCGATCGGCGACGATCGTTTCGAAGTCAACGCCGCGGGCTTCACCATCCACAGTGCGCTGCATCAGGCTCGACACGACGTCGAATGCGTGGTTCATCTGCACACGACCTACGGCATGGCCGTAGCTGCAATGGAATGCGGGCTTCTGCCGCTGAATCAGATCAGCATGCAGTTCTATAACCGTGTCGCGTACCACGAGTACGAGGGCATCTCGCTCGAACTGGACGAGCGCGAACGGATCGTGAAGTCGATCGGCAAGAAGGAATATCTGATCCTGCGCAACCACGGCTTGCTGACCACCGGGCGCTCGGTTGCGGAAGCATTCACGCGGATGTACTACCTGAACAAGGCGTGTGAAATCCAGGTGGCGACGCTTTCCGCTGGTCAGAAGGTGACTATTCCTTCGCCCGAAGTTTGCGAACACGCGGCCAAGCAGCACGATGACTACGCCTATCTGGACACGGTTCACCTCGACCGCGAATGGACTGCGTTGCTTCGCCTTCTCGATCGCGATGGCGGCGGGTATCGCGCCTGAGTAACGGCACGCGATGAGCACGGGGAAAGCCTTTCGGCCTTTCCCTCGAAAGCGTAGCGCAGGCGTTTGCAGAGCCATATTCAATCCCATGCTGACGTATAAGTTCATTTCGCCGCGCGGCGCGGTCCTGTCGAGGTTGCGGATTCCGTTTGCTCTCACCTGGCGTGCTGAAAGAGGCTCCCTTCGCGTTCAGAAGTCCGACACCGAAAGGATGTTCGGGCAGCGAGGATCGTTTTTCGTGCCGATGGAGGAATTGTTCGACAGTCACATCCTTCCGGATGCTTATGGTTCGGCTGTCGGGCAACTGGTGATCGCTACCGACCCCGCTCATTCGGATTCCGGTTGTGAGCCCGACTGGGATTCGCTGCGCTCGGCCTACATTCGCGGCTCAAGAGGGTTCGGACTCGCGCTCGCGCAGCGCATGTTCACGCATCCGTGGTTCGAGTGGGATCTGCGGTTCGTCGCAACGCAATTGGCAACGACCTCAAAGGATTTGCAGGCAACGCTCTTTCGCGATGCCTACAGCTACGAGTCAGCGCTACGCAGATGCCGGCGATTGCACGGCATGCTGGAGCGCGGACATTCAGGATGCTTCTTCACGAGAGTTGCCGAGCCTTGAGCTTCGCGACGTGCCAAAGCTATCCATATCAAGACTTGAGAGAAGACACATGCATGAAACCCCTCCACGAATCGGACGAGGCAGTTCGACATCGAACGCCGGAAGCGCCGAGATGGCAGCTTTCGGTCTCGGCGCACCGTCGACCGAGCGCCACGAGAACCGCGCTGATTCGGAAGGCAAGCTTTCCAGCGGTCTGAAACAGCGGCACGTGGTCATGCTTTCCATCGGCGGAAGCATCGGTGCCGGGCTGTTCGTCGGCTCGGGACAGGCGATCTCGGAGGCCGGTCCTGCGGCTGTCATCGCCTATGTGCTGGCGAGTCTGCTCGTCGTGCTGGTGATGCGGATGCTTGGCGAAATGGCCTGCGCGATGCCGGACTCCGGGACGTTCTCGACTTATGCGGGGCGCGCGTACGGCCCTTGGGCCGGTTTCATGATCGGCTGGATGTACTGGTGGTACTGGGTGCTTGTTCTTCCGCTGGAAGCGACCGCAGCGGCGAACATCCTGAACGGCTGGTTTCCGGAAATCGAAGTCTGGAAGTTCTGTCTGGCGGTTACCACGATCCTGACCATCGCGAACCTCGCCAGCGTGAAGCATTACGGCGAGCTGGAATTCTGGTTTGCGCTGATCAAAGTCGTGGCCATTGTCGTGTTCATCGGCTGCGGCGTGATTGCCATCGCCGGTCTGATTCCTTCCGTCCACGTCAATGTCTCGTCCAACGTCTTCGGGCACGGAGGCTTCGCACCGAAAGGCTTGGCGCCCATTGCAGGCGCGATGCTCACGACGATGTTCACGTTCCTCGGCACCGAAGTCGTGACCATCGCGGCGGCCGAATCCGAAAATCCCGCCAAAGAAATATCGCGAGCGATCACGTCGGTCGTATGGAGAATTTCGCTTTTCTATATCGGCTCGATCGTCGTCATTCTCGCGATCATTCCCTGGAATGACGAGTCGCTCATCAAGGTCGGCTCTTATCAGGCGGTCCTCGGCGCATTGCACGTGCCGTACGCGAAGCTCATCATTGGCGCGCTGATTCTGGTCGCCGTATGCAGTTGCCTGAACTCGGGCATCTACACGGCCTCACGGATGATCTTTTCTCTGGCCGAGCGGAAACAGGCGCCCGCTTTTCTCAAGCAGACGAGCCGCGCCGGCGTACCCGTGCCCGCGATCGTCGCATCGACTATGGCTGCCTTCGCCGGCTGCGCCGCGAACTATCTCGCTCCAGCCTACGTTTTTCAGGCATTGCTTTCCACGACGGGGTCAATGGCGCTGCTGGTCTATCTGGTGATCGCATCGACGCAATTGAGATTGCGCCCCAGGCTCGAGGCGGCAGGGGAGCTGAAAGTCCGGATGTGGCTGCATCCATTTCTCGGTGTGCTTGTCGTGACGCTCATAGCCGGCGCCTTGATCGTGATGATTTGGACGCCTGAACATAGAACGGAAGTCACTTCGACGCTTGGGGCCAGCGCCGGCCTGGCAGTCGTTGGACTGATCAGGCAACGTTGGCGGAAAGTCCGCTAGCGGCATTTTTTATCGCTTCTTATCCGGAGATCGAATCATGAATGTGCGTTCAATGAAGAGCATCTGTATGGCGGCGACTGCCGTCGCTGTCGCCATGACGTACGCGTCCGCGGCGCGAGCGGACGATGTCGTGATCGGCTTTGCGGCCCCATTGACAGGCGGTTCCGCGCACTACGGCGTGGACCTGAAGCGCGGGGTGGAACTCGCGATAGAAGACGCGAACGCGAAGAAGCTGATCATCGGCGGAAAGCCGGCGCACTTCGCGCTGGACGCGGAAGACGATCAGGGCGATCCGAGAATGGGCTCGCAAGTGGCGCAGAAGCTGGTGGACTCCAAAGTCGCGGGGATCGTCGGCCACTTCAATTCGGGAACCAGCATTCCAGCGTCGCGCATCTATTACAACGCCGGCATTCCGATGGTTTCGCCGACAGCGACGAATCCGACGCTGACGTCACAAGGCTTCAAGACGGTATTTCGCGTGACCAACTCCGATGCGCAGATGGGCCAGCTCGCAGGTCAGTCGGCGGTGCAGACGCTCAAGGGAAAGCGCATTGCCGTGCTCGACGATCGAACGGCATTCGGGCAAGGCATGGCCGATGAATTCGTCAAGGGTGTGCAGGCAGCCGGAGGCAAGATTGCCGATCGCGAATACACCACCGATAAAGCAGTGGATTTCAAGGCGCAACTCACCACCATCAAGTCGATCAATCCGGATGTGATCTTCTGGGGCGGGCTCGATCAGCAGGCAGGCATGCTGATCAAGCAAATGAGGCAGCTTGGAATGAAGGCTACGCTTCTCGGCGGCGGAAGCTTCGAGAACGAAAACTTCCTCAAGGTCGCTGGGGATAGCGCTGAAGGCGCCGTTTCGTGGGACTACGGGGTGCCGATCTCCAAACTGAAGGCGGGCAAAGAGTTCGACAGCCGAATGAAGGCGAAATACAACGAAGGCGTCGTGGCCTATGCGCCTTCGGCCTACGATGCGACCTGGGTGCTCATCCATGCGATGCAGCAGGCGAAATCGACCGATCCGAAGGTTTACGGACCGCTCGTGAAGAACGTCTCCTTCGAAGGCATCTCCGGCAACATCGCGTTTGCGAGTAATGGAGACATGAAGGACCCTGCAGCGACGTTCTACAAGGTCGTCGGCGGAAAGTGGGTGCCGCAGGCAATTGCGGTGGGAGACAAAGTCGAACCCGTTTCGAATTGATGTAGAGCGCGATTCCAGCACTCGAAAATCCAGGCGAATTCAGCGCGAAGTTCGCCTGGACCGGCTTCTGAGGCAACGCATCGCCCTACGTGCATCGACGGTCGATGAGTCCGCGTTCATGGTGGCCGAAGCGGTCCGGCTCACACATGACCGACCGTGCGCTTGGGCGGATGCGTGCGTTGGCGCGTTTCCCAACCTTCCGCGAGTCCCACGTGCGCGTGCGAAGGTGCGAGGGTCGGGTTTCCCTTGACCAGGTCGGCGGCACGCTCGGCCAGCATGATCGTGGGCGCGTTCAGATTGCCGTTCGGCTCGGTCGGAAAGACGGACGAGTCGATCACGCGCAACCCGTCCATGCCACGCACGCGCAGTTCGGAATCGACGACTGCCATCGCATCTTCGCCCATCCGGCACGAGCCGCAGGGGTGCATGGTGCTTTCGAGGTTCGCCCGCACGAAGGCGTCGATCTCGGCGTCGGTCCGGACGTTCGGCCCCGGCGCGAGTTCGACATCGCGAAACGGGTCCATTGCCGGCTGCGCGATGATTTCCCGCGTAAGGCGCACGCAACGCCGGAATCCCTCCCGGTCTTCCTCGCGTTCGAGGTAGTTGAAGCGAATCTCGGGGTGCACATAAGGGTCGGCGGCGTTCAGGCGCACGTAACCGCGGCTCTTCGGCTTGTTGGGTCCGGTGAGCACCATGAAGCCATGTCCCTTGAGCGGCTTGTCGCCGTCATAGCGCATGGCGGCAGGCAGGAAGTGGAACTGGATGTCCGGCCAGCGCAGACCCGCTTCCGAGCGAATGAAGCCGCCGGCTTCGAAATGGTTGCTGGCGCCGAGCCCATCCTTGAAGAGCAGCCAGCGCAGCCCGATCATGAACTTGCTGAACGGGTCCATCCTGCTGTTGAGCGAGACCGGCTGCTTGCACGCGTACTGAATGTAGATTTCGGCGTGATCCTGCAGACTCTCTCCGACGCCCGGCAGATCGTGCCGCACCTCGACGCCTGCGCGGCGCAACACCTCCGCCGGTCCGATCCCCGAGCGTTGAAGCAGATGAGGCGAGCCGATCGGTCCCGATGAAATCAGCACTTCGGCGCGGCACCGCGCGGTATGGCTCACGCCACCCTGATCGTAGACGACGCCGACCGCGCGCTTGCCTTCGACCAGCACCCGGCGTGTCATCGCATTGGTCACGACATGCAGATTGGGACGCGTCATCGCCGGACGAAGATAGGCATTGGCGGTGGACCAGCGCACGCCGTCCTTGACGGTCATGTGCATCGCGCCGAACCCTTCCTGCATGTGGCCGTTGCAATCGTCCGTCTTGATGTAGCCCGCCTGCGCGCCCGCTTCGATCCATGCGCCGTACAGCGGATTGCGCATGTTGTTGCCATTGTTCGTCGACAAGGGTCCGTCCTCGCCGCGGTACTCGTCGCCGCCGAACTTGTAGCTCTCGGCGCGCCGGAAATACGGCAGGCAGTTCGCATAGCCCCAGCCGCGGGCGCCCAGCGATTCCCATTCGTCGAAATCGTATGCATGGCCGCGAATGTACACGAGGCCGTTGATCGACGACGACCCGCCGAGCACCTTGCCGCGCGGACAATGCAACCGGCGTCCGTCGAGATGAGGTTCCGGCGCGGTTTCGTACTTCCAGTTGTACTTCTTCGTGTTCATCGGCATCGAGAACGCGCTCGGCATCTGGATGATGATGCTGCGATCGCTGCCGCCGTACTCCAGCACGAGCACGCGTACCGAAGGGTCTTCGGTGAGGCGGTTGGCCAGCACGCATCCGGCCGAACCCGCGCCGACGATGATGTAATCGTATTGATCGGTGGACATGGCTTTTTCCTGTTTCTCAATCTCTCAATCGGTGATGACGGGTCGCATCAGAAGCGCTTGTCGCCGGTCGTGTACTGCGGCAGGGTCTTTTCGATGTGGTGGATGACCGCCTCTTCCTTTCTCATGTCGAGCGAGCGCGCGAGCACGAAGTACGCGATTCCCGAAACGATCAGACCGACCAGCCATGCGAGATCGACACCGCCGATCAGCCGTGCAAGCGGACCGACGTAGACTTCGTCCTGGCCATCGAAGATGCAGAAGAACGGGATCATCGCGGCGAAGCCGATCACATATGAAATCAGCCCACGCGCGCCCCACGCGCCGTACACGCTGCCGTGCGGCATGAAGAAATGCGGGATCGCATAGCGGCCCTTGCGGACGAAGAAATAGTCGGTGAGGTTGACCGCCGTCCACGGCACGAGAAAATAGAGCATCACGACGAGATAGATGTTCAGCACCGACAGTCCCTTGCCCGACGTGTAGATGCTCAGTGCGACGCCGAGTTGCAGGCACACGACGAAGAGCACCGCGACGATGCGCGTCCTCGCTGTCGGACGGATCTTCCTGAACGAATCGACTCCGGTGATGGCCGTCAGCTTCGCGCTATAGATGTTCATCGCGATGACCGGCAGGAACGCGAGAATCGTGACGCCGACGATCACGCTGCCGAGACCCGGCGCGAGATCGCTGCCGACCTGATTCAGCGCGACGAGCACATCGCTCGCATGCAGGTGATCGGCGAGCCAGCCACCGACCGCGATCATCCACGCACCCGACAGCGACGCCCCCACGAACACGGCTGCAATGAGCTTGCCGCCCGGCGTGTTTTTCGGCAGATAGCGCGAGTAGTCCGAAACATAAGGCGCATAGGCGATGTTGTAGCTGGCGGCCGCCGCGAACTGAGCGATGAAACCCGTCCAGTTGAAGCCAAGCGGCGCGGGCGGGTTCGACCCTGCGGCGGCTGCCGGCAGCGGGATGTCATGAACCCAGTGCATCAGCACCGCGATAGTGACGAGCCCGTACAGCGGGAGGGACAAATACAGCGCCCATTTGAAGCTGCGGTGCATCCAGTCGTGCCCGAGCACTGCGAGTATCGACGCGGGCACGGTCACCATGAGCGCGATCCTGACCGGGTCCCAGCCGAACAGTGTCTTGAGGCCTTGCATCATCAATACGAGATTGACGATATTGAAGCCCGCGAAGACGAACAGCGTCGCGAACAGCACCAGAATCACGCCGCGATAGCCGAACTGCGCGCGCGACTGGATCATCTGCGGCAAGCCGAGATGCGGACCCTGCGAGCCATGAAACGCCATGAACAGCGTGCCGAACATGATGCCGAGCGTACCGGCGACCGTCGTCCACCACGATGTGAGACCGACACTCGGCCCGACGAAGCCGATCGTCATCGTGAAGAAGGTGAAGTTGCCGAGGAACCAGAAAGGTCCCTGGCGCGAGAGCCGGTCGGTTCGTTCGTGCTCCGGAATGAAGTCGATCGAATGACCTTCGATCGCTCCGTGCTCGCTCGCCGCCGCCGGGTTTGCGCCGGCGTTCGCGGCGCTTTCGTATGATTTCATCGCGTACCTCGATCAGTAAGCTGATGCCGTGAGAGGGGACAGACGCTCAGTGCAAGGTGATCCAGACGGCCTTCGTCTCCGTCAGATGATCGAGCTGTTCCATCCCGAGGTCCTTGCCGAAGCCCGATTCCTTGAAGCCGCCGAACGGCATCGCCGGGTCGATCGTGCTATGCGCGTTCACGTAGACGCTGCCCGCGCGCAATTGCGGGACCAGCGTATGGATCCGATTCACGTCGTTCGAATAGATGGCCGCGGCGAGGCCATAGGGCGAGTCGTTCGCGAGTTGCACGGCTTCGTCGATCGCGTCGAAGGGCGATGTCACGAGAACGGGGCCGAAGATCTCTTCGCGGACGATCTTCATCGAGTTGCTGCAATGGGCGAAGATCGCGGGCTCGACGAAATATCCGGTGTCTTCCCGTCTGCGTCCGCCGTAGACGAGCTCGGCTCCTTCGCGGCGTCCCGTGTCGATATACGAGGTCACGCGTTCCTTCTGCAGCGCCGACACCAGCGGCCCGATGAAGCAGTCGGGATCGAGGCCCGGAGCGATCTTCAACGTGCGCGTGTAGTCGATGAGCGCGGCGAGAAAGCGCTCGTGGATCTTGCGCTGGACATACACGCGGGTGCCGGCGTCGCACACCTGGCCCGAGTTGAAGAACATGCCGTTCGCGACGGCGCGCGCGGCGGCGTCGACGTCCGCGTCATCGAGCACGAGCACCGGCGACTTGCCGCCCAGCTCCAGCGTCACGCGGCGGATATCGTGCACGGCCGCCTGCCCGACGTTGCGCCCCACGTCGGTCGAGCCGGTGAACGTGAGCTTGTCGATGCCCGGATGACGCGCGAGCGCCGCGCCGATCACGCCGCCACGTCCCGTCACGACATTGACGACGCCTTCGGGAATGCCGGCCTCCTGCACCAGCTCGGCAAAGCGCAGTGTCGACAGCGACGTGAGTTCGGCCGGCTTGATCACGGCCGTACAGCCCACCGCGAGGGCGGCCGCGAGCTTCCACGCCATCGTCTGCAGCGGAAAATTCCACGGCACGATGATGCCGACCACGCCGACTGGCTCCTTGCGCGTGTAGGCGACATAGTTACCCGGCAGCGAAGGCTCGACGGTGCGCCCGTGCAGCTTCGATGCCCAGCCGGCGAAGTAGCGGAACGTGTCGATGGTGCCTTGCACGTCGACGTCGCGCGCCTGCGCGGCAGACTTGCCCATGTCGATCGATTCGATTTCTGCGATCTCGGTCGCGTTGGCTTCGATCAGGTCCGCGAGCCGATGCAGCAGGCGCTCCCGTTCCAGGGGTTTGAGCTTGCGCCACGGGCCGCCATCGAACTGCGTGCGCGCAGCGCGAACCGCGCGATCGAGGTCCTCGGCCGTGGCGAGCGGAATCTGCGTGATCACGCCGGTGGTCGACGGCTCGATGACATCGAGCGTCTCTCCCGCGCCGCCCGTCACCCACGCGCCGCCGATATACATTTTCTGCGGCTTGTTCAAAAAGCGCGTCGTGGCTTCCTGAACGCCGAAGCGCTCCAGATAGTTACGGACAATGGTATCCAACGTCGTCTCCTGATTGTCCGGGGCTTCGTGATGTCGAGCCCCGTGAATGTCGGTATGAACCGTTCGGCTGCAGCGCGTAGTCAGCGTCTGTTTTTGCTGCGCTCGTGAAAGATGAAGCCGATCGAATTCATCAGCAGTTGAGCGGCGAGAATCGGCGTGACGCCGGCGGGGTCGTAGGCGGGCGCGACTTCCACGAGGTCCATTCCTACGATGTTTCCGCGGCTGCGCCGGGCCAGCGCCTGGATGATCTCGAGCACCTCGTAGTACAGGAAACCGCCGTGGCTCGGCGTGCCCGTGCCGGGCGCGATGGAAGGGTCGAAGCCGTCGATGTCGATGGTTATATAGTAGGACGCGCCTTCCGGAATCCGCGCGAGCACGCCTTCCGTGCCGAGCCGGCGCACGTCACGCACCGACAGGATCTCCGAGCCGGCCCGGCGCGCCGCGTCGTAGTCGTCACGGTTCGACGACGACACGTTGCGAATGCCGAGCTGCGTCATGCCGACGATATGCTCCATCTCGGACGCGCGCCGCAGCGGATTTCCGTGCCCGTAACGCACGCCATGACGCTCGTCGACGAAGTCCAGATGCGCGTCGAAATGGACGATGTGAATCGGACCCTTGCCCTCGAACGCCTTGATCACCGGCGCGTGAATCGAATGGTCGCCGCCGAGCGTGACGGGCATCGCGCCACACGCGAGGATCTTGCGCACCGCGAGTTCGATGTTCGCGTTGCTGCTTGCCATGTCGGTGTGCACGATGTCGGCGTCGCCCACGTCGACCATGCGCAACTGGTCGCGGCTCAGATACAGCACATCGTCTTCGTGGTCGTAGGCGCCGGCGTGACCGAACGAAAACAGTGTCGACGCTTCGCGGATGCTGCGTGGCCCGAAGCGTGCGCCGGAGCGCCATTGCGTGCCCATGTCGTTCGGCGCGCCGAGGATCGCCACGTCGGCGTCGATCCGGTTCCAGTCGAGGCACACGGGCGACTTCGCGAACGTGCAATGGCCGACGAACGGCAAGTTGAGCCGTCCGGATTCATAGCTGTTGCTCTGCATCTGCATCTCCTGTTCTGTCAAGATGGACCGCAGGTCGAGCCTGCGTGCTGTTTGAGAAACTATGAACAGGAATGACGGGCGTAAAAATCACGAGTATCGGATGTTCACATCGGATTATCCGAAGCAACGACGAAGGGAGGCGGAACCCGATGACCCAGTTGCAGGACGTGGATCTCAAGCTGCTGCGCGTCTTCATGGCCGTGGTGCGATGCGGCGGCTTCTCGGCCGCACAGGCGAGCCTGAACGTGAGTCAGTCGACGATCAGCGAACAGATGACGACGCTCGAGACCCGTCTCGGGCTCAAGCTCTGCGAGCGGGGCCGGGGCGGCTTCCGGCTGACCGAGCACGGCATCGCGACCTACGAAGCGGCGCAGCGGCTGCAAATCGCCGTCGAAGCGTTTTGCATGGATACCGATGCGCTGAAAAAGCACGTCTCGGGCAGGCTCTACCTCGGGACCATCGACAATACGGTTTCCGACACGACCTCGCCGCTGCCGCATGCGTTGCAGAAGTTCGTGTCGCGCGGACACGATGTGCACGTCGACATCTATGTCGGCTCGCCCGCGGAACTCGAGGAACGCGTGCTCGACGGGCGGCTCCATGTAGCTATCGGCCACTTTCCGATTCACGTGCCGGGCCTGAGATACGACGAGCTTTACGTCGAGCCGGACGGGCTCTATTGCGCCAGGGGCAACCCGCTCTATGCGCGAGCGTTCGACGCCGACGTCTCCTCTGAAGCGATCGCCGAGAGCCGGATCGTCGCGCGCGGCTACTTCCAGCAGCACGATCTGCGGATATTGAGCGCGAGCAAGGCGGCCGCCACCGTCGACAATGTCGAGGCGCAGGCCATCCTCATTCTGTCGGGCGCGTACGTGGGATTTCTGCCCAATCATTACGCCACCGGCTGGGTCCAGAGTGGCGACATGCGCAGGATCTGCGCCGGGCGCTTCGGCGGCGACTGGCCGTTCTGTGCGATCACGCGGCGAGGGGCGTCGATGCCTTCGATCCTGAAGGTGTTCATGGCGGATCTGCAGGCGTGTCACGATGCGTTGCGCGCCCCTTCGCCCCAGAGTTGACCCGAGCTGCCTGCGCGCTTCGCGACGAGGCGCGCGGACCGTCTGTCGCAAAAATCGCTTGCGCGCGGCAATTCGGAACGCTATCTTGCCTGTGTTCTCGAATGCAGCGCGGGAGAGACCGTCAAGCTCACGACGGCGCCGACGGAGCAACCGCCCCGGAAACTCTCAGGCCCAAGGACCGCGCTGCAGGAACGATCTGGAGAGAGGCGCGCTGCGCCCACCGAAGGGGATTTCCCGCCAGTACGCCGCACGCAAGCGGCGGCCAGGCAGGATCGAAACTCTCAGGTACATGGACAGATGGGGCAGGAGCCGGAATGGACGCATGTTGCGTCTATCGGCACATGCTCAACGCAATCTGGACCATGTCATGTCAAGAATCGCCATCATCGGCGCCGGCATCACCGGCGTCACGACCGCTTACGCCCTCGCTCGCCGCGGCTTCGATGTCACCGTCTTCGAACGTCATCGCTATGCGGCGATGGAAACCTCCTTTGCGAACGGCGGTCAGTTATCCGTCAGCAACGCGGAGGTCTGGAATCACGCGGCAACGGTCGTCAAGGGGCTGCGATGGATGCTCACGCGCGATGCGCCGCTGCTGCTGAA
Organism: Caballeronia arvi; assembly: GCF_001544695.2. Lineage (GTDB taxonomy): Bacteria > Pseudomonadota > Gammaproteobacteria > Burkholderiales > Burkholderiaceae > Caballeronia > Caballeronia arvi. The sequence goes on from NZ_FCOM02000045.1 coordinate 37,380, forward strand.
CCCGTCGCCTTCCTGGCACAAGTATTCGTGGATGGGCGAGTTCCTCCGTCAGATCGGGAACTACCGCGCGAACACCATCGAGACCGTGCGCCTCGCGCTTGCCGCGCGCAGTCATCTTTACGCGATCGCGGAGCGCGAGCAGATCGACTTCGATCTCGAGCGTCGCGGCATCTTGCATGTCTATCGAAGCCGCAAGGATTACGACAGCGCCGCGAAGGTCAACGAGTTGCTGCGCGAAGGCGGCCTTGAACGACATGCCGTCGATGGCAGCGAAATCGGCAGGATCGAGCCGGCCTTGCATGGCGAGTTTCATGGCGGCTTCTTTACGCCGTCGGATGCGACCGGCGATATCCACAAGTTCACGCGCGGGCTCGCGCAAGCCTGTGTGAAGCAAGGTGTCACGTTCAGCTACGACACGGAGATCGTATCGATCGATCAGACGCCCGACGGGCGCTTCGACATCCGGACGCATCATGCCGAAGGCGCGCACGCGAGCGGGTTCGATCGCATCGTCGTGTGTGCGGGTGTGAGAAGCCGCGAATTTGCGCGGATGCTCGGCGACCATGTGAACGTGTATCCCGTGAAGGGCTATTCGATCACGGTATGCCTCGACGACGAGACGAGCCGGCGGGCAGCCCCGTGGGTGAGCCTGCTCGACGACAAGGCGAAGATCGTGACGAGCCGACTCGGGGCAGACAGGTTTCGCGTCGCCGGGACAGCGGAGATCAACGGCTTCAATCGCGATATACGGGCCGATCGCATCACGCCGCTCATCGCGTGGACGCGTGAGTTGTTCCCGGAGATCTCCACGGCGCGCGTGATTTCCTGGACCGGCCTGCGTCCGATGATGCCGAGCATGCTGCCTCGCGTCGGCCAGGGCAAGCGGGCCGGCGTCTACTACAACACGGGACACGGGCATCTCGGATGGACGCTGTCCGCAGCGACCGCGGAGTCGATCGCGGATGCAATCCTGCTCGACTCGGCTTCCTGCACCGCGGGGCTGCGTCACGCCGCATGAGGCGACTCGCGCGCTGAAACAGGCCCGCGATACCGGGCAGACAGGGACAAGCCCGTGCGGCTTGTCCTCTTTCATGGCTTCAGGTCGGTTGAAAGATCGTCAATGTGGCGGGACCGCTCACGCTCATCAGGCCAGTGCTGCTGCACGCCTTGAGATAGTCGCTTTCGCCTGGACTGGCCAGCAGGAAGACGCTCACGGCCCTTTGGTTTTTGAATAGTCCGTCGGAGATATTCCCCAGTAAAGTGACGAATGTTTCGCCGTCAACCGAGGTCCGCCTCGAGGAATAGCTGAAGGTACTCGTCTGTCCGTTCGACCAGTTGATGACTTGAGTGCCGGGTCCCTCCGCGAGAGGGGTATCGCAGGAAACCTTACGCTGAACCTGTGAATCGACGGTTGCAGAAGTGATTCCAGGCGCTCCACGAACCATGCAAGAACTGAAGCTCGACAGGATCGTCAGGAGCATATCCTGAGGGGTGTCTTTCAATGGCGCACCATAGACGACGATGTCCGTTCCCGATCCGACGGCGGGTGTTCCCGAGCAGATCACAGACTGTGCGTGGGCTCGCGTGCACACGCCGACGAGACCGGTTAGCGATATCGTCAGCATGACGAAGGTTTTTAAAGCCGTGCGACATACGGAACTTGGGCGCACCTGCGGTTCCATGAAGCGAATGTCGATTCGGAACATATCGAGCAGTCGGGCGATGCTGACCATGATGGCCTCCAAAAAACGGATCAAGGAAGCGCATGGGACGCGCTGCCTGCACGACAGCACTGTGAACCGGATCAATTAGACCCGGATTAGCATGAAGTCAGTCGATAGCCAGACCGCAACCCGTCGCGCTATTTTTCCTTCAGCGCCGCGACGATCTCCGCCGCCGCTTCCTGCAACGGCGGCACGTATCGGCGCACCGCATCCGCGAGACTCACCGCGCGCGACAGGAACACCACGTTCAAGCTCGCGTACACGCGTTCCTCGTCCTTGACGGCCACCGCCACCGCGCCGATCTTCGCCTGCGCGGTCCAGTCGCCGTAATTCGTCCCGAAGCCATCTTCACGCACGCGCCGCGTCAGGCTGCGCACGAGCGCGTCGTTGCGCGCGAGCGCCTGCTGCTCCTCGCCGCCCGAACCCGAACGCAGCAGTTCGAGAATGTCCTCGCGCTCCTCGTCGGGGCACATCGCGAAGTAGGCGCGGCCCGCCGCCGTCAGAAGCATCGGCAGACGCCGTCCGACCATCGCGCGATGAAACGACAACTGGCTGAAGCGATGCGTCGTCTCGCGGATGATCATCGCGTCGCCGTCGGGCGTCGTGAGGTCGGAGGGCCAGGCGACGCGCTGCAAAAGCTGTCCCATGATCGGCGGCGCGACGGTCGCGACGCGCTCCGTATCCGTGAAACCCTCGCTCAATGAACGCACCGCGAGCGTGAGGCGAAAGCTGTCGTCGGACGCGCTCCGCCGCACGAAGCCTTCTTCCATCAGCGTTTCGAGCAGACGTCGCACCGTCGTGCGATGCAGGCCGGTGAGTTCCGCGATCTGCTGGCTCGTCGCGCGTCCGCCCTCCATGACGTTGAGCGCGCGGAGCACCTGAAGGCCGCGCGCGAGTCCGCGCACGTTCGTGTAAGTCGTCACGAAAAAATCCCTTTTGAATCAGTCGTGTGCATTCTATGCACAAATCAGAGATTTTGTTGAGCGGGGTTTTCGCGGCCCATAGACTGCACACATCAAGACAGATTTCGCTTCCGCCGCCTTCACGCAGCGGTCCGCAAAACATATTCAGGAGACAAGCATGCGCCCCGCCTTCGACCCGGCGGCCGGCAACGGCCCCGCTCATTCGTTCGAAACGTCACGTCAGTCGATTTCCGCCGATGTCGCCATCATCGGCGCCGGTCCTGTCGGCCTGATGATCGCCAATATCCTCGGCCTTCAGGGCGTGCGCGTGGTCATCGTCGAGAAGCTGCCGCAGATCATCGACTATCCGCGCGCCATCGGCCTCGACGACGAAGCGCTGCGCGTGTTCCAGTCGATCGGTCTCGTCGATGAACTGCTGCCGCACACGACGCCGAATCACTGGATGCGCTTCACGCTGAACGGCAAGTGCTTCGCGTCGATCGAGCCGCGCACCGACGAGTTCGGCTGGCCGCGCCGCAATGCGTTCATTCAGCCGCTCGCCGATCAACTGCTGTACAGCGGGCTGAAACGCTTCCCGCATGTCGAGACCTTGCTCGGCCACACGGTCGACGGTTTCGCGCAGGACGAAGACGGCGTGACCATCGACGTGACGGACGCGGACGGCGCGCGCAAGACCGTGCGTGCGGGATACATCGTCGGCGCGGACGGCGGCAACAGCTTCGTGCGGCGCATGCTCGACGTGCCCTTCGAAGGCCGCACGAAGCCGAATCAGTGGATCGTGATCGACGTGCGTCATGACCCGCTCGGCTCGCCGCATGTCTATCTGCATTGCGATGCGAAGCGCCCGTACGTGTCCGCCGCGCTGCCGCACGGCATTCGCCGCTTCGAGTTCATGGTGATGCCGGGCGAAACGGAAAGCGAGCTCTCGAAGCCCGAGAACATGGCGGCGCTCGTGAGAAACGTCGTCGCTGATCCGCACAAGGTCGATTACATCCGTCAGCGCGTCTATACGCACAACGCGCGGCTCGCGAGCACGTTTCGCGTGAAGCGGATTCTGCTGGTCGGCGACGCCGCGCACATCATGCCGGTGTGGCAGGGGCAGGGCTACAACAGCGGCATCCGCGATGCCAGCAATCTCGGCTGGAAGCTCGCGATGGTCGTGAAAGGCACGGCGGGCGATGCACTGCTCGATACCTACACGATGGAACGCCGCGCCCACGCGCGCTCGATGATCCATCTCTCCGAAGTCGCGGGCGACATCTTCGCGCCGACGAGCTTCATCGGCTCGAAAGTGCGCGACGCGTTCGTGCGCAGCTTCAACGTGCTGCCTTCGGTGAAGCGCTATTTCGTGGAGATGCGCTTCAAGCCGATGCCGCGCTACGAAGAGGGCCTCGTGCTGCTGGACAAGCGCGAACGGCGCGACGGTCTGCTCGCCCGCATGATCGCAAAGCGCGGCCACTCGGCGCTTGGCCGCCTGCTCGGGCTGATGAGCGAGAAGCGCGAGTCGTGGATCGGGCGCGTGGTGCACGGACGCGATCCGCACGCGCATACGCCGGCGGGCCGCATGTTCATCCAGCCGCGCGTGCGTCTCGCGGATGGCGCGGTCGTGCGTTTCGACGATGCCATCGGCAACCGCTTCGCGATGATCGGCTGGGGCGCGGACCCGACCTTCTGCCTGACGCCCGAAGCGCGCCGCATCTGGACGTCGATAGGCGGCGTGTTCGTCATCGCCAAGCCCGATCCGCAGCTCGCGTTTCACGACGACGTCCCCGACGACGTGATTGCGCTCGGCGATATCGACGGGCGTCTGAAGGACTGGTTCGCGCGCGTGCCCGAATCCGTCGTGCTGCTGCGCCCGGACCGCTTCGTCGCGTCGATGTGCTCGCCGCAGTGCGCGTCGGATCACGTCCTGCAACTCGCGCAAAAGCTCGCGCATGTCGCGACGCCCGATGCGCAAGCGGACGTCACGCGTCTGCGCGACATCATCGTCGAAGGGGCCTGACGTGACGATTCATCTCGAATGTATGTCGCACACGCCGCTCGCCGGCTACTACGATCCCGCGCCGGAAGTCGTCGCCGAAGTCGAACGGATGCAGCGCGCGGCGCGTGAGCGCGTGCGCGCCTTCGATCCCGAACTCGTGATCGTGTTCGCGCCGGACCACTACAACGGTTTCTTCTATGACGTGATGCCGCAGTTCTGCATCGGCGTGAACGCGACGGCGATCGGCGATTTCGGCAGCGCCGCCGGTCCGCTCGCCGTCGCGCAGGAAGCCGCGCTCGCACTCGCCGATGCCGCGCTCGCCAGCGATATCGACGTGGCCGTGTCGTATCGCATGCAGGTGGATCACGGCTGCGCGCAGGCGCTCGACATACTGACGGGCGGCCTCGATCGTTATCCGGTCGTGCCGGTGTTCATCAACTCGGTCGCGCCGCCGATGGCTTCGTGCCGCCGCGCGCGACTCCTGGGAGATGCGATCGGACGCTTCATCGCGCACACGGATCGGCGCGTGCTGCTGATCGGTTCGGGCGGCATCTCGCACGAGCCGCCGGTGCCTGAGATTCACGGCGCGGATGACGTCGTCTCGGAACGTCTGATCGCGGGGCGCAATCCGTCGCCGGAATCGCGCGATGCGCGGCAGTCGCGCACGGTCGCCGCAGCCATTGCATTCGCTTCGGGCGACAGCCGTCTTCACGCGCTCAACCCGGCATGGGACCGCGCGTTTCTGGAACTGCTCGCACGCGGTGAAGTCGCCGCCGCCGACGGCTTCACGAATGACGCCATCACGCGTGACGCAGGCAAGTCCGCGCATGAGATCCGCACGTGGATCGCGGCTTTCGGCGCGCTCGCGGCATGCGGGCCTTACGAAGCATCGATCGACTATTACCGCGCGATTCCCGAATGGATCGCGGGCTTCGGCGCGATGCACGCCCATTCGCTCGGCAATGCGCCGTTGCATATAGCACACGCATGAAAGGAGAACACGACATGTCGAACATTCAGTCCATCGCCGCGCGTTTGCGTGACGCGCAGGCAACACGCGAACCCGTCGCGCCGGTGCGCGGTGAATCGCAACAAGCCGACGCCGCGCTCGCGTATGCGATCCAGCAGGTCAACGTCGATCTGCGCGTCGCGACCGGCGAGCGCATCGTCGGCAGAAAGATCGGGCTGACGTCGCCGGCGGTGCAGAAGCAGCTCGGCGTCGATCAGCCTGATTTCGGCGCGCTGTTCGCGTCGATGGCCTATGGCGACCACGAGCCGATGCCGCTCGCATCGCTCATCCAACCGAAGGTCGAAGCCGAGATCGCGCTCGTGCTCGAACGCGATCTCACCGCCGACAAGCACACCTTCGCCGATCTGATTCGCGCGACCGCGTATGCCGCCGCCGCGATCGAAGTGGTGGACAGCCGCATACGCGACTGGGATATCCGCTTTTTCGATACCGTCGCGGACAACGCATCGAGCGCGCTCTTCGTGCTGGGCAGCCGTCCGGTGCTGTTGCGCGATATCGATCTCACCGCATGCGCGATGACGCTTTCCCGCGATGGCGAAGTGCTCTCGCGCGGCAACGGCTCGGCGTGCCTCGGCAATCCGCTCAACGCCGCGGCGTGGCTCGCGGACCGCATGGTGCAGCTCGGCACGCCCTTGCGCGCGGGCGACATCGTGCTGACGGGCGCGCTCGGCCCGATGGTCGCGGTGAAAGCGCCCGGTTCCTACCTCGCACAGATCGAAGGCCTCGGCAGCGTGCGAGCCACATTCAGCGAATGACACACGAAGAGACACGGAGACACTCGATGGCAACAAGCAACCCCAAACGCCGTGCCGCGATCATCGGCTCGGGCAACATCGGCACGGATCTGATGATCAAGATCATGCGCCGCAGCGAACATCTCGAAGTCGCGGCGATGGTCGGCATCGATACCGCATCGGACGGACTCGCGCGCGCGGCGCGGCTCGGCGTGGCGACGACTCACGAAGGCGTGCAGGGCCTCGCGCGCCTGCCCGTGTTCGACGACATCGACTTCGTGTTCGATGCGACCTCGGCGGGCGCGCATGTGAAGAACGACGCGTTCCTGCGCGATCTCAAGCCCGGCATCCGCATGATCGATCTGACGCCCGCCGCGATCGGTCCGTACTGCGTGCCCGTGGTGAACATCGACTCGCATGTCGATGCGCTCAACGTCAACATGGTCACGTGCGGCGGGCAGGCGACCATTCCGATGGTGGCAGCCGTGTCGCGCGTCGCGAAGGTGCATTACGCGGAGATCGTCGCGTCGATCAGCAGCAAGTCGGCGGGACCGGGCACGCGCGCCAACATCGACGAGTTCACCGAAACCACGTCGAAGGCGATCGAAGCAGTCGGCGGCGCGGCGAAGGGCAAGGCGATCATCGTGCTGAATCCGGCCGAGCCGCCGCTCATGATGCGCGATACCGTCTACGTGCTGTCCGAAGCGGCCGATCGCGCGCAAATCGAAGCATCGGTCGCGCAAATGGCGGCGGCGGTGCAGGCGTATGTGCCGGGCTATCGCCTGAAGCAGTCCGTCCAGTTCGACGACATTCCCGCCGATGCGCCGCTGAACCTTCCGGGCATCGGCAGCTTCAGCGGTCTGAAGACGTCGATCTTCATCGAAGTCGAAGGCGCGGCGCATTATCTGCCCGCCTACGCGGGCAATCTCGACATCATGACGTCCGCCGCGCTCGCCACCGCCGAGCGCATGGCGCAGACGCTCGTCAACACGGAAGCATGAGGCGACACCGAAATGGACAAGAAACTCTATATCTCCGATGTAACCCTGCGCGACGGCATGCACGCGATTCGTCATCAGTACTCGATCGACGATGTTCAGGCAATCGCCCGAGCGCTCGATGAAGCCAGAGTGGACAGCATCGAAGTGGCGCATGGCGACGGCCTGCAAGGTTCGAGCTTCAACTACGGCTTCGGCGCGCACAGCGATCTCGAATGGATCGAAGCCGTCGCCGATGTCGTGAAGCACGCGAAGATCGCGACGCTGCTGTTGCCGGGCATCGGCACGATCCACGATCTCAAGGCCGCTTACGACGCGGGCGCGCGCGTCGTGCGTGTCGCCACGCATTGCACGGAAGCGGATATCTCGAAGCAGCACATCGAATATGCGCGAGAACTCGGCATGGATACCGTCGGCTTTCTGATGATGAGCCACATGACGACGCCCGCGAATCTCGCCGTCGAAGCGAAGAAGATGGAAAGCTATGGCGCGACGTGCGTGTATGTCGTCGATTCGGGCGGCGCGCTGAACATGAACGATGTGCGCGATCGATTCCGCGCGCTGAAGGGCGCATTGAAACCGGACACGCAAACGGGCATGCACGCGCATCACAACCTGTCGCTCGGCGTGGCGAACTCGATCGTCGCGGTGGAAGAAGGCTGCGACCGCATCGATGCGAGTCTCGCGGGCATGGGCGCCGGCGCGGGCAATGCGCCGCTCGAAGTGTTCATCGCGGCGGCCGAGCGCATGGGCTGGAACCACGGCACGAAGCTCTACACGCTGCTGGACGCCGCCGACGACATCGTGCGCCCGTTGCAGGACCGCCCGGTGCGCGTGGACCGCGAGACGCTCGCGCTCGGCTACGCGGGCGTGTATTCGAGCTTCCTGCGGCATTCGGAAGTTGCTGCGAAGAAGTACGGGATCAAGACCGTGGACATCCTCGTCGAGCTGGGCAAGCGGCGCATGGTCGGCGGTCAGGAAGACATGATCGTCGACGTCGCCCTCGATCTGAAAAAGCGCGCCGCGCACGCCTGACAACTTTCGATGAGCGAAGCGCCATGAAGAGCGCCGCATCCATCCAACCGGAGACTTTTCGATGAAATCCTCAACGACCGCGCGCATGCCTTCCGGCGGCGCACTCACCATCGGCCTGTGCCTCGTGGTCGCGCTGCTGGAAGGGCTGGACCTGCAATCGACGGGCGTCGCCGCGCCGCGCATGGCGGCCGAGTTCCATCTCGCCGTCGCGCAACTCGGCTGGGCCTTCGGCATCGGCGCGCTCGGCTTGTTGCCCGGCGCGGCGATCGGCGGACGTCTCGCCGACCGCATCGGCCGCAAGCGCGTGCTGATGGCGTCAGTGGCGCTGTTCGGCCTCTTTTCCATCGCGACGACGCAGGTGTGGGATCTGCAAAGCCTTTTGATCGTGCGCTTCCTGACGGGCCTCGGCCTCGGCGCCGCGATGCCGAACCTGATCGCCCTGTGCGCGGAAGCCGCACCGGCCGAGCGGCGCGGCGTGGCCGTCGGCGCGATGTATTGCGGCATGCCCTTCGGCGCGGCGCTGGCGGCGGTCATCGGCATCGTCAGTCCGGGCGATGCAGGCTGGCGGCACATTTTCTATGTCGGCGGAATCGGACCGCTGCTGACGCTGCCGCTGCTCGCGCTGTTTCTGAAGGAGTCGACGCAATTCGTCACGACGAGCGGTCACGTGCGCAGCGGCGTCGCGCAGGCGTTGTGGAAGGAGGGCAGAGCGGGCACGACGCTCGCGCTGTGGACGAGCTATCTCGGCACGCTGATCGTGCTGTACTTCCTGATGAACTGGCTGCCGTCGATGGTCGTCAGCCGCGGTCTCACGCGCGTGCAGGCGAGCGTCGTGCAGATGATGTTCAACATCGGCGGCGGGATCGGCGCGATCGTCATCGCGGGGCTGATGGATCGCATCGGCAAGCGGCCGGTCGTCGTCGGCATGTATGTGGGCATCGCCGGGGCGCTGCTGGCGCTGGCGGGCGCGACGGGCAGCGTGTCGATGACATGCGGCGGCCTGCTCGCCGGGCTGTTTCTGGTCGGCGGGCAATCGGTGCTCTATGCGCTCGCGGGCGCGGCCTATCCGACGCACGTGCGCGGCACGGGCGTCGGCGCCGCCGTGGCCGTGGGCCGCGTCGGCTCGATGGTCGGGCCGCTGATCGCCGGGCAACTGCTCGCACTCGGCCAGAGCGCGTCGATGCTCGTGCTGTCGAGCATTCCGCTGATCATCATCGCGGCTGTCGGCGCGCTGACGCTGGCCGCGAACCTGACGCGCATTGCGCACGATGTGCCCGATCCGTCGCGCGCGCTTCGAACCGAATCCATCTGAACGAATCACCGAGGAACACTGACATGACGACGACCCAACAACGCTGGACCGAAGCCGACACGAGCAAATTCGTGAGCGTGATGGAAGGCGACACGGAACTGCGCATCCACTACAACGACACCGGCGCAGGCCGCGAAACGCTGGTCATGCTGCACGGCTCGGGGCCGGGCGCGAGCGGCTGGGCGAATTTCTACCGCAACGTCGATGCGTTCGCGGACGCGGGCTATCGCGTGATCCTCATCGACTGTCCGGGCTGGGGGAAGAGCGATTCGATCGTGTGCACGGGTTCGCGCTCGGACCTCAACGCGCGCGTCGTGAAGAGCGTGCTCGACACGCTCGGCATCGAGCGCGCGCATCTCGTCGGGAACTCGATGGGCGGCCATAGCGCGGTGGCGTTCGCGCTGTCGCATCCCGAGCGCGTCGGCAAGCTGGTGCTGATGGGCGGCGGCACGGGCGGCCCGAGCCAGTTCGTGCCGATGCCGACCGAAGGCATCAAGCTGTTGCAGGCGCTGTATCGCGATCCGTCGCTCGAGAACCTGAAGCGCATGCTCAACGTGTTCGTGTACGACGCGAGCACGATGACCGAAGAGCTGATGCAAACCCGTCTGCAGAACATGCTGGCGCGGCGCGATCATCTGGATAACTTCGTGAAGAGCCTCGCCGCGAATCCGAAGCAGTTTCCGGACTATGGTCATCGGCTGAACGAGATCAAGGCGAGCACGCTGGTCATCTGGGGACGCGACGACCGCTTCGTGCCGATGGACGTCGGCCTGCGTCTCGTGTGGGGCATGCCGAACGCCGACTTCCTAGTGTTGGGGCGCTGCGGGCATTGGGCGCAGTGGGAGCATGCGGAGCGCTTCAACGAGACGGTCGTGGGGTTCCTGGCGCGGTAGCGACGTATTACGTGCCATACCGTCATGTAAGGCGACTGCAAGACCGCGGCACGCAATCTGCAGTCGGAGCGTTGGACTTTTGAGCGCGACGAGACATGAACAAAAACACAAAGGCAAAGAAGCGGCGGCCGGCGCCCGAGGACCGGCAGGCCGTATTGACGGAACAACGTCGACGGAAGATGGCTCGCTCGCCGCATGCGTACGTCAGAGGCAATACCGAGCGGTTCTACGAGTGGGTGATCGAGTCGAATGGCGATGCATTGCCGCACGGACCGGCTGTCTGGATCTGCGGCGACTGCCATACCGGCAACCTGGGCCCGATCGCCAATGCGGAGGGAAAAGTCGAGATTCAGATTCGCGATCTCGATCAGACGGTCATCGGCAATCCGGTACATGACCTGGTTCGTCTCGGGCTGTCGCTCGCGACCGCCGCGCGGGGATCGTCCCTGTCGGGGCTGAACGTCGTTCGCATGATCGAGGCGCTGGCAGCCGGCTATGAGTCCGCCTTTTCGGATCAGGACATCGAGGCCCGGCGTCCCGAACCCGTTCACGTGACGATGAAAGAGGCGATCCGGCGGTCATGGCACCATCTCGCACGCGAGCGAATCGAGGACCTCCATCCATCGATTCCCTTGGGCAAGCGCTTCTGGCCGCTCACGAAGGAAGAGCGCGGCGAGATCGAAATGCTCTTTCGCAAGAAGGAGATCGCCAGCCTGGCGACCTGCCTGAAAGACCGGAACGAATCGGGCGACGTGGTGGTGCTGGACGCCGCCTATTGGGTCAAGGGCTGCAGCTCGCTCGGCCGCACGCGCTATGCGGTCCTGCTCGACGTGGATGGCGGCGTCGTCGAGGGAGACGATCTATGCCTCATCGACATCAAGGAGGGCGTGAAGGCGGCCGCTCCTCGCTATAAGGATGTCGCGATGCCACGCGATAACGCCTTGCGCGTCATCGAAGGCGCGCGGCATCTCTCGCCCTTCCTCGGCGAGCGCATGCGGGCCGCGCGTCTGCTCGATCGCGGGGTGGTCATTCGCGAACTCTTGCCGCAGGACATGAAGCTCGAAATCGAGCGGCTGGACAAGGACGACGCGATGCATGTGGCGCATTATCTGGCCGCCGTGGTCGGGAAGTCGCACGCACGACAAATGGATGCGACGACGCGAAAAGGATGGCAAGCCGAGTTACGACGCAACCGCTCGAAAACGATAGATGCGCCTTTGTGGCTTTGGAGCAGCATCGTCCAGCTGGTGAGCAGTCACGAAGCCGGATATCTGGAGCATTGCCGCCGTTATGCGACCGGGACGTGATCGTCTCTCCGATTCCCACTGCCTTCGCAGCCTTGGCCACCGTGTAGCCATGCTCCAGCACGAGCCCCACCGCCTCACGCTTGAATTCCTCTGAAACCGCTCTTCTACCCATTTGACACCTCGCTGGTCGATCGAAGTCTACCTTTTGAAGTGTCCAGGATTGTTAGATCATTACAAACAAACCAAAGCGCTGGTCGAGAAGGCCGCCGCGTTGATAGACAGCAGAGGCAAAGCCGCGTTTTCCGAGTTCAGGATCAAAGGCAGTGAGTGGTTCCATGGCGACACCTATCTGTTTGCGTACGATCTGAATGCGAATGTCCTGTTGAATCCGGCCTTCCCTGCACGGGAAGGAACTAACGTCCACGGCCAGAAAGATGCCAACGGCAAGCTATTTCATGACGCCATGATCCGGACGGCTGAAACAACGGGATCGGGCTGGGTCGACTACATGTTCCTGATACCGGGGCAGACTGAGCCATCGCATAAATGGACCTATGTGAAGGCAGTCACGATTGACGGAGTTTCAGGCTTGGTGGGTTCGGCTTCGATTCGCAGTAGGGTCGGGCTGGCGGCGTTGCGTTGTCATCTCCTGCAACTTTCCCGCAAGTCGCCGTTTAGTCGCCTTACCGCATGATCATCCTCGTGCGGGCTTGTCTTCGGTTGGCAGCGAGGGAATACGATGAACGCCGTAGGTATTTTCCAATGCGCTAGGCGAATGCGCCGGCTGATTGCAGTCCGACAACGCGAGCGTGAGGCCGTCGTTCGGGTCGCCCGCGAGCACGCTCCTGAAGTAGTCGAAGAATACGGAGTTCTCCGGATCCGCGCAGAGTACCCGCGTCTGATGGCCGCGGTACGCGACGTAGCGACCGAGCGTCGCGATCGTTCCGCCGGTACCGCCGCTCGATACGAGCCACGTCGGCACAGGAAACTCCTCGGCGGCCATCTGCTTGAAGATCGGCCTTTGCAATCGACGCCCCAGTTGCGTATGTCGACTTCCGCTCCCGCCGATAAGTCGAGCCGCTATCGGCGCGGAGCCGGCCGGGATGACCGGACCGCTCCGTTACCCGCCTTTGGATCGTCGACGATGCGACCGTTGGCAATGGGGCGAAAAGACTCATTCGTCGCGCATGGTCAACGTTTTCTGGCGCTCGGCGCTCGCACCGGCGGCGGGCATTCCGTTGAGAGTCCTGCTCCAGCCATTGTCTGCGCTCATGTCTTCTCCTTGATGTTGTACGCGCTGTCGTTCGTACGATTGCTCTAGCAAGACCGTCCGGCCCGCGCTCAGCGCTCAGCGTTTGTCGCGAGGCGCGAGATGCGCGAGGAACGCGGCGCTCGCGTCATCGAGCGGCTCGCGGGACTTCTCGAGCTTCGAGCACATCACCGCGCCTTCCCACGCATTCCAGAAGTAGCGCGAAAGCGCGGCGGTGTCGGCGTCCGCGCGAATCTCGCCGTTCGCCTTGCCTTCCTCCAGACATGCGCGAATCCTGCCGCGCCAGTCTTTCAGCACATCCATGAGCGCCTTGCGGAAAGTTTCGTCGAGCGCGGCCAGCTCCTGACTCAGATTGCCGACGAGACAACCACGCTTGAACTTGTGCCGCTGCATGCCGATCGCGGCGTCTTCCGTGAACGCCTTGATGCGTTCGAGCGGCGAGAGGCTCGTATCTTTCAGATGCATGTCGAGTTTCTTCGCGAAGTACTCGTGATACGCCTGAATGACCTCCAGGCAATACGCGTCCTTACTGCTGAAGTAGTAGTGAAACGAGCCTTTCGGCACGCCCGCGAGCGCGACGAGTTCGTCGAGCGAGAAGTTATGAAAACCCTTCTCGGTGAGGATCGCGACGCCGAGCCGGATCAGCTCGGAGCGGCGGCCACTATCCCTTTTGGTTGCAACGGTTGCCATGATTCTGACGTCCTTCGAATGGTTGATGCTTTTTCTACCAGCGCGGCTGTTTCTTCAGAAGCGGGCTCATCGCGATCAGACCGAACAGCGGGCCTGGCAGCAAGAGCAGGGAACTCCACGCACCCAACGCGTGATACACACTCGTCGCCGAAAAAATCGAACAGGCCGAGATGAAGAAGCCGAGACTGTTCTGTATCGTCAGCGCGCCGCCGACCCGTTCGGGCGGACAGGCGCGCACGGAAAGCGCGGAGAACTGCGGTGAATCGGCGACCACGCTCACGCCCCAGATCAGCAGCACCGCGAGTTGCGCGTAGACGGGCGCTTTATCGGCGAAAAAAGGATAAAGCAGACAGATCGATCCCGACACGAACAGCGCGATGAACGCCGCGCGCGCACTGCCGAAGCGCTTGCTGAACGCGCCGCCCGCGATGCAGCCCAGCGAGCCGATTCCGATGACCGCGAACGACCACAACGCGACATCGCGCGTCGACGCCGCGGTACCGCCCTGCAACGCATGCGCGACGAGCAGCGGAACGAGCGTCCAGAACGCGTAAAGCTCCCACATGTGGCCAAAGTAGCCGAACGCCGCCGCGCGAAATTCCCGCGAACGAAACACTGAGCGCGCGTTGCCCAGGCCCGCCTTCGATTTCGTCCGTCGCGCGTGCGGCCCTTCGCCGAGCGTCAGCACCATCGCCGCGCCGATGAGCGCCAGCATCGACGACGTAAGCACGACCGTCTGCCACGGCACCGCATCGAACGCGCCGCGTATCGCGTGCACGGAAGCCGTGCCGAGCGTCAGCATCGCGACGAGCCACGCGAGCGTCTGTGCCGCGCGCGCAGGCGCCCATGTCACGAGCAGCTTCATGCCGAGCGGATAGATGCCCGCCAGCGCGACGCCGACGCCAAATCGAAACACGACCGCCGATGCGAAACCCGTACTGCACAGCGCGAAGAGCGCGTTGAGCGCCCCGCCGAGCAGACCGCATGCGGCGAAGACGCGGCTCGTCGGCAAGCGGTCCGCGATGCCCGTGAACGCCGAAATCAAGGTCCCGACGATGAACCCGGCCTGCACGGAGTTCGTGAGCCAGCCCATGCCCGACGCGGTGAGATGCCACGACAACTGCAAGTCGTGCATGGCCGCGTTCGCGCTGAACCACAGCGATGTGCCGAACAACTGCGCGATCGCGATCACCGCTATCGCGCGATTGGCGCGCGACGCCGCCTGTATGTCCGTTCGATCCGCGCCCAGCCCGGTGCTCACGTGGAAGTCTCCTCAAAGTTCATGTTCGATATCTTTCGAGCCGCGTCAGTACTTTCCCGAAACCACTATAGGTTTTTGTAGACGACCAGTCAACTAGGGGCTATAACGTCTCTAACTGACCGGTCGTCTAGTACCACGCCCACATGACTGAGCGACATGAAACGCATCAGACAACGGAGACATGAGCAATGGAAAAGGTGAACGCAGGAGCGGCGGCGTCAATGAACAGGCCCGTGCGATCTTACGGGCTACGCGGATTCACACGCGTATGCGTGGTGCTGGTCGAAAAAGTGATGCCGGATCCGTTCGTCATCGCCGTATTGCTGACTTTGCTGACGTGCGTGCTCGCGGTCGGCTTCGCGCCGCATGGCGATATCGGCACCGTCGTCACGAGCTGGTACGACGGCGTATTCAAGATCGCGAGCTTCGCGTTTCTGGTCGCGTTGACCCTCGTGACGGGACACGCGTTGTCGACCTCGAAACCCGTGTCGATGCTGCTCAGGAAAGTCGCGTCGTATCCGACCACCGCGGCAGGCGCGATGACGCTCACCTTCTTCGTCTCGATGGTGAGCGGCCTGCTCAACTGGGCCGTCGGCCTGGTGGTCTCCGCGCTGTTCGCCCGCGAGATCGCCAAGCGCGTGCGCGTGGATTTCGCGTGGCTCGTCGCGGCGGCTTACGCGGGCTGGTCGTTTTATCCGTGCGGTCTGTCGAGCTCCATCGCGTTGCTGAGCGCGACGAAGGGCTCGCCGCTGAACATCATCGAGAAAGTGACGGGTTCGGTGCTGCCGATGCGCGAATTCCTGCTGTCGCCGTTGAACTTCGTGCCCGTCATCGTTCTCGGCGTGCTGGTTCCGCTCGTGTTCCGGTTGATGAAGCCGCACGACAGCGAGACCATCGCGGCGGACCCGGCGAAGCTCATCGAGGAAGACACCGTCGATGTATCGAATGAACGTCCGAAGACCTTCGCCGCATGGCTCGATCACGGATGGGTACTTAACCTGATTCTCGTCGCGCTGGGCTTGGGCTATATCGTGATGAAGGTCATGGCAGGCAAGTTCACGATGGACCTGAACATGCTCGTCATGATTTTCCTGATCCTCGGTCTGGTCACGCACTGGACGCCGCGCGCGTATCTCACCGCCATCAACAATGCCGCGCGCGTCGCGGGTCCGGTGCTGCTTCAGTTCCCCATCTACGGCGGCATCATGGGCGTCATGACGGTCACGGGCCTCGCCGACGAAATGGCGAAATGGTTCATCAGCTTTTCGACCACGCACACGCTGCCGTTCTGGACCTTCGTGTCGTCGGTGCTCATCAGCATGTTCGTGCCGAGCGCGGGCGGACACTGGATCGTGCAGGCGCCGTTCGTGGTGCCTGCCGCGCAGCATCTCGGCGTCTCGCAGCATGCGGTCGCGATTGCCGTTGCGCTCGGTGAAGGCGTGGCCGACATGGTGCAGCCGATGTGGGTCATTCCGCTGCTCGCCATCGCCGGCGTGGGCATGGGCCGCGTGATGGGCTTCACCGTCATCATCTTCTTCGTCATGCTCGCGGTCATGGGAGGCACGCTCCTTCTGCTGTAAGCGACGCGTTCAATCATTCGCCTACTTTGATGTCACTGAAAGCTCATGGATGAAATGAATAACCTCGGCTTCACTCTGGCGGCCGCGTGCAGAAAGCACGGCGCGGCGATCGCCATTGAAGCGGCTGAAACGAAGCTGACGTACGCGGCGCTGCTCGACCGCGCGATGCATGTCGAGCGCGCGCTCGCCGCCCACGGCTTGCAAGCCGACGAACCGGTGCACGTGTTCGTGTCCAGTCATCCGGCGGACCTCGCCGGTTTTCTCGGCGTGTGGCTCGCGGGCGGTGTCGTGGTGCCGCTGCATCGCACGTCGCCGGCGAGCGTGATCGACAGCGTGCAAGGCCGAAGCCGCGCGCGGTTCGTGGTCGATGTGGCGCGCGCGGATCAAGCCGAAGACGACGCCATCGCGCGTTTCGGCGAAACGCCGCCGCCGGTGCGCGCGCAACTCGAACGCGCTGCGATGATCATCTTCACGTCCGGCTCGACGGGCGCGCCGAAGGGCGTCGTGATCGGTCACGATGCGTTCAGCGGCAAGCTTCGCGCCATCGACGCGATGATCCACTTCCGCCGCAACGAACGCACGCTGCAACTGCTGAACATCACGTTCAGCTTCGGCATCTGGTCGAGCCTTCTGACGCTGATCGGCGGCGGAACCATCGTGCTGCCGCAGAAGTTCGTTCCGGCGCTGCTGCTCGAACAATTGCGCAATGAAGAGATTCATCGCGTGGGCGTGGTGCCGACAATGTTGCGCGCGATGCTCGCCGTGCTCGCGCAAGACGCCGATGGCCTCACCGCCGCCTGTCCCGCGCTGCGCCAGATCCTGACCGGGGGCGAGCAGTTGAGCGAGCAGCTCGCGACGCAGGTCGCGCAGCTTTTCCCTGATACCGATCTCGTGAATATCTTCGGCCTCACCGAAACATCCACGTGCGATTTCTTCCAGTTTCCGCGGGACCGTCAGGCGAATCCGCATTCGCTGGGTCTGCCGTCGAGCAACGTGCGGTTTCGCGTCGTCGATGAACTGAGCGCGCCGTGCGGGCAGGGCGTCATCGGCGAATTGCAGATCACGAGTCCGTTCCTGATGAGCGGCTACCTCGATGAACCCGGTCTCACGCAAGCCGCGTTCTCCGATGGCTGGTTCAGAACCGGCGACCTCGCGCAACTCGAAACGGACGGCCAGGTGCGTCTGATGGGCCGCTCAAAGGAACTCATCTCGCGCGGCGGCAACAAGGTGACGCCGATGGAAGTCGAGCGCGCCCTCAAGCAATACGACGCTGTTTGCGACTGCATGGTCGTCGGCGCGCCCGATGACATTCTCGGCGAACGCATTCACGCGCTGATCGTTCCGAACAGCGGCTGCGCGATCGAAGCGGACCCGTTGCGCGCGTTTCTCTCGACCCGGCTCGACCGCTTCAAGATGCCGGACTTCATCTACATCGCCGATGCCCTTCCTATCGGGCGAACCGGAAAGGCGGACCGGCGCGAGCTGCGCAACATGATTTCGGGCGGCGCGCTGTCACCGTTGTCATCGCTTGCAGGCCGTTCCTGATACCGAACCGGAGAGAGACATCGATGTCCGAATTCATCACGCTCAAATACGAAGTCAAAGAGTCGATCGCGATCATCACGCTGAACCGTCCGGAGCGCCTGAACGCGCTGGGCAAGAAGTCGCTCGAAGAAATCAACGCCGTCATGAACCGCGCGGAAGGCGACGCAAGCGTGCGCGCCATCGTCATCCACGGTGAGGGCAAGGCGTTCTCGTCGGGCTTCGATCTGAAGGAACAGATGGAAGCGCGTCCGGAAGGCGCGGCCGTGTGGCGCGAAATTCTCGACCGCGATTTCGATACCACCATGCGCTTCTGGGACTGCCCGAAGCCGACCATCGCCGCGGTGCACGGCGCCTGCGTGGCCGGCGCGTTCGAGATCGTGCTCGCGTGCGATATCACCGTGGCCGCGCGCTCGGCCATCTTCGGCGAGCCGGAGCTCAAGTTCGGCGCGGGCATCGTCACGATGCTGCTGCCGTGGATGACCAACCCCAAGCAGGCGAAGGAAATCATCCTGACAGGCCTCGACCATATCGATGCGCAAAAGGGCGCGGAACTGGGCTTCGTCAATCGCGTCGTCGATGACGGCGAGCACCTGAACGAAGCGCTGCGAATCGCGCGCACGATGTGCGTCATCGATCCGAACCTGATGCGCGAAACCAAGCGCGCGATCAATCACAGCTTCGAGGCGCGCGGCATGAAGGAGACGCTCAAGCACGCGCTCGATATCGACCATGCGGTCGAGACGGCGGTGTCGCCCGACAAGAAGGCATTCATGGAAGTGGCGCGCGCGCAGGGCATGCGCGAGGCCATCCGCTGGCGTGACCGCCGCTTCGAAGTCTGATGCTGCAAACCCAAATCATCTAACTGGAGAACACGTGATGACCGGACAGACGTTCAATGCAATGATGCTCCGCGAGGAAGACAAGAAGACCAAGGCCGCGATCGAGAAGCTGAGCTTCGACTCGCTGCCGGGCGAAGACACGCTCGTGAAGATCGAATATTCGACCATCAACTTCAAAGACGCGCTGGCCGTCACGGGCAAAGGAAAGATCGTCAAGACGTGGCCGCTGGTTCCGGGCATCGACTTCTCGGGCGAAGTGGTCGAGACATCGAATCCGAATCTGCGCGCGGGGCAGAAAGTCGTGCTGACCGGCTGGAGCGTCGGCGAGAAATACTGGGGCGGCTACAGCCAGTATCAGCGCGTGCGCGGCGAATGGCTGGTGCCGCTGCCCGAAGGACTCACCACCCGGCAGGCGATGATGATCGGCACCGCGGGCTTCACCGGCATGCTGTGCGTGAACGCGCTCGAAAGCGCGGGCGTGACGCCCGCGAGCGGTCCCGTGCTCGTGACGGGCGCGGCGGGCGGCGTGGGCAGCGTCGCGGTGGCCGTGTTGGACAAGCTGGGTTACGAGGTGTTCGCGCTCGCCGGCAACGAAGAGAAGCACGAATACGTGAAGGGCCTCGGCGCGAAAGCGTTCGTCGATGGTCCGCAATGGGCCGATGCGCCGCGCGCGCTCGAAGCGCAGAAATGGGCCGCGGCAATCGACACGGTCGGCTCGAAAGTGCTCGCGCGCGTGCTCGCCGAGATGAACTACAACGGCGTGGTCGCGGCGTGCGGGCTCGCGGGCGGCGCCGACTTGCCGACCACGGTCATGCCGTTCATCCTGCGCGGCGTGAAGCTGATCGGCGTCGATTCGGTCATGCTGCCGTCGAAGGATCGCATCAAGGCGTGGAACCGCATCGTCATCGATCTTCCCGCTGCGCTGCTCGACGGCATCACCGCGCAAACGGTTCGGCTCGAAGACGTGGGCCCCGCAGCGGAAGCGATGCTTGCCGGCCGACTCAAAGGCCGCGTGCTGGTGGACGTCAACTGACGTTTGCGCGTTGCGTCGAACATGCCCGGATGCTTCGCTGCTCATGCGTGCATCCGGGTCGCATGAATCGGGACCGGCTATGATGCGCGTACTTTTGTCATCGCGCGCTGCTATAAAAAGCACGGAACGTTCATGGACACTCGCAACTTGCATTCGGGCATCGCAGTCGCTCGCCGATGCGCTCGGCACCGGACTGCGCGCCCATGCTGACATGGTCGGTCTACGGCGGCCTGTTTCTCGCGGCCTTCGGCGCGGCGACGCTGTTGCCGCTTCAGTCGGAGGCGGTGCTGGTCGGGCTGCTGCTGAGCAAACACTATTCGGTGAACCTGCTGCTCGCGGTGGCGACGGCCGGCAACGTGCTCGGATCGGTCGTCAACTGGCTGCTCGGCCGCTATATCGAACGCTGGAAACACAAACGCTGGTTTCCCGTTTCCGATGAAAAGCTCGAAAAGGCGCAACGCACCTACCGACGCTTCGGCCAGTGGTCGCTGCTGCTGAGCTGGGCGCCGGTGATCGGCGATCCGCTCACGCTGCTCGCCGGCGTCATGCGCGAGCCGTTCGCGCGCTTCTTGATCCTCGTGACGATCGCCAAGCTCGGCCGATATCTCGTCCTGACGCTGGTGACGCTTTCCATCGTCTGAAGTTGGCGCGTCATTTTTGTTCGACTACTATAGTAGACATTAGTCAACTATGAAATACGGGTTCGAACGATGAATATCCGCGATGCAGGCCCGGGCGATCTCCCGGTCATCACCTCGATCTACAACGACGCCGTGCAGCACACGACGGCGATCTGGAACGACAAGCTCGTCGACGTCGCGAACCGCACGCAATGGCTCGCCGATCGCGAGAAGCAGGGCTATCCGGTGCTGGTCGCGGTCGACGAAGCCGGCGAAGTCCTGGGCTATGCGTCGTTCGGAGACTGGCGCGCGTTCGATGGTTACCAGCACACGGTCGAGCATTCGGTGTACGTGCATGCGACTCAGCGCGGCAAGCGCATCGGCGATGCGCTGATGCGCGCGCTGATCGAACGTGCGCGTGCCATCGGCAAGCACGTCATGGTCGCGGCGATCGAATCGGGAAACAAGGGCTCCATCCGCCTGCACGAAAAGCTCGGCTTCAGCCACGTGGGGCAGATGCCGCAGGTCGGCATGAAGTTCGGCAAGTGGCTCGATCTGACGTTTCTGCAGTTGATTCTCGACGACCGCGCGACGCCCGACGCCGCGTAAAACTCCCGTCGCCTACGATGGCGACGCCTGGCCGCTCGCCCGCCGTCTGAGCACGGGGGCGAATCCCAGCAGGCCGGCGATCGGGCCGATCACGAGCAGCCACGACGAATCGAGCCCGATCTTTTCGAACAGCGCGGTTGCCGCTGAAATCGATACGACCGTGATCGCGAAGCCGATCGAATTCTGAATGGCGAGCGCGCTGCCCACGAGTTCGGGCGGGCAAGCCTTCGCGGAAAGCGCGGAAAACTGCGGCGAATCCGCGACGACGGTCGCGCCCCACACTAGCATCAGAACGAGCAGAAGCGGGACGCTCGCGTCGCGCCACAGCAGCGCGAACAGCACGCAGCACGTGCCCGATATCGCCAGCGCGCCTGCCGCAACGGCCGCGCTGCCGATTCTTCGCGACAGCATGCCGCCCGCGAGACAGCCGACGGCGCCTGCCGCGAACACGAAGAACGACAGGCCGGACACGCCGCCCGCGTGCACGCCCTGCGCGAGCGACGAGTGCGCGATGTAGAGCGGAACCAGCGTCCAGAACGCGTAAAGCTCCCACATGTGGCCGAAATAGCCGAGCGCCGCGCAGCGAAAGTCGGGGCGTTTGAGTGCATCGAGTATGCCGGGCGATGAAGCCGCCGCGCTTCCCGCCGCACGCCGACGCGCATTCGCTATGCGTGACCCATCGCCGAGAATCGCGATCAGCACGCTCGCGAGCAACGCCAGCGCCGACGACGCCACGATGATCGCCTGCCACGGCCAGTCCGCGCCCACCACTTTGAGCGCGTGCGGCAGGCCCGAGCCGAGCGTCAGCATCGCGACGAGTTGCGCCAGCGCGGTGCCGGTTTTCTCGGGCGCCCAGTTGACGATCAGCTTCATGCCCATCGGATAGATGCCGGCGAGACACACGCCGACGAGAAAGCGGCACATCGCGCCGGAGAGCACGCCTGTCGCGAGCAGCGCGAACATCGCGTTGAAGACGGCGCCGAGAACGGCGCTCCAGACGAAGATCGAACTCGCGCGAAACCGGTCGGCGATGCCGCTCAACGACATCGTCAGCGTGCCGAGGATGAAGCCTGCCTGCACCGCGCTCGTGAGCAAGCCGATATCCGTCGCGCTGGCGTGCCACGCGCGCGTGATGCCGGCGGCCGCGCCGTTCGCGCTGAACCACAGCGAGGTTCCGAATAGCTGCGCGAGCGAGATCACCGTCACGGGGCCGATGCGATCCACGAGCAACCGCCGCACGCCGCTACTTTCCGCCATTGCCAAGGGACACTCTCCTGTTGTTTCAGCGCGTCGCGGCTGGCCGTCGGAACCAGGCGTGCGCGAGCGCCGTCCAGTATCGAACGCCTGCCGGAATGAGCGCGTCGTTGAAATCATAGGCCGGGTTGTGCAGGCCCGCATCGCCGCCGCTGCCGGCCAGCACATACGCGCCGGGACGGGCTTCCAGCATGAACCCGAAATCCTCGGACGTCATGTTCGGCCCGACATCGGCATGAACGTGTTCGTCGCCGAAAGTCGCGCGCAGCACGGTGGCGCAGAAGTCGGTTTCGTCTTTCGTGTTGACCGTCGCCGGGTAGTACTGAAAAAACTCGGTTTCGATGCGCACGCCATACGAATGCGCCGCCCCCTGACAGAGCCGGTCCACGCCTTCCTTGATGTCGTTCAGCAAACGCGACGACAACGTGCGGATCGTTCCGCGCATCTCGACCGATTCGGGCACGACGTTGTCCGTCTCGCCCGCGTGGATCATGCAGACGGACAGCACGGCCGGATCGACCGGGTCCTTATGCCGTGCGCAAAGCGTCTGGAATTGCAGCACCAGCGCGCACGCGACCGGCACCGGATCGATACCGCGATGAGGTTGCGCCGCATGCGCGCCGACGCCTTTCACGGAAATGCGAAAGCGCACGCCCGCCGCCATGATCGGACCCGCACGCAAGCCGAAGTGTCCCGCTGGCAGGCTCGGCCAGTTGTGCATCGCGAATACGGCCTCGCTCGGGAATCGCTCCAGCAGGCCTTCGTCGAGCATGCGCTTCGCGCCCGCGCCGCCTTCTTCCGCAGGCTGAAACACGAAGTGAACGCTGCCGGGCAATCGCGGCAATTGCTTGAGCACGCGCGCGGCGGCCAGCAGCATGACCGTGTGGCCATCGTGACCGCAGGCGTGCATGCGGCCTTCGTGACGCGACGCATACGCGTGCTGACTCGTCTCGCGGATCGGCAACGCGTCCATGTCCGCGCGCAGCAGAATCGCGCGCGAAGAATCGATGCCGGGCAGGCTCGCGACCACGCCGGTGCCGCCGAGTCCGCGCGTGACTTCGAAGCCGATGTCGCGCAGTACATCGGCTATCACGTCAGATGTGCGGACTTCCTCGTAACGCAGTTCCGGATGCGCGTGCAGGTCGTGCCGCAATGCAATCCATCGGGGAAGATGTTGGTCGATCAAATCGTCCAGCAACGTTTCAGTGCCTTGATTCATGCTCTTTTCGAAGGTTCATGTGAGCGTCTCGACGCGATGGTGGTCGAGCGCTTCGAGGTTCAGCAATTGCTGCATGCAGGCGTCGGCCAGCTCGCTTCCCTTGATCGAGAAGTGGTCCTTGAAGAACTGCAGATGCGCCGCGTGCTCGTGGAAATGATGCGGCGTGAGCACCATCGAGAAGACCGGCACGTTCGCATCGAGTTGCACGCGCATCAATGCATCGACGACCGTGCTTGCCACGAAATCATGCCGATAGATGCCGCCATCGACGACGAACGCCGCGCCCGCGATCGCGTCGTAGCGTCCGCTCGCCGCGAGCCGCCGCGCGAACAGAGGAATCTCGAACGCGCCGGGAACGGTGAAGAAGTGAATGCGGTCTTCATCGATTCCCTTGCCCTGCATGCGGCGCGCGAAGGCCTGCTTGCCCGGCGCGAGGATGTCCGAATGCCATTGCGCTTCGATGTAGGCAATCGTGAATCCGGCGTGTGCGTTCATCGTGTGCTCCTTGAAGGCTCGTCAGAGCGCGGTTGCGCCGCTACGCGCTTCATCGGTGGCGCGCCGCGTGAGCAAGCTCACGACGATCAACGTCATCACGTTCAGCACGAGCGCGACGATGCCGACGTTCAGGTCCTTCAGCGCAACCGGCAGGAACGGGAACAGTTGCGCGATGGTGCTCTTCGTGAGCGACACGGCCGCCACCGTCCCTTCGCCGACGATGATGCTGGCGAACGCGGCCGGTCGCGTGACCGGGTTGTTGCGCATCAGCGACGCCACCAGCACGGGGAACAGTTGCGTGACGAGCGCATACGCCATCAGCAGCAGCGAGACGATGGTCTGTCCGCCCTGCAACGTGAAGAACACGGCGGCGAGCATGATGAGCGGCGCGATCCAGCGCGCCGAAGCGGCGATATGCTCCTTGCTCGCGCCCGGCCGCGCCACGCGATAGACGTTGTTCGCGAGCAGCGTCGATGCGGTCATCAGGATCATCGAGCCGGGCACGATGGCCGTCAGCACACCGGCCGCGCCGATCACGCCGACGAACCACGGATCGAATGTCGCCATCGAAATCCTGAGCAGCGCCAGATCGATCTCGGTTCCCTTGAGGCCCGGAATGCGCAGCACCGCCGCGAAGCCCACGAAGAAAATGAACAGCAGCATGAGCTGATAGATCGGCAGCACGTAGGCGTTTCTGCGCAGCACTTCCTCGCGCTTTGCGGTGTACGTCGCCATGAACATGTGCGGCCACATATAGAAGCCGAGCGTCGAGAGCAGCACGGTGGAGACGAGCCACACCGGGCTTTCGCCACGCGCCGGCAACGCGAGAAAGCCCGGCTTCGCCTCTTCGATGGCCGCGAACATCTGCCCGACGCCGCCGTAGTAATGGAACGGCAGATACAGGCCCAGAAACACCGCGACGCCCATCACGAGGATGTCTTTCACGACCGAGGTCCACGCCGAGCCATGCACGCCCGACAACGCGACATACACGGCCACGACCGTGGCGCCGATCCACACGCCCTGCGTCGATGACAACGCCGAATACGACGCCACCGTCACGATGATGCCGAGCCCTTTGAGCTGCAGCACGAGATACGGAATGAGCGCAACGATGCCGACGATCGCGACGAACACGCCGAGCATCGGGCTGCGGTATTTGGCGGCGAAGAAGTCCGGTTGCGAGATGAGGCCGCGCTGCTTTGCGTAGCGCCAGATGGGCGGAAGCAGCCAGTACGACAGCACGAAACACAGGCTGCCGTAGCCGATCATGTAGTACGCGGCGCCGCCGTGCCCATAGGCGTATCCGCTGCCGCCGAGAAACACGAAGGTCGTATAGATTTCGCCGGCCATCAAAAGAAACACGATCGCGGTGCCGAAACCGCGTCCGCCGACGGCCCATTGCTCCAGACTCATGCCTTTGCCCGGCCGGGCGCGGATGCCAAGAAACAACGCGAGCGACATCGCCGCGAAGATGATCAACAGTGCGCTATTCATGCATGCTCTCCCGCCATGTCTTCACTGGTTTTGACGCGGTGCTTGCTGTCGGAATGACAGATGAGGGCCATCACGATCGACGTGACGACGAGCGTCCCGGCCAGCCACGCAAGCAGAAACGGCATGCCCAGAACGAACGGCGTCACGCGATTCAGAAAGAACGGCCCGAGCAATACGAACGCGGGCGGGAAAACGACGAGGGTGTGGATGGGACGCATCGAGACTCCACGAGCTTTTGTTTTGAAAAGACGAGCGGAGCCACGGGCAGCCATGTCCCGGACGAGAACGCCGTCAACCTTTGCGGTGTTGCCTTGCCCCGGAATGCGCACCGCGGGCATTCCGTCTTGCACGCGCCGGATCGCAACCCGGCGCGCGGAACTTGACATGCGGTTTAGTCGGCCGATTCCCGTCCGATGAGATGACGCGATCAGTCGATCGATGGATCAGTCGATCACAGGATCAGGTGAGAGATGCTCTTGACCGTCGTGTAGCACTCCAGCCCTTCGACGCCGCCTTCGCGTCCATAGCCGCTTTCCTTCACGCCGCCGAAAGGCGTCTCCGACACCGCGGACACGAAGTGATTGATCGCGAGATTGCCCACTTCCATTTCCTGCCCGAGCCGGTACGCCGTCGCGGCGCCGCGTGTGAACGCATAGCCCGCGAGTCCGAAGGGCAGGGCGTTCGCCTTCGCGATGGCTTCATCGAGTGAATCGAACGGCGACACGACGCACACCGGCCCGAACGGCTCCTCGTGCATGATGCGCGCGGCATCGGGCACGTCGGCGAGAATCGTGAACGGGAACAGATAGCCCGCGCCCGGCAGCCGCCTGCCGCCGCAGATCAGGCGAGCGCCTGCGTTCACGGCGTCCTGCACGAGCGCTTCGATCTCCTCCAGCCTGCGACGGCTCGTGAGCGGGCCGATATCGCTGCCCGCGTCCAGCGGATGTCCAGCGCGAATCGCCTTGCCGTGCCGCCCGAACGCATCGACGAATGCGTCATACACCGCGCGATGCACGAAGTAGCGCGTCGGCGCCACGCACACTTGCCCCGCGTTATTGAGCTTGCCCTTGACGCAGGCGAGCGCGACCGAATCGATATCGATGTCGTCGCAGACGATCACGGGCGCGTGTCCGCCGAGTTCCATGATCGCGGGCTTCATGAAGCGCGCCGCGAGCCCCGCGAGATGCTTGCCGACCGGCGTGGAGCCGGTGAACGTGATGCCGCGCACGACCGGATTCGAGATCAGATGCTCCGAGATCTGCGCGGGATCGCCATAGACGAGATTGAGCACGCCCGGCGGCAGGCCGGCATCCATCAGCGCGGTGGCGAGCATGACCGCGCCCGCGGGCGTTTCCTCCGCCGGCTTGAGCACGATCGCGCAGCCGCTCGCCAGCGCCCCGCCGATCTTGCGCGCGGGCGAACTCATCGGGAAATTCCATGGCGTGAAAGCGGCGATCACACCGAGCGGCTCGCGAATCACCGTATGACGCATGCCCGGCTCGGCGGGAATCACGCGTCCGTAGAGGCGCTTGCCTTCGTTCGCGTCCCAGGCCATCAGATCGCAACTGCGCAGCACTTCGGCGCGTGCCTGAGCGAGCGTTTTGCCCTGCTCCATCGCGATGACCGGCGCGATGCTCTCGACGCGCTCGCGCAGCAACTCCGTCGCGCGCAGGATGATTTCGGCGCGGCGCGCAGGCGACGTGCGCTTCCAGACCTGAAGTCCGCTTTGCGCGGCTGCGAGCGCGTCGTCGAGATCGCGCGGCGTGGCGTTCGGCACGCTGCCGATCGCGGTTTCGTCGGCGGGGCTGATGACCGGTCGGCCCGGCGCGTCGCGCCATTGTCCGCCGATGAGCATCTGAACTTTCGGGTAATCGATTGCCATTGACATTGAAGAATCTCGATCGTATTTCGACACGTCACGCCGCCACGGGCGACATGCCCGCCGCCGCATTGCCGACGCGATGAAAATTGCGCGCGTAGTAGATGAGCGCATCGGCTGCGCTGCGCGTGCGCGTCGCTTCGATGGTGCAGAAGAAGACCGTGTGCGTGCCGACTTCCGTGGTGGATTGCACCGCGCAGTCGAGCGCGCTGATCGCGTCTTCGAGTACCGGCGCGCCGGTTTCGAGCGCGTGCCATTCGCCGCACGCGTAGCGCTCGTCCATGCTGGCGTCCTTGGTGGCGAAGCGCGCCGCGACGTGCTGCTGTTCCGCCGACAGCACGTTCACGCACAGCACGCCGTTCTCGCGAATGATCGCGTTGTTGCGGCTCGACCGGTTGATGCACACGAGCAGCGTCGGCGGATCGTCGGTGACCGCGCACACGGCGGACGCGGTGCAGCCCGCGCGGCCCGCCGCACCATCGGATGTGATGACATTGACGGACGCGCCCAGGCCCGCCATGGCTTCTCGAAACTTTGTCTTGTCGATCATGATGTCGCCCGATTCGATTTGCGGATGATGAAGATGAGGGATCAAAGGTTCGCGTCGAAGCCGCCGCGATACTGCGCCGCCGGATGCGACTCAGGCAGCCGGGCGTGGCCGAACAGCTTCTCGCGATACGTGCCGTCGCGATACGACGTCTTGTACGCGCCGCGTTCCTGAAGCACCGGAATCAGCAGATCGACGACATCGTCGAAACATTCGGGCACCACGGTGCGCGACAGATTGAAGCCGCCGATGCCGGTTTCCTCTGCCCATGCCATCATCAGATCGGCGATGCTTTGCGCGGACCCGACCCACGGCGTCTGCCGGCTGCCGAGCACCATCTGTTCGAGCAGCTTGCGGCGCGTCCATTGCGGGCCGGCGGTGCGCGTCATCGCTTCGACGTTCGAGACGATCGCCTGGCTCTTCTGCGTATCGACCGGCTCGTCGATGTCATAGCGCGAAAAGTCGATGCCCAGCGACGCCGCCGCATGCGCGAGCGCCGCCTCCGAGCTCACGTAGCGCCGGTAATCCTCGAGCTTGTCGCGCGCTTCCGCATCGGTGCGGCCGATCACGAGCGTCGCGCCCATGAAGACATTCACGTCGTTCGCCTCGCGTCCGTACTGCACGGCGCGCGCGCGAATATCGCCGACGATCTCGCGGATGCCGTCCTTCCTCTGCCCGTTCACGAACACGCATTCGGCGTGCGTCGCGGCGAACTGGCGGCCGCGCGTCGACGAACCGGCCTGATACAGCACCGGCGTGCGTTGCGGCGAGGGCGCGCACAGATGCATCGCATCGACCTTGTATTGCGCGCCTTGATGATGAATCGCGCGCACCCGCGACGGCGACGCATACACGCCGTTCGCGCGGTCGTTGAGCACGGCGTCGTCGGCCCAGCTTCCTTCCCAGAGCTTATAGACGAGCGACATGTATTCTTCGGCGAGGTCGTAGCGGTCGTCGTGCGCCAGTTGATGATCGATGCCGATGGCGCGCGCCGCGCTGTCCAGATATCCGGTGACGATGTTCCAGCCGATGCGCCCGCCCGTCAGATGATCGAGCGTGGACATGCGCCGCGCGAACAGAAACGGCTGCTCGTATGTGAGGTTGCACGTGACGCCGAAGCCCAGATGCTTCGTGACGGCGGCCATGGCGGGCACGATCATCAGCGGATCGTTCGCGGGCACCTGCACCGCGCCGCGCAGCGACGCATCGGCGTTGCCGCCATAGACGTCGTAGACGCCGACGACGTCGGCGAGAAACAGGCCGTCGAAGAGTCCGGCTTCGAGCTTCTTCGCGTAGTCCATCCAGTACTGGAGTTCGCCGTGCCGGCTGGACTGGTCGCGCGGATGCGCCCACAAACCCTGCTGGATGTGGCCGACACAGTTCATGTCGAAGGCGTTGAGTCGGATTTCTTGCGGCATGGTGTGTCCTATATTCAATAGCGCGTGGTACTTGTCGGGTTCATGGCCTAAAACTGTCTCAGTGCGTTTACTATAGTGGACGTTTGGCTACTTTAAAAAATAATTTAGCTAGGGTTTACGAGGGCCGGCCGACGATATGACCTACTGGCGGTTACAGCAAGGCGCGCGTCTACAATGCGTCCTCCCACGTTGATCAAAGAAGGGGGTTTTTAAGTGACAAGTGACCCGACCGACGCCATCGCCACTCGCGTCAAAATCGAACGCGAAACGCGGAATTGGTCGCTTTCCGAACTTGCCGAGCGATCTGGCGTTTCGAAGGCGATGATTAGCAAGATTGAGCGCGGCGAAGCCAGTCCAACTGCTACCGTCCTCGGCCGGCTGTCAGGAGCGTTTGGACTACAGCTTTCGACATTGCTTGCGCTGGCAGAGCAAGCGGGACTGAGGATCAGCCGTGCTGACTCCCAGCCTGTTTGGCGGGATCCCGAAACGGGCTATACGCGGCGTGTACTGTCGCCGTTGAACGGTTCAGTGCTGGAACTGGTTGAGGTAAGCCTGCCCGCAGGTGCGAGCGTCGCTTACCCATCATCCGCGTTCACCTTTCAGCATCAACAAATTTGGGTGACCTCGGGCAAGTTAATCTTTGAGGAAGGGGACGTCACACACACGCTGAATGCGGGAGACTGTCTACAACTCGGACCGCCTGTTCAATGTAAGTTTGTCAATGCGACCGACGCGGCATGCACATATGTACTTGGGCTGGTCAAACGCTAAGGTTTTGGTTCGATGAATCGAGTACGTGCACGGTGTTCGCTTCTACTTTGCACTTGAGTTCTCAACCGGCGACGCAGTCCTGCATGCAAGAGGTAGCTAATGGCTTCATCGTTGCGTACTGCGACCGCACTCACAGTGCTTCGAGCAGGCCATTGCGTTTCTGAATGTTCTTCTTCATCGGCAACTGTTGGCTGGTGTGTTCTTGGCGTGTCGGCTGTACGCTCGCCGTGCTTGGCGAAAACGCTGGCTTGCCGCGCGGCGTATTATCTGTGCTGACTGGCACCGGCGAAACGATCCGATCTGCGATGGTGTCGGACGAGCGCGTGCGAAAGATTGCCTTCACGGGTTCCATCGAGGAAGGCAAGCGGCTGATGGCGCTGTGCTCAGAGACCGTCACGAAAGTGTCACTCGAACTGGGTGCGAATTGCCCGTTCATCGTGTTCGAGGACGCGGACATTGATCTGGCCGTGAAGGACGCGGTCGACGCGCGTTTCCGCCATTCGGGCCAAGCCGCGATGTGCGCGAACCGGTTCTTCGTGCACGAGAACGTCTACGATGTGCTTGCGATTCCGAGGTCGCTCAACATTGAGTGTAAGCTCGCAGAACGTAGCTCTCGTAAAAAAACCCCAGGAGACGGTCATGGCTGAACAAACCAATCCCTTTGGCGATCTGGCAAAGGTGCTCGAGCAGTTCAAGGTGCCGGGCGTCGATATGTCCGCGTTGGTCGAGTCGCGCAAGAAGGACATCGAGGCGATCGTCGAGGCAAACAAGTCCGCCTATGACGCGATGCAGGCATTCGCCCGTAAGCAGACCGAGATGCTGACGCAGGCCATGCAGGACATTCAGGCAGCCGCGCAGGTCGGCGCGACGGACCCTGGCAAACACGCCGAAGTGGCGCGCAATGCGTGTCTGAAGGCGGTCGAGGACATCAAGGATCTGGCTGAAATTGCACGCAAATCGCAAGTCGAGGCAATGGCGAGCCTCACCAAGCGTGCGAATGAACACGCGGCGGAGATCCAGCAGATGCTTCAGCGTAAATAGCCGAAAAGCTGCGCCCGTTGCGCGAGCAGTCCCTTTCTCTTCTCGTTACGGGAACGGCGGGGACGTTGGATCATCACTCTCGGGGGACAGCATGGCCGCGCCTTTCAACATGCCGGACGAGTTCATTCAAGGCTTCTTCAAATCGGGGCAGACGTTACTGCAGGCCTACACCGGCGCGTCTGGGCAGATCGGCGAAGCGCCCTCGACTTCCGCCGGTATGCCCACGCTCGCGCTGGCGCAGGCACAGGCACATTACTGGCAACAGCAGATGGCGCTGTACGCTGGAATGATTGCGCATGCAACAGGGCAGAAATCGGAGCCGGCGGTCCAGCCCGAGCGCGGCGACCGGCGCTTCAACGCCGAGGCCTGGAGCGCGAACCC
>NZ_FCOM02000182.1 GCF_001544695.2 Caballeronia arvi
AAACGGGCTACCGCTTCGCGTGCACGGAAGGGATCAGCAACCGAACACTGAGGGCAATATACAAGTAACCAAAGAAACAGCTATCCCCAGCCTAAGCACTTCATACCGGCCGCGGCACAGGCGATTGGCTGAATGGAACCCAGAGTAGCGAGTGTTCTCGTAGGCCTATTGCGGCGTGAATCGCGCACGGTCTGCCGCCCGATAACCTTAAGCGTGCCGGTTCAGCACGAAATAGCTCCGGCACAGCGCTACGCGCTGCCGAAGGATATGCAAGGGAAACCAACGGTGGGCGTGGCAAATACGTGGGCTCACGCAAACCCGATTGACCGGTCGGCCGCGAAGCGGGCTGGAGCTAAATGGTGCTGAACCAGTTTTTTATGTGGTGCGATGAGTCAGACCGTGCGCGATCCAAGCCGCGGGAGTTTTGTGAGGGCACTCGCTACTCCGGGCTCCATTCAGCCAATCGCCTGTGCCGCGGCCGGCATGAGGTACTTTGGATGGGGAGAGCTGCTTTCTTTGGTGACTTTCTTTGCAGCAGCAAAGAAAGTTACCCCCGCCCCGGGGAGGGGCAACGCTAATAGACCAACATGAATTCAGGATTTCATATAAACGCAAGGCGAACAGAAAGGAGGAATCGCTCAACCGCGCGCGTCGTTCTCCGGCACGCAAGTGAAGGATACCGTCGAGGTCTGCTCTTCGAGCGAACGCACGCCGCTCGTCGCTTCGGATCGGATCGCCACGCGTTGCGAGCGCTGCTTGCAATAGTCGGTGGCGGCGTCCATCGCCGCATTGCGCGCGGTCACCCACGACATGCGCGTGCCGGTCGCCTTGCCGGTGACCGTGTACGTGTTGGGCTGCGCGCCGGCCGTGACGCCGTTCGTCGTGCCGCACGCAGCGAGCAAAAGGGAGAATGCGAACGAGATCGCGCCGGACGCACGCCGCCTGCGAGAGATTGATCGTAAGAAATCGAACATACGTGTGGATCGTGAATTTTGAGATACGGCCCGAATGGTACAGGCGCCCGCGAATTTCTTCACAGATCAGAGGAAAGGCGCTTTGTTTTTCGGGTCCGTGACGAGCGGCTACAGCATCCGCTGCGCGCCTTTTCACGATCGACCTTGTAGATGTTCCGATGTTCCCGCTCAAGCCTGAGCGATGCGATCCAGCAGGCGCTGCAAGCGCGAATGCTGTGACGGTGCGAGGCCGGGCGTAGACAGCGTCTGCACGACGCGCCCGCGCCAATATGTCTTGGAGAAGAGAGAATTCGCGCCTTCGGGGCTCAGCACTTCTTCGAGATGTTCGATCGCCGAGTCGAGATGGCGGACGCTACAGCGTGGCGTGCCTGCGCCGAGGTTGTTCATGACACGGTTCATCGGAAGAGCAAGAGTTCGAGTGAAGATCGAATCGATGCGCGGGAACGCGATGTCCCGCGCGTGAAGCTCGTGACGCACGGGCGACGGTTCGTCGACGCCCGCGCGACGCGACTCAGGCGTCAGCACATGTGCTGGCCGCCGTTGATCGCGATGTTCGAGCCGGTCACGAAGCCCGCATCTTCGGAGCACAGGAACGCGACGAGCGCCGCAACTTCCTCGGGCTTGCCGAGACGGCCGGCCGGAATCTGCGGAATGATCTTCGTGTCGAGGATTTCCTGCGGGATCGCGGTCACCATCTTGGTCGCGAGGTAGCCCGGCGAAATCGTGTTCACCGTGACGCCCTTCTTCGCGACTTCGAGCGCGAGCGACTTCGTGAAGCCGTGCATGCCGGCCTTCGCCGCCGAGTAGTTCGTCTGGCCGATCTGGCCTTTCGAGCCGTTCACCGACGAAATGTTGATGATGCGGCCCCAGCCGCGCGACACCATTTCTTCGCAGACGGGCTTGGTCATGTTGAAGACCGAGTCGAGATTGGTGCGCAGCACGGCGTCCCAGTTCACCTTGGTCATCTTCTTGAAGGTCGTGTCCTGCGTGATGCCGGCGTTGTTCACGAGGATATCGATCGGGCCGACTTCGGCGCGGATCTTCGCCACGCAGCTCTGCGCGGAATCGTAATCGGCGACGTCCACGGCGTAAGCGCGGAAGTTACGGCCCTGGCGGTCCATGTTCGCGAGCCATTCGGCGGCTTTCGCGTTGCCCGGCGAATGCGTCACGACGACCGCGTAGCCTGCGTCGTGCAGCTTGATGCTGATGGCTTCGCCGAGGCCGCCCATGCCGCCCGTCACCACTGCGATTCGCTTTGTCATGCTGATACTCCTCGTATTTCTCTCAGGTTAATGAAGCTCGGAATGGCACCGGCGCCGCCATGTTGCCTCGACGCTCGTTATGTTTTGATGTCGCGTCGAGTCGGATTTCAGCTGCGCCGGCGTACTGCTCTCGTTACAGACGTTACGGACGCTCGAGCGCCAGCGCGACGCCCATGCCGCCGCCGATGCACAGCGACGCCAGGCCCTTCTTCGCGTCG
>NZ_FCOM02000037.1 GCF_001544695.2 Caballeronia arvi
CGATTCGTTATCAAGAAGCTCCGACGCCTCTTGATCTTCAAGCCGACCCGACAACTCATTAATCAGCGTTTCCCTAGGTGTTCTCGGCGTGGGAGATCTCACCGAAAAGATGGTGCGCGGTTTGCTTCACGACGCAGGCGAGATTGAAGTCTTCCTGTCGCCCCGCGGTCGTGAGAAAGCTTGCGCGCTGTCCAGGGAGTTTTCGTGTCACGTCATGCCTGATAATCAGGCCGTCGTGGATGCGGCCGACATCGTACTCATTGGAGTGCGGCCTAAACAGTTGGTTGAACTTGCACAGCAAGTCACGCTGAGAAGGGACCAGAAATTGATATCCCTGGCGAGCGGTGTATCGGTCATTGAACTGCGTCGGCTCTTCGATATTCAATGCTGCGTACGAGCCATATTGTCTTACGCCGCTGAAATCAATCGCGCGACGGTCGCCATTTTTCCGGCAGATCCGGAAGCGCAGACGCTGCTCCGTTCGCTCGGCAATCTTGTTGTCCTGGCCAGTGAAACCGAGTTTGAACTTGCGACTGTCAGCGCGTGCATGAATGGCTGGTTCTATTTCCTGCTGCACGACTTGCAGCATTGGCTGGTCGAAAAAGGGCTGCCGCCAGAACGCGCCAGAGCGCTCGTGACTAGCAGTATGGAAGACTGTGCAGCGTATGCCAGGCATCAGGATTCGCTGTCGATCCGGGATCTTGGTCAATCCATAGCGACGCCGGGTACCTTCACGGCACAAGGGCTGGAGATGCTCGAATTGCATCAGGCCAACGCAGCCTGGAACGCAGCATGTGAAGTCGTATTCGACGCGCTTTTGACTCAGTCCGGCAGAGGTGATCCGGAAGCGCACTAGCCCGATAACTATAGAACATAAAATTATCGACGATAGTCATTCAAGTTACTTATACACTTAGGAAAACGAATGTTAAATTCGAGCGTAGTTGGTGGAGACATAAGAGCCGATCGAGATGTGGCTTCTCTCGAGGATGCACCTTTGAACAGCTTCCATAAGCGACTGACGTTTTACTCGTCTGCCGCCCCGTTTCTGGATGGCTATATTCTGAGCATCATCGGCGTGGTGATGCTGCAAATGAGTCACGCTTTGCAGTTGACCTCCGTCCAGGAGGGCTTGATCGCGGCATCGTCGCTTATCGGCATGTTCCTGGGCGGTTTCGTTGGTGGCGTCGTCACCGACAAGCTCGGCAGAAAAACGCTATACCTGCTGGTTCTCGTCGCGCTCGCGCTTTTTTCCTTGGGGCAGTACTGGGTCACGTCCGCCTGGCAGTTGATCGGGCTGCGGCTGCTGCTGGGCATGGCGATCGGGGCCGATCACCCGCTTGCCACATCGTTGCTGGCTGAATTCCTTCCGAGAAAGCAGCGCGGTTCCCTCCTGGCCAGCCTGGTAATGATGTGGTTCGTCGGTGCATCGGCGGCATATATTTTCGGCGAGATGATCATGCGATCCGCCGGCCCCGACGCCTGGCGATTCGCTCTGGCCAGCGCGGCGATCCCCGGCGCCATCTTCCTGATGCTGCGAGCCGGTACGCCCGAGTCTGCACGTTGGCTCCTGAGCAAGGGCAGGGTTTCCGAAGCCGACCAGGTCATCAAGAAGGTGTATGGGACGCAGTATTCCGTGCGCAACCTGCACGAAGTCACGCCCCAACAACATCTGTCGGTCTGGTCCTTGTTTCATTCCGGCTATGGCAAGCGCATTTTCTTTGTCAGCATGTTCTGGACTTGCGCGATCGTTCCCGTGTTCGCAATCTATTCGTTCGCGCCAAGGATTCTTGCAGCATTCGATTTGACGGGTGATCGGGCGTCCTGGGGTTCCGTGGCCATCACGGTCATCTTCGCCGTAGGTTGCCTCGTGGCGCTGAAGCTCATCAACCCCCTGGGGCGACGCAATCTGCTGATTCACAGCTTCCTGTGGTCTGGTCTGTCTTTGTTGTTGCTTGGACTCTTCCCCAACAGTTCGGCGCTGGTGACGCTGCTGCTGTTCGGCGGCTACGCGTTGTTCATTGGCGGGGCCCAGGTTCTGGAATACGTGTACCCGAACGAACTTTTCCCGACGGAAGTGCGGGGTAGCGCAGTCGGTCTGGCGACTTCGCTTTCGAGAGTCGGTGCTGCGATGGGAACGTACCTCGTGCCAATCTCGCTCAATTCGATCGGTATCGGCAATACGATGTTGGCGGCTTTTGGAGTCTCGATGGCAGGCATGCTCGTAGCCATCTTGATGGCGCCGGAAACCCGTTCGCTGGATCTTCAGCAGGCGGCTTCCCTTCGCAAGTCATGACGCCCTGAGCACCTGATTCACGCTTTCATCAGGCTGAAATTCATTTGCCCAGCTTGCGATTTTCAAAAGCCCGGGTTGGAGAGAAAACATGTCATTCAAGAGAACCATTCATGCGGTCGACACGCACGCCGGGACGCCTATGCGCGTGATCACCGGCGGCGTGCCGCACATCCCTGGCAACAGCGTCTATGAAAAGATGAAGTGGCTGGAAAAGAACGACGATCAATTGCGCAAGCTGATGCTGCGCGAGCCGCGCGGCTATCCGGCGCACTGCTGCAATATCATCGTTCCGCCTTCTCATCCCGAAGCGGACGCGGGCTACATCATCATGGAGCAGATCGAGTACCCCGTCATGTCCGGCGGCAACACCATCTCCGTGGTGACGGTTCTCCTCGAGATGGGCATGCTCCCGATGAAGGAGCCTGTCACGGAACTGATTCTGGAAGCGCCTGCCGGGCTGATCCGTGTAAAAGCCGAGTGCAGGAATGGCAAAGTGAAGAACGTCACCTTCCAGAACGTACCGGCCTTCGCCGCGCATCTGGACGCAGTGATCCACGTTCCGCACCTGGGCAAGGTGACGGTCGATGTCGGTTGGGGCGGCATGTTCTACGTCATCGCCGATGTCCGGCAGTTCAAAGGCCTTGAACTGATTCCTCAGCATGGTTCGGAGATCGCGCGCATTTCTTCGATGATCAGAGAGGCCGCCATCGAGCAATTGCCGGTGGCTCATCCGGACTATCCGGGAGTCGGCATCACCATTACCCAGTTGTCCGGCCCGACCGATGATCCCAATGCGGACTGGAAGAACGTGGTGACGATGGCGTCGGGGGATTTTTCCTGGGACGACCCCACTACATGGACGGGCGCGCTGGACCGCTGTCCCTGCGGTACCGGTACGTGCGCGAAGATGGCTGTCCTGCACGCGAAGGGAGAACTGCCGCTGAACAAGGACTTCCGTCACCAGAGCATCATCGGAAACGTGTACACGGGACGACTCCTGGAGGAAACGACCATCGGCGATAAGACCGCAGTCGTTCCGACCATCACGGGCACGAGCTGGATTTACGGATTGAACACCCTCGTTCTGGATCACGACGATCCGTTCACGGAGGGCTTTACCGTAGGCGATATCTGGGCTTGATATCCCATCGAATCGATCGAAAGTTATCCGCCAGTACGGGAGTTCTGGCGGTCGCGTCACCTGAAATTCACAAGGCTATCTCATGATTCAAGTTCTTACTGTCGTTCGCAATGCCGAAGGCGCCGCTATGGGGCAACCCCAGCCGGCGAAATTGCCCGTGGGCGATGTCGTTGCCAGTCAAAGCACGGCGCAGCATCAGGATGCGGTTGAAGTGGATGCTGGTGTGGGTGTCTGGGAAAGTTCGCCCGGGGTTTTCCGTCGCCATCTGAAAAACCGTGAGTTCAGCCATATCGTCAGCGGCTGGTGCGTCTTCACTCCGGATGGCGGCGAGCCGGTGGAATTGCGTGCCGGCGATGCGGTGCTGTTTCCGGCGAACTGCGAAGGCGTATGGGATATTCGCGAGACGCTTCGCAAAACCTACGTTCTGTTCTGAGGTGGGTTTGAGCGACTCAGGTGGACCCTAACAATCGCTCCACTTCATGCCGACGCTTCCGATAAGCAGAGGGCGTTTCCCCATACTGCTTTCGAAACCAGAGAATGAAATGCGATGCATCGGAGAAACCAGACTCGATAGCGATGGTGGTGACATTTCTGCTCGTATCCGCCAGCTGTTTCCGCGCGTGCTCGAGTCTGAGCTTTCGCCAGTAATTCGCGGGCGCGTCGTGGGTGTTGTTGAGGAACGCGCGATGCAATTGCCGAGGACTCGTGCCGGCATGGTCCGCGACCTCTTTCAGCGTCGCCGCCGAGCCAAGGTTGATCCGCATGAACGCAATCGCCTTCCGCACGATATCGTTTTGATAAACATGCGGCTCAGTGTCGGATTGGACTTCCGATGTTTTCTCGAGGGCCGTGTCTGCCAGCAGATATTTGAGGCCCTTCTGCGCGCGAATCTCGCCGCAATGACGGCGAATCATGTTGGCGGCCAGATCGATAGCCGTTCCGCCGGGACACGTAATGATCCCGCCGTCATCCACATAGCTCTTGTCGATCAATGCCGTGGCGGAAGGGAACCGCTGCAGGAATTCTTCGCGGATCGTGAAATGGACGGCGCATCGCCGGCCGTCCAGCAAACCTGCTTTGCCGAGCACGAAAGAGCCGGAACACAGTGCAATGATCGGCACGCCGGCCGCATGAACGTTGCGCAGCACATCCAGCAGCCAGTCAGGCGGATCTCTTGTTTCTCCCAGCAGTCCGCCCGCGAGCACGATGTAATCGTATGATTCGAGCTGCTCCAAGCGCTTCGTCGGCAAGATCGGCATGCCGCAACTCGCCGCGATAGGCCGGTCGTTGCATGTCATCCAGTCCCACTTGCAGTAAATCTGCCGGCTGCGGAACGACTTATCCGCGGCGAATCGCAACGAATCAACCAGGCCGGCCACGGGGACCAGCGTGAATTGATTCATGAGAATGAACCCTACCCGCAGATCCGGCCGAGTCGGCGGCGAATCTGCGGATTCTGGACTCTCGTCTCCATCGTTTTCGTCTTCTATTTCCATCGCTCATCTCCGGAAGGCCCGGTACGCCCTGCACTCGGAGTGTATGACGTTGTCGCTGTCCTGTATGTTGCAGATAGACCTAAAAATATAATACTACTGCCATCTCGAGACTGCCCGCCGTACGAGCGAACATGTCCGTCTATGGCCTAGGGAAAGCCCCAGTGCGGGTTATACGGCGCATTCTAAAAACTGTCCTTCGCGTGATATCCCGCTGGTCTCGACATCGGGAAAATCGGTCCCTGATTTGAATCTATTTCGGGGCAAAGCATATGTACCGAGGTTTCTGGTATGCGCAGGCGCTGGATCGTGAATGTGCCTTGGCGCCAGCGCTTGAAGGAACGACGCATGCCGATGTGTGCATCATCGGTGGCGGTTATCTGGCGCTGTGGTCTGCGATCCGCATGAAGAAGGCCAGGCCGAGCCTGGATATCGTGATCGTCGAGAAGGATCGCTGCGGCTCTGGCGCCAGTGGACGCAACGGTGGTTTCGTCAATAACTGGTGGGCCAAGTATCTTTCGCTGATGAGTATTTGCGGCGAAGCCGAGGCGCGGCGCATTTGCGAAGCCGCGGAATCGGCCATCGATGAAATCGGCGAATTCTGCCGCGAGCACGACGTCGATGCGCAGTTCCGCAAGGACGGCTGGCTGTGGACTGCGAGCAATCCGCGCCAGCATAACTCCTGGCTGGTGCTGACCGAGAGCCTGGCAAAGTATCACGTCAACCCGTTCAAGACGCTGACCCCCGAGGAGGCAAGGTACAAATCGGGCTCTCCGCGTATCTTGTCGGGCATTTTCGATCCGAATGCCGCCACCGTGCAGCCGGCCATGCTGGCGCGCGGTCTGCGCCGCGTGGCGATCGAGCTGGGCGTG
This sequence comes from Caballeronia arvi, assembly GCF_001544695.2. Taxonomy (GTDB): domain Bacteria; phylum Pseudomonadota; class Gammaproteobacteria; order Burkholderiales; family Burkholderiaceae; genus Caballeronia; species Caballeronia arvi. Next base: position 5,803 of record NZ_FCOM02000037.1, read on the forward strand.
CGCATCTATGAAAAGACGCCGATGACTCGCCTGGAACGCAGCAAGCCGCCGGTCGTGCACACTGCGCGCGGCCAGGTCCGGGCCAGCAAAGTGGTCATCGCCATGAATGCCTGGGGCGCGCAATTTCCCGAGCTCAAGCGTATGTTCGTCGTCATGTCGAGCGACATGATCGCAACCGCGCCGATGAAGGCACGGCTCGATGCAACGGGCTTCAAGACCGGCGTCTGCGTGAGCGACTCGCGCACGGTGCTCAACTACTGGCGCAATACGCCGGACGGTCGCATCGTGTTCGGCAAGCCCCTGGGGCAATTCGCATTCGCCTCGCGGATCGGCAATCTCTATGACAAGCCATGCCCGGCGATCGATGGCGTCACCGCCGAGATGCGCTCCTTCTATCCGCAACTGGCCGACGTGCCCATCGTCAGCAGTTGGACGGGGCCGCTGGATCGCGCCATGAAGGGGCTGCCGAACTTCGGCTATCTGGGCGGCCACCGCGACATTGTTTTCGGTATCGGTTTTTCCGGCGCCGGCGTGGGCCCCACGGTGTTTGCGAGCCGCATCATCAAGTCGCTAGTCGAGGAGGCCAACGATGAATGGTCCAACTGCGGGCTGGTCGATCAGAAGATGAAGCTGCTGCCGCCCGAGCCGTTCCGCTTCGTTGGCGCGCGCATGGTGCGCGATGCGCTGGTTCGCAAGGAATCGCTGGAGGATCAGGATCGCGGTGCAGACCCGCTGACCAATTTCCTGACCTCGCTCGCGCCTGCCGGTTACGCGCCCAAAAAAGTCGTTACGAAGGGATAACCATGTCACATCACGTTGTGTTTCTCGACGACGAAGGCATTGCGCCTTCGGTGAAAGTACCTCGATTGCCTTTCGCGCACACCTGGTCCAGCCATGACTACACGTCACCGCAGGATCTGGTCGCGCGACTGAAAGACGCCACCATTGCACTGACCTGCAGCGTGCCGTTGCGTGCCGAGCATCTGCGGCAACTGCCCAGGCTCAGGATGATTTCGCTGGCGCTGACCGGTATCGATATCGTCGATGTCGACTATTGCCGTGAGCATGGCATCGTCGTGACGAATGTGCCCGGCTATGCCGCGAACACTGTTGCGGAGCACAGCATCGCGATGATGTTCGAATTGCTGCGCAAGCCGTCGAGCTATCATCGTTTGATGCAAAAGATTCATCGTGGCGAAGAGTCGCCGCGAAATATCTATTTCGACTTCCGTATCCGCGATGTCGGCGGCAAGACGCTCGGGATCATCGGGAACGGCGTCATCGCTCGTCGGCTGGGCGAGTTGGCGCGAGGCCTGGGCATGAAGGTCTGGTTCTATGACAAGGGCGGTGAATTCAAAGGCGAGCAGTTCATTCCGCTGGCGAAGCTTCTCGCGATCAGCGATGTGGTTTCTCTCAACGTGCCACTCACATCCGAAACACGCGACTTGCTCGGCGCGAAAGAACTCGCGCAGATGAAGCGCGATGCCATTCTGATCAATACCGCACGAGGCGGCATTGTGAATGAAGCAGCGTTGATCGACGCAATACTCGACGGCACGATCGGCGGCGCCGCGCTCGATGTTCTGGTGAATGAGCCCGTCAATCCTGAAGATCCTATCTTTCAACTGATTGATCTGGACAACTTCATTTTGAACCCGCATGTCGCCTGGAGCAGCGTAGACGCCATGCAAGGTCTGATCGACAAGGCGCTCAACAACATCGTTCAATTCGCGAACGGTGATGTGCCTCAATATGCCATTCAAAAGGTACCCGCATGACCTCCGACATCAAAACCAGCTTTATCGATGGCGCCTTCGTCGAAGCAGAAAGCCACGCCGATATCCTCGAGAATCGCAATCCTTCGCAGCCCACGGATATCGTCGACCGGTTTGCGCGTGCCGACGCAGCGCTGACGGAAAAGGCCATTCGCGCTGCAAAGACCGCATTTCGCGATTGGAGTACGAGCAGCCCGCAACTGCGCGCCAATGTTCTCGATCGGATCGGCAGTGAGATCCTCGCGCGCCGTGCGGAGCTCGCCGAACTGCTCGCGCGGGAGGAGGGCAAGATCGTGCGCGAAGCGCTGGGCGAAGTCGACCGCGCCGGTCACTCGTTCAAGTTCTATGCGCAGGAAGCGCTGCGCGCCAAAGGCGAAAAGTACGATTCCGTCCGGGAGTGCGTGAGTGTCGATGTGTTCACGCAGCCCGTTGGGGTGATCGGCGTCATCAGTCCGTGGAATTTCCCGTTTGCCATTCCTGCGTGGAAGATCGCGCCGGCGCTGGCCTACGGTAACACTGTCGTGTTCAAGCCGGCTGAACTCGTTCCTTCGTCGGCATGGGCACTCGCGGATATCATCTCTCGTTCCGGTCTGCCGGCCGGCGTATTCAATATGGTGATTGGGCCCGGACGAGTCGTTGGCGACACCATTCTGCGTTCTCCATCGATCGACGCCATCACGTTCACCGGCTCTGAATCCACCGGCCGTCAGGTTGCTCAAATTGCCGCTGAACGCATGATCCGTGTGCAACTGGAAATGGGCGGCAAGAATCCGCTCGTCGTGCTGGATGATGCCGATCTCGATGTCGCCGTCGAAGTGGCATTGAACGGTTCGTACTATTCCACGGGGCAGCGTTGCACGGCCAGCTCGCGCGTAATCGTGACAGCCGGTATCCATGATGCGTTCGTTCAGCGCCTCGCCGAGCGTACTCGCGCGCTTCGTGTGGGCGATGCACGCGGTCCCGAAAGCGATATCGGACCGGTCGTCGATCCGAGCCAGCTCAAGCAGAACCTCTCCTATGTCGAGTCGGGCTTGCGGGAGGGCGCAACGTTGGTGTGCGGCGGGAAGCATCTGGAGAATCACAAAGGCGCCTATCATTTCTCACCGGCACTATTCACCGATGTGAAGCCGGAGATGAAAATCTACCGGGAAGAAATCTTTGGACCGGTATTGGCCGTCCTCAAAGTGACGGATTACGAAGCGGCACTGGCGGCCGCGGAGGATACGCCGTTCGGGCTGTCAGCGGGTATCGTGACGACGTCGTTGAAGTATGCGGAGGATTTCAAGCGGCGCTCGTCTGCCGGCATGGTGATGGTCAATCTGCCCACGGCAGGGGTGGACTATCATGTGCCGTTCGGCGGAAATCGCGGTTCCAGTTTGGGGCCGCGCGAGCAGGGGACTTATGCCCGTCAGTTCTTTACGCGAGTGAAGACCACTTATCAATTGGCCTGAGCGGGCAGCGTGTCTTTGATCGATCGTCATCTGGGACGATCGATCTGAACTACTCGCAATCAAGCCTCTCGCAGATCGAGCGTCGACTCCGGCTGCGTGAACAGCCGGGTCATTCGAAGGATGTTCGGCAAGCCGAAGTCATCCACGCTTGGCGTGCGATGCCCCTTGGTCGATGCGACTTCCACCGCGATTTGCAAGGCACAGGACCGTTCCCTGAGCAGCGCGCCTAACGCATCGGCCAGCAACCTGCGATCCGTGACACTCAGACTGTCCAGCATTCCGCTGTAAGTCGATGACATTTTCGTCTCCCATCGTTTCTTGTGCCAAAGGAAGCACTGACAGTTCCAATCGAGTCGCAGGCCTGGAGTTCGTCAGCCGATCTTGTTCTTGTTATAGACATCGATGAAGACCGCCGCCAACAGGACCAATCCCTTGATCACCTGTTGGTAGTCGATGCCGATACCCATGATCGACATGCCGTTGTTCATCACGCCCATGATGAATGCGCCGATCACCGCACCCATCACTTTCCCGACGCCTCCCGATGCAGACGCTCCGCCAATGAAGCATGCTGCAATGACATCCAGCTCGAAACCCGTACCGGCTTTCGGCGTCGCGCTGTTGAGACGTGCGGCGAAGATGAGACCGGCGAGGGCTGCCAGGACGCCCATATTGACGAACGCATAGAACGAGATGCGCTCGGTGTTGACGCCGGAGAGCTTCGCCGCCTTCACGTTGCCGCCTACTGCATAGATGCGCCGCCCAATCGTCGTGCGGTTCATCACAAAGGTATAGGCTCCGATGAGCACACCCATGATGATGAGCACCGTGGGCATGCCTCGATAGGACGCCAGCAGATAACTGAAATAAACGATGAACGCGGTAAGCACGACGTTCTTGACGATGAACATCGCGAACGATCCGCTATCGACCCCATGCTTCGCCGCCTTGCTCCGTTGACGGGATTCGATATAGAAGAATGCGAGACCAACGAGAAGGCCGAGCAGAAGCGAAGTGATTCGAAGGTTCTGTCCGTTGAAAAAATCCGGGATGAAGCCGGAGCTGACAATGGCGAACACGTCGGGGAAGGGCCCGATCGACTGGCCTTGCAGCAGGGTGATGGTGAGGCCGCGGAACACAAGCATGCCCGCGAGGGTCACGATGAACGACGGCATCCGCCAGAACGCGACGAAATAGCCTTGTGCCGCGCCGATCAATGCGCCTGCGGCCACGCAGATGAGCGTTCCGAGAACGGGATTGATGTTCCACTGGACCATCAGCAACGCCGCGAGCGCGCCGATGAATCCCGATGTCGAACCAACCGACAGATCGATCTGACCGGCTACGATCACCATCAACATGCCGAGGGCCATGATGACGATATAGCTATTCTGAAGAACCAGGTTCGTCAGATTCAGCGGTTGCATCAAGGTGCCGTTCGTCGACACCTGAAAGAATCCCATGATGATGACCAGCGAAACGACGAGGCCATATTCGCGCAGTCCGCGCTTGATCGATTGGGTGTATTCCGTGTTTCGGCCTTTCGCTTCAGGCGTCACGGAAGTTGGAAGAGTCTCGCGCATTTCAGTTGGCTCCGTTTCTCATGATGGCACGCATGATTTTTTCCTGGCTCGCTTCGGCGCCTGGCATTTCGCCGACGATGGAGCCCTCGTTCATGACGTAAATTCGGTCGCACATGCCCAGCAATTCGGGCATCTCGGAAGAAATCATGACGACGCATTTGCCGTCATTGGCCGCCTGATTGATGATCGTGTAAATTTCGTATTTCGCGCCCACATCGATGCCGCGTGTAGGTTCGTCCAGGATGAGTACCTCGGGTGCCGAATACAGCCACTTGCTCAACACGACTTTTTGCTGATTGCCGCCGGAGAGATTGCCCACTTTCTGACGGATATCGTGGCATCGGATGCGCAGCTTTTGCTTGTAGTCCAACGCAATCGCGTTTTCCTTATGCTCATCGACAACGGTAAAGCGGGAAATCGCCTTGAGATTGGCAAGCGAGATGTTCTGCTTGATGTTGTCTTCCAGAATCAGGCCCGCGCCCTTGCGGTCCTCTGTCACGTACGCAAGTCCGTGTTTGATTGCTTTCGGCACCGTTGAGACGTCGACTTCTTTTCCGTTCAGCCTGACGGAGCCTGAAATACTCTTGCCGTAAGAGCGGCCGAATACGCTCATCGCGAGTTCGGTGCGTCCGGAGCCCATCAGCCCGGCTATGCCGACGACTTCGCCCCGTTTTGCATGGAAGTTCACGCCCTTGATGACGATGCGATCCGTCTGACTCGGATGACGCACTCTCCAATCGCTGACCTGGAACATCGTCTCGCCGATCTGCGGAGTGCGCGGCGGATAGCGGTCGTTCATCTCGCGTCCGACCATTGCCTTGATGATGCGGTCTTCGCTGATCGCTTGCGCCTTGCAGTCGAGTTCGTCGACGGTCGAGCCATCGCGAATGACGGTGATGGCGTCGGCCACCCGCGAGATTTCATTCAACTTGTGCGAGATGATGATGGCGGTCACGCCCCGCTCGCGCAGCTCCATCAGAAGCGTAAGCAGCGTGTCACTGTCCTTTTCGTTGAGGCTCGCGGTCGGTTCGTCGAGAATCAGGAGCTTGACTTCCTTGGACAATGCTTTCGCAATCTCGACCAGTTGCTGTTTGCCGATGCCGAGCGTGACTACCGGGGTATCGGGCGAATCGCTGAGGCCGACTTTCGCGAGCAGTTGCCGGGTTCTCGCGTAGGATGACTCCCAGTCGATCACGCCGCTCTTTGCCTGTTCATTGCCGAGGAAAATGTTCTCGGTGATGGAGAGCATCGGCACGAGCGCCAGTTCCTGATGAATGATGATGATGCCCGCGCGTTCGCTATCGTGGATGCCGGCGAATTTGCGTTCCTCTCCGCGATAGACGACTTTTCCCTCATAAGTCCCATGCGGATAAACCCCGCTCAGGATCTTCATGAGCGTCGATTTGCCGGCGCCGTTTTCTCCGCAAATCGCATGAATCTGGCCTTCGCGGACCGATAGATTCACGTTGTTCAGAGCTTTGACGCCGCCAAAGCTCTTCTGAATGCCACGCATTTCCAGAATCGTATCCATGACCTTCTAACCAGTGGCGTTGGACGCCGACAGGCGCATCCAGACGGATGCCCTGCCGGCAAATCATTCGAAGCTCGTTCGTATCGCACAAGCCTGTGTGATGACGACGCAACCGGGTCTTACTTCAGTTGGGCTTCCTTGTAATAGCCACTCGCGACGAGTGTCGTCTTCCAGTTGCCGCTATCGACCAGAACGGGTTTCAGCAGGTAGGTGGGAACGACCTTCACGCCATTGTTGTAGGTCTTCGTGTCATTGACCGGGACGGTCTTCTTGTTGAGCACTGCGTCAGCCATTTCGACGGTGGCCTTCGCCAGTTCGCGGGTGTCCTTGAAAACCGTGGTCTTCTGATCGCCGCGAATGATCGCTTTCACGCTCGGGATTTCGGCATCCTGTCCGGTGATGACCGGCATCGGTTGTTGTGCCGTGCCATAGCCGACTCCCTTGAGCGACGAAATGATGCCGACGCTGATGCCATCATACGGCGACAGCACGGCGTCCACATGCGCATTGCCGTAATACGCGGAGAGAAGGTTGTCCATGCGAGCCTGAGCCGTGGCGCCGTCCCAGCGGAACGTGGCGACCTTGTCGAAGGCAAGCTGTTTGCTGCGCACGACGAGCTTGCCGTTGTCCATATACGGCTTGATCACCGACAGCATGCCGTCATAGACGACGTGCGCATTGTTGTCGTCAGCCGAGCCCGCGAAGATTTCGGCGTTCGCGGGCGTCTTCCGGTTATTCAGGTCGAGCGACTTGACCACCGAGTCTGCCATCATCGCGCCGACGCCGAAGTTATCGAACGTCGCATAGTAGTCGACGTCCTTCGTGCCGCGAATCAGGCGGTCATAAGAGATCACCTTGATGCCGCGCGCCTGAGCCTTGCTCAGCGTGTTCGAGAGGGTAGTGCCGTCGATCGGCGCGACGACGAGAATCTTTACGCCCTTGGTAATGAGGTTCTCGATCTGGGCAATCTGGTTCGGGACTTCGTCCTCCGCATACTGGAGATCCGCTTGATAGCCTTTGGCTTTGAAAGCATCGACCATGCTTTGACCGTCGGAAATCCAGCGCGAGGACGATTTGGTGGGCATCGAGATGCCTACGACGCCCTTGTCCTCGGCGTTGGCATAGGGTGCAGTGGCGCAAAGAGCCAGCGCGAGGGTAGCGGTGATTAGTTTTAGCGATTTCATGTTGTCTCCTGGTGTCTCACGTTTTAGTTGATGCATGACTGCCTGGGGTGCCCGCCTCTGCTGCATCAACAGAGGCGTGGCGAATGGCGAAGCGTCGTTGACCTGGGACGACATTCAGCGTCTGACCCAACTGCCACCGTGGTCGGCCGATTGACCGTTACCCTGTTGCTATGACTATGGCGGCGGAAATGCCGCGCATGCTTGAGCGACGTCGTGCAGAGCCCGGCGCCTGGCGCGGGAACACCCGATGCCGTCTGGTTTGCCAGATTCAACGCGTGAGCGTAGTCATCGGCGGCCAGAACAACCGCGACCGGTCCAAAGATATCTTCGCGATTGATTTGCATCTCGGGCTTGCCGAGAAGCAACGCCGGCTCCATGAAATACCCACGCGTCTCGCGCTCGATTGCGCGACCGCCATGAATGAGCTCCGCGCCTTCTTTTATCGCCATCGCGACCCTATCGAGATTGCGCTGCAACTGGCTGTCGTTGGACACAGGCCCGATATCGGTTCCCTTTTTCAACGCATGATCGATGCGAAGCGCGGAAAGCCGGGTGAGCAGTGCATCGGTGAACGCATGTCGAATTCCTTGTTCGACAATCAGCTTCGACGACGCCGCACGACGCTGCCCGTTCAGGCCATACGCGCCCTCGATGGCCGCATCGACGGCCGTGCTCAGGTTCGCGTCGTTCAACACGATCAGCGCGCTGTTTCCTCCCGTGTCCAGATCGACCTTCATCTGACGCGCGGCACTGGCTCGCAAGACGCTCGTCCCGGTCGTTACGGATCCGGTGAAACTCACCGCTCGAACCCTCTCATTGGCCGCGAGACGCGCCCCGGCAACGCGCCCGCTGCCCAGCACGAGGTTGAATACTCCGGCTGGCAGGCCAGAACGGTCGATGATGTCCGCCAGCGCCCACGCACAACCCGAGACGAGCTCGGCTGGCTTGAACACCACGCAATTGCCCGCGCTGAGCGCCGCGGCGATTTTCGCGGCGGGGATCGCCAGCGGAAAACTCCACGGCGTGATCACCGCGACGACGCCCAGCGGTTCGCCCGGCTGATGCGCGGCTTCTTCAGCGAAAACGCGAAAAACCCGTCCGGCGTGAACGACTTCATCGATTGCTTCGGGCAAGGTCTTGCCCTGTTCGCGCGCCAGCAGGCAACCGAGTTCCGCGCGACGCGCATGCAGTTCGCCGCCAATCGCATCGAGCGCGCGCGCACGGCGGGCGGCGCTGGCCCGCGACCATTCGCGCCAGGCAGCGCTCGCCGCGTCGACCGCAGCGTCCACCATCCGGACGTCGGCGCGCGCGTATTCGCCAATGGGCTCATCGAGATCCGACGGGTTGACGGAAACACCCGTGGTGGCGCTGGTTGTCCAGCCGCCGTTCACATAGTGCTTCAGTACCAGAGGAAGGTGCGATTCGCGTTTCATGTCGAGGCGCGTTTCCGACTCATAGATGGACGGTCGGATTCTAAGGAAGCCCCTGATTCCTTTCCAATCACTTTTTTGCCAGCATCGATACCAAAGTGGGTATGGCGAAGCAGGTCGGAAAAAACAAAACCGGAGTGCAGCGTTGGGACAGGGATATTCGAACTGGTTTGTGCGCGCGCGCCTCAAGACGCGCCAGTTGTTGTTGCTTGCCGCGATGGAAGAGGAGGGCAATGTGCGACGCGCGGCCGATGTGCTCGGCATGACGCAGCCCGCCGCATCGCGATTGTTGAAGGAACTCGAGGATGTGCTGGAGGTGCGGCTCTTCGATCGCACGCCGCACGGCATGCACGCGACGCTGTACGGCGAAGTGATGATCCGTCATGCGCGCATGGTTCTGTCGAATCTCAACAAGGCCCAGGAGGAGATCGCCGCGCTGCGGGTCGGGCTGGTGGGACAGGTGCGTATCGGCGTGATCGCGGCCGCGGCGGCGAGGATGGTGCCGCTCGCCATCGGGCGCGTGAAGGAGCAATACCCTCTGCTGCAGATTTGGCTACAGGTGGAGACATCGGACGTGATGCTGCCGCTCGTCGCGCAGGGTCAGCTCGACGTCATGATCGGCCGCGTGCACGAACAACATGGGCAATTGAAAGATTCGGTGCAATACGCACCGATCGCCGATGAGCCGCTTTGCGTGGTCGTGCGGCCGGGACATCCGCTGGAAGACGCAGCGGACCTGACCATGCGCGACATCGTAAATGCGGAATGGGTCTTGCATCCACCGGGCAGTGTGCTGCGTCATCGTATCGATATGGCTTTCGCCGAGCTTGGGCTGAATCCGCCGCAGAACGTCGTGAACACCAATAACTTCCTTGCGATCTCGAGCTTGCTGCTGCAAAGCGACATGCTCGCCGTCGTGCCGGACGAGGTCGCGCGGCAGTATGAGCACTTCGGAACCTTGAGGCGGCTCGCGATCGACTTGTCTTGCGGGATGGACGCATTCGGGATCATCACGCGACAAGGTCATGCGCTGTCGCCGGCGGCGTCCGTTGTCCTGCATGCGTTGCGCGATGCTGCCGCCGAAGTCTATGGCGTGCCGGCGGGAGCATTGAGCGAGTGACGAGATGCGCGTTTTCCCGTATATCGATCCTGGTATCGGGAACGCTGAATAAGTGATTGGACCAATATGTCCTGGCGCGGCTAATCTTGCTCGCGACTCTTGCCTTCATTCTCGAGAACATCCATGTCTGACAAAAAACGCACGCTCCGTTCCGCTCAATGGTTCGGCACGAATGACAAGAACGGCTTCATGTATCGAAGCTGGATGAAGAATCAGGGCATTCCCGATCACGAATTCGATGGCCGGCCGATCATCGGCATTTGCAATACATGGTCCGAACTGACGCCGTGCAATGCGCACTTCCGCAAGATCGCCGAGCACGTGAAGCGCGGCGTTTATGAAGCAGGCGGCTTTCCCGTCGAGTTTCCAGTGTTCTCTAATGGCGAATCGAATCTGCGTCCGACGGCGATGCTCACGCGCAATCTCGCCGCGATGGACGTCGAGGAAGCGATTCGCGGCAATCCCATCGACGCGGTCGTGCTGCTCACCGGCTGCGACAAGACCACGCCCGCGCTGCTGATGGGCGCGGCAAGCTGCGACGTGCCCGCGATCGTCGTCACGGGCGGCCCGATGCTGAACGGCAAGCTCGACGGCAAGAACATCGGCTCGGGCACGGCGGTGTGGCAACTGCACGAATCGCTGAAGGCGGGCGAGATCGATCTGCATCAGTTTCTATCGGCGGAAGCGGGCATGTCGCGATCCGCTGGCACCTGCAACACGATGGGCACGGCATCGACGATGGCGTGCATGGCCGAAGCGCTCGGCACATCGTTGCCGCACAACGCTGCAATTCCCGCCGTCGATGCGCGCCGTTACGTGCTCGCGCATATGTCGGGCATTCGCATCGTGGAGATGGCGCTGGAAGGCCTGACGCTCTCGAAGATCCTCACACGCGAAGCCTTTGAAAATGCGATCCGCACGAACGCCGCGATCGGCGGCTCGACCAATGCAGTGATTCATTTGAAGGCGATCGCTGGGCGCATCGGCGTGCCTTTGGAACTGGAGGACTGGACGCGCATCGGGCGCGATACGCCGACCATCGTCGATCTGATGCCGTCGGGCCGTTTCCTGATGGAAGAGTTCTATTACGCGGGCGGTTTGCCGGCCGTGCTGCGTCGCCTTGGCGAAGCGAATCTTTTGCCGCATCCCGATGCGCTCACCGTCAACGGCAAGACGCTGTGGGAGAACGTGAAGACCGCGCCGAACACGAATGACGAAGTGATTCGCACGCTCGACAATCCTTTGATCGACGATGGCGGCATCCGCGTGCTGCGCGGCAATCTCTCGCCGCGCGGCGCGGTGTTGAAGCCTTCGGCGGCGAGTCCGGAACTGTTGAAGCATCGCGGGCGCGCGGTCGTGTTCGAGAACCTGGAGCATTACAAAGAGCGCATCGTCGATGAATCGCTCGATGTGACGAAGGACTCCGTGCTCGTGTTGAAGAATTGCGGCCCGAAGGGTTATCCGGGCATGGCGGAAGTAGGCAACATGGGCTTGCCGCCGAAGCTTCTGCGCCAGGGCGTGAAGGACATGGTGCGCATCTCCGACGCACGCATGAGCGGCACCGCGTATGGCACGGTGGTGCTGCACGTCGCGCCCGAAGCGGCGGCGGGCGGGCCGCTTGCCGCCGTGCGCGATGGCGACTGGATCGAACTCGATTGCGACGCGGGCACGCTGCATCTCGACATCAGCGACGAAGAGCTCGCTCGCCGCATGAGCGACCATCAGCCGCCGCGTGTGCATGGCGATGGCGGTTATGCGCGGCTCTACGTCGATCATGTGCTGCAAGCCGACGAAGGATGCGATCTCGACTTCCTCGTAGGTTGCCGCGGTGCTGCTGTGCCGCGCCATTCGCATTAACGTACTTACGTTCTTCGAATCAACAATCGAACAGACCTTGTCGGATAACAAGCAATGACTACTCAACGCACGCCGCGTTATCGCGGTATCTTTCCTGTGGTGCCGACCACTTTCACTGAATCTGGCGCGCTCGATCTGGACAGCCAAAAGCGTGCCGTCGATTTCATGATCGATGCAGGCTCGGACGGCTTGTGCATTCTCGCGAATTTTTCAGAGCAATTCGCTCTGGCGGATGAGGAGCGCGAACTCCTGACACATACGATTCTGGAGCACGTCAAAGGCGCTGTACCCATCATCGTGACGACGAGCCATTACAGCACCGAGGTTTGCATCGAACGCAGCCGCAAGGCCCAGTCGATGGGCGCCTCGATGGTGATGGTGATGCCGCCGTATCACGGCGCGACGTTCCGCGTTCCGGAAACGCAGATATTCGAGTTCTACGCGCGCCTGTCGGATGCCCTGACGATTCCGATCATGATCCAGGACGCGCCCGCGAGCGGCACCGCGCTTTCCGCGACGTTCCTGGCGCGCATGGCGAGGGAAATCGAACAGGTGTCGTACTTCAAGATCGAGACGCCCGGTGCGGCCGCGAAGCTTCGCGAGCTCATCCGGCTCGGCGGCGAGGCGATCGAAGGTCCGTGGGATGGCGAAGAAGCGATCACGCTCTTTGCGGATCTCAATGCCGGTGCAACAGGTTCGATGACGGGCGGCGGATTCCCGGATGGTATTCGCCCGATTCTCACCGCGTTTCATGAAGGAAAGCGCGATGAAGCATTCGCACATTATCAGCGCTGGTTGCCGCTGATAAACCACGAGAACCGTCAGGCGGGGCTGCTCACGGCAAAAGCGCTGATGAAGGAAGGCGGGATCATCGCGTGCGAAAGTCCGCGTCACCCGCTGCCGGCGATGCACCCCGAAACGCGGGCCGAGCTCATCGACATTGCCAGACGGCTCGATCCGCTGGTGCTGCGCTGGGCCTGACACCAGACATCATCATCCTAGAGATAACCAGACATGACTTCAGTGTTTTCGCTTGCCGTCATAGGCATTGGCAAGATCGCGCGGGATCAACATTTGCCCGCTATTGCCGATAGTTCCGGCTTTAAGCTCGTCGCGTGCGCGAGCCAGCACGCGGAGGTACAGGACGTACGCAATTATCGCGACATCGATTCGTTGTTGAATGCTGAACCTGAAGTCGATGCCGTCTCCCTGTGCACTCCGCCGCAGGGACGGTATGCGCTGGCACGCAAAGCCCTCGAAGCGGGCAAGCACGTCATGCTGGAAAAGCCGCCGGGCGCAACGCTTGGCGAGGTGAATGCCCTGCATGAGATCGCACGCGCCAATGGCCGGATCTTGTTCGCGACCTGGCATTCCCGCTACGCCAGCGCCGTTGCGCCGGCTCGTTCATGGCTCAGCGGCCGGCGGATTCGTGAGGTGAGAATAAGCTGGAAGGAGGATGTGCGACGCTGGCATCCGGGGCAACAATGGATCTGGGAACCGGGAGGTTTGGGCGTTTTCGATCCGGGCATCAATGCGCTGTCGATCGTCACCGAGATTCTGCCTGGCGAAGTGATCTTGCATGGCGCAGAGCTCGTCGTGCCGCGTAATGCCCATACGCCGATCGCTGCGCAACTCGACTGCATCGATACCAATGGCGCCCCTGTGATCGCGGAATTCGACTGGCGTCACGGTCCCGTCGAACAATGGGATATCGACGTGGAAACGGATGCGGGATTGCTATCCATCCGCGAAGGGGGGAAGCGTCTGATTATCTCCGGCGAACCGGTGTCTCTCGAACCAGAGCGAGAGTACCGTGCCCTGTACGAGCGTTTTCACGCGCTTATCAGCGCGAACTCGCATGATGTCGACTTGCGGCCGCTACGCCTTGTCGCTGACGCATTTCTGCTTGGTCGACGTATCGAAACGGAAGCCTTTGTGTCTTGAAGATACGGTTGCGCCGAATGGAAGCACTGTCGTAAGACGACGATCCGCCGATCGTCGTTCTCATCCTTCCTGAAGTTCACGCGGACTCGCGCACATGAGAGCGCCGGTCTGACTTGTCAGTTCAGAACCACTTCGTTCCTCTTTCGCACAACGTTGAACGCATACATCGTTTGCGGGCGAGCGACTCTGTCGCCAAAATCAATTATCTTCTTCGCTGGAAACGTTCTCGAACGTTCGGACTGTGGCATGTGTTCGCAAAGCTTCCGTCGATGTTCAGATATTCATTTTCGAAATTTTGGAGACAAGGAGTCCGTTCGTGAAAGCATCCGACCTGTTCGTGAAGGCGCTGGAGAACGAGGGCGTCGACCGCATCTTTGCAGTGCCGGGCGAAGAAAACCTCGACGTCGTCGAATCGCTGCGCCGTTCCAGCATTGAACTCATCTTGACGCGGCATGAGCAGACAGCCGCGTTCATGGCGGCCACGCACGGCCGTCTTACGGGAAAGCCCGGTGTCTGTATGGCGACGTTGGGTCCGGGCGCATTGAACCTGGTCACCGGCGCCGCCTATGCTCACCTCGGCGCAATGCCGATGGTGCTCATCACCGGACAGAAGCCGATCAAGACGGCGCGTCAGGCGCGCTTTCAGATCGTGGATATCGTGGCGACGATGAAGCCGCTGACCAAGTCTTCGCGTCAGATCGTCAGCGGCGCGAGCATTCCCGCAGTGGTTCGGGAAGCGTTCCGCCTCGCGCAAGACGAGCGGCCGGGCCCGGTTCATCTGGAGTTGCCGGAAGACGTCGCAAGCGAAGAAGTGAGCGATGACCTGGTCGTGATTCCTCCGCATCCCGTCGAGTTGCCGGTGGCGCAAGACGCGGCCATCGATCGCGCCGCAACGATGCTGGCAAACGCGAAACGTCCGCTCGTCATGTTCGGTGCGGCGAGCAATCGCCCCCGGCTCGCGGGCCAATTGACCAGTTTCATTCGTCGGACGGGCATTCCTTACTTCAACACGCAGATGGGCAAGGGCACCATTGCCGCAATCGGCAGCGATGAAGCCAGCGAACTCTGGCTCGGCACCGCCGCGTTGAGCGAGCGCGATTACCTGCATGAAGCGATCGACCGCGCCGATCTGATCGTTACCATCGGTCACGATACGGTCGAAAAGCCGCCCTTCATCATGGGGCCGAAGGGGCCGAAGGTCATTCATATCGGCTACACGCCGGCCATCGTCGAGCAGGTGTTTTCTCCGCATGCACAGGTCGTGGGCGACCTCGGCCTGAGTCTGGCCCGTCTCGCCGATAGGGTCGAAGGCAAGCTGCCCAACGCGGGCGCATTGGCGTCGTTGCGAGAAGGCATCCTCAGGCGCACGATGGATCGCGCGACCGAGTCGCGCTTTCCGCTGACGCCGCAACGCATCGTCAACGACGTGCGCGCGGTCATGCCGGCGGACGGCATCGTCGCGCTCGACAACGGCATGTACAAGATCTGGTTCGCGCGTTGTTATAGGAATCGCAGCGCCAACACCTTGCTGCTCGATAACGCATTGGCCACGATGGGCGCAGGCTTGCCCTCGGCCATGATGGCGGCTCTGCTGTATCCGCAGCGCCGTGTAATGGCCGTATGCGGCGATGGCGGGTTCATGATGAACTCGCAGGAACTCGAGACAGCCGTGCGGCTGAAGCTCAATATCGTCGTGCTGATCATTCAGGACGACGCGTACGGAATGATCCGCTGGAAGCAGGCCGTCGATGATTTCGCGGACTATGGCCTGACGTTCGGCAACCCGGACTTCGTGAAGTACGCAGAGGCGTACGGTGCGAAGGGCAGACGCGTCGAATCGGCGGAGGGTCTCGTGCCTGCGCTCGATGCAGCCTATCGCGAAGGGGGCGTGCAGCTGGTGGTAGTGCCGGTCGACTATACCGAGAACAATCGCGTGCTCGTCGAAGAGCTCAAGAACCGAGTCATGGAAGAGGTGACGCAATGAGAATCAAGGCAGCCGTTCTTCAATCGATGGGCGTGGCAGCGCCGTATGCCGAATCCCGCCCGCTTTCCATCGAAGACATCGAGCTGGCACCGCCTGGCGCAGATGAGGTGCTCATCAAAATCGCCGCCGCGGGACTGTGTCACTCGGACCTGTCGGTGATCAACGGCGATCGTCCCCGCCCGATGCCGATGGCGCTCGGTCACGAAGCAGCGGGCGTCGTCGAGCAGCTTGGCACGGGCGTCACCGATCTTCAGGTTGGCGATCATGTCGTCGTGGTCTTCGTGCCGAGTTGCGGTCATTGCGCGCCGTGCGCCGAAGGGCGGCCGGCGTTGTGCGAGCCGGGCGCGGCGGCAAACGGCGCGGGCACGCTGCTCTCCGGCGCCCGCCGTCTGAGCCTCAAAGGCGACGCGATCAATCATCACCTCGGCTGCTCGGTCTTTGCGGAGTACGCAACGGTGTCGCGCCGCTCCGTGATCAAGATCGATCCCACGGTGCCGCTCGATGAAGCAGCGCTCTTCGGCTGCGCGGTCCTGACCGGCGTGGGCGCGGTGGTCAACACGGCGCAGGTGCGCGTGGGTGCGTCGGTGGCTGTCATCGGCCTGGGCGGCGTCGGGCTCGCCGCGCTCATCGGCGCGCAAGCTGCGGGCGCCAGACAGATCATCGCGGTCGATCTTTCTGATGCGAAGCTCGAGCAGGCGCGAACGCTCGGCGCCACGCACACGGTCAACGCCTCGCGCGAAGATGCAGTCGAGCATATCCGTGCGCTGAGCTCGGGCGGCGTCGAGTTCGCCTTCGAGTTCGCGGGCTCGATCCGCGCGCTGGATCTGGCGTACAACATCACGCGCCGTGGCGGTTCGACGGTTACCGCGGGCTTGCCGCCATCGACCGCGCGCTGGCCGATGCCGGCCGTGAGTCTGGTTGCCGAAGAGCGCACGGTCAAAGGCAGTTACATCGGGACCTGTGTGCCCTCGCGCGATATCCCGCGCTACATCGAACTGTACAAGCAGGGACGTCTGCCGGTGGACAAGCTGCTGACCGGGCGCTTGCGCCTCGACGAAATCAATCACGGTTTCGATCTGCTGCACGAGGGCAAAGCAATTCGCCAGGTGGTGGTGTTCGAATGAGTCAGGCAAACGGAAGCTGGGCCGATGGATGGAACACGCTGCAACAGACGTTTTTCAAGTCGATGTTCCCATCGCCCAGCGGTGCGTCTTCCGACGGAAGCCCGCAAGAGACGACGCAGTTCATGCAAGCGCAGTTCGCCGACCTGACGGAAACCTGGAAGGCGTCGATCGAGAAATGGGCGGCATTTGCGAAGGATGGCGTCGACCCGGAAGCATGGACGCCGACTGCATTGCGCGAGATGTTCTCGCCCGCGCGCTGGGGCGCAAACGGCACGGGCGCGTTCGACGTAGCGTTGCAGCATGTCATCGAAGGGCCGAAGTACGCAACGCTCTATGACCTCGACAAAAAGCTCGTGGAATTGCAGCATGCGTTGAGAAAGCGCGATGAAGCGGTGCTTGCCTATCAGGCGATCGTGCAACGGGCCTGGAATACTGCGTTCGAACGTTTCATGAAGACGCTCGCGACGAGCGAAGGCGCAACGCCGAATACATGGCGCGGTGTGACTGACCGGTGGTTGAAGATAGCCAACGAAACGCTGATCGAAGCGTATCGCTCGGAAGAATTCGTGAAGGCGCAATCCGTCATGTTGCGTACGGCGTCCGAGTATCGATTGCAAGAACGCGAGATAGCCGAATCCTGGTGTGAGGCTTATCACATTCCGACGCGTACCGAAGTCGATGAGGTACATCGAACGGTGACGGAGTTGCGGCGGCAAGTGCGATCGCTGCAGCGTCAGATTCCTATCCATGCCTGAGAGAACCTATGCCCGCCGAACAGAAATCGGGCGCCGCACGGGCGCTCGCCGAATTGAGCGACTTCAGCATGAAGATCGCGCGCGGACAACGCATGCTCGATCGCGTCAAAGACGAGCATGTGCAGATCGCGACTGCCGACAAGGAAATCGTCTTTCGAGAAGACAAGACCACGCTGTATCGCTATAAGTCCACGGCTGAGCGCAAGGTCAGCGTTCCCGTGCTCGTCGCGTACGGCCAGATCGGCCGCTACACGATGACCGATCTGCAGGAAGACCGCTCGATGCTGCGCAACCTGCTCGCGCTCGGCGTCGACGTTTATGCAGTCGATTGGGGCAGCCCTAGTCGCAGCGATCGCTGGCTCAAGTTCGAGGATTATGTAGATGTCTATCTGAACGACTGCATCGAATTCATCTGCCGTGAACACGGAATCGAAGCGATCAATCTTCTCGGCATTTGTGAGGGCGGCGTATTTTCGCTGTGCTATGCGGCGCTCAACCCCGAGCGTGTGAAGAACCTCATCCTGACTATCACGCCGGTTGACTTTCATCAGGACCAGGCTGAAGGCCGCGTCAATCACGGGCTGTTGAACCTCTGGACACGCGGCATGAGCGACGACGATGTCGACAGGCTGATCGAGGCCAGCGGCAATCTTCCGGGTGAGCTGACAGGTTATGTCTTTTCGCAGATGACGCCGGGCGCGACCTTGTCGAAATACAACGTCGGGCTGCTCGACACGTTCGACGACGAGAAGAAGCTGCTCAATTTTCTGCGCATGGAAAAGTGGCTTGCCGACAGACCGCATCATCCGGGCGAAGCCGCGAAGCAACTTCTTATCAACCTCTATAAGAACAACGAAATGATTCGCGGCGAATTCCAGTTGGGCGAACGGACCGTTGATCTGTCGGATATCAGCATGCCGGTGCTGAACGTCTATGCGAAGGACGATCACATCATCCCGCCGAAGACGACGCAGGCGCTGCGCGATGCGGTGGGCACGTCCGACTATCAGGAGATCGGCCTCGAAGGCGGTCACGTCGGCGTCTTCGTGAGCGGCAAGTCGCAAGGCGTGTTGGCGAAAGGCATCGTCGAATGGCTGAGCGAGCGCGATGCGCCATCGGCTCGAGATTAGCGACGAGTCATGCAACCACAGTTGAAGCACGTATCCGTCATCGGTCGAGGCGGCTTTCACAAGCTCGCCTATGCCGAGTGGGGGTCGCCTGCCGCCGAACAGACTGTCGTCTGCGTTCACGGGGTATCGCGCAACGGGCGCGACTTCGATGCGCTTGCGGCGGCGCTCGCGGCGAAGGGCATGCGCGTGATCGTGCCCGATCTTCCCGGCCGCGGACGCAGCGACTGGCTCGCATCGCCTACGCACTACACGGACCGTGCGTATGTTCGTGCAATGTCGACGCTGATCGCGCGGCTCGACGTCGATAAGGTCGATTGGGTAGGCACCTCGCTTGGCGGGCACATCGGCATGCTGGTGGCTGCACAAGCCGGAACGCCGATACGAAGACTGGTGCTCAATGATTTTGGCGTGCGCGTGTCGGCTGCGGCGTTACGCAGGATCGGCAGCTATCTGACGCGTTCGTGGCGCTTCGCATCGATCGACGAAGTCGAAGCGCATCTGCGCGACGTCCACGCGCCGTTCGGCAAGCTCGACGACGCCCAATGGCGTCATCTCGCACAACACAGCGCCGTGCCGGATGGAACAGGCAGGTTTCGCTTTCACTTCGATCCGGGCATCGGAATGCGGTTTTCGATTCCGATCCTGCTCGACGTGATCCTTTGGCAGGTCTGGGACAAGATCGATTGCCCGGTCCTCGTTTTACGCGGAGAAGACTCGGACCTGCTGGCGCGCGGCACCGTGGAAGCGATGCTCAAGCGTGGCCCGGCCGCCATGAATGGTCGGGTAACCGCGTTCGAGTTTTCCGATTGCGGCCACGCACCCGCATTGATGGATGAGACGCAGATTTCCGTCATCTCGAACTACCTCTTAACCGAATAGCCGACGCTCGATAGCGAAAGCAGGACTGCCATGATCCAAGACAAAGTCGTTACCGCCGATGAGGCCATCGCATTGATACGCGATGGCGATGTGGTGAGCTGCTCGGGGTTCGTCGGCATCGGCACGCCTGAGGAACTCATTGCGGCGCTCGAGCGGCGCTTCATCGAAACCGAAGGACCGCGCGATCTCACGCTCGTTTTTGCGGCGGCGCCCGGCGACGGCAAGGACCGAGGGTTGAATCGGCTTGCTCGTGAAGGACTTGTGCAACGCGCGATCGGCGGCCATTGGTCACTGGTGCCCAAGCTTGGAAAGCTGGCGACAGATAACCGCATTCAGGCGTACAACCTTCCGCTTGGCACCATTTCGCACTTATATCGCGATTCGGCGGCTCGTCGCGCGGGAACGCTCACGAAGGTCGGGCTGGGTACGTTCGTCGATCCGCGGCAGAACGGCGGCAAGATCAATGCACGAACGACAGAAGACCTCGTGCGAGTGATGGAAATCGATGGCGAAGAGTGGCTGTTCTACAAAGCGTTTCCCATCAACGTCGCGTTGATACGCGGCACGACAGCCGACGCCGAAGGCAACATCACGATGGAGCGTGAGGCCTTGATGCTCGACGCTCAGGCCGCCGCAATGGCCGCGAGAAATGCCAACGGTCTCGTCATCGCGCAGGTGGAACGCATTGCCTCAAGTGGCACGCTCGACGCGCGCAACGTGGTCGTGCCTGGCGTTCTCGTCGATTGCGTGGTGCTGGCGCCGCCATCGTCGCACAAGCAAACCTATGCGACGGACTACAACGCGGCGTATTCGGGCGAGATCCGCGTTCCCGTGAACAAGATTCCGGCCCTGGCGCTCGATGAAAGAAAGCTCATCGCGCGGCGCTGTGCCTTCGAGTTGCCATTGGGCGGCGTGATCAATCTTGGAATCGGCATGCCCGAGGCGGTAGCGGCCGTCGCTGCGGAAGAGCGTGTGCTCGATCATCTGACCTTGACCGCGGAGCCGGGCGTTATCGGCGGCATGCCGCAAGGTGGACTCGATTTCGGCGCGGGCATCAATACGCAGGCGCTCCTGCATCAGAACCAGCAGTTCGATTTCTACGACGGCGGCGGACTCGATCTCGCATGCCTCGGCATGGCCGAAATCGATCGCGCCGGGAACGTCAACGTCAGCCGGTTCGGCCCTCGTCTCGCAGGCTCGGGCGGCTTCATCAACATCAGCCAGAATGCTCGTCGCCTCGTGTTCGCCGGGACATTCACCGCCGGAGGCATGGCGACCGCCGTGGAGGGTGGCCAGATGTCCATCGTCGCAGAGGGACGAACGCGCAAGTTCGTCGAAGCGGTCGAGCAAATCACGTTCAGCGGCCCGCTCGCAGCGGCGAAGGGGCAATCGGTTCTCTACGTCACCGAGCGATGCGTCTTCAAACTTCGACCGGAAGGCTTGCAACTGATCGAAGTGGCACCGGGCATCGACATCGAACGGGATGTACTCGCACACATGGCGTTCCGGCCGATCATCGGTGAGGTCGCTTTGATGGACCCGCGCATCTATCGTTCGAAGCCGATGGGTCTGGCGGGCGTACTACAAGATCTGCAGTTGGCCGATCGCCTCAGCTATGACGCGGACCGCAACATTCTCTTCGCGAACTTCGAAGCGATGGCGATTCGGAGTACAGATGATATCGAGTGCGTGCGTCGCGTGTTCGAAGCGCTATGTACGAAGGTCGGCCGGCGGGTGGCGCTGATCGTCAACTACGACGGCTTCCGACTCGACGAGTCGCTGGCTGACGCGTACTTCGAAATGGTCGCCGATTTGCAGGCAAAGCATTATTCGACGACCACGCGTTACACCACGAGTGCCTTCATGCGCATGAAGCTCGGCGAAGCGCTTTCGTCCCGCCAGGCCGCGGCGCATGTTTTTGAAACTCACGCCGAGGCCACTGAGTTTCTCCATGCGCGAGAGCTGGCGTGAGATTGTCGGCCTCGGTTATCGGTTTCAACCGCTCACGCACCGGAACCCGGCGTACGCATACTGATAATGCGCCTGGAACCAGTTGCGGAAGCTCGGCCGCAACATACAGGCCGCGGTGCGCGGTGAGCCGCCTTTGATGACGAAGTGCTTGCCATCGAAGAAATTCGCCGAATAGCCGAGATAGAACGGAAACGGCTCGAAGCCCCGCAACGGGCCGAATTCCGTCGACGTCCATTCCCAGCCATTGCCGAACTGTCCTTCGACGCCGAACTCGCTGCGATTTTCCGGATGCGCCTGCACCGGCGACGGGTCCCATCGGCGGAAATCGAAATTGCCTTCGGCGATCTGCGGCGTGCCGTGCGCCGCGCGCTGCCATTGCGCTTCCGTCGGCAGCGACTTGCCCGCCCAGCGCGCATAGGCCTTTGCTTCCGCATGACTCACGTACACGGGCCAGTCGTGCGGTAGCGCGATTTCGTCGAACATCGTGCGCAGTCGCCAAGCGCCTTGTCCGTCGTCGCCGTCGACGGGAATCCAGAACGCCGGATGCGCGATGCGCTCTTCTTCTTTCCACGCCCAGTCCGCGTCGTCCCAATACGCGGCGTTCCAGTAGCCGCCCGCATCGATGAAGCGCAGATAGTCGCCGTTCGTGACCATGTAGCGGTCGATCTCGAACGCGGGCACGTCGATGCGCTCCTCGCCGAATTCGTTGTCCCAGCCGAACAGACCACTTTCGTGCGTCAGGCCGAGCGTCGCGCTGCCCGCGGGCACGTGCACCGTTTCATGCCGGACCTCGCGATCCGACGCGCGCTCCGACAGTGCATCCGATGGTGCAATTTTTCTATCGACCGGCAATTGATGCAGCATGTACGCGAGCGTTTCGGCATGCATCAGACGATGCTCGATCGCGACTTCGAGCAGCTTCGCGGGCGATTCATCAGTGGAAAGGGGATTGGCGGCGATCTTGATCGGATCGAAGTGCGCGTCGATGTCGGCGCGGACTTTGTCCCGGTACGCGTGTATTTCGTCGAGCGTCGGCCAGTCGGAAGGCTGATCGGTCGGCAAGCCGCCGTCCACCGGATCGATGCCGAAGGCGAAAAGCTGGTCGTAGGCGGGATTCGGGCTTGGCAGGTCGAAGAGACGCTGGTCGAGCAGATTGCGGTCGAAGGCTTCGAGATGCCCGATATAAAACACGACGCGATGCCGTTCGGCGATCGGCCGGTCGTAAAGATGCTCGCGCTTGACGACGTCAAAGAGCTCGTCCGTGACCCGGCGCGCTTCGGCAAGGCGCTCGAGCAGCGGATGACGCAGGGAAGGTTCGCGGTTCATGTCGCCCAATCTCCGTGGCTGGCCAATGGCTTCGCATGCGGCCAAAGCAAGCCGAAACGTCAGCTTTGGCCGAACACAAGAGACTAATCCGTAGCGAAGCGCGTGCCAACCGAAATATGGGCGGCGATTATTCGCGAGGGCGCAATAATCGCGAGCGACGTTCCGTCAGACGGCGCGCAGGGCGTCGAAGTCGCGGATGCGGATGAACTTGCCCTGCGCCTCGATGAGCCCCGCCTTGTCAAAGCGCGACAGCGTGCGGCTCACGGTTTCGAGTGTCATGCCCAGATAGCTGCCCATGTCGTCGCGCGTCATGCGCAGCGTGAATTCGGACGATGCATAGCCGCGCCGCGACAGCCGCGACGACAGATCCAGCAGCAGCCGTGCAACGCGTTCGTCCGCGCGCAGCATGCCGAGTCGTACAACGTGATTCACCTCCCGGTTCATCGCGTGGCTCATCATGCGATGCAGGCGCCTTTGCAGCGCGTCCGTTTCGCGGCACATGCGCTCGAACAGCGTGTAGGGCACGACGCACACGGAACTGTCTTCCAGCGCGATGGCGTCGCACGTATGCACGCCTTCCTCGATGCCTTCGAAGCCGAGCGCATCGCCCGCGAGCAGCAGCCCCGTGACCTGCTCGCGTCCGCCGTTGTGTGTGACGACCGTCTTGATCGACCCGGAGCGCACGGCGAACAGCGAATCGAAACGGTCGCCGGTGCGAAAGAGCGTTTCGCCGCGCTTGACCCTGCGCGTGGCGGAGATGATGTTCTCGAGCTTCGCGATGTCGTTCGCGCAGAGGCCTTCGGGCATGCAGAGATGCCGCATCGCACAGGTCGAGCAATGCGCCGAATTGCGTCGCGCGCGAGAAATGTCAGCGGTGGCCGTCATATTGGGCCTCGTTTGTTGATGAATGACAAAACGATTGTCCCATGGGCCACCGCCCCGGCTGCGTAATAAATTGACGCACCCAGGGGATCGAGCAAGCTTTTTTACCTTATCCGGTTGATTTTTCGGGCGGCGCCCCCGAGGCCGATGGAATCAGCAGCACCGGCAGCGTCGCCTGGCGCAGACACCGCTCGGCCACGCTGCCCAGAATGAGCCGCTGGAAGCCCTTGCGGCCGTGCGTGCCCATGATGAGCAGGTCGGCGTTGAAGGTGTCCGCAGCCTTGATGATGAGCGTCGCGACATCGTCGCTGGCGGTGGCTTCGACGGTTACGACTTCGCCGCCGACGCCGCGCGCTTTCATCTGATCGGCGGCGTCGCGGGCGAGCGTCGCGCCTTGCTCCATCAGGCTCGTATGCAGCGACGAGGGATCGTAGCCGGGCACGTCGAGATACATCGGTGCGGCGTCGACGACGTAATAGGGCTGCACGATCGCCTGATGCGTGACGGCGAGATCGAGCGCGGCCGCGAACGCGCGCTCGGAAGTCCGGCTGCCGTCGATAGCGACGAGAATGCGTTTGAACATGACGTTTGTCCCCGTGGAACGATCGATTGAAAGGCGGCGCGCTGTCTCGAATGTCTTTCGCATGATAGAGCGCTGGCGTCGCGCCGCAGCGCGGCTTTTTTGCGATAAGTCGATCCAGCGCAAATTCAAGCCGTACAATTCGTGGTTCTCGACATCAGCGCCTGCTTAAATAGCGTCCGCGTTCTTTTTAGCACTTCTCCAGCCTGCCTGCCCGACCGTGACTCAAACGCCGCACGCCTTACCGTTCAGAACCGCTCTTTACGCGATGCTCGGCATCGGTCTCGTCAACATGCTCGTCGCGCTCGATCAGACGGTGGTCAGCACCGCGCTGCCGTCGATCGTCGCGGAATTGCACGGTTTCGAGTTTTACGCGTGGATCGCGAGCGCCTATCTGCTCGCATCGGTCGTCACGGTGCCGGTGTTCGGGCGGCTCGGCGATTACTTCGGGCGCAAACGCTTCGTGATCGCGGCGGTGATCACGTTCACGGTCGCGTCGGTGTTGTGCGGGCTCGCGCCGAGCATGCTGTTTCTCGTGCTCGCGCGCGGCTTGCAGGGCATCGGCGGCGGCATGATGGTCGGCACCGCGTTCGCGTCGATTCCCGATCTGTTCCCCGATCCGCGCACGCGCGTGCGCTGGCAGGTCGTGCTCGCGGCGGCATACGGCATCGGCACGGCGGCGGGGCCGTCGCTCGGCGGCTGGATGAGTCAGCACTGGGGCTGGCGCTCGACGTTTCTCGTCAATCTGCCGGTCGGCGCGGCGGCGCTCTACTTCATCTGGCTGCATCTGCCGAACCTGCACCGGCCGCGCGAAGGTGGCGTGAAGATCGACTGGACGGGCGCGGCGCTCGTCGCGCTGGTGCTCGGCGGCTTTCAGGCGCTGATCGAAGCGCTGCCGCAGGATGGACTCACGACGGCGAACATCGCGCTTGGCATCGGCGTGGCGGTGTGCGCGGCGGCGCTCCTGATCTGTGAGCGCCGCGCGACGCATCCGATCATTCCGCTCGATATTTTCCGCGATGCGCAGATGAACACGCTCTTCACGCTGTCGTTCCTCGCGGGTTTCGTGATGTTCTCGCTGATCTTCTTCGCGCCGCTCCTGCTGCAAGGCGGCTTCGGGCTTTCGCCGCAGAACGCGGGCCTGCTCGCGACGCCGATCGCGGCGTGCATCGCGCTCGGCAGTTTCATCAACACGCGCATCGTCATTCACATGAAGAAGCCGGTGAACATTCTGTCGATCGGCTTCACGCTGCTGCTGCTCGCGTCCGTCGCGCTGTCATTCGCGCGCGCCTCGACGCCGCACCTGTGGATCGCGATTCCGATGGGCGCGACCGGCATCGGCCTCGGTTTCATCCTCAACAATATGAACATCTTCGGACAGGAGATCGCGGGCCGCGAGCGCTTCGGCATCACGACGGCGCTGCTGCAGTCGACGCGCATGGTCGGCGGGATGATGGGCACGAGCATCGTCGGGACGATCGTCGCGCATCATTACGCGAGCGTCGTCGGGCGCACGGTCAGCGTGCTCGGCGCGCCGGTGTCGGCGCAATGGCTGCCGCGTCTGGCGGATCCGCGCATTCTCGTCGATGAAGCGTTGCGCGACCGCACGCTCGGCGAACTCTCCGCCGCCGGTCTCGATGCCCCCGCGCTCCTCGACGCGGCGCGCGACGCGCTCGTGCAGTCGATCCACATCGGCGTGATGCTGACGGCCGTCGCGGCGCTCGTGGCGGCGCTGCTGGTGCGGCGCATCGCGCACATCACGTTCCGCAAGCCGGCGACGCCGGTGCCGAAGCCCTGAGAGCGGCGCCTTTGATAAGCGGTTCGCCCCGACTATAGTTTTTGGCGTCACGGCGCCGACCGCGTGGGCCGGCCTTCGCGCCGAGGATTCATACCCCGGGTTCACCCGGTCCCGACCGTGCATCGCGTTTGCTTCATCGCCCTCGACGGCGGCCCGCGGCGTTCGCGCGGAACGCTTGCGCGGGCCGCGGGTCACTCGGATTGACGAACGGCCGCATCGCGCGCGTCTTTCATCGCCCACAGAAATGAGGAGCTGACATGAAGATCACCGGAGAAATGCTGATCGGCGCATCGGCCGTGCGGGGCGCCGATGCCACGCTCCGTGCGTTCGACCCGGCCCGCAACGCTGATCTCGAGCCTGCATTCGGCGGCGGCGGCGCGGCGGAAGTGGCGCGCGCGTGCGAACTGGCGGAGGCCGCTTTCGACGACTATCGCCACGCGCCGCTCGAAACCCGCGCGCAGTTTCTGGAGGCGATCGCGGACAACATCATCGCGCTCGGCGACACGCTGATCGAACGCGCGATGGCCGAATCCGCGCTGCCGAAGGCGCGTCTCGAAGGCGAGCGGGCCCGCACGGTGGGGCAATTGCGCCTGTTCGCGTCGCTCGTGCGCGAAGGGCGATGGCTCGCGGCCACGCTCGATTCCGCGCAGCCGGACAGGAAACCGCTGCCGCGTTCCGACCTGCGTTTGCAAAAGATTCCCGTCGGGCCGGTCGCGGTGTTCGGGGCGAGCAACTTTCCGCTGGCGTTTTCGGTCGCGGGCGGCGATACCGCGTCCGCGTTCGCGGCGGGGTGTCCCGTCGTCGTGAAATCGCATCCGGCGCATCTGGGCACGTCCGAGCTTGTCGGGCGCGCGGTGCAGAAGGCGGTCGCGGACAGCGGGCTGCCCGAGGGCGTGTTTTCGCTCGTCGTCGGCGAAGGCAATGCGATCGGCGAGGCGCTCGTCGCGCATCCGGCGATCCAGTCGGTCGGCTTCACGGGATCGAGGCGTGGCGGCCTCGCGCTCGTCGATATCGCGGCGAAGCGGCCCGTGCCGATTCCCGTTTTCGCCGAGATGAGCAGCGTCAATCCGGTGTTCGCGCTGCCGGCTGCGCTCGAGGCGCGCGGCGATACGCTCGCGGTGGCCTTCATCGATTCGGTGACGCTCGGCGTCGGCCAGTTCTGCACGAATCCGGGGCTCGTCATCGCATTGGCAGGCCCGGATCTCGATGATTTTATCGACCTCGCCGCGACCGCGATCATGAAGAAGGAAACGCAGACGATGCTCACGTCGCAAATCGCCGGGGCGTATGCGAGCGGGATCAAGGAGCGCGACGCGTCGGGCGCGCGCAACATCGCGACGGGCGTGAAGGGCGAAGCGGCGAGCGGTGCGCTGCCGGTGCTGTATCGCGTGAACGCCGAGGAGTTTCTGGCGAAGCCGCAACTGTCGGGCGAGATTTTCGGGCCGACGTCGGTGATCGTCATCTGCCGCGACGAGGACGAAATGATCTCGGTCGCGCGTCATCTCGAAGGCCAGCTCACCGCGACGCTGCTGATGGAAAAGGGCGATATCGAGCTCGCAAGGCGGCTGTTGCCGGTGCTCGAACGCAAGGCGGGGCGGATTCTGGCGAACGGCTTTCCGACGGGCGTCGAAGTGTCCTACGCGATGGTGCACGGCGGGCCGTTCCCCGCGACGTCCGATAGCCGTTCGACGTCGGTCGGCGCGATGGCGATCGAGCGCTTTCTACGGCCGGTGTGCTATCAGGACTTGCCGGCGGCGCTGCTGCCCGAGGCGCTGGCGGAGGACAATCCGCTGTCGCTCTGGCGCTTGAGGGATGGGGAGTTGGGGCCGAACTGAGTACCAGACGGCATTATCTCTGTCACGAATAAATGCGTTTTATTCGTCTCGGAGATATCTGGCGCATGCCAAATTTGACGAATATGCGCGTGGCGAATAAAATGCATTTATTCGCCATGCAGATAATCGCGCCATGCAACAAGTCATCGCTACCATCGGCCAGATGGGTCACGTGCTCGCGGCGGGCCGCAGACGCGCGGGCCTGACGCAGACGCAAGCCGCCGCGCGGCTCGGCATCAGCCAGAGCCGTATTTCGACGCTCGAGCGCGATTCGAGCGCGTTGACACTGGAGCAGCTGCTCGCGATGTTCGGCGTGTACGGACTTCAGCTACTGATTCAGGATCGGCCCGATGCGCCCCTGTACGAGGCGAACGAGGCGGATTGGTGATGGCGGGTCGCCAGCCTCACGCCCGATCGTTGTCGGTCTGGGCCAATGGACGACGCGTGGCGCTATGGCGTCTGCCCGCGCGCGGGACCGCGGAACTCATCTACGACGATGCGTGGGTCGGCTCGGACGAGGCGCGCCCGCTTTCCCTGTCGCTGCCGATCCAGCTCGACGGCGCGCCGCTCAAGGGCGACGCGGTCATGAATTACTTCGACAATCTCCTGCCCGATAGCGAGGCCATCCGGCGGCGCATCGCGCAGCGCTTCCAGACCGACAGTCTCGACGCCTTCGATCTGCTGCAAGCCATCGGCCGAGATTGTGTCGGCGCGGTGCAACTGCTCGCGGAGGATGAATCGCCCGCGGGCGTCGGCACGATCGAAGGCACGCCGCTCACCGATCAGGATGTCGCACATCTGCTCGGCCAGGTCGCCGGCGGCCCGCCCTTCGGCACGGACGATGATGACGACTTTCGCATCTCGCTTGCCGGTGCGCAGGAGAAGACCGCGTTATTGCGTCACGATGGACGATGGCTCAAGCCGCACGGCGCCACGCCGACCACGCATATCCTGAAGCTGCCGCTCGGACTCGTCGGCAATCGCCGCGCCGACCTCACCACTTCGGTCGAGAACGAATGGCTCTGCATGCGCCTCTTGCAGGCGTTTGGCTCGCCCGTCGCGAACGTGGAGATCGCGACGTTCGGCGAGCGGCGCGTGCTCGTCGTCGAGCGTTTCGACCGGCGCCTGCATCCGGGAGGCGAATGGATTCTTCGTTTGCCGCAGGAAGATTTCTGTCAGGTGAACGCGCTGCCTCCGCACAAGAAGTACGAACAGGACGGCGGTCCGGGCGTGATCGATCTCGCGCGTGTGCTGCAGCAATCGAGCCGTGCACGTGGCGACATCGAAACATTGATCACGTCGCAGATTCTTTTCTGGCTGCTTGCCGCACCGGACGGCCACGCGAAGAACTTCAGCATTCACCTGCTGAGAGGCGGACAATACCGCCTCACGCCGCTGTACGACGTCATGTCGATCTGGCCGGTGGAAGGCGATGGCGCGAATCAGTGGTCGTGGTACAAGACCAAGCTCGCGATGGCGATACCGGGCAAGACGCGGCACTATGCGCTTCGCGACATTCAGCGACGGCATTTCAACGCGATGGCGCTGAAATGCGGATACGGGGAGAGCGCCGAGCCGATCATCGAGCGGATCATCGGGCGCACGCCGGCTGTGATCGACGAAGTTGCGGCGCAACTGCCGGGCAATTTTCCGCATCGTGTGGCAGAGCGTATTTTCGCGGGCATGCGCAAATCGCTTGCTGCGCTCGAAGCGATGCCCGCAGCCGAGACCTCGAACCTTTTGGGAGACCAACAAGCATGACCCACTCCGAGCGCCGCTATCCCGACCCCGCCATTCGCGTACTCGATCCGCGTTTCAACACGCTGCGCATCGCATCGGCGTCGGTGGAATGTCTCTTTCAGGACGCGCGCTGGTCGGAAGGGCCGGTCTGGTTCGGCGATGGCCGCTATCTGCTGTGGAGCGATATCCCGAACGACCGCATGCTGCGCTGGGACGAGGAGAGCGGTCAGGTGGGCGTGTTCCGCAAGTCGTCGAACAACGCGAACGGCAACACGCGCGACCGCGAAGGGCGGCTCGTGACCTGCGAGCATCTCACGCGCCGCGTGACGCGCACCGAATACGACGGCGCCATTACCGTGCTCGCCGACAGCTACGGCGGCAAGCCGCTCAATTCACCGAACGATGTCGTCGTGAAGTCGGATGGCTCGATCTGGTTCACCGATCCGACCTTCGGCATCGACGGCTTCTACGAAGGCGAAAAGAACGAAGCGCAACTGAAGCCGTGCGTGTATCGCGTCGATGGGCAAAGCGGCGAAATCACCATGATGATCGACGCCTTCACCGGTCCGAACGGTCTCGCGTTTTCGCCGGATGAATCCGTGCTGTACGTGGTCGAATCGCGCTCGACGCCGCGCACGATCTACGCGTTCGATGTCATCGACGGCGGCCGCAGGCTCGGTGAACCGCGTCTTCTGATCGATGCGGAAGCGGGCACGCCCGATGGCTTTCGCGTCGATATCCACGGCAATTTGTGGTGCGGCTGGGGCATGGGCGACGCCGGACTCGACGGTGTGCGCGTGTTCACGCCGCAAGGCGAAGCGATCGGCCATATCGATCTGCCGGAGCGCTGCGCGAACGTGTGCTTCGGCGGGCGGCATCGCAACCGGCTGTTCATGGCGGCGAGCCACGGACTCTATGCGCTCTACGTCAACACGCAGGGCGCAAAGGGCGGCTAAGCCTTGCCGATCCTTTCCATGATGCGCTCCGGGTGCCTGCTCGCCGCAAACCCCTGACGCGCGTAGAGGCCGTGTGCGTCGGAGGTGACGAGCATCATGCGCCGCAACCCTTGCAGGTCCGGATGCGCCATCACGCATTGCATCATCCATTTGCCGAGTCCCGCGCCCTGATGCGCGGGCAGCACGAATACATCGGCGAGATACGCGAAGGTCGCGGTGTCGGTGATCATGCGCGCGTAGCCGATTTGCTCGTCGCGCAGAAAGAGCCCGAACGCGAGCGAATGGCGCGCGGCGCGCTCGACTTTTTCACGCGCGATGCCCGGCGACCAGTAAGCCACTTCGCTCAGGTAGCGATGCACGACATCGAAGTCGAATTCATCGATGTCCGTGCTCAACCGATAGTCGTCCCGGGTCCACTGCATCGCACCGCTCCGTCGTCGTCATGAAGCGCCGAGGATAAGCGATCGCTGCGCCGTGCTCCATGCACACTTCGCGCCGGCCGCGCCTGTCAGTGCACGTTATAGATGCGCCCGGTTTCCGCGCCCTCCACGCTGCGGCTGTACGCGAGCGCCACGCGCGCGCCGCTCGCGGCCTCGAAGCCGCGGAAGTAGGGGCCGAAGCTTTCGCGCGCTTCCTCGAGCATCGTCGGACTCACGACGTTGATGCGCAGCCCGCGCGGCAATTCGATGGCCGCACCGCGCACGAAACCTTCGATCGCGCCGTTGACCGCCGCCGCGCTTGCGCCTTCACGAATCGGCGCTGCGCCGACGATGCCGCTCGTCAGCGTGAACGAGCCGCCGTCGTTCAGATAGTCGCGCGCCGTGAGGACGAGATTGACCTGACCCATCAGCTTGTCATCGAGACCGACGCGGAACTGCTCGGGCGTCATGTCGACGAGCTTGCCGAAATGCACGTGGCCCGCCGTGGCGACGATCGCATCGACGCGGCCGATCTCGTCGAAGAGCCGCCTGATGCTGCCGAGATCGAGCAGATCGACGCGATGCGCGCCACGCGTCGCACCGATCTCGATGACTTCATGACGGGCTTTCAGTTCTGCGGCGACCGCACGGCCGACCGTGCCGGTCGCACCGATGACAGCGATTTTCATGATCGAGCTCGCAATGTACGTTGAGGGAGATCAGCCATTGTGCGAGCGCGCGGGCGCGCGAAAAAGGTGCGTGCGCTTCGAGGATTGCAAACCGCGGGTTTCGAATGGCTATTGCTTTGCCATGCGCGCGGGCATCGGCGAAAGCAGGTAGAGCGACGCCGCGAACTTGCAGACCAGCGCCGCGCCGCTCACGAAGGCGCCGGCGGGGAAGACATGCCATTGCATCGCGAGCGTCGGCGCGACGAGCGCGACGGCGAGAAAGCCGAGCGCCACGGTGAGCCAGCGCGCCCATTGCAAGCGCGACGCGACGCAGATGTAGAGCAGGCCAACCAGCACGCGCGACGCGATCGATGCCGCGAGCGGATGACTCGACGCTTCGCCAGGCAGCCCGATGGCGAGCGTGAGCGCGAACTCGGTCCACGACAATGCGTAGGCCGCGCCGAGGCACGCAATCGCCGACGTGAAACGCTGCTCGGGCGTCACGACATGCCGCGCCGCCGGCTCGATCTGAGCTGCTTCGTCCGGCTCGTGCTCGTACTCGTCGTAGGCGTGGATCGTGGTCATCTGGCCTTCCCCCGTTTATCGATTCTAGTCCCCGAATCGCATTTGCTGCGATGCGGCGTGTTCGTTGGCGATCCCAAAGCGCATACGCCGTGCCAGGTCCGAGGCATGCGTGTTGCTTCATACGACAACGATAAACGACGACCAGGAACCGACATGAGCCAAAAGGAACACAAGGAACAAAACCCTCATTCCGAACGGGACGAAGAAGATGTCGACAAGGCGGTCGAAGACACCTTTCCCGCAAGTGATCCGCCCGCGACGGGCGGCGTGACGCGCATCGAAACCGATGACGAGAAGAAAGAAAAGAAGTGACGTGAAAGCGTCATGAAGTACAAAGAGCCGCATACTCCAATGCGGCTCTTTCGTTATGCAGACATGCGCCGCATTCAACTGCGCTCCAGCTCGATCAGTCGCGAAGGCCGCAGATGATTGAGCGCGTAGTGCTTGCGGCCGCGCAACGTGTGACCGTGAGGGTCGCGTCCTTCGTAGCGCACCTTGTCTTCGACCTCGGGCACCGTCGGCGCGACCATGCCGCGATCGATCAGGCGATACCCGCGCTCGAGCGCGACCAGCACGCCATTGCGGCCCGGACGGCTGTCGAAGCCGCCGAGGCCATCGCCCGGCTCGGCCACGTAGTTCACCGTCGTCGCGTTCGAGTTGATGACGGAGTCCGGTTCGCGCGCGAGCATCTCCGCTTCGCGCCGCGCGTGAATGCTTTTGGCATCGGCGTCGACGGTATCGTCGAGCCCGTCGTCGTTGGCCACATCCACGCCGCGCGGCGTCTTCTCGTAGAAGCCTTGCGGTCCGACATGCATGCCCGACTTCGTCGTTTCCGACTTCACGGCGGGGGCCGCGCCCGCACCCGCGTGCGCCTCGCCGCCCGCTGCGGCCTTCATCGCGTCGCTCAGCTTCACATGCGCGGTTTCCGCGGCCGGCGTCTTGATCGGACTATCAGCGGCGCGCTCGTTTTGCTTGTCTTGCGACTCGTTTCCTTCAGCGTTGTTCATCACATGCTCCGTTGGACATGAACTTAACCAAGCCTTCACGCAAAACTCATTCCGGCTATTTGGCGACGGAACCGCGAGCCTTGCAGGAAGGCGCCTTAACGGATACCCAAAATTTCGGGCGCTTTTTTCGGCCCCAAGCCGATGTCCTGCAAGTATTATTTGGAACCTGTCGGCGGCAAAGCGCAACAGGCACGATGCGAACATCAGGAGGGCGCATCTGCCATTGCCGTCGAAGAGCAATGCGATTCGAATGAGCAGGGCACTTTCAGACAGGTGACTCATGCAACACGATGCAGCCTTTTCACATCGAGGCTACCTTTTAAACTGCGCGCCGGCCCGGGCCGGAGATGGCAGCTATCAGCCGTATGTGGTGATCTCGCGAACGAGCGATGGCGAGCTCGTCGCGAACCGCTTTTTCCCGTCCGACTTGCGATTTCGCAGCGAGAACGACGCCATCGCGCACGCGCGCGACTGGGCCGTGCGCTGGATCGACGCAAGCAACATAACGGTGTGAGGGCGATGTCCACATGAAACATCGCGAACACCGACGTACGAACCGCCGCACGGCAGGCTTCCGTAAAACCGGTTACGCTTGATGTTTCACCCGTCGTGCATTAAGCGCGGCGGCCGCTTCTCTCGTTTCATGGCCGACATGCAGAACACGCCCACGCCTGGCGCCGTACCGCCGCTCGATTCTTCCCACGACACGACGCACGACGGTCCGCAGGAATGGGGCCTTGCACGCATCGTCGCGGACTTGCGCCAGTCGCGCGAGGAACTGCATCGCACGCGGCATCCGCTCGGCATACGCGAGTTGCCCTCGCGCGAGGCGATTGTCAGGATCGTCAACGGCCTGCGCTCCGCGCTCTTTCCCACGCATTACGGCGCGCCCGATCTGACCGATGAAAGCGTCGACTATTACGTCGGCCAGACGCTCGAAAGCACCTTGCGTCTGCTGCACGAACAGATCCGCCGCGCGCTGCGCTTCCTGCCCGAACATCGCGATTCGAGCGATGCGGCACTCTCCGCGCAAGCCTTCGCGATCGCGCGGGAATTCGGCGCGCAGTTGCCGCATATCCGCGCGCTTCTCGTCAGCGACATTCAAGCCGCCTTCACGGGCGATCCGGCCGCGCAGCACATCACCGAGATTCTGCTGTGCTATCCGGGCGTATGGGCGATGACGCATCACCGGCTCGCGCACGCGCTGCACAAGCTCGGCGTGCCGCTGCTCGCGCGCTTCATCAACGAGATCGCGCATTCGCTGACCGGCATCGACATTCACCCGGGCGCGACCATCGGGCCGAGCTTCTTCATCGATCACGGCACGGGCGTCGTGATCGGCGAGACAGCGGTGATCGGGCAACACGTGCGCGTCTATCAGGCCGTGACGCTCGGCGCGAAGAGCTTTCCTTCGACGAGCGACGGCGCGCTCGTCAAGGGCAATGCGCGCCATCCGATCGTCGAGGACGATGTGGTCATCTATGCTGGCGCGACGATTCTCGGCCGCGTGACGATCGGCAAAGGCTCGGTCATCGGCGGTAATGTGTGGCTCACGCACAGCGTGCCGCCGGGCAGCAACGTCTCGCAAGGCAAGGTCCGCGAGGGCAGCGGACCGGAAGTGCCAGGTAACGGCTTCGGCGCATGAAGCAACGCATGAAACGACGAAAGGGCCGCGAGGCCCTTTCTCTTTTGCGCGTACTTCTGCGCAGCTTTCTTATGTATTCGACACGCTGAACGCGCTCTGATTGCCGACGATGGAAAGAAACTCGCGGCGTGTCGATGGATCGTCGCGGAACGAGCCGAGCATGCGCGATGTGACCATCGACACGCCCGCCTTATGCACGCCGCGCGTCGACATGCATTGATGCGCGGCCTCGAGGATCACGCCGACGCCGAGCGGCTGCAGCACTTCGTCCAGCGTATCGGCGATCTGCGCGGTCATCTTCTCCTGAATCTGCAGGCGTTTCGCGAAAGCATCGACGAGACGCGCTAGCTTCGAGATGCCGACGACGCGTTTGTTCGGCAGATACGCGACGTGCGCGCGGCCGATGATCGGCACCATGTGGTGCTCGCAATAGCTTTCGAAACGAATGTCCTTCAGGACGATCATTTCGTCATAACCTTGCACTTCTGAAAACGTGCGCGCGAGGATGTCGTGCGGACTCTGCGTATAGCCCGCAAAGAATTCCTCGTACGCGCGCACGACGCGGCCCGGTGTATCGAGCAGGCCTTCGCGGCGCGGGTCGTCGCCCGCCCAGCGCAACAGAACACGCACGGCGGCTTCGGCTTCCTCGCGGGTCGGACGATCGGCTGGTTCAGCAGGCATGTCCGAGCCTGAAAGATGGTTTTTGCGCGGGGCGCTCATCGAAAACTCCTGTCAGTCAATGCAATCAGTGCATTCGGCACCCCGCCATTGTTTCACGTTTCCGAAGACTGATATGAGTGTCAGGTCTTTCCGCCTCCGTCGATGCCCGAACCCGTGCGCCAGACCTGCTTGCCTTCCTCGGTCAGCTGGCCGCTGCTATGGTCCTTGTCGGGCTCCGTGCCGGGCTCGGCCATCGACCCGCCCGGCTGTTCCTGCGACAGCGGCTTCTTGCCCTTGCGCTGCGCGATGCGGTCTTCCTGAGAACGTCCGGCGTAATTGCTCATGTCGCGTCTCCTTTCGAAATGGTGCGATGAAAGGCGCGCAAGCCGCGTTCCAGCCGGACGTTTCAGCGCATGCTCAGCGTATGTTCAGGCAGGCTTGTGCTCGACGCCGCCGAGCACCATCCACGTCACACCGAACTTGTCGGCGACCATGCCGAAGCGTTTCGCGAAGAACGTCTGCGTCATCGGCATCTGCACCTGACCGCCGTTCGAAAGCGCATTGAAGTATTTCTCCGCCTGCTGTTCGTCGTTGGCCGTGAGGGAGAGCGATACGCCCTTGAAATCCGGCTTGCCGCTGCACATGCCATCCGAGCCCATCAGCATGGAATCGCCGATAGTGAACGCCGAATGCATGATCTTGTTTTCGGACCCCGCGGGAATGCCGCATCCGCTGGCCGCTTCGGCCTTGCCGGCTTCGGGGTTTTCGCTGTAACGCATCATCATGACGACTTGCGCGCCTAAATTCTCGCGGTAGAACGTGATCGCTTCTTCGCAGCGGCCTTCGAAAAAAAGATAGGGTTGCACTTGCATGTCTGCTCCTTGGTTCATGCGTTGCGGTTATGACTTCTCGTCGGGGTCCATATCCATCGTGAGCGGCACCGATGCGTGCTCGTGCACCACACGCCAGTCGCCATCGATCTTTCTGAAGCACACGGTGGCGCGCACGATGTCATCCTGCTCGCCCACGGCGACGCGATTGACGGAGTGCGCATAAGCCAGATCGCCGCTCGCGGCGACTTCCACTTCCCGCATCTCGAACGTGAGCGGGCCTTTCATGCTGTCGAACCAGCGCTGCCAGTTCTCGCGGTAATGCTCGACGCCTCGCAGCGACGCGGGCGGCACGACATCGAACACGACGACATCGGCGGCGTAGTGGCTGACGAGCGCGTTCACGTCTTTCGCGAGCACCGCCTGCCGCCACGCTTCGATCAATTCGCGGATGCGCGCGACATCTTCACTCGCCTGCGCACGATCGTTCGACTCCGTCATGATCCGCCTCCTGCTGATTGTCGATTCGTACCGAAGAACACGATGCCGCCGCGTCGTGACAAAGCAACGGCAAGCACCGGGGCGAAACTATTTTTTCGCTTGTGTACACCGTCCACAAAAAGTAGCAGAGATAATGGACAGTGTCCACATGTGAAAACGCCCACGAATAAAAATGACGAATGGCAAGCCGCGCAGCACATACCGACATGGCGATTTGCGACGCGCGCTGATCGAAGCGGGCATCGAACTGGCGCGCGAAGGCGGCCCGGATGCGATCGTGCTGCGCGAAGCCACGCGTCGCGCGGGCGTCGTGCCCAACGCGGCCTATCGCCACTTCGAGAGCCGTCAGGAATTGCTATCGGCGGTGCGTTCCGCGGCGCTGTCGCAGGTTGCGCAGGCGATGGAAGAGGAACTCGCGTCGCGGCCTAAAAAGCGCCGTCGGGCGGACACCGCGCGTGCGGGTCTGCGAGCCATCGGCGCGGGTTATCTGTGTTTCGCGCAGACGGAGACGGGGCTCTTTCGTACGGCATTCGCCGCGCCGCAAGCGGAATGGGCCGAACACGAGGAACCGTACGGCGTAGGACCGAGCGGACTCGATCCGTTTCAGTTGCTGAGCCGTGCGCTGGATGAAATGGTGGAGGCGGGCGCGCTCGACACGAAGCGCCGCCCCGAAGCCGAATATCTCGCGTGGAGCGCGGTGCATGGCTTCGCGTTGCTCGTGATCGAAGGCCCATTGCAAGGATTGACGCGTGCTCAGATCGAACCGCTTGCAAGCCGCTTGCTCGATATGGTCGAAAACGGGCTTTGAAAGATAATCGCGCCGCGTGGAGCGGCGCGACTCGTCTATCTATCGGGTTTCTTCCGCGACTGGTTCCACCACGCTCAGGAGCAGCAGCAGACATAGCGTCGCCGTTCCGACCATATAGAGGAAGACTGCGGTCCAGCTATAGCTGTCGAGCAGGAAGCCGACGGCGAGCGGTGCGCACGCACCGCCGATCTGGCCCACCGAATTCACGATGCCGAACGCCGTCGGATAGGTTGCTTTCGTAGCCAGCCCCATCGGATACGCGGAGTAGCCCGCGAAGCCGATGCCGAGCATCAGGCCCGCCAGCATCAGCGCCGCGCCGAGATACGCGACGCTGTCGGGTGCGTCGATCAGCAGGAAGGTCATGATCATCGTGCCGAGCGCACCGAGCATCATCATCGGCTTGCGGCGGCCGCCGAGCAGGCGATCCGAGATGATGCCGCCCAGCATGTTGCCCGTCACCGCGCCGATGAAAGGCGCCGAT
Organism: Caballeronia arvi; assembly: GCF_001544695.2. GTDB lineage: Bacteria > Pseudomonadota > Gammaproteobacteria > Burkholderiales > Burkholderiaceae > Caballeronia > Caballeronia arvi. Next base: position 44,242 of record NZ_FCOM02000037.1, read on the forward strand.
GCGAGAAAGCCCATCTTCACCGAAGCGAACCCCTTCACCGTGACGAGATACGTGGGAATCCACGAGATGAAGATATTGCTGATGCCGATCATGCAGCCATAACCCAACGCAATGCCGAAGATATTCCACGAGCCGAACACTTGCCGAATCGTTTCGAGCTGCGGCACGCGCTTCGTGCGATTGATCGCATCCAGGCGGGGCATCGGCGTCATCCGTGCGCGGGCAAATGCCTTGCCGCTGCTGTTGCCGACGGTCGTTTCATCGGCGATATAGCGGCGCTCGGCGGGCGAGCAGAAGCGGTTCTCGCCGGGCGAATTCGTCACGAGGAACAGCCACACGATCGCGAGCACGATGCCCGGCACCGCGAACACATAGAAGATCTCGCGCCATCCCCAAAGCTGGATCACGATGATGCACACCGAAGGCACGATCAACGGCCCAAGCTTCGATGCGGCGATCCACAGGCCTGCGGCCGTGCCTTTTTCCTTCGCGGGAAACCAGCGGTTGATGACGTTCGTGCAGCCGATGCCGAGCGGCCCTTCAGACAAGCCGAGGCCCACGCGATACGCCATCAGCAGAAACACCGACGACGTCGTGCCCATCAGGCCGGTGAAGACCGAGGTGAGAATCATGAAGACGGAAAAGAGCCAGCCCGTCGTCTTTTCGCTGAGTCTTTTATAAAGCAGGCCGACGGGAATCTGCACGAAGCCGTAAGCGAACGAGAACAGGCTCACGATCAGGCCGGCCTCGGTATTGGTGATGTGATATTCCTTCTTCAGATACGGCAGCGCGATGCCGAAGTTGGCGCGATCCGCGCAGGCGATCGCCCAGATGCAGAAGATCAGCCCCATTACGACCCAGCGATGCTTCGTGCGCTTCTCCGCAATGGGCTCTGCTTTTGCGGACCCGATGATGCCGTCGGCGTTGCTCATCGCGAGGCCTCCGTTGCATGGGTTGCTGCATATGAGAGGCGAATGGATGAATAGCGGGTAGGGCGCAGGATCACGCTGTTGTCTCCGATGTCATTTTTAAAGGCTTTATTGTCGATATGCCTTCCGATGCTTCGAATTGTGGGGACGACCCGCAAGAGCGTCCAATCTTTTCTTGCTATTACCTGATTCCCGGATTGAATCGATTCCGCGCGCATTTTCATCGCTTCGATTCGTGGATCAATTGATAGCCTTTTGGGATTGGACGTTATCGGCAAAAGCAGAGATGATCCGCTCCACATCAGAAACCGAATTCCAGGAGCATGCGAATTGAAGCCGAGCATTCTGCAACTGAACCCTATCCTCGTACCGGCCATCAACGAAAAGCTGGACGCACGCTACACGATGCATCGCCTCTTCGAACAGGACGACAAGGACGCCTATATCCGCGAGCACGGCGCATCGATTCGCGGCGTGATCACCGGTGGTCATACGGGCATTTCGAATGATTTGATCGAGCGCCTGCCCGCGTTGCAGGTGATCGCGGTGAACGGCGTCGGCACCGATGCGGTCGACCTCGAATTCGCGCGCTCGCGCGGCCTTCCGGTGACGGGCACGTTCGGCGCATTGACCGAGGATGTGGCCGACCTCGCGATTGGTTTGATCCTCACCGCGTTGCGAGAGATCTGTCCGGGCAATGACTTCGTGAAGACTGGCAAGTGGGTGCAAAACCCGAGCCCGAGCGCGATTCCGTTGTCGCGCAGATTCAGCGGCAAGCGCGTGGGTATCGTGGGACTCGGCAAGGTCGGCCGCGCAATCGCGCAGCGCGCCGCCGCGTTCGCTTGTCCGATCGCTTATACGGACGTGCGAAAGATGGATGACGTCGATTATCGCTTCGCGCCGGATCTTCTTTCGCTCGCACGCGACAGCGACATTCTCGTACTCGCCGCCGCCGCCGATAAAGCGAAGGGCATCGTGAACGCAGCCGTGCTCGACGCGCTGGGCAAGGACGGCTATCTCATCAACATCGCACGCGGCAAGCTCGTGGTCGAAAGCGATCTCGTCGAAGCGCTGTCGCGCGGCGCGATAGCGGGTGCGGGCCTCGATGTCTTCGTCGACGAACCGAATGTGCCGTCCGAATTGTTCGGCATGGATCGCGTGGTGTTGCAGGCGCATCGCGCGAGTGCGACGGTCGAATCGCGCACGGCGATGGGCGAGATGGTGCTCGCGAGTCTCGAGCAAGGGCTTGCTGGTCAGCGCCCCGAAGGCAGTCTGACGACCTGACGCTTGAGCGGTAACACGTCCGGCGCGAACATATAATGATCGGCTATCACTTCAACGTCGATTACGAATGCTCGATCTCGGACAAGTGCGTTGCTTCGTCGCCGCCGCGACGGAGCTGAACTTCAGGCGAGCGGCCGCGCTGCTCAACATGACGCAGCCGCCGCTTTCCCGGCAGATTCATCTGCTCGAAGAAAATCTCGGCGTGAAGCTGTTCGAACGCGTCGGCCGCACGGTCAAGCTGACCACTGAAGGGCGCGTGTTTCTTGCCGACGCGACGCGTCTGCTCAATCTCTCCGAGCAAGCGGAAAGCACGGTGCGGCGCGCGAGCAAAGGCAAGACGGGGCGTGTGCGCATCGGCTTTACGGGCGCCGCGGGTTATGAGCTGATTCCCGAACTGCTGGTCGCCGCGAAGCACGACTTGCCGGATATCGATGTCGTGCTGCTCGAAATGATCTCCGTCGCGCAGATCGAAGGCTTCGAGGCAAACGTCATCGATCTCGGTTTCATGCGGCCATTGCCTTCGCGGCAGAAGGTGGAGTTTCTTCTCGTCGACCGCGAACCGATGATCGTCGCGCTGCCCGCGGGACACGCGTTATCGCGTTTCGAGCAGATCGAGCTGAAGCAATTGCACGAGCTGGCGTTCATCATGCATTCGCCGACGCACGGAAAATACTTCTACGACCGCATCATGAGCATGCTCGTCGCGGATGAAGTGAAGCCGCATTTCACGCAATACATCGATCAGACGCCGACCATCCTGTCTCTCGTTCGCGCGGGTTTGGGCGTGTCGATTCTTCCCGCATCGTCGCAACGGTTTCACTACGACAACGTCGAATTCAGGGAAATTGCCGGCAAACCCGTTCAGGCCGAAATGAGCATGGCGTGGCGTTCCGATCAGGATAATCCCGCCGTCACGGCCTTCCGGCACATGGCGGCGGATTACTTCGCTAAGAGGCGTGCGTGATTGCGCGCGATGTCGCGTCGAGTGCGGCTTTGGCCTTGTCGATGATTTCATCGATCTCGTCATGCGTGATGACGAGCGGCGGCGACAGCAACATGCGATCGTGACTTGCGCGCATCACGAGATTGCCCGCGAAGCAGAAGTCACGGCATAGCGTGCCGATATCGTCGCCATTCGGGAAGCGTTTGCGCGTCGCCCGGTCGGCAGCCAGTTGAATACCTGCGACGAGCCCCGCGCCCACGATCTCGCCGACGATCGGATGATCGCCGAGCACTTCGCGCAAGCGTTGCTGAAAATACGGCCCGACCTCGTTCTTCACGCGCGCGACGATGCCTTCGTCTCGCAACAACTTCAGATTCGCAACCGCAACCGCAGCCGCGACCGGATGCCCCGAATACGTGAAGCCGTGACTGAATTCGCCGTTATTCACGATCGCGTCCGCGATGGCATCGGATAACGCGACCGCGCCCATAGGAACATAGCCGCTCGTGAGGCCTTTGGCCATCGTGATGACGTCCGGCTCGAAGCCGAAGTGCTGGTGCGCGAACCATTCGCCCGTGCGTCCGAATCCGCCGATAACTTCATCGGCGATCAAGAGCACATCATGCTTGCGGCAGATGCGCTCGATCTCGGGCCAATAGCTCGACGGCGGGAAGATCACGCCACCCGCGCCCTGAAACGGCTCGCCGATGAACGCTGCGACGTTGTCTGCGCCGAGTTCCAGAATCTTCTCTTCTAGCTGACGCGCACGCTCGATGCCGAACGTTGCCGCATCCATCGATCCACCTTCGCCGAACCAATACGGCTGATCGATATGCGCGACATGCTCCATCTTCGACGGCATCTGTTCGTGCATATAGCTCATGCCGCCGAGCGTCGCGCCCGCGATGGTCGAGCCGTGATAAGCGTTCCTGCGCGCGATCACATAGCGCTTGTCCGGCTTTCCCTGCACGGCCCAATAGCGATGCACCGCACGCAGAGCCGTATCGTTCGCTTCCGAGCCGCTATTGCAATAGAGAAAGCGGTTGAACGTGTGCGGCGTGAGTTGCGCGAGCAATGCGGATAACTCGATCACCGGCGGATGCGTCGTCTTGAAGAACGTGTTGTAGAAGGGCAGGGTATTCATCTGCGTGAGCGCGGCATCGGCGAGTTCGCGGCGTCCATAACCCACATTGACGCACCACAAGCCCGCCATGCCGTCGATGATGCGGTTGCCCTCCGAATCCCATAGATACACGCCTTCGGCCTTCACGATCACGCGGCTGCCCGCGCGATTCAATGCGCCCATGTCGGAGAACGGATGCAGATGATGCGCGGCGTCGAGCGCGCGGTAATGCGCTGTCGAATCGATTCGATCGTTCATGTCGTCGTCTCCTGATCTCAGACGTGCAGCAGAAGATGCTTGCGTTCCCACGAGCTGATCACGCGGAAGAACGCTTCGTATTCGGTTTCCTTGAGCGCGAGATATGCGCGCACGAACTTCTCGCCGAACATCTCGGCAAGCGGTTCGCACGCGCCCATCAGCGCGAGGCCTTCATCGAGATTGCGCGGCAGTTGATACGGCTGGCGATAGCCGTCGCTCGCCAGCGGCTCGGTCGGTTCGAGATGCTGCGTCATGCCGAGATAGCCGGCGGCCAGTGTCGCTGCGATCGCGAGATACGGATTGCAGTCGACGCCCGGTATGCGGTTCTCGATGCGCCGTGCCTGCGGCGACGCATGCGGCACGCGAAAGCCGACGGTGCGATTGTCATAGCCCCACTGCACGTTGATCGGCGCGGCCATGAAGCGCGATAACCTTCGATACGAATTGATATACGGCGCGAAGATCGGCATGAGCGCGGGCGTGTATTTCTGCAGGCCCGCGATATAGCTATAGAAAAGGCTGGTCGGTTCGCCATCGCGATTGGTGAAGAGATTGCGGCCCGTCTCTTCATCGACGATGCTCTGATGCACGTGCATCGCGGAGCCCGGTTCGTTCTCCATCGGCTTCGCCATGAAGGTCGCGTACATCTTGTGACGCAGCGCCGCTTCACGCACGGTGCGCTTGAAAAGAAACACGCGATCCGCGAGATTGAGCGCATCGCCGTGCATGAAGTTGATCTCCATCTGCGCCGCGCCGACTTCGTGAATCAGCGTATCGACTTCGAGCTCCTGCACCTCGCAGTATTCATAGATATCTTCGAAGAGCGGATCGAACTCGTTGACCGCATCGATCGAATAGGCCTGGCGGCCCGTCTCCGCGCGCCCCGTTCTGCCTACGGGCGGCTGCAAGGGCAAATCCGGATCGCGATTCACGTCGACCAGAAAGAACTCCAGTTCGGGCGCGACCACAGGCCGCCAGCCCTTCGCCGTGTATTTCTGAAGCACTTCGCGCAGCACGCGGCGCGGCGAAATCGCGACGGGCGTGCCATCGAAGTGCACGCAATCATGGATGACCTGCGCGGTCGGATCGGTGGCCCATGGAATCAGGCGGATCGTCGCGGGATCGGGCACGCAGATCATGTCGGGATCGGTGACGCCGGTGAAGCTGCCGTCGTGGGGATAGTCGCCCGTGACGGTCTGAATCATCACGGCTTGCGGCAGGCGCATCGATTCGCCCGACTCGAACTTGCTGCGCGGAATGATCTTGCCGCGCGCGGTGCCGGCCATGTCGGGAATGATCGCTTCAATCTCGGTGATGCGATGTTTTCGCAGGAATTCGTCGATGCGTTCCATTTTCGTTCTCGTGGTTCGAACAGGCGCACGCTTCCACGGCCTTCGCGATGGATCGCAAAAGCGCACGCATTTACGCGTGACGATGCACGCGCGGGATCAGTCAGTCAGCGAAGAAAAATGGAAGAGGCGCTACGGCAGCAGCGAAGCCGCGCCGACGCAATCCACGGCGATGAACGCACGCGCGGACAGGACGTTGCGACGCCGCACCGAGCGGCGGGAGAGGACGGTCAGAACCGAAAGGAAGCGGCGATCGGGAGTCTTGCCGCAGCGATCGGCGCAGGAGCGGCGTAGGCTCCGACGTGCCAGAGGGCTTTGGACTTTCACGATAACACTCGTTTGGCGAGTTGATTTGCAGGGCAACAGCGCACCATTGCCCTTCGACGAGCATATACGGAACATAAACGCCGTCAATACGGTTTTTCCATGCCGCTCGCGCGCGGCTATTTTGTCGCGCAAGAAGCCCGTTGCCCGATTCATCGATAATGTCGGCTCTCTCAGCCGAAACAGCCATAGAGCCCGATGCTCTCCAACCTGCTCGTCCAACTCGTCAACGGCCTCGCCGATGCCTGTGCGCTCTTTCTCGTCGCCTCCGGGCTGTCGCTGATCTTCGGCGTCACGCGCATCGTCAACTTCGCGCATGGCTCGCTCTATATGCTCGGCGTGTATGTCGCGTATAGCCTCACCAGCCGTTTCGGCGATGGCGTCGCGGGCTTCTGGGCGTCGATCGTCGGGGCGGCGCTCGTCGTCGGCGTGCTCGGCGCGGCGATCGAAGTCAGCGTACTGAGGCGCATCTATCGCGCGCCCGAGCTGTTTCATCTGCTCGCCACGTTCGCGCTCGTGCTGATCATTCGCGATGCCGCGCTCTATGTGTGGGGACCGGAAGATCTGTTCGGCCCGCGCGCGCCGCATCTCGAAGGCGCCGTGCAACTGCTCGGTCATGCATTGCCTGCTTATGATCTTGCGCTGATCGTCATCGGTCCACTCGTGCTGCTCGCGCTCTGGTATGCGCTCACACGCACGCGCTGGGGCACGCTCGTGCGCGCGGCGAGCGCGGATCGCGAGATGCTCGGCGCGCTCGGGGTCAATCAGTCGTGGCTTTTCACCGGCGTATTCTTCGTCGGCGCATTGCTTGCGGGACTCGGTGGCGCGCTTCAGGTGCCGCGCATGTCGGCGAATCTTTCGCTCGATCTGGAGACCATCGGCAATGCGTTCGTCGTCGTTGTCGTCGGCGGCATGGGCTCGATTCCGGGTGCGTTCGTCGCGGCGTTGCTCATCGCCGAGATCAAGGCGATGTGCATCGGCATCGGACATGTTTCGATCGGGGGCATCGACTTCTCGTTGTCGAAGTTCACGCTCGTCGCGGAATTCGTCGTGATGGCCGTCGTGCTCGTATTGCGTCCTTGGGGACTTTTCGGCCGCCCGCAATCGATCGCGCGTTCGGCCGCGCCCGCCGATCAGCCCATGCGTGCCGCCACGCGCAACATGAAGATCGCAGCGGGCGCGCTCGTGATCGCGCTGGCGCTCGCGCCGCTTTTCGCCGATGCGTTTCCGTACATGCCCGTGCTTTTCGTCGAGATCATGATCGCGGTGCTGTTCGCCGCGAGCCTGCACTTCATCATGGGACCGGGCGGCATGCACTCGTTCGGTCACGCGGCGTACTTCGGTCTCGGCGCATACGGCGCGGCGCTCTTTCTCAAGGTCTTCGCGCTGCCGATGGAAGCCGCACTTGTACTCGGACCGCTGATCGCGGGCATCGGCGCGATCGTATTCGGCTGGTTCTGCGTGCGTTTGTCGGGCGTTTATCTCGCGATGCTCACGCTCGCGTTCGCGCAGATCGTCTGGTCGGTCGTCTTTCAATGGGATGCGGTGACGGGCGGCAGCAACGGCATCTTGGGCATCTGGCCGTCGCCGTGGCTGGCATCGCCCGTCGCGTTCTATTACCTCACGCTCGGCTTGACGGTGATCGGCGTGTGGCTTCTGCGTCGCATGCTCTTCTCGCCGCTCGGACTCGCGATGCGCGCGGGCCGCGATTCGCCGTTGCGCGCGGAAGCCATCGGCATGAACGTCGCGCGCGTGCAGTGGGCGGCCTTCGTCGTCGCGTCGCTCGTATGCGGGCTCGCGGGATCGCTCTATGCTTTCTCGAAGGGCAATATCTCGCCAGAAGTGATCAGCGTGGGCCGCTCCGTCGATGGTCTCGTGATGGTCCTGCTCGGCGGCATCCAGACGCTCGCCGGGCCGATCGTCGGCGCGAGCGTATTCACGTGGCTGCAGGATGCCGTCGCGCGTCAGACGGATTACTGGCAAGCGCTGCTCGGTGCCGCGATCCTCGTGCTCGTCATCGCTTTTCCGCAGGGCATTGCGGGCTTCGTGCGCGATCGCTTCGTCAGGGAGGCGCAATGACGCTGCTGTCCGTCGCGCATCTCTCGAAGTCCTTCGACGGCGTGCAGGCCGTCGACGATGTGTCTTTCGATCTCGAAGCAGGGCAGTTGCTCGCGCTGATCGGCCCGAACGGCGCGGGCAAATCGACATGCTTCAACATGATCAACGGACAATTGAAACCGAACGCGGGCTCGATCCGTTTCGACGGTCACGATATCGCAGGCATGCGTCCGCGCGATATCTGGCGTCTCGGCGTCGGCCGCACGTTCCAGATCGCTGCGACCTTCAATTCGATGACCGTGCTCGAAAACGTGCAGATGGCTTTGCTGTCGCGCGAGCGGCGCATCTACGGTCTGTTCAGGCGCGTCGCGTCATGGAAGGAAGAGGAAGCGATGGCGTTGCTCGATCTCGTCGGCATGACGGCGCATGCGCAGCGCAGTTGCGCGGTGCTCGCGTATGGCGATGTGAAGCGCGTCGAACTGGCCATCGCGCTCGCGAATGATCCCAGGCTGTTGTTGATGGACGAACCGACCGCCGGCATGGCGCCGCAGGAACGCAACGAACTCATGTCGCTCACCGCACGTCTCGCGAAGGAGCGCGGCATCGGCGTGCTGTTCACGGAACACAGCATGGACGTGGTGTTTTCGCATGCAGACAAACTGATCGTGCTCGCACGCGGCCGGCTCATCGCAGAAGGCGATGCCGAAGCGATCCGCAACGATGCGCGCGTGCGCGAGGTCTATCTCGGCACGGGCGCATCGTTCGCGCCGCGCGCGGTGCTGAACGCGGGAGCATCGTCATGACGCTCCTGAAAGTGGAAGCACTGAATGCGTTCTATGGCCGCGCGCACATCCTGTTCGATGTCGGCTTCGAAGTCGGGCGCGGCGAAGTCGTCGCGCTGATGGGCCGCAACGGCGCGGGCAAGTCCACGACGATGAAAGCCGTGATGGGTCTGTTGCCGCGCATCTCGGGCACGGTGTCGTTCATGGGCGAGAGCATCGCGGGCATGGCGCCGTATCGCATCGCGCGAAAGGGTTTGGGTTATGTGCCCGAAGATCGCCGCGTGTTCGGCGATCTGACGGTGACGGAGAATCTCGATACAGGCCGCCAGCCGCCGCGCGATGGCGCGCCGCTGTGGACGCCCGACAAGCTCTTTCGCGTGTTTCCGAATCTCGGCGAGATGCGCGACCGTCGCGCGAGCCGTATGAGCGGCGGCGAGCAGCAAATGCTCACCGTGTCGCGCACGCTGATGGGCAATCCGCGCCTTGTGCTGCTCGACGAGCCATCGGAAGGCGTTGCGCCGGTGATTGTCGAGCAGATGGCCGATATGATTCTCGAATTGAAGCGCGAAGGCCTGTCGATCCTGCTGTCGGAGCAGAACCTGCATTTCGCGGAGCTCGTCAGCGACCGGGTCTATGTGCTTGAAAAAGGCCAGATACGCTACGAAGGCGCGATGAATGCATTCGCAAGCGACGACGCCGCGCGCCGCGAATTTCTTGGCGTGTGAACGAATCGAATCCAATCCAAACAGAAAGGACAGTACCCAATGACGTCAATGCGCTTCACCGTCGCCGCCATTGCAGCGAGCATGGCTTTCACCGCGCACGCCGATACCATCAAGATCGGCGAGATCAATAGCTATAAAGTCGTGCCCGCATTTTTGACGCCGTACAAGAACGGCTGGAATCTCGCGCTCGATGAAATCAACGCAGCAGGCGGCGTCAACGGCAACAAGCTCGAAGTCATTTCACGCGACGACAACGGCAATCCCGGCGATACCGTTCGCGTCGCGCAAGAACTCGTCGCGCGCGAGCAGGTGAAGCTGTTGTTCGGCGGCTATCTGTCGAACACGGGTCTCGCGCTCGCGGACTACGCGAAGCAGCGGCGCATCTTTTTCCTTGCGGCCGAACCGCTCACCGACAAGATCGTCTGGCAGGACGGCAACAAGTACACGTATCGGCTGCGTCCGTCGACATACATGCAGGTCGCGATGCTCGTGCCCGAAGCCGCGAAGCTGAAGAAGAAGCGCTGGGCGCTCGTCTATCCGAACTACGAGTACGGGCAATCCGCCGTCGCCACGTTCAAGCGCTTGCTGAAGGCGGCCCAACCGGATGTCGAGTTCGTGATGGAGCAGGCCACGCCGCTCAACAATATCGATGCGGGCGCCGTCACGCAGGCGCTCGCCGATGCGAAGCCGGACGCCATCTTCAACGTGCTCTTCAGCGCGGACCTCGGCAAGTTCGTGCGCGAAGGCAATACGCGCGGCTTGTTCAAGGATCGCGCGGTCGTGTCCTTGCTGACGGGCGAGCCGGACTATCTCGACCCGCTCGGCAAGGAAGCGCCGGTCGGCTGGATCGTGACGGGTTATCCGTGGTATTCGATCGAGACGCCCGAGAACAAGAAATTCGTCGCCGCGTATCAGGCGAAGTATCACGACTATCCGCGCCTGGGCTCGGTCGTCGGTTATTCGGCGATGATGTCGCTCGCCAACGGCCTGAAGAAAGCCGGCTCGCCCGATCCCGACAAGCTCGCCGCCGCCTTCAAGGGCTTGCAGGTCGACACGCCGTTCGGTCCGATCACGTACCGCAAGCAGGACAATCAATCGACGATGGGCGCGTATGTCGGCGTGACCGGCCAGAAGGACGGCAAGGGTGTGATGACGACGTTCCGTTATGTCGATGGCGCCAGCGTGCAGCCATCGGATGAGGAAGTGAAGAAGCTGCGTCCCGCGGATTAACTTTTGGGAAAGGGCTTGCTGACGAACTTCGATCCGGCGAGCCCGAAGCGCCACGGCACGTCGATCGCTTTCGTAAGGCCGATGCGCGGCCCGACCGCGATCGGAAAGTCCTGTTCCGGCGGCTCGATCTCGAACGGCGCTTCCAGCAGCGACATGCCATTTTGCTTGTGCGTGATGCCGAGCGCCTGCGCGAGACGGCCCGGCCCCGAGCACAGGAGCTTTATCGGCTCCAGTCCGCGCCGCTCACGCATCAGATCGATACCGGCGAGCGGCTCGATCGCTCGAATCAGCACGCCCGCGCCGTGACCGGCCTCGCGGCACACGAAATTCAGGCACCAGTGAATGCCGTACGAGCGGTACACGTACGCATGCGCGGGCGGCCCGAACATTGCTGCGTTGCGTGGTGTCGGCCCGGAAAACGTGTGCGACGCGGGATCTTCGCGATCGTATGCTTCCGTTTCGACGATGCGGCCGCCGACGCCGTCGAAGGTCACGATCGCGCCGATCAGGCGTTGCGCGACTTCGTCGGACGGTGCGTAGAAATCGATGGGTTTGGGTTTCCTGTTCACAGGCGGTATTCTAGCCGCGCCGCCGCATCGGAACCCAACGATCAGGAGACGCCGAAATGAACGCTTCGTGGTTTCTCAAGTTCTCGAATGCACTCGCGCAGATCGCGGGCCACGCATCGACTTTCATGATTGCGGTCGCGCTCGTGGTTGCCTGGGGCATCTCCGGTCCGCTCTTTCATTTCAGTGACACATGGCAGCTCGTCATCAATACTTCGACGACCATCGTCACATTCCTGATGGTCTTCCTGATTCAGAACACGCAAAACCGCGATACCGCCGCGATGCAGATCAAGCTCGACGAGCTCATCCGCGCGATCGATCAGGCGCATAACGCATTGCTCGATCTCGAAGAACTCGACGAAAAAGAACTCACGGTTTTTCGCAAGCGCTATGAAAAGCTCGCGCAGGAAGCGCGCGATAACTTTCGTTCGGCAAGCAGCGATATCGACATGCCTGCTTTCCCAAATAGGGATAAGCGCAAAGGCTAAGCTTGCATGCCGAGGCATTGATACGAGGCCCGGCATTTTTTTCTTGCAGCCTTCGCAAAGTGCGTGACAGGACGCAGCGAAGGCATGTAAGCTCGGGGTTTCGCCACGCGGCCGACAGCATGACGCCGCCTGCCAGGCCGCTTTTCGTCGATGCGGTTCCCTGAGCACCCGCAAACGTTTTCTAAGAAATCCCTAAAGAAATCGAAAACGTTTTGCCATGGCCGGACCGGCCAGAAAAAATCCGAAAAGAAAAATTTCACCCTCTAAAGTTTTTCGAGTTTCTGCCGCAAAGGGCGCGCGCCAGGCGTTTCTAAACCGCTAACAGAGGCCATTTCCGGCCTTTAATTCGCGAAGTTATTTCTTTCCGGAATGGCTAGGATGTGTCCTGCCCGGTAATCCTTTTGCCGGGTCCACACCTACCTAAACACCTTGAAGGAAAGAAAAATGCGCAAATTGATGAAGGCATTCGTGCGCGACGAGCGCGGTGTCAGCGCGATGGAGTATGCGGTTCTCGCCGGCATCGTCGTGCTGGCGCTGGGCGCAATGGCAGCCACGTTCAAGACCAGCATCGGCACTATGTTCTCGAACCTGTTCGATCAGGTCACCACATCGCAGAACAAGGCTCAGTAACAGACGTCCGTGCGTTACTCGGGTGTCGCCGCCTGCAGTCGCGGATCGCACCGCCCGCTCACATAACTACAGACCATCGTGCAGCTTCTGTCTCTTTGCATCCGTCTGATCGTGCTCTGCGTGCTGCTCTGGCTCGCGGTCATCGACGTGCGCTCCCGCCGCCTGCCGACCAAAATCGTGCTGGTCGTCGGGGCGCTCTTCTTTGCCGATGCGCTCGCACGCCGCATGCCGCTCGACGATGTCATCGTTCATCTGCTGCTCGCCATTGGCGTGTTCTTGTTCTGCGCCGTGCTGTTCGCGGCAAAGATGCTGGGCGGAGGCGATGCAAAACTCGCCTCCGTAATTTTTCTCTGGGCCGGCCTCGCCTTGTCGCTGCCCGCCTTGACTCTGATTTCCGTGATCGGGACCGTCGTGGCCCTGGTCAGTCTCGCGACGCGCACCATGAATCCCGTTCAACGCTTCATGCCATTGAGTGCGCTCGCGATGTTTTCCGGCGCGCGCGGCGTGCCTTACGGCGTCGCCCTCGCGCTCGGCGGCGGCCTCGTGATCGTGCTGCCGGCGCTTTTGCCTTTCTTTGCGATCCGATAGGACGGCGCGCTCATGTCCAACATCATCAAGTTCGCCGTGCTTCTGGTCGGCGCTTTGCTCATCGCGCTCATCGTGCGGGTCGTGGTCGCGAGCGCCTCGCGCCCGGCCAATCATCCCGTCACCTCGGAGAAGGTGCAGGTCAGCGCGGCCGATTTGCCGCAAGGCCTCCTGCTGCGCGACGAAGACCTCACGTGGAAGTCGGTGCCCGCGTCGCAAGTGCCGCCGAATGCGATCGTTTCCGGTGCGCAGCCCGCCGTCGACATCAAGGGCGCGCTTCTGCGCCATCCGGTCGAAAGCGGCGCGGTGCTCACGTCCGCCGACGTCATCCTGCCGAACGCGCCGGGCTTTCTTGCCGCGACGCTCAAGCCCGACATGCGCGCCGTGTCGGTCGCGGTGGACGACGTGTCCGGCAACGCGGGTCTCATTCAGCCGGGCGACTATGTCGACCTGCTTCTCACGCAGCAAATGGATCGCCGCACCGACTCCCCGGATCTCGCCGTGTCGAGCGAAACCGTGGTCGAGCATGTGCGCGTGCTGGCTGTCGGCTCCGAAATCAATCGGCCGAAGATCAACGGTGACGCGGCCGAAGCGATCGCGCGCGCCCGCACGGTGACGCTCGAAGTGACGCCCCGAATGGGCGAAGTCGTCGCGGTGGCGGCGCGTCTCGGCTCGCTGTCGCTCGCGCTGCGCAGCTTTGCGACCGAAACGCGCGACCCGAACGCAACGGCCGCGGCGGCGGCATCGTCGCCGCCGCGCACGCCGCTCTGGGCCGGCGATATTTCCCGCGCCGTGCGCGATCTGCCGCGCTCGCGACAGCCGCAAGTCAGCGCTGTGAGTCACGCGCCGGCGCCCGCGCGCCCGGTCGCGATCTATCGCGGCTCCGAGAAGAGCGAGAACGTGAGCATCGCGCAGGTCGGCGGATCGTCGGACGGCGCGCCGCCCTTGCCGAGCGTGCCGCCGGGCAGATGAGCGCCGGACGCGCCGCGCAAGGACGCGGCAAATAACAGCAGCAACCAGTTGCGGCGGCACAGCGCCGCCAGGATCGAAACTCATGAAAACGCAGTTGGACTTCGGCAGCATCGAAAGGCGGGGCGCGCGAATCGCGCTCGCGTGCGCGGGCGTGCTGCTGGCATGGTCCGTCGAGGCGGCGCAGCCGGGCGTGCCCGCGAAGGCGCCGGCAGACGCGACGGCTTCGGCCGCCCGGCTCGCACCGATGCGCGCGCAAAATCCCGCGCTCGTGCGCACTGCGCTCGCGGTGCCGAATCGCGTGGCCGCGCCGGACGCCGCGATGGGGATGGGCGCGCTCACCCTCGACGCGGGCAAGGGCACGATGCTGCGCCTGCCGGAAGACGCCACCTCGGTGTTCGTCGCCGATCCGTCGATCGCGGACGTGCACGTGCCGTCGCCGAAAACGGTCTTCGTGCTCGGCAAGAAGACCGGCACGACGACGCTCTACGTGCTCGGCCCGAACAACAAGACGCTGCTGCAGCGCACGGTGATCGTCGCGCGCGACATGATGGCCCTGCGCAACATGCTCTCGTCGCGCTTTCCCAATCTGAACGTGCAGGCGACGACGGGCCAGGGCTCGCTGCTCGTCTCGGGCCAGGTGCCGACCGCGTCCGATGCCGATGCCATCGTGCAGGCCGTGACGCCGTTCCTCGCCGACAAGGAAGTGCTGATCAACCGCCTGACGGTGGATCGTCCGCTGCAGGTGCAACTGCGCGTGCGCATCACCGAGGTGGACCGCAACGTGACGCAGCAGCTCGGCATCAACTGGCAGGCGCTCGGCACGTCGGGCAACTGGCTCGGCGGTCTCTTCAGCGGCCGCCCGATCCAGAACCTGAATCAGCCGATCGCGAACGGCAACGGCGGCGTGACCTATCCGATCAACCTCGCGGCCAACAACGCGTTCTCGTTCCTGACCGGCTTCCATACGGCCAACACCGACATCCGCGCGCTCATCGACGCGCTGAATCAGGAAGGCCTGCTTACCGTGCTCGCCGAGCCGAATCTCGTCGCGATGTCGGGCCAGACGGCCAGCTTCCTCGCGGGCGGCGAGTTCCCGATTCCGGTGTCGCAGACCAACGGCGCGATCTCGGTTGAGTTCAAGCAGTTCGGCGTCAAGCTCGACTTCACGCCGACCGTGCTGAACGAGCGCCGCATCAGCCTGAAGGTGCGTCCCGAAGTGAGCCAGATCGACACGACCGCGAGCGTTACGACCGGCGGCGTGACGGTGCCGGGCCTCTCGGTGCGCCGTGCCGACACGACGGTCGAGCTCGCGAGCGGCCAGAGCTTCGCCATCGGCGGGCTGTTGCAGAGCAATACCACGGACATCGTTTCGCAGGTGCCCGGCATCGGTTCGATTCCGGTGCTCGGCAAGCTGTTTTCGTCGTCGAACTACCAGAACAACAAAACCGAGCTCGTCATCATGGTGACGCCGTATCTCGTCGAGCCGACCGACTCCGCGAAGCTGCGCTCGCCGCTCGATTCGTTGATCTCGCCGTCGAGCGATGTCGAATACAGCTTCCAGCGCAAGGCGGGCCAGCCGAACGCCGCGCAGCCGTCCGCATCCGAACCGCGTCTCGTGGGCGCGGCGGGCTATGTCTATTGAGCGCCAAGTCATGAAACACGCACGTCCTCTCATGTTCGCGGCGCTCGTCGCCTTCGCTTGCGGCGCGACCGGCTGCTTCCATCCGCCGCGCAACATGCCCAACGATTCGACGATCGGCTACGACGGCCAGAACGCCATCCCGCCCGATTGCGACTCGCTCGCGCGCGGCTCGCACATGACCGACGCGGGACGGCGCCGCCCGGCGATGCAATGGGGCTGCGCAACCTATACGAACCTCGCGGCGCAGCTCGCGCGTCCGGCCGATATCGTCGCGCCGCAGACGCTCGGCCCGGCCGACGGCGCGACGGCGGCGAGCGCGATACGCCGTTACGAAACCGGCCACGTGATCCCGCTCGACTCGAGCACGTCGCGCGAAGCGAAGTAGCGCCTAAACAGACGGACATCATGAGCACATCATGAGCACAACAGAAATCAGTTTCTTCAAGGGCAAGCAAGGCGTGCGGATTGCGGACTTCATCGCGTTCGTGGCGGACCGCAAGACCGAGCAGGTGTTGAAGAGCTTCGTGCTCGAACAGGCGATGCCGCACGTGCATATCGCCGTCGGCAACGTGGACGACGCCATCGCGCATCTGTCGAAGATCGAGCGCTCGCCGCTCTTTCTGCTCGTCGACCTCGAAGGTTCGGTGATGCCGCTCTCGGAGCTCGGCCGCCTCGCGGAAGTGTGCGAGCCGTCCGTGCAGGTCGTCGCGATCGGCGAGCGCAACGACGTCGGCCTGTTCCGCAGCCTGCTCAAGATCGGCGTGCGCGACTATCTGGTGAAGCCGCTGACCGTCGAGTTGCTGAAGCGCACCGTCAACGTGTCCGAGGGCAAAGTCAGCCCGGTGACGCTGGCGCGCGCGGGCAAGACCATCGCGTTCGCGGGCGCGCGCGGCGGCGTCGGCGTGACGACGCTCGCGCTCAATCTCGCGCGCCATCTCGCGGAAGACACGCACCGGCGCGTCGCCTATGTCGATCTGAAACTGTGCGGCGGCGCGGCCAACAGCATGCTCGGCACGCAGAGCAACAACGGTCTCGTCGACGTGCTGCAAAACGTGCATCGTCTCGATCCGCAATACGTGGAGCGCACGCTCGTCGCGAACGGCAGCCGCCTGTTCGTGCTGTCGGCGGATCTCGATTACGGCACAGCCAAGCAGTTCGAGCCGGGCGCGCTGCGCCGCGTGGTCGAGCTGCTGTGCGACAGCTTCCACTACGTGATTCTCGATATCGGCGACCCGAACGACGCACTCGCGGCCGAAGCGTTCGATCACGCGTCGCGCGTGTATCTCGTCGCGGACCGCTCCGTGCATTCGACTCGCGAAACCATCCGGATGCTGCGCTATATCGAGGACCGAGACAGCAATCCGCCGACCTCCGTGCTGCTCAACAACCCGAACGCCGCGACCGCGGGCAAGGTGCAGGAGGCCGACTTCATGACGGCCGTGGGCCGCACCGTGTTGCACGAGGTGCAGTTCGAGCCGAAGATGCTCGCGACCGCCGAGAATCTCGGCGAAGCGCCGCGTGAACGCGGCCAGAACAACTTCACGCAGGCCATCGCGCGCGTCGCCAACGACCTGACGGGCCAGCACGCGGCCGTCGAGCGCACGTTCCTGAGCAAGTTCAAGCTCAGGAGGGCGTGATGTTCGGGCAGAAGCAGGCGCGCGCCACGCCGCCGTCCGGTCTCGATGAAAGCGCGCCGCCACAAGGCGAGGCGCCGGCGCTTGCGGTCGTCGAGAAGCCGGCGGCCGTCGCGCCCGCGCGCGCTCAGCCCGGCGACGGCAATGAAACGCTCGTGCGCTCCGATCTCTTCAGGACGATCCGCGCGGGCGTGTTCGCTGCGATGAATCCGTCGGCGGCGGTCGGCAAGACGCGCGAGCAGATGAAGCCCGCCGTCGAGACGCTCGTCGTCGATGTCGCCGAGCGCGAGCGCCTGAACATCACGATCTCGGAGCAGGTGCAGATCGTCGGTGAGTTGCTGAACGACATGTTCGGCCTCGGTCCGATCGAACCCTTGCTCGCCGATGAAACCATCACCGACGTGCTCGTCAACGGACCCGATCAGGTGTGGGTCGAGCGGCACGGACGGCTCGAACTGACCAACTGCAAGTTCCGCGACAACGCGCACGTGATCAACGTCGCGCAGCGCATCGCGGCGGGCGTCGGGCGGCGCGTCGACGAAAGCAGCCCGATGGTCGATGCGCGCCTCGCCGACGGCAGCCGCGTGAATGTCGTGCTGCCGCCGCTCGCGATTCATGGCGCATCGATTTCGATTCGTAAGTTTTCCAAACGAAATATCACGCTGCACCGCATGGCGCAGCAGGGCAACCTGTCGGCCGCGATGGCCAACGTGCTCAAGCTCGCGAGCACCTGCCGCCTCAATGTCATCGTGTCGGGCGGCACGGGTTCGGGCAAGACGACGCTGCTCAACGCGCTGTCGCATTTCATCGGGCACGGCGAGCGCACGGTGACGATCGAGGATGCGGCCGAACTGCAGCTCGTCCAGCCGCATGTCGTGAGTCTCGAAACGCGGCCTGAAAACGCCGAAGGGCTCGGCGCGGTGACGCAGCGCGACCTCGTGCGCAACGCGCTGCGGATGCGCCCGGACCGCATCATCCTCGGCGAAACGCGCGGCGCCGAAGCCTTCGACGTGCTCCAGGCGATGAACACCGGCCACGACGGCTCGATGACCACCATCCACGCGAACACGCCGCGCGACGGCATCACGCGTCTCGAAAGCATGGTGATGATGGCGAACGGCAATCTGCCGCTCCTGTCGATCCGCCGCCAGATCGCGAGCGCGGTGCATCTGATCGTGCAGATCGAGCGCATGCGCGACGGCATGCGGCGCGTGACGCGCGTAACCGAGCTCGTCGGAATGGAGGGCGACGTCATCATCACGCAGGATCTCTTCACGTTCCGCTATGACGCGAGCGCCTATAGCGAGGAAGTGAAGGGCGTGTTCGAAACCGGCGCCGTGCGCCCGGCGTTCTCGCAGCGCGCCGCGTACTACGGTCTCGAAGACGCGCTTCTGGAGGCGATGAAGCCATGAGCCTCGTCAACCTGATCACGTTCGCTGCGTTCGCGTGCGTGCTGCTCGCCGGCGTGATGGTCGTGGTCCTGCAAGACATGCGCGACAACCGGCCGCCGTCGCGCATCCGCCAGCGCATGCAGAAGTCGTTCATAGCGCAGGGCGCACATGCGGCGCAGGCGAACAAGCTCGATCTCGACATCTTTCAGGCGAGCCGCAGGGACAACGTGTTCACGCGCTGGACCGGGCCGCGTCTCGCGCGCCTGCGGACCGTCGCGGGCGCCAACGGCGTGCGTATCGTGATCGTCGCGGCGCTGGCGGGCGAGCTCGTCGCCGTGCTGACGAACACCTTCGCGCCGCTGCCCGACTTCGCGCGGCCGCTCGTGCTCGTCGGCTTGCCGGTGCTCGCGCTGGTGCAGGCGTACCGCTTCCTGATCGAGCGCTTTCGCAAGCGCTTTCTCGACGGCTTTCCCGATGTCATCGACATGATCGTGCGTGCGGTGCGCGCGGGCGTGCCGGTCACACAGGTGATCGGCTCGGCGGCGAGCGAGTGCCGCGACCCACTCAAGAGCGAGTTCCAGCTGATGGCCGACTCGCTGCAGGTGGGCCTCGATCTCGACGAAGTGCTCACGGTCGCGATGCGCCGCATCGAGATCGCGGACTTCTCGTTCTTTTGCGTGTGTCTGCTGCTGCAGCGCGAAACCGGCGGCCAGCTCGGCGAGACGCTCGAGAACCTGTCGGGCATCGTGCGCACGCGCCGTGAGATTCGCCAGAAAACCAAGGCGCTGACCGGCGAGGCGCGCATCACGACGAAGATTCTCGCCGCCATTCCCGTGATCATCATGTCGTCGATGTATGCGATCAACAAGCCCTATCTGATGATTCTGTTCAGCACCGATTCCGGGCAGAACCTGCTCACCTTCGGCGTGGTGTCGATCGTCATGGGGCTGATCGTGATTGGCAAGATGTCGAAGCTCGATACCTCGCGATGAACCCGAACAACGTCGAAACCATCATCAATCTGCTGATGCTGCTCGGGCTGCTCGCGGCGCTCGCGGTGTGGTGGGCGCACAAGCACGGCGGCAAGCGCGGACGCATCGCGGAGCGCGCGCGCATGGCCGCGGCCACGCATCGCTTCGAGAGCGCTGCGGCCGACGACGATGGCGATAACGCGTCGCTCTCCGAGCGCATCTTGCGCCGCCTCGCGCGCATCGGCGACAAGATTCCGCTCTTCGACGCGAAGTATCGCCTCAAGCTGCAGAAGGAAATGGTGAAGAGCGGCTACCGCAGTCATCTCGCGGTGTCGATCCTGCTGGCCGTGAAGTTCTTCTGCGGGCTCGCGTGCGCGGCCGCGACCGTGATGCTCGGCTCACGCATTCCGATGATCGGTGCGTATCCGGCGGGGCGCGGCATCGCGATGTTGATGGTGTTCATCGTCGGGATGATCTTGCCGGAGTACGTGGTCGCGTTCAAGGCGTCGCGCCGCCGCAAGGCGATGGGCGCCTGCCTGCCCGATGCGCTCGACCTGCTCGTCATCTGCACGAACGCGGGCAACAGTCTCGGCGTGTCGATCCGGCGCGTCGCCGACGAGCTGCGGACGATCTGCCCGCCGCTCTCCGACGAGTTTTCGCTCGCCGCCGACGAGCTCAAGCTGTCCGGCGACAGCGCGCGCGCCCTCAACAATCTCGCCGAGCGCATCGACCTGCCGTCGATCCGCGCGCTCATCTCGACGCTCACGCAGTCGATGCGCTATGGCACGCCGATCACGCAGGCGCTGCGCACGCTGTCGCGCACCGAGCGCGTCGCGCACATCGTGTCGCTCGAGGAAAAGGCGGCGAAGCTCGCGCCGAAGATGGTCGTGCCGATGATGTTGTTCATTCTCCCCGCGATCATCGCGATCGCCGCGGGGCCTGCCGTTATCCAGTTGCTTGCGTTCATCGCGGGAAGTTCGAAATGAAGCCATCCATTCAACGTCGCGCCGGACTTGTCTGCGCCATCGCGCTGCTGTGCGCCGCAGCGGGCTGCACGACGAGCGTGCGCCAGGTTACCGACACGCGCCCCGTGCTGCGCAACTCCGCGCCGAGCACGATCAGCGAACTGCGCATCGCCGACACGGCGCTCGAATCGAACAACTTCGATCTCGCGACCTCGCTGTACGAGAAAGCCGTGCAGGCCGATCCGAAATCCGTGCCGGGCCTGACGGGTCTCGGCAACACGCTGTACGCCGTCGGCGACTACACGCGCGCGGGCGTCTACTATCAGCGCGCGAGCCAGATCGATCCGAAGGCGACGCCGCCGCTCATCGGCATTGCGCGCGTGGCGATTCATCAGCGCCGCTTCGATGACGCCATCGCCACGTACAAGCGCGTGCTCACGATCACGCCGAACGATCCGCTCGCGTGCGCGGGCCTCGGCGCCGCGCTCGATCTCTCGGGCGATCACGCGCACGCTCAGGCGCTGCTGCGCGCCGCGTTGCAGGCCAATCCCGGCGATCCGATGCTGTCGGTGAATCTCGGTCTCTCGCTGACGCTCGCGGGCGATCCGCGGCAGGGCGCGAACGTGCTGCTCGACGTGACGCGCTTTCCCGCCGCCCCGCCGCAGGCGCGCCAGAATCTCGCGCTCGCCTACGGCCTGCTCGGCAACGACGATGCGGCCGCGGCGATTCTCTCGCGCGATCTGCCGAAGTCGTCGGTACAGGACAACCTGCGCTTCTACGAATTGCAGCGTGCGCGCGACGGGCAAGGCGCGCAGCCGGTGAAGAGCGTCGCCGTATCGGCGATTGCGACGCCCAGGGTCCAGACCGCGAGCGTGAAGTGACCATGCGCGCGATCTCGCCAGCGGCCGGCCGGCTCTTCCGGCGCCTTGCGCGCGACGAGCGCGGCCTGTCGGCGATCGAGTTCGCGCTCGTCGGGCCGGTGGTGTTCATCCTGATCCTCGCCACCGTGGAAGTCGCGCTCGACATGATCGTCGACGCCTCCGTGCAGTTCGCCGCGCAACAGGCGTCGCGCGCGGGACTGACGACCGTGGTGCCGTCGAACGTGACACGCGATGCGCAGGCGCGGCAGATCATCAACGACATTCTCGGCGGCTGGAAACGGATGGGCGGCACCGTGGACATCGCGACGCGCGCCTACACCACCTACAACGATCTCGGCAGCAACAACTATCAGCAATCGATGGGCGGTTTCGGCGACGTGGTCACGTACAACATCACCGTGACGATCCCGACCTTCTCCGGCATCCCGAAGCTGTTCGGCTTCGAGACCCTGACCTTCCAGCGCAACTATCTCGTACAGAACGAAAAATGACGTCCGCGAACGGAACCCTGCGATCGGCATTCATGACCGCGCTCACGCGCCGCACGCGGCATGCTGCGCGGCGGCTCGTGCGCTCGGAGCGCGGCGCGGTGACGATCGAATTCGTCGTCGTCGTGCCGCTCATGCTGCTCGTGCTGCTCGGCTTCACGGAGCTGTATCTGTACATGCGCGCGGTGAGCCTCGTCGAGCACACGGCGTTCACGCTCGCGGATTCGATCGGGCAGATGAGCAACGTCATCGACGACAGCACCGACAAGACCAGCTCAAACAGCCTCGCATCGATCTATGCGGCAGCCGTCCTGCTCGCGTCGCCGAACCAGCTCAACACGAAAGGCGGCGTTGTGATTTCGTCGATCTGCGACAAGACCGTCAACTGCACGTGCAAGTCGGTGTTCAATCCGACGCAGGCGGCGGGCACCCCGACGCTGCTGTGGCAGGCGCAACCTTCATGGCAGGCGAAGGGACTGACGTCGAGCGTCACGAAGACGAACGTGACTCCGTCGAACTGGCCGTTCCGGAATGGCGATTCGGCCGTGGCGGTCGAGGTCTTCTACAACTACACGCCGTTCTCGCTGACCGCGCCGTTCTGGAGCGCGGCGCCGGTCGCGACGACCATCCGCGAGCGCGTCTACGTGCGTCCGCGCAACGGACAGACGCTCGCACTCAACAATACGAAAACAGGCGTGCCATGCGAAACCGCCCCGATCAACTGAGCGTGCGCGGCGAGCGCGATCTGCTGTGCGGCGACGATGGCGCCGTCACGATGGTGTTCGCGGTGTGCGCGAGCCTCATGATCGGCACGATGTGCATGGCGATCGACGCGATCCACTACGAGATGACGCAGGCGCGCATGCAGATGGCGCTCGACGTCGCGACGCTCTCGGCGGGCGCGGACCTCGCGCACTACGACACCACCAAGCCCGCCGACCTCGCGCAGTGGCAGAAGGACGCGCGCGCCTACTACGACGTTAACATGCCGTCGGGCTATATGTCGCTGAACCTGAAGGCTTCGGATTTCGCGGCGCAGGTGACGGGCGCGCCTGCGACGGGCCAGACGATCAAGCTTTCGGCGACGGGCACGATGCCGCTGATCGCGCCGGTCATCTTCGCCAACAAGTCGGCGCAGGACGGCTCGGGCAACAGCAGCGGCGGCCAGAGTCCGGCGAACCCGGACACGGCGAACGTGAGTGCAAGCAACGCCGCGCTGCGCCTGCCGAAGAGCACGCTCGAACTCGTGATGGTGCTCGACAACACGGGTTCGATGTCCGACTACGCGAACAGCAAGGATCATTCGCAGGGCACGAAGATCACCGGTCTGCGCCTGGCTGCGCAAAACCTCGTGACCAGTCTTTTCTCAGTGACCGGCAATGACTCGTATATCGGACTTGTGCCGTTCACGACGATGGTCAACGTAAAGAATGCGCTGCAGCCCTCCGGCAAGTGGCTGTCGCGGACCTTCGCGTACAACGACCAGCACATGTCCATGACGACCAACTCGAGCTGGAAGGGCTCGGGCTGGGGTGGCTGCGCAGTGGAGCCGCGCGATGCGCAGACGTACCTGCATGCGGACGCGTATCAGCCGGCCTCGTCGCCGGGATTCACGCCGTTCTATTACAACGTGCCGAAGAACGGTTTCTCCGTCTATTCGTACACGACGTCCAGCAAGAACGGCACGACGACCTGCAAGATTTCCAGCAGCCCGACGGTTACGCTGGGCGCGCCGCTGACCTATCTCAAGAGCGGCAGCGTGACCACGTCGTGCGGGACCACGTTTTCCGGCAAGACCCCGCCGGCGATCTACGACCAGTGGTACGTCAACACGAGCTCGACCACGACGACCACCTACGATCAGAACGGCAACACCAATTTCGGCACCAACGGGCCATGCAATATCGCGCCGGCGCTGTTCCTGAGCAAGGACAAGTCCGCGCTCACGACCGCCATCTCGAACATGCAGGCGGCCGGCTCGACGCTCATCCCGACCGGCTTGCTGTGGGGCTGGCGCATGCTGGAATCGGCCTGGTCGGACAATGTGGCGGGCACGGGCAACGGCTTCATCTCGACCGATACGACCCTGCCGCGCCCCGAGACGACGCAGGGGCTGCAGCGCGTGGTCATCGTGCTGTCGGACGGCCAGAACGATCCGGGGGGCTCGACGGGCATCATGCCGCCGCAGGCGTTCAACGGACTGTCCGGCGTGGGCAAGGCCGACCTGCTGGCGTATAACGTGACCCGCGCGGACGATGGCTCCCTGCTGACGTCGCCGCAGAGACCCGGCTCGATGGGCCAGGTGGGCGACCTCAACGCGTTCCAGCTCGCGGTGTGTTCGGCAATGAAGCAGGACGGCATCATCATCTATTCGATCACGTTCGGCGACTACGGCACCGACCCGGGCAATGCGCAGGCGACGATGCAGAGCTGCGCGAGCCCCGGCAACTACTATCACGCGCCGAGCAACGCGACGCTCGACCAGATCTTCCAGCAGATCGCGGGCAATCTCGGCGTGCTGCGCCTCACGCAGTAAGGGCTCGCAGGCGAGGCGGGCACGTGCGTTGCTCGCCTTTTCGGCGCAAGTCCACTTCATGAGGAGGTCTGACATGCCCGAAAAGAAAACTCTCGAGCGCGCGGCCAAAGCAAAGCGCGAAGGCAAGTCCGCGAGCACGCAAGCCGGCGCGTTCGTGAAGGAGCAGATCGATCACATCCGTGAGGGCAAGCACGGCGCGAAGTCGGCGAAGCAGGCCATCGCGATCGGGCTGTCCGAAGCGCGTCGTTCCGGTGTGAAGATGAAGGCGCCGAAGAAGGGCACGACGTCCGAGGCGACGCGCAAGAAGGCCGCGCAGGATACGAAGGCCGCGCATCGCACGAAGAAGAGTCCCAGCACCGAGTCGAAGGCCAAACGCTCGGCAACGTCCACGCGCGTGCTCAAGCGCGAAAGCACGAAGGCGGCTTCGCACAAGTCGCTGTCGCGGCAATCGCATGCGGCCGCGAGCCGGCGTTCGGCGGCGGATCGCTCCGCTGCGGCCAAGAAGGGCTGGGCGACGCGTCGCGCGAACGCGGCTTCCGGGTCGAAGGGCTCACGTACGCGTCACGCGTCGCGCTGAGCAGGAAGCATCCGGGAATACGAGACGGCCATCGTCGCGAGTTCCTGCGCCGCGGGCGTGAGCGGTACGCCCGCGCGGCGCAGCAGACACACCGGCGTCGCGGCGGCGCGTTCGGCGACCGGCACGATCTCGACGTGCTCGCGAAAGAACGGATGCGCCGCGAGGCTCGCGGGCTCGAGGCCGAGATAGTCGCTCGACGCGATGCAATGGAGCGTGTCGAAGACTGCTTCGGTCGTCGCGGCGATGCGTGGCGGTGCGAGTTTCGCGTCGTCGAATAATACCGACAGCTTGTTGCCGGCGGCTGTCCCGCCGCGCTGCCGCGTGCTGACCCATTCGGCCTCTTGCAATGCTGCGACCGTGCGCGAGCGCGCCAGCGGATGACCCCGCCGCGCGATAACCGCGACTTCCGAATCGAAGAGTGGCGCCGCGTCCATGTCGTGGATATCGGCGTCGGGGGCGATCAGCGCGAGCGCGAAGTCGAGACTGCCGTCGCGCACCCATGACGTCAGCATGCGCGACGTCGCGCTCGTCAGATGCACGTCGATACGCGGACAGCGTTCCCGATAGCTCGCGAGCAGTGCCGGAAACAATCGCATGGTCGCTTCGGCTGCAAGTCCGAGCGACACACGGCCCGTCAGTTCCCCGCGCAACTGGCGCATTTCCTCTTCGGTCTTTCTGCATTCGCCGAGAATCAGTTCCGCGCGCACGCGCAACCGCTTGCCGATGGGCGTGAGGCGCGCGCCGCGCACGTCGCGTTCGAAGAGCGGCCCGCCTGCCTGCGCTTCGAGCTTGTGCAACTGCTGCGTGATGCCGCTCTGCGCGACATCGAGACGCCGCGCGGCGGCGCGCACGCTGCCCGCATCGGCGACGGCGACGAACATGCGCAACTGCGTCAGAGTCAGGTCCACGTCGGCGTTCCGTCGAATGATCTCGAAAAGTGAACATGATAAGCAAAACGCGTCTTTTTGCGAGCGTTCTGCGCCCGTACCATGGGTGTCAAATTTCGGAGACACCGCGTTCATGTTCAAGCCAAAAGCTCTCTTCATCGCCGCCGCGCTGATCGCCGCCGCGTCCGTTCACGCGAAAGACGCCGATACGCTTCGCCTCGGCATCGATCCCGGCTATCCGCCGATGGACGTGAAAACGCCCGACGGCCATGTCGCGGGCTTCGACGTCGATCTCGGCGATGAAATCTGCCGCCGCATCGCGATGCGCTGTCAGTGGGTCGAGCTGGAGTTTTCGGGGATGATTCCCGCGCTGCAGGCCCGCAAGATCGACGGAATCATGTCGTCGATGGCGATCACCGACAAGCGTATGAAGCAGATCGCGTTTTCGACCAAGCTCTTTCAGTTCCGCTCGCGTCTGATCGCGAAGCAGGGCGCACCGCTCACCGCGACGGCGCAGGGCTTGCGCGGTAAGCGCATCGGCGTGCAGAGCGGCAGCCAGTTCGAAACCTATGCGATGAAGAACTGGCAGCCGGGCGGCGTCGAAGTGGTCGCCTATCAGAGCATGGACGGCGTGCTGAGCGACCTGAGCGCGGGCCGCATCGATGCGGCGCTGCTCGGCTCGGTGGAAGCGGAGCACGGCTTTCTGAAGACGCCGCGCGGCGCGGGTTTCGCGTTCGTCGGCGAGCCGCTTTCGATGGGCGATCACGGCGTCGGCATGGGCTTGCGCCAGGACGACACGGCGCTCAAGGCCAGGGTCGACAAAGCCGTGACCGACATGCGCGCCGACGGCACGTATCAGAAGATCGCGCGCAAGTATTTCGACTTCGACGTGTACGGCGATTAATCCATGCGAACTGAACGCAAGACACTCGTTTCGACGACGCTCGGCACCTCGCGCGAACTCGTCAGCTTTCATTTCGGCGACGCTGGCGCTTCGAGCGAAAAGGTCTACATACAAGCCTCGCTGCACGCCGACGAAACGCCCGCGATGCTCACCGCGTGGACGCTGAAGCAGCGACTCATCGAACTCGAAGCGCAAGGACGCGTGCGCGGCGAAATCGCGCTCGTGCCGGTGGCGAACCCGATCGGCCTGTCGCAACACGTGCTCGGGCAATTCCTCGGGCGCTTCGAGGCGAACAGCGGCCACAACTTCAACCGCGGCTTTCCGATGCCGACCGCCGCCTCGCTGATCGAACGCGCGGGCGCGCGCTTTTCATCCGGCGATGGCGCGTACAACGCGCGTGTTCTGCGTAGCGCGCTCGTCGAGATGCTCGGCGAAATGCGCGCGAAGAACGAGTTCGAATCCTTGCGGCTCGCGCTGCTCACACTGGCTTCGCGAGCGGATATCGTGCTCGATCTGCATTGCTCGCTCGAAGCGACGATGCACATCTACACGAGTCCCGCCAGTTGGCCGGCTATCGAGCCGCTCGCGCGTCATCTCGGCGCGAACGGCGTGCTGCTCGCGACGGATTCCGGCGGCCAGTCGTTCGATGAAGTTCACGCGCTGCTTTGGAACGAAGTGCGCGCGCTTCTCGGCGATCGGGCTCCGCTCGGCGCGCCGAATATCGCGGCCACGATCGAGCATCGCGGACAGCGCGATGTCGATTACGACACGGCGTCGCACGATGCGGAGGCCATCGTCGAATATCTGATCGCTCGCGGGGTGATCGAAGGCGAATCGAAAGACGCGCCGCCGCTCGCGCACCCCGCGACGCCGCTCGCGGGCAGCCAGCAGTTGACGGCGCCGGTGAGCGGGATCGTCGTGTATCGCGCGAAAGTGGGCGCGTGGCTGAAGGCGGGCGATCCGGTGTTCGATATCGTCGATCCGCTCAGCGATGCGATCACGACCGTCACCACGAGCAACGACGGCGTGTTCTACATGCGCCGCGCGATTCGCTTCGTGCATGCCGGCGCACCGATGGGCCGCGTAACGGGCGAAACGCCGATCAGGACGGGGGTCTTGATCGGGGCGTGAGGGCCGTGCCGAGCGGGTGTTTTGCTTGCTCGCTAGAATGACTCCTCCCCATCGAGGAGTCTCGCCATGCTGGACTTCGAACGCCACGCTCGCACGCCGACGCTCGATATCGCCTACGCCGATTCCGGTCCCGCCGGCGGTCCCATCGTGATGCTGCTGCACGGCTGGCCCGATGCGGCCCGCGCGTGGAACGCGGTCGCAGCGCGGCTCAACGACGCCGGTTATCGGACCATCGTGCCCGAACTGCGCGGCTCGGGCGGCACGCGCTTCTTACGCGACGACACCATCCGCGACGGCTCGGGCGTCGCGCTCGCGCACGACGCTGTCGACCTCGCCGATGCGCTCGGCATCGCGCGATTCGATGTCGTCGGCCACGACTGGGGCGCGCGCGCCGCGTACACGATCGCCGCGCTGTTTCCCGAGCGCGTGCGCCGCATGGCCGCGCTGGCGCTCGCGTTTCAGCCGCGCGGCAAGTTCGATTTGCCGGATTTCTCGCAGGCGCGGCGCTTCTGGTACCAGTGGTTCATGTCGCTCGATGGCGGCCCGGATGCGCTCGCCGCCGACCCGAAAGGCTTCGCGCGCATCCAGTGGGACACGTGGTCGCCGCCCGGCTGGTTCGACGAAGCCGAATTCGCAACGACGGCGCGCGCCTTCGACAATCCCGACTGGGTGCCGATCACGCTCAACGCGTATCGACGGCGCTGGCGAAGCGATCAGCCATCCGATCCGGCGCTCGGGCGTTCGTACGCGCGGCTCGCGACGATAGAGCGCATCGGCGTGCCCGCGCTGATGATCCAGGGCGGCGCGGATTTCTGCGACGAACCGGCAAGCTCGGAAGGGCAGGACGCGTGTTTCACGGCGGGATACCGGCGCGTCGTGATCGACGGCGCGGGGCATTTTCCGCTGCGCGAAGCGCCGGACGCGGTCGCGGAGGCCGTCATCGCCCATCTGAAGTAAATCGTGGGTCAGGCGAGCGTCTTGCGCGGCTGTACCGGACACTCCTGACACGTTTTGCGACAACTACTGTATGCGTGTACAGTACTGTTCGCTGCGTCAGCCGCGCGCTTCCGAACACTCGCGCGACGCCGCCCACGGCTTGCACGACATCCGGACGGGCCGTCCAACTCATTGAACCGGTTGAAAAATTGGCATCGAATAACGCAATCCGCATTCGCGGCGCCCGTCAGCACAATCTCAAGAATCTCGACCTCGACCTGCACACCGGCCAGATGACGGTCGTGACCGGCCCGTCCGGCTCCGGCAAGTCGAGCCTCGTGTTCGACACGCTTTACGCGGAAGGCCAACGGCGCTACGTCGAGACCTTCAGCGCGTACGCGCGCCAGTTTCTCGACCGAATGGACCGCCCGCAGGTCGATCGGGTGGACGGCGTACCGCCCGCCATCGCGATCGATCAGACGAATCCGGTGCGCAGTTCGCGCTCGACCGTCGGCACGATGACCGAGCTGAACGATCACCTGAAACTGTTCTACGCGCGCGCCGCCGAACTCTTCGACAAGAAGACCTCGCATCGCGTGCGCCACGACACGCCCGAGACGATCTACGCCGAATTGCTCGAACGCACGCGCGCGGATGATCCGCGTCTCGCGATCACGTTTCCCGTCGAATTGCCCGATACCGCGAGCGACGAAGAAGTCGAGCAATGGCTGTCCGCGAGCGGCTACACGCGCGTGCAGGCGAAGCGCCATATCGAAACGGAATCCGGCGCGCGGCAGATGCTCGATGTGGTCGCGGACCGTTTCCGCCTCCAGAACACCGAGCGTTCGCGCGCGCTGGAAGCCATCGAAAGCGCGCTGTTGCGCGGCACGGGCCGCGTGGACGTGTATGTGCTGAAGGAAGAAGCCGAGCCGGAAATCTGGCGCTTTTCGACTGGCCTGCACAGCCCGGAAAGCGACTTGCGCTACGCGGACCCGCAGCCTGCGCTCTTTTCCTTCAATTCCGCGTACGGCGCATGCGAAACATGCCGCGGCTTCGGCCGCGTGATCGGCGTCGATTACGGCCTCGTCATCCCCGACGAAAGCAAGACGCTACGCGAAGGCGCGGTGAAGACGCTGCAAACGCCCGCGTGGAAGGAAAATCAGGACGATCTCGTCAAGTACGGCGCGAAAGCGGGCATTCGCCTCGGCGTGCCGTGGCGCGATCTCACGCAAAAAGAGCGCGACTGGGTCATCAAGGGTTCGCCCGACTGGACCGGCAAGTGGCAGAACCAGTGGTACGGCGTGCAGCGCTTCTTCGACTATCTGGAGTCGAAGGCGTACAAGATGCACATTCGCGTGCTGCTGTCGAAATATCGCAGCTATACGACGTGTCCCGTTTGCGACGGCTCGCGTCTGAAGACCGAATCGCTGCTGTGGCGTCTCGGCACGAAGGAACAGGCCGATGCGGTGTTGTCGCCGTCCGATCGCTTCATGCCGCAAGACGTCGACTGGTCGCGCGCGCAGCTCGAAGCGCTGCCGGGCCTGACCGTGCACGATCTGATGCTGATGCCGATCGAGCGCATCCGCCGCTTCTTCGATTCGCTGACGCTGCCGTCGACCTTGCTCGACGAAGCGCTGAAACTGCTGCACGCGGAAGTACGCACGCGCCTGAAATATCTCTGCGATGTCGGCCTCGGCTATCTGACGCTCGATCGTCAGTCGCGCACGCTGTCGGGCGGCGAAGTGCAGCGCATCAACCTGACGACGGCGCTCGGCACGTCGCTCGTGAATACGCTCTTCGTGCTCGATGAACCGAGCATCGGCCTGCATCCGCGCGATCTGAACCGCATCGTCGAAGCGATGCATCGGCTGCGCGATGCGGGCAACACGCTCGTCGTCGTGGAGCACGATCCTTCGGTGATGCTCGCGGCGGATCGTCTCATCGACATGGGTCCGGGGCCGGGCGAGCGCGGCGGGCAGATCGTCTACGACGGCGCGCCCGACGACATTCAGACTACCGACACGCTGACCGGCGCGTATCTCGGCGGCCGCAAGCACGTCGCGCATGCGTCGAACTGGAACCGCCGCGTCGTCGATGCAAACACGCCGCGCCTCACGCTCGAAGGCGCGAGCGATCACAACCTGCAGGACGTCACGGTCGAGATTCCGTTGCAGCGCCTCGTCTGCGTGACGGGCGTATCCGGCTCGGGCAAATCGACGCTGATTCAGGACGTGCTCGCGCCCGCTCTGATGCGTCATTTCGGCAAGGCAACGGAAGCGCCCGGCGCATTCCGCGCGTTGAAAGGCGCGGAACGGTTGAGCGATGTGGTGTTCGTGGACCAGTCGCCGATCGGCCGCACGGCGCGCTCGAATCCGGCGAGCTATGTCGGCGCATTCGATGAAATCCGCAAGCTCTATGCGAAGGCGCCGCTCGCGTTGCAGCGCGGCTACAGCGCGAGCATGTTCAGCTTCAACTCGGGCGACGGCCGCTGCCCGACGTGCGGCGGCTCGGGCTTTGAGCATGTCGAAATGCAGTTCCTGAGCGACGTCTATCTGCGCTGCCCGGACTGCGACGGACGCCGTTATCGCGCGGAAATTCTCGAAGTGAAGATCGAGCGCGGCGGGCGCGAGCTGAGTGTCGCCGATGTGCTCGAACTGACCGTCAGCGAGGCGGTGCAGGCATTTGCTTCGGATGGCGAAGTATTGCGCGTGTTGCAGCCGATCGTCGATGTGGGTCTCGAATACGTGAAGCTCGGCCAGCCGGTGCCGACGCTCTCGGGCGGCGAAGCGCAGCGTCTGAAGCTCGCGGGTTATCTCGCGGAAACCTCGCAGGCGAAGCAGAGCGAAAGCCGTCTCTTCATGTTCGACGAGCCGACCACCGGCCTGCACTTCGATGACATCGCCAAGCTGATGCAGGCCTTGCGCCGTCTGCTGGAGCGCGGGCATTCGCTGATCGTCATCGAACACAATCTCGATGTGATTCGCGCGGCGGACTGGATCATCGATCTCGGTCCAGAAGGCGGCGACGGCGGCGGGCAAGTGGTCTGCGTCGGCACGCCGGACGATGTTTCGGCATGCGAACAATCGCATACGGGCCGCGCGCTGATCGACTACGAAGAAGCGATGCAGCCGGGCGCCGCGGAAAAGCGTGCGGGCGTGCCGTTGCAGCTTGCCGCGGAAGTCGCGAGCGCGCGCCGTGCGTTGCAGGGCGAGGATGTGGTGCGCATCGTCAATGCGCGCGAGCACAACCTGAAGTCGCTCGATGTCGATATTCCGCACAACAAGTTCAACGTCGTGACGGGCGTGTCGGGCTCGGGCAAATCCACGCTCGCGTTCGATATTCTTTTCCACGAAGGCCAGCGCCGCTATCTCGAATCGCTGAACGCGTATGCGCGCTCCATCGTGCAGCCGGCGGGCCGTCCTGAAGTCGATGCCGTCTATGGCATTCCGCCGACCGTCGCGATCGAGCAGCGTTTGTCGCGCGGCGGGCGCAAGTCGACCGTTGCGACGACATCGGAAGTCTGGCACTTCCTGCGCTTGCTGTACGTGAAGCTCGGCATACAGCATTGCATTCACGATGGCACGCCGGTTCAGGCGCAAAGCTCGGAATCGATCGCCGCGCAGATCATGCGCGATTTCAAGGGCGATCACGTCGGGCTGCTCGCGCCGCTCGTCGTGAATCGCAAGGGAGTCTATACGGATCTCGCGAAATGGGCGAAGGCGCGCGGCAATACGCATCTGCGTGTCGATGGCGAATTTCTGCCGGTCAGCCCGTGGCCGAAGCTCGACCGCTTCCGCGAACATACGATC
Organism: Caballeronia arvi; assembly: GCF_001544695.2. Taxonomy (GTDB): domain Bacteria; phylum Pseudomonadota; class Gammaproteobacteria; order Burkholderiales; family Burkholderiaceae; genus Caballeronia; species Caballeronia arvi. The sequence goes on from NZ_FCOM02000037.1 coordinate 77,243, forward strand.
GAGTTGCCGGTCGCGGATCTGATCGTATCGGCGGAAAACGAAAGCGAGCTGCGCCGCCTCCTCGATGAAACGCTCGAAATCGGCAAGGGCGTGATGCATCTGTGCGCGCCGCTCGATGACCTGCACGGCTCATGGCACGACGGCGCGCGTCGCGGCAAGGAAGAAACGCGCGTGTTCTCGACCAAGCGCGCGTGCCCGGTCTGCGGCACGAGTTATCCCGAACTCGATCCGCGCATGTTCTCGTACAACAGCAAGCACGGTTGGTGCCATACGTGCGTCGGCACGGGCGTGAAGCTGACGCGCGAGCAACGCGCCGCCTTCGACGACACGCTTTTCGCGCAGGACGATCGCGGGCGCGAGCAGAGCATCGGCTCGGTGGATCAGGAGCCAGACGATATCGTCGATCAGCCGTGCCCGGATTGCGAAGGCACGCGTCTCAACGATGTCGCGCGCGCGGTGACGTTCGGCGATTATCCGATCACGGAAGTGGGCCGCTGGACGGTGAGCGATACGCGCGAATGGATCGCGTCGCTGAAGCTGAAGGGTCGCGATGCGGATATCGCGCGCGATGTCGTCAGCGAAATCGAAGGGCGTCTGCAGTTCCTCGAAGAAGTCGGGCTCGGTTATCTGAGTCTGGATCGCGCAGCGCCGACGCTCTCGGGCGGCGAAGCGCAGCGCATCCGTCTCGCGGCGCAACTCGGCAGCAATCTGCAAGGCGTGTGTTACGTGCTCGATGAACCGACCATCGGCCTGCATCCGCGCGATAACCTCATCCTTTTGAGCGCGCTGAAGAAGCTGAACGACAAGGGCAATACGCTCGTCGTCGTCGAGCATGACGAAGACACGATTCGCCGCGCGGATCACATCATCGATATCGGGCCGGGCGCGGGCAAGCGCGGCGGCACGGTCGTCGCGCAAGGCAACGTGACCGATCTCGCGGCGCACAAGGCGTCGCTGACCGGGCAGTTCCTTGCGAATCCGATCGTGCATCCGTTGCAGCCGCGTCGCGAAGTGCGCGCGGCAACCGCAAAGCGCGCCGCCGTGCCCGAGCAATGGCTCACGGTGGTCGGCGCGACGCTGCACAACCTGCGCAACGTGACGGCGAGCATGCCGCTGAATCGGCTCGTCGCGATCACGGGCGTTTCGGGTTCCGGCAAGTCGACCCTCGCGCGCGACGTGCTGATGACGAATCTGCTCGATGCCGTCGGCCGCTCGGTGCTGTCATCGCCCGCGGTGAGACGCGCGCGCAAGGCCGCGCAAGCCGACGCACCCGCGACGAAATCGCGTGCCAGCGTGCTCGCGCGCGAGGCGCCGCGTCCGAAGTTCGACGTGGCGCATGCGTGGCAGGGCTGTAGCGGCGTGACCGGTTTCGAGGCGATCGATCGCGTGCTCGAAGTCGATCAGACGCCGATCGGCAAGACGCCGCGTTCGTGCCCGGCGACGTACATCGGCATGTGGGACACGATCCGCAGGCTCTTCGCCGATACGCTCGAAGCGCGCGCACGCGGTTATACGCCTTCGCGTTTCTCGTTCAACACGGGCGACGGGCGTTGTCCCGCGTGCGAAGGCCAGGGCGTTCGCACCATCGCGATGAGCTTCCTGCCCGACGTGAAGGTGCCGTGCGACGTGTGCCACGGTCAGCGCTTCAATCCGGAAACGCTCGCGGTGACGTGGCGCGGCAAGAACATCGGCGAAGTATTGACGATGGAGATCGACGAAGCCGTCGAGTTCTTCGCGTCGATGCAGAGCATCGCGCATCCGCTGCAATTGCTGCGCGATGTCGGCCTCGGTTATCTGACGCTCGGCCAGCCGTCGCCGACGCTCTCGGGCGGCGAGGCGCAGCGCATCAAGCTCGTCACCGAGTTGTCGAAGGTGCGCGACGACATCACGCGACGCGGCCAGAAGCCGGCGCATACGCTCTACGTGCTCGACGAGCCGACGGTCGGCCTGCACATGGCCGATGTCGCGAAGCTGATCCGCGTGCTGCATCGGCTGGTCGATGGCGGGCATAGCGTGATCGTCATCGAACATGATCTCGATGTGATTGCCGAAGCGGACTGGGTGCTGGATCTCGGGCCGGAAGGCGGCGTGAACGGCGGCACGATCGTCGCGGCGGCGGACCCGGACACGCTCGCGACGCATCCGCGCAGCCATACGGGCGCGGCGTTGCGGCCGGTTCTGGGCAGAACGAGGGCTGCTGAAAATGCTGCGTGATCTCGAAACGCTCATCGCCTCGATGGAGCCGGAGCTTCAACCGGGCGTCTACGTGTTCGCCTCGCTGCCGCACGATGCGGCCGTGAGCGGCGCGGGCATCGTCGCGACGTTTCGCGAGCGCGAGGGCATGACCGTCGTGATGGAAGAAGAGGCGGCGAAGGCGGCGGCCATCGCGCCGCTGTTTCGCGCGGCGTGGATTACGCTGACGGTGCATTCGGACCTGAACGCGGTCGGTCTGACGGCGGCGTTCGCGCGTGCGCTGGGCGACGCGAACATCAGTTGCAACGTGCTCGCGGCGGCGTATCACGATCATATTTTCGTGCCGGTGGAGGATGCCGGACGCGCGATGGATGCGCTGCGAAACTTGCAACGCTCTGCTGGTAAGCTTTCGCTCTCTCCGAAACCATGAAGCGAAGATAGATGGAAACGCAGGACAAAGCCGTTGCGCTGAAAAGAATGAAGTGGTTCGCGTTCGCGCTGCTGATCGCGGCCGGTGCATTGTTCGCGCTCGCGAAAAGCCAGCACGATGCGGGCGCGTGGGCGTGGGTGTCGTCGTTTGCGGAAGCCGCGATGGTCGGCGCGCTCGCGGACTGGTTCGCGGTTGTCGCTCTGTTTCGTCATCCGCTCGGCGTGCCCATTCCGCATACGGCGATCCTGCCCGCGAACAAGGCGCGCGTCGCGGACAACCTGGCCGTCTTCGTGCGCGACCGTTTCCTCGGCACCGATGCGCTCGTTGCGCGCGTGAATGCGTTCGATCCCGCGAGCCGTCTGTCGATGTGGCTCGCCGAGCCGAAGAACGCCGAACTGCTCGGCAGGAAGGCGGTGACGGCGGTCGGCCAGTTGCTTTCTTTCGTCGACGACGAGCGCGTCAAGAACATGCTTTACGACACGCTGCGCCGCCGCGCCGACAAGTTCGATCTCGCGAGCGCGGCGGGCAGTGTGCTGTCGGCGTTGACATCGGACCGGCGTCATCAGTTGCTGCTCGACGAAGGCCTGAAGCAGCTGGCCGCGTGGCTCGACAAGCCTGAAGTGCAGGAGATGCTCGCGGGGCGCATCATCGCGGTGGCGGGCGAGGAGTATCCGAAGCTCATCGGCATGCTCGGTTTCGTCGGACTGAACGCCGAAGAACTCGGCGCGAAGTTCGCGGCGGGCCTCGTGCGCGGCGCGAATCAGTGGCTGCACGACGTGAGTAGCGATCCCGAGCACGAGCGCCGCAAGGCTTTCGATGCAGCGGTGGAACGTTTTGTCGAGCGGCTCAAGACGGATGCGTCGTTCAAGGCGCGCATCGACGAGCACAAGCGTGAGTGGCTCGATCGGCCGGAATTGCGTGGATATGTGAACGGGCTGTGGGACGAGTTCATCGCGTGGCTCGATGCGGATATCCGGCGCGCTGATTCGGCGCTGCATACGAAGGTGACGGCGATGGCGGGGAGTTTCGCTGCGTCGCTCGGCAGCGATCCGGCGTTGCGCGATTCGATCAACGAGCACATGCGCGATGCGTTGAAGGCGCTCGCGCCGGAGTTGCGCGATGGCATCGCGAAGCATATCGCGGCGACCGTGAAGCAGTGGGATGATGCGACGCTCGTGAGGGATGTCGAGTTGAATATCGGAAGGGATTTGCAGTTTATTCGGGTGAATGGGACGCTGGTTGGGGGAGCGGTTGGGATTCTTATTCACGCCGTGACGGTTTGGATTGCTGCGACGTGAAGCTTGTCGGTTTGGTTTGCCGCGACGTGAAGCTTGGATTCGTGTTGGTTTATTAGCACTGCCCCTCCCCGGGGCGGGGGTAACTTTCTTTGCTGCTGTGTATAGACCGGGGACATAGTTGACAGATTTGGCGGGGACATGGTTGACACTTTGGGCATC
>NZ_FCOM02000316.1 GCF_001544695.2 Caballeronia arvi
ACGCAGCATCACTTCGATATCGCGCATTCGCTGCAAGCCGTGCTCGAAGAAACCGCGCTCGAACTCGCGAAGTGGCTGCGTGAGAAAACGGGGCTGCGCAATCTTGCGATGGCGGGCGGCGTCGCGCTCAACTGCGTGATGAACGCGCGCCTTCGCGATCGCGGTCCGTTCGATGAAGTATGGGTTCAGCCGGCGGCAGGCGACGCCGGCACCGCACTGGGCGCCGCGCTATGGACAGACTATAGGGAACGCGCGAAGGCAGGCGACCGAGGCCGCAGGTGGCGCATGGATCACGCGTATCTCGGCCCCGCATTCGGCGACGAGGAAATTGAAGCGTTCCTGAAATGGGCGCGCGCGCCGTATCGCAAGCTCACGAACATCGCCGAAGAAACGGCGGAGATTCTCGCGCAGAATCGCGTGATCGGCTGGTATCAGGGCCGCACGGAGTTCGGCCCGCGTGCGCTCGGCGCGCGCTCGATTCTCGCATCGCCGATTCATGCGGATATGCAGGCGCGTCTGAACGAGATCAAGGATCGCGAAGACTTCCGCCCCGTTGCGCCCGTCGTGATGGAGGAGCACGCGGCCGACTGGTTCGTCGATGCGCGCGTCGCGCCGTTCATGCTGTTCGTGTTCGACGTGCGCGACGAGATGAAAGCGCGCATTCCGGCGGT
>NZ_FCOM02000122.1 GCF_001544695.2 Caballeronia arvi
TTCGACGCCTGCCAACACGCGCAGCGGCACCGTCACATTCCTGTGATCGATGGCAGGCATCGAATAACCCTTAACGAACCCGGAAGTTCAGAGCAAGACCCAATCGATGCTGAGATCGTCGACAGCACCGCTCAAGATCCGCTCAGGTTCGACGATTTTCCTCACCATCGTCCCAGTACCGCAGTGGGTCACGATGGTCTGGATAACGTAGGTCAAGCTACACTACGAGCTTTGTCCAATCTGGATGGTGGGTTCCTGTCCGCGCGGACCAGTTCGACGATCGTCTGGGCGCGCGGTCAGCCATCGCGACGCTTCCCGTACGCATCAGGCGGCGCCGTAAAGCGTTTCAGCAGGGCCCGGGCCTCCGCCAGGAAGGCGCCAGGGAACTTGCGGCACAGCGCCTCGAACATCGGTCGCGCGTCCTGCAGGCGCGCGGCGACCCGCCTTGCCTTGCTCACTCCAACTTCTTCCGCGCCGATGCCAGTCGGCTCCGCGAACACGACCTGCTGCAGCAGGACCACGGCACCACATTCCGCGATCTGTTCCAGCACTGGCCCAAAGTCGCTGCCGAACAGCACGGGTCCGTAGGTCAGCACGAGGGCCGTGAGCACCAGCAACTCGACGCGACTCGGCTTCACCGGCAGCGGCACCGGCTGCCCCTGCACGATCTGGCGCAGCGCCGCCGCGCGACGGCTGCGCATGATGGTCCGGTCGAGCTCGAGCACGATGCGCGCGATTTCGGGATCCGGCAGCGCGCCGAAGTCGTCGTCATCCGCGTCGTCGGCATCATCGGCATCGAAGCCGGCAAAGTCGTGCGTCACGGGCCTCTGCCCTCTGTTGTAAACGGGAATTCGAGGATTCTACCTCTGAAACGTTATCCCGATAATAGAACCTATAAGGAATGCTAATCGAAATTAGCGCGGCCGTTTTTAGCTAGTCACCTCGGCGAATGAATACGGAAGAGCAGCGCCGGTGACCGCTGTTTCAGACGGCTGATTTCTATCGTAGGTAAGGGGCCCAACGACTGTAGAACGAAGGAAGACGAGATTTTGTCGCGTGAGGCCGGATCGGCGCAGCTGGGACGTTGGCAATTCTACGAAAAAAGCCCTGGCGCTCGAGCGCTGGGCAAGCCATCGGCTCAGCCGGTGGCGGAGGTGGGGAAAACCAAACTGGCCGGTCGTGTCCGACAGCGGCCAGTTTGTTTAAACGAGACGAACCTTGTCGGCTTCGAGCCGGTTTAATGACCGAAGTAGACCGGTGCGACGCTATTGCCCGTGTGCGCCGGGGCGCCCGAAGCTGATGACGTGTCGGCAACGCCGCCGTAGCTCGTCTGGCCGTTCTGTGCCGCGACCTTGGCTTCGGCAGCTTGAATCGCTGCCGGATACGTCGTGCGATCCATGCTCGGGTTGTAGCCCGCCCGCTCGACTTGCACCAGATCTGCCTTAACTTGAGCACGGGTCAGCGACTGGCTTTGAGCGAAGGACGAGACTGCCGGGATGGCCAATGCAGCGGCGACGATGATGGTTGCGAGTTTCATGATGCTTACCTCCAGATCTTTGTTTTTCGCAAACAGCCCTGTTTGCGTTTCAGTGATCCCAGTATAGGTAAGTGAACCTTTAATATTGATGTGCAATGCAACAAAAGACTCTTGCGGCATCCGGGATAACCCTAAACGCCGGCTCCGCTACTAGTCGAATCGCCGCTGGGACGACGTTAGAGCGATACCACCTGTAATGCGTTTGAATTACAATGCAGGAGAAACTGAGTCACTCAAAGGAGTTCCGTTATGGCCGCAAGTGCATTAGTACAGACCCGCATCGATCCGGTGCTGAAAGAACGCGCGGCCGAGGTACTCGAAAACATGGGGCTGACGGTCTCCGACGCCGTGCGTATCCTGCTGACGCGCGTCGCAAATGAAGGCGCACTTCCTTTCGCACTCGCTGCCGACCCTGCTGTCCATGACGCTTGGTTCCGCGCCAAAGTACAGGAGGCATTAGCGGATCCGCGGCCGGCTGTTCCGGACGATGACGTGGACGCCCATTTCGCTAGACGTCGCGCAGCAGCGCTGCGTAAAGTCGAAGGGTGATGCGTGAGGCTTGAATGGTCGATCTTCGCGCTTGAGGACCGAGACCGCATTTTCGATCACATCGAAGCCGAGAGCCCGCGTGCTGCCGTTACGGTCGATAATCGGATTCGCACTCAAGTCCGCCAACTGCTTCAGTTCCCTGAAACTGGCCGGCTGGGTCGCATCGAAGGGACTCGTGAACTGGTCATTAGCGGAACGCCGTACATCGCAGCCTATCGGATCAGCGGCGACGGCGTGCGCATCCTGCGCGTGCTGCATGGCGCACAGCAATGGCCCGACGAGATGTCGGACGCGTGAGTTGAAGTTCCCTGACATCAACAGCGACGGTCACCGTGCTGAACACAGCCGTCATCTCATGAGCGGCCCCCGATCATCCGTGCCTTAGCGCGGCTCTTCGTCTGGACGCCGAGTGGGATGACGGTAGGACGAGATGGACGATGCGCCGTCTGGAAGGACCGGCGACGTCTCACGGAAGGGCATCGCTGGTGCCTTTTTCTATGCCCACTCGAGCAGCGAAAGCTTGAGGCGATGCGGCCGTCGACGGCGGCCGCAAATACGAAAGCAGCATCTCGACCTGCATCTCAGTCACCGCCTCGATGACCGACGGCTCGGCGTAGTTCCGCCCAACGAACGCTTTCAGGGTGAACCGGTTGGAAACCGGGTAATAGCCCGTTGCGGCCAGCGTGACATAGAAATCCAGCGCGTCTACATTGGCCCGGAAGTCCCCCGGAGCGGCCCCGCGCGCCAAGGTCGCGCGCAACAAGTCGACCACCGGCGAAATGGCCTCGGTCAGCTTAGGCGAGCGCTCGAGGTACTGCCCTTCATGCAGATTTTCGTTGTTGATGAGGTTCAGCCACTTTGGGTTTTCCCTGAAGTAGTTCCAGATGGAAAGCGCGAGCGCGCGAACCGCATCTGCAGGCTGCAGCCCCGCGAGGTCCAGCCTCACTTCATGACGCGCAATTCGGCATACATTGCTTCCAGAACCGCGACATATAGCCCTTCCTTGCTTTGGAAGTAGTAGTAGAGCATTCGCTCGTTGGTGTCCGCAGCCGTTGCGATGGCGTCCACGCGCGCCCCGGAGAGCCCGTAGGTCGAAAACTGTTGCGTCGCGGCCTGAAGAATGCGCCGCCGTGTCCCCTCGGCGTCTCTTTTCGTTCTCGGCTCGTTCATGGTCGGCGGCCTTCAACAAATGCAGGTAACGCTTCATTATGCGCGCGCTTCGTCGGGGACATCCCCGTCCCGGTTCTCTCCGCTCAGACTGGAGGAAGCAGGCGGCCGCGCCTTTGCCAGTCAGGATGAGGCCATCAGCATTGGCCTCAGTGCGGCGCAGCGAAACGTTGATGATCTTCCTCGCTGAGCACGTCGGGCGCACGTCTGACCCGAATCAGGCTGGCGCGCGCTTTTTAGCGTGTCGGATGTCTTTTCCCTCGACAACGTACACCACGAACTCGGCAATGTTTTTCGCATGGTCGCCGATCCGTTCAACGGCTTTGGCGACGAACATGTAGTCCAGTGCCACGCCAATCGCGCGAGGGTGCGCGCTCATGTACGGCACCATGCGCGTGGTGAACGAACGAAACTGGGCGTCGATGGCTTGATCGTCGACTTTCACCTGCGCCGCGGCGGCGGTATCCATCCGGGCGAACGCGTCGAGCGCACGACGCAGAAGATCGAGCGCCAGCTCGCCGGCGACGAGCACCTCGGATAGATCGATCGCGCGAGCGTCTGGATCGTCGCTCAGTCGCTCGGCGCGTTTGCCAATCTTTCGGGCTTCGTCCGCCGCCCGTTCCAGATTGGCGGTGCATTTGGAGGTCGCCATCAGCAACCGCAGGTCTCGGGCGGCAGGCTGCCGCCGCGCGATGACGTTGCTCAACACCTCGTCGATCTCACGTTCCATCGCGTTGATCCGATGTTCATCTTCGATGAGGGCGGGAAGGATCGCGGGATCGCGTCGTTTCAACAGACCGATGGACCGAGCGACTTGCGCTTCGACCAGCCCGCCCATCTCAAGCAACCGCGTGGACAGGCGGACCAGCTCTGCATGGTATTGGCTCGATAGATGGGTGTTCGACAATCCCGCCTCCGCGTGTGGATGAGGCCGCCCTAGGTGAGCCAGAGCGCCATGAATTTCAGTTCGATGACCGGCAGCACCGCGGCAGGCGACACTTTCCCGATCAGCGTGTTTTTTGGTGTCGCAACGCCGGGACGCGCGGCCATGCGTTACCCGGTGAGCTACAACTGGTGACTCAGAATGCGTGCGCTTCTCATGCGCCAGTCTTGCGCGCGACGAGGCCCGTATAGTAGCGAGCCACTTCTCCACCACCCGCTGTTTTTCGGCCTGGACATAGAGGGTCGTCGTTTGCAGCGAGGCGTGACCGAGCACCTTCTGCACGACATCCACCGGCACCTCGTCCGCGACCGACTGGGTGCCGAAGGTGTGGCGAAATACATGCGCATTCGACTGCCCGAGCCTCACGCGTTCATCGAGGCTCAAGTCATCCATCGTCTCAACCAGTTCGGTGACCATTCGACTAATCAGCCGGTTCAGTCCATCCGCGGTGTAGCCCGCTTCCTTCGCAAGCTTCCTTTCACCATTCTGACCCGTTCTATGTCGCCGGCGTGACGCGTCGGTCCACGGAATGACAACGGGGCTCAGCAGCGGCCCGCTCTGTTTGTCTTCTTCGGTCGCGCCGTCGAAATCCTGCCCCCGGTCGGCCCAATGCGCGCGCAGCGCGTTCAGCGTCGCGGCGCTCACCGGCACCGTGCGTTCGCGCTGGCCCTTGCCAACGAGGGTCAGCTCCCAGACCGGCCGCTCGGGGGTTCCAAAGGACGAAGGGCGCAGATGCTCGCGCCGGGCGCTTGCGGCTTCTTCGCGTCGCAGACCGGAATCGCCCATCAACAAGATTGCCGCGCGCACGGCGCGCCACTGCATGCCGTTTCGACGCGGGTTCGTGTCCATGCGCCACGGCGCACCGGCCGTCGCCTCGCCCTCGTCTGTCGAGCGGGCATCGAGCGCATCGCGCAGCTTGCGCCAAAGATCGGCCGGCAAGGCGTGTTCGATCTTCATCGCGCGTTCCCGCTTGATCACCACCGGATCGTTGACCGCCTTCCACGGGTTGCCGGCGAGATAGCGGACGTCCACCCACCAGGCGAATGCCGTACGTAGTACCCGAACGGTATAACGCTGCGATTCGGGTGAAAGCGTCGCGGACAGCGACGCCTTACCGTCGGCCGCGACAGAGGAGCTGGACAAGGCGAACGGTCGCCAGCGCGGCGAGTGCCGGGGGAAGCGCTCGCCGACGAAGCGCGGGTCCGGCGCTTTCAGAAAGTCCTTGTAAGCCTCGCAATCATCCACGCACAGATCCCTGAGCGCCTTGCCACGCAGCACCACCGCCCACAACAGAAAACGCTCGAGCTCTTTGGTGTACGCGCCAAGCGTTTTCGGCTGATCGCGATAACGGTTCCAATACGCGCGCACCCGCATCCAGATCGTGCTTCGCCTGGATATAGCAGAACGCCGCCGAACGGTTTTCGCCAGCGGCGCCGGACAGCGCGTGCGGCACCGCCAGGCGTTCGAGCGGCGCGAGCCTCAGCCGAGGCAACGTTCCGCGCGGTCCTCGGTCCGCGTCGCTGTCGAGATACGACTCGGGTACGACTTTGACCAGTTCATCGGCCACCAGCGGCACGCCGTCGCGCTCTTCCGAGTCGATGTCGATGTCGACCGTCAGTCGCAACTTCGCCTGCTGCTTGCGCAGCCAGCTCACGATCGCCCGCGCCCGACCGCGACCGATGCGCGGAATCGAGCGCCACCAGCTCGGGCCGCGCCGGTTGCAGAACGCGACCAACTCACCGAGCGTGGCGATCCCCTCCGCTTTCAACCGGCGCGCGAGGTGCGGACGCAACCAGGCGCCGATCGGGTGATCCGCGTGCGGGGCCGCTGCGGCCAGTTGCGCCGCTTCGGTGACCATGCGGAAGGTGACCGCCGTGAGCAACGGTCGACCATGCTGACGAATCGAGGCGCGCAGATGATCGGCGAGCGCCGCGGACCCGTGCGCCAGCGCCAGCGAAACCAGCGCGTCGAGCATCGTGGTGAGATGCCGCTCCATCGCGCCGGGCGTCGCCGCGTGAGGGTCCTCATCGGGATCGTGTAATAGGTGCGCGCGATAACCGCGGGCGGAATGCGTTGAACATACGCGCGCAGCGCCGTGAAATCCTTGGTCGTGTAGCGCCGCTCAAGCGCGGGTGACTCAGTGAGCTTTTCCGGGGCGCGCGCCGGCGTGGCGGTGATCTTCTCGGGGGAGGCGGCCGTGCGCTCAGGCATCGTCGCCCTCCTCATCGAACGTGTCGCCTGGCTCGTCGTCCGACTCATCGCCTGACTCGTCGCGGCCGCAGCGTTGGCCGTTCGGCGGCGCCGGCGCCGGCGCGCGCAGCCGAGGCAAGCCGAGTTGCGCGAGCGCGTCGCTCGCCTGCGCCATGAACGCCTCGGGCCACGTCGCACACAGAAACTCGAACGCGGTGCGCGCGTCCCGCACCAGCTCCGCCAGTCGCGCATTCTCCGCGGCATACGCGGTGACATCGAAGTGAGTCGTCGGGCGCGCGCCATACATCACGCGCTGCACCAGCTTGACCGCGCCGTAGTCCGCAATGAAGTCGATCACCGGCAAAAACCGCCGCGCCGAACTGAGCGCGGCGCCATAGGTTTCGGCCAGCGCAATCACCACCGCCAGTTCGAGCCGCGACGGCTTCACCGGCAGCAGCGGCACCGCATCGCCGTGCGCGGTCAGCCACGCGACGGCGGCCCGGCGCTTGAGCGTAATGGCCTCATCCACCGCGAGCACCACCTGCGCGACCGCTGCGGTCGGCGCCTCGCTGAACCATTGCTCGTCGGGCCAGGCATCGCTCGGCCTTTTCGGCTGGTCATGCCGCTCGTGATCCGGGTTGGCGTCCGAGTTGGGGTCATCCGGCGGAAAGGCTTGTGCCACGACGCTCTCCCCTCTTTTATAAATCGCAAATGCGCTATTCTACCCCCGAAACGCTATCCCGATAATAGACGTTATCAGGACTGCTAATCAGGCACGCACCTCCTTTTTTTGGCGGTCATGCGAACGATCAACGCCCGGCTGGACCAAGCCCATGGACCCGGTCGGCTAGATACCGAGCCTTCACGGCGGAGCGTCCTCACTGTTAAAGACATTGACCGGAGGAGTGGGCATGGGCCTGCCCTCGACGTAGGCGAGCGCTGAGCGAATCGCAAACTGCATCGCTGGGCTTCCGTTCGGAAAGATGCCAGGTTCCAGAAGCGAATTTGTTTCGCCATCCTTACCCCGAGTGAATGCGCGAGCGACAAAAGCGTTGCCGACCCGCACCGCGGAAGGTTGGCGGCGGCGCCATGATGGTAGAAAATTATAGCCAGCCCTCTGGGACGCTTTCCCAATAGGACGGCCGCTCGCCGACCCGCGCCGAAGAGCTTGCGACACGCAGGACGACTGGTAAGCCTTGCGCGCGTGCACTACCTAAAATAGCTAACCAACCCCCATTCAAGAGGCGCTGCAATTGTCAACTGGGAGGCTTCATGGACCTTTTCGACAAGCTCCACGAGCAGATCGATACGGTGCGACTGCCGCTGTTTGCCGTCACCGTCACCGCTGCGGCGCACATCAACACGCCGCTGATCGTGTTACTTCACTGGCACGGATTCCGGCGTGCAACGCCCTTGGCGTTGCCCGGCGTTGATATTCCGTCACGCCCCATTCCCCCATCGACTATCACGCTGAATCTTCAATGGCGCTGCTTCGAGACGGTGGATTTGCTGGTGCTAGACGCAGCCTGGCAACTGGGCGCGTGGGAGATCGAGCGCATCGAGCAGCGCAGTTGCAACGTCATAGGCGCAAGCGCGGCAGAGGCGCTCGCCTGCCGGCAGGCGTTCGGTTTCTACGAGGCAGATGCGAGCAACAGGGCGCCGCTAGACGATGACGACAGTGAGCGCGCAAGGTTAATGCAACTCGCTGCGCGCCGAGGCTATCTCCGCTGGATGTTTCGACCTGTGCAGTCTGGCTTGTGGCGCGTGCTCGACGAACCGGACGACACTTTGGACGCTAATGGCGGGCGCCGGCCGCCGTGTCCTGCGGCGCCTATATCCCGCCGGCGAGACCACCGAAGGCGCACGGTTTATCGGCTCGGCCGAGTGCATTGTACTCTGCTGCCGCTATGAAACAAAAAGTTACAAATCGCCATTTCGCCAGCCCTTGAATCAAAAACGCCCGCCCTTATTTCGCATTTCGCTAGGTTTGGCTCGGCTGCACGGTGGCACTTAGCGTGTCGCAGTCGTGCAGCCGGATTCCCTTATTGGTGATCCTTTAATCGCTCAGGAGATGGAAATGCGTATTCGTCCCCTCTACGACCGGGTTATCGTCAAGCGAATCGAAACGCAACGGACGACAGCTTCGGGCATCGCAATTCCCGATTCAGCAGCAGAAAAACCAGAACAAGGCGAAGTTGTCGCAGTTGGCAGCGGGCGGCTGCTGCAGGACGGCGCGCTGCGCCCGCTCCAGCTACAGGTCGGTGACCAGGTTCTATACGACAAATACGCAGGCCAGACCGTCAAGGTCGATGGCGAGGAGTTGCTCGTCATGCGCGAGGAGGACGTCATGGGCGCTCTCGAGGCGGACGCCGGTTCAGCGCGCAAGGCTGCCTGAAGACAAATAGGGTCTTCGCCGCTGGGCTGATCGTCGCGCCGGTAATTTGCGCCGGTCAACGCATCGGTAGGTCGCGACCCGCTGGTCAACGACAAACTCCAGAGCAATAACATGAGTGCAAAAGAGGTCAAATTACACGATACCGCCCGTGCCCGCATCGTCAAGGGCGTCAATGTGCTGGCCGATGCCGTGAAGGTGACGTTTGGGCTCAAAGGCAGAAACGTCCTGATCGAACGCAGCTTCGGCGCGCCGACCATCACGAAGGATGGGGTGTCAGTCGCCAAGG
>NZ_FCOM02000285.1 GCF_001544695.2 Caballeronia arvi
AAGCCCGCGGCGGAGCTTGCCGCGCAATACGTCGCGGCGGGCACGTACTGGTGGAACAGCGGCATTTTCATCGTGCGGGCGAGCGTGTGGCTCGCGGCGCTCGAGCAGCTCAATGCCGACATGCACGCCGCGTGCTCGGCCGCCGCGAAAGACGGCGAGCACGACGGCAAGTTCTTCCGTCCGCAGGCCGCGCTGTTCGGCCGCGCGCCGTCGGATTCAATCGACTATGCCGTGATGGAGCACATCGGCACGCCGAGCAAGCCGTGCGACGGCGTGGTCGTGCCGCTCGTTGCGGGCTGGTCGGATCTCGGTTCGTGGGACGCCGTGTGGGACGCGATGGACAAGGACGAGTCCGGCAACGTCGCGAGCGGGCGCGTGGTGTTCGAAGGCGCGACCTCGAGCTATGCGCGCTCCGAAGGCGGACGGCTCGTCGCGTGCGTGGGCACGACCAACGTGATCGTCGTCGAGACGGACGACGCCGTGCTGGTCGCGGACCGTTCGCGCGTGCAGGACATCAAGGGGCTCGTTGCGCGCATCCGCGAGCAGCATGCGCCCGAGGCGGACACGCATCGCAAGGTGCGCCGTCCGTGGGGTTTCTACGATTCGATCGAGCACGGCGAACGCTTCCAGGTGAAGCGCATCGTGGTGTCGCCGGGTTCGAAGCTGTCGCTGCAGATGCATCACCATCGCGCGGAGCACTGGGTCGTCGTGTGCGGCACGGCGCTCGTCACGCGCGGCGAAGAGCAGTTTTTGCTGAGCGAGAACGAATCGACGTTCATTCCGCTCGGCGTGCGGCATCGCCTGGAGAACCCGGGCAAGGTGCCGCTCGAGATCATCGAAGTGCAGTCCGGCAGCTATCTCGGCGAAGACGACATCGTGCGC
>NZ_FCOM02000002.1 GCF_001544695.2 Caballeronia arvi
GATCGCTGGCGCGATATCTACAACTTCGAACGCCCGCATGCAGGCATCGGCATGGCCACCCCGGCCACGCGCTACAGCGCGAGCCCGCGCGCCATGCCCGCGACGCTGCCGCCGCTGGAGTACGGCGCGTGCGACGAAGTGCTGCGCGTGGGCTGGAACGGCAAAGTAACGTTTCGAGGTCACCATTTGCGCGTATCCAGCGCACTGCACAGACTGGACATCGCCGCGCGACCCAGCAGCAAAGTTGCCGATGCCTACGACTTCTACTTCGCTCATCATCGACTCATGACGTTTGACCCAAACCAGCCCGATGCGCCAAGATGAATGTGTCAGCTATGTCCCCGACGAAAGTGTCAACCATGTCCCCGGTCTATACACAGCAGTAAAGAAAGTGACTGCTGCCCCGCATAGGGGCGAAGCTAATAAACCAAAAGCAAAACGGGATCCGGCAACAAACAAACAAAGACCCAAAACCCTATCGCGCATTAAGAATCGGATGCGCATCAAACACCGGCCCTTGCACGAAATGCACATCGAACTGCTGAAGCGCGTTGAACATCGCCTCATCGGTAACATTCGAAAAAATGAGCGGAATCTTCAGCCTATGCGCATAAGCCACGAGATGCTTCACAACAGAATCACGTAAAGCCGCGCCCGCATCCATCTTGATGAAATCGAGCCGCGCCATATCCGACACAGCCATGATCTGCCCGGCATTCGGCAGATTCCCCGCAACCTTGAATCCGTAGCGCTGATAGCTCTTGGTGAGATAGCCGACAAACGTCTTGTGCGCGACCGCCACCGCGGGCAATTCGATCACCACGCGCGACGGGCTCAAGCCGAACTCCATCAGCACGGAAGAGAAATGCAGCCCGTGATCGTACTTCACGCTCTTCAGAAGCCGCTCGTGCACGCGCAAGAACAACAGCCCCGGCCGATGCGGCCCGAAGAAATTGAACGCATGCAGCGCCCGCGATAACCGGTCCAACGCCACGAGTTCCCGATCATCTTCGAGTTGCCCGAAAGGATCGTGCGGCGCGTCGCCCTGAATGAGCGTCAATGCCTGCATGCCGAGTTCATCGCCGAAACGCTCCGCACTCTCCGGCGACGCGCTCAAGGTCTGCGGAAAGCTGTGCGTGCCGACATCGAAGATCGGCTCGTAGGCGCTCGATATGCACAGATCGTGGTAATGCGCGATGGCCTGCCCCGCATGCTCGTTTTCTCCAAGCACGACATGCGCGCCGAGAAACGGATGCTTCGAGGCGCGGGCGACGAGTTCAGGCAAGGAAGGCGCAATCATGAATGGGGCGTTCGGGTTCGCAAGGCGTGCCGTACCGGGCGATTGTCATTGGAATTGGTCGATGGTATCAGCGCGCAAGACCGCGTCCAGCACCAAATTCACATATTGATATGCCCGAGAGAATGCGTCGATCAAGGGTTTACGAGGAATTTCACTAATCGTAATTCGTTTTACCATGCGTAAAACGCAGCGGCGAGCAGCGCAATGCGGCCGTCGTCGCCAGACCAGTCGTTCTTTTCGTCGAGGATTTCGACCATGCCAACGTTCGAGACGCACACGGACGCGAACCAGCACTATCAATCCGGCTTCGCCAACGACTTCGCCACCGAGGCGTTGCCGGGCGCGCTGCCGATCGGCCGCAACTCGCCGCAGCGCGCGGCCTACGGTCTCTATGCCGAGCAGTTGTCGGGCTCGGCGTTCACTGCGCCGCGCGCGCATAACCGGCGCTCGTGGCTCTATCGCATCCGGCCGGCTGCCGTTCACAAGCCGTTCACGCAGATCGGGCGCGGCAAACTCGTCGCGAACTTCGCCGAGGTTCCGCCGACGCCGCCGAATCAGCTGCGCTGGGACCCGCTGCCGATGCCCGACGCGCCGACCGATTTCATCGACGGCTGGGTGACGATGGCCGGCAACGGCGCCGCCGAATCGATGACCGGCTGCGCGATTCATCTGTACGCCGCCAACCGGTCGATGCAGGACCGCTTCTTCTACAACGCCGACGGCGAATTGCTGATCGTCCCGCAGCAGGGCCGGCTCGCGATCTTCACGGAACTGGGCAAGCTCGATATCGAACCGTACGAAATCGCCGTGATTCCGCGCGGCGTGCGTTTCGCCGTCGCCTTGCCCGATGGCGAAGCGCGCGGTTATGTCTGCGAAAACTTTGGCGCACTGTTGCAACTGCCGGATCTCGGGCCGATCGGTTCGAACGGGCTCGCGAATCCGCGCGATTTCCTCACGCCGAATGCCGCGTACGAAGACCGCGAAGGCAAATTCGAGCTCGTCACGAAGATGAACGGCGTGCTCTGGTGCGCGGATATCGGCCATTCGCCGCTCGATGTCGTCGCGTGGCACGGCAACTACGCGCCGTACAAGTACGATCTGCGCCACTTCAACACCATCGGCTCGATCAGCTACGACCATCCCGATCCGTCGATCTTTCTCGTGCTGCAATCGCCGAGCGACACGCCGGGCGTCGATACCATCGACTTCGTGATCTTCCCGCCGCGCTGGCTCGCCGCCGAGGATACGTTCCGTCCGCCGTGGTTCCATCGCAATGTCGCGAGCGAGTTCATGGGCCTCGTGCACGGCGTGTACGACGCCAAGGCCGAAGGCTTCGTGCCAGGCGGCGCGAGTCTGCACAACTGCATGTCGGGTCACGGGCCGGACGCGGAGACGTTCGAAAAGGCATCGAAGAGCGATACATCGAAGCCCGCGAAAGTCGACGCCACGATGGCCTTCATGTTCGAAACGCGCACGCTCATTAAGCCGACGCAGTTCGCGCTCGAAACCGCGCAATTGCAGGCCAATTACTACGAGTGCTGGCAAGGCCTCACGAAACACTTCAACCCGGAGCAACGATGAACGACGCGCTCAAAGCCACGCTTGTCGCCGCACTGAAAAGCTGGATCGAATCCGCGAACGATCCCGCGAGCGACTTCCCGATTCAGAACCTGCCGTTCGGCATTTTCAGCGACGCGATCAACGCGCAACCGCGCGCGGGCGTCGCGATCGGTGACTGGATCGTCGATCTTTCCGTGCTCGAAGACGCCCGTCTCATCGACGGACACGGCACGTTCAACGCGACGCGCCTGAACGATTTCATCGCGCTCGGCCAGCAAACATGGCGCGATGTGCGCATCGCGCTTTCTGCGTTGCTCGCGCAAGGCAACGCGACGCTGCGCGACGACGCCGACCTGCGCCGCCGCGCGCTCGTGCCGCGCAAGGATGCGACGATGCATCTGCCCGTCGAGATTCCCGGCTACACGGATTTCTATTCGTCGAGAGAGCACGCGACGAACGTGGGCTCGATGTTCCGCGATCCGAAGAACGCGCTGCTGCCGAACTGGTCGGAGTTGCCCGTCGGCTATAACGGACGGGCGTCGTCGGTCGTGGTGAGCGGCACGAAGGTGCGGCGCCCGAACGGCCAGATCAAGCTGCCGAACGACGAGCGGCCGGTGTTCAGCGCGTGCCGCAAGCTGGACATCGAACTGGAGACGGGCTTCATCGTCGGGAAGGGCAATGCGCTCGGCGAGCCGATTCCGTGTGAAGACGCCGAGGCGCATATATTCGGCATGGTGCTGCTCAACGACTGGAGCGCGCGTGATATCCAGCAATGGGAATATGTGCCGCTCGGACCGTTCAATTCGAAGGGTTTCGCGACGACCATTTCGCCGTGGATCATCACGCTCGATGCGCTCGAGCCGTTCCGCACCGCGACGCCCGCGCAGGAGCCGCAGCCGCTCGCGTATCTGCGTCATGAAGGCGATCACGCGTTCGATATCGAACTGGAAGTCACGCTGCGTCCGGAAGGCGCGCAACGGGCGACGACGATCTCGCGCACCAACTTCCGGCTGATGTACTGGTCGATGGCGCAACAACTCGCGCATCACACGGTCGGCGGCTGCAACACGCGCGTCGGCGATCTGATGGGCTCGGGCACGATCAGCGGACCGACGCCGGATTCGTGCGGCAGCTTGCTCGAAAGCACGTGGAACGGACAGCGGCCGATCGAGCTGGAAGAAGGCGGCGAACGCGCGTTCCTGCTGGACGGCGATGAAATCACCTTGCGCGGATGGTGTCAGGGAGAGGGGTATCGCGTCGGGTTTGGGGAATGCGCGGGGGAGATTTTGCCGGCGCGCGGGTGAGTTTCACGTTGCGCGGCGCCGTTCCCACCACGCCGCCACGAGAAACGCCACCGCCGCCGCCGTCAGCACGCTGATAAGCGCATCGGGACCGATGCGCTGCATCAGCGTGCCCGCGACGATCGGCCCGCCGAAGCTCGCGACGCTCCACGACGCGCCGACGATCGCCGTCGCGGAAACGAGCGTCGGACCGCGAAAGCGTTCGCCGCACGCGACGAGCGACAGCGTGTAGACGCTGCCCGCCGCCGCGCCGAGCACGAAGAGCAGCGGCCAGCACATCCATGGATGCGCGACTGCCCACGGCAGAAGCGGCAACAGCAGCACCACGACGACGCCCGCGCCCGCATGCACCTTCGCGCGCCCGATGCGGTCGGCGAGCCACCCGATCGGGAACTGCATCGTCGTGTCGCCGAGCAGGATCGCCGATGCGAACAGCACGCCGACTTCCTCGCCGATGCCGTGCGACATCGCGAAGAGCGGCATCAGCGAAAGGGCGAGCGTGTCGAAAAGCGCGAAAAAGCCCGTGCCGATCACGAGCGCCGGCATGCGCGGCAGCACGCTGCGCCAGTCGCCGTGTTCGCCTTCTTCGGCCGCCAGCGCGTGCGGCGTGCCGCGTATCGAGGCGAGCGCGGGCAGCGCCAGCAGAAAGATCGCGCCGCAGATCGCGAAGCGCATCGCCGGCAATCCGCCGATCACGGTGATGAGCACCGGACCCGTCATCTGGAACAGCGTGAAGTTGGTCGCGTAGAGGGCGACGACGCGGCCGCGCGTCGAATCGTCGGCGAGCTGCGTGACCCACGCCTCGCCGATGGTGAAGAGCAGCATCAGCGCCCCGCCGCACAGAAAGCGCAGCACGGCCCACAGCCACAGATTCGCGGTGAACTGCATCGCGATGGTGGACAGCGCCGCGACGATCACCGTGCCGACGATCGTCTCGCGCGCGCCCAATCGATGAGCCACGCGGCTCGCGAACGGCGCGATCGCGAGGCCGCCGCCCGCCTGCATCGCCGTCATCAGGCCGACGATGTCGGTGCCGTGGCCCGCCTGCGTCAGCGCGAGCGCGGTGAGCGGCAGTGTCGCGCCGAGACCCAGCCCGACCACCGCCACGCTCAGGATCAGCGCGAGAAAGTCACGCGAAAGAATGCCCTTCATCCAGCCTGCCGCATCGACGAAATCAGGCAGTTTGCCCGATCGCGAGACGCCGCGCGCGCTTGTCGAGCGTCGCCGAGAGCAGCGTGAGGCCGAACGCGCTCGCCGCCATCAGAATGCCGACCCACGGCAGCGACGTGAGCGGCGCGCCCGCGCTGATCACGCAGCCGCCGAGCCACGCGCCCGTCGCGTTGCCGAGGTTGAACGCGCCCTGATTCAACGTCGACGCGAGATTCGGCGCATCGCTCGCGCGGTTCACGATCAGCATTTGCAGCGGCGGCACGATCGCGAACGCGAGCACGCCCCAGAAGAAAATCGTGATCATCGCGGCGATCGGCTCGTGCATCGTGCCCGCGAAAATCGTCAGGATCGCGACGATCGCCAGCAGAAACGACAGCAGCGAGCGCAGCAGCTTCCAGTCCGCGAGCTTGCCGCCGAGCGTGCTGCCGACCGTCAAGCCGAGACCGAAGAGCAGCAGCACGTAGGTGACCGCGCGCGGCGTAAAGCCGGTGACGTCTTCGAGAATGGGCGTGATGTACGTGAACACCGAGAACAGACTGGCCGATGCGAGCACGCTGATGCCGAGCACCATCAGCACTTGCGGATTCTTGAGCACGTCGAATTCGCGCAGGATGCTGGTTTCGCGCATCTCGATGTGCTTCGGCAGGCACACGGCGAGCGCGCCCGCCGCGGCGACGCCGATCAGCGTGACGACCCAGAACGTCGAGCGCCAGCCGGCAGCCTGGCCGAGCGCGGTGCCGAGCGGCACGCCGAGCACGTTGGCGAGCGTGAGGCCGGTGAACATCAGCGCGATGGCCTGCGCGCGGCGGTTCGGCGCGACGAGATCCGCCGCGACCACCGAGCCGATGCCGAAGAACGCGCCGTGACAGAACGCAGTGACGATGCGCGCGCCCATCAGCACCCAGTAGTTCGGCGCGAGCGCGCACAGCAGATTGCCGACGATGAACACGCCGATCAGACTCATCAGCGCTTTCTTGCGCGGCATCTTCGCGGTGACGACGGCGAGAATCGGCGCGCCGACCGTGACGCCGAGCGCATAGCCGGAGACGAGCATGCCCGCCGCCGGAATCGACACCGCGAGGTCGCGCGCGACGTTGGGCAACAGGCCCATGATGACGAATTCGGTCGTGCCGATGCCGAACGCGGCAACGGCGAGAGCGAAGAGAGGCAGAGGCATGGCGGGGACGAAGGAAAGTGGCGCGCGAGCGCAAGGAAGGCTCGAATTCTACCGAAACGTCAATTTTGATGCTGGTATAAACCCTGATTCGCGACAGCCGCGCGCCGGCTCGCACAGAACGGATATTCTTGCGGATGACGCGGCCGCGCAGGACTGTTGCCCGCGCGCGTCCGGGATGCGTCTGATGTTTCCGGTAACACACGCGCCGACGCTCAAACCTTCCGCAACTGAAATGCCGGTGAGTGTTGGAAAAACGCAGCAAACCTATGAGAACGATGTCTCTGAAACAACTTTGCCTGACGGCCGTTTTTGCCTGCGCGATGTCGCTGGCCCCGCAGATCCGCGCTCAAAGCAGTGAGGCCGGCCCCATCGCTACGAAGGCGGGCACGCTGCATTTCCTGCGCGACGAATCCGGCATGGCGGCGCTCATCGACACCCAAGTGTTCGATCGCTTCGACGCCAAGCGCATTGCGCATTTCGACGAAACGTCGGCCACGGCCGATACCGTTACGCGCATGCTGGTGCAATCCGATACCGGCCCGCTGCTCTACGACTTCCGCCGCAACCCGCCGCTCGTGCAGCGCATGGGTCAGCGCATGACGGTCAAGCGCGTCTTCTGGCAGGGAGAGGAAGTGGTGATGCAGTCGAATCTCGGCTGGTACGGCTATCAGCGCGGCAAGCTCACGAAGCTGCAATCGTCGACGACGATCTATCACTGAGCGGAAACACGCGTTCGCCGGCGATCACGTAGACCGCTTCGCCGCGCGCATCGGTATTGACTTCGAAGCCGCCCGTGAACGCGCCGAACGCGGGCAGCACGCCCGCGCGCCTTCCGAAGCGAAAGCACGGCAGACGCGCGCTGTCGACGCGCGTCGCGAGCCGATACACCGGATGCTCGTGACCGGCGAGCGCATACGCGCCATCGACCGTCTGCGGATGATGGCAAAGCGCCCACGGCCCGAGCCCATGCGGCTCCTTCACGACATCGACGCCGAAGAGGGCGGGCAGTGCGCCCGCGTGCTTGTCGTGATTGCCTTCGACGAGCGCGAGCCGCAATTCGCGATGCTTCGCGCGCCAGACGGCGAGGGCGTCGAGGGTTTCGTCGGCGTGGGATTCGCGTGCGTGGAGCAGGTCGCCGAGGAAGACGATTTGCTCCGGACGATGCGCGGCGACGAGCGCATCGAGCCGCGCGAGGCTTTCCGGTGTCGTGCCGACGGGCACCGGGATGCCGCGTGCACGGAATACGGCGTCCTTGCCGAAATGTGCATCGGCGATGAAGAGGCTTTTCGATTGCGGATCGAAGGCGGCGCGATTTGCCGAGAGCACGAGTGCGTGGCCGGCTATGTCGATCGTCAGGGACTCTGTTGGTGGTGGGTTCATTTTTGCTGCTGCTGTTGTCTCGCCTTTTCGTTCAGTAGCCGCCTCCCCGGCGGAGGGGTAACTTTCTTTGCTCGGGACCAGAGTAAGCGCTAAAGCGCCAACTCTGGTCGACGCAAAGAAAGTCACCAAAGAAAGCAGCTCTCCCCAGCCTAAGCACTTCACGCCGGCCGCGGCACAGGCGATTGGCTGAATGGCCCCCGGAGTCGCGAGTGCCCCCACAAAACTTGCCGGGCTTGGATCGCGCACGGTCCGCCAAGCCGCACGTTTGATCGCGCTGGCACAGCGCCCGCAAGCTCCGGCCCCGCTTCGCGGCCGACGGGTTCTGTTTTTCGGTCCGCTTAGTTTTTCGCCGCCTTCTCCAAATCCGCCAGCATTCTCTCGACCCGGTCCGACAACTTTTCCGTACTCACTTTCTCCCGCAAGCGCGCGACGATCAGCGGAAACGCGAAAGGCGTCGGCTTCTTCGGGCGCGTCAGCGCCAGGCGGCTGTCGTTCATGCGTTCCAGCGCCGCGCGGATGCGGCCTAATTCCAACTCTTGCAGCATCACTTCCTGATCGGCCTGCGCGAGCAGAAGATTGCCGCTGTCGTGCTTCCGGAAAACTTCGAAGAACAATCCACTCGACGCCTGCAACTGCCGTGCGCTTTTCTGCTGCCCCGGATGGCCCTGATAAATCAGCCCCGACACGCGCGCGATCTCCCGAAACCGCCGCGCCGAAAGTTCCGACGCATTGAGGCTCGCGAGAATGTCGTGCTCCAGATCGTCCGGCGAGAAAAGCCCTTCGGCGATCAGCGTCTCCCAATCGAACGGCCGCGCCGACAGCAATTCGAAGCCGTAATCGTTCATCGATATCGAGAACGTCCCCGGCTGATCGCGTGCGGCACGCCAGCCGATCAGCGAACCCAGCCCGATATGCGCCATGCGTCCTGCAAACGGATAGCAGAAGAAATGATGCCCTTCGCGCGAGCGCACCAGTTCCACGACGAGCACGCCCGGCCCCGGCAGCGCCGACCATTTCGCCTGCAAGTCGAGCAGCGGCCTGATCGCGCGCATTTCGGGCTCGTCGTAGATGCCGTCGTTCGCGCGCGCGAGCATCACGAGCGCGGCGTCCGCGAGTTCGGACGACAGCGGCATCTTGCTGCCGGCCCATTGCGGCATCGCCCCGCGCGATGAGGTCGCGCGCTTCACGTAGGCGGTCATGTCGCGCACGCGGATGAGTTCCAGCGCGCGTCCGCCGAACGTGAAGACATCGCCGGGCTTCAGACGCGAGATGAACGACTCCTCCATCGCGCCGATTCTCCCGCCCGTCATGTAAGCGACACTGATGGTCGCGTTCGCGACGATCGTCCCGACATTGTTGCGATGCCTGCGCACGAGATCTTCGCGCGGCACGCGATACACGCCGTCATCGCCTTTCACGACGCGATGAAAATCCGGATACGCCGCGAGCGACGCGCCGCCGCGCTCGACGAACGCGAGCGCCCAGTCGAACGCCTGTTGCGTCAGATCGCGATACGCATAGGCGGTGCGCACTTCATCGAGCATATCGGCGGGCGTGAATCCGCCGCCGATCGCCACCGTCACGAGATGCTGCACGAGCACGTCGAGCGGCTTCAGCGGCATGTCGCGCCCTTCGATGCGCCGCTCTTCGATCGCCCAGCGCGCCGCCGCCGCTTCGACGAGTTCGAGCGCGTGCGTCGGCACGATCGTCACGCGCGATACGCGGCCCGGCGCGTGCCCCGAGCGGCCCGCGCGCTGCATGAGGCGCGCGACGCCCTTCGGCGAGCCGATCTGAAATACGCGATCCACCGGCAGGAAATCGACGCCGAGATCGAGACTCGATGTGCACACGACCGCCTTCAGTTGCCCGTTCTTCAGGCCGAGTTCGACCCAGTCGCGTACTTCCTTGTCGAGCGAGCCGTGATGCAGCGCGAGCAGCCCGGCCCATTCCGGGCGCAGTTCCAGCAACGCGCGATACCAGATTTCCGATTGCGAGCGCGTATTGGTGAAGACGAGCGAGCTTTGCGCATGCTCGATTTCATCGGCGACGGGACCGACCTGCCGCACGCCCAGATGCCCGCCCCACGGAAAGCGCTCGACGGTCGCGGGTATCAGCGTATCGACGACGAGTGTCTTCGGCTGCGCGCCGCGCACGACGACGCGCGGCGTTTTCACGGGATGCAGCAGCGCGTCGTGCGCGAGCGCGAGATTGCCGAGCGTCGCCGAAAGTCCCCAGATTTGCAGATCGGGCCGCCAGCGCGCAAGCCGGGCGATGGCGAGTTGCGTCTGCGTGCCGCGCTTGTTGCCGAGCAGCTCGTGCCATTCATCGACGACGATCATGCGCAGATGCTTCAGTTCTTCCTGCGCGTTGGCGCGCGTCAGCATCAGCGTGAGGCTTTCGGGCGTCGTCACGAGCGCGGACGGCATGCGGCGGCTCTGACGCGCGCGCTCGGTCGAGGTCGTGTCGCCGGTGCGCAAGCCGACCGACCACGGCACGTCGAGCGCCGTGACCGCGGCCTGCAACGCGCGGGCGGTATCGGCGGCGAGCGCGCGCATCGGCGTGATCCAGAGGACCGTCAGCGGCGCGGGCAGCGCGTTCGGTTTCGGCGCCTTGCCTGCGAAGGCGGCGAGCGCGCCGAGCCACACGGCCCATGTTTTGCCCGCGCCGGTCGTCGCGTGCAAGAGGCCGCTTGCGCCGCGCCCGATCTCGCGCCACGCCTCGCGCTGGAATTCGAACGGCTGCCAGCCGCGCTCATCGAACCAGCGCGCGATGCGTTCATCGATCGGCCTCGCGGCTTCGGTCGCGTCGTAGGCGAACGGTGCGGGCGTGAAAAGCTCGGCGGCGGCATCGAGTTTCGCCTGCGCGGCGCTCGTGCGCGGCACGCGGCGAGGGCGCGGCGCCCGGCGTCGCTCCTTGTCCGCGGACTCGGGCGCGTCGTTCATGCCGTGACCTCGTTCAGGAAGCCTTTGAGCATGTCGAGCGTATCCGCGTCTTCGATCTTTTTGTCCGTGCGCCAGCGCAGCATGCGCGGAAAGCGCACCGCGATGCCCGATTTGTGACGCGGGCTCGCCTGGATGCCTTCGAAGCCGATCTCGAAGACGAGCGTCGGCGTGACGCTCCTCACGGGCCCGAACTTTTCGATGGTCGTCTTGCGCACGATGGCATCGACCTGGCGCATTTCCTCGTCGGTTAGGCCGGAGTACGCCTTCGCGAAGGGTACGAGCGTGCGCGTACCGTCGGCTTCGTCCCACACGGCGAAGGTGAAATCCGTGTAGAGGCTCGCGCGGCGTCCATGGCCGCGTTGCGCGTAGAGCAGCACGGCGTCGATCGCATACGGATCGATCTTCCACTTCCACCACGTGCCCGATGCCTTCGTGCGCCCGACGCCGTACATCGACGCGCGCTCCTTCAGCATCAGACCTTCGACGCCGCGCGCGCGGCTTTTTTCGCGCAACGCGGCGAGCGCGCCCCAGTCCGGTGCGACGACCATCGGCGATACGCGCAGCACGTCCACCGCGAGCGACGATGCGAGCGCGTCCAGCCGAGTGCGCCGCAGATGCAAGGGCTCCATGCGCAGGTCGCGGCCATCGGCTTCGAGCAGATCGTAGGCGAGCAGCGCGGCGGGCGAATCGGCCAGCACTTTCTTCGTCAGCGACTTGCGCGTGATGCGCGGCTGCAAACGCGCGAACGGCAACGGCGCAGCGGCGCCCGGCTCGCACGCGAGAATCTCACCGTCGATCACGGTGCCGTCGGGCAGCGCTGCGCCGAGCGCCGCGAGTTCCGGAAAGCGCTCGGTGACGAGATCCTCGCCGCGCGACCAGATCCATACGCGGCCCGCGCGCTTCACGAGCTGCGCGCGGATGCCGTCCCACTTCCATTCGGCGATCCAGTCCGATGGCGCGCCGAGCGTCGCCGGATCGGCCTGCAGCGGATGCGCGAGAAAGAACGGATAGGGCAGGCCGATGTCGCTTTCGTGCGGCGTATCGACATCGTCGCCTTCAGCCGCGGGCGCGATGAGCCGCAGATAACGCGCGGCGCTCGGCGCGTGCCGCGAATCGGTCCAGCCGACCATACGTTGTGCGATGCGCTTGTGATCGACACCCGCGACTTGCGCGAGCGCGCGCACGACGAGCTGCCGCGCGACACCCACGCGAAAGCCGCCGCCGATCAGCTTCGTCAGCAGGAAGCGCTCGCTCCAGTTCAACTCGTCCCAATACGACAGGAGCCGCTCGCGCAGTTCGACGGGCGCCGCGCCGCGCAGCGTCAGCACGCGCTCCTCGATCCACTGCGCGAGCCCGAGCGACGATTCGCCCGACGCCGGCGGCAATACGTGCGCGATGGTTTCGGCGAGATCGCCGACCGCCTGATACGACTCTTCGAAGAGCCACTCCGGCAAGCCCGCGCGGTCGCGTGCGAACTCGACGAGCATGCGCGTCGGCACCGACTGGCGCGGCTTGCCGCCCGCGAGAAAGTACGACGCCCACGCGGCGTCTTCCGGTTCCGCGCCCGAGAAATACGCGATGAGCGCTTCCAGCTTTTCGTTGGTCGAGGTCGTCGCGTCGAGCGCGGTGTAGAGCGTCGCGAAGCGCTTCATGTCGCGCTCCCGGCGTTCTCGACGATGCTGTCCGCTTCGATCGCATCGTCGCCGTATTCGGTCTTGAAGGCGCCCGCGTCGAGCCCTTGCTCGCAGAGCCAGCGCACCATCGGCTCGATCTGCCCATGCGTGACGATCACGCGCTCGGCGCCCGTCGAGCCGATGGCGAGCTGCAGGCCCGGCCAGTCCGCATGATCGGAGAGCACGAAGCCGCGATCGACGCCCTTGCGCCGTCGCGTGCCGCGCAGGCGCATCCAGCCGGACGCGAAGGCGTCGCTGTATTCGCCGAAGCGGCGCATCCACGTGCTGCCTTGCGCGGACGGCGGCGCCACGATCAGCGCACCTTTGAACGCCGCCTTGTCCTTCGCGGCGATCTCGCTGACGAGGCGCGTCGGCGGCAACGCGACGCCGGCTTCGCGGTACGCGCGATTGAGCGGCTCGACCGCGCCGTGGCAGAAGATCGGGCCGATGGCGGCATCGACGCCCGCGAGAATGCGCTGCGCCTTGCCGAACGAATACGAGAACAGCACCGACGCGCGTCCTTGCGCCGCGTTGTGACGCCACCATGCGTCGATGCCGTCGAAGACTTCGCGCGAGCTGTCCCATCGGTAGATCGGCAGGCCGAAGGTCGATTCCGTGATGAACGTGTCGCAGCGCACGGGCTCGAAGGGCGCGCAGGTCGGATCGGGCTCGACCTTGTAGTCGCCGGACGCAACCCACACGCGCCCCTGGTATTCGACGCGCACCTGCGCCGAGCCGAGCACGTGTCCGGCGGGATGCAGCGACACGCGCACGCCGTTCACGACGATGGCTTCGCCATAGGCGAGCCCTTGCACGTCGATGCCCGGCAGCCGTGACAGCAACACGCCGACGCCCGGCTCGGCCGCGAGATAACGCGCATGGCCGAAGCGCGCGTGATCCGCGTGCGCGTGCGTGATGACGGCGCGTTCGACAGGCCGCCACGGGTCGATATGGAAGTTGCCCGGCACACAGAAAAGTCCTTCTGGCCGCGCGACGATGAGATCGGAAGAGGTATCCACTGATCCTTGAACGAAGCGTGCGTGACAGCGGCGTGACTGACATATCGTCAGGCCCTGTCGTGTGTTCGATTCTGGCAACAAAAGCACGCCACGTGCCCGTCATGGCGCTTTCACGAATCGCAGCTAGGGTGTAAAAGTTTAACTGGCGTCGGCGTCCTGGTTGGCGTCCTGTCGCGGCAGCCGTTCAAGACCGCCAGGCTTTTGCCGATAGTCGTTGGTATGCGAAACACGCGCGCACGGGGCGCGCGCGCCGCAGTCTTCTTCTTGTGACGAACATGGACACGATGGTTGCGCCGACCGCCGCAGAAGCGGTCTGGATCGTCAGGCTCCAGAGCCATCCGCTGTATGACTTCGTGCGCCTGAAACGCGTCTTCGCCGGCGTGGGCTCGCGCCATCAGGTCGTGCTCGTCGACGTGAGAAAACTGCTCGCGTGCGCCGATCGCGACGACACCGACTACGTGCTCAAAGCCGTCGATGACTGGC
Organism: Caballeronia arvi; assembly: GCF_001544695.2. GTDB lineage: Bacteria > Pseudomonadota > Gammaproteobacteria > Burkholderiales > Burkholderiaceae > Caballeronia > Caballeronia arvi. The sequence continues at coordinate 14,006 of NZ_FCOM02000002.1, forward strand.
ACGCGGGCAAGGTGCGCGGCATCCGCGAATTCCTCGACCCGGACAATCCCCGCGTGCCGGAAATGCCCTACGTGACGATCAGCGTGCGCCGTTCGCCGGGTTTGCTCGGACTTTTGGGCGTGCATCGTGAAGGTGTCGTCGCGTTTCGCAACGGGCAGCATCGCGCGCGCTATCTGGCTTACGCGGGCGCGCTGTGCATGCCGGTCGAAGTGCACGAGCGCGAGGCGGCGCTCCTGCGCGAGATGTGCGCGGCGCCGGATGCATCGAACTCGGAGTATGGGGAAATTTGAAGCTGGAAAGGCGTGAGCGTCTGCGGATTCGCGCCTGAATGGATGGGCCAGACGGTCGACTCGCCGTGCTGGCCCCAGAGCCGGCTGCGCTCAGCCGGCGTATGACTTCACTGCTTTCAGTTCGCGGTTGCCGACGCGTGGATCGTCGTCTGCAACGGCATCATCGGCGGCATGGGTTGCCGCATCACTTCGTCGGGACGGCTGCCGCTCGTCGCGAACTCCTTGCTTAAATAATCGAGCGCGTAGTCGATGAAGTAGCGCGTCTTGGCTGGCAGATACTGCCGTCCCGGATAGACGATCGACACCTTCATGTCCGGGTCGTCGATCGAGTAGTCCTCCAGCAGGCGCACGAGTGTGCCGTCCTTCAGATCCGTATGCACGATGCCCTCGGGCAGAATCGAGAAGCCCATGCCTTTCAGGGTCGCGAGACGCACCATCAGACCGTTATTGACGGTGTAGACGGGCGCCAGCGTGATCTGATCGGCGGAACCGCGACAATGCCGGAAGTGCCAAGTCTGACTTCGCATTTCGTTCGGGAGTCCGACGGACGGCAAGGTCTGCAGATCGGTGGGCGCGGCGGGCATGCCGTGCTCGGCGACGAACGCAGGCGTGGCAATGGGAATGAGCGTGCTCGTGCCGACTGGCCGCTCGATCAGCGCCGTGCTCGACACCATGAACGCCGTGACGATGCCGACGTCGTAGCCGTCCTCGACGAGATCGACATGACGCTCGGCAAGCGTGAGGCGCACGTTGACTCTGGGAAAGAGCTTGCGGAAGCCGTCGATGAGCGGTGTCAGCGTGAGCAGCGACAGCGCGCTGGACGCGACCACGCGCAACGTGCCGCTGGGCTCGCCCTCGGTATGCGTGACGGTCGACTCTAAATGGTCGAGTTCTTCCAGAAGCGCGCGGCAGCCTTCGAGATAACGCGTGCCGGCTTCAGTAAGAGAAAGATTGCGAGTAGTGCGATTGATGAGACGCGTTCTCAAATGCGCTTCGAGCATTGCAATCGCCCGGGTGACGAGCGCATTGGAAACGTCGAGTTGTTGAGCGGCGCGGCGAAAGCTTTCCGTATCCGCCACCCGCACGAAGACGCGCATTGCGTGGATCTGATTCATCTTTAGTGCCCTCTCAGTGGTGCCACAGGATCCGGACACGATGTTCTTCGACACGCGTGTGTCCGGTTTTTGAACATGCTGTGAAGTCGATAATATTGAGACCTGACGAATATTGCAATATGTACTTGCACTTTCGAAAGGTTCTTTATGGGCTCCGCATTATCGGAAAGGAATTTCAATCGATGAATTCGGAAGCAGGCTTATCGGCGTTATTCGAAATAGGGCGTCCGAAACGCATGCGTTTGGATAATGTTTTCTCATTCCTTGCAGTTCTGGGTCGGATGTTCGCACTGTTTAATTCATGACGATTCATGCGGCGTTTTGCTCCGAATGATGCTCGTTCTATCAACTTGGAGAATAAAGTGATTTCATATATCAGCTAACTTTCGCGTCGAAAGGGTTTTTTAATGAAAGAGCGGCTCTTTTTCGATTTTATAAATTAAGGGGCGTGATTCTGTCGACCGGTGATCCGATAACAAGCATCCTATGCGTCTGATGACGGCTTTGCTTTGGTTGCAGAGACCCACGACTGGCCAATTAAACGGATGGTGAGGGACGACGCCATTTGAGTCTGTAACGCCAGCGGCACCTTCAGGGTCGTGCTAATTACCAGCGCTGCGACGTGTATGTCCCTTCCGCTGTCAAGGACATCGCGGTCGCGCTCTTCTTCCCGAGGCTTGCGCCATAATCGATCGACACACAAGGAGGCTTCTTCATGGCGCAATCCAGCACGACGACCGTTACGCTCCCATCGGGTGAAGTGATACCGAAGCTCGGCCAGGGCACCTGGGAAATGGGCGAGCGCCCGAACGCGCGCAAGAGCGAGATCGCCGCGCTTCGCGAAGGCGTCGATGTCGGCATGACGCTCATCGATACCGCCGAGATGTACGGCGACGGCGAGAGCGAAAAGCTCATCGCCGAAGCGCTCGGCGACCGGCGCAACGAACTGTTCATCGTCAGCAAGGTGTATCCGCACAACGGCAGCGAGCGCGGCGTGCAGGCTGCGTGCGAGCGCAGCCTTAAGCGTCTGAAGACCGATCGCATCGATCTCTATCTGCTGCACTGGCGCGGCGGCGAAAATCTCGAAGGCGTGGTCGCGGGTTTCGAACGATTGCAGCGCGACGGGAAGATTCGCCACTGGGGCGTGTCGAACTTCGATACCGACGACATGGAAGAACTCTTCTCACTCGACGGCGGCGACGCCTGCGCGACCGATCAGATTCTCTACAACGTCGCGCGGCGTGGATCGGAGTTCGATTTGCTGCCGTGGCTGCGCGAGCGCCGCATGCCCGCGATGGCGTATAGCCCCGTCGATCATGCACGCCTGCCGCGCGGCGGCGCGCTCGAAAAAATCGCGGCGGCGCGTGGCGTGTCTGCGTTTCAGGTCGCGCTCGCGTGGGTGCTGCAACAGCCGCAGGTCTTCGCCATTCCGAAAGCGGCGGACGTCGCGCACGTGCGCGAGAATCGCGCGGCGCTCGATCTGCACTTGTCCGCCGACGAACTCGCGGATATCGATCAGCAGTTCAAGCCGCCGAAGTCGAAGCGCTCGCTCGAAATGCTGTGATGCCGCGTTGGATTATGTACACGCGTGATGCGCGTGGACCGAGCCGAGCACGGCGACTTCCGCAGGCGTGCGCCGGAGATCCGCTTCGTTGACCTGCTTCGCGTCGGCGAGGAAGTCATCGACGATCGACGACACCTTCGTGTCCGTCAGGCAGAGCGACACGCGCTTGGTCTCGCCAACGGGCAGCGATGCGCGCTGCGACAGGAACAGCACGCCATACTGATAGCCGCGCACGATGCCGCGCACCGCGCCCACGCATTGCCCTTGAGCGGCGTCGTCGGACTTGGCGGCGCATTGCTGCGCGAGCGAGTAAGCGGAGAAGGTCGGATCGGACGCGCCGGGCGTCGGGGATTGCGGCGCGGTCTGGGCATGGGCGGCAATCGCGACGCCGAACGTAAGTGCGCAAAGCGTGGCGGAAAGGGCGGGTTTCATCGATTGAATCCTCGTTGTTTTGAACGGTGAACCGATGAGAGACGCGCAAGGCCCGATTGGTTCCGGTGAATGGCCCGCGCTCAGCTTTCCTGACGCTGCAATGCGCGCAATTCGTCGACGGGAATGTGGCAGTGAATGACATGTCCATCGCCGGCATTGCGGCAGGGCGGCGCTTCGGTCTCGCAAACGGCGCCGATCTTGCGCGGGCAGCGCGTATGAAAGACGCAGCCAGAAGGCGGATTCGCCGCGCTCGGCAATTCGCCGGACAGCCGGATGCGCTTCGCGAGCGTTCCGTCGATCGAGTCGATCGACGGCACCGACGACAGCAACGCTTCGGTGTACGGATGTTGCGGGCCATCGAAGACGGCGGCGGCGCGCCCGATCTCCATGATGCGCCCGAGATACAGCACCGCGATGCGATCCGACAGATAGCGCACCACATGCAGATCGTGCGAGATGAACACGTAGCTCACGCGCCGTTCGCGCTGCAGATCGGCGAGCAGATTGAGGATGGCGGCCTGCACGGAGACATCGAGCGCGGACGTGGGCTCGTCGCAGACGACGACGCGCGGATCGCCCGCAAAAGCACGCGCGATCGCGACGCGCTGCTTGAGCCCGCCCGACAGTTGCCGCGTGCGCGCGCTCAGATAGCGCTCCGGCAGGCGCACGGCCTGAGTCAGCGTATGCAGACGCGCTTCCTTCGCCTCGCCGCGCAGCGCGCCCAGCTTCGACAGCGAACGCGCAATCAGTTGCCGCACCGAATGCGCGCGATTCAGCGCGGAATCCGGATTCTGAAAGACAATCTGCAGCGACTTGACCTGCTCGCCGCTGCGCTGCGTCACGCGCTCGGGCAGCGCCGTGCCGTCGAGTTCGAGCGACGCGCCCTTGTCCGGCGATACGAGGCCGAGCAGCAGCTTCGCGAGCGTGGTCTTGCCGCTGCCCGATTCGCCGACGAGCCCGAGCGTTTCGCCTTGCGCGAGATCGAGCGAGACATCGTGGACGGCGCGCACGTCTTCATCGCCGACACGGAAGGTCTTCGACAGATTGCGCGCCGACAACGCGAGCGGCTGGCCCTCGCCGCCCGCGATCGGCACGGGCGCTTCATCGGCCGAGCGCGGCAGCGTTTCCGCGCGCTCGTGATAGTGGCAGCGCGCCATCTGATCGCCATGCGCCGACGCGACGCGATAGGGCGGCGGCGCGTCCTTGAGACAGCGCTCGTCGGCGAGCTTGCAGCGCGGCGCGAAGATGCAGCCCTGCGTGATCGATCCCGGCAGCGGCAGCGAACCCGGAATCGTGTCGAGACGACCGGTTTCCTTCGAGCGTCCTTCGCGCGGCAGGCAGCGCAGAAGGCCGACCGTGTACGGATGACGCGGCTTCGCGAAGACATCGGCGGCGGCGCCTTCTTCCACGAGCTTGCCCGCATACAGCACGCCGACGCGGTCGCACATGCGCCCGATCACCGCGAGGTTGTGGCTGATGAAGAGCACCGCCGTGCCGATCTCGTCACGCAACTGCGCGATCAGATCGAGCACCTCGGCTTCGACGGTGGCGTCGAGGCCGGTCGTCGGTTCGTCGAGAATCAGCAGCTCGGGATTGCACGCGAGCGCCATCGCGATGACGACGCGTTGCTGCATCCCGCCCGAGAGCTGATGGGGATAGCTTTCCATCACGCGTTCCGGCGACGCGATGCGCACGCGCCTCAGCATCTCGGCGGTGCGGGCGAGCGCTTCGTCGGCTGAGGCGCCCGTGACCTCGAACGCTTCGGAGACCTGCCGCGCGATCGTCAGCGACGGATTCAGCGCGCGCCCCGGATCCTGATAGACCATCGATACGGCGTTGGCACGCATGCCGCGCAGCGCGTCGGCATCGAGCGTGGCGACGTCGCGCCCGGCGATCGAAATGCGGCCAGCCTTCACGCGGCCATTGCGCGGCAAATAGCGCAGCACCGCGAGCGCGGCGGTCGATTTGCCGCAGCCCGATTCGCCGACGAGCCCATACGTTTCGCCGCGCTTCACGCGCAAGGTGACGTCCTGCAGCACCTCGCGTTCGCGTCCGCGCGACCAGTACGCGACCGTGAGCCCGACGACGGTGAGCGCATCGGCCTGATCGCCTTTCGCGGCGCCGAAGGTGGGAAATGCCGATGGCGGCGGTCCGTTCATCGGTCGAGCACTCCTTGCACGGCATCGGCGACGAGATTCACGCCGACGACCAGCGACGCAATCGCGGCGGCGTCGAACACGACGGTCCACCACGCGCCGCCCGCCATCAACGTATAGCTTTCGGAGAGCGCGAGGCCCCAGTCGGCCGACGGCGGCTGGATGCCGAAGCCCAAGAACGACAGTGTCGCCACGGCGAAGATCGCGTAGCCGAGCCGCACCGTCGCCTCGACGATGATCGGCGGCAGCACGTTCGGCAGGATCTCCGCGAACATGATGTAGAGCGCGTTCTCGCCGCGTAACTGCGCGGCGAGAACGTAGTCGAGATGACGTTCGCTCAGCACGGCGGCGCGCACGGTGCGCGCGGTGATCGGCGCGAACGTCAGGCCGATGACGATGATCACCGTCGTGTTGCTCGCGCCGACGGCGGCCAGCGCGAGCAGCGCGACGATGACGAGCGGCAGCGCCAGCAGCGCATCGATCACGCGGCCGATGACGGCATCGACCCAACCGTCGAAATAGCCGACGACGAGCCCGATCGCCGTGCCCGCCGCCGTGCCGAGCAAGGTGGCCAACGGCGCGATGGTGAGAATGTCGCGCGAGCCGACGATCACGCGCGCGAACACGTCGCGGCCGAGTTGATCGGTGCCGAACCAGTGATCGGCGGACGGCGGCGTGAGCGAATTGAGCGGATCGGACGCGTAGGGATCGTGCGGCACGAGCCAGTGTCCGAAAAGCGCGCAGACGACCCAGAACAGCAGGATCAGCACGCCCATGTCGAAGGTGGCCGAGCGCACCAGCGCGCCGAGCGCTTCGAAGCGGCGCGGTTTCGTCGCGAGAGCGGTTGCGGTGCTCATTGCGCGTCACCCGTGCGCAGGCGTGGATTGAGCACGACGTAGAGCGCATCTGCGATCAGATTCGCGGCCGTATAGATGACGCCGATGGTCAGCACGCCCGCTTCGAGCATCGGAAAGTCCTTGGCCTTCGCGGCGTTGTAGATCAGCGAGCCGATGCCCTGATAGTGGAACAGCGTCTCCACGACGACGAGTCCGCCGATCATGTAGCCGAGCTGGGTCGCGGCGACGGTCACGGTCGGCAGCAGCGCGTTGCGCAACACGTGCCGCAGAATCACGACGTGTTGAGGCAGGCCCTTGAGAATCGCGGTGCGGGTGTAATCGGCGTCGAGCGCTTCGACGGTGCCCGCGCGCGCCATCCGCGCGATATAGCCGAAGAACACGAACACGAGCGGCAGAACCGGCAGGATCAGATGCTCGAGTTGCGTCAGGATGCCCGAGCCGGCGGGCGCGGTCGCTTCGATCGGCAGCCATTGCAGCCACACGCCGAAGATCAAAATCAGCACGATCGACGACACGAACTCGGGAACCACCGTCGCCGTCAAACCGCCGATGCTGATCACGCGGTCGATCCAGCGTCCCGAATGCAGCGCCGCATACACGCCGCCCGCGATGCCGAGCGGCACCACGACGACGAACGCGAGCGCGCCGAGCTTCGCCGAATTCCACAGCGCAGCGCCGATGAACGGCGCTACGGCTGAGCGAAACGCGTACGACTCGCCCATGTCGCCCCGCAGGAAGTGGCTGATCCAGCCCGTGTATTGCGTGAGCAGCGGCCGGTCGACGCCGAGTTGATGATTCAGCGCCGCGACCGCGCGCGCATCGGCGAGCGGCCCGAGAATCGCGCGGCCGACATCGCCGGGCAAGAGCTGGCCGCCTGCGAAGACGATCATCGACAGAAGCCATAGCGTGACGAGCGCGAGCAGCAGCCGCACGCCGATGAAGCGCACGACGCGTTTCATTTTGGCGAAGTCGGCGACATGCGCCGTCGGCGTGGCCGTGCTCATTTATGCCGATACCGTCGCACGGTCGAACCACATCTGCGAGATCGCGTTGAAGCGCACGCCGGAGACGTTCGCGCGCGTGACGATCAACTGGTCGTAGAAGTAGGGGATGACGACCGGGGTTTCATCGAGCAGCAGATGCTGGATCTGGCCGGAGAGCTTCTTCTGCGACGCGACATCCAGCGCCGCGACGAACTGTGCGACGAGCTTGTCGTACTCCGGATTCTTGAAGTGCGCCGCGTTCCAGGTGCCGCCGCTCGTCAACGGTGCGTTGAGGAACACGTTCGGCACGCCGCGATGCCCGTAATCCGTGATGCCGAGCGGCGAATCGAGCCAGTCCGACTTGCCGAACGTGCCCGAGCCGTAATACAGGTCCTGGCTCTCGACCTTCAACTGGATGCGAATGCCGATCGCCTTCGCCGCGTTCTGGACGACGACCGCGAGATCGGGAATCTCCATGTACTTTTCGGTTGTCAGCGTGACGTCGAAGCCGTTCGCGACGCCGGCTTCGCTCATCAGCTTTTTCGCCTGCGCGACGTCGATCTTGCGTTGGGGCACGGACAGATCGCTCGACGGAAACACCGGCGCGAACGGGCTGTCGTTGCCCACTTGCGCGCGCCCGCGGAATAGGCCCTTCACGATGACTTCGCGATCGATCGCGAGCGCCAGCGCCTGGCGCACGCGCTTGTCCTTGAACGGCGCCATGTCGCAGCGCATGTGCATCTGCCGATGCGAGCTCGACTTCGTGCCGAGCACCTTGAACTGCGGATTCGAGAGCATCGCGAGGCCGCCCTGCACGGTGAAATCGCCCATCACGTCGGCCTGGCGGCCCTGCATCGCGAGGAGTTGCGCCTGATGGTCCGCATAGAAGGAAAACTGCACGCGATCGGGCAGCGCCTTCTCGCCCCAGTAGTCGGGATTACGCACGAACGACGCGCCGACCTTCGGCGTGTATTTCTCCAGCTTCAGCGCGCCCGTGCCCATGAACGACTTCTCGTAGGGTCCGGTGAAGTTCGCGGGAAGGATCACCGCGTTATATGTATTCGAGGACACGTAATATGGGAAATTGCCGTTGGGCGCGTCGAGATGGAATTCGACCGTGTGGTCGTCGGTGGCCTTCGCCGAATCTTTCGACAGCACGCCCTTGAGCACGGAAAGCGCCGCCGAACCCGCGCCCGGATCGGACAGGCGGTTGAAGGTCGCGACGACGTCTTTCGCCGTCATTTGCTGGCCGTCGTGGAACTTCACGTTCGGGCGCAGCTTGAAGGTCCACACGTCGCCCTTGTCGTTCGACTTCCACGACAGTGCGAGCGCCGGCCGCAAGGCGAGATGCTCGCTGTCGTCGTCGATAAGAAATTCGCCCGTCTGATTGATGAGCGCGAGACCGGCAGCGTCCGTCACCGTGAGCGGATCGACGGCGCCCGCGGGCGTCAGATGCGCGACGCGGATCGTGCCGCCGGGCTTCCCCGCGCCCTGCGCGCGCGCAGCCGGCATGCCGAAGAGACCGCCCGCGGTCAGCGCGAAGCCGAGCACGCTCGCATGGCGCAGCAGCTCGCGGCGCGTCAGGCGCCCGGCCATGAATTCGTCGATCGCGTGATTGCCCAGTTCGCCCGCTCGCGGGCGGGCAATCTCGAGAAGATGCGCGTCGGTCGAAGGTTTCTTCATCGGTGTTTTTCCGTTGTAGTTGTTTGCCGGCCGTCGCCCACGCGCGTACGGCTCGACTGCGCCGTCACGGCGCAGTCAGGCGTGAACAGCAAGGAACGCGCCTCTTCATGGCGTGCGCCCGTGCCGCTTCAGTGATCGTGTGGATGCTTGTGAATCGGATCGACCCAATAGACTTCCTCGGGCTTCTCCACCGCATCGATGTTCAGGTTCACGACGACCGCTTCGTTGTCGCTGCGCACGAGCACGCATTCGAGCGGATCGTCGGTGCTCGCGTTGATCTCCTGATGCGGCACGTAGGGCGGCACGAAGATGAAATCGCCGGGACCGGCCTCGGCGACGAATTCGAGATGCTCGCCCCAGCGCATGCGCGCCTGCCCGCGCACGACATAGATCACGCTCTCGAGCGCGCCGTGATGGTGCGCGCCCGTCTTCGCGTTCGGATGGATCGTGACCGTCCCCGCCCAGATCTTCTGCGCGCCGACGCGCGCCGCGTTGATCGCCGCCGCGCGATTCATGCCGGGCGTCTGCGGAGTGTTGGTGTCGAGCTGATCGCCCTTGATGACCTTGACGCCGTGTTCGCGCCAATCGATGTGCTGATGTGCGTCGCTCATGTCGCTCATTCCGTTTTCATCTGCGGATATGAAAAGTCCGTTGCCGGCACCAACGAGCCAGCAACGGACTTCCGATACTACACGCATCGAGCGCCGATTATTTCGCTTTCGAATTGATGATGGCCTCGGACACGTTCGACGGCGTCTCGGCGTAATGCTTGAACTCCATCGTGTAGGTGGCGCGGCCCTGCGTCAGCGAACGCAGCGACGTGGAATAGCCGAACATCTCGGCGAGCGGCACCTCCGCGCGCACGAGCTTGCCGCCGCCGCCCGCGATGTCCTCCATGCCCTGCACGATGCCGCGCCGTCCCGACAGATCGCCCATCACGTTGCCCATGAATTCCTCGGGCGTCTCGACTTCGACCGCCATCATCGGTTCGAGCAGGACCGGCCTGGCCTTGCGCATCGCTTCCTTGAAGGCGATCGAGCCGGCCATGCGGAACGCGTTTTCGTTCGAGTCGACATCGTGGTACGAGCCGAAGGTCAGCCGCACTTTAACGTCGACGACCGGATAGCCCGCCAGCACGCCGGCCTTCAGCGTCTCCTGAATGCCCTTGTCGACGGCCGGAATGAATTCGCGCGGAATCACGCCGCCCTTGATCTGATCGACGAACTCGTAGCCCTTGCCCGGGTCCGGCTCCAGCGCGATCACCGCGTGACCGTACTGGCCGCGTCCGCCCGACTGCTTGACGAACTTGCCTTCGATGTCCTCGACCTTGTTGCGCACCGTCTCGCGATACGCGACCTGCGGCTTGCCGACCGTCGCCTCCACGTTGAACTCGCGCTTCATCCGGTCGACGAGAATTTCGAGGTGCAGCTCGCCCATGCCGGAGATGATCGTCTGGCCGGATTCCTCGTCGGTCGCGACGCGAAACGACGGGTCTTCCTGCGCGAGACGATTGAGCGCGATGCCCATCTTTTCCTGATCGGCCTTGGTCTTCGGCTCGACGGCCTGCGAAATCACCGGCTCCGGGAAGATCATCCGTTCGAGGATGATGACGTTTTGCGGATCGCACAGCGTGTCGCCGGTCGTCGCTTCCTTGAGACCGACGGCCGCCGCGATGTCGCCCGCGCGCACTTCCTTGATTTCCTTGCGCTCGTTCGCGTGCATTTGCAGAATCCGCCCGAGCCGCTCTTTCTTGTCCTTCACGGGATTGAACACCGTGTCGCCCGAATTGACGACGCCCGAATACACGCGGAAGAAGATGAGCTGGCCGACGAACGGGTCCGTCATAATCTTGAACGCGAGCGCGGAGAACGGCTCGTCGTCGCTCGGATGGCGTTCCGCTTCCTTGTCGTCTTCCGTGTGACCGAGAATCGCGGGCACGTCGACGGGCGAGGGCAGGTAGTCGATCACCGCGTCGAGCATCGCCTGCACGCCCTTGTTCTTGAACGCGCTGCCGCAGAGCATCGGCACGATCTCGTTCGCGATCGTGCGCTTGCGCAGACCGGTCTTGATCTCGTCTTCCGTCAGGCTCTCGTGATCGGTCAGGTATTTCTCGAGCATCTCTTCGCTCGATTCCGCCGCGGCCTCGACCATCTTTTCACGCCACTCGTGCGCGAGGTCCTTCAGGTTGTCGGGGATCTCTTCGTAACTGAACTTGATGCCCTGACTCTCGTCGTCCCAGACGATCGCCTTCATCTTCACGAGATCGACCACGCCCTGAAAATGGTCTTCAGCGCCGATGGGAATCTGAATCGGTACCGCAACGCCTTTCAGGCGCTCGCCGATCTGCCGCTGCACGCGAAAGAAGTCCGCGCCGACGCGATCCATCTTGTTGACGAACGCGATGCGCGGCACCTTGTACTTGTTCGCCTGACGCCACACGGTTTCCGACTGCGGCTGCACGCCGCCGACGGAGTCGTACACCATGCACGCGCCGTCGAGCACGCGCATCGAGCGCTCGACTTCGATCGTGAAGTCGACGTGCCCCGGCGTATCGATGATGTTGATGCGATGCTCCGGATAATTCCCGGCCATGCCCTTCCAGAAGGCGGTCGTTGCTGCCGACGTGATCGTGATGCCGCGCTCCTGCTCCTGCTCCATCCAGTCCATCGTGGCCGCACCGTCGTGAACCTCGCCGATCTTGTGCGTCACGCCGGTGTAGAAAAGGATGCGCTCGGTCGTAGTCGTCTTGCCGGCGTCGATGTGAGCGCTAATTCCGATGTTCCGATAGCGCTCGATGGGAGTCTTGCGGGGCACGTGAACCTCCTGTTGAAGATGTCAGCACGGCGTCGAGTGAGAGCCACAAAGCGTCGCGCTGAATCTTTTTAGGATAGCGCGTCGGCAGGCTCTTTGCAGGAATCTTGCCAGCTCGCGGGAAGGCGCGCGGCGACTTGCGGCAGGCGAAAAAAAACCGGCGAGATTCGATTGAACCGCGCCGGCTTCGGTCATCGTGAAGTCACGACGCCGTACTCGTTGCACTCACTGCGCGCGCGGCAAGCCCTTGATCTGCGTGCCAGGCTTGATGCCCTTCGCCGCGAACCAGCCCTTCGGCATTTCGAGCGCGTACACGCCGTTGTTGCGCGGGCAGTGGTTGTTCTCCGTCTCGGCCTGCATCTCGTCGATGTCGGTGACCGTGCCGTCCGCGCGGATGAACGCGATCGACAGCGGGATCAGCGTGTTCTTCATCCAGAAGCAGTGCACGGCGTTTTCGCCGAACACGAAGAGCATGCCTTCGTTCGGTGCGAGCTTCGTGCGATACATGAGGCCTTGCTCGCGATCCGCATCGTTCGCGGCGACGGCGGCATCGATCACATACATGCCCGCGGTCAGCTTCGCGCGCGGAAAGTCGGACGGCTGCTTCGCGCCTGGCGGAAGAGTTTGCGTTTGCGCCTGCGCGAGCGGGAGTGCGGCGAACGGCAACGCGAGCGCGATGACGGCTGCGCGTGCGGCGCGCAAGAAGTGCTGCAGATTCACGACGAAGCTCCTTTGAGGATCGATGTGCCGGAAACAGGTGGCCCCGCGCATGTTACTCGATGGACCAGACCAAAACAAAAGCGCAAAACAAAAGGGCAGATGCCTTGCGGCCATCTGCCCTTCAACGCCGTAAAGACGGCGGTAATGCTCGTTCTTGACTTCGCTATACCGCGTCTTACAACGAACTTACTGAGCTGCCGAAGCGGCTTCCGGAGCCGAAGCGGCTGCCTTCTTGTGCGACTTCTTCGACGACTTGTGCGACGACTTCTTGTGAGCCGACGACTTGTGAGCCGACGAAGCAGCTGCCGGAGCAGCAGCGGCCGGTGCCGAAGCTTCTTGTGCGAAAGCAGCGGTTGCGAACAGGCCAGCGACGAGAGCAGCGATCAGTTTGTTCATTTGTGAACCCTTTAGCTTGAGTTGATTAACCATACGACCCGGTCAATGAGTCATGTCGGTAAACGAGCCACCTACCTTTCGGTTGACAGTCGCATCGATAAATCAGTGTCGATACTTCTGTGAACGCTTGAACCTTTCAAACACCCTGGAGCACACAGGTTGCTGTAATCAGTTATTCGCTCATGCCGGATAGCTTTGCGCGGCATCTGTGGCCCTTAACGCATCGCGCAAAGAGTCGGTTGACGCGATTTACAGAGAATTGCGCAGCAGACCAAAAATTTTTTCGAAACGCGAAATGAACTAGCCGATATTCATGACATGTGCTTTAAACATGATCAACGAATGGCGCAAGGCGGCTTAATTTCGAGATAGTTGAATGCGATTCAACCAACGCGCTGCCACGGCGCCTGCGGCGGAACCTCGACGGTCTCGCCGGGCGCGAGCCCCAGCGCGAAGAGATCGAGCGCCCCGATCGCGACGCGCACGAGCCGCAACGTCGGATGACCGACGGCTGCCGTCATGCGCCGCACTTGCCGGTTCTTGCCTTCGGTGATGGCGAGCTCGATCCATGTCGTAGGGATCGCGGCGCGGTAGCGGACGGGCGGATTGCGCGGCCAGAGCGCATCGCTGTCCCCGGCCGCGACGAACGCGGTGCGGCATGCGCGCGTCACGTAGTCGCCGAGATCGACGCCTTTAGCGAGCCGCGCGAGCACGGCATCGTCGGGTGCGCCTTCGACTTGCGCCCAGTAGCGCTTCACGAGCTTGTGACGCGGCTCCGCGATGCGCGCCTGCAACGCGCCGTCGTCGGTGAGGAGGAGCAGGCCTTCGCTGTCGGCATCGAGCCTGCCGGCCGGATACACGTTCGGCGTCTTCACCCAGTCGCCGAGCGACGCGCGGGTCTCGTGCGCGGAAAACTGGCAGATGGTCCCGAAGGGCTTGTTCAGGGCGATGAGTGACATGCAGGCGGCGCGCGGCGTGAATCGGATGCGGCATCTTAAAGCATGCGGTCGGGACGTTCCGGGCGCGCCGGAGCAGGCCAGCATGGTTAGAATGATGTATTGGCTGTTCCCGCACGCGCCATCGCCGCGCGCGCTGCATCGCGATGCATTGCGTTTCCCATCCATCCAGTTTGCTTCCATTCAAGCCCGGCCTTATTGGAGTCGACCATGCCGTATCAGCACATCAAGGTTCCGGCGGACGGTGACAAGATCACCGTCAACGCGGATTTCTCGCTCAATGTCTCGGATCAGCCGATCATCCCGTACATCGAGGGCGACGGCACGGGCGTCGACATCACGCCGGTGATGATCAAGGTCGTCGATGCGGCGGTGGAAAAAGCCTACGGCGGCAAGCGCAAGATTCAGTGGATGGAAATGTTCGCGGGCGAAAAGGCGACGCGCGTTTACGGCCCGGACGTGTGGCTGCCGGACGAAACGCTCGACGCGGTGAAGGATTACATCGTGTCGATCAAGGGGCCGCTCACGACGCCGGTCGGCGGCGGCATCCGCTCGCTGAACGTGGCGCTTCGTCAGCAACTCGACCTCTATGTGTGTCTGCGTCCGGTGCGCTACTTCAAGGGCGTGCCGTCGCCGGTGCGCGAGCCCGAGAAGATCGACATGGTGATCTTCCGCGAGAACTCGGAAGATATTTATGCGGGCGTCGAATGGCCGGCGGAATCGCCCGAGGCGAAGAAGGTCATCAAGTTCCTGCGAGAAGAAATGGGCGTGAAGAAGATTCGCTTCCCGGATTCGTCGGGACTCGGCATCAAGCCGGTGTCGCGCGAAGGCACGGAGCGTCTCGTGCGCAAGGCGATCCAGTACGCGATCGACAACGACCGCCGTTCGGTCACGCTGGTGCACAAGGGCAACATCATGAAGTTCACCGAAGGCGCGTTCCGCGACTACGGCTACGCGCTCGCGCAGAAGGAGTTCAACGCAGAACTGATCGACGGTGGCCCGTGGATGAAGGTCAAAAATCCGCGGTCGGGCAATGACATCGTCGTAAAGGACGTGATCGCCGATGCGTTCCTCCAGCAGATCCTGCTGCGTCCCGCCGAATACGACGTCATCGCAACGCTCAACCTGAACGGCGACTACATTTCGGACGCGCTCGCGGCGCAGGTTGGCGGCATCGGCATTGCGCCGGGCGCGAACATGTCGGATTCCGTCGCGATGTTCGAAGCCACGCACGGCACGGCGCCGAAGTACGCGGGCAAGGATTACGTGAATCCGGGCTCGGAGATTCTCTCGGCCGAAATGATGCTGCGCCATCTCGGCTGGTTCGAGGCGGCGGACCGCATCATCGCGTCGATGGAGCAGTCCATTCTGTCGAAGCGCGTCACCTACGACTTCGCACGCCTGATGGAAGGCGCAACACAGGTGTCATGCTCGGGATTCGGACAGGTGATGATCGACAATATGTGAGGACTCACCTCGATTCGCGATGTTAAATAATGACCCCGGAAGGCCTACGCTTTCCGGGGTTTTTATTTCAGGCGGATGCCTCATATATCTGTCTGTCGCAGGCGAAAAAAAACCCGGCGCCAGGGCCGGGTTTCACGAGGCAAAGTTTTGATCGAACGGTCAGATTGCATCCTGGATGTTCGAAGCCTGCTTGCCCTTCGGTCCCTGGACGATCTCGAAGCTGACCTTCTGGCCTTCTTTGAGCGTCTTGAAACCGTTCATTTGAATCGCCGAGAAATGTGCAAACAGATCCTCGCCGCCTTCATCGGGCGTGATGAATCCGTAGCCTTTCGCGTCGTTGAACCACTTGACCGTACCAGTAGACATTCGTACTTCCCCTCTAACTCTCGTCGCAACCAGAGCACGCTCGAAAAGCTCGACGGCCCACCCCACACGTGAACCGCCCCCTCCTCACAAGCTCACCTCGGCCTCTTTTTTTGCGTCCGTGGTTGGCCCCCGGAAAAAAGTGCCAGTTTGATTGTTAAATCTCTTAAATCGAGTGTCAAGGAATTTTTGGGATAGCCGTTAAGCTCGTTGCATGGAGCGCATTTGTAGGGTAATTCCTGCTTTGCGTGTGCGCTGCCGTCCAAGCACGTCATCTTGAAAAGTCGCATAATCGACTCACTTGTGTGATACCCGGCGGCCCGCGGCGTCTGGTGTTCGGTTTGTTTTTTTTGAAGCTGTGCGATACTGATTTCGACGAGGTGCAAGCGGGCCGCGCCGAAGCGTTGGGCAGCGGCAGGAATCGATGGACATTCACCGCGCAGGGGCAGTTTCAGCGTGTCATGCCGACCGGGCGGTCGGTGCTGGAGCAGCAATTGCGGAGATGTCCGTGTTGTTTAGAATGGGTGTATGGCGATCAATCCCAACAAGCAGGATGGCACGGTACTGGAACGGCAGGAGCAGAAGCTCAAGAAGCCGGCCATGTACAAGGTGGTGCTGCTGAATGACGACTTCACGCCGATGGAATTCGTCGTGATGATCGTGCAGGAATACTTCAATAAAGATCGTGAGACTGCGACGCAGATCATGCTGAAGGTTCATCGCGAAGGCAGGGGAGTTTGTGGGGTCTACACGCGAGATATTGCGTCGACCAAAGTTGAGCAAGTCGTTAGCCATGCACGGCAAGCGGGGCATCCGCTGCAGTGTGTGATGGAGGAAGCATGATTGCCCAGGAACTGGAAGTCAGTCTGCACATGGCGTTTATGGAAGCACGTCAGGCGCGGCATGAGTTCATAACGGTCGAGCATCTGTTGCTCGCCCTGTTGGACAATCCGACCGCGGCTGAGGTGTTGCGCGCCTGCGCAGCCAACATTGAAGATTTGCGTCAGAACCTGCGCAATTTCATTCACGACAACACGCCGACCGTGCCGGGCACGGACGACGTCGATACTCAGCCGACGCTTGGTTTCCAGCGCGTGATCCAGCGCGCGATCATGCACGTGCAATCGACCTCGAACGGCAAGAAGGAAGTGACCGGCGCGAATGTGCTGGTGGCGATCTTCGGCGAGAAGGACTCGCACGCGGTGTACTACCTGCAGCAGCAGGGCGTCACGCGTCTCGACGTCGTGAATTTCATTTCGCATGGCATCGCGAAGACGAACAACGGCGAAGCGGCCAAGGCGAACAGCGAAGCGAACCCGGAATCGGAAGACGCCGCCGCGCAGAAGGAAACGCCGCTTGCCCAGTTCACGCAGAATCTCAATCAGCTCGCGAAGGACGGCAAGATCGATCCGCTGATCGGCCGCGAGCTGGAAGTCGAGCGCGTGGTGCAGGTGTTGTGCCGCCGTCGCAAGAACAATCCGCTGCTCGTCGGTGAAGCCGGCGTGGGCAAGACCGCGATCGCCGAAGGGCTCGCATGGCGCATCACGCGCGGCGAAGTGCCGGACATCCTCGCCGACGCGCAGGTCTACTCGCTCGACATGGGCGCACTGCTCGCGGGCACGAAGTATCGCGGTGATTTCGAACAGCGTCTGAAGACGGTGCTCAAGGAACTGAAAGAGCGTCCGCACGCCATTCTGTTCATCGACGAGATTCACACGCTGATCGGCGCGGGCGCGGCTTCGGGCGGCACGCTCGACGCATCGAACCTGCTGAAGCCGGCGTTGTCGTCGGGGCAGTTGAAGTGCATCGGCGCCACGACGTTCACGGAATATCGCGGCATCTTCGAAAAGGACGCGGCGCTCTCGCGGCGCTTCCAGAAGGTCGATGTCACCGAGCCGTCGGTCGAGCAAACCATTGCGATCCTGCGCGGTCTCAAGACGCGCTTCGAAGAGCATCACGGCGTGAAGTATTCGTCGGGCGCGCTGTCGGCGGCGGCTGAGCTGTCGGCACGCTTCATCACGGATCGTCACTTGCCGGACAAGGCCATCGACGTGATCGACGAAGCCGGCGCCGCGCAACGCATCCTGCCGAAGTCGAAGCAGAAGAAGACCATCGGCAAGAGCGAGATCGAAGAGATCATCTCGAAGATCGCGCGCGTACCGCCGCAAAGCGTGTCGCAGGACGACCGCAGCAAGCTCCAGACGCTGGATCGCGATCTGAAGGCCGTGGTGTTCGGCCAGGATCCGGCCATCGACGCGCTGTCGGCGTCGATCAAGATGGCGCGCGCGGGTCTCGGCAAGCTCGACAAGCCGATCGGCGCGTTCCTGTTCTCCGGTCCCACGGGCGTCGGCAAGACCGAGGTCGCGAAGCAACTGGCGTTCACGCTCGGTATCGAACTGTTGCGCTTCGACATGTCGGAGTACATGGAGCGTCACGCGGTGAGCCGTCTGATTGGCGCGCCGCCGGGTTATGTCGGATTCGATCAGGGCGGTCTGCTCACCGAAGCCGTCACGAAGAAGCCGCATTGCGTGCTCCTGCTCGATGAAATCGAGAAGGCGCATCCGGACATCTACAACGTGCTGCTGCAGGTGATGGATCACGGCACGCTGACGGACAACAACGGACGCAAGGCGGACTTCCGCAACGTCATCATCATCATGACGACGAACGCGGGCGCCGAGGCGATGGGCAAGGCGGTGATCGGCTTCACGTCGCGCCGCGAGTCGGGCGATGAAATGGCCGACATCAAGCGCATGTTCACGCCGGAGTTCCGCAATCGTCTGGATCAGATCATCAGCTTCCGTTCGCTGGACGAGGAAATCATCCTGCGCGTGGTCGACAAGTTCCTCATGCAACTGGAAGATCAGCTGCACGAGAAGAAGGTCGATGCGGTCTTCACGGATGCGTTGCGCAAGCATCTCGCGAAGCACGGTTTCGATCCGCTGATGGGCGCGCGTCCGATGCAGCGTCTGATTCAGGACACCATCCGTCGCGCTCTGGCAGACGAGCTGCTGTTCGGCAAGCTGGTCAACGGCGGCCGCGTGACGGTGGACGTCGATGCGGACGACAAGGTTCAGTTGACGTTCGACGAGAACTCGACGCCGCCGCGCAATCCGAATCCGGAAGCGATCGAAGTGGATTGAACGTTGGGGTCTTAGATGTAGAAACGGCGCGGTTTCGACCGCGCCGTTTTTTTTCGCCTGTGCCGCGAGAGTCAGTGCTTGCCCGTGCTGCCAAACCCGCCCGTGCCGCGCTCGCTCGCCGCGAAGTCATCGACGATATTGAACTCCGCCTGCACGACCGGCACGATCACCATCTGCGCGAGGCGCTCCATCGGATTGAGCGTGAACGCAGTGTCGCCGCGATTCCATGTCGAAACCATCAGTTGACCTTGATAATCCGAATCGATCAGTCCGACCAGATTGCCGAGCACGATGCCGTGCTTATGGCCAAGTCCCGAGCGCGGCAGGATCATCGCCGCATAGCCGGGATCTTCGAGATGGATCGCGAGGCCGGTCGGCACGAGCACGGTCTGATGCGGCTCGATGACGAGCGGCGCATCGAGACAGGCGCGCAGGTCGAGGCCCGCGCTGCCGGGCGTGGCGTAGGCGGGCAGGTAGTCGCGCATGCGCGCGTCGAGAATCTTGACGTCGAGTTTCATGTGTTCGGGATTCAGCGGCCGAGTTCGAAGGCTTCGGCCAGAAGTTCATAGGACCGCGTGCGCGCGGCGTAGCTGCCGGCGACCGTGATCACGATCAGTTCGTCGGCGTTGAAGCGTTGTTGCAGGATGTGCATCTGCTCGGTCACGCGCTCCGGCGTGCCGATGATGCTGCGCGCCTTCTCTTGCGCGATCACCGCGAGCTCGCGCTCGCCGTACACCTGCGAGATGCCTTGCGCGATCGACGGAATCGGTTGATTGACGCCATACGCCATTTGCACGCGACGCAGATCGACGGCGCGTTCGAGCGCTTCGGCTTCGCGCTCCGTATCGGCGCAGATGACGAAGACGGCCGCAGCGAGATAAGGCTTCGTTTCATGACCGGCGACGAAGCGCTCGCGATACGCCTCCGCCACGCGATGCCCATACTGCGCGTTGATGAAATGCGCGAACGCGAAGCGGATGCCGAGTTGCGCCGCCAGCAGCCCGCCGAAATCGCTGGAGCCGAGCATCCATAGTTCGGGACGCGTCGCGATCTGCGGTTGCAGCAGCACGCCTTTGGCGAGGGAGTCGTCGGGAATATTGCCGCTGAAGAGCGCGATGAGTTCCGCGACCTGCTGCGGAAACACGTCGCCGCGATTGTACGAACCCGCCGCGACCGCCTGCGCCGTGCGCATGTCGCCGCCGGGCGCGCGTCCCACACCCAGATCGACGCGATTCGGAAACAGCGCTTCGAGCATCAGGAATTGCTCGGCGACCTTGAACGGCGAGTAATACGGCAGCATCACGCCGCCCGAGCCGATGCGAATGCGCTTAGTCAGACTGCCGATGCGCGCCAGCATGACTTCAGGGCACGGATTCGACACGCCGTACAGGCCGTGATGTTCCGCGCACCAATAGCGCGTGTAGCCGAGATCGTCGGCGAGTTGCGCGAGATCGAGCGTCGCGGCGATGGCATCGGCGACGGTGTGTCCGTGGATGACGGGCGTTTGGTCGAGTACTGAAAGTCTGGTCATGAGAGCAATGAAGCGCCACTGCGAGGCGCACGTTTCGCGATTTCCGCGATCAGCGTGCGCGCGAGTTCCTGCTTGTCGGCGCGCGGCAACGGCGTCGAACCGGAGGCTTCGAAGAGCACGACTTCGTTGTCGTCGCGCCCGAACGTCAGTTGCCCGATATTGCCGATGAGAAGCGGCACGTTCTTGCGCTTGCGCTTCTCTTCGCCATGCACTTCGAGATCGCCGCTTTCGGCAGCAAAGCCGACGCAATAGGGCGGGTTCGGCAGCTTCGCCACCGTCGCGAGAATGTCGGGATTCTCGATGAAATTGAAGCTCGGCTGCGTCGCGCCCGGAAGCTTCTTGATCTTCTGCTCGCTCACATGATCGACGCGCCAGTCCGCGACCGCCGCCACCGCGATGAAAATATCGGCGTCGGACGTGGCGGCCATCACGGCGTCGTGCATCTGCTGCGCGGTTTGCACATCTTCGCGATAGACGCCCCACGGCGTCGGCAACGACACCGGACCCGCGACGAGATGCACGTCCGCGCCCGCCTGCGCCGCCGCGCGCGCGAGCGCGAAGCCCATCTTGCCCGACGATCGATTCGTGATGCCGCGCACCGGATCGAGCGGCTCGAAGGTCGGACCCGCGGTAATGAGCACGCGCTGTCCGCGCAGGAACTTCGGCTGGAAGAACGCGCAGATCGCTTCGAAAGCAGCTTCGGGTTCGATCATGCGGCCGTCGCCGACTTCACCGCACGCCTGCGATCCTGAATCCGGACCGAGCACTTCGACGCCGTCCGCGCGAAGCTGTGCGACGTTTCGTTGCGTCGCCGGGTTCTGCCACATTTGACGGTTCATCGCGGGCACGACGAGCAGCGGACAATCGCGCGCGATGCACAGCGTCGAGAGCAGGTCGTCGCACGTGCCGTGTGCGAGCTTCGCGAGAAAGTCGGTGGAGGCGGGCGCGATGACGATCGCATCCGCTTCGCGCGAGAGGTCGATATGCGCCATGTTGTTCGGCATGCGCGCATCCCACTGCGACGTGTAGACAGGGCGGCCCGAGAGCGCCTGCATCGTAACGGGCGTGATGAACTGTGTGGCCGCCTCGGTCATCGCGATCTGCACCGTCGCGCCGGCCTTGATGAGCAGACGAGTGAGTTCGGCGATCTTGTAGCAGGCGATGCCGCCGGTCAGCCCCAAAACGAGATGTTTGCCCGCGAGTTCCAACTTGCCTCCATCGCAAAAAAAGCGCGGCTCCGAGGAGGGAGCCGCGCCAGGGAACATCACTTCGAACCGCGTACGCGCCGCAGTTCGTCGAAGATCAACAGCACCGCGCCTATGGTGATCGCGCTGTCGGCGAGATTGAACGCGGGCCAGTGCCACGTGTTCACGTGAAAGTCCAGAAAGTCGATCACGTGCCCGTATGCGATCCGGTCGACCACATTGCCGATCGCGCCGCCCATGATGAGCGAGAGCGCGAGGCAGAAGAGCCGCTGCGCTGCGTGCTTCTTCAGCAGATAGCAAATGACGATGGCCGCGACGACGCCCAGCGCCGTGAACGCCCAGCGTTGCCAGCCGCCCGCCATCGCGAGGAAGCTGAACGCCGCGCCGCGGTTATAGACGAGCAGCAGGTTGAAGAAGGGCGTGAGCGCATGCGGATCGCCGTAGGCGAACACGCGCTGCACCGCGATCTTCGTCAGCTGATCGAACAGAATCACGATCAGCGCGACGCCGAGCCACGGCACGAGCGAACCGCTGCTTGCACTGCTGGAAGTTTGTTTCGCCATCGTTCGAGCCATTATGCTGCGCCTCGCGTTTCGCCGGCGCCGAAGAGGTTGGAGAAGCAGCGGCCGCACAAGCCGGGATGATCGGCGTGCGAGCCGACGTCCGCGCAATAGTGCCAGCAGCGCTCGCACTTCATGTAGCTCGACGCGGCGACATCGACGCCTTCTTCCGCTTCGCTCGCGACTTTCTCGACTTGCGCCGAAGACGTGATGAGCACGAAGCGTAGCGCATCGCCGAGGCTGGACAGCGCGTCATAACGCGCACCGCTTGCGCGCACGACGACTTCCGCTTGTAGCGACGAACCGATCTGATTCGCCGTGCGCGCTTCTTCGAGCGCCTTGGTCACGTCGCTGCGGGCGCTGCGGATGAGCGTCCACTTGTCGAGCAAGTCGCCGCCGTTCGCGATGTCCGGATAGGTCGCGAAGACTTCCGTGAAGATCGTCTCCTGACCGGGCTTGAGCACCTTGTACGCTTCTTCCGCCGTGAACGACAGATACGGCGCGACGAGCCGCAGCAAGCCGTGCGCGATATGGAACAGCGCGGTCTGCGCGCTGCGGCGCTCGCGTGAATCGGGCTTCGTCGTGTAGAGGCGGTCCTTCAGCACGTCGAGATAGAAGCCGCCGAGATCTTCCGAGCAGAACGTCGCGATCTTCGCGACGACCGGATGGAACTCGTACTTCTCGTAGTGCGCGAGCGCGTCGTCCTGCAGATTGTGCGTGAGCGCGACGGCGTAGCGGTCGATCTCGAGCCAATCGGCGACCGGCACCGCGTTCCTGCCGATATCGAAGTCCGACAGATTCGCGAGCAGGAAGCGCAGCGTGTTGCGGATGCGTCGATACGTTTCCGTCACGCGCTTCAGGATTTCTTCCGAGATCGCGAGCTCGCCCGAGTAATCCGTCGACGCGATCCACAAACGGATGATTTCCGCGCCGAGCCGGTTCGCCACCTCATGCGGATCGATACCGTTGCCGAGCGACTTCGACATCTTGCGGCCTTCGCCATCGACGGTGAAGCCGTGCGTCAAAAGCGCGTCGTAGGGCGGACGGCCATCGAGCATCGATGCCGTCAGCAGCGACGAATGGAACCAGCCGCGATGCTGGTCCGAGCCTTCGAGATACAGATCGGCGGGGAACTGCAGCGAATCCTTGTGCGAGCCGCGCAGCACGTGCCAGTGCGTCGTGCCGGAATCGAACCACACGTCGAGCGTGTCGCGGTTCTTTTCGTACATGTTGGCGTCGTCGCCGATCAGCTCGCGCGGATCGAGCGACTGCCACGTCTCGATGCCGCCTTCCTCGACGCGCTTCGCCACTTCCTCCAGCAACTCAAGCGTGCGCGGATGCAGCTCGCCGGTTTCCTTGTGGACGAAGAACGCCATCGGCACGCCCCATTGACGCTGACGCGAGAGCGTCCAGTCCGGGCGATTCGCGATCATGCTGTAAAGCCGCTGCTTGCCCCACGACGGATAGAACGCCGTGTTCTCGACGCCTTCCAGCGCGGTTTCGCGCAGCGTCTTGCCGCCGTCCTTGGGCTTCACGTCCATGCCGGCGAACCATTGCGAGGTCGCGCGGTAGATGATCGGCGTCTTGTGGCGCCAGCAGTGCATGTAGCTGTGCGTGTACTTTTCGCTTTTGAGAAGCGAGCCGGCGCCGTCGAGCGCTTCGACGATCTGCGGATTCGCCTTCCAGATCGACAGCCCGCCGAAAAGCGGCAGCGATTCGATGTAGCGGCCATCGCCCATCACCGGATTGATGATGTCCGAATCCGCCATGCCGTGCGCCTTGCACGACACGAAGTCTTCCACGCCATAGGCCGGCGACGAATGCACGATGCCCGTGCCGCTTTCGGTCGTCACATAATCGCCGAGGTAGACGGGCGCAGTGCGCTTGTAGCCCGGATGCGCCGCCGCCAGCGGATGATGGAAGCGCAGGTTCGCGAGCTTTTCGCCCGTCGCCGTCGCAATCACATCACCGCTCAGGCCGTAATTCTGCAGGCACGCCTCGACGCGCTCCTGCGCGAGGATCAGCATACCGCGCGGCGTATCGACGAGCGCGTAGACGATCTCCGGATGCACGTTCAACGCCTGGTTCGCAGGAATGGTCCAGGGCGTCGTCGTCCAGATGACGATGCCGCCTTCCTGCTTCGGCAACGCATTCAGCCCGAACGCCTGCGCGGTCTTTTCCGGCTCGGCGAAGGCGAACATCACGTCGATGGTCGGATCGGTCTTGTCCTTGTACTCGACTTCCGCTTCAGCCAGCGCCGAGCCGCAGTCGAAACACCAGTTCACCGGCTTGAGGCCGCGGAACACGAAGCCCTTTTCCATGATCTTGCCGAGCGCGCGGATTTCGCCCGCTTCGTTGGCGAAGTTCATCGTCCTGTACGGATTGTCCCAGTCGCCGAGCACGCCCAGACGCCGGAAGCCGAGCTTCTGCTTTTCGATCTGCTCGCCGGCATAAGCACGCGCCTTCTGCATCACTTCGATGGCGGGCAGCGTCTTGCCGAACTGCTTTTCGATCTGGATTTCGATCGGCATGCCGTGGCAGTCCCAGCCCGGCACATAGACCGCGTCGAAGCCCGCGAGATTGCGCGCCTTGACGATCATGTCCTTCAGGATCTTGTTGACCGCGTGGCCAAGGTGGATGTCGCCGTTCGCATACGGCGGGCCGTCGTGCAGGATGAACTTCTTGCGGCCGTTGCTGGCCGCGCGGATCTTCTCGTAGATCTGCTTGTCCTGCCATTCCTTGACCCACGCGGGTTCGCGCTTCGGCAAATCGCCGCGCATCGGGAAGGGCGTGTCGAGCAGATTGACGGGGTATTTCGAGGAGGCTTTCTCTTTCTTGTCGCTCATGGGTGACTCAGTGAATTCGGGAGACGGCGCTTATCGACGCGCGATGATTCGGGAAGGCGAGGGCAGCGGGCGGCGCGCTTTTCTCAAAGCGGCACCGCGCGCTCACCTAATTCGATCGGTGGCCGAAATGGCGAAGCCGGTGGCCCGGCTGCCCGCGTTGCTCGCCGGCGGCAGGCCGAAGTACGCGCGCGCGTTGTCGACATCTTTCGCGATGGCCGCGCCGAGCGTTTCGAGGTCGACGTACTTTTCCTCGTCGCGCAGCTTCTTCAGGAATTCGACGCGCACGAGCTTGCCGTAGGCGTCGCCATGCCAGTCGAGCACGAAGACTTCGAGCAGCACGCGGCCGGAATCGTCGACGGTCGGACGCAGGCCGAGACTGGCGACCGCGGGCAAAGGCTCATCAGCGAGACCGTGCACGCGCACGACGAAAATGCCCGCGAGCGCCGGCCGCTTGTGCGCGATCGGCAGATTCAGCGTGGGAAAGCCGAGATCGCGGCCGAGCTTCGCGCCGTGCACGACGTGTCCGCTGATGATGTACGGCCGCCCGAGCGCGACTTGCGCCGCGTCGAGATCGCCCGCGACGAGCGATGCCCGCACCGACGACGACGAAATGCGCGCGCCGTTCGGATGCGCGACCGTGGCCATCTGCTCGACCTCGAAGCCGTATTGCTCGCCCGCGCGTTTGAGCGATGCGAAATCGCCCGCGCGCTTCGCGCCGTAGCAGAAGTCGTCGCCGACCATGACCCAGCGCGCGTGCAGCCCGTCGACGATCACGTTCTTCACGAACGTATCCGGCGACTGGCTCGCAAACGTCTTGTTGAAGTGCTCGACCACCACGCGATCGACGCCGTTGGTGCGCAGTGCTTCCAGCTTGTCGCGCAGCATCGCGATTCGCGGCGGCGCGCCGGCCGGATTGAAGAACTCGCGCGGATGCGGCTCGAAAGTCATCACGCAGACCGGCAGGCCGCGCGCGTCGGCGGCGGCCCGCACGTGCGCGAGCAGCGCCTGGTGACCGCGATGGACACCGTCGAAGTTGCCGATGGTCAGTGCGCAGGGCGCCCGGCTTTCGGCATTGGGGAGGCCGCGAAAGACTCTCACGATAGGCGTTGGTCGGTGGGAGGGGCTGATGCTGCAAAGCGTTAGATTATAGACGCTCGCACGCATGGACGGGCGCGCGCGGCCCGCCGTGTTCCTCGTGCGTTGCCTGAGCATTGCCGTTTGGCACGATTTTCGCACCCGCCGAATGATAAAATCCGCGGATGAAAAAAATCGTCATTCTGATCTCCGGACGCGGGAGCAACATGGAGGCCGTCGTGCGCGCGTGTGCGCGCGAAGGCTGGCCGGCTCGCGTCTGCGCGGTCATTTCCAACCGGCCCGATGCCGCCGGGTTAGGCTTCGCGGCCGCGAACGGCATCGAAACCAAAGTGGTGGATCATCGTCAGTTCGATGGGCGCGAATCGTTCGATGCCGCGCTCGCGCATGAAATCGAGCGCTTCGAGCCCGATCTCGTCGTGCTGGCGGGTTTCATGCGCGTCCTGACCGATGCCTTCGTCGGGAAATACGCGGGGCGCATGCTCAACATTCATCCGTCGCTGTTGCCGTGTTTTCCGGGCCTGCGCACGCATCAGCAGGCGCTCGACGCCGGCGTGCGCGTGCACGGCGCGAGCGTGCATTTCGTGACGCCGACGCTGGATCACGGGCCGATCGTTGTGCAAGGCGCGATTCCGGTCATCGCCGGCGACGACGCCGCCGCGCTCGCCGCGCGCGTGCTGAAGGTCGAGCACGTCATCTATCCGCGCGCGGTGCGATGGTTCATCGAAGGGCGACTTTGTATCGAGGGCGAACGTGTCGCCCTCACGCCGTCTGAGCCGCAATGGCTCTTTGCCGACATTGCCGGGGAGGGCGCATGAGGCTGCATGGATTTCTGATCGGACAAACCGAAACTTTGCTCGCGGACGTGCTCCGCTTTTCCGGCCCCGCCGATGCCGCGACGAGCCGCTTCTTCCGCGCGCATCCGAAGCTCGGTCACGGCGAGCGCGGCGTGATTGCGGAGGCCGTGTTCGCCGTGCTGCGCCGGAAGATGGAGTTTTCGCATCTCGCGGAAAGCGGCAGCGGCAACCAGGCGCGCCGTCTCGCGCTGCTCGGCCTGATGCAGACGGCGGGCCTCTCCGCCTTGAAGCCGTTCGTTTCCGCCGACGAGTATCAATGGCTCGCGCAAGTCTCGAAGATCGATCCGGCGAGCCTGCCGGTGCGCGTGCGCACGAACCTGCCGCAGTGGATCTACGACGCGATGGGCAAGCGTTTCGCGCCCGAAGAACTCGCGCAGCTCGCCGCCGCGCTGAACTATCCCGCGCCGCTCGACCTGCGCTCGAACCCGATCAAGGCGGATCGCAAGGTCGTGCTGAAGGCGCTGACGGAGGCCGGCATCGACGCGGGCGAAATGCCGTTCGCGCCGTTCGGCATCCGCGTGGACGGCAAGCCGGCGCTGACGCGCCTCGCGCCGTTCCAGGAAGGCTGGATCGAGGTGCAGGACGAAGGCAGCCAGTTGCTCTGTTCGCTGATGGCGCCGCGCCGCGGCGAGATGATCGTCGATTTTTGCGCGGGCGCGGGCGGCAAGACGCTGGCGCTCGGCGCGATGATGCGCTCAACGGGCCGTCTCTACGCGTTCGACGTGTCCGACCGCCGGCTCGCGAAACTGAAGCCGCGCCTCGCGCGCAGCGGTCTGTCGAACGTGAATCCGGTACTGATCGACAGCGAGCACGATGCGAAGATCAAGCGCCTCGCGGGCAAGATCGACCGCGTGCTCGTCGATGCGCCGTGCTCCGGCCTCGGCACCTTGCGCCGCAATCCGGACCTGAAGTGGCGCCAGTCGCCCGCGACCGTCGCGGAGCTGACGCCGAAGCAGCTCTCGATTCTCACGAGCGCCGCGCGTCTCGTGAAAACCGGCGGCCGGCTCGTCTACGCGACGTGCTCGATGCTCGAAGCGGAGAACGAAGGCGTCGTCGCACAGTTCCTCGAGGCGCATCCGAACTTCCGCGTCGTGCCCGCGCGCGACGTGCTCGCGGAACAGCGCATCGATCTGGATACGGGCGAATATCTGTCGCTGTGGCCACACAAGCACGGCACCGACGGTTTCTTCGCCGCAGTGCTGGAGCGTGTGCCGGACGCCGCCAAAGCGCCGAAAGCAGCGGAAGAAACCGCGTAAGCGATGCAGATCCTGACCGACCTCTCCGCGCGGATTTTCCGCGATTTCGGCGAGCCGGAAGTGATCTGGCAGGTGGCGGTTCTGATCGGCCTGCTCGCGGTGGCCTGGTGGTGCGCGCGTCTGCTTCGCAAGAAGCTCGATGCGCGCCGTCAATCGCGCTTCGAAGCCGTGCGCTTCGGCGCGGAAAGTCTCAACAAGGCGCTTTTTCCGCTGCTCGGCGCGGTTTTCGTGTCGATCGCGCAAATCGCGCTGGCACCGTTCATTCATACGTCGTTTCTGCGCCTCGCGCTCGTGCCGCTGTGCGGCATCACCGTCATCTATACGATGCTCTACGTCGCGCGGCGCGTGTTCAGCCGCGGCCAGGCTGAGCACGAGGCCAACGCGCTGCTCTATCTCTTCGAGAAGCTCGTGACGGTGATCGTCTGGGCCGTGATGGTGTTCACCGTCATGGGTATCCAGGACGATGTCGTCCACTGGATGGCGAGCGTGCGCTTCAACTTCGCGAACGCGCACATGACGTTGCTCTCGCTCGCCTCGGGCGTGCTGTGGGTGTGTGTGACGCTGATCGTCGCGATGTGGGCCGGCGCGCTGCTCGATGATCGCCTGATGCGCGCCCGCTCGCTCGACGCGAATCTAAAGGTGGTGCTCGCGCGCATCGGACGGGCGCTGATGATTCTCGCCGCCATTCTGGTGAGTCTGTCGATCGTCGGCATCGACATAACGGTGCTCGGCGTGTTCGGCGGCGCGTTGGGCGTCGGGCTCGGCTTCGGCTTGCAGAAGATCGCGAGCAATTATGTGTCGGGCTTCATCATCCTGCTGGATCGCTCGCTGCGGCTCGGCGACATGATCAACGTCGCGGGCAGTCAGGGCACGGTTACGCAAATCCGCACGCGCTACACCGTCGTGCGCGGGCTCGACGGCATCGAGACGCTGATTCCGAACGAGAAGCTCATCACCGATGTGGTGCAGAACCACTCGTCGTATCTCACGCGCGGCAACGCGAAAATCGCCGTGCAGGTGAGCTATCGGTGCGATGTCGAGCGGGCGATGCAGCTGCTCGCTGACGCGACGCAGGGCATCGAGCGCGTGTTGCAGGACCCGGCGCCCGCAGCGC
Organism: Caballeronia arvi; assembly: GCF_001544695.2. Lineage (GTDB taxonomy): Bacteria > Pseudomonadota > Gammaproteobacteria > Burkholderiales > Burkholderiaceae > Caballeronia > Caballeronia arvi. Next base: position 43,403 of record NZ_FCOM02000002.1, read on the forward strand.
TGCTCGCGAGCTTTGGTACGGACGGCATCAATCTGGAGCTGAGTTTCTGGATCGAGGACGCCGCGAAAGGCACGGGCGGCGTAAGGTCGCAGGTCAACCGGGCGGTTTGGCGGTTATTCTCGGAGAACGGCATCGAAATTCCGTACGCTCAGCGAGAGATCAGAATTATCGATGGCGTCGCCCGGGCGCGCGGCGAATCGGTACTAAGTGCCGAAAATCGCGACCTTGGCGCGGCGCCCGCGACCCAAGCATGACCGACTGCTTCAATCTTTCGATCTGACCTATGAATCAGCACCAATTCGGGGCGTGAGTTTTTCCTCGTTTTGCTACGATTCAAAAAATTTCACCTTTAGGACAACGACTTGGAACGCATGCAGTAGAATGCGATCGAACTTGCGCACATAGCTTTCATGCGCACAACACGTCTTTCGAGGTCGGTCAGACCGGCCATTTTTCCCGAATTTCACAGCTATACAGGTAAAACGCCTTGCTGAATTCTTCGCTCGAATTTCTCGCCAACGGATTGCTTGACCTTTCCTGGTGGCAGATTCTGCTGTTCACGCTCGCGATGACGCACGTCACCATCGCCGGCGTCACGATTTATCTTCACCGCTGCCAGGCGCATCGCGCGCTGGACCTGCATCCCGTCGCGGCTCATTTCTTCCGCTTCTGGCTGTGGATGACCACCGGCATGCTGACCGGCCAGTGGGCGGCCATCCATCGGAAGCATCACGCGAAGTGCGAAACCGAGGAAGATCCGCACAGCCCGCAGACGCGCGGCATCTGGAAGGTGCTGCTCGAAGGCGCGGAGCTTTATCGCACGGAAGCGAAAAACGAAGAAACGATGCGCAAGTTCAGTCATGGCACGCCGAACGACTGGATGGAACGCAACGTCTACACGCGTTATCCGATCCTCGGCATCAGCGTCATGATGGTCCTCGACGTCGCGCTGTTCGGCATCGTCGGTCTGTCGGTGTGGGCCGTGCAGATGATCTGGATTCCGTTCTGGGCGGCAGGCGTCGTCAACGGTCTCGCGCACTGGTGGGGTTATCGCAACTTCAACTCGTCGGATGCATCGACGAACATCTTCCCGCTCGGCATTCTGATCGGCGGCGAAGAACTGCATAACAACCACCACACGTTCGCGACGTCCGCGAAGCTCTCGAGCAAGTGGTACGAGTTCGACATCGGCTGGATGTATATCCGCCTGATGTCGATGGTCGGCCTCGCGAAGGTGAAGAAGGTCGCGCCGACGCCGAAGCTCGCGGCGAGCAAGGCGGTTGTGGATCAGGACACGCTGCAGGCCGTGCTGGCGAACCGCTATGAAGTCATGGCGCGCTACGGCAAGGCGCTCAAGCACGCCTACGCGCAGGAACTGTCGAAGCTGAAGGAGGCCGGCGCGCGCGAGAAGTATCAGCTGATGCGCGGCGCACGCAAGTGGTTCCACAAGGACGAAGACGGCCTGAACGAGCCGCAGCTCAAGCAACTGCCCGAACTGACTTCGGATAACCAGAAGCTGCGCACGTTCATCGAGCTGCGCAAGGACCTGTCGTCGATGTGGGATCGCTCCAACGCATCGCGCGAGCAACTGGTCACGCAATTGCAGGACTGGTGCCATCGTGCGGAAGCGAGCGGCATCAAAGCGTTGCAGGATTTCGCGCTGCGTCTGCGCCGCTACGCCTGACGCGCGTAATCCGTTAAAATTTAAGGACGTCACAAGACCCCGCTCTGGCGGGGTCTTTGTTTTTGGGCGACGGTTTTTCGCATTTCGCATTTCGCATTTCGTTTTGCTTGAGCAGCAAGCAGGGGACAGGGACATGGAAGCGATCAGAAGCGTCGAGTACGACCGGCCGCAAGGCCTGACGTGTGGAGTGGGCGAGGCGTGGGCGCGGGTGCCGCAAGCGCCATCGCCGGAAGAGCGGCGAGCGCTCAAGGAGCGCATTCGCGCATTGTTGCAGCGGGAGAAGGCGGTTCTCGTCGCTCACTATTATGTCGATGCCGAACTCCAGGAACTCGCCGACGAAACCGGCGGCTGCGTCGCCGATTCACTCGAAATGGCACGCTTCGGGCGCGATCACGCAGCGAAGACGCTGGTCGTCGCAGGCGTGCGCTTCATGGGCGAGACGGCCAAGATTCTGAGCCCGGACAAGCGCGTGCTGATGCCCGATCTCGATGCGACGTGCTCGCTCGATCTCGGCTGCCCCGCCGACGAGTTCTCCGCGTTCTGCGATGCGCATCCGGATCGCACCGTCGTCGTATACGCGAACACGAGTGCGGCCGTGAAGGCGCGCGCTGACTGGATGGTCACGTCGTCGATCGGTCTCGAGATCGTCGCCGATCTTCACGCGCGCGGAGAGAAGATTCTGTGGGCGCCGGACCGGCATCTCGGCGGCTACATCCAGAAGAAAACCGGCGCGGACATGCTGCTGTGGCAAGGCTCGTGTCTCGTCCACGACGAATTCAAGGGCATCGAGCTCGATCTGCTGCGCAACGAGTACCCCGACGCGAAGATTCTCGTGCATCCGGAATCGCCGGAAGGCGTCGTCGCGCTCGCGGATGTGGTCGGGTCGACGACGCAACTCATCGATGCCGCCGTGAAGCTCGACGCGACGCGCTTCATCGTCGCGACGGATCTCGGCATTCTGCACAAGATGCGGCTCGCCGCGCCCGGCAAGACGTTCATCGAAGCGCCGACCGCCGGCAACAGCGCGACGTGCAAAAGCTGCGCGCACTGCCCTTGGATGGCGATGAACGGTCTCGCCAATCTCGCCGACGTGCTCGAACGCGGCCACAACGAGATTCACGTCGATCCGGCCATCGGGCTGCGCGCGCGCGTGCCGATCGACCGCATGCTCGACTTCGCCGCGCGTCACAAGAAGCGCGTGCAGACAAGCGGCGATCTGGCGAAAGACGCATCGTTGTTCACGAACGTGGGGGCAGCGTGATGTCACTCTTCGAAGAAGTCCGCGCCCAGTACGGCGAAGCGTTCGATGCGGCCCTCGCGCGCAATGTCGAGGACGCGCTGAAGGAAGATGTCGGCAGCGGCGATGTCACCGGCCGTCTCGTGCCCGCCGATGCGCGGCGCACGGCGCGGATCATCGTGCGTGAGGAAGCCGTGCTGTGCGGCGTGCCGTGGTTCGACGAGGTGATGCGCCGCGTCGATCCGTCGATCGAGGTCGAATGGCAATACCGCGAAGGCGAGCGCATGGCGGCGAACGCGCCGGTCGTGCTGCTGCACGGCCCGGCGCGCTCGCTGCTGACGGCCGAGCGCAACGGACTTAATTTTCTGCAATTGCTATCGGGTGTCGCGACCGCGACGCGCCGTTATGTCGACGCGATCGAAGGCACGCGGGCGCGCATCCTCGACACGCGCAAGACGTTGCCGGGCCTGCGGCTCGCGCAGAAGTACGCGGTGCGTGTGGGCGGCGGCGCGAACCAGCGGCTCGCGCTCTACGACGGCATTCTGATCAAGGAAAATCACATCGCGGCGGCGGGCGGCGTGGCCGCGGCGATGGCCGCGGCGCTCGCGCTGAATACGGGCGTGCCGATCCAGACCGAAGTGGAAACGCTGGAGCAGCTCGAAACGGCGCTCGGGTCGGGCGCGGAATCGATCCTGCTCGACAATTTCACGCTCGACATGATGCGCGACGCCGTGCGCATCACGGCCGGCCGCGCATTGCTGGAAGTATCCGGCGGCGTGAATTTCGACACCGTGCGCGCCATTGCCGAAACCGGCGTGGACCGCATTTCCATCGGCGCGCTCACGAAGGACGTGCGCGCGACCGATTTCTCGATGCGCCTGCTTTAAACGGCGCGACGGCGTGCGGCCGGCGGCATGAGCACCGTCGGCAGCGCCTTCGGCAAGGTTCCGGGCCAGTCGCGGCTGTAGTGCAGGCCGCGGCTCTCTCGCCGCGAGCACGCGGACTCGACGATCAGCGAGGCTACATCGACGAGATTGCGCAGTTCCAGCAGATCGCGGCTCACCTTGAAGTTCGCGTAGTACTCGTGGATCTCGTCGCGCAAGAGGGCGATGCGGTGCTGCGCGCGCGCGAGCCGCTTGTCCGTGCGCACGATGCCCACGTAATTCCACATCAGACGCCGCAGCTCGTCCCAGTTGTGCGCGACGACGACTTCTTCATCCGGATCGGACACGCGGCTTTCGTCCCAATCGGGCAATTCGGCGTGACAGCCCTTCGAGAAACCGTCCGCTTCGATGGCCTGTGCCGCCGCGCGGCCGATCACCAGACATTCGAGCAGAGAGTTGCTCGCGAGCCGGTTGGCGCCGTGCAGTCCCGTGTATGACGTCTCGCCGACCGCGTACAGTCCCGGCCGATCCGTGCGCCCCGCGAGATCCGTGACGACGCCGCCGCACGTGTAATGCGCGGCGGGCACGACCGGAATCGGCTCCTTCGCGATATCGATGCCGAATTCGAGGCAACGCGCGAGAATCGTCGGGAAGTGCTCTTCGAGGAAGGCGCGTGGCTGGTGGCTGATGTCGAGATACACGCAATCGATGCCGCGCTTCTTGATCTCGAAGTCGATCGCGCGCGCGACGATATCGCGCGGCGCGAGCTCGGCGCGCTCGTCGTGCGCGGGCATGAAGCGCGTGCCGTCCGGCAGGCGCAGGATGCCGCCTTCGCCGCGCACGGCCTCGGAGATGAGGAACGACTTCGCGTACGGGTGAAACAGGCACGTCGGATGAAACTGTATGAACTCCATGTTCGCGACGCGGCAGCCCGCGCGCCACGCCATCGCGATACCGTCGCCGGTCGCGGTGTCGGGGTTCGTCGTGTAGAGATAGACCTTGCCCGCGCCGCCCGTCGCCAGCACGGTATGCGGCGCCTGGATCGTCACGGTGCGGCCCGTGCTCAGGTCGAGCGCGTACAGTCCGTGACAGCGATGGCCGGGGAGCCCGAGACGATCGGACGTGATCAGATCGATCGCGACGTGATCCTCAAGCACGGTGATGTTCGGATGGTTGCGCACGCGCTCGGCGAGCGTCGTGACGACCGCGTGGCCGGTGGCGTCCGCGGCGTGAATGATGCGGCGATGGCTGTGGCCGCCTTCGCGCGTCAGATGGAAGCCGAGTTCGGCGGAGACATCGCGCGTGAAGGGCACGCCTTCGTCGATGAGCCATTCGATCGCCGCGCGCCCGTTCTCGACGATGAAGCGCGTCGCCGCCTCGTCGCACAGGCCGCCGCCCGCGACGAGCGTATCGTCGACGTGATTGTCGACGCTATCGGCCGAATCCAGCACGGCCGCGATGCCGCCTTGTGCCCAATCGCTCGCGCCGACGCTCGCCGCGCGCTTCGCGAGAATCGCGACACGCCGCGTCTGAGCCAGATTCAGCGCGACGCTCAGACCTGCGAGCCCGCTTCCCACGATCGCTACATCGAAATTCATGCTGCCGGTTCTCCGTCCGTATGCTTGTCGATAGCCGGCAAGCATACCCCGCATGAACATTCGGTGACAGCGAAAACCCCCGCACGGTCGTGTGCAAAGCGTGTGAAATAGCGCTGCGGAAAAACAAAAAGCCTCGCAATTGCGAGACTTTTTGCTGTCTTCGCCTTTCGGCAGGTCTCAAAATCAAGTGGCTTACTTGATCTTGGTTTCCTTGTAGTCAACATGCTTGCGGGCGACCGGATCAAATTTCTTGATCAGCATCTTTTCCGGCATGTTGCGCTTGTTCTTGGTCGTCGTGTAGAAGTGACCCGTGCCTGCGGTCGACTCCAGCTTGATCTTGTCGCGTGCGCCTTTGGCCATGTGCGTGCTCCTTAGATTTCACCGCGTGCGCGCAGGTCTGCGAGCACGGCGTCAATACCGTTCTTGTCGATCAGGCGCAGACCGGCGTTCGAGACGCGCAGACGGACCCAGCGATTTTCGCTTTCAACGAAGAAACGGCGGTTCTGCAGGTTCGGCAGGAAACGACGCTTGGTCTTGTTGTTTGCGTGGGAAACGTTGTTGCCCGACATCGGGCCTTTCCCAGTTACTTGGCATACGCGTGCCATGAGGACACTCCTAATACACGATTAAGTCTGAGCCGAACGCTCGATTGAAGGAAAATCCTTCGTTCGATGCCTCGTTTCGCCCGATTTGCCCATCGGGGACTTGGCAGCACGGTTATGCCAATGAGGACTGCGCTCTGTTTCACCGTAACTCAGAACAGGCGGGTTGAGAAAAGCAAACGAGAACTATAGCAGAAAAAACGCTGCATTATCAAACCATTTATGGCGTCAGCGTTGGCGTCACAGCCAGCCGTGCCGCGCGAACGAGAACACCTCGTTGGCCGCCACGACGATGTGATCGAGCAGTCGCACGTCGATGAGCGTCAGCGCATCCTGCAGCGTTTTCGTCAGCCGCCGGTCGCTCGCGCTCGGCGCGACCCCGCCCGACGGGTGATTATGCGCGACGATGAGCCCCGCCGCGTTGAGCGTGAGCGCGCGCCGCACGATCTCGCGCGGGTAGACCGCCACGCGTGTGAGCGAGCCGCGCGCGGATTCCTCGGCGTGCAGAAGCTGGTGACGCGCGTCCAGATACAGGCAGACGAACACCTCGTAAGGCCGCGTGCCGATCAGAAGCCGCAGATAATCCTCGACGGCGCCCGGCGCGTTCAGCAGTTCGCGATCGCGCGCTTTTTCGGCGAGCGCGCGACGGCACAGCTCGGACACGGCCAGGAGCGTGGCGGCACGCGCCGGACCGATGCCGCGCTGCTCGCGCAATTCCATCGCCGACGCGTCGAGGACGCCGCGCAGCGACCCGAACCGGCGCATGAGCTGGCGCGCGACATCGACGGCCGATGCGCCCGGAACACCGGTGCGCAGGAACAAAGCGAAGAGTTCCGCGTCGGAGAGGGACGCCGGGCCCGTGTCCAGCAGCCGCTCGCGCGGCCGGTCGGCGCGCGCCCACTTGCGGATCGGTGTACGGGGCGTGCTCGTGGAAATATCTGCATCGGGCACGGCGGGCGCCTTGACGAGCCGGAGATCGGCACTCATCGCGGGCCTCCGGGACGTCTTGTCGCGCGGGCGAGCGCACGCAGGACATGGCCGCGTGACACGTGCCGACACAACTCTGTCTTACAATGTCGGTTTTGGCGTCCGGTTCGCACCGGCGCCGCGCGGTTCGCTGCCTCGCGCCGAAGAGCCGCCCCATGCGGGGTCCGCACCCTGCCTTCAAATGAACGGCCACATCCAATACTCATGAGCATCATCGATATCTCCGAGGTGAAACCCGGTTCGCACGTCACGCTTCATTACCGGCTCGCACTGGCCGATGGTGCTGACATCGTCAACACGTTCAGCGACAAGCCCGCGACCCTGCTGCTCGGCGCGGGCCAGCTCGCGGAACCGTTGGAAGAGATTTTGCTGGGCCTGAAGGTCGGCCACCACTCGACCTTTCAGCTAGCGCCCGATCAGGCTTTCGGGCCGCGCAATCCGGAGCTCGTCCAGTGGGTGTCGCTCGCGACGCTGCGCGAAAACAGCATGATCGGCGAGGATTTTTCTCCCGGCGATCTCGTCGAATTCAACGCGCCGGGCGGCGGCCGCTACGCGGGCGTGCTGAAGGAAGTCGGCGAGACCGCGGCGCTGTTCGATTTCAACCACCCGCTCGCGGGCCAGGCGCTCGTCTTCGAAGTGAAAATCATCGGAATTCTGTAACCATGATTGAAAGCCTCAACGAAGTTCAGACCGACGTCGAAATCCTGCTCGCGCAGCCGCGCGGGTTCTGTGCAGGCGTCGATCGCGCGATCGAAATCGTCGAGCGCGCGATCAAGCTGTTCGGCGCGCCCATCTACGTGCGCCACGAGATCGTCCATAACGCGTATGTCGTCGCGGATCTGCGCGAGAAGGGCGCGATCTTCATCGAAGAGTTGTCCGACGTGCCCGAAGGCGCCACGCTCATCTTCAGCGCGCACGGTGTTTCGAAGGCGGTGCGCGGCGAAGCCGAGGCACGCGGCCTGCGCGTGTTCGATGCGACGTGCCCGCTCGTGACGAAGGTGCACATCGAAGTGGCGAAGATGCGTCAGGAAGGCTTCGACATCGTGATGATCGGCCACAAGGGTCACCCCGAGGTCGAAGGCACGATGGGCCAGTCGGGCGAGGGCATGCATCTCGTGGAAGATATCGAGGACGTGCTGAAGCTCGATCTGCCCGACCCGCAGCGCATCGCGTACGTCACGCAGACCACGCTTTCGGTCGACGATGCCTCCGCGATCATCGACGCACTCAAGACCAAGTATCCGGAGATCAAGGAGCCGAAGAAGCAGGACATCTGCTACGCGACGCAGAACCGCCAGGACGCGGTTAAGTTCCTCGCGCCGCAATGCGATGTCGTGATCGTCGTCGGCAGCCCGAACAGCTCGAATTCGAGCCGTCTGCGCGAAGTGGCCGAAAAGCGCGGCATCCCTTCCTATATGGTGGATTCGCCGACGCAGATCGATCCGAAGTGGGTCGAAGGCAAGAAGCGCATTGGCGTGACGGCGGGCGCATCGGCGCCGGAAGTGCTGGCGCAGGCGGTGATCGCACGGCTGCGCGAGCTGGGCGTGCGCAATGTGCGCTCGCTGGAAGGCATCGAAGAGACGATCTCGTTTCCGCTGCCGCGCGGGTTGTCGCTGCCGCAGTAATTTAGACAGATGCTTCGAAAAAGCGCCTCCGGGCGCTTTTTTTTCGTCCGCGGTTGGCTAGCACACCAGCCCGACGGAACCCTCGCGCGCAAGATGAAACCAAACGTGAGCCCCGTTTTGGGGCGCGCGCCGCAGCCGGCATTTTCGTTTAATTGATTCAGGGTTTGCCCTTAATTCAGATACGCAAACGTAACCCTAAAATTCAGCCGATTAAACCTGCGCCCGTTATGGTGCAACTACTGCACAAAATCAGATCGCAACCTGGTTGCGCCTTTGCCGGAAAATCGCCGGAAAATAGAGGTTGCAATGCAGGAAAACCCCGCCACGCAAGAATATTGCCCGTCTCATATTTAGCGTTACAATTCGCGCGTCTTGAGGCCAGAAGGCTTCGCGACAACAGTTTTTAGAGGCGCAGGAGACCTATTTGATGCGATTCAAGTTTGCTCACGCGGTATCCATCGCGGCTGCGGTTGCAATGACGACCGCATGCGGCAAGAAGGACGAAAGCGGGGCGAATACGGCGGCATCGGCAGCCAGTTCGGCTGCCGTGCCGGTCGCGTCTGCGCCCGCGCCGGCGAGCGAAGCAACGGTCGTGAAGATTGGTCATGTAGCGCCGCTGACGGGCCTGCAAGCCCACTTGGGCAAGGACAATGAAAACGGCGCGCGTCTGGCACTGGAAGAGATCAGCGCGCAGGGTTTGACGATCGACGGGCGTTCCATCCGCCTTGAGCTCGACAGCCAGGACGATGCTGCCGATCCGCGCGTCGGCACGGAAGCCGCGCAGAAGCTCGTCGACGATCACGTGATCGCGGTGATCGGCCACCTGAACTCGGGCGTGTCGATCCCGGCGTCGAAGATTTACAGCGATGCGGGCATCGCACAGATTTCGCCGTCGACGACGAACCCGGAGTACACGAAGCAGGGCTACAAGACGACGTTCCGCGTCGTCGCGACCGACGCGCTGCAGGGCCCCGTGCTGGCCGGCTATGCGATGAAGACGCTGCACGCGAAGAAAGTCGTCGTGGTGGACGATGCATCGGCTTATGGCCGGGGACTGGCGGATGAATTCTCGAAGTCCGTTCAGACCGGCGGCGTGAAGATCGCCGCTCGCGAGCAGACCACCGAGAAAGCGCGCAATTTCAAGGCGATCCTGACCAAGATCAAGCGCATCCAGCCGGACGTCGTGATGTACGGCGGCATGGACGTGACGGGCGGCCCGTTCGCGAAGGAAGCGGCGGCGCTCGGCATCAAGGCGAAGATTCTCGCGGGCGACGGCGTCTGCACCGCGAAGCTGGCCGAGCTCGCGGGCGATGCGGTGCAGAACATCGTCTGCTCGGAGGCGGGCCTCGCGCTTTCGAAGATGGACAAGGGAGCGGACTTCGAGAAGAAGTACGAAGCACGCTTTCACGCGCCGGTGCAGATTTACGCGCCGTTCACGTATGACGCGATGTACGTGATCGTCGACGCAATGAAGCGCGCCAATTCGATCGAAGCGCCCAAAGTGCTCGCTGCGATCGCCACGACGGACTTCAACGGTCTGACCGGGCACATCGCATTCGACGACAAGGGCGATTTGAAGGCGGGCACCATCACGCTTTACGACTTCAAGGACAAGAAGAAGGACGTGCTCGACGTCGTAAGGCAGTAAGTAGCAGCAGGCTGGCGGCGCTCAATCTACAGCGCCGTTTTCGTATCCGTCCGGGAAACGCCCGCAGCCTCATCCGGCAGCGAGCGGACGATCGGACGATTGACCCTTACCGGTTTTTCAAAAGTACGCGCAGTGCCGTTTCAGATTTCGCTTCACACCGGTTTATCGGCCGGTGATAAAGGCATTATCTGAACGCACGGGGCTAAGGAGCTTTAGATGGATATTTTCATCCAGCAGATCATCAACGGTCTGGTGCTTGGCAGCGTCTACGCCATCATCGCGTTGGGTTATACGATGGTGTACGGCATTCTCGGCATCATCAACTTTGCGCACGGCGACGTGCTGATGGTCGGCGCGATGGTCGCGTTGTCGGCCATCGGCGTCATGCAGAACCATGCGCCCGGCATACCCGGACCGATCATGCTGACGATCGCGCTGATCGTCGCCGCGATCGTCTGCGCGCTCGTCGGTTACACCATCGAAAAAGTCGCGTACCGGCCGCTTCGCAAGGCGCCGCGCCTGGCTCCGCTGATTACCGCGATCGGCGTGTCGATTCTGCTGCAGACCATCGCGATGATGATCTGGGGCCGCAACCCGCTCGCGTTCCCGCAGCTTCTGCCGACCGATCCGATCAACGTGATCGCCGCCGACGAAACCCGTCCGGGCGCCGTCATTTCGATGACCGAAATCGTGATCATCGTCGTTGCGTTCATCGTGATGGCAGGTCTCCTGCTCCTCGTGCACAAGACGAAGCTCGGCCGCGCGATGCGCGCCATCGCCGAGAATCCGGCGAACGCCTCGCTGATGGGCGTGAACCCGAACTTCGTGATTTCCGCGACCTTCATGATCGGCTCGGCGCTGGCGGCGCTCGCCGGCGTGATGATCGCGTCGGAATACGGCAACGCCCACTTCTATATGGGCTTCATTCCCGGCCTCAAGGCGTTCACGGCGGCGGTGCTCGGTGGCATCGGCAACCTGGGCGGCGCGATGGTCGGCGGCGTGTTGCTGGGTCTCATCGAACAGTTGGGCGCCGGCTATATCGGCAACCTGACGGGCGGCGTCTTCGGCAGTAACTATCAAGACGTGTTCGCCTTCATCGTGCTGATCATCGTGCTCGTGTTCCGTCCGTCGGGTCTGCTCGGCGAACGTGTCGCGGACCGCGCTTAAAGACTGTGTGAGGAGCTCATAAAAATGACTTCGATTCAACCGATTGAGCCGTCCACGACGCTCATCCCCGAGAAGAACATGACGAAAACGCTCGTCGTGGGCATTCTCACCGCCGTGTTCGTCATTGCCGCGCCGATGGTCATCGGCGCCGCGGGCGGCAACTACTGGGTCCGCGTGCTCGACTTCGCGATGCTCTACGTGATGCTCGCGCTCGGCCTGAACGTGGTGGTCGGCTTCGCCGGCCTGCTCGACTTGGGCTACATCGCGTTTTACGCGGTCGGCGCCTATACGGCGGCGCTGCTGTCGTCGCCGCAGCTTTCGACGCAGTTCGAATGGATCGCGGCGCTCGCGCCGACCGGACTCCACTTCCCGTTCTTCATCATCGTGCCGATCGCGATGGCGCTCGCGGCGACTTTCGGCGTGCTGCTCGGCGCACCGACGCTGCGCCTGCGCGGCGACTACCTCGCGATCGTGACCTTGGGCTTCGGGGAAATCGTCCGGATCTTCATGAATAACCTCGATCGCCCGATCAACATCACGAACGGTCCGAAGGGCATTACGGGCATCTCTCCGGTGCACGTCGGCGACTTCAGCCTCGCGCAGACGCACGAGTTTCTCGGCTTCAAATTCCCGTCGGTGTACCTGTATTACTACCTGTTCGTGCTGTGCGCGTTGTTCGTGATCTGGGTGTGTACCCGTCTGCAGCATTCGCGTATCGGCCGCGCGTGGGCGGCGATCCGCGAAGACGAAATCGCCGCGAAGGCGATGGGCATCAACACCCGCAACGTGAAGCTGCTCGCGTTCGCGATGGGCGCATCGTTCGGCGGTTTGTCCGGCGCGATGTTCGGCGCGTTCCAGGGCTTCGTGTCGCCGGAATCGTTCACGTTCTGGGAATCGATCGTCGTGCTGGCGTGCGTGGTGCTGGGCGGCATGGGCCATATTCCGGGCGTGATTCTGGGCGCGGTGCTGCTCGCCGTGTTCCCCGAATTCCTGCGCACGACGATGGGTCCGCTGCAACACGCCATCTTCGGTCATCAGATCGTGGATACCGAAGTCATCCGCCAGTTGCTGTACGGCCTGGCGATGGTGCTGATCATGCTGTATCGCTCGGAAGGCCTGTGGCCCGCCGCGAAACACGAAGACAAGATCGCGAAGATCGCGAAGCGCGGCAATAAAAAGCCGGTGCGCGCATAAGCGGGGGATACAGAAAATGAGCCAAAAGCAAACGCGACTTTCCGTCAAAGGCGTCAACAAGCGCTTCGGCGGCTTGCAGGCATTGTCCGATGTCGGCCTCGAAATCGAGGAAGGCACGATTTACGGCCTGATCGGGCCGAACGGCGCGGGCAAGACGACGTTCTTCAACGTGATCACGGGCCTCTACACGCCGGATTCCGGCGAGTTCCGTCTCGACGGCACGGCCTATACGCCGACCGCCGTGTATCAGGTAGCGAAGGCGGGCATCGCGCGCACGTTCCAGAACATTCGTTTGTTCGGCGGCATGACGGCGCTCGAGAACGTGATGGTCGGCCGGCACGTCCGCACGAAACACGGTCTCCTCGGCGCGGTGTTCCAGACGCCTGCCGAACGCCGTGAGGAGCGCGAGATCAAGGAACGCGCACTCGAATTGCTCGAGTACGTCGGCGTGCTGCAATACGCGGATTACACGTCGCGGAATCTGTCGTACGGGCATCAGCGCCGACTGGAAATCGCGCGCGCGCTCGCAACCGATCCGAAGCTGCTCGCGCTCGACGAACCCGCAGCCGGCATGAACGCGACGGAGAAGGTCGAGCTCACGCGTCTGCTCGACAAGATCCGTTCGGACGGCAAGACGATTCTTTTGATCGAACACGACGTGAAACTCGTGATGGGATTGTGCAACCGCATGACGGTGCTCGATTACGGCAAGGTGATCGCCGAAGGTCTGCCGCAGGACGTGCAGAAGGACCCGAAGGTGATCGAGGCATATCTGGGTGCGGGGGTGCACTAAATGGCGACCATGAATGCGATGTTGAAAGTCAAAGGTCTGCAGGTGAATTACGGCGGCATCCAGGCGGTGAAGGGCGTCGACCTGGAAGTCGGACAAGGCGAGCTCGTGACGCTGATCGGCGCGAACGGCGCGGGCAAGACCACGACGATGAAGGCCATCACCGGTCTGAAGCCTTACTCGGGCGGCGATATCGAGTACATGGGCCAGTCGATCAAGGGCGTACCGACGCACGAACTCCTGAAGCGCGGCCTCGCGATGGTGCCGGAAGGCCGTGGCATCTTCGCGCGCATGTCGATTCTCGAGAACATGCAGATGGGTGCGTACCTGCGCAACGACACGGACGGCATCCAGAAGGACACCGAGCGCATGTTCGGTTTCTTCCCGCGTCTGAAGGAACGCGCGTCGCAGTATGCGGGCACGTTGTCGGGCGGTGAGCAGCAGATGTTGGCGATGGCGCGTGCGCTGCTGTCGCGTCCGAAGCTGCTCTTGCTCGACGAACCGTCGATGGGTCTCTCGCCGATCATGGTCGAGAAGATCTTCGAAGTGGTGCGCGAGATCTCGAAGGAAGGGTTGACTGTGCTGCTCGTGGAGCAGAACGCGCGGCTCGCGTTGCAGGCGGCGAATCGTGGCTATGTGATGGATTCGGGCACGGTCACGATGTCCGGCGACGCGAAGATCATGCTGGATGATCCGAAGGTCAGGGCGGCGTATCTGGGCGAGTAAACTTTGCTTCTCGTCGATGAAAGGCCGGCTCTCGTAGCCGGCCTTTTCATTTCATCAAAGCCGCTTCCCCAGACTCACGACCTCATCCATCCGATACCCGAGCTTTTCATAAAACCCGCGCAAGTCCGTCTTGACGCTCAGAATCTGCAAGTTGACCTTCGGGCATCCGAGATTCACCAATGCGACTTCCGCATGCCGCATCAACGCGCTGCCGAACCCGCGTCCGCGCAACATCGAAGCAACGGCAAGCGAATACACCCATCCGCGATGCCCGTCATACCCGGCCATCACCGTGCCGATGACTTCGCCGCCGAGCACGCCGACGAAGAACAGTTCCGGCTGCGTCTTCATCTTGTTGTCGATCGACAGCGCCGGATCGCGCTGCGGCCGCGATGTATCCGCGTACTCCGGAAACACATCGCGCCACAGGGCGATCACGGCGTCGCGATCGCCTGCATCGAAGGTGCGGATGATCACAGCGAATCGAGCACGGAGCGCAGCATCGCGAGCATCTGATCGATCTCGTCTTTCGTGACATTCAAGGCGGGCATGAAGCGCAGCAGGTTCGGACGCGCCGCGTTCAACAGCACGCCATCCGGCTGCATCAGACGCGCCTTCTCGACGATCTGCGGACCCTTGTCGCTATCGAGCAGCAATGCGCGCAGCAGGCCTTCACCGCGCTCGCCCTTGAAGCCGCGCTCGTCCGACAGCTTCAGCAGTTCCTGCTTCAGATAATCGCCTTTCTCGCGCACGCTTTCGAGGAAACCCGGGGCGACGAGTTGCGAGATCACCGAATAGCCGACTGCCGTCATCAGCGGATTGCCGTTGTACGTGCCGCCCTGATCGCCTGCTTCGAAGCACGCGATATCCGCCGTCGACAACAGCGCCGCCAACGGCATACCACCGCCGATGCCCTTGCCGAGCGTCATGATGTCCGGCTCGATGCCCGACAGCTCGTAGGCGAACAACGTGCCCGCGCGACCGCAGCCGCTTTGCACTTCATCGACGATGAGCAGGATGTTGTGCTTCTTCGTCAGCGCGCGCAGTTGCTGCATGAATTCGCGCGTCGCGGGGATCACGCCGCCTTCGCCCTGAATCGGCTCCAGCATCACCGCGACCGTCTTCTCGTTGATGAGCTTCTCGACCGACGCGATGTCGTTCAGATCGGCCTTCGGGAAGCCCGGCACTTGCGGCGCATAGATCGTGTCCCAGCCGGTCTTGCCGCTCGCGGACATCGTCGCGAGCGTGCGGCCGTGGAAGCTGTGATCCATCGTGATGATTTCGTACGCGCCGCTCCTGAACTTCTTGCCCCACTTGCGCGCGAGCTTGATCGCGCCTTCGTTCGCTTCGGCGCCGCTGTTCGCGAAGAACACTTTGTCGAAACAGCTGTTCGCGGTGAGCAGGCCGGCGAGCTGCGCCATCGGACCGTTATAGAACGCCGGTGACGGGTTGATCAGCGTGCGCGCCTGCTTTTCCAGCGCCTCGATCATGCCTTCGTTGCAGTGGCCGAGCGAATTGACGGCCCAGCCCTGGATGAAGTCGAGATAGCGCTTGCCCGTGTTGTCGTAGAGCCAGGAACCCTTGCCGTGCGTGAACACGATCTCGGGGCGGTTCGTGATGTACATCAGCGAATCAACGGGGTACTCATTGAAATTCATGACTGCGGGCTCCACGGGGCGAGTGCGAGAAAGAGAAGAGGGGCGGTGAAAAAAACAAAAGCCACGGATTTCCGTGGCTTCATTTCATGCGCGTCGACAAACCGAATCTTCGAGCGCAAGTGCGTGACGAGCCAGCGGCATCCCTAGGGAAGCGGCGAGCGGCGACGTCGAAGTGCGTTCAGGATTCGGATCATTCGCGAAGGATACGTTATGACGTTCCTGCATGTAAACCGGGCACGCGGACTTTTTTCCGCGCGCACGGTGCGTGCCGCGTCAGACCGGATGCGCGAGATCGGCGGCGCTCGTGAACGAATCGGCGTAGAACTCGTCTTCCGGCAACCGATGATGCTGCGTGAAGTCGCGCTGCGCGGATTCGACCATCACGGGCGCGCCGCATGCGTACACCTGATAGCCGCTCAAGTCTGGCAGATCTTCGATGACAGCCCGATGAACGAAGCCCGTGCGGCCCGTCCAGTTGTCGCTTGCATCGGGCTCGGACAGCACGGGCACGAAGCTGAAATTCGGAATGTCCTTCGCCCATTGTGCGGCGAGATCCATCATGTACAGATCCTTGGCGCGGCGGCCGCCCCAGTACAGCGTCATCGGGCGGTTCAGATTCTTGAACACCGCATGCTCGATGATCGCCTTGATCGGTGCGAAGCCCGTGCCCGACGCGAGCAGCACGATGGGCTTCTCCGATTCGTCGCGCAGGAAGAACGTGCCGAGCGGGCCTTCGAAGCGCAGGATGTCGCGCTCTTTCATCGCGCCGAACACGTGATCCGTGAACGTGCCGCCCGGCATGTGACGGATATGCAGCTCGAGCGGACCTTCGTGATGCGGCGGGCTCGCCATCGAATAGCTGCGGCGCTTGCCGTCTTTCAGAATGAATTCGATGTACTGCCCGGCGTAATATTGCAGGCGCTCGTTGGCGGGCAACTGCAGCTTCAGCTCGATGACGTCGTCGGCCTTGCGTTCCAGCGCGTTCACGCGGCACGGCAGCTTCTTGACCTGCACGTCGCCGACGCCCGCGACTTCACGCACGTCGATCTGGAGGTCGGTCTGCGCGGTCGCGCAGCAGAAGAGGGCCAGGCCGCGCGTTTTTTCATCGTTCGATAGCGCGGACGACGAATGCGGCGCCTGCTCGACTTCGCCGCTCACGACAGCGCCCTTGCAGGAGCCGCATGCGCCGTTCTTGCAGCCATACGGCAGGCCGATGCCCTGGCGCAACGCGGCGGTCAGCACCGGTTCGTCGGGTTCCACTTGAAACTGCCGGCCGCTTTGCCGGAGCGTTACGTTAAAAGCCATAGATCGATGTCGTGCAATGGGGTGAATGTGTCTCTCGATGCGTCCGAGCGCGCTCTCCGAAGCGGCGGATACAATGACCGGCATGATCGCCACTCGAATCCTGCGCCGCGCGCGCGTGCTGATCGTCGGATGCGGCGATGTCGGCATGCGCGCGCTGCCGCTCTTCCAGGCGCGCGCCGCGGCGCCTCGCGTCATCGCGCTCACGCATCATCCGGAGCGCGCGAGCGCGTTGCGTGCGGCGGGCGCAACGCCCATTCCCGGCGATCTCGATGCGCGCGCGAGCTTGCGGCGTCTTGCCGGTGTTGCGCGGAACGTGCTGCATCTCGCGCCACCGCCGCGCGATGGCGCAGTAGACAGCCGCACGCGCGCGCTGATCGCCACGTTGCGCGCCCGGCATCGCTCGGCAGCCCGTCCGGCGCAAACGCCGGTCATGGCGCAGCGGCTGGCTCGCGGCTACATGCGTGCCGCGGATCTGCGCGTACGCCACGCGCTGCGCGATGCGTCGCGCGCGCCTCTGAAACGGCCCGGCCAACGCCCGGGTTCGTTTGCAAAAACGTCTTTCATTGTACCCGACGGTCCTTTCTCGACCAGCATTCGCGCGGCGAGCTTCCGCCCCGGCCTGCGCTTCGTCTATGCGAGCACGACGGGCGTCTACGGCGATTGCGGCGGCGCGTGGATCGACGAAACGCGGCCCGCGCGGCCGGAGAACGAGCGCGCGCGGCGGCGTGTGTCGGCGGAAAAACAGTTGCGCGCGGCGGGCGTAGGGAGCGGCTGGCGGGTATCGATTGCGCGCATTCCGGGCATCTACGCGGGCAATCGCTTGCCGATCGCGCGCATCGAGCGGGCGCTGCCGGCGCTCGTCGAATCCGACGATGTTTACACCAATCACATTCACGCCGACGACCTTGCCGCGATCCTCGTGCGCGCGCTCCGGCGGGGGCGTCCGCAGCGCGCGATCAACGCATCGGACGATACCGATCTGCGCATGGCGGATTATTTCGATCGCGTGGCCGATGCGTACGGCTTGCCGCGCGTGCCGCGCATCACGCGGGAAGAAGCGCAAACGCGTCTCGAGCCGATCACGCTGTCATTCATGCGTGAATCGCGACGGCTTTCCAACGCGCGCCTGAAGCGCGAACTGGGCTACGTGCTGCGCCATCCGACGGTCGACGATTTCCTGAGCACCAACGCGCGGCGCTAGATCAGCGCGGGGATCGTTTCGAGCAGGATGAAGCACATCAGCGCGCCGATCAATGCGCCGATGAGATTAGGCGAATACTTATGACGCGCGTGCATGACGGCAGCCAGCACGCCGATGAGGACAACGCTCAGTGCGACGAACGCAACCAGCGCGACGGTCGAGTGGGAGACCATGATGCCCTCCTGCTTTTTTGATAGTCATTCTTTGGTATCCGTTAGACCAGTATATGAGGGCGGCTGACGGAAGGCATGCTGCGCCGCAGCGCCCGGATTTAGGGGCTTTCACGGATTTGCATGTTCAATGAGCGCCGCTATCAGCGACGACGCGCGCGCAGCGCGTTACGGCGTCTTGTCGGCTTCGCCACGCAGGGCGGCGAGATCGGCTTCATCGAGCCAGCGCCAGGCGCCTTCGGCTAGTGTGTCGGGCAACGCGTAACCGCCAACCTTCTCGCGATGCAGCTTTTCGACGCGATTGCCGGCGGCCGCGACCATGCGCTTCACCTGGTGGTATTTGCCTTCGAGCACGGTGAGTTCCAGCAGCCGTTCGTCGCGCTGCACCGCGGCGAGCGCGGCGCTCGACTTCGTTTCGCCGTGCAGCAGCACGCCTTCGCGCAGTTTCGCGAGTTGTCCGTCGTCGAGCGGATGTTTGACGGTCGCGAGATAAACCTTTGACACCTTGCGCCTGGGCGACGTGAACGCGTGAACGAACGCGCCGTCGTCGGAGAGCAGGAGAAGGCCGGTCGTGTCCTGATCGAGCCGGCCAACGGCTTGCACGCCGCGCTCGGCCAACTGCGGCGGCAGCAGATGGAACACGCTCAGATGATGCTGCGGATCGCGCGAGCATTCGTAGCCCGGCGGCTTGTTGAGCGCGATATACGCCTTCTCGCGATACGTCCAGAGATGATCGTCGACTTCGAATGCGAGGCCGGGCGCGACGGAAAAATCGGCGTGCGGATCGTCGCGCGCTTCGCCGTCGATGCGCACGCGGCCTTCGGCGACGATACCGCGGCACTGGCGGCGCGACCCGAAGCCTTGGGAGAAGAGGAGGGTTTCGAGGTCCATCGGATGAGCGGAGTTGAAGCGCGCATTCTAGCAAGCCGCGCTTTTGGCAGGCGCTCGCGAGCCGTTCGCTCGCCGGGGACAAAAAAGCGCCGTCCAGACAACGGACGGCGCGCAGGCTGGCGATGCGCAGCCGGACAAGGAGGCGTCCGAGCCGGCGTCATCGCCCAGGGAAGGCGGCGCGTGCTTCACTGCATGTCGATGCGGCCGTACACGCCATCGGCCTCGTCGTTCGGCCCGGCGGCGAAGAAGAGCGTGTTGGAGGGCTGCGCGCTCAGGTTGTTGCCGAACGCGATGCCCCACAGGCCGCGCTGTACGAGCGGCGTGCCGTCCGTGTTCATCAACTGGCCGACGAACGCCCCGGTGTTCGGATCGAACGCGTTGATGGTGCCGTCGCCGAAATTGCCGACGAGAATGAAGTTGCTGAAGGTGCCGAAGTTGGCCGGCGCCTGCGCGACGCCCCACGGCGCATTCAACGGCCCGTTCGGCGCGAGGCGCAGCATGAGATTGCCGTCGATATCGAATACGTCGACGAAGCCCTGGCCCGCGCCCGCCACGTCATCCTCGGCGTCGCTGTCCTGCTTCGCGTAGGTCACGTAGATCTTCGAGCCGATCGCCTGGATGCCGAAGGGCGCGAAGCCCGCGGGAATCTGCGTATCCCTGAAGCCGCCGGGCACGGCGATCTTCGTGAACGTGCCGTCGAACACGTCGATTTTGTTGTTGTGGAAGTCGGTCGCATACAGGCGATGGCCGCCCGATGCGATCGCCGCGATCGCGAGCCCCTTGTAGATCGCGCCCGACGCGCTCGAATCGACGACGGTGAACGCATGCGTCGTATCGACCGCGGGTGCCCACGCGGTGATTGAGCCGCCTTCGCCCGCGAAGAGGAACGCCGCCACGCCGGACTTGCCGTTGCGAGCGAGCGTGAGGTCCGACCCCTTGTTGAAGACGATGCCGGTCGGATTCGCGGGGCCCGCCGCGGACGGCGGAATCGACACGACGAGCGACTGCACGACGCCGTTGCCGTCATAGAGCGTGGCCGTCTGCGTGCCGTTGTTGGCGACCCAGACGAAGCCGTTCGGGTTGAACGCGACGCCCCAGCTGTTCTTCAGGTTCGAGTCCGTGTGCGGCGCGGGGACGGCGCCGTCCGATACGACGATCGACATCTTGAAGCGCGTCGCCGCGGGCATGCTGTTGTCCGAGCCGCCGCCGCACGAGACGAGCCCCGTCAAGGACACGACTACGGCCGCACAAGCGACGAGACGGCTCCACAATCCGGTTTGCATGATGGTGACTCCTCGGGTGCAGCGCACCCTCAGTTCGTTCGTCACCTTTAAACGGATAGGCGGGAGGGCTTATTCCGTTCGCAACCGGCAAGTTGTTTCGATGTGCTTCAGTGCGCCTCGCCGCGGCCTTTGGAGATGACCGGCACGCCCCAGCCGAAGAACGTGAAGTTCGATGCTTCGTTGCTGCCGGACGTCGCGCCGTGTCGTGGGCCGGCGCTCCAGCGGCCGTCGAAGGTCATCGCCGGGAGGGTCGGCTGCGGTATCGCGCTGGCTTGACGGAAGTATTCGGTGTTGGTCTCGTTTTGCACGGCGAGCGCGCGGCGCAGCGTCGACTGCGCCTGCGCGTTGCGCGGGTCGAGCGCCACAGCGCGGCGCGCATGGCGCAATGCGCAGGCGGCGTCCCTGTTGGCGGTGCATGAGCGCGCGCTTGCCATCGCGCTGTCGCGCGCGCGTTCCTGACGCGACAAATCGGCTGCAAGCTGCTGGATTTCCGGACTGCGCGGCAGGCTCGCATAGAGGCCGCGCATGTGACGGCGCGCGGACGTGAGATCGCGGCTCGCGAGGGCTTGCTGGACTGCCGCGATGCTGTGCGCGACGGCTGCGGGAAGCGGCTCCGCGATAGGCGCGGGCGCGGCGGGCTTTTCGAGCGCAGCGGTCGTCGGCTTGCCTTTGGCGGCCGTCTGCTGCGAGGCGATGGCGGGGGCTGGCGTCATCGGTTTTGCAATCGGTTCCGGCTTTTGTACCGATGCGATGGCGGGCGATTGCGTCATCGGCTTTGCAAGTGGTTCCGGCTTTTGTGCCGATGCGACGGCGGGCGCTGGCGTCATCGGCTTTGCAAGCGGTTCCGGCTTTTGTGCCGTTGCGGCGGCGGGCGCTGGCGTCACCGGTTTTGCAAGCGGTTCCGGCTTTTGTGCCGTTGCGGCGGCGGGCGCTGGGGTCACCGGTTTTGCCATCGCCGGCGTTGCGCTTTCGGGCGTCGGCTTCTGTGCCGATACGACCGTGGGCGCTTGCGTCATCGGCTTCGCTGCGACGGGAGGCGTCGCGATTTCGCGCGCTTCGGTCTTCTGTGCCGATGCGATGACCGGCGCCGCCGGTTTGATCGACGGCGCGGCGGCAACGACGGAAGCGCCCGTCGAAGCCGCTACGCTCGTCGTCGTGACCGGCGCGGGCTTGGTCACTACGATCGCCACCGATGGCGCGCTGTCGTGCGCAGGCACGTTCGCCGGCGCAGCGGACACCGCCGGCGCGACCTGAGCCTCGGTGCGCGACGGAGGCGGCGCGGCTTGAATCGTCGAGCGCGCTGCTGACGCCTGCTGCTCGGGTGCGCGACTCGCCTTCGACACTTCGGCCGAAGCGGGCGCGACGGTCTGCGCGGTCGTCGACTCTGCTCTGGGTCGGATCGACGCGGCATGCCGTGCTTGCTCTGCGGCGGGCGCGCCGTCGTGGACCGGGCCAGCCACGCTGATGCCGGGCTCCGCGGTCGGCGGAGCGATATTGCCGTCCAGCGTCGAATAGAAATATCCGCCGGCCGCGATGCTCGCGACCACGCTGCCCACCAGCATCGCGATGCCCGTGCGCGCGGGCTTGCGCTGCTGCGCGTCTGGCAGATCGCCCGGCTCGACGAAGTTCGGATAAGTCGTCAGCATCTTGCGGCGCACGAGGCGCTGCAACCAGCCACTGTCGCTCAGATCGAGAATGTCGAGCGGCGCGGGCATGGGCGCGGCCGCGGTTGCATCGGCGTTGCTCGTGAAAATCGCGCCCTGACGGTCGGCCCCGCACGACGGGCAGTGAGATTCCTCGATCGGAGAAACCGTGCTGCAGCGGCGGCAGATCACGGCGTCGAGCGACAGCGAGTATTCAGGTCGATTCATGTCGCACCCTTCTTGGAGTTATGGCCCGACGCGTCGCGTGAGCGGCTCTCGACATCGCAAGTCCTGAGCAACCCGGAATGCGGGCGCTGCGCGAACGAGCAATCCCGTGATGCTCCGCGCGCCGGGATTTCGAATGCCGATGGTGGCCGATTTTTGCCGGCGTGGCGAAGTGCGTCTACGCGATGGCGCACATTCGGGTGATGAAGTGAATGTGGCCATTCGGACGACTTCCGGCACGTGTCGTCATCGGCGACATTCAGTGTCGTCAGGTATCAAAGGATGATGGCGATGCAATCGAATGGCTTCGAGACGACTGCGCGGCAGTTGATCGTCGGACTGCCGCTCTTCATGGGCGCGATCGAATATATCTTGCGCGTGGCGCTGAAACAGCCCGGGCGGGATGACTTCTTTCCGATTTCGCTGGTGGCGTCCAGCGTCAGCCTCAACATGGCGCTGACAATCCTGCCGGGCAAGTTTTCATGGGCATCGGGACAACGAATCAGACGAGCGACGTTTATCGCGAATATGGGAATTTTCGCCTCTCTGATTGGCTTGCTTCTGTGGATATACTTGCTTGTCGCGTCGTTTAGTCAGGATGTCAGAGAGATTTTGCCTTTGCATCCGCTACGGGACTCTTTGTTGTACTACGTATTTTCAATCGGGTTGAATGAAAGCAAGGCGAGGACGGAAACATGCTGAATTTCGTGCTGGGATTCTTTAGAGAGTATTGGCCTGTCGTGCTGGCGTGCGCGTTTGCCAAATTCGTTATACCACCCGCGGTGGACTGGTTTTGGACGCGCGTTGAAGAGGCGTCGGGCGACGAAGCCGAACAGCGTCCGGGCGCTGATTGAATGCGCGGAACGCTGAGTTCTCGGCTAAGCGAGGCCTTGAACGACGCTACGAAGAGATCCGCCAAACGCAAAAAAGCCGCTCACGGGGAGCGGCTTTTTCGAAAAATCCTGGTGCCCAGGGCCGGAATCGAACCGGCACGCCTTGCGGCGGGGGATTTTGAGTCCCCTGCGTCTACCAATTTCACCACCTGGGCCTGGATTGGTTCGCACGGAAACTTCAGCAACGCACCAATCGAGTCGGCGATTATGACCGAAAACACCGTCGCCGGCAAGCAGCGGCGCTGTCGATTCAAAAAGCTCGGAAATTACTGGGCGAGATAGGTGAACTGCCCGTTCCTGATCACGCCCATCACGCTCGCGCGCTGATCCAGGCCCACGTGGTCGGTCGCGCTCGTATTCACCACCCCGTTCGGCACGACGAGTTCATGCGCGTGCTCCAGCTCCGTGCGCAGCGCCACGCGGAACGCCTTCGTGCCGGGCTGGCCGGCCTTCAGGGCGCGCGCCACGGCATCTTGCAGACGCGGATACACGCCGGCCGCATCGCCGGCGAACTGCGTCACCGTGCCCTTGCCGTACTTCTCCTCGTAAGCATTCACGAACGCGAGCGCCGCCTTCTTCGACGGATGATCCGCCGGCAGCGTGCGCGCGACGACCACGGGCTGCGTCGGGAAGAGCGTGCCTTCCACGTCCTTGCCGCCCAGCTTGATGAATTCTGGCGTCGCGATACCGTGCGTCTGATAGATCGCGCCCTTGTAACCGCGCTCGACGAGCGTGCGTTGCGGCAGCACCGTCGGCGTGCCCGCGCCCGCTATCAGCACCGCATCCGGCTTCGCCGCCATCAGTTTGAGAATCTGGCCGGTGACGCTCGCATCGGTCCGGTTGAAGCGCTCGCTCGCGACGATCCTGATATGCCGAAGATCGGCGAACTTGGTGAATTCGTTCAGCCAGCTATCGCCGTAGCTATCCGCGAAGCCGATGAAGCCCACCGTCTTCACACCGTGATTCGCCATGTAGCGCGTCATCACGTCGGCCATCGCGCGGTCGGTTTGCGCCATCTTGAACGCCCAGACCTTCTTGCCTTCCTGCGGCTCCACGACCGATGCCGAGCCGATCAGCGTGATCATCGGCGTTTCGGATTCGGCGACGGGATCGAGCGCGGCGAGCGCCGCCGGCGTGATGTTCGGCCCGACGATCACGTCGACATGATCCTCGCTGATGAGCTTGCGGATATTGCGCACGGCCGCGCCCGGGTCCGAGCCGTCGTCGAGGATGATGTACTCCGCGTTCTGCCCGGCGATGGTCTTCGGCCACATGAGCATCGCGTTCTTGCTGGTGATGCCGATTGCCGCGGCAGGCCCGGTGCTCGACAGATCGATGCCGACTTTCAGTTGCGCGTGCGCGGCGGCGGCAAAGACAGACAGGGCGACGCCGGCCACGAGCCGGCGCGTGAACTTCGACAACGTCATCGGAAAGGTCTCCAGGAGGGTTTTCTTTTATTGAGGCAGCAGGCGCCGCCGATTTCAAAGCTCGTAGCTCTCGTGCCCGCCGGAAAGCGCCTGCTCGATCAGCTTGCGGTTCAGCGACGGCGAAAGCAGTTCGACGAGCGTATACACATAGCTGCGCAGATACGCGCCCTGTTTCAGCGCGAGGCGCGTCACGTTCGTGCCGAACAGATGCCCGACCGACATCGCGCGAAGATGTTTGTCGCGCTCCGGATTGAACGCGATGTCCGCCATGATGCCGATGCCCAGTCCGAGCTCGACGTAAGTCTTGATCACGTCGGCGTCGATGGCTTCGAGCACGATGTCCGGCGTCAGATTGCGCAGCGCGAACGCCTGGTTGATCTTCGTGCGCCCGGCAAACGACGCCTCGTACGTGATGATCGGATATTGCGCGAGGTCGTCGAGCGTGAGGACCTTGCGCTCCAGCAGCGGATGATCCGGCAGCATCACGGCGAGGTGTTGCCACTGGAAGCAGGGCAGCGACACCAGTTCCTTATAGTTGGCGATCGCCTCCGTCGCGATCGCGATGTCCGCCTGATCGTGGATGACCATCTCGGCGACCTGCGTCGGGCTGCCTTGCAGAATCGAAAGGTGGACTTTCGGGAAACGCTTCTTGAATTCCGCAATGGCGGCCGGCAATGAATAGCGCGCTTGCGTATGCGTCGCCGCGATGACGAGATTGCCCTGATCCTGCGCGGCGTAATCCTTACCGACGCGCTTCAGACTCTCCACTTCCTGCAATATCTTCTCGACAGACGCGAGAATGATCCGTCCCGGCTCCGTGAGCGATCGCACGCGTTTGCCGTGACGCGTGAAGATTTCGACGCCCAGTTCGTCCTCGAGCTCGATGATCGCCTTCGAGACGCCCGGCTGCGATGTATACAGTGCCTTCGCGGCTTCCGTCAGATTGAAGTTCTGCCGGACGGCCTCGCGCACGAAGCGGAACTGATGCAGGTTCATATATAACTCAGCCGCATATCAAAGTAATTTTTCAGTCGTTTGCAATATATAGCAGGTTATTTACTATCAGTCCAACTTTTCCAATATCCATAGCTCCATTCGTCATAAGCAAATGACGGTTCCGTCTGAACGGCTGGCGGCGCAGGGACTCAATGGATATTCGATGGATGAGACACGCGACGTAACCTAGGACGCCGCGTTTTTTACAAGAACTTGGGGCCCCCGAATGTACCAATACGATCAGATCGACCAACGCATCGTCGACGAACGTGTCGCGCAGTACGCCGACCAGGTCCGCCGCCGTCTGTCGGGCGAGTTGAGCGAAGAAGAATTCCGTCCGCTGCGTCTGCAAAACGGCTTGTACTATCAGCGCCACGCGTACATGCACCGCATCGCGATTCCTTACGGCCATCTGCGCAGCGACCAGTTGCGTATGCTCGCGACCATCGCGCGCGAGCACGACCGCGGCTACGGCCACTTCTCGACGCGCACCAACATCCAGTTCAATTGGGTCGAGCTCGAAGAGACGCCGGAAATCCTGCGCAAGCTGGCTTCGGTGCAGATGCATGCGATCCAGACGTCGGGCAACTGCATCCGCAACATCACGGCCGATCAGTTCGCGGGCGTCGCGCCCGATGAAGTGGTCGATCCGCGTCCGTGGGCGGAAATCCTGCGTCAATGGTCGACGTTCCACCCCGAGTTCGCATGGCTGCCGCGCAAGTTCAAGATCGCGGTGAACGGCTCGGCGGAAGACCGCGCGGCCGTGCAGATCCACGACATGGGCGTGTATCTCCGCAAGAACGAGCAGGGCGAAGTCGTGATGGACATTCTCGCGGGCGGCGGTCTCGGCCGCACGCCGATCGTCGGCGCGATCATCAAGCGCGATCTGCCGTGGCAGCACCTGATCACCTATTGCGAAGCCGTGCTGCGCGTGTACAACCGCTATGGCCGTCGCGACAACATGTACAAGGCGCGCATCAAGATTCTCGTGAAGGCGCTGTCCGCGGAGAAGTTCAGCAAGCAGGTCGAGGAAGAGTGGCAGCATCTGAAGGACGGCCCGTCGACGATCACGCAGGACGAAGTCGATCGCGTGTCGAAGTTCTTCGCGCCGCCCGCTTACGAAAAGCTCGCGGACACCGACGCGTCCTATGAAAAGCATCTGATCGACAGCAAGCCGTTCGCGCGCTGGGTCGAGCGCAACGTGCGCCCGCACAAGGTGGCGGGCTACGCTTCGGTGACGCTGTCGCTCAAGCCGCGCGAAATCGCGCCGGGCGACGCCACCGACAAGCAGATGGACGACGTCGCCACGCTGGCCGACGAGTTCTCCTTTGGCGAGATCCGCGTTTCGCACGAGCAGAACCTGATTCTCGCGAACGTGAAGAAGCGCGATCTCTACACGGTGTGGGAACGCGCGAAGGCGCTGGGTTTCGCGACGGCGAACATCGGCTTGCTGACGGACATCATCGCGTGCCCGGGCGGCGATTTCTGCTCGCTCGCGAATGCGAAGTCGATCCCGATCGCGCTGGCCATTCAGGACCGCTTCAACGATCTCGATTACGTGCACGACCTGGGCGACCTGTCGCTGAACATCTCGGGCTGCATCAACGCGTGCGGTCATCACCACGTCGGCAACATCGGCATTCTGGGCGTCGATAAGGACGGCTCCGAGTGGTATCAGGTGACGCTCGGCGGCGAGCAAAGCTCGGGCGCGACTGGCGCGCATCTCGGCAAGGTGATCGGCCCGTCGTTCTCGGCGGACGAAATGCCGGATGTGATCTCGCAAGTGATCGATACCTTCGTCGATAACCGCATCGAAGACGAGCGCTTCATCGAGACGTTCGGCCGCATCGGCATCGCGCCGTTCAAGGAGCGCGTGTACGCATCGCGCCAGGCACACGCTTAAAGGAATTCAGATGACGTTGATTATCAAGAACCGCGCGATCGTCGAAGACAGTTTCAACGTGGTGCGTGCAGCCGAAGACGGCGCACTGCCGGCCGTCGATGCGCTGCCCGGCGGCAAGATCATCGTGCCGTTTGCGCTGTGGAAGGAGCACAAGGCGGCGATCATTGCATCGCGTTCGAGGGACGACATCGGCGTGTGGCTCGCGCCGGATGACGAACCCGCCGATCTCGTGCCGGACTTCGGTTCGCTTTCCGTGATCGCGGTCGATTTCCCCGTGTTCCGCGATGGCCGCGGCTTCTCCATCGGCCGTCTCTTGCGCGAGCGTTACCAGTGGACGGGCGAACTGCGCGCGATCGGCGACGTGCTGCGCGATCAGGTCGCGTTCCATGCGCGTTGCGGCTTCGATGCGTTCGCGGTGCGCGCCGACAAGGACATCAACGACGCGCTGAACGCCTTCACTGAGTTCACCAATCTGTATCAGGGCGCGACCGACAATCCGGAGCCGCTGTTCCGTCGTCGCGCTGCGTTGATCGCCGCGCTCGGAGCCTGATGTATGACGCCTGAATTGCAAGCCAAGGTTGAACGCCTGGACGCACTGCTCGATTCGATCGCGGCGCGTCATCAGAGCGTCAAGCTAGCCAGCAGTCTCGCCGCCGAAGACATGGTTCTGACGCACGCCATTCTCTCGCGCTCCGTTGCGATCGGCATCTTCTCGTTGAACACGGGTCGCCTGCATGCGGAAACACTCGGCATGCTCGACACCGTGAAAGCGCGCTACGGCTACGACATCGAGCAGTTCCTGCCGCAGCAAGATGCGGTCGATGCCTACGTGCGCGATCACGGTCTCAACGCGTTCTACGAGAGCATCGACCTGCGCAAGAGCTGCTGCCATATCCGCAAGGTCGAGCCGCTCAACCGTGCACTGTCGGACGTTTCCGCGTGGGTCACGGGCCAGCGCCGCGAGCAGTCGGTGACGCGCGCCGAGCTGCACGAGGAAGAGCACGATGAGCCGCGTGGCATCGCCAAGTTCAATCCGCTCGCGGACTGGACCGAAACCGATGTCTGGGATTATCTGAAAGCGTTCGACGTGCCGGTGAATCCGCTGCATGCGCGCGGTTATCCGAGCATCGGCTGCGAGCCGTGTACGCGCGCGGTGCGCCCTGGCGAAGACAGCCGGGCCGGCCGCTGGTGGTGGGAATCGCGCGACACGAAGGAATGCGGCCTGCACATCACGAACATCAAGATCGTCGAAGAAGCCCCGAGCTCGACGATCTGAGGCGCAAAAGACGCCGCTGCATCAAAACCCTGTCATTGAACGCATCGTCACATGGAACCTGCATGACGCTGCATAAAAAAGGATCGACGAACATGAGCACGACGCTCGACTCTACCGTCACCGCACCCGTCGTCAACAAGGCGACGCGCATGGATCACCTGGATTGGCTCGAAGCCGAGTCGATCCACATCATTCGCGAACTCGTCGCGGAATGCAGCAAGCCCGCGCTCCTGTTCTCGGGCGGCAAGGATTCGGTGGTCGTGCTGGCGCTCGCGCTCAAGGCGTTCGGCCTCGGCGGCAACCGCAAGACGACGTTGCCGTTTCCGCTCGTGCATATCGACACCGGCCACAACTTCCAGGAAGTGATCGAGTTCCGCGACCGCCGCGCGGCGGAAATCGGCGCGGAACTGGTCGTCGGTCATGTCGAGGATTCGATCAAAAAGGGTACTGTGCGTCTGCGCCGCGAGACGGATTCGCGCAACGCAGCGCAAGCGGTGACGCTGCTCGAAACCATCGAGGAGTACGGCTACACGGCGATGATCGGCGGCGCGCGGCGCGACGAAGAGAAGGCCCGCGCGAAAGAGCGCATCTTCTCGTTCCGCGATGAATTCGGCCAGTGGGATCCGAAGGCGCAGCGCCCCGAACTGTGGAGCATCTACAACGCGCGTCTGCACGCAGGTGAACACTTGCGCGTGTTCCCGATCTCGAACTGGACCGAGCTCGACGTGTGGCAATACATCGCGCGCGAGAAGCTCGAGTTGCCGAACATCTACTACGCGCACGATCGCGAAATCGTGCGCCGCAACGGTCTGCTCGTGCCGGTGACGCCGCTCACGCCGGTGCGCGAAGGCGAGACCGCCGAGATCGCGCAGGTGCGCTTCCGTACGGTCGGCGATATCAGCTGCACGTGCCCCGTCGCAAGCGATGCCGATGACGTCGAGAAGATCATCGCGGAAACGGCCGTGACGGAAATCACGGAACGCGGCGCCACGCGCATGGACGATCAGGCTTCCGAAGCCGCGATGGAACAGCGCAAGAAGCAAGGCTATTTCTAAGCAACGCCCAAAGGAATCAACCAACATGAGCATCTATCAAGCTGAAGACCTGGGCGTGCTGCGCTTCATCACCGCGGGTTCCGTCGATGACGGCAAGAGCACGCTGATCGGCCGTCTGCTGTACGACAGCAAGGCGGTTCTGTCGGACCAGTTGTCCGCGATCTCGCGCGCGAAGAACAAGCGCACGGTCGGCGATGAAATCGACCTGTCGCTGCTCACCGACGGCCTCGAAGCCGAGCGCGAACAGGGCATCACGATCGACGTCGCGTATCGCTACTTCGCGACGGCGAAGCGCAAGTTCATCATCGCCGATACGCCGGGCCACGAGCAGTACACGCGCAACATGGTCACGGGCGCATCGACGGCGCATGCGGCGATCATTCTCGTCGACGCAACGCGCGTCACGTTCGAAGACGGCGTCGCGCAACTGCTGCCGCAGACGAAGCGCCACAGCGCGATCGTCAAGCTGCTCGGCCTGCAACATGTGATCGTCGCGATCAACAAGATGGATCTGGCCGATTACAGCGAGGCGCGCTTCAACGAGATTCGCGATTCGTATGTCACGCTCGCGCGTCAGCTCGGTTTGTCGAACGTGCGTTTCGTGCCGGTGTCGGCGCTGAAGGGCGACAATATCGTCACGGCGAGCGAGCGCATGCCCTGGTACGCGGGCGAGCCGCTGCTCGATCTGCTGGAGTCGCTGCCGGTCGCGCAGCCGAACGATCAGGCGCTGCGTTTCCCGGTGCAATGGGTCGCGCGTCAGGATGGCTCGCAGGCCGACGATTTCCGCGGCTACATGGGCCGAGTCGAAGCGGGCGAAGTGCGCGTCGGCGATGCGCTCCTCGTGCAGCCGGCGGGCCGTGAAGCGACGGTCGCCGAGATCATCGCGCCGGTGCCGGGCGGCGTGGCGCCGGTGGATCGCGCGTTCGCGGGCCAGACGGTGACGATTCGCCTGACGGAAGACGTCGACGTCTCGCGCGGCGACACGTTCGTTCCGGCGACGCAAAAGGTCGAGCCGACGAAGAAGCTCGAAGCCGACATCTGCTGGTTCGACGAAGAGCCGCTCTCGCCGCAGCGCAAATATCTGCTGAAGCAGACGACGAACACGGTGTTCGCGCGCGTCGGCGCGGTGAAGCAGGTGCTGGACGTGCACACGTTGTCGCATTCCGTCGATCGCAGCACGCTCGCGATGAACGATATCGGCCGCGTGGCGCTCACGTTGCAGAAACCGATCGTCGCAGACGAGTACGATACGCATCAGGGCACCGGCGCGTTCGTGCTGATCGACGAAGCGACGCATCACACGGTCGCGGCCGGTATGATTCGTGCGATTTCTGGCTAACTGACGGATGAACGATATGGGCAAGGTCTATTTGATCGGAGCGGGGCCAGGCGCGGCGGATCTCATCACCGTGCGCGGCATGCGCTTGCTCGAACAGGCCGACGTCGTGCTGCACGATGCGCTGATCGAACCGGCCATGCTGGAGTACGCGCCGAACGCGAAGAAGATCGCGGTAGGCAAGCGCTGCGGCCAGCGCTCGACGGCCCAGCACTTCATCAACAAGCAGATCGTCGATGCGGCGCTGGAACATGGCGTCGTCGTGCGTCTGAAGGGCGGCGATCCGATGCTCTTCGGCCGCGCGGACGAGGAAATGCGTGCGCTGGAAGCGGCGGGCATCGAGTATGAGGTGGTGCCGGGCATCACGGCGGCTTTGGCCAGTGCCGCGACGCTGAAGCGCTCGCTGACCTTGCGCGGCGTGTCGCGCAGCGTCGCGCTGGCGACGCATTCCCGCGCCGTTCACAGCGACGAGATCCGCGAGCAGGCGAAGGCGGATTCGCTCGTGTTCTATATGGGGCGGGACAGCGCGCCGGATATCGCGCAGCAATTGATCGACGCGGGGCGTCCGGGCTCGACGCCGGTGGCGATCGTCGAAGCGTGTAGCACACCGCGTGAGCGCACGCTGACGTTGACGCTCGCGCGCATGGCGTTGGGCGAGGCGCAGGAATGGCTGGATCCGTCGCAGCCGAGTTTGCTGATGATCGGGGAGGCGTTTCGCGAGCGGGCGTCGGCCGCGAAGCTGAAGGTGCATTTGAAGGGGATGCAGGCGGCGGCTTGAGGGCGTTTCCCGAAGCGGCGGAAGAACGAAAGCGCACCGGAAGGTGCGCTTTTTGTTTGGGCGGTCGTGGCTCAGATGTCGATGGAATCGATGCTTTTCATGCTTGCCGCGCGCGCCAGCGCGGCGTCCAGTGTCACCATCGCGTGAGCCTTGCAGTCGAGGGCAATCGCCAGATGCAATGCGTCTCCCGCGCGCAACCCGATGGACGTGTCGAGCGACAAAACCGCAGCTTGATGGAACACGGGCGGTTCGATCGGCGTGAGTTGGAGGTCGGTCGCACACAGGCGCTCGAAGTCTTGCCAGGCAGACGCGGATTGCTCCTCGGATATCTGTCCGGTGCGCCGCTTGAGGCTCAAAGCGCTCGCGAACTCCGTCACGCACCAGACCCCCGAAATGAGTTCGTCCTCACAGGACTCGTACCAGTTCGCCGCAGCCTCGCTCTTCGGTTCTCGCACGCAAAGCGCGACAAGGACGCTCGTGTCCACGTACATCATTAATAGCGCGCTCCGCCTCGTAGCTCATCCATGACGGACTCGGTCATCGGCATGGCATCGCGCGTCTTGGCAAGTTCCTTCGCGAATGCGCGGCGATCCCACTTTGCCGGGCGAAGCGAAAGCCCACCGTCGACAGTGAGACTCACTTGAACTTGATCACCTTCGGAGAGACCTGTGTGTCGAAGCAAGTCCGCCGGGATACGCACGGCGAGGCTGTTGCCCCATTTCGAAATAAGTAGATTCATCCCAGACCTTATGGCTATACAGAGTTGTATAGCCATTATAGGACGCGAATTGGAAGTGGCGATATCGGCCGAACGGCCTAGGCTTTAAGGATTCGTCTCCCTCAAACAATACCCCGCCACAGCATCCAACACCGCCTCATCCTCGCCAACCGCCGTCGCGCAATCGATACGCACCCCCGGATGATTCGCCCGGCATTTGTCGACGATTTCGGGCAAGTCGCGCCTTACATGCCCGCCTTGCCCGAAGAACACAGGCACGACGGTGATGGCATCGCAGCCGTCATCAACCTGAACAGCCACCGCCGAAGGCAAATCCGGCGACATCAATTCGAGAAACGCCAGCGAAACCGGATCGCCGCGCTGAGCACGCAGCTTGGAAGCAAGCCGCTCGAACGGCTCGGCCCAGCGCGGATCGCGCGCGCCGTGGCCGAACAGGATGATGCCGTGCTTGCTCATCGCACGCTCCTTCGAGGAAACGTCAGTGCCGCTCGACCCACTTCAGCCCGATCAGCCCGATCGCCAGATAGGCGAGGGCGGGCGCCGCCGCGGTGATCGGCGCGGGCCACGTGTTCAGGTTGCCGATGTGCGAGAACAGCGTGTTCACCAACTGGAAGCTCATGCCGATCATGATGCCGCCGAAAACCTTCACGCCGACCACGCCCGCGCGCGTATGCAGGTAGGCGAACGGCAGCGACAGAATCAGCATCACGAACACCGCGAACGGATAAAGAATCTTGCGCCAGAATGCGATCTGATAACGCTGCGTGTCCTGATGATTTTCCGTCAGATGCTGGATATAGCGGAACAGATTGAACATCGACATGCGATCCGGGGACACCAGCAGCACCGACAGAATTTGCGGCGTCAACTCCGAGCGCAACGAATATTCGGGCAGCGTCGTCTGCGTCGCGCGATACACCGGGTTCAGCGTATCGCCGGGATTCACGGCCTGCGGCGGCGCGTCGTTCAGCTGCGTGTCGGTCACGCCCGTGAGCTTCCAGTGCCCCGGCGGTTCGTACACGCCGCTCTTCGCGATGCGCACGTTGGTCAGACGGAACTTCGAATCGAACTCGTAGATGCGCACGTTGGCGATCGTCGTGTCGGGATTGAGCGTGCCCACGTTGACGAAGCGCGTGACCTGCTCGCCGTTTTCCTTCGCGGTCAGCGTGTCTTTCACCCACACGCCCGACTGAAAGTTCGACGACACCGACGACCCCAGCGCCTCCAGCCGCACGCGCTCGGACAGTTGATCCGTATAAGGCCCGACCACCTCGCCGATGATGTACGTGATGAGCACGAGCGGAACGCCGATCTTCAGCAGCGAGCGCAGCGCGGCGCCGGTCGAAAGCCCCGACACGCGGAAAATCGTGAATTCGGAGGCCGCGGCCATCTGTGCGAACACATAGATGGCCGAAATGAGCGCGGCGACCGGAATGATTTCGTAGAAGCGTGAAGGCGTCTGCAACCCGACGCGCAGTATCGCGAGCGTGAATTTGTAGTTGCCGTGACCGACCGTGTTCAGCTCGTTGATGAGATCGAAGAAGAAGAACAGGCCCGAAAACGCGAACAAGATGAAGATGAACGCGAGATAGATCTGGCGCGCGAAATATCGTTCGAAAATGCGCATTGCGTCAGGCCCCCTTCGAACTCGTCAGCGACGAGAGCCTGAAAAGCGGCCGGTTGCGCACCCGCAGCCAGAAGATGAACGCGACGAGCGCGCCCACGATCACGTGCAACCCTACGAGCCCCAAGCCGAACGACAGCTTGCCCTGCTCGATCCACGACTGCACGACGTTCAGCAGATTCGAGTAGGTGAGATAGATCAGCACGGCCATCACGAGATTGATGGTGCGGCTGCGGCGCGGGTTCTGATACGAAAGCGGAATGGCGAGCAGCATCAGATTGATTGCGATGAGCGGCAGTCCCGCGCGCCAGGCGAATTCCGCGAGATTCTCCTTGGTCGGACTGGCGAGCAGGTCAGGCGTGGAAATGCCCGTCGTGGTGGGCGTATTGACGACCTGATGATTCAGAATCTTCACACCATAGCGCTCGAACTCCATGATGCGGAAGTTCGGCTGGCCCGGCTCGCCGTCATAGCGGCGGCCGTTGTCGAGCACGATGAAGCGGTCGCCGTTCTCGCGCGCTTCGGTGTGTCCGGTCTGCGAGACGATCACGCTGACCTTGCCGCCTTCCGTGCTCGTCACGAACACGTTCTGCACCTGGGCCTGGTCCGGCGACATCTTCTCGATAAAGAAAACGCGATGGCTCGACGGCGATTCGCGGAATTGCCCGGGCGCCAGCAGCGACACTTCATCGCGCTGCTGAAAGCGCGCCTTGATGAGTTTGCTCTGCTGATTCGACCACGGCCAGCCGACGAACGCGAAGAACATGATGAGAATGATGATCGGCGTGGCGAACACGGCGACCGGCTTGATGAGCTGCGTCTGACTCACGCCCGACGCGAGCCAGACGACCATTTCCGAGTCGCGATACCAGCGCGTGAGCACGAAGAGAATGGAGACGAACAGCGTCACGATCAGCATGACCGCGAGATAGCCGATGACGGTGAGGCCGATCAGCACGACGACGTCTTTCGGGTCGATCTGACCTTGCGCCGCGAAGCCGACGATGCGGATCATCATCGTCGTCAACATGATCGTGAGCAGCACCATGAATACGGCGCCGGCCGTATACGCGAGTTCGCGCTGCAGGGAGCGTTCGAAGATCATTTGGTTAGCTTAGAGCCGGCGGGGATGCGGAAATCTTGCGCGCACCTCTGGCAAACGGGAAGGCGTTAGCTCATCCTCGTTTCGCGCCTGTGACCGCCGCGGAAAAAATAGCGGATAATTGCGGCTTTCATCCTTCAGCCAAGATTTTATCCGAGGATAAGCGCGATGGACTTTAGCATAAAAGCCTGTGATTGGAGCAAAGGCGAGGCAAATGGTTTCCTTACCGGAAAGTCGGATGTCATCGTGCTCGGCATCTTCGAAGCGCAGACGCTCACGGGCGCCGCGCGCGACATGGATGTCGCAACCAAAGGCCTGATCTCGCGCGTCGTGAAAGCCGGCGACATGAGCGGCCGCGCAGGCACGACGCTGATGGTGCCCGAAGTCACCGGCATCGGCGCATCGCGTGTTTTGCTCGTCGGCCTCGGCAAGCAGGACGCCTTCAATCAGAAAGCCTATGGCGAAGCCGTGCGCGCCGCGTGGCGCGTGGTGCTCGGCTCGAAGATCGGCCAGGCCACTTTCACGCTAGCGCAATTGCCGATCCAGGAACGCACCGGCGACTGGGGCGTGCGCGCCGCGATTCTCGCGCTGCGCGAGCTGACCTACAAATTCACGCAGATGAAGAGCAAGCCCGACAACGGCGCGCGCTCGTTGAAGAAAGTCGTATTCAGCATCGATTCCGCCGATGAGAAAGCCGCGAAGGTCGCGATGAAGCAGGGCGTCGCGATCTCGAACGGCATGGATCTCACGCGCGATCTCGGCAATCTGCCGCCGAACGTCTGCACGCCGACCTATCTCGGCCAGACCGCGAAGAAGCTCGGCCGCGACTTCAAGCTGAAAGTCGAAGTGCTCGGCCAGAAGCAGATCGAGGCGCTCGGCATGGGCTCGTTCCTGTCGGTCGCGAGGGGCTCGGTCGAGCCGCCGCAATTCATCGTCATGCAGTACCAGGGCGCGGGCGCCGAATCGAGCAAGAGCAAAGGCAAGAACGCGCCGATCGTGCTGGTGGGCAAGGGCATCACGTTCGACTCGGGCGGCATCTCGATCAAGCCGGGCGAGGCGATGGACGAGATGAAATACGACATGTGCGGCGCGGGCTCGGTCTTCGGCACGATGCGCGCGGTGGCTGAAATGGGCCTCAAGCTCAATGTCATCGGCGTGATTCCGACCTGCGAGAACATGCCCGCGGGCAACGCGGTGAAGCCGGGCGACATCATCACGGCGATGAACGGCACGACCATCGAAGTGCTGAACACGGACGCGGAAGGGCGCCTCATCCTGTGCGACGCCCTGACCTACGCCGAGCGCTTCAAGCCCGCGGCCGTGGTGGATATCGCCACCTTGACCGGCGCGTGCATCATCGCGCTCGGTCATCACAACACCGGTCTCTTTTCCAAGGACGACGCACTCGCGGGCGAACTGCTCGACGCCTCGCGCGAGGCCGTCGATCCGGCCTGGCGCCTGCCGCTCGACGACGAGTATCAGGATCAGCTCAAGTCGAATTTCGCGGATGTCGCGAACATCGGCGGACGGCCGGCGGGCAGCGTGACGGCGGCGTGCTTCCTGTCGCGCTTCGCGACGAACTATCCGTGGGCGCATCTGGACATCGCCGGGACCGCGTGGAAGAGCGGCGCGGCGAAGGGCGCGACGGGCCGTCCCGTGCCGTTGCTGTCGCAGTTCCTGATCGATCGCGCCGGCGCGTAACGGCAGCATGACGCGCATCGACTTTCATACGAACGTCGGCGATCCGCTCGCTTACGCCTGCCGCCTCGCGCGCAAGGCATACGCGAGCGGCAAGCCGGTCGTCGTGCTTGCGGAACCGAAACGGCTCGCGGCGTTCGACGAACAACTGTGGACTTTCGAGCCGCTCGAATTTATCCCGCATTGCACCGCGAAGAGCCCGCTCGCGGGGGAGACGCCGGTGGTGCTCACGTCGAATCTCGACGAAGCGCCGCATCATCACGTGCTCGTGAACCTCGGCGCGCCGGTGTCCGCGCAGTTCGCGCGCTTCGAGCGTCTGGTGGAGATCGTCGGCAGCGAGGGCGATGAGCTCGCCGCGGGCCGCGAGCGCTATCGCTTCTACCGCGATCGCGGCTACGTGATCGAAACGCACAAACAGGGCGGTTGAGCGTACAGATCACGCGTTCCCGCTGCACTAAGCTCCGCTTACACAGAGGAGACCACCAAAATGACCGACAAGCCCGAATCCTTCGATCCATCCATACCCGTTCTGACCGATGTCGTCGTGCCCGGCAAGCCGGAATACGCGCGCGCGCCGTCGATCAATGCAGCGATCGAATACGACTCGGAGCAGATTGCAGAAGGACTGCGCGGCCGTTTCACGAACTTTCTGACGGGCGACGCGCGCGCGCTGATCGAAGAGCGTTGCCGCGAAGTGCTGCGCGATCATTCGACGCAGCTCGTCTCCGCGATCACGCGCGAAGTCGCGATGGCGCTCGAAGGCCGCATGAGCGAGTGGGTGCGCGAGGCGGTGGAGAAGGAATTGCGTCGTCAGCGCGGCGAGTAAGGCGCGCGCGAAACGAAAAAAGGGGCGCAGCGTGCGCCCCTTTTTTCATCAACACCTGTTCAAATTAACCCGTCACCGCACCACGATTCGCCGGCAGCGCGAGCGCCGCGAACTTCGCCAGCACGCCGCGCGTGTACTTCGGCGCGGGCTTCTTCCACGCGGCGCGTCGGCGCGCCAGCTCGGCGTCATCGACATTCAATTGCAGCAGCAGCTTGTGCGCGTCGATGGTGATCGAATCGCCTTCCTGCACGAGCGCGATCGTGCCGCCAGCGAACGCTTCCGGCGCGACATGGCCGACCACCATGCCCCACGTGCCGCCCGAGAAGCGCCCGTCGGTGATGAACCCGACCGATTCGCCCAGCCCCTTGCCGATGATCGCCGATGTCGGCGCGAGCATTTCCGGCATGCCCGGTCCGCCTTGCGGGCCGAGATAGCGGAGCACGAGAATGTCGCCGGCCTTGATCTTGTCGGAGAGAATCGCGTCCATGGCGCTTTGCTCGTCGTCAAACACGCGCGCCGGGCCGCTGATGACCGGATTCTTGAGCCCTGTGATCTTCGCGACCGCGCCGTCTTCCGCGAGATTGCCGCGCAGGATCGCCAGATGCCCTTGCTTGTACAGCGCCTGCGCGATCGGGAAGATGACCTTCTGATCGGCGCGCGGCTTCGAAGGTACGTCCTTCAGCTCTTCTGCGATGGTGCGCCCCGTGATCGTCATGCAGTCGCCGTGCAGAAGGCCCGCGTCGAGCAGAATCTTCAGCACTTGCGGGATGCCGCCGGCCTTGTGCAGATCCGTCGCGACGTATTGACCCGACGGCTTCAGATCGCAAATGACGGGCACTTTCTTGCGCATGCGCTCGAAGTCGTCGATGCTCCATTCGACTTCCGCCGCGTGCGCGATCGCCAGATAGTGGAGCACGGCATTCGTCGAGCCGCCCGTCGCCATGATCAGCGCGACCGCGTTCTCGATCGATTTCTTCGTGATGATGTCGCGCGGCTTCAGATCCTGCTTCACCGCTTCGACGAGCACGCGCGCGGATTCGGCGGCGGAATCGACCTTTTCCTGATCCGGATTCGCCATCGTCGATGAATACATCAGCGACATGCCGAGCGCCTCGAACGACGAGCTCATCGTGTTCGCCGTGTACATGCCGCCGCACGAGCCGGTGGACGGGCACGCGTTCTTCTCGACGCCCTTGAAATCTTCCTCCGACATGCGGCCCGCCGTGAACTCGCCGACCGCCTCGAACGAAGACACGATCGTCAGGTCCTTTCCCTTCCAGTTGCCGGGGCGGATGGTGCCGCCGTACACGTAGATCGACGGCACGTTCATGCGCGCCATGCCGATCATGCCGCCGGGCATGTTCTTGTCGCAGCCACCGATCACGACGACGCCGTCCATCCACTGGCCCTGCACGGCGGTCTCGATGCAATCCGCGATCACTTCGCGCGACACGAGCGAATACTTCATGCCTTCCGTGCCCATCGACATGCCGTCGGAAATCGTCGGCGTGCCGAAGATCTGCGGATTGGCGTCGGACTTCTTGATCGACTCGACGGCGGCGTCGGCGAGGCGCTGCAGGCCCGCGTTGCACGGCGTGATCGTGGAATGTCCGTTGGCGACGCCGATCATCGGTTTGTCGAAGTCCGCTTCCTGATAGCCGAGGGCGTAATACATCGAACGGTTGGGCGAACGCGCGACGCCCTGGGTGATGTTCTTCGAGCGGCGATTGAAGGCCATGATGTGCTCCTGAGGGGGACTTTTTTGGTCTGGTCCGAAAGAGAATGCAGCTTCGTCGATGTGTCTGTCCAATATATTATTCAGGGTCTATAAGGTCGCAAAACATATCGATGGATCTACGCCTTTTGCGCTACTTCGTGACCGTTGCCGAAGAGTTGCACTTCGGCCGCGCCGCCGCGCGTCTCGCGATGACGCAGCCGCCGCTCTCGCAGGCGATCCGCGCGCTGGAAGACGCGCTCGGCGTCCCGCTTTTCGTGCGCACGAAACGGACCGTGGAACTGACGCCGGTCGGCAAGGATCTGCTGCCGGAAGTGCGGCGCCTGCTCGCCAGTGCCGACGCGCTGCGCCCGCTCGCGCAATCGCTCGCGCGCGGCGAGGCGGGCGTGCTGTCGCTCGCGTTCGTTTCCACCGCCGACTACGGCCTCTTGCCCGTGTTGCTGCGCGATTTCGGCACGCGCTATCCGGGCGTGCGTCTGCAACTGACGGAAGCGACGAGCGATGTGCAGATCGAAGAACTCGTCGCCGGGCGCATCGACGCCGGTCTCGTGATCCCGCCGCTGCCGCCGCGCTACGCCAGCTTGCTCGAGTATGTGCCGATCACGCGCGAGCCGCTGATGATCGCGATGTCCGCGAAACAGGCGGAAGCACTGGATTCGAACGAGGATACGCCCGTCGATCTGCGCGATCTCGCCGCGGCGCCGCTCGTGGTCTTCCCAAGGCGTCTCGCGCCGGGTTTGCATGACATCATCATGGGCTGCTACGGCGCGGCCGGCCTCACGCCACGCATCGGGCAGGAGGCAATCCAGATGCAGACCATCGTGAGCCTCGTGTCCGCCGGCATGGGCGTCGCGCTCGTGCCGCAGTCGCTGCGTCATCTGCGGCGCACGGGCGTCGTGTATCGTCCGTTGCAGCGTCCCGGTCCGATCGTGGAAACGGGGCTGGTATGGCGCGCCGCGGAAGTGAGCCCGGTGCTCGCCGGGTTCATCGAAATCGTCCGTTTGCGGGCTGAAAGCGCCGGTTCGGTATGATTCGCCTTTGAAAGTCGCTCAGTTCCCCACATCAGAATGCTCATACATCCCAATTTCGATCCCGTCGCGATTCATCTCGGTCCGCTCGCCGTGCGCTGGTACGGCCTCATGTATCTGGTGGCGTTCGTGTCGGCCATCGTCATCGGACGGCTGCGTCTGCGGCTGCCGTACGTCTCGGCCCAGGGCTGGACCGTCAAGGACATCGACGACATGCTGTTCTACGGCGTGCTCGGCACGATTCTCGGCGGACGCCTGGGCTACGTGATGTTCTACAAGGCGAGCTTTTACGCGGCGCATCCGCTCGATATCTTCAAGGTCTGGGAAGGCGGCATGTCGTTTCACGGCGGCTTTCTCGGCGTGACGCTCGCGATGGTGCTGTTCGCGTTCCAGCGCAAACGCACGTGGCTGCAAGTGACGGATTTCGTCGCACCGATGGTGCCGCTCGGTCTCGCGGCAGGGCGCCTCGGCAACTTCATCAACGGCGAGCTGTGGGGCCGCGTGACGGACCCGAGCGCGCCGTGGGCGATGCTCTTCCAGAACTCGACGAACGACGACGCCATCTGGCTTTCTAAGAATCCGCAGCTCGATGCGCAATACCATCTCACCGAGATTTTTCAGCGCTATCACATGCTGCCGCGCCATCCGTCGCAGTTGTACGAGATCGCGCTGGAAGGGCTCGTGCTGTTCATCGTGATCTGGACGTTCTCGCGCAAGCAGCGGCCTGTGGGCGCGATTTCCGCGCTGTTTCTGATCGGTTATGGACTGGCGCGCTTCACGGTGGAATTTGCGCGCGAGCCGGACGATTATCTCGGCCTGCTCGCGCTCGGCCTCTCGATGGGCCAATGGCTTTCGCTGCCGATGATCATCGCGGGCGTCATCATGATGATCTGGGCGTACAAGCGCAATCTGCGCCTGCCGCCCGAGCCTGTCAGGACGTAATCACCGCCCCATCTGCACCGAACCCGACACGTCGACGGTCACGGTCGTCGTGCCGGCTTCCATCGCGATGGGCGCGGCCATCTTCGCGTCGGCGCTCATTGCGCGCGATTGCATCATCATCACCGGGCGCGGCTGAATTCCGCTGTGCCCGACGTTCACTTCCCGAATCGTGAAATTGCTGTAGCCGAACGCTTGCGCGGCGGTCTGCGCCTGCTTGCGGAACGAATCGATGGCCTGCGACACGAGCTTCTGCTCGGCCGCGCGCTGCGCTTCGGGCGACAGCGAGAACGCGACGCTGCCCACCTGCATCGATGAACTCATCTTGCCCGCGAGCTTCGACGCTGCCGCGAAGTCGTGCGATTCGAGCACGACTTCCGTGCGGCCGCGCCACGCGGAAATCTTGCCGTCGCGGTCAGTGGACGGATATACGGTGAACGAGCCGCTCTTCGCGGTCACGCCATCGACGCCCTTCGCCTCGCGCAACGCAGCCTCGGCGCGCTGATTGAGCGTGTTGGTGAGCGACGAGGGGTCGGCCGCTTCCTGCTCGTAGAAGAGCGTGATGTTGACGACATCCTGCGGCACCTGCGCGCTCGATTGCGCCGAAAGCGAGAGCACGCCCGACGGTTGCGGCTGAGTGATCACCGTTTGCGCGGCGGCGGATTGAGAGAAGCTGAGCGCTGCGCCCGACAACGCCAGGAGGGCGAGTGCGGCAGCGGTTTTCTTGTTGATCATCGAAGGACTCCGAATATCGCGTAAGTACGACGCGATTTAGGCGTGGCCTTCATGTCGTAAGTTCCGCGTTAGACGAGTCGCTCGGTAATAAAGCGCCACTGTGCGTCCGTCACCGGCGTAATCGACAGCCGATTACCGCGCGCGAGCACTTGCATGTCGGCCAGCTCTTCATGCTCGCGCAGCGCCGCGAGCGGAATGAGCGGCGTCTTCTTCACGAACTTCACGTCGACGAGCATCCAGCGCGGCGTTTCCTGCGTCGATTTGGGATCGAAGTAATCGCTTTGCGGATCGAACTGCGTGGGATCGGGATAGGCCGTCGAGCACACTTTCGCGATGCCCGCGATACCCGGCTCCGGACAGCTCGAATGATAGAAGAGCACGCCGTCGCCGACCTGCATCTGATCGCGCATGAAGTTGCGCGCCTGATAGTTGCGCACGCCCGTCCACGGCAGGGTTTTCTTCGGCGCGTGCGCGAGATGATCGATGCTCGCTTCGTCTGGTTCGGACTTCATCAGCCAGTAGCGCATGATTGTTCGCTGTGCAGGATCGACGATACAAACGAAAACGGCATCGGAAAAACCGATGCCGTCTTTTGAATGGGGTCCCCGCCACGGCCGCTAGGCCGGCATCCTGAACCTGGGTTCAAGATTGGTCGCGGTAAGCAACACTTCGGGTACATCGGACTAGCGACACGCGCGCCCATGTTGCAAGGTTCCGCAACCGTGCCAATGTAGCATTGGTTCAAGGAATATATGACCTTGGCGAACCAGGCAGGGAACCGTCACTTTACACCAATCGTTTGCCTGATGCAGCTTCTTGGCAGCGTTCGCGCGGTATCTTTTTTCGATCGGCATTGCGCGCTGATTGACTCGATGCACCGGCGCCTTACTGCGCTCGCTTACTGCGCTTCGTATTGCGCAATGACGGCGCCCAGCTGTTCGTTCATCGAGTGCATGGTGCGGCGAATTTCCTCGGCGGGGAAGGCTTCGCCGTGGCGCACGCTGTCCTGCAACTTAAGCAATTCCGACGCCAGCGAAAGCGCCGCCATCACCGCGATGCGATCCGTGCCGCGCACGCTGCTCGCATTGCGCACCTTGTTCATTTCGGCATCGACGCGCGCGACGGCTTCACGCAGCCCGGCTTCCGTTTCAGGCGAGCACGCGAGGCGATACGGCTGCCCGAGAATGGATACTTCGATCTGCGTGGTCGTCATGCCTTCTCTCCTTGATGATGCTCGCCGTGCAATGCCGCTTCCTGTGCTTCCTGCGAATCGGCTTCGAGGAGATTGAGTTGATTGTCGGCTTCGGCATGCTGCCCGGACTTTGCGCGCGGCAGCTTTTCGAGAATGGCGTTGAGGCGCACTTGCGCGTCGTCGATTTTCGCGGAGAGCGAGTCGCGTTCGGATTGCAGCGTATCGCGTTCTTCGCGCACTTGTGCCAGTTCGGCCTGCATGTTCGCATAGTCGGCGCGCAGCTGTTCGAGCTGGTCTTGCAGCGCCTGATGCGCCTGCTTGTGGCGCTCGCTGATCTGGATCAGCCGGCCGATATTTCCTGACAGTGATTCGAGTTCGTTGAGCAT
The DNA here is from genome assembly GCF_001544695.2 of Caballeronia arvi. Lineage (GTDB taxonomy): Bacteria > Pseudomonadota > Gammaproteobacteria > Burkholderiales > Burkholderiaceae > Caballeronia > Caballeronia arvi. Next base: position 87,589 of record NZ_FCOM02000002.1, read on the forward strand.
GTGCTGCGTCCTCTAAAGACCTCGCATTTTAGCGCGGTTAAACGGCGCTTCCGATAAATGTCTCGTTTCGAGACGTAACAGCACGCGATCTCGCGTTTAAACGATCGATCGACGTGCATTCGTGTGCAGAAAACGCGGGCGTTGGTCGTCGCTCGCGATGACAGGTCGGGTCGGCTTCTCGTTCGGTTCTTGTTCGATTCGTCGTGCGCCGCGCCATTTCGTCTGCGCCGTTTTCTTGACGGCCCCAACTCGCGCTCCTACACTTGCGGCACTTTTGGTGCTCGCATCCGCGGATCTCGCGGATGCAGTCAAACGGGAAACAGGAAGCGAAGTCCTCAGCCGCGGACGAGCCAACCTGTGCTGCCCCCGCAACGGTAAGCGACCGCAACGCAAGTTGCAAGTCGTCTCATGCGCGTTTTTGCAGCGCGAGCGTACCGATCCGATATCGCCTTCGCAATGGCGTCCGATCTCGCGCCGCCCTCACTGCAAGAAACGTGACGACGCCACTGCGCATGATGCGCGGGAAGGCGAGACGATGCGTCGCCAGCCCGGATACCGGCCAGAGTTCGACGCATGCGCGCCCAAACGCGCCCGTGCGTTTCGTCGCGCATCGTCCTCGCGGGGAGCGGGGCCGCGCTCACGCGAACACGGACTTTTTCACACATGGTTTCGCCATTGGCCGCGCTCAAGGACGGCCTCTATCGTCATGGCGCGCTCGCCGCTGCCGTCATAGGTTTTCCCCTTGTCGTACCCGCCGCACAGGCCGCGGATGACGCATCGCAAACGCTTGCGCCCGTCGTCATCACCGCGACACGCGCGCCGCAGCCGCTTGCGGACTCGATCGCGCAGACTTCCGTCTTCGACGAACAGGACATCGCCGACGCCAACGCCGACGACGCGCTCGGCCTCGTCGCGCTCGCGCCCGGCGTGCAGATCACGCGCAACGGCGGGCCGGGCGCGAATTCGGGCCTATATATACGCGGTGCGGCATCGTCGCAATCGCTGGTGCTGATCGACGGCGTGCGCGTGGAATCGGCATCGCTCGGGGCGGCGCAGCTGTCGCAACTGATGCTCGACGAGATCGGCCGCGTCGAAGTCGTGAATGGCAATGTGTCGGCGTTGTACGGTTCGAACGCGATCGGCGGCGTCGTGCAGATCTTTACGAAGGAAGGCGGCGCGCATCCTCCGCGCTTCAACTTCGAGGCCGAGTACGGCAGCTATCACACGCAACGGCAATCTGCGGGCGTGAACGGCGCGCTCGACAAGGACGGCCGCACGACCTTCAGTGTCAACATCTCGCGTGAAAAGACCGATGGCTTCACATCGATCGATCCGAACATTGCGCCCAATGCGAATCCGAACGCGAACGGCTATCTCAACGAAAGCGTCGCGGCGACGCTGCGCCATAAGTTCAGCGACCAGTGGGACGCGGGCGTGCGCTTTCTGCAGTCGAACGGCGTCAACAGTTTCGACGATGCCTACGGCCTGCCGACCGACATCAACGACACGCACGATCGCGTGCGCTCGGCGTCCGTGTTCGCGAACGGCAAGATCACCGATAACTGGACGACGCACTTCACGATCGCGCAGGGACAGGACCGCTCGAACATCGAGCAGAACGGCGTCTATACGAGCCGCTTCGACTCGGAGAATCGGCAATACACTTGGCAGAACGATTTCAGGATCACCGATGCGCACAAGCTGCTCTTCGGCTACGAGCATCTCGATCAGACGCTCGACTCCGATCAGTTCGACGCGCCCGACCGGCACGTGAACTCGGTGTTCGCGGGCTATGTGGGCCGCATCGGGCCGAACGAATTGCAGGCGAATCTGCGGCACGACCAGTATTCCGATTTCGGCGGCGCGAACAGCTACTATCTGGGCTACGCGTACAACTTCGATGCGCACTGGCGCGCGAGCGCGAGCTACGCGGCGTCGTTCCGCGCGCCGAGCTTCGACGACCTCTACTATCCGATCAGCGGCAATCCGTCGATCCAGCCGGAGCGCAGCCATTCGGTCGAGGCCGCGTTGCAGTACGCATCGAATGCGCTGGGCGTCGCGCGCGTCACGCTCTTTCAGACGCGCTATTCGAATCTGATCGACTATGTCTCCGATGGCGGCTTCTACTATGTCGCGCAGAACGTCGGGCGCGCGAAGGTGCAGGGCATCGAGGGATCGTGGGCGGGGCATGTCGGCGCGACGGACGTGCGCGCGGGCGTCACGTTCCAGAATCCCGTCGACGAAACGAACCACGAAGACCTGACGCGGCGCGCGCGGCGTTTCGCGACGCTCACCGCGCATCGGACGATCGGGCGCTGGCGCGTCGGCGGCGAATGGATCGTGAGCGGAGAGCGCAGCGATTACGATTCGACGCTCTCCGGTTACGGCATCGTGAACCTGTCCGCGCGTTACGACATATCGAAATCGTGGTACGTCACGGCGCGCATCGACAATCTCTTCGACAAGGACTATGAACTCGCGTACTCGTACAACACGCCACGACGCGGCGCTTACGTCACGCTGGGCTGGCATCCGTCGTGAGTGATGCCGTCCGGCGCGTCCATGCGATGAACGCCGCCCGCGCCACGACCATCTGGATCGCACTCGGCATCGCGTGCGCGTGCGTGCTCGTCGCGTCGCTCGCGATGGGCAGCGTCGCGTTGCCGGTGTCGCGTGCGCTCGGCGCGCTTTTTCACATGCACGCCGCGACGCCCGATATCGCCGATGACATCGTGCTCACGCTACGTTTGCCGCGCGCGCTCGCGGGCTTCGCATCGGGCGCGCTGCTCGCGACGGCGGGCGCGTTGCTGCAAGTGCTGTTGCGCAATCCGCTCGCGGAGCCGTATGTGCTCGGTGTGTCCGGCGGCGCGGCGGCGTTCGCGCTGGCCGCGATGCTCGCGTCGTTGCCTTGGTGGGGCGTCGATATCGCGTCGTGTGCGGGCGCGTTTGCATCGATCGTGCTGGTGCTCGGACTCGCGCGCAGGGATTTGTGGCGCAGCGGACAGGACGCATCGCCACGGCTTTTGCTGACGGGCGTCGTGATCGCGTCGGGATGGGGCGCGTTGATCACGCTTATGTTGAGCGTCGCGCCGGAGAACCGGCTGCGCGGCATGATTTTCTGGCTGACCGGCGATCTGAACGGCGCGGCGGCGCCGTGGCCTGCGTTGATCGCGCTTGCGGTCGTGCTCGTCGCGATCGTGCCCGCCTCGCCGCAACTGAACGTGCTGCTGCGCGGCGATGCGGCCGCGCAAGCGCTCGGCGTGCCGGTCGCGCGCCTGCGTTTGCGCGTGTATCTCGTCGCGTCGCTTGCGGCCGCTGCCGCAGTGACGACGGCGGGGACCATCGGTTTCGTCGGGCTCGTCGTGCCGCATCTCTTGCGCCTCGCGTTCGGCAACGATCAACGCATGCTCGTGCCCGCCGCAGCGCTCGCGGGCGGCCTCGCCGTGATGGCCGCCGATCTCGCCGCGCGCACGATCATCGCGCCCGCGCAATTGCCGGTGGGCGTCGTGACCGCACTGATCGGCGTACCGATGTTCCTGTGGATGCTGCTGCGGAGACCGCGATGACGCTGCATCTCGACCGCATCGTGCTTCGCGCAGGCGCGCGGACGCTCATCGACGTTCTCACGCAGAGCATCGAAAGCGGCGAAATGTGGTGCATCGCCGGGCCGAACGGCGCGGGCAAGACGACGCTCATCAACGTGCTCGCGGGGCTGGCGAAACCAGCGTCGGGCAGCGTGATGCTCGATGGCCGCGCGCTCGCATCATGGCGCGCCGCGGATCTTGCACGCGAACGCGCGTTGATGCCGCAGGCGACGCACGACGCATTCAGCGCGACCGTGCTCGATACCGTGCTGCTCAACCGCTTTCCGTATCTCACCGGCTGGGGCTGGGAGAACGAAGACGATCGCAGCGCCGCGCGCGAGGCGCTCGACATGCTCGGCCTTGCGTCGTTCGCGTCGCGCGATGTGCTGACGCTGTCGGGCGGCGAACGTCAACGCGTCGCACTGGCCGCCACGTTGTGCCAGAACGCGCCGCTCGTGCTGCTCGACGAACCGCTCGCGCATCTGGATCTGCATCATCAGATCGACTGCCTGCACGCATTGCGCGATGCGGCGAACGCGCAAAAGCGCACCATCGTTTTCTCGTGCCACGATCTGAATCTCGCGCGCAGTTTCGCGACTCATGCGCTGTTGCTCGACGGCAAAGGCGGCGCACATGCTGGCCTCGTCGCCGAGGTGCTGACGCCCGAGCGCGCGAGCGCCGCATTCGGCTATCCGCTCGCGCTGATCCGCGACGGCGGGCACGAAGCGCTCGTGCCTTCCACTCATCGTCTCTGAAGGACTTCCGATGCTCAACGACATTCCCATGCCCCACGCGCTCGATCGCACCATCGAAGCGGAACTGCGCCGCATCATCGACATGAAGACGAAGCCGCCCGGCAGTCTGGGGCGGCTCGAATCGATCGCGCTGCAAATGGGCCTGATTCAGCGCACGACGAAGCCGCGCATCGAGCGTCCGGCCATGATCGTCTTCGCCGGCGATCACGGCATCGCGAAAGAGGGCGTCAGCTCGTATCCGCAGGAAGTGACCGCGCAGATGGTCGCGAATTTTCTGACGGGCGGCGCGGCGATCAACGCGCTGTCGCGATCGGTCGGCATGACGCTCGAAGTGGTCGACGCGGGCGTCGCGACGCCGATTCCCATCGATCACGGTTATGAGCGTTTGTCGCTCGGGCTCGGCACACGCAACTTCGCGCACGAACCGGCGATGTCGCGCGAGACCACGCTCGAAGGCATCGCGCGCGGCGCGGCGCGCGTGCGGCATCATGCGTCGCTCGGCACGAACGTGATCGGCTTTGGCGAGATGGGCATCGCGAATACGTCGGCGGCAGCGTGCCTGATGAGCCGGCTGTGCCATGTGCCGGTCGATGAATGCGTCGGACGCGGCACGGGTCTGGATGACAAAGGTCTCGCGCATAAACGCGATGTGCTCTCGAAAGCGCTCGCGCTGCATCGCGACGAAGGCGATGCCATCGATACGCTCGCGACCTTCGGCGGCTTCGAAATCGCGATGATGACGGGTGCGTATCTGGCCGCCGCCTGCGAAGGCACGACGATCCTCGTCGATGGCTTCATCGCGACATCCGCGCTCGTCGTCGCATCGAAGATCGCGCCTCATGTGCTCGACTATTGCGTGTTCGCGCATGCGTCGGACGAGGCGGGGCATCGGCGCATGCTCGCGCACTTCGATGCCGCGCCGCTCCTGCAACTCGACTTGCGGCTCGGCGAAGGCACGGGCGCGGCGCTCGCGTTGCCGATTCTGCGTGCGGCCGTCGCGTTCGTCGATGAAATGGCGAGCTTCGAGTCGGCGGGCGTGTCGAACAAATCCGCATAAGCGCAATGCGATGAACCGTCCGCTCGACGAACTGCGCTACTTCTTCACCGCGCTCGGCTATTTCACGCGCGTGCCGGTGCCGCGCTGGGTCGGCTTCGAGCGTGAATATCTGAACGCGGCGGCGCGCTATTTCCCGCTCGTCGGTGCGATGGTCGGTTGCGTCGCGGCGCTCGTCTATCTCGCGGCGTTGCGCGTGTTTCCCGCGAGCGTCGCTGTGCTGCTTTCGATAGCCGCGACGCTCGTTCTGACCGGCGCATTCCACGAAGATGGCCTTGCCGATTGCGTCGATGCCTTCGGCGGCGCGTACACCCGCGACGATGCGTTGCGCATCATGCACGACTCGCGCATCGGTGCGTTCGGCGCGATCGCGCTCGTGATCGCGCTTGCGTTGAAGTGGCAGACGCTCGCCGCGCTGCCGCCGCAACGCGTCGCGTGGACGATGGTTGCCGCGCACGCGGCGAGCCGCGTCTTCGCCATCAGCTATCTCGTCACGCTCGATTACGTGCGCGCGGAAGGCAAGGCGAAACCGGTCGCGCAGCGCATGAGTCTTGCGTCTTTTACGCTTGCGCTCGTGTTCGGTTTGCCGTGGCTCTTCGTGATCGACGTGAGATTCGCTTGCGCGACGATCGTCGTGCTTGCCGTATTGCGTTTCGTCATCGGACGTTATTTCGTGAGGCGCATCGGCGGTTATACGGGCGATTGCCTCGGCTTTGCGCAACAGGTGTTCGAAATAGTGATCTATCTCATCGGGCTCGCATGGATCTCGTTCTGATCCGGCATCCGGAAGTCGCCATCGAAGCGGGCGTTTGCTACGGGCAAACCGATGTGCCTTTGAAGCGCGATGCACATGAATTCGCATCTGCGTTGAAAGTGCGCATGAACGCGCTGAACGTGCCCGCATGCATCGAAGGATGGCACACGAGTCCCTTGCAGCGCTGTGCGTCGCTCGCGCATGCACTTTCGGCCGATGCGCATATCGACGCGCGCCTTTCCGAAATGCACTTCGGCGCGTGGGAAGGCCACGCGTGGGACACGATCGATCGCGCGCTGATCGACGCATGGGCCGCCGATATCGAGCATGCGTGTCCGCACGGCGGTGAGAGCTTGGCGCAGTTCGTTGATCGCGTTCTGAAGTGGTTCGACGACACATGCGCCGATCGCGATGAAGCCGTGCATGTGATCGCGCATGCGGGCGTCGTGCGTGTGCTCGCGGCGCATCTTCTGGGCATCGCGCGCGATAACGCGTTGCAATGGCCGCTCGATTTCGGCGCGATCGTGTGGTTCAGGCGCGTGCGCGGAACGTGGCTTTTGATGCGCTGGAACGCCTGATTACTTCGCTCGTTTTTCACGCGCCGCATCGAGATCGCGACATAACTCAGCCGCACCCAAAGCGAGGCGAGGCGTCGGCCGGTTGATCAGATCGCCGTCGATGCCGAACAGATTGCCGCGCGACACCGCCGTCAACGACGGCCAACGCTTCCATCTATCGAGAGCGGGCAGGGCGCGATCGGGCTTCGTCGCGCCGGGCGTCGCGGTGACGATCGCCTCGGGATTTGCCGCAAGCACGGCTTCCGTCGATATCGTCGGCACGCGCGGCTTTTCCGCCGCGAACACGTTGACGCCGCCGCATAGCCCGATCACTTCATCGAAGACGTTGTCGCGATTGAGCGTCATCAGCGGATCGTCCCAGACCTGATAGAACACGCTCACGGGCGGCCTTTGTGAGTAGCGCGCACGCAATCGGGCGATGTCGCGCATGAAGGCATCGGCGTTCGTGCGCGCGGTCGTCTGCGTGCCGAGCAGCGCGCCGAGCTTGTCGATGCTCGCGGCGATATCGTCGAGATGTTTCGGCTCGCTGAAGTAGATCGGCACGCCGAGCGCTTCGAGGCGGTCCATCTGACGCGCCGCATTGCCATGCCGCCACACGACGATCAGATCCGGATGCAACGCGACGATGCGCTCCAGATCGAGCGCCTTGTTGTCGCCGACGCGGGGAATCGCCTGCGCTTCCTTCGGATAATCGCTGTACGTCACCGCGCCGACGATGCGCGCGCCGCCGTCCGCCGCGAACAGCAATTCGGTGACATGCGGCGCAAGACTGACGATGCGCTCCGCGGGCTTCGCGAGCGTGACCGATGCGCCGCTGTCATCGGTGACGGTTATCGCATGCGCTTGCGTCATGAAGACGCCGATCAGCAAGCCCGTCGCGCAGCGGAACATCACGCGCAATTCTCCTGCAACGCGAGCGACAGACGCGCCCAGTCGCCTTCCGCGCCCGGCAAGCCGATACGCAGGCTCGGCGTCATGCCAGGCAGATCGAAGAGGCGCGTCCAGATGCCGCGCAACGCGAGCGCGTGTTGAAGCGCGGACGCGTCGGGCGTCGGCATCCACGCGAACAGCGGCGTCGCGCGCACGTCGAAGCCGTGGCGCGCGAGCAGCGCGGCGAGACGCGCGCCATCGCGCTGCAGACGTTCGCGCGTGTCGCGCTGCCATTCGATATCGGCGAAAGCGGTGACGACCGCGTGACGCGCCGGGCCGCTGACGGTCCACGCGCCGAGCGCATCGCGCAAAGGATCGGTGATCGACGGCGACGCCAGCACGAAGCCCGCGCGGATGCCCGCGAGCCCGAAGAACTTGCCGACGGAGCGCAGCACGATCAACCCGTCGCGCGCGGTTTCGTTCGAGAGGGACGCGGCCGGATCGACATCAGCGAAGGCTTCATCGACGATCAGCGTGCCGCCGCGAGACGCGAGTTGCGCATGCCAGTGCAGGAGCGTGTCGCGCGTGAGGCGCTCCGCCGTCGGATTGTTCGGATTCGCGACGATCACGTGATCGAGCGTATCGGGCAAGTCGTGCGAAGTGACGTCGAGCGTCGCGATGGCGTGGCCTGCGCGCATGAACGCCGGCGCATATTCGCCGTAAGTCAGCGGCGCGATGCCCGCGGTGCCGCGACGCAAAAGCGTGGGCAGCGCGCGGATCGCCGCCTGCGAGCCCGCCACCGGCAGCGCGTGAGGCGCGCCGTAATGGCGCGCGGCGGCATCGGCGAGACCGTCGTCGTCTTCGGGCAGGCGGCGCCATGCGTCGGGCGGCACGGGCGGCACCGGATAGCCGTGCGGATTGATGCCCGTCGACAGATCGAGCCAGTCATCGAAAGGAATTGCATAGCGGCGCGCGGCTTCGCGCAGATTGCCGCCGTGTTTGATCGTATCGGTCATGTCAGCCGCCTGCCGTCGCGCTCAGCGCGGCCAGAACCAGATAAAACGCGAGCCACATCAAAGTCGCGCGCTCGACGAGCCGCAACGCCGCGACGACATGCTTCGGGCTCGCGCTGTGACCCGCGCCGAGCGTCGGCCGCGTTTCGAGCACGCCGTGATATACCGCCGGGCCGCCGATCAGCACGTTCAGGCTGCCCGCGCCCGCGGCCATCACCGGGCCTGCGTTCGGACTGTCCCACGAGCGCGCCTGCGTGCGCCAGCAGTGCCAGGCCATGTGCGTGTCGCCCGCGAGCGCGTAGGTCGCCGCCGTCAGGCGTGCGGGGATGAAGTTGAGCACGTCGTCGAAGCGCGCGGCCGCCCAGCCGAAGCGCAGATAGCGCGGCGTGCGATAGCCCCACATCGCGTCGAGCGTGTTGGCGAGGCGGAACATCAATGCGCCCGGACCGCCCGCGACGGCGAACCAGAAAAGCGCGCCGAAGATCGCATCGTTGCCGTTTTCCAGCGCCGATTCGACGGCGGCGCGCGACAGGGCGTTTTCATCGGCTTGCGAGGTATCGCGCGACACGATGCGCGAGGTCAGCTTGCGGGCGTTTTCGATATCGCCGAAGCTCAACGCCCGCGCGATCGGCGCGATGTGCTGGCGCAGGCTTTTTGCGCCGAGCGCGAACCAGAGCAGCAGCACGTGCACGAGACACGCATAGCCGAACGGCAGCGCGCCGACGAGCAGCCACGCGACGCCGACCGGCGGCGCGACCGCGATGAACCACGCGAGAATGCCCGCGGGCCGAGCGCGAAAGCCGGTGTTCATGCGCGCTTCGAGCTTCGTCGCGAGATTGCCGAAGCCGACGAGCGGATGCCGCGTGCGCGGCTCGCCAAAGATTCGGTCGACGATCACACCGAGCACCGCGAGCAAAGCCATCGCGTAGGCGGAGAGGAGGAGCATCGCCGTTCAGCCTTTGAGCGCGAGCGGAAGGCCCGCGACCATCATGACCGCGCGCGTGCTCGCGGCGGCGACGCGCTGATTGAGACGGCCGAGCTCGTCGACGTAAAGACGCGTGACCGAGCCGAGCGGCACTACGCCGAGCCCGATTTCATTGCTCACGACGATGAGCTTGCCTTGCGTGCCGGCGAGGGCGGTATCGAAATCATCGAACGCTTGCTGCGCAGATAGCGGCAGAACCGCGATGTCGTCGCTCATCGCGTCTTGCGCGAAGAGGAGGTTGGCAAGCCAGAGCGTCAGGCAATCGATCAGCACGCAATGTCCCGCGCGATCCGCGTCGCGCAGTGCGCCCGCGAGATCGAGCGGCGCTTCGACGAGCGGCCAGTATGCGGGCCTGCGCTCGACGTGATGCCGCACGCGTTGCGCGAATTCATCGTCATGAATGCGCGCCGTCGCGATATACGTCACCGGCAAGCCGCTTTCGATAGCGAGCCGTTCGGCGTAAGCGCTCTTGCCCGAGCGCGCGCCGCCGAGCACGAAGGTGATATCGCGTGGATTCATCGCGCCATTGTACCGGCGGGCTAAGATAGCGCGTTCTCGCATAAGAGGATTCCGATGATGCCATTCACGCCACGCGGCACGCTGATGATCCAGGGGACGACGTCCGATGCCGGCAAGAGCACGCTCGTCGCGGGCCTGGCGCGTCTCGCGCGGCGCGGCGGCGTGCGCGTTGCGCCGTTCAAGCCGCAGAACATGGCGCTGAACAGCGCGGTGACCGTCGATGGCGGCGAGATCGGCCGCGCGCAGGCGCTGCAGGCGATCGCGGCGGGCGTCGATGCGCGCATCGACTTCAATCCGGTGCTGCTCAAGCCGACGAGCGATCGCGGCGCACAGGTCATCATCCACGGTCACGCGCACGCGAATCTCGATGCGCGCGCGTATCACGATTACAAGCGCATCGCCTTCGATGCCGTGCTCGCGTCCTACGAACGTCTTCGCAGCGAGTTCGATGCGGTGATCGTCGAAGGCGCGGGTAGTCCCGCCGAAATCAATCTGCGCGAGGGCGATATCGCCAACATGGGCTTCGCGGAGCGCGTCGATTGCCCGGTCGTGCTCGTCGCCGATATCGATCGCGGCGGCGTGTTCGCGCATCTCGTCGGCACGCTCGCGTGTTTGTCGGAGAGCGAGCGCGCGCGCGTTCGCGGCTTCGTCATCAACCGGTTTCGCGGGGATATCGGCCTGTTGCAGCCGGGGCTCGACTGGCTGGAAGCGCAGACCGGCAAGCCGGTGTTCGGCGTGCTGCCGTATCTGCACGGGCTGACGCTCGATGCGGAAGACATGCTGCCCAGCCAGCCGCACGCGCGCGCTGCGTCTGACGTGGCGAGCGCGCTGAAGGTGATCGTGCCGGCGCTGCCGCGCATCAGCAATCACACGGATTTCGATGCTTTGCGGGCGCATCCTCGGGTCGATTTCTCGTATGTCCGCGCGGGCATTGCGCCGCCTGCGGCCGATCTGATCGTGCTGCCCGGCTCGAAAAGCGTGCAGCGCGATCTTGCGTGGCTGCGCGAAAACGGCTGGGATCGCGCGATCGAACGGCATCTGCGCTATGGCGGCAAGGTGCTCGGCATTTGCGGCGGCATGCAGATGCTCGGACGCGAGATCGATGATCCTGATGGCGTCGAAGGCTCGGCGGGGCGTGTTCAGGGTCTGGCGCTGCTCGAGCTGTTTACCGAACTCACGCCGCACAAACAGCTCGAGAACGTGAGCGGGCAATTGATGATCGGCGGCACGCGAGCGCCCGTGCGCGGCTACGAAATTCACATGGGCCGGACGCGCGGCGCGGCGCTGTCACGGCCTTTCGTCGAACTGGATGCGGGACGTGTCGACGGTGCACTTTCGGAAGATGGACAAATCGCCGCGACGTATCTGCACGGCGTATTCGATACACCCGAAGCGTGTGCCGCGCTGCTCGCGTGGGCCGGGGTGAAGGACGCTGAGCCGCTGGATTATCCGGCGCTGCGGGAGGCGTCGCTCGACCGGCTGGCGGATGCGTTCGCGGAAGCGCTGGATGTGGATGCGCTGCAGGCCGCTTTTGGCTAATACGCGACTTTCCGCGAACACGACGTCCGTTTGACAATTCTTCACGTCCACCGTCTCGAATCCGATGTGACGATGAGTTAGCTTCGTATCTCCTTTCACATAAAGAGGAGGCAAAGAATGAAGCGATATTTCATCGTCGTAGGGGATCAGACGACACGCGGCGGTAGCGTGACGGAGGGCGACTCGCGCGCAAGAATCCGCGGGAAAGCGCAGTCCTATCATGGCGCACATGTATATTGCCCATCATGCAAGTCTGAAGGGCATATCGTCGGTGCAGGCCCGACTCGACGGCACTCGATTCACGGAAAACAGGCCGCGCTCGAAGGGGATCTCTGCGCCTGCAAGTGCGAGCCGCCTCCACGACTCATCGCGTCGATGCGCAACGCAAGCATGTCGTTCGAAGCGAAGGAACTCGCGTCGATGGGGTATGCGAGTGACGGCGCTTTTCTCTCTCAGAGTCGAGATAGCGCGTTCGACCGACATTTTCGTTTCGTTGATGAAAGAGGGCAGCCAGTCACGGGTATTCGCGTACAGCTTGTTGACGTCGATGGGCATGCGAGTGCCGTCATCACGGATGCGGACGGGAGAACACCGGTTAAATCCGGAGGCGCCAGTCAACGAATTGGCGTGGCGCTTCGGGAGGCACGGCGATGAGCGGTATCGGCAACGTTATCTGGGCGCCGCTAACACAAAGGGAAGACGAGACGCCCTACACCTGCAGGCTGAAGGTCTATTGGCGAACGAACCGGACCTGGACGAAAGCCGATGTCGAAGCCTATCATTCGGCCGCGCCACGGCTCGCGGAAGCAGCGCGTACGTCAGGCAAGCGATTCACCTGCGAAGATTTCGCGCTCGAACTGCTGTGCACGTTTGCTTCGAAGCGAGGGCTTCCCGTGAAACTCACGGATGGCGTGTGGGAGTATCGCAATATGGACATCTACGACCCGGACTACCACGAAAACTATCCGCAAACGCCGCGTGGATTCATCAGCATGGTCATGGTCTCGTTCGGCGCACCCGACCTTCAGCGGGATGCGCAGAACACGGTACGACTAACCGGCCCCACCGAACTGTTACCCGGCGACGTCCTGGCTCTCGCGCATGACAGCAAGGGACAGGCCACCGGCGGCCGGGCACATCATATTCAGGTCGTGACGCGCAAGACTGATGCGCAGATCGACATCTGCCAAGGCAATTCGAACTGGGAGATTCACAAGCCGATCACCTGGATAAACCGAATCTTTGGTCGCAATTCCGCTGACCCCGACCAGCGCGCGTATGCGGGCATGACACCGGAGACCGGCAGCTTCGTACGCGGCTCAGGCGCAGGCGGCGGCTGGAACTACAGAAATAACGATACGGGCAATGTTCAGACTGATTTTCTAAGATTCTTTGAACCGTATCGATGGAATTTCGAGGAGTTCAATCATTGATCGCCAATTCCGGATTCCTCGGCTATGCGTCGATGCTGGCAGATGGTGACGCTGCGTACTTGCTATGGATCATCGGCGCACTGTCGCTGTTCACCTTCGTGGCCGGGCTCGGCGAAGAGGTGCGCACTTCCCGCTGGTACCGGGTTCTGCAATCGGTGGCGTTGCTGGCCTTGCCGGCGCTGCTGCTCTTGGGAATGGTCGTTTCCATGATTCCACCGGCGTAAGATCGCGCGGCTTCTGTTGGAGGCCGGCGTTCCAGGTCGTGCACTCAATAAAGAATCATCTGCGTACACCGGAACATGGCGATAAGCTTCCCCTCGCCATTCGTGACCGTCGCGTCCCACACCTGCGTGCTGCGCCCGAGATGCACGGCCGTCGCTTTTGCGACGATCTTCCCCTCGCGCGCCGTCGAAACGTGATTGCTCTTCAGTTCGAGCGTCGTGAAGTTCTGCGCCTTCTCCGGCAGATGCGCGATGCACGCGTAGCCGCAGCACGTATCGGCGAGACCGACGACCGTCGCTGCGTGCAGAAAACCATTCGGCGCGAGCAGCTCCGGGCGGATCGTGAGTTCGCCGGTCAGCTGGCCCTGATCGAGCGAGAGCAATCGCACGCCGAGCAGGTCGGGCAGGCGGCCTTTCTGGCGGTTGCGTAGATAGTCGAGCGTGACGTCGGGGCGGAGCTGAGTCATGGGGATTTTCAGGGCGAATGGATGAGGAAGGCGGCAAATGCGGCACGGCCGTTCGGCCAGTATGCCGGATGCAGCAGTTTTGCCGATAATATCAACGCTCGAATCATGCACCTGTTCTTCTAAAGACGAAATCGTGCGCGCGGCGACGCCGGCGCGCCCAACAAAATCCAGGACACTTCATGACCGTGATCGTGGTGGCAAATCCGAAGGGCGGCGTCGGCAAAAGTACGCTCGCAACCAATCTGGCCGGGTATTTCGCCGCTCAGGGCGAATGGGTCGCGCTCGCCGATCTCGACAAACAGCGCTCGTCGCACGCGTGGATGTCGCTGCGCGTCGACACGCTGCCGAAGATCGAGGAATGGAACATCGACGTCGATTCCCCCGCGAAGCCGCCCAAAGGTCTGGAGAAAGCCGTCGTCGATACGCCCGCCGGCGTCCACGGCAACCGCCTCGCGCTCGCGCTGGAACTTGCGGACAAGGTGATCGTGCCGCTGCAGCCGTCGATGTTCGACATCCTCGCGACGCAGGACTTCCTGACGAAGCTCGCGAAGGAAAAGGCGATAAGAAAAGGGGCGATCCAGGTCGGCGTGGTCGGCATGCGCGTAGACGCGCGCACGCGTTCGGCGGACCAGCTGCATCGCTTCGTCGAAGGTCTGGATCTGCCGGTGCTCGGCTTTTTGCGCGATACGCAGAACTACGTGCAGCTCGCCGCGCACGGCCTCACGATCTGGGACGTCGCGAAGAGCCGCGTTGAAAAGGATCTGGAGCAGTGGGAGCCGATCATCGACTGGGTCGGCAAGAAGTAGAAAAGCCGGCGTCCCTTGAGGAATCGCCGGCTTTTGCCTGAAGCGCCAAGCGCTTACGTCCAGTTCTGCGTCGGCACGTGATCGCGGCTGCCCTTGATGCGGTTTTCTTCATCGCAGAACACAAGGTTCGGCTTCCAGCCGGCCTTGATCTCTTCCTCATCCACCTGCGCGAAGGCCGCGATGATGACGAGATCGCCCAGTTGCGCGCGGCGCGCAGCCGAGCCGTTCAGCGAGATCATGCCGCTGCCGCGCTCGCCCTTGATCGCGTACGTGGTCAGACGCTCGCCGTTGTTCACGTTCCAGATGTCGATCTGCTCGTTTTCCATCAGGTTCGCCGCTTCGAGCAGGTTCTCGTCGATCGCACACGAGCCTTCGTAGTGCAACTCGCAATGCGTGACCGTCGCGCGGTGGATCTTCGATTTGAGCATGGTGCGCTGCATGATGACTCCTTCCCTTATTGCCTTGATTCGCTTCAGATTTCCAGATTGTCGATGAGACGCGTCGCGCCCAGCTTCGCCGCTGCGACCACGACGAGCGGCGCGTCCGTGTCGGCTCCGCTGGGCGGCAGCAGGTTCGAGCGCTTGCGCACGCTGATGTAATCGGGCTTCCAGCCGCGCTCGGCGAGCGCGTTCATCGCGTCGCGTTCGAGCGCGGCGATATCGCGATTGCCCGACAACAGCGCTTCGCGCACGCGCTGGAGCTGCTCGGCGAGCTTGGGCGCTTCGGCGCGCTCATCCGGCGACAAAAAGCGATTGCGCGACGACAGCGCGAGCCCGTCCTCGTCGCGCACGGTTTCCGCCGCGATGATTTCGGTGGGCAGCGCGAACTGATTGCACATGGCGCGCACGATCATCAACTGCTGATAGTCCTTCTTGCCGAACACCGCGACGCGCGGCTGCACGCACGACATCAGCTTCATCACGACCGTGCACACGCCCGTGAAAAAACCGGGGCGGAATTCGCCTTCGAGAATGTCGCCGAGATTGTGCGGCGGATGCACGCGATACTCCTGCGGCTCCGGATACATGTCCTTCTCGGTCGGCGCGAAGAGCACATAGACGTTCTCTTTCTGCAGCTTTTCGATGTCGTCCTGCAGCGTGCGCGGGTATTTGTCGAAGTCCTCGTTCGGGCCGAACTGCAGGCGGTTCACAAAGATGCTCGCCACGACCGGATCGCCGTGCTGGCGCGCGAGACGCATCAGCGAGAGATGGCCTTCGTGGAGATTGCCCATCGTCGGAACGAAGGCGGTTCGGTTCTGGCCGCGCAACTGGTCGCGCAGTTCATGGATGGAGCTGATGACTTTCATCGAGCGGGTGTCTCCTGTCGGCGCGGCCCGAGGCGGCGCGGCGAAACAAGGGTAAAGGAAATTCTCAGGCCGGAGAGTACGCGAGTCTCACGTAAATGGGCGCGTAGGGCTCGGGCTGCGTGATCTCGATCAGCGATTCGCGCGACAGCTCCAGCATGGCGATGAAGTTCACGACGACCACCGGCACGCCGCGCGAGGTGTCGAAAAGCTCGGTGAACTCCATGAAACGCGCGCTCTGCAGGCGCCGCAGGATCACGCTCATATGCTCGCGCACCGAGAGTTCCTCGCGCGTGATCTTGTGATGCTGGACGAGCTTCGCGCGCTTGATGACGTCGGCCCACGCGGCGCGCAGGTCGTTCATGTCGACGTCGGGGAAGCGCTGCTCGGCGGCCTGCTCGATGTAGATATCCGCGCGCAGGAAGTCGCGGCCGAGTTGCGGCAACTGGTCGATCTTCTGCGCGGCGAGTTTCATCTGCTCGTATTCGAGCAAGCGGCGCACGAGTTCGGCGCGCGGATCTTCGGCGTCCTCGCCGGTATCCGCTTTCTTGACCGGCAGCAGCATGCGCGACTTGATCTCGATCAGCATGGCCGCCATCAGCAGATATTCCGATGCGAGCTCCAGATTCGATTCGCGGATCTGGTCGACATAGCCGAGATATTGCGCGGTGACATCCGCCATCGGGATATCGAGCACGTTGAAATTCTGCTTGCGGATGAGGTAGAGCAGCAGGTCGAGCGGGCCCTCGAACGCTTCGAGAAAGATCTCGAGCGCGTCGGGCGGGATGTACAGGTCCGTGGGCAGCTTCCACAGCGGCTCGCCGTACAGATGCGCGAACGCGACACCGTCGATGGTGTCGGGCGTCGAATCGGTCGCGGGCGCGGCGAGCGCCACGGCCCGGTCGTCCCGTGCGTCGTCGCGCTTCGCCTCATTGTGCGGATGAGGCGATGAATGCGCGGACGTTTGCGGTTCGCGGCCGGCTGCGCTCACGTTCAGAAGTTCTGGTAGTAGACGTAGGGCGTCTGGTTCACGCGCGATTGCTGCTGTTTGCTGCGCTCGTCGAGGTCGATCGGCTGCTTGTCCCACAGAAGCGCGCGGCCGCGGCGCTGTTCTTCTTCCAGCGAGGGCTTCTGCTCTTTCAACTGATTGATGAACTGAGTGATATCCGACTGATACATGATCCGGCTTTCCGTTGAGTCGAGGCGTGTTCGTGTGACGAAGTCGGCATGGGCGGCAGCCCGCCTTGCCCTGAATTCGCCTGTGCGTCGCAATTTTACCGCAAGCGTGCGGCGGCAACGTATCTTGCGCCGTGCGTGTTTCGCGCGTCGAAAGGCGTACGCGCGTGCCGGTTTCACGGAACCCGGCCGGTGCAAAGCCGTCCAACGGCGCACGTCTCGCGCGAGCCGGCCCGCTTTGCGGCGTTGGCGCATGGCAATGTGGTGAAATAGCGCCTGCGTCAATGTCGCGACGCTGCAAGTTTTACCTTTCACTCTCACTTTATCCCGATGCCGGAGGTCACGTTTGGCGGGCCGTTCGTTTGATCCGCTGCGCGCAACGCGCGTGAAGCCGCATGGCCCGAGGCGCATGTCCGTCTTGTCGATGGTGTTCGTCGCGCTCGCCGCGATCGGTTTCGCCGCGCCGGCTTTCGCCAAGTACGACATCGACATCGATGCGCCGCGCAGTGTGAAGAAGCTGCTCAAGGAAAATCTCGACATCGCCCGTTTCGCGAAGCGCGACGACGTGAGCGATGACCAGTTTGAGTTCCTCGTCACCGCGGTGCCGAAGGACGTGCGCGATCTCGTCGCCACCGAAGGCTATTTTTCGCCGGTCGTGCGCACGGACGTGACGACCGTCGACGACAAGCGCGCCGTCAAGGTGAGCGTCGATCCCGGCCCGCGGACGACAATCGCCTCCGTGCAACTGAATTTCACCGGCGCGGTGACGACCGAGGATCGCGCGCAGGAAAACGCGGCGCGTTTCGCGTTTTCCGTCAACGAAGGCGATCCTTTCACGCAAAGCGGCTGGAGCGACGCGAAAAATGCGGCGCTCAGGGCGCTCCAGTCCAAGCGTTATCTCGGCGCGAAGATCGTGCGCTCGCAGGCGCGCATCAATCCGCGCGCGCATATCGCCGATCTCTCGGTGACGTTCGACAGCGGCCCGACCTTCACGCTCGGCAAGCTCGACGTGAGCGGCCCGAAGCGCTATCCGGCGTGGATCATCGATCACGTGAATCCGATCCGGGAAGGCGAGATCTACGATGCCGCGCGCGTGAACGAATTGCAGCGGCAGATCCAGAACACGCCGTATTACGCGAGCGTCGCGATCGACGCGGACGCCGACGTCAGCAAGCCGGTCGAAACGCCGCTCCATGTGAAGGTCAGCGAATATCCGTACCACAGCATCCGCTACGGCGTGGGCTATGCGACGGACACGGGTTTTCACATCCAGGGCGGATACAGCTATCTGAACACGTTTGGCGCGGCGTATCCGTTCACCATCTCCGGGCGGCTCGACCAGACGCAGCAGTATGGCCGCGTGCAGCTCGCGATGCCGCCGGACGCGCACGGCTGGGTGAACGCCGTGTTCGGCTCGTACACGATCACCGATGTATCGAGCACGAATATCTATAGCGCGCGCGTCGGCGTGCAGCGCTCGCGTTCGCGCCAGAACATCGACACGACGTTCTCGCTGACGTTCTACGACGACCGCCTGACGCAAAACGAGCCGAATCCGTCGACGGCGCGCGCGCTCGTGCCCGCGTGGACATGGGTGCGGCGCGACGTCGACGATCCGCTCTTTCCGCGCCGCGGCAACATCATCCGCGCCGAGGCGGGCTTCGCCGTGAAAGGCGTGTTGACTGATCAGACATTCGCGCGCCTCTACACCAACGCGGTGCAGTACTTTCCGCTCGGCAAGAACGATTTGCTGCTGTTTCGCGCGGAGTTCGGCGGCGTGTTCACGAGCGGCCCGTCGAGCGGCGTGCCTGCGTCGCTGCTGTTCCGCGCGGGCGGTGCGAATTCGGTGCGCGGCTATAGCTACCTGAGCATCGGCAATGACGTGGCGGGTTCGATCCTGCCGACGAAGTACATGGTGACCGGCAGCAGCGAATATCAGCACTGGTTCACGCACGACTGGGGCGGCGCGATGTTCTTCGATATCGGTACCGCGACGGATACGTGGGCCGAGCGCGTGTTCCAGCCGGGCGTGGGCGTCGGCGTGCGCTGGCGCAGCCCGGTCGGACCGGTGAACGTCGACCTGGCGTATGGATTCAAGAGCAAGAGCGTCAAACCGTATCTGACGCTCGGCATCGCGTTCTGATGGAAAAAGCATGACGGAACCGACCAACCCGGCCGACACCCCCGCATCCAGCGGCAACGGCGGCGGAAACGACAACGACAGCGGCAAGCAGCCGCCGCCGCCGAAAAAGAGCGGCTGGCGGCGCCTCGCGCGCTGGATTGGCGGGCTCGTGCTCGTCGTCGTGCTGATCGTGGCGCTCGCGGCCGGCGGCGTGCTGTTCGTGCTGACGACGGAGCGCGGCACGCGCTACGCGTGGGACGCGGCGACGTCGCTGCTCAAAGGGCAACTGACCGGCAAGCTCGACGGCGGCGCGATCGCGACCGGCCTGCAGTTGCGCGACGTGCACTGGAAAGACGGCAAGGGTACGGACATCGCAGTCGACAGCGTGTCGGGCCGCTGGGCGCTCACGCGCGAGCCGCTGCGCTTCACGATCGACTATCTGCATGTCGGGACGATCGATGCGCGCGTCGCGCCATCGAACGAGCCGAGCAAGAAGACCGAGCTGCCGAAGGAGTTGCTCATCCCGATCCAGCTCGCGATCCGCGATGTATCCGTCGAAAAGCTGCGGCTGCATCAGGGCACGACAACGACCGAATTCTCGCGCCTGCTGTTCAATGGCCGCAGCGACGGTCAGCATCACGAAGCGACGGTCCAGCGCCTCGACACGCCATTCGGCTCGGTGACGGCGGCGGCGAAGCTCGACGGCGGCGCGCGGCCGTTCCCGCTTTCCGGCGATGCAGGCTACGCCGGCAAGATCAACGGCGAAGCGGTCAACGTGAGCGCGCAGCTCTCGGGTTCGCTGGAAGACCTGATCGCCGACGTCGACGCGAGCGGCATGAAGCTGAAGGGACAGGCGCATGTCGAAGCGCTGCCGTTCGCCGACGTGCCGCTCAAGTCCGCGCTCGTCACCTTCGACCACGTCAATCCGCAGGCCTTCGCGCCGGGCGCGCCCGAGGCCGATCTCGCGGTGCGCGCCGAAGTGAAGCCGGTCGAGGGCGCGGACCCGAAGGCGTTCATCGTCGCCGGGCCGGTGTCGATCGTGAACGCGAAGCCCGGTTCCATCGACAAGAAGCTGCTGCCGCTCATCGACGCGCGCGCGAACGTGCGGCTCGATGCCTCCGAGCAAAGCATCACCGACCTGAACGTGCGATTGCTGAAAAACGCGACCGTGACGGGCGGCGGATCGCTCGCGGATGGCAAGGGCAAATTCGACCTGAAGGTCGCGAAGCTCGATCTGAACGCGATCGAACCGACGCTGCGTCCGACCGATTTCGCCGGGCCGATCAGCGTGGTGCTCGCGGGCGACACGCAGACGATCACCGCCGATCTCAACGACCCGAAAGCGGCGCTCCGCGCGCAGGCCAAGGTCAAACTCGATCCGAAGCAGACCTCGCTCGACGATGTGAAGCTGACGGTCGGCAAAGGGCGCGTCGAAGCGAACGGCGCGCTGAAGAAAGACGCCAATTCGAGCTACGACCTGAAGGCGAAATTCGTCGACTTCAATCCGCTTCTGCTGCAACAGCAGTTGATCGCGCAAAAACCCGCGCCGGTGAAGAAGGGCGCGCCGAAAAAGGCGGCCGCGCCGCCGCGCGTGATCGAGGCGCGCGTGAACGGCACGCTCGCGGCATCCGGCCAGCTCGCGCCGACGCTCACGACGAAAGCGACGTTCAAGCTCAACGACAGCATGTACGACAACTTGCCGCTCACGGGCGAGGGCACGGTGCAGGTCGCGGGCACGCGTCTCTTGCCGAGCAAGGCGTCGCTTTCGGTTGCCGGCAATGACGTCGACGTGAACGGCAGCTTCGGCGCGCCCAGCGACCGCCTGCGCTTCAAGGTCGATGCGCCCGCGCTCGAGCGGCTCGGCTTTGGCATCGCGGGCACGGTGAAGGCGGACGGCGATCTGACCGGCTCGATCGCGCATCCGAACGTCGTAGCGAACTATCAGGCCGATGGCGTCGTCTTCGGTGCGAATCGCCTGGGCCACGCGGAAGGCCGCGCGGATATCCGCGACGGTGCGAACGGCGCGCTCGTCTTCACCCTCAAGGCGCGCGATTTCAGCACGGAAGGCATCGAAGTCGCGACTCTCGACGCGAATCTGAACGGCACGCGCGTGCATCACACGCTCGACCTGACCGCGACGGGCAAAGTGCGCGGCCAGCCGGTGAACCTCGCGGCCGCCGCTGCCGGCAAGTTCACCGACGCACCCGACGGGCCGCACTGGGATGGCTCGATCACGAAGCTGTCGAACAAGGGCACGCCGTCGCTCAATCTCGAATCGCCGCTGTCGGTGAGCTACGGCCCGAACCGTCTCGTGCTCGGCGCGACGCGGCTCGCAGCGGAAGGCGCGGTGCTGAATCTGAAATCGTTCGCGATGGAAAATGGCCGCGTGCAATCGGCGGGCACGCTCACGAACCTGTCGGTGCCGCATCTGCTCGAAGTGCGCCGGGAACTGACGGGCGCCGAACCGCCGATTCGCACCGATCTCGTGTTCGACGGCGACTGGAACTTCTCGCTCGGCGCGACCGCGACGGGCTACGTGCAGATCAAGCGCCGCGGCGGCGACGTGACGATCGACGGCGCGCGCGGGCTTGCCGCGCTCGGCATCACGGATATCGCGGCGCGCGCCGATTTCACCGAGGGCAATCGCCTGAACGCATCACTGCATGCGCAGGCGAGCCGCATCGGCGTGGTCGACGCGAACGTGCACACGCCGCTCGTCAATCGCGACGGCATGCTCACCCTCGACGACAATGCGCCGCTCACCGGTGGCATCGACGCGAACATTCCCGAACTGCGCACGACGGGCGGGCTGCTCGGCGCGAACTATCTGCTCGGCGGCAAGATCGCGCTCAAGCTGGTGATCGCGGGCATCGTCGCGAAGCCCAATCTGTCGGGGTCGCTCACCGGCGACAACGTGTCCGCGACCGTCGTTGATCAGGGCGTGCAACTGAAGGACGGCATCATCCGCATCGCGCTCTCGGAGAATCTCGTCGATCTTCAGCGCGTCGAGTTTCACGGTGCGAGCGGCACGCTGCGCGCGACCGGCAAGGTGCGGCTGGACCAGCAGCAGCCCGATCTCACGGCGAGCATCATCGCGGACAAGCTGGAATTGTTCGCGTCGCCGGACCGCGAGCTGATGCTGTCGGGCGAAGCGAAGATTGCCAACGCCGGTCTGCAGGGCGGCATGGCGATCGACGGCAAGTTCACCGTCGATCACGCGCTGATCGATCTGCCCGAATCGTCCGCGCCTTCACTCGGCGACGATGTCGTGATCGAGCGCCCCGATGGCACCATCAAGGGCGAAAACACGAATCAGCAGATCACGGCGGCGACTGAGAAGCCGGTCGGGCCGTTCACGCCGCGCGCGAACATCGACATCAATCTGGGGCAGAAATTCCGCTTCAAGGGCGCGGGCGCGGATCTCGGGCTCGCGGGCACCATCACCGCGACGAGCGCGCCGAACATGCCGCTGCGCGCGGTCGGCAACGTGCGCGTGACGCCGGGTTCGACGTACACCGCGTTCGGGCGCAAGCTCGCGATCGAGAACGGCTTTTTCACGTTCAACGGGCCGGTGGCGAATCCGGGCATCAATATTCTCGCGATGCGACGCAATCAGGAAGTGGAGGCGGGCGTACAAGTGACGGGCACGGTGCAGGCGCCGGTCGCGAAACTGATCTCCGAGCCGAGCGTGCCCGACAACGAAAAGCTCTCGTGGCTGCTGTTCGGCCACGGTACGGATCAGGGCAACAACGTCGGCCAGCAAAGCGCCATGACGAGCGCGCTCGCGCTGATCGGCAGCAAGGGCGGCGCGAAGATCGCGCAGACGGTCGGGCTCGACGAGTTCACCGTCGGCTCCAGCGAAGTCGGGCTGACGGACGCGCAAGTCGTGCTGCTCTCGAAAGCAATCAACGAGCGGCTCGTGATCGGCTATGAGCAGGGGTTGCAATCGGCAAGCAACGCGGTAAAGGCGACGCTGAACCTCTCGCGGTTCTGGTCGGTGACGGCGTATGGCGGGACCTATCAGGGCGTCGATCTGTCGTACACGCGCAGATTCAATTCGTGGGCGCGCTTGTGGGCGGGGTCACCGGGATCGCAGGCTGTGCAGCCTTCGGCTGCTTCGGGCGCGTCGGGGGTGAGTGCGCCGTTCGGGGCATCGGCGACGGCGGTGGAGTCGGATTGATCGCCGGATCAAAGATGACTGCCGCAGATGACGAATACGCCGTTTGGCAGCGTGCGCAACGTGATCCGGTTCGCTTCGAACGACATGCCGCGGCCATCGCGGTGATGCAGAAAAGAGAACACGCCGCCGCCGATGAAATGCAGCGTATGAGACGTCGTGTCAGGCGTGTTCACGACTTCATGTCGTAAAACCTGCGCGAGATCGCCGATCTGCACCTGACGAATCTCAGGTATTGTCCCGTTGATCGTTCCGTCCTCGGAGACGATGTACTTGTCTCCATCCGGACCTTCGATCAACTGACTGCCATCAGGAAAATCAGTGCGTTTCCCGCCGGGAATGTCGACGAAAGAACCGTTGGGCGACGTCGCGCGTGAAGAATCCTTGGTTTGTTCATCTGTCATCGCGTTTGCTTTCGTTTGATCAGGAAAGCAGAGTAAAGCGCAGACAGGCAGAAGAATCAACGCTTGCCGATCGGCATAAAAAAAGGCCACGCAAGCTGTGCGTGGCCTTTCATCATGAAGGAGCCGTGTGCCTTACTTCACGCGCATCCCCGGCTTTGCACCGCCGTGCGGCTCGAGGATATACAGCCCCGGCTCGGCCTTCTCGTCCGCCGCCGACGCCGCCAGCACCATCCCTTCGGACAGGCCGAACTTCATCTTGCGCGGCGCGAGATTGACGACCATCACGGTGAGCTTGCCGATCAGATCCTGCGGCTGATACGCCGACTTGATGCCCGAGAACACGTTGCGCGTTTTTTCCTCGCCGACATCGAGCGTCAGTTGCAGCAACTTGTCCGAGCCTTCGACCGCCTTGCAATCGACGATCTTCGCGATGCGCAAATCGACTTTCGCGAAATCGTCGATGGAGATGACATCCGAAGCGTCCTCTTTTTTCGCGGCAGCTTTCGCCGGCGCCGGCGCCACCGCTTGCTCGCCCGGCTGCAATGATTCGCGATTGGCGGCCAGCAGCGCCTCGATTTGCTTCGGATCGACACGCGTCGTCAGATGCTTGTACGCGTTGATCGCATTCGCCGACGACAGCGGCTTCGCGGCATCGGCCCAGACGAGCGGCGCGATGCCGAGGAACGATTCCACCGACTCGACGAGCTTCGGCAACACCGGCTTCAGCGCGAGCGACAGCAGGCGGAACGCTTCGAGGCTCACGCTGCACGTCTCGTGCAGCGCGACGGCGTTCGCCGGATCCTTCGCCTGTTCCCACGGCTTCGCAGTATCGACGTAGGCGTTGACGGCGTCCGCCAGTTCCATCGTCGTGCGCAGTGCGCGGCCGTACTCGCGTGATTCGTAGAAACCGGCGATATGGCCGATCGCGTCGCGCAGTTGTCCGAGCAGCGCATGATGCATCGCGCTGTCCTGCACGCGGCCGTCGAAACGCTTGATCAGGAAGCCCGCCGCGCGGCTCGCGATATTCACGTACTTGCCGACGAGATCGCTGTTCACGCGCGCCTGGAAGTCATCGAGATTCAGGTCGATGTCTTCCATCGTGCTGTTGAGCTTCGCCGCGAAGTAGTAGCGCAGCCACTCCGGGTTGAGGCCCGTGTCGATCACGCTCTGCGCGGTGATGAACGTGCCGCGCGACTTCGACATCTTCGCGCCGTCGACGGTCAGAAAGCCGTGCGCGAACACGTTCGTCGGCGTGCGATGGCCGGAGAATTCGAGCATCGCCGGCCAGAACAGCGTATGGAAATACAGGATGTCCTTGCCGATGAAGTGATACTGCTCGGCCTTGGTGCCCGGTGCGATCCAGGCATCGAAATCGATGCCCACGCGGTCCGCGAGATTCTTGAAGCTCGCGTAATAGCCGACCGGCGCATCGACCCAGACGTAGAAGTACTTGCCCGGCGCGCCGGGAATCTCGAAGCCGAAGTAGGGTGCGTCGCGGGAAATGTCCCAGTCGGCGAGTTTGGCTTCGCCCTGGTCGCCGAGCCACTCGCGCATCTTGTTGGTCGCTTCCGGCTGCGCAAGCCCGCTGACCCAGCCGCGCAGGAACGTCTCGCAGCGCGGATCGGACAGCTTGAAAAAGTAGTGCGTCGACGTCTTGCGGATGGGCGTCGCGCCCGACACGACCGAGTACGGATTGATGAGTTCGGTCGGCTGATAGGTCGAGCCGCAGACTTCGCAGTTGTCGCCGTACTGGTCCTTCGCGCCGCACTTCGGGCACTGGCCCTTGATGAAGCGGTCCGGCAGGAACATTTCCTTGACCGGATCGTAGGCCTGCTCGATGTCGCGCGCCTCGATCAGGCCGGCTTGCTGGAGCGCGGTGTAGATCGAGTTGCACAGGACGCGGTTTTCCTCGGCATCGGTCGAGTAGTAGTTGTCGAACGAGATGCCGAAGCTGTCGAAGTCGCGCTTGTGCTCTTTCCACACGCGCTCGATCAGCTGTTTCGGCGTGATGCCTTCCTTCTCGGCGCGCAGCATGACGGGCGTGCCGTGGGTGTCGTCCGCGCCGACGTAGTAGACCTCGTGGCCATGCATTCGCAGCGTCCGAACCCAGATGTCCGTCTGAATGTACTCGACCATATGGCCGATATGAATCTGACCGTTCGCGTACGGCAGCGCGGACGTGACGAGGATCTGGCGGCGGCCGCTTTCGTTGGCGGCAGGCGCGGCGGAGGCAGTGGCTGAAATCGGTGCTGACATAAAGGCGCGGCCTGGGGTAGAAGTGCTTGGGTTGCGAAAAAGCGGATTTTGATTTTAGCAGGGAGGGGGCGCGGGCCGGATGTGGTATAGCGGGACGAGGGTGCAGGGGGTGGATTTGATGCCGTTCAGCGTCGAGCAAAACCAGACGCCCAAAAAAAAACCGGGGTCCAATCGGGCCCCGGAGCAACAACGACAAGAGGAGAATGGCAGGTGATGGCCTCGCCATCCACCTACCGTAAAGACAGACAAGCGCCGCACGTCCAAGTTTCAAAATTTTTTCAGACCGATGCGCGCGCCTGCCGCGCCGCTCTCGCCGAAGCGAAGGCACCGGCGATTTCCTCTTTGAAATCAGTTGCTTTACTGAACCTGGCCCGGCTGCGCGGTTGCACGCAGATAGATTTCCACGCGACGGTTCTGTGCACGGCCCGCTTCCGTCGAGTTATCCGCGATCGGCTGGTTCTGACCCATGCCCTGCGACGACAGACGCTGTGCCGGGACACCGTGCGTCGAAATGTACGACGCGACGCTCTGTGCGCGATTCTGCGACAGGGTCTGGTTGTAGGCCGGCTGGCCGGTGTTGTCCGTATGGCCGACGACATTCGCGATCAACTCCGGATGCTGCTGCATCGTCTGCGTGACGGAATTGAGCACCGGATCGAACGACGGCTTGATCGCGTAGCTGTTGGTGTCGAACGAAATCGAATTCGGGATGTTCACCTTGAGCGAGCCGTCCTGCTGCTCGGTCACCTGCGTGCCGGTGCCCTTCGAGTCGCCCGAAATCTTGCTCTTGATCGACTGCCAGTTGTAGCCGACGATGCCGCCGGTCGCCGCGCCCGCAGCCGCGCCGATCGCCGCGCCCTTGCCGCCGCCAAAGATAGCGCCGATCGCGGCGCCGGTTGCCGCGCCCGCGCCGGTGCCGACCGCCGTGTTGGTGCCCTGTTGCGTCTGGCAGCCCGCGAGCAGCGCGCCAGCGACGGCGAACACGGACAGGCGGGTCAGGAATTTGGTGTTCATCTTCATTCTCCTTGTGAATCGACAAGCGTTCGGCTATGAGCGCCGACAGTGCGAAAGGGTCTTCGGACGAGCCTCCGGGCGAGCCTCTACAATAATGAGAAAGGCGACCGTCTGCCCGATGCGATGCGTCCCCGGAAAGATTTGCAGCGGCATAGTGCAGTGCACGAGCCGCCGGGCGCAATGGCGCTAACAATTACTTGCAATTTCTTCAGTCTGTTGCGCGCGCCGAAGGCGGAAAGCAACAACCGTTCCAATGGAGCCTCGATGAGTATTGACCGCGCGAAGATCGACAACGCACTCGCCACACTGACCGATCCCAACACCAACCGCAAGTTCGCCGATACGAAAAGCATTCGCAATGTCGCAGTCGATGGCGCGAACGTCGCGGTGAGCGTCGTCCTCGGCTATCCGGCGAAAACGCAGTTCGGCGCCATCCGCGCGCAGGTGGAAGGCGCGCTGCGGCAGGTGGCCGGCGTCGCGAACGTCACCGTCGACGTATCGTCACAAGTCGTCGCGCATGCGGTGCAGCGCGGCGTGAAGCTGCTGCCGAACGTCAAGAACATCATCGCGGTGGCGTCGGGCAAAGGTGGCGTCGGCAAGAGCACGACGGCCGCGAACCTCGCGCTCGCGCTCGCCGCGGAAGGCGCATCGGTCGGCATGCTCGACGCCGACATCTACGGCCCTTCGCTGCCGATGATGCTTGGCATCACCGGCCGTCCCGAATCGCCCGACAACCAGACGATGAACCCGCTCGTGGGCCACGGCATCCAGGCGAACTCGATCGGCTTTCTGATCGAGCAGGACAACCCGATGGTCTGGCGCGGCCCGATGGTCACCTCCGCGCTCGAGCAACTGCTGCGTCAGACGAACTGGAAGGATCTCGATTACCTCATCGTCGACATGCCGCCGGGCACGGGCGACATTCAGCTCACGCTGTCGCAGAAGGTGCCGGTGACCGGCGCGGTGATCGTCACGACGCCGCAGGACATCGCGCTGCTCGACGCGAAGAAGGGCTTGAAGATGTTCGAAAAGGTCGGCATTCCGATTCTCGGTATCGTCGAGAACATGAGCACGCACATCTGCTCGAACTGCGGCCACGAGGAGCATATCTTCGGCGCGGGCGGCGGCGAGCGCATGGCGAAGGAATACGGCGTCGAGATCCTTGGATCTTTGCCGCTCGATATCGCCATTCGCGAGCGCACGGATGCGGGCCAGCCGACCGTCGTATCGCAGCCCGAGAGCCGCATCGCGGAGATGTATCGCGCAATCGCGCGGCGCGTCGCGATCTCGGTCGCCGAGCGTCAGCGCGACATGACTTCGAAGTTTCCGAGCATCGTCGTGCAGAACACCTGATTTCGAGCATCCCGACGAATCTTCGCGAGCCTTGTGCAATGCGGCTCGCGGTATCATGTCGCCTTCGATGCGCGGCAGCGCGGACGCAGAGGGCGTTCGCGGGCCGCCGAGAGGATCGCATGAGACACAGATTCGACGGGAGGGCAGCAAGGACGCCTGGCGTCTTGATCGCACTGGCGGCTTGCAGCGTGATGCTGAGCGGTTGCGGCCTCATCTTCCAGAATCACGAGAAACGCGCGGACGCGGTGCTTCAGCCGACGCCCGGCAACGCGGCGCGCGGCACCGTCACGCTGATCGAGCGCGCGGACGGCGTGCAGGTCTCGTATAGCCTCACCGACATGCCGCCGAACAGCGATCACGCGCTGACCGTGCACGAGCGTGGCGATTGCATCGCCGTGAACGATCAGGATTCAAGCCCGGTGTTCGCGCTGCCCGCCGAACGCAGAAAGCCGGGGTTCAGGCTCGAAGGCGAGCTCGGCAATATCCACGCGGACGCGACCGGCGCGGCGACGGGCTTCATCGTCGCGACGGATGTCTCGCTCGACGGCGTGCGCTCGGTCATTTCACGCGCGATCATGCTGCATCGCGAAGCAATGGATCCGTATGCGAACGCGCCGCACAACGTGGGGCCGGCGCTCGCGTGTGGCGTGATCCGCCGCTAGGCGACAAAGCGGGCGCGCGGTCTCGGCCGCCCGACCAATCGCGTAAAATACGCGCTTTCGTTTTTCCGCTTTCGTTTTTCGTTTGGCACGCGCGGCGCGATCCGCCGCCTGCCATACTCCGTTTCACCGCAGGCGGCGGTCGCGAGACCGAGCCGTTCACCGTTGAGTAACGTCCCCTATGATCAAATCCGACAAGTGGATTCGCCGCATGGCGGAAGAGCACAAGATGATCGAGCCGTTCGTGCGCGATCAGGTGCGTGTGGCCGAGGACGGCCGCAAGATCGTGAGCTACGGCACGTCGAGTTACGGCTACGACATCCGCGTCGCCGACGAATTCAAGATCTTCACGAACATCAATTCCACGATCGTCGATCCGAAGAACTTCGACGAGAAATCGTTCGTCGACTTCAAGGGCGATGTCTGCATCATTCCGCCGAATTCTTTCGCGCTCGCACGCACGGTCGAATATTTCCGCATTCCGCGCTCGTGCCTGACCGTGTGCCTCGGCAAGTCCACTTACGCGCGCTGCGGGATCATCGTCAATGTGACGCCGTTCGAGCCGGAATGGGAAGGCTACGTGACGCTCGAATTCTCGAATACGACACCTTTGCCTGCCAAAATCTACGCGAACGAGGGCGTCGCCCAGGTTCTGTTCTTTGAAAGCGACGAGATGTGCGAGACGTCGTACGCGGATCGCGGCGGGAAGTATCAGGGGCAGCACGGCGTCACCTTGCCGAAAACCTGATCATCGCGCTCATCAGAACGCGCACGCACTAAAGCTTGTCGAAAAGACCGCTGGCCCTTGAATTGCGTTCAGGGCGGCGGTCGTTTCCATTCTGGAGATTCGCCTCATGAAGTTCCGCTTCCCCGTCGTCATCATCGACGAAGACTTTCGTTCCGAGAACATCTCGGGTTCCGGCATCCGGGCGCTCGCCGAGGCGATCGAAAAAGAGGGCGCCGAAGTCCTCGGACTGACGAGCTACGGCGATCTCGCCGCGTTCGCGCAGCAGTCGAGCCGCGCGTCGTGCTTCATTCTTTCGATCGATGACGACGAATTGCTGCCATATGCGGACAACGTCGTCGTCGAGGGCGATACGCCGGAGCTCGCGTCGGCCATCGTCGCGCTGCGAGCGTTCATCAACGCCGTGCGCCGCCGCAACGCCGATATCCCGATCTTCCTGTACGGCGAAACGCGCACCTCGCGCCACTTGCCGAACGACATCCTGCGCGAGCTGCACGGCTTCATCCACATGTTCGAGGACACGCCGGAGTTCGTCGCGCGCCACGTGATCCGCGAGGCGAAGGTGTATCTCGATGCGCTCGCGCCGCCGTTCTTCAAGGAGCTCGTACAGTACGCGGACGAAGGCTCGTATTCGTGGCACTGTCCGGGGCACTCGGGCGGCGTCGCGTTCCTGAAGAATCCGCTGGGGCAGATGTTCCATCAGTTCTTCGGCGAAAACATGCTGCGCGCGGACGTCTGCAATGCGGTCGAGGAGCTCGGCCAACTGCTCGATCACACCGGCCCGGTCGCGGCGTCGGAGCGCAACGCGGCGCGCATCTTCGGCGCGGATCATCTCTTTTTCGTGACCAACGGCACGTCGACGTCGAACAAGATCGTGTGGCACGCGACGGTAGCGCCGGGCGATATCGTGCTCGTGGACCGCAACTGCCACAAGTCGATCCTGCACGCGATCACGATGACCGGCGCGATCCCCGTGTTCCTCACGCCGACGCGCAACAATTTCGGCATCATCGGGCCGATTCCGCGCGACGAGTTCAAGCCGGAGAACATCAGGAAGAAGATCGAGGCGAATCCGTTCGCGCGCGAGGTGCTCGCGAAGAATCCGAAAGTGAAGCCGCGCATCCTGACCATCACGCAGAGCACGTACGACGGCGTCATCTACAACGTCGAAATGATCAAGGATCTGCTCGGCGACATGCTCGACACGCTGCACTTCGACGAAGCCTGGCTGCCGCACGCCGAGTTCCATTCGTTCTATCAGGACATGCACGCGATCGGCGCGGGCCGTCCGCGCACGGGCGCGCTCGTGTTCGCGACGCACTCCACGCACAAGCTGCTCGCCGGTATTTCGCAGGCGTCGCAGATTCTCGTGCAGGACAGCGAGAACAGCGCGTTCGACCGCCATCGTTTCAACGAGGCGTATCTGATGCATACGTCGACGTCGCCGCAATACGCGATCATCGCGTCGTGCGACGTGGCGGCGGCGATGATGGAAGCGCCGGGCGGCGAGGCGCTCGTCGAGGAATCGATCGCGGAAGCGCTGGATTTCCGCCGCGCGATGCGCAAGGTCGATGCCGAATACGGCGACGACTGGTTCTTCAAGGTCTGGGGCCCGGACGCGCTGGCCGAAGAGGGCATCGGCGACCGCGAAGACTGGATGCTCAAGCCCAACGACCGCTGGCACGGCTTCGGCGCGCTCGCGGACGGCTTCAACATGCTCGACCCGATCAAGGCGACGATCATCACGCCGGGACTCGACGTGGACGGCGAATTCGGTGAAACCGGCATTCCGGCCGCGATCGTCACGAAGTATCTGGCGGAGCACGGGATCATCGTGGAGAAGACCGGGCTCTACTCGTTCTTCATCATGTTCACGATCGGCATCACGAAAGGCCGCTGGAACTCGATGGTCACCGAGCTTCAGCAGTTCAAGGACGACTACGACAACAATCAGCCGCTGTGGCGCGTGCTGCCGGAATTCGTCGCGCAGCATCCGTCGTACGAGCGCATCGGTTTGCGGGATCTGTGCGAGCAGATTCACAGCGTCTATCGCGCGAACAACATCGCGCGTCTGACGACCGAAATGTATTTGTCGAGCATGGAGCCGGCGATGAAGCCTTCCGAGGCATTCGCGAAGCTCGCACATCGCGAGATCGATCGCGTGCCTATCGACGAGCTCGAAGGGCGCGTGACGTCGATCCTGCTGACGCCGTATCCGCCGGGCATTCCGTTGCTGATTCCGGGCGAGCGTTTCAATCGCACGATCGTCGATTATTTGCGTTTCGCGCGTGAGTTCAACGAACGCTTCCCGGGCTTCCACACGGATATCCACGGGCTCGTCGGCGAGATGATCAACGGGCGCATCGAATATTTCGTGGACTGCGTGCGGGATTGATCATCGCCCGATGATGCGGTTCTGAAGGGACGGCCCAATCGGCGCAGGCGGATTGGGCTGTTTTTGTTTGGTTGCGCGTCGGGTTGCAGTGACCTCAAAAGTTGACGGTGGCCGTGATCGTGTCCGTATACCGCCCCGGCGTTTTCGAGGACTGCGGCGGTACCTGTCCATACACCGTCATCCTGTGCGCCGTACCCGTGCCAATCGCGCCCCACCGCGTCGTGCCGTTCGTGCCGTCGCCCCATATCTCGGCGCGGGAGGAGCCCAGGTAGAGCTGGTAATCGATCGTGTCCGCGCCGCCTTCGAGCAGGAGCTTGCGCTGCGTGATGCTGCCGCCCGGCGTGGTGCCGCCGTCGAGATCCACGAAGAAGTCCACGCCGGTGACACAGGTGACCGTCACGCTGCTCGTCGCCTGCAGCGTTTCGTTGAGCAGGCTGGTGTCGGCAAAGCGCATCGGCGTCGCGCTGATTTCGCAATCGACGCCGACATTCGCCGTCACCGTGAACGGAGCCGTCTTGAACGGCGCCGTCGACGTCGCGCAGTTCGGCGGCGTGCCGCTGTAGCCGACGTACACGAAGTACGTATCGGTGGCCGTGAACGGCTGCGTATAGGTGCCCACGGGCACGTTCTGCTTCGGCGGAACGCGTCCGTAGAACGGTTCGTTCGCCCATATATTGCCGCTCGGATAAACCGGCAAATCGAGAATCAGCGGCGCCGTGTTGGGCGCCGTCACCGATCCCCACACGCTGTTGTGATCCGGATCGACGTACAGGTTGTAGTTCAGCACCGCGCCGTTCGGGCCGATCAACTGACGCGGCGCGGTCGCGCTGATGTTCAGGCACATGCGGACCATCGGCGTCGAGTAGCCGCTGCACAAAATATGAATGCCGCCGACGATATCCTGCGGCTCCGTCTGAAGCGCGCTGATCGTGCCGAAGTCGGTATATCCCACTGAGAACGTGCAGTTCTGCGCGCGCGCTGCGTCATGCAGCGTCATCAAAGCGAGCAGCACGGCCACGCAACGGCAGATGTGAAACAGGCATCGCATGATCTCACCTCCCATCGTTCCTGTTCGCGACGCACGGCACCGGTCCGATCTGCGCGAGCGTGCCGGCCGCCGGCGCCGCGTACTTCACGTCGGCCGTGCAGTCGAGATTCCTGCCGTGGATCGTCACCTCGTTATTCGCCTCGAGCTTGTCGAAGAACGCGATGCCGTCGTAGCCCACCGTCGCCGTCGCGCCGCCCGGCGGCGAGCGTCACGACGCGCGCGTGCCCCGAGAAGCTGTCGAGCGAATCGATATAGCTCAGGCTCGCCGATTGCCCGCGCCCGAGTGCGACGGACGCGGTCGTCTGATAGATATGCTGAAAGATCGACGTGTTCGACAGCGCCGCGATATCGCGATAGCCGTCCGTCGCCCGCGTTGCCTGCACCGTGAACGAGAACTTCGGCCCGATGTACTGATAGCCGATGCTGAACAGCGCGCCCGTCATCCCGTGCAGCTTGCTCGCTGCCGCCGCCGTGCTCAGGACGCCCGCATCGCCGATGCCGATGATCGCGCCCGCGCCGCCGTTGGAGAGGCCCTGTCCGCCTTCCGCGTGCGCCTGCAGCGTGAGCCAGTCGGTGACGCCGTAGCCATACAGGCCGCTGAAGATCGGCGACGACTCGTAATCGTTCGAGCTGATCGTGTAGTTGTCGCGCAGAAAGCCGATATCGATCGAATAGTTCGACAGGTCTTTTGCGAGCAATCTGGTGTCGATGTAAAGCGGAATGCTGGTCGTCACGCGGCGCCCGAGCGCGTCGGTCACGACGACCTGCGCGACGCCCGCGCCGGTGAGGCTCGGCGGCTGCGAAATCTGGAACGGGCCGGGCGCCGCGTTGCCGCTGTACTGGCGCAGGCCGTTGATATAGAGATCGACGGCCGATGGCACCGCCGCCGAACCGGCGAACACCGGTAACGGAAACGTGATCAGATCCGGACGCAGGCTGAAATCGCGCTGCAACTGAATGCCGCCGTAGCGGACCGAGCGCGACCAGGCGACCGAGCCCGAAATGGTGTCGCCGACGGTCATCGTGAAGAGCGTCGAAGGACGGGAATACGTCCAGTTGGTGTCGAGCCGCGTGTAGCGGTTCAGGCCCATTCCGTTCAGATAGGTGCCCGTGTTGTCGAACACGCCGTAGTGCGTGAAGAAGCGCTGTTCGCTCCAGACGCCGAACTGGTCATCGTGCACCTCGCCGATATTGCGCAGATATGTGATGTCGTAATTGAGCACGAAGCCGGTGCCCGGCGTCGCTTTCGGCGTGGCCGCCGTGCGATAGCCGATGCGCTGCGTGATGCGGCGTGCCTCGTCGACTTGCAGGATCGCCTGCTGTTTCGCGACGGAATACTCGGCGTGCAGTCCGGGGATCGATGCCAGCGCGATCCAGCCTTCCGCGTCCGGTTTGAGATCGTTGACGCGCACGCCTGCATCTTCCAGTGTCGATGGCTCGGCGTACAACTGGCCGTCGCGCAGACGGAAGGTCGCGGGCTCACCGAGGCTCGCGCCGTTCAGCACGATTTCGAGCACGAGTGTCTGCGCCGCGCCGGGCCAGGGCGCTGCACGCTGCGCGCCGGCGAGGTTCGGAAGCTCGCCGGGCGGGCCGCCCGTTATGTCGTCTTGCGCAACCGCCGTCGATGCGATCACGAAAAGCGCAATGAACTCGCGCGCGAAACGCCCGCGACATCCGCATGGGTTTTCGCGAAAGACGGGCCGCGCGCGCATGGCAGATTTTTGTTGCGCTTATCGACGATCACAGGGTTTGAATGCGCAAGAAGATAAATAGTGATGCGAAATTATTTGCGCGATAAAAACCTGAATCACGACGGGAGCGCGAACGACGGACCGTTGCGGGATCGGCAAGACTGCATGGATGAGTTTCGAATAGCGTGGCATCGCCGCTCTCCAAAGTCCGCTCCGACCCATGACTTGATAGCGCGTCTCATGCTTGCTGACAAGCAGTTACTTATGTGACGGCGGAGCCACGCTCGATGCCGTCGATGCAATAAAAAACGGTCTCCGAAGAGACCGTTCGTTCATCGCGATTCAGCGCTCGGGATTCAGATGAGACCTTCGGCCTTCATCGCACGCTGCACGGCGGGACGCGCGCCGACACGCGCCTGATACGCGACGAGCACCGGCCACTTGCCGAGATCGAGATCGATATGCTTCGCCCAGCCGAGCACGGTGAAGAGGTACGCATCGCCGATGCTGAATTCATCGCCGAGCAGAAACGGCTTGTCCGCGAGCTGCTGCGCCGTGTAGGTGAGACGGCGCTCGAGATTCGACATCGCCGCGGCTTTCCAGTCGCTGCTTGCCGCAGGATTGAAGAACGGCGAGAAGTTCTTGTGCAATTCCGTGCCGATGAACGTCAGCCAGCCTTGCAGGCGATAGCG
The DNA here is from genome assembly GCF_001544695.2 of Caballeronia arvi. Taxonomy (GTDB): domain Bacteria; phylum Pseudomonadota; class Gammaproteobacteria; order Burkholderiales; family Burkholderiaceae; genus Caballeronia; species Caballeronia arvi. Next base: position 123,202 of record NZ_FCOM02000002.1, read on the forward strand.
CGACATCGCGTCGGCGAGCGGAGCGAGATGCTTCGCCGGTGCCTGATCCGCGACGAACTGCATGATCGCGGGGCCTTCGGTCAGCAACTCGCCGCTGTCCAGCAGCAAGGCCGGCACGTAGCCTTTGGCGTTGATCGCCGTGAAGTCGGCGCCGCTCGTGGTCCGCTTGGTTTTCAGATCGACTGCTTCGATTTCGTAGGGCAGTCCTGCTTCTTCGAGAACGATATGCGAGGCGAGCGAACACGCGCCCGCTTTGTAGAACAATTTCAAATTCAATCTCCGTGACAACAACCGCTCAGGATTATGAATCAGTTCGATCGCGTGCGGCAGATGCAATCCTGAAATTGATTGTGTCAGTCGAGGATGTGTTCGGGCGACGACGTCGGCGGCTTGGGCGCGCGTTCGAACGCGGGATCGGCGGCCATGTCGTGCAAGGCGGTTTCGATCGAATCGCAGATCGCGTTGAGCGCGAGATCGTTCTCTTCCATACCGAACGGATCTTCGATTTGCGCGGCGATCGCTTCGAGCGCCATGAACGCATACGCGACCAGCAGCGCGAAAAGCGGCGTGAGCAGGCCCGCGCCATCGACGAGGCCGAACGGCAGCAGCACGCAGAACAGATAGATCGTGCGATGGATCATCACCGAGTAGGAGAAGGGCAGCGGCGTGCCCGCGATCCGCTCGCAGCCGCCGAGCACGGCCGACAGCGCGTTCAGATTGTGCTCGATCGCGAGCACCGCATAGCCGTCGAGCGCGCCTTCGCGCTTTATTTGCGCGACCCATTCGCCGAGCCAGAGCAAGAGCAGCGCGGGACGGAACTGCGAGGCCGCGGCGCGCGCGTGCAGCTCCGGCGGCAGGCGCGGCGCGAGATCGGCGAGGGCATCGGTGCCGCGCAACTGATGGCGCAGCGCATGCGCGAAGCCGCCCAGGACGGCGAGAAAGCGCCGCGTGTGAGCGGCATCGCGCGGATGCGGCAGAGTCAACGCCTGGCGCGCGAGGGAGCGCGCGGTGTTGAGAAGCGAGCCCCACAGCTTCCGGCCTTCCCACCAGCGCTCGTAGCTCGCGCTGTTGCGAAAGCCGAGGAACACCGCGAGCGCAATGCCGACGAGCGCGAAAGGCGGCGTGCCGAGGCCGATCGGATATTGGCGGAAGTGGTCATGCATGAAGATCGCCGCCACGGAGAGCGCGAAAATCAGCCCGAGCCTGGGCAGAAGCTGCGGCAGCACGGAGCCGCGCCAGACGAAAAGCAGCCGGAACCAGTTCAGCTTGGGGCGGATGATCATGGGCGGGCAGCGGACGAAAGCCGTGAATGTGTTCGACTTCGCCGATTATCTCGAAAATCGACGCGTTGCGAGCGAGGCGGCTCTCGTCGGTTAGATATGGCGCGTCTGGATTGGTCACTGCGCGGGTTCGATCGGCGCGTCCTGAGTCTTGCCGTTGATGGTCGCGCTTACGCCGCTCGGCGTGCCTTTCAGCTTCGGCGCGATGTCGGCCAGAGACCACGAACGCACGCGTCCCGCGAGCACGTAGCCGAGCAGCCCGGTGGAGAGGGGCACGTCGCCGCTGCCAGTCTTGATGGTGACGACGCTCAGTTGCGCATGCAGCTTGCCGGTGTTGCTTACGCGCAGGAAGGGCTGTCCGTTCTTCGGGACGATGTACCAGTGAAGCACCGGTTCACCCTGTTCGCCGCCAGCCGAAACAAAGAGGGGTACTGAGTAACGAAAGCGAAACTGAACCGCGTTCGCCGCTTCGCCGCCCGCTGCGGGCAACTCGTCGATCAGCAGCCGATAGGTCCGCTCGGCGGGCGGCGGCGCGCGATCGGCGCGAATCACGCGCACGATCTGCTTCGCGCCGGGCGCGATCGGCGCGATCGGCGGGCTCGCGATCAGATCGCGCGTCGGAACCATCGAGTCTTTCTCGTCGGCCTGATCCCAGTTGAAGACGCGTACTTGCGCGTTGATGGGCTGATCGCCATCGTTGCGCAATTCGATCGCCTTGCCGGTTTCGGTTGCGTCGAGATGAATGGAGACGGGGGAAATCTGCAGCGACGCCGCGTGCGACGGGCCGGCGTGGAGCGCCATCGAAACCGCTAGCGCACAGAGGAACACATGTCGCATCGCTGACCTCCGGGTCCTGGCCGACCGTCAGTCATTGATAGTGCGAATCGCAGGTAATGGCAAGCGCCGGGCGTTGCGCGCGGCGCTTCGTTCCTGCTCGTGCGCGTCGCTCAGAACGCGACGGTCGCGGTGACGGTCGACGTGTAGGTATCGGCGGCGGGCATCGATTGCGCCGGCACCCGGCCGTAGACGGGGATGGGTTGCGCGTTGCCGTTGCCGGTGCCGCCTACGACGTCGGTGCCCGTCGTTTGACCCCAGACCTGCGTACGGCCCACATCGCGATAGAGGTTGTATTTGACCTGCGCCGTGCCGCCCGCGTTGGCCAGTTCGCGATCGGCGATCGTCGAGCCCGCGGCCGAGCCTGCGTCGAGCGCAACCGTGTAAGGCGTGCCCTTCGTGCAGGTGACCACGAGGCTGCTCGCCTGATCGAGATTGCTGTCGATCACGCCCGTCGAGCCGAAGTCGAGCGGGTTCGCGGAGATCGAGCAGTCGGCCTGGACGGTGAGCGACACCTGGAACGTGGCGGTCTTGCTGCCTGCAAACGAACTCGGTGCGACGGACAACGCGGCTGCGCTCAAGATTGCGACCAGGGCTGCTTTGGCGAACGTGCTCTTCATGTTGTATCTCTCCGTGTAACTGCAGAAGTTTTGCGGTGGCGGGCTTGACGTCTGGTGCCCGTCGACATGTGAATAGATTAATGGGATAGAGCTTGAGACGGAACGGGACGACTCTTAAGCCGCGTGCGTCGAACGACAACGCGTCGTTGACGGAATCGAATCAATGGCCGGAAACGTCCGTTACCAGCATTGGATGCTTCGGCCTCAGAACACGACGGTCGTCGGCACGATTTCCGGAAGCGGGTCGCCTGGCGCGCGTGTGGCGGCGCCATCGTCGTTCGCGCTTTTTCCGGCGCCCGGTCCCGCGCGCTTCCTGCTGGCCTGCGATTCGGCTTGCGTCGTGTCGTGGCGCAAGGTGTAGCGCGCAACCGGGATATCGCCTTCGCCGGCCAGGAGGCGCGTGGCCTTGCCGAATTGCGGTTCGAAATCGCCGTCCTGCAGCACGTAAGGCGCAGTGCGGCCACTGCAGTGCACCGTGAGATCGCTCGAGGTCGAATTCAGAGCGGGCGTTGCGGAGACCACCGTGCACGTGTCCAGAACGGTTAGCGCCACTCTGAACGATGCGGACTCGCCGGCGGCCGAGGCGCCCGACATACCAAGCGTCATCGACAGGACGAATGCGACGACGATCGACATTACACGCAGCATGTTCTTCATGGCGGGGCCTCCATTGCGATAGTCCGATCCTGAACCCACCTTATCGCAGGTGTTTATAAGAATGAATGAGACAAGTCTTATTGAGGCGTTTTTGCGAATGCGCGACTGAATCAAAAACGCGCGTTGAATCGAGGCGTCGCAAAAGCCTGTTTGAATTTCAATCGAGTCCCGATTCGCGCACACGAATCGCGCGATTGAAACAGAGAAAATCCTGCCGATGGCAATTCGATTTTCGAACCCGAAAAGTCGCTTCAAACTACCCTGTATGGGAATGAGCAACTAGAATGAAAGTCATCCGGTTTCCATGGCCTTCCATAAAATTAGGAAGCCAAATCAATATTTCGCGCGCTTGATCAGTCGGTTCAATTGAACTGTCCGTGAAATCGAAAAGAAGCGGTTTCGAAAATCGAACGAAACAATGGGCGATTGCGTTTTCCCGAAGGAGGCTCGCATGTTTGCCGGAAAGAAGAAGTTAATTGCAGCGCTGGTTCCGTTGACGATGCCGTCCGCCGTATGGGCGCATGGTTCGATGGAAACACCGATCAGCCGGATTTATTCGTGTTTTCTCGAAGGAGCGGAAACGCCCAAGTCCGCGGCGTGCAAGGCCGCGGTGGACCTCACGGGGCCGCAGTTTCTTTACGACTGGTCCGGCGTGAACCAGCTTCCCAACGGCGATCACAAGGCATTCGTGCCCGATGGAACGCTCTGCGGCGGCAACAAGAGCAATTATCGCGGGCTCGATCTTCCGCGCAGCGACTGGACCGCGACGCCGATATCTCCCGATCTCAGCGGCAACTATCAGTTCGTCTGGTATGCCACCGCGCCGCACGTGACGCGCTATTTCCAGATCTACATGACGTCGGACAGTTACGACTTCAATCAACCGCTGAAATGGTCGGATCTCGATAGCAAGCCGTTTTGCGAAGTCACGAGCGTTACGCTCGAGAACCAGCGCTACAAGATCAGCTGCAAGCTGCCGGCCGGCAAGACGGGCAGGCGCGTGCTCTATGCGATCTGGCAGCGCAACGATAGCGCCGAAGCGTTCTATTCGTGCAGCGATGTGATCATCAACGCGTCGAAGACGACGTGGCGCGAGGTGCGTCCGATTCCCACGACGGCGACGAATCAGCCCGCCGGCATGAAGATCACGCTGCGTGTGTTCGACAAGGACGGGCACGATGTCGAATCGATCACTTACACGGTGACGTCGCAGACGACGGAAGCAGCCGCATGGGTGTATGCGCTCGCGCAGAAGATCAATACTGACGCGAAGCACGTGCGCGTCGGGCTCGTCGACAACAACTCGAACATCGTCGCGCAAAAGGATATGGCGGCGAATCGGATCTACGTCGACGGGGCGCAGGACTACAACTTCGCGATGGACTACACGGGCGCACCGACGCCCGCACCGGCGCCTGCGCCAACACCCGCACCGGCGCCTGCGCCAACGCCAACACCAACACCCGCGCCTACGCCAGCGCCGACACCCACACCGACGCCCACGCCCACGCCGGCGCCTACACCAACACCCACGCCAGCGCCCACACCCACGCCGACTCCAACCCCAACACCCGCGCCGACACCGAGCGCAGGCGGAGCTTGCGCGGTCGCCTGGCAAGCGGGCACGGTCTACAAGGCGAAGGAAACGGCATCGGTCAATGGTCGCAACTACAGCGCGCGCTGGGAAAACACCGATGATCCGTCGCGCAACTCGGGCACCGGCAAAGCCTGGCAAGACCTCGGTGCGTGTTCAGGCCAGACGACGCTGGCGTGCGCGCCGGCCTGGTCGAGCGGCAAGACCTACGCGACCGCCGGCACGAGCGTCAGCTACAGCGGCGCGAACTATCGCAACAAGTGGTGGAGCGCGGGCGTCAATCCGGCCAGCAATTCGGACGGCGCCTGGGAGAAGATAGGGCCCTGCAAATGAAAGAGCGCACGCGCTGCGCCGGCCGTGTTTCGGCGCAGCGTTTCGAATATGAGCACGATCGCGACATAACGTGCGGCGGACTTTCGGCAGCGAGCGGAGCGGTTACGCTGGCGCCCGAAAGCGCCCGCGGCGTATCCACTTCGTTGCGATCCATTTTTCGCCGCGCTCGACGGGGGTCCCCGCATGCAAGGTCCTGGGATCGGTCTGGCCGAGTTCGTTCACGTACTCGAAGTACAACGCCGCGCCGCGCCGCGGATGGATGGTCAGGCCGATGTCCGGGAACGTCGTGTCGCCGCCTTGCTCCACTTCATTCAGATAAAGAATCAGCGTTGCGACGCGCTGTCCGCCACGCAGCATGTGGTGCTTGCTGCCCGCCTGCTCTTCGGGAAAGTAGTCGAAATGCGGGCGATATTCGCCGCCCTCGTCGTATCGCAGGATATGCAGATCCTCGCCATTTTCGACCGGTTGCTGCACGAGCTCGGCGAGCCGCCGATCGATGGTCGCGACGAGCGCATCGGTCGAGCCATTGACGAACGCGCCTTCGCTCTTGCGCGCGTCGATCAGCACTTCGCTGCCCGAATCGGGATCGACCACGGACGAGCGCTGCACGCGTTCGCGGCCGATTTCGATCAGCCTGTCGCATTCCTCGTCACTCAACACATCGCAGAGCAGCGCGACGACCGGTTCTTCGCAACTGAAGAGTTTGTGCGCGGCGCGGTCGCTCGCGGCGAGCACGCGGCCAGGCGGAAGCATCGGCTTGCCGTACAGATATTCGCCCGCTGCCTCTTCGTCCTGTCCGATATCGTCGCCCGCGATGTGGCGCGCCAGTATCGAGCGGGCGGTGTTCGGATGGAACGCGTTTGCGATCATCGCGTCGATCAGCGATTGATGCGTGCATCCGCGGCGGATGTTGTCATCGAGCCAGCTCTTCCATGCGGCGTCGAAGCGGGGATTCGTGCTCATGGCGGCTTCGCAAGGGGTCGGAAATCGGGTTGCCGGAACGCGTCGTGCGGGCGCTGCATGCGACGGCGCGCAAAGAGTCCGCCTTCATGGAAGCACAGAGCAGCGCGAAAGACAACGGCACGGTTGAAACAAACGCGCGCACTGTTGTGCCTGCCGGCGCGCATTTCCCGTGGCGTCGCGCGGGAAGCGAACTATCCTTCGGTGAGACGCGCGGCCTCTGCACAGGATGCTGCCGTTCCCCGAAGGTTCGAGCCATGCGAAACCAGGCGATCATCGTTCTGAGGCCCACCGCGCGCCGTTGTATCGGCCTGGCGCTCGTGTGCGCATGGCTCACGCTCGCGAATCCCGCGCACGCGGCGTCGATGCTCCGGTGCGAAGGCGACGACGACTCGGTGAGCTATGTCAGCGGGAGCGCCGGCAACGCCCACTGCAGCCGCCTGAGCATGCTCTGGCAATCGAGGCCGCCCGCGCCCGTGCCCGCGTCCGGCGCGCAGGCGGGCGGGACGACGCCGGAGAGCCGCCGCGCCGGCGCGGTCCAGCCGGCCGCCATCGGACCGCTCGACGGCGCCAACGCGGCGCTGCCGCTCGGTGCGCCGCGCCGCGCCAGCCTGACGACGCGTGAAGCGACGACGCGCATCTACAGCTACATCGAAGACGGCGTGCGGCACTATCTCACGCGAATGCCGGAGAACGCGGCGCGCGACGTGACGGTGATCCAGCTGCATTTCATCGAGACGTGCAATCTGTGCGCGCCCGATACCCCCGTGAACGTCGCGGCGTTGCTGCTCAACAGACGCTCGTATCGACAGGAGATCGATGCGAATGCGGCCGCGTTCGGCGTCGACAGCGCGCTCGTGCGGGCCGTGATTCACGCGGAGTCGGCGTATCGGGCGAACGCGCTCTCCCGCGCGGGCGCGCAGGGACTCATGCAACTGATGCCATCGACGGCGCTGCGCTTCGGGGTCGGCGATCCCTTCGATGCCGCGCAGAACATCCGCGGCGGCGTGCAATATCTGTCGTGGCTGCTCAGGCGCTTCGGCAACGATCTCGATCGCGCGCTCGCCGCCTACAACAGCGGCGAGGCGGCCGTCGACCGCTATGACGGCGTGCCGCCCTATGCCGAAACGAAGACCTATGTCGCGCGCGTCAAGGCGCTGACGGAGCGCTATCGCGCCGACCGCTGAGCGGCCGGCGCGCGATCGTCGTCGGGGCCGCGCTCACTTCGTGTTGTCGATCTCGATCTTGCCGTTGAATTCCACCTTGCCGCGGAAGAAGTAATCGGTGCAGGCCTTGTAATCGCCCGGCAAGAGCAGCGAGAAGGGCATCTGATAATCGACGATCTTGCAGCCGGTTGCGGGCTTGCCGTTGACCCACGAATAGTCCTTGTCGAGATACGCCTTGATCGCCGCCGCCGATCCTTCCTGGAAGCCGCGCATGTTGGCGCAGCCGAGCGGCTCGTCGCCGGGGACCGGCACGTTGAGCTCCCTCGCAAACTCCTTGTAGGCGTTGATGCGGTTCGTGACCTGCGGTTTTTCGGCGCCGCCGCCGCCGCATTCGATCCCGCCGTTGATGATGTACACCGTCGCGCCGAAGCCCGGCTTCATGTTGTTGCCGAGATCGACGCTGTTGGGCTTCCAGGTGCCGTCGATGGCCCAGGTCATCGGCGGCTTCGGCGTTTGCGGCGTCACCGCGAACCACACCGCCGACGCGAAGTTCAGCCACGTATCCGCGACGTTGCCCGGATTGTCGAGCAGCACGTTCACATCGCCGTAGAGCGCCTGCGAGAACGGGCCGAAGTTGTAGTTCCAGGAGAGTTGCTTGGAGCCTCGTCCGAAGTAGTCGAGATACTTGCCCTGGGCGTTCTTCGCGCACGGATAGAAGGTCCAGTTGGTCGCATGCGAGCCGGGCACGCACTGCTGATAGGCGCCGACGGCGGAGCCTTCCTCGTAGCCCGATTCGCGCAGGAACCACAATGCCTGTTGCCAGAAGGGGACCGCTGTGTTCTGCGGCATCGTGGCGAGCACGGCGTTGTTGTGATCCGTATTGGTGCGCGCCTGCGCGGGCGTCAGACCCGGCCAGTTCGCGCCCGTTTCCTGCGTGAAATGCGCGAACGACGTCGCGAGCAGTTTGCGGCAGATCGCGACGGCATCGCGTCCATCGGTGTAATCGCCGCAATAGGCCGGGAACTTGGCGATGCCGCGCAGGAAGTTCACGTACGAATACTTGACGTGCCGCACGGGGAAGAACTTGTCGAACTGGGCTTCCGACACGATCGCTTCGACCCGCCGCACATTCGACGGATTCGCCGCGCGGCCGGGCACGACCGCGTTGACGTCGGTATCGGGGAGTACGCGCTGCGCGTCGCGCAGGAGTGCGATGAGCGGACCGTTCGTCTGATCGACGAGCGCCTTCTCGGATGCGGCGAACTGCGCGGCGGTCGGATAGCCCGCGGGTTCGGGGATGTACGTGATCTTCGGTTTGTAGGACGCGGGGGAGGGTGTTGGGGTTGGTGTGGGCGCAGGCGTTGGCGTAGGTGTTGGCGTTGGTGTTGGTGTTGGTGTTGGTGTTGGCGTTGGTGTTGGCGTTGGTGTGGGCGCAGGCGCAGGCGTAGGTGTTGGCGTTGGCGTTGGTGTTGGTGTCGGCGTGGGCGTTGGTGCCGGCGTTGGCGTGGGCGTTGGTGCCGGCGTTGGCGTCGGCGTCGGTGCCGGCGTCGGTGCCGGCGTGGGTACAGGCGTTGGCGAAGGCGCTCCCCCAGAGCACGCCCCGAGATCCTCCCAAACACCGTAGGCGCCGGATTGCGCGGGGTTATCGCCTTGGGTCCACCACTTGTTTCGATAGTTGCGCCCGTTGGACGTCACGCGCGTCCCTGCGGTGGCATAGACTTGCGTCGCTGACCATGCCGCGTAGCAACTCGTTGGCGTTGGCGTTGGCGTTGGCGTTGGCGTTGGCGTTGGCGTCGGCGTCGGCGTTGGCGTCGGCGTTGGTGTTGGCGTGGGCGTCGGTGTTGGCGTCGGCGCAGGCGCAGGCGTCGGCGCAGGCGCAGGCGTCCCACCCGCCGCGCCGACGTCCTTCCACAGCGTCGGCGTATTCGACGGCGTCCATCCCGCGCCCGAATACGCCGTGTGCGTCTGCAACGCCTGATAAACGCGCCCGTTGTACGTCACCTTCGCGCCGGACGAATAGGTCTTGCCTTCGCTCCACGCTTCCTGCGCGAGCGTCACGCTGGCGTGCAGCACCAGCACGGCCGGAAGCAGCGCCAGTCTTCTGCGAATCGATAACATTTCAGATCCTCCGCGCAAGATCGACTCGCGCTATCGCCGGTTCATACTTCGCTCCGGAAAGTTGGTGAACTTCCAGTCCTGATACGTCGGCTTCAGCGCGAAGCTGGCGTAGTCGTCGGGAAAACCGTCCTTCTTGAGCGGCTCCTGCATCGACGAGCTGTACACGCCGTACAACTCGCCCCCCGGGCCGCGCTCCGTGAGCCAGTCGCCCTGGGTCATCGGATCGGAATACGCTTCGCGCAAAAAGCGCCGCACGAACGACACGCGCGGATCGTGCAGCAGATCGTCAAAGCTCTTCGGATACGCGCCGCTCTGATCCGCCTGCACGTACGCGACGATCGCGCGCCGGATGGCATCGCCACGGCGCAGCAGCTCGTCTTCCCGCGCGCGCTGCACCTGCGTCGACCACACGGTGCCGACCTCCATCAGATAGATGCCGATGAGCGCCACGCACACCAGCGCCCACAACATGCCGAAGCCGCGCTGCCTCGAAGCGCGCGCAAGGCCTCTACCAGCTGCTGTAGTCCGTGCCATCTTTGCCCTTGCCTTTCGCGCCGCTGCGCACGTTGTAGACACCGGGCGTGCCGTCGGCGGGCTGCTCGGTCGTCCATGCCGTACGGCTTTGCGCGACGGGATCCATCGGTATTTCGCGCAGATAGCGCTTCTGCACGAGTTCGTCGAGCGTTTGCGGATAGCGCCCCTGATCCGCCCGGAAGTGGTCGATGGAATCGCGCATCGCCGCCAGGTTCTGATGCAGCACGGTTTCCTTCGCCTTGTCCGCCTGGCCGAAATAGCGCGGCACCACGAGCGTGAGCAGCGTCGCGATGATCGCCAGCACCACCAGCAGTTCAATCAGCGTGAACGCACGCCGCGCCTTTTTCCACATCGCATTCACCATTTACGATAAGGAATGCCATTGAGCCCGTTTCCTTCGGATAACGAATGGACGTCGTAGACATCGTTGCCTTCGCTCGGCGAATCCGGCGGGCTCGCATAGCTGCGTTTGCCCCAGGTCTGCTCGTCCGAGCGGCTCGGGCAATCGCACAGCGGATCGCGCGGAACACGCCGCAGGAAATAGATTCGCGCGCCGCTCGGGTTGGTCTTGTCGACGACACCTTCCACCAACGTGTCCAGCCTGGGCGGATATCCCGTATCGCCCGCTGAACGATCGAACTTGCCGGCGTCGCCGGCTGCTTTATAGGCATCGATGGCATCGCGGATACTCCAGAGCGCGCGCCGCAGCTCGTCTTCCTTCTGGCGTTGCGCGGCGACCTGCACGAGCGGCGCGGCCACCGTCGCCAGAACCGCGAGGATCGCGAGCGTGACCAGCATCTCGATGATCGTGAAGCCTCGTTGCATGGCGTGCGGCTCGCATGATGTCCGTCAGGGTTGCGTGTTCGGCGGCGTGTCGCCGCCGGGCGGCTGCTGCGGCGCGACCGGCGGCATCACCGCGACGGGCGGCGGCAGCGGCGCGGGCACGGGTATCGGCGCAGGCGGCAGCGGACGCGCGGGCGGCGCGCGCGTGCCGGCAGGCGCCATGCGCGCGCTCTCGCTGGTCGACACCACGTCGCGTTCGGTCGTGATGCGGGTTTCCGTGCCGGAATCGAAGAGCATGACGTTGCCCGCCGGCGTCGCCTGGTTGCGCACGATGCGCGGCGTCAGCAACAGCACCAGCTCGGTCTGATGCTGGTCGTTCGCACGCGTGCCGAAGATGCGGTCGAACACCGGAATGCGGCTCAGGCCCGGCCATCCCGATCCCGTCGCGCGCTCGTTGCGCTGGAGCAGGCCCGCGAGCATCTGTGTTTCGTTGTTGCGTACGCTCATCACGGTATCCGCCGAGCGCGTGCCGATCTGATACGCGACGAGGCCGGTCGATGTCGTGATCGTGTCCGTCACGTTCGACACTTCCATGTGCAGCTTCACCTGCACTTCGTCGCTGCCGGCGATCACGGGCGCGACTTCGAGCGTCAGCCCGACATCCTGATAATTGACGCTCTCCGAGCTGAAGTTGCTGGAGAGCGTCGTCGTCACGACGGGCAGCCGGTCGCCGATCAGCACCTTCGCCTTTTCGCGATTCCGCACGCGGATGCTCGGATTCGCGAGCGTCTTGGTCCTGCCCTGGCTTTGCAGGAAGTTCACGCCGACAGGCCCGATGCGCACCAGCACGTCGCCGCTATTGAGGTGGCCCAGTTGCTCGAGCGTCAGCGTGCCGGTTTCGCGCGGGGTGTCGTTCGGATTTTGCGGCGCCGGCTGCAGCGCGAACGTGGCGCCGTTCGGCCAGTTGATGCCCATGTTGAGCAGATCCGACGACGTCACTTCGAGAATCTGCGCATCGATGACGACTTCCGCGGGCGCCACGTCGAGCGCCCTGATGATGCGTTCGGCGACTTTCACGGTGTCCGCCGAGTCGCGCATGATGATGCCGTTGGTGCGCTCGTCGAGTACGGCGTCGCGCGTCTTGACCATCTGCTTGAGCACGGCGAGCACCTGCGCCGCCTGCGCGTTGTCCAGATAGAACGTGCGCACGACGAGGTCCTTGTATTCGGTTTCCTTGTCGGGGCGCTTCGGATAGATCAGCACCGAGTTGCCGCTCACGACCTTGCTCGCGAGCTGATTGGCCTGCAGCACCATCGACAGCACCTGCTTTACCGGCGTATTGCTCGCGAAAATCGTCGTCGGTGCGGCGGCCTGCACATCGCGGTCGAACGTGAAGTTGAGCCCCGTGATGTTCGACACCAGCTCGAAGATGCTGATGAGCGGCTGGTCGCGGAACTGCACGGTGATCGGCTGATCCAGATTCTTGTCGAGCTTCGGCGCGAGGTCCTGTCCTTTCGGCGTGACGAGCATGTCGCGCAGCCGCGCGGCGCGGGCGTTGTCGGGCTGCTTCGCGAGCACGTCGTTGACGATGCCGAGCGCTTCCTGCGGCTGGTCCAGATAGATCGTGCCCGCGTACTGCACGGCCGCGTCGATCGGCGCCTGCTTCTCGATCCAGTCGATCATGCCGCTGGCGGTGTCGTCGCCGGGCGCGGCCTCCTGCGCCTTGCGCGCCCACGCGAGCGCCTGCGCGGAATCGCCCGCGCGATAGGCGACCGTCGCGCGGTTCAGATATTCGACCTCAAGGCGCCGCCGCAAGCTCAGATACCAGCTTCGTATTTCGAGGTCGTCGGGATATTGCACGGTCTGTTGCGCGAGCAGTTCGAGCTGCGCGTCGGGCGGCATGTTCGACAGCGTGTTTTCCAGTCCCTTGCGATGCATTTCGCTCGCGCATGCCGTCATCAGCGAAAGCACGGTCAGGACCGCCAAGTTCTTGAGCCGCCTCATTTCAGTTCTCCGAGCGCGAGCGTTTGCCGGCGCTTCAACGGCAGGTAGATGAACCGCACTTCCTTCCGGTTGATGTCCTCGATCCTGTATGCGTTGAGAATCACATCGCCCTTTTTCAGGAAGCTCTTCTTCTGGCAGTTGGCGCAAAGGGTGAACTCGCGCCCGGTTCCGGAGAGCAGCACGTAGAACACGCCGTCCTGATCCAGCCAGAGCGAGCGGACCGCGAACGGCAGCGGCGGCGGCTCGGGCGGCGGCGGCGGTTTCGGCGGCGTGAGCGGCGCCGGCGGCGGTGGCGGAGGAGGCGGCTGCCAGTTCTGGCTCGGGAAGACATCGACGGCAGCGGGCCGCTGCGCCTCCGCGGTCTCGATGGCGCTCGCGCTCGCGGCCGGCGCGCTTGCCGCGGCCGGCGCTTTCGGCACGGCGCGCGCCGGTGCGGGCGCGTCGGGCGCGTCCGGTGTTTCGGCCGGCTCGCCGCGGAAGTACGTGTACAGGATCAGACCGATCGCGACCACGAGCAGCCCGAGCACCGGCCGCGATACTTTCAGGCTGCGCACGTCGAGCCCGCTCATTTCGACGCCTCGACGAGAAAGGAGCACTGCAGGCGCACTTCGAGCTGCGTCGTGCCGATGTTCGGGCGCGAGATCGCGAGGCGCTCGCAACGCAGTCCCGGCATCGTGCGCAATTCGGCGATGAAGACGCGAAACTGCAGGTACATGCTCGTGAAACTCGTCTCGATGACATAGCGCTTCAACGGCGAGTCCTTGTCCTGCGCCGCGCTCTGATACGTGATCTGCGGCAGCGCGATGCCATTCTTCGCGGCGATCGCATGCAGGCTGTGCAGGAAGATGAAATAGCGCTGCTCGGCGCTGACGGGCGCGATCGCTTCGTCGGGCGAGGGCGGCGGGGGCTGCTTCAGCGTGGCGGCGCGCGCATCGAGATCGGCTTCGCGCGCGGCGATGTCCTCGCGCAGAGGGAGCATCTGCACGAGCGCGATCACCGCCGACGCGCCGAACAGCAGCACCGCGAGCACGCCGAAGGTGCCGAGCCGCCATTGCGCACGGCGCAGTTCCCATAGCAGGCGGTTCATTTCGGCGCTCCACCGGGCGGCGCGGCGGGCGGGCCTTCGGAGGCGGTTGCGGACGCGCCGGCGACCGGCTGCCCGAAGAACGGCCGCCACGTCACCTGGAGACTCGTCTCCACCGACTTCACCGGTGGCCCCGGCTTTTCGGTCTGCCGCTTCACAGTGACGTTTTCGGTGCCCGGCTGCGCCTGCAGCCAGTCGGCGTAGGAGAGCGCTTCCTGTGCCGAGCGCGTCTCGAACTGCATGTTGATGGTCCGCGACGCCGGGGCGATATCGACCGAAAGCAGCGCGATGCCCGGATTCCATCCTCCTTCGACGAGCGCGCGCGCCGGCTCCGCCGCATAGCGCTGCTGGGCCATCAACTTCGCGGCTTGCGCATCGCCTGAATGACGATGCGCATTGCTGATGGTCCTGAACTTCTGCTCCTGCTTCGCGATCGCGCTTTCGCGCTGGTCGGTGAGCGTGTCGAGATACTGCATCGTCAGCACGAGCACGACGACGCCGGCCGCGAGCGCGATCAACCCCGGCGCGGCGTCCGGCCGGTTGGCGCGATGCAGGTTCAGGGCGGGCGCTTTCATGACGATGCGTCCCAGGGCGCGGCGAGCCACTCGGTCTGCGAGCGGTCCGCGATCCATCGGTCCGCCGCGCCCGGCCCGATCACATAGCGGCGCTCGGGCGCATCGATGGCGCACAGCGCGAGCGCGTCGCGCCAGAGATCGTCGAGCGTGCCGGGCACGGGCAGCGCGATGAAGCCGGTCCAGCCGCCGCCACGCCGGAAGCCGATATGCGCGATCGCCGCCGCGCCCGCGGTTTCTTCGAGTTCGGCGATCGCGATGGCGCCATCGCGGATGCGCCGCGCGTGTCGGCCGAGCGCGAACGTGTAGCCCGGCACGATGCCGCCGAGCTGCAGCTTGCGTGTTTTGCACAGGCGCTCGATGCCCGCGCAGAGCGCTTCGGGCATCGCGGCGGCGAGGCGGCCCCGGCCCCACGCGCTGTCGGCGACGGCGTAGCGCCACGGCTCCGCGCCCGCGCCCCACTGAACCGCCTGCATGCGCGCGACCGACACCCAGTCTTCGGGCTTCGGCAGCGGCTGCCAAGGCAGCGCGTGATAGCGCGCGAACGGTGCGCCGACGACCACGCGCAACGTGTGCAAGCCGGGACGCGCGGGCCTGGGCGCGAGCGCCTCGATCGCTTTCAGCGCGGCGGCGATGTCGCCCGAAGGGGAGAGCGGCGTCATCGTCGGTGAAACCGGCGGTGAATTCAGCGTGTGCGCGCGTTCGCCGTCGAGCCAGATCGTCGCGCGGCTCATCATCGTCGATGCCGCGCTCATCGACGGCAGCTTCGCCGTTTTCAACGCGCCGAGCCGGTCCGATAAGCGCGACATCGCTCAGGCCTCGACCATCGTCACGCGATTGACTTCCGCGAGCGTCGTGCGGCCATCGGCGACGGCGCGCAGCGCAATCTGCCTGATCGGCACGAAACCGCTCGCATGGGCGAGCGCCTTCAGTTCCATGATCGGCCGCCGCTCGACGAAGCATTGCTTGATCGCATCGTTGAGGCGCAGCACTTCCGCGATCGGCTGACGGCCGAGATAGCCCGTGCGCCGGCAGGCATCGCAGCCCGCGCCTTTGCGAAAACGCCAGAGCGCGACCTGTTCCGGCGTGAGCCCCGAAGCGCGCAGCGTCGCTTCGTCGGGCGGCGTGTCGTCGCGCGCGCAATGCGGGCAGTTCTTGCGCATGAGGCGCTGCGCGACCGCGCCGAGCAGCGCATCGACGAAGCTGTGCATGTCGACGCCCATGTGCAGGAAGCGGTCGAGCACGGAAAACACGTTGTTCGCATGCACGGAAGTCAGCACGAGGTGGCCGGTCAGCGCGGCCTGCACGGCGATGCCCGCGGTCTCGCCGTCGCGGATTTCGCCGACGAGAATCTTGTCCGGATCGTGGCGCAGGATGGAGCGCAGGCCGCGCGCGAAGGTCAGGCCTTTCTTGTCGTTGATCGGGATTTGCAGCACGCCCGGCAGCTCGTATTCGACCGGGTCTTCGATCGTGATGATCTTTTCGTCGCCCGTGTTGATCTCGGTGAGTGTCGCGTAGAGCGTCGTCGATTTGCCCGAGCCCGTCGGTCCGGTCACGAGCAGAAGGCCGTAGGGCTCGTGCGCAATCGCGCGGATCGCATCGACGATCTCCGGCTCGTGGCCGATCGCATCGAGCCTGAGCGCCGTGGCCCCGGCTTCGCCGCGCTGCTTGTCGAGCACGCGCAGCACCGCGTCCTCGCCGTGTATCGACGGCATGATCGACACGCGAAAATCGATCTCGCGCTGACTGATGACCGCCTTGAAGCGCCCGTCCTGCGGGATGCGCCGCTCGCCGATGTCGAGATCGGCCATCACCTTGAGCCGCGACAGAACCTGCTCGGCCGTATCGACGCCCGGCGCGGACGCGGTCTCCTGCAACACGCCGTCGATGCGGTACTTGATGACGAGCCCCGCCGCCGTGCTTTCGATATGAATGTCCGATGCGCGCGCCTTCAGCGCGTCGTACAGCGACGAGTTGACGAGCCGGATCACCGGATGCACGTCCGCGGCGAGCGTCGCGAGCGTGATCTCGACGCCCGCTTCGCTCGTCGCTGCCGATTTCGTATCGACGCTGATGTGCGTGAGCGCCTGGTGCGCGGACTCGTGCAGCGCGAGAAACGCCATCAGCTCGGCGGGCACGCAGAACGCGAACGCGAAGGGCTTCTTCACGCGCTGCATCGCCCAGGCGCGCAGGTTCGGATCGAACGGATCGGCGAGGACGAGCCACAAGCGCGCATCGCTTGCCGCGGCGAGCAGGCAGCGGCGCGACATCGCTTCGCCGAAGGGCAGGAGATCGAAACGCGGCTCGAGCGTTTCGAGCGCTTCGGCTGCGAATCCGGTGAGGCCGATCGTCTGCGTGACCCTCGTCAGATAGTCGGCGGGATCGTGCCCGGCGTCGTCCCAGAACTGCTGCTGGTTCGGGCGCTGCGCGCGGACGGGTGTTTCGGTCGGCTGTTCCATGATCTCAACCCACGCTTCCGGCCAGCTGGAAAATCGGCATGTAGAGCAGAAAGATGATCGTTCCGACGATGCCGCCCACGACCAGCATCAGCACCGGCTCGACGACGCGCATCAGCGTGTCGATCGCGCGATCCAGCTCTTCGTCGCAGAATTCGGCCGAGCGCGTGACCATGCCCGCGAGCTCGCCGCTCTGCTCGCCGACGCGGATCAGCCGCTCCGCGACGGGCGTCGTCAGATTCGCGGCGGGCAGCGCACCGGACAGCGGCTTGCCCGCGCGGATGTCGTCGAGCGCCTGGGCGAGCGCGGCCTGCATCTGCGCGGGCAGCAGTTGTGCGGACAGTTCCATCGACGCGACCATCGACATGCCGCCCGCGAGCAACAGCCCGAGCGTGCGGTAGAAGCGCGTCAGCGCGAAGAGCCGCTGATAATCGGCGAGTTTCGGCAGGCTCAGAAACGCCGCGAAGAGCCTGCCGCGCACTTTCGGGCTTTTCAGCGACCAGAGCGCGCCCGCGATCACGGCGAAGAGTCCGGCGAGCAGCACGCCGCCGTGCGCTTCCACGAGATTTCCCCACGCGAGCATCATGCGCACGGTGAAGGGCATGTCCTTCATGGTCGCGAAGACCTGGCTGAACTTCGGCACCACGTAGAACGCCATGAACAGGATGATCAACGCGCCTACCGCGATGACGATCGACGGATACACCATCGACGACACGACCTTCTTGCGCACCGCCGCGAGCCGCGCGTCATACTGGTGATAGCGCTTGAGCGCCTCGGCGAGAT
Source organism: Caballeronia arvi (assembly GCF_001544695.2). Taxonomy (GTDB): domain Bacteria; phylum Pseudomonadota; class Gammaproteobacteria; order Burkholderiales; family Burkholderiaceae; genus Caballeronia; species Caballeronia arvi. The sequence continues at coordinate 140,983 of NZ_FCOM02000002.1, forward strand.
GACCGGTCTGCTCGGCCGAGGCGACCGTCGCGACATAGAGCGGCGGAAAGTGCTCCGGCTGACGCTCCAGCGCGCGCGATAACGGCTCGCCTTCATAGAGCGCATCGACGATCTTCTGCAGCACCGTCCGGTTGAGTCCTTCCTTGCTCTTGTCGCGCAGCGTCTCGACCGTTTCGACGAGGCTCAGACCCGCTTCCAGCAACGCGATCAGCTCCTGGGTGAAGAGCGCGCGCTCGAACACAGGCTTCTTGAACGACAGCGACAAGCCCTTCTTGCCGACGGGCGTCGCCTCGATCAGCGCGAGCCCCATTGCGGCCACGCTCTGGCGCAACTGCGCTTCGTCGGCGGCGTCGAGATCCAGTTCCTGCGGGCCGCTGTCGGTGTCGACACGAACGCGATATCGCATGACGGCCGCCGCGCATGTCATTTGGCGACGATGTCCGCGTCCTCGCCGCTTCCGCCCGGTTTGCCGTCGGCGCCGTAGGTCATCAGGTCATAGTCTTTGCCGCCTTCGCCAGGCGAGCGATAGATATAGGGCTTGCCCCACGGATCGTTCGGAATCTGGCTGCTCATGTAGGGGCCGTCCCAGCCGGTCGTGTTGCCGACGTTGGACATCAGTGCGGCGAGTCCGGCGTCGGTGCCGGGATAGCGGCCCGTGTCGAGCCGGTATCGATCGAGCGCGCTTTCGATGCCCTTCATCTGCGAGGCCGCCGTCTTGCTGCGCGCCTTGCCCACTTCGCCGAAGAGCTTCGGCCCGACGTAGCCCGCCAGCAGCGCGATGATGAGCAGAACGACCAGCAATTCGAGCAAGGTGAAAGCACGCCGGCGCAGCCCGATGCCGCGCCGACCGAGCTTTGCCTTCGATACGGACAATCGTTCGTGCATGGCTGCCCCCGTCGGTTCGAGTACTTCGCCACGCGCGCGATCGCCTCATTGCGCGGGCGATCGCGCGCTTGCCCCGGATTTCACTTGAGTCCGTCGCCCATGATTTTCAGCAGTTCCGCGTTGGGGCCGTCGCCGTCGAGTTCCCAGCTGAACGCGCCGCGCAGGTTGTTGGCCTTCACGTAGTCCATCTTGATCTGCACGGCGGTGGGCGAGTCGTAGGACCACCACGTCGAGCCGTCGTACTTGTACGACTGCTTCGTCACCGGGTGCTCGCGCAGGGTGCCGGCCGCGCCCTTCAGGATGCGATAGTCCTGGATGCCTTCCTCGTACTTGCCGGGCGCGGGCTTGGTGGCTTTCTGATAGAGGCCGTCGCCTTTCGCGCCCGCCGCGACGCCCGTCCATCCGCGCCCGTAGAACGGAATGCCGACGACGAGCTTGGACGGCGGCACGCCCGCGTTGAGCAGCGCCTTCACCGAGCTGTCGACGTTGTAGCTCGGGGCATAGCCTCCCGCCTTGTAGTTCGGGCTCTCGGGGTCGGCATAGAGCGGCGCCTGGAAGTCCGTCGGCCCGGTCGATTCCCAGCCGCCGTGAAAGTCGTACGACATGATGTTGATCCAGTCGAGCGACTTGCTGTATTCGCCCGGCGCCGTGTGCTCGATCTTGTCGGTGCCCGAGCCGATCGCGACGGTCAGCAGATAGCGCTTGCCCGATTGCGATCCGTACGCGTCGAGCTGCTTGCGGAACTCGGCGAGAAGCAGGGTGTAATTCTGCTTGTCGTTCGGATCGACGACGTTGTACGGCTGACCCGCGCCGCCGGGGAACTCCCAGTCGATGTCGATGCCGTCGAAGATGCCGGCCGCCACGCCGTTGCCTCCGGTGTTGGAACCCGTATCGACTGGCAGATTGCCTTTGAGATAGAGATCGATGCACGACGACACGAGCTGCTTGCGCAACGCATCAGTTGTCGCCGCTTTGCCGAACCATCTGGACCAGGTCCATCCGCCGAGCGAAATGATGATCTTCAGATTCGGATACTTGGCCTTGAGCAACTTGAGCTGGTTGAAGTTGCCCTTGAGAGGCGCGTCCCAGGCATCGGCCTTGCCGTTGACGGACTCGTTCGCACCGAAGTTCTTTCCGTAGTCGGCCCACTGATCGCCGCCGGTGCCGGCATCTGGCGCGTTCGGATTGGTCGCGCCGGGTTCGGCCTTGTTGACGATGCCGCACTCGTAGCCGCCGTTCTTCTGATAGAGGTTGCCGAACGCGTAGTTGATGAACGTGAGCAGCTTGGCCGATCCCGTCGTGTCGACATCCTTGAGCTTGTAATTGCGATCGTAGATGCCCCATTGCGCGAAGTAACCGCCGATCTCGCGCGCGCCCGCGGGGCTGGGCGTCGGGGCTGGCGTCGGCGTCGGGGCTGGCGTGGGAGTCGGCGTGGGCGTGGGCGTCGGCGTTGGTGTCGGCGTTGGCGTTGGCGTTGGCGTTGGTGTCGGCGTGGGCGTTGGAGTCGGCGTGGGCGTTGGAGTCGGCGTTGGCGTGGGTGTCGGCGTTGGCGTTGGCGTTGGCGTCGGAGTCGGAGTCGGAGTCGGAGTCGGCGTAGGAGCGGGCGTCGGCGAACCGGAGCATGCGCCGATGTCCTGCCACACGCCGTACGCTCCGGATTGCGCGGGATTCTCTCCTTGCGTCCACCACTTGTTTTGATAGTTGCGTCCGTTGTACGTGACCTTCGACCCGGCCTGAGCATAGACCTGCGAAGCCGACCACGCCGCAAAGCATGCAGTAGGCGAGGGAGCCGGCGTTGGTGTGGGTGTGGGCGTCGGTGTCGGTGTCGGTGTCGGCGGAGGTGCAGGTGTGGGCGTCGGCGTCGGCGACGGCGTTCCGCCCGAAGCGCCAAGATCCTTCCACAGCGTCGGTGTCGTGGCAGGGGTCCAGCCGGCGCCGGGATACGCCGTGTGCGCCTGAAGTGCCTGGTACGAATGGCCGTTATAGGTGACCGTCGCGCCAGCCGGGTAGGTCGTGCCTTCCGCCCATTCGGCGCTCCATGCGGTGACCGAATATGCGACCAGTGCGGTGAGCACGAGTGCGGTTGCTTTGGACTGCTTGCCAAGACGCTTCATGGTCGCGGCCTCACTGGTGTGGTTTTCTGATTGATTTCAGTTCTTGGCATTTTTTCCGCGCCGGATGCTATTTTTAACGGGCGGCTTATAGATGGGTGTGGGATATATTGATAATCCAACCTATGCTGCTAGGCAAGGCATATTCAATATTAGGTTTCCTACAGGATCGATTTATTGAATTTCGATCGCCGAAACCCAAGTGGTATTCCGATGGGCCATTTATGGCGCATTCAGAAATATTGCGGAGGCTGAAATGACTTATCGATAAATCCCGTCCTGCGACGCACGCGGAAATCGATTCGCGGAATAATCGTCGCTTCGTTGACGGATTATCTATTCGGGCTATTTACTGTCGTCGAATAAAAAAACGGACTCCCGAAAGAGTCCGTTTTCAGCAAAAGCGCAGCGCTTCAGTTCAATGCCGCGCGCGCCGCCTGCGCCGCCGCGCGCACCTGATCCGGCGCGGTGCCGCCCGGATGATTGCGGCTCGCGACCGAACCTTCGAGCGTCAGATACTCGAACACGTCCTCGCCGATGAGATGCGCGACGTTCGGCAGTTCGATGCGCATCGCGTCCAGCGACAAATCCGCGAGATCGCAGCCGCGATCGTCACAGATACGCACCGCGTGCGCGACCGCTTCGTGCGCATCGCGGAAAGGCAGGCCGCGCTTCACGAGATAGTCCGCGAGATCGGTCGCGGTCGAAAATCCCTGTAACGCCGCCGCGCGCATGGCCTGCGGCTTGACGGTGATGCCCGCCGCCATTTCAGCGAAGATGCGCAGCGTGTCCGCGACCGTATCGACGGTATCGAACAGCGGTTCCTTGTCTTCCTGATTGTCCTTGTTGTACGCGAGCGGCTGACCTTTCATCAGCGTGAGCAGCGCCATCAGATGACCGTTCACGCGGCCCGTCTTGCCGCGCGCGAGCTCGGGCACGTCGGGGTTCTTCTTCTGCGGCATGATCGACGAACCCGTGCAGAAACGGTCCGCCAGATCGATGAAGCCCACGCGCGGGCTCATCCACAAAACGAGTTCTTCCGAGAAGCGCGAAACGTGCGTCATGACGAGCGCGGCCGCCGCCGTGAATTCGATCGCGAAATCGCGGTCGGACACCGCATCGAGCGAATTCGCGCAGATGCCGTCGAAGCCGAGCGTCTTCGCGACCGCGTGACGATCGATCGGATAGCTCGTGCCCGCGAGCGCCGCGGCGCCCAGCGGCAGGCGGTTCACGCGCTTGCGCGCGTCCTGCATGCGCTCGGCGTCGCGCGAAAACATTTCGACGTACGCTAGAAGGTGATGCCCGAACGTCACCGGCTGCGCGACTTGCAGATGCGTGAAGCCCGGCATGATCGTGTCGGCGTTTTTCTCGGCGATATCAATCAGAGCGAGACGCAAGTCCTTCAGCAACCCGCCGATGCGATCGATCTCGCCGCGCAGCCACAAACGGATATCGGTTGCGACCTGATCGTTGCGCGAGCGGCCGGTGTGCAGGCGCTTGCCCGCATCGCCGATCAAAGCCGTCAAACGCGCCTCGATATTCAGATGCACGTCTTCCAGATCCAGCTTCCACTCGAACTCGCCGCGCTCGATTTCGCCCTTGATCTGCGCCATGCCGCGCTCGATGGCGGCAAGGTCGTCGGCGCTGATGATCTTCTGCGCCGCGAGCATCGATGCATGCGCGAGCGAGCCTTGAATATCGACGAGCGCAAGACGGTTATCGAAGAACACCGACGACGTATAGCGCTTGACGAGCTCCGACATCGGTTCGGAGAAGCGAGCCGACCAGGCTTCGCCTTTTTTGTGAAGTTGGGACGTCATGGTGATTTTCTCAGCGGATTGAGCTTCGGGAAGGCCAAAATTTTAACATTCGACGCTATTCGGATTCGGACCCGACGAGAATCACGAGTTTCAAATCCTCGCGATGCGCCGGCCTGAAAGTGATCTGATTGAACACGACACGCCCGCGCGACGGATGGCTGAACGCGCGTTCGCCGCCTTCGCGCTCGAACACGTCCTGCGACGCCCAGTAGCGCGCGAACGCATCGCTTGCGGCGGACAGCGAATCGATGAGCGCGCGCGTCGGGGCGTCGTTCAGATGGCGGATCGAATCGGCGCGGAACTCGGCCGCGAGCCGCCGCGCGCGCGTGTCCCAGTCGACGATCAGCGCGCGCGCCGCCGGCGACGTGAACGTGTAGGTGAGGAGATTGCGGTCGTTCGCGCCGTCGAGCCAGCCGACGAAGAGATCGGCCGCGTGCTCGTTCCAGCGCAGCGCGTTCCATTGACGATCGAGCACGTAGGCGGGCGCGCCGATCAGACCGACCGTCTGCAACAGCGCGGCGGGTGCGTCCTGCGCCGCGGGATCGGGCTCGGCGGGATCGCGCTGGGCGGCGAGCTCGAACAGATATGCGCGTTCGGCACGCGAAAGCTGCAACGCGACCGCGATGCGCGCCAGCGCATCGGCGGACGCCGACACCGGGCGCCCTTGCTCGATCCACGTGTACCAGGTCGGGCTCACGCCGCACAGTTGCGCGACTTCCTCGCGGCGCAATCCCGGCGTGCGGCGGCGCGGGCCGGGCGCGAGTCCGACCGCCTGCGGCGAAAGCCGTTCGCGATGTGCGCGGATGAACTCGCCGAGCGCGTGCGCGGCCGTTTCGATATGGGGTTCTTGGTTGTCGGGGTGGTTCATTGGGACTGCGTCGGCTGGTGTTTCTGATACCAGGATATCTGCTCAACTTGTACTGGTACAAAGCGCGCTCTATTGTAGCGGCACAAGCCCATACGAAACCGGAGCCCACGATGAAACATCACGACCAGGTCGCCGACGCCTTCGGCTCGACCGCCGCCGCCTACCTCACGAGCCAGGTCCACGCGAGCGGCGCGGATTTGCAGAATCTCGCCGCGACCTTCGCGGCCACGTGCGGCAACGCGAGCGTGCTGGACATGGGCTGCGGCGCGGGACACGCGAGCTTCGCGGTCGCGCCGCACGTGCGCGAAGTCGTCGCCTACGACATCGCGCCGCCAATGCTCGCGACCGTCGATGCCGCCGCGAAAGAGCGCGGCCTCACGACGATCCGCACGCAGCAGGGCGCGGCCGAAACGCTGCCATTCGCCGACGCGTCGTTCGACTGGGCGATCAGCCGCATGAGCGCGCACCATTGGCGCGACGTTTCGGCAGCGTTGAAGGAAGCGCATCGCGTGCTGAAGGCGGGCGGACGGCTGAAGTTCATCGATATCGCGGGCATCGACGATCCGCTTTACGACACGCATATCCAGGCCATCGAACTTCTGCGCGATGCGTCGCATATCCGCGACTATCGCGCCGACGAATGGATCGCGATGCTCGACGCCGCCGGCTTCGACGCACACGTGACCGAACGCTGGCGCATTCCGCTCGAATTCGACACGTGGGTCGCGCGCATGCGCACGCCGCCCGAGCGTGTCACGGCGATCAGATCGATGTGGACGAGCGCGCCCGATGAAGTGCGCCAGTATTTCGGCGTGAAGGAAGACGGCTCGTTCGAACTCGACGCGATGATGATCGAGGCGAAGCGGCGGGATTAGACGCCGCTTCGGCCGGCCGAGGAATCAACCGGTATTGCGCAAGCCCGCCGCAATGCCGTTGATCGTGAGGTGAATCCCGCGCCGCAGCCGCACGTTCTGATCACCCGCGCGATGGCGCTTGAGCAGTTCCACTTGCAAGTGATTGAGCGGATCGAGATACGGGAAGCGGTTCTTGATCGAGCGCGCGAGCAAGGGATTGTCCGCGAGACGATCGATCTTGCCGGTGATCTCGCCGAGCACATCGCATGTGCGCTGATGTTCCGCGACGATCTTGTCGAAGACGAGCTTGCGCAGCTTCTTGTCGCTGACGAGCTGCGCATAGCGCGACGCAACCGCGAGATCGGTCTTCGCGAGCACCATGTCCATGTTCGACAGCAGGTTCTTGAAGAACGGCCACGTCTTGTGCATCTTGCGCAGCATCGCGAGGCGCTTCGCGCGCTCGTCGTCCGAATCCGTCTTGTCGAGATACGCGGTCACCGCGCTGCCGAAGCCGTACCAGCCCGTGAGCAGCAAACGGCATTGTCCCCACGAGAAGCCCCACGGAATCGCGCGCAGATCCTCGATCTTGCGTTGCTTCGGGTCCTGCAGCTTGCGCGACGCCGGCCGGCTGCCGATGTTCAGTTCCGCGATCTCCGAAATTGGCGTCGACAGGAAGAAGTAGTCGGTGAAGCCGGGCGTCTCGTAGACGAGCGCGCGGTACGCGGCCATCGCGGAATCGGAGAGCGTCTGCATCGCCGCTTCGAATTGCGGCAGTTGCGCGGGCGCGTTTTCATGCGGCAGCACGGATGCTTCGAGCGTCGCCGCGACCACCGTCTCCAGATTGCGCCGCCCGATTTCCGCGTTCGCGAATTTGCTCGCGATCACTTCGCCCTGCTCGGTGAGGCGGATTTGTCCGTCGACGGTGCCGGGCGGCTGCGACAGAATCGCCTGATAGGTCGGGCCGCCGCCGCGTCCGACCGTGCCGCCGCGGCCGTGGAACAGGCGCAGCGTCGTGCCGCGTTCGTTGAAGAGCGTGACGAGCGCCAGCTCCGCGCGATACAGCTCCCAGTTCGACGTCAGAAAGCCGCCGTCCTTGTTGCTGTCCGAATAGCCGAGCATCACTTCCTGCTCGTTGCCCTGATTCTCGATCAGCTTGCCGATGCCCGGCAGCGCGAAGAATTCGCCCATGATGACGGGTGCGTTGCGCAAGTCGGCGATGGTCTCGAAGAGCGGAATGACCATGAGGCCGTCGCGCGGGGAGTCGTCCTTCGCGTCGAGGCAACCTTGCAGCACGCCGGTTTCCTTCTGCAACAGCATCACTTCCAGCAGATCGCTGACGGTTTCCGTATGGGAAATGATGTAGTTGCGCACCGCGCGCGCGCCGAACTTCTCGCGCGTCTCGCGGGCCGCTTCGAGCACGCCGAGCTCGCTCTTCGCGAGATCGGAATATTGCGCGTAGGGAAGACGCAGCGGACGCGGCTGCGCGAGTTCCTTCTGCAGTACGTCGCGCTTTTGTTCTTCGGACAGCGACGCGTAATCCGCCACGACGCCCGCGCGCGCAAGCAGTTCCGCGATTACGGCTTCGTGGATATCCGAACTCTGCCGCAAGTCGATGCTCGCGAGATGGAAGCCAAACACTTCGGCCGCGCGCACGAGCGGCGACAGACGCAGGATCGACATCGACTCGCCGTGATGCTCGGCGAGCGAATCGACCAGCACGTGCAGATCGCGCACGAACTCGGAGGAATCGGCATAGGGCGTCGCGCGGATCTGCGGCGTGCCCGGTCCGGCGCTGCGCACCGAAACGACGCCTTCGCCGAGCCGCACGCGCGCACTCGCCGCGAGCCGCGTGTAAATGCCGATGAGCGCGCGCCGATACGGCTCGTCCGTGCGATGCGGCGACTGGTCGGGCGAGGCATCGGCGAGCGCTTTCAATGCATCGCTCGAACCGGCGAGCAGGTTCGACACGGACAGTTCCGCGCCGAGCTTGTGCACCTCTTCGAGATAGTGCTCGAAGATCACGATCGCCTGACGCGTGATCGCGGTTTCGAGCGTTTCGCCGGTGACGAACGGATTGCCGTCGCGGTCGCCGCCGATCCAGCTACCCATCTGGAAGAACGGCGGCAGGCGCACGGGCAGGCCGTGCTCGGCCAGCGCGGCTTCGATATCGGCGTAGAGCCCGGGAATCTCCGCGAGAAACGTCGCGCGATAGTAGGACAGCGCGTTGTCGATTTCATCGGTGACGCTCAGGCGCGTGTCGCGCAGCATGCGCGTCTGCCACAGCGACGTCACGCGCGCGCGCAGCACGGCTTCGTTGCGGGCGCGCTCGCGTGCGGTCAGTTCCTGGTCGCGCTCGGCGAGCAGACGCGCGATGTCGTGCTGTCCATCGAGAATGCTCTTGCGCGACACTTCAGTCGGATGCGCTGTGAGGACGGGGACGATCAGCGCATCGCCGAAAAACTTCTCCAGCATCTTGCGCGTCTCGCTGGCCTTCTTGTGCTCGCGCATGCGCTCGATCGCATAGGCGATCGTGCCGGGCTGCGAGACCGAACCGGCGAGCGCGTGAATGCGGCGGCGGCGGTTGTGATGACGGTCTTCCGCGATGTTCGCGAGATGCGAGAAGTAGCTGAATGCGCGCACGACCGACACCGTCTGCTCCGGCGACAGCGCGCGCAGTTTCTTCTCCAGCGTCTGCGCGGCTTCGCTGTCGTCCTCGCGGCGGAATTTCACGGCCGTCTGACGGATGGCCTCGACGACATCGAACACGGCGTCGCCTTCCTGTTCGCGCAGCACTTCGCCGAGCAGCCGGCCGAGGAAGCGGATGTCTTCGAAGAGCGGGCGGTCCTTGTCGTCGCGCGTGCGGCTCGTGGACTTCGGCACGGGTGCGCCGTTCGCACGCGGCGCTCTCGTCTTGGCGGCGACGGCTTTCTTCGCGACCTTCAGCGGAATCGCCGCTTTCACCGCTTTCGATCCTTTCGTGGCCGTCGCGGCCTTCGTGACGATGGGCGACGACGCCGCGCGGGGCGCGTCGGAGGAGGAAGACTGGGGCGATGCGGCGTTGCGGCGCGTCGGGCGAGCCGATCCAGAAGACGTCACGTTGGGTTCCTCTCAGAAGCTGCGAAGCCAGGCACATCGACGGGATGCCGCAACCTTCGGGAGGCGCCGCATCGGACAGGAAACCGCAGGCCGCGCGAACGGCCGTGCGTCAAACCGGCGACAGCATGCCGCGGTGTTCCGGGCGCCACGAAGCGTTCATCGTGCGCGAGCCGGCAACCGCTGCCGTTCACGCCGGTCGAAACGCACCGCGGACGCCCTGAAAGGCGCACCGGACAAGGCTCTCGCGCGCTGCCCGTGTGTCGGTGGAGCTTGGCGTGCGTGCTACCATTGTTCGCTAATGTGTATTCATCCATCCCGTCATTCGATCGAGCATCAATGAATTCCGAGACGCATTCCACGACACCGCCCGCAAGCATCACGATCGCTTCGCGGGAAAGCCGGCTTGCGATGTGGCAGGCCGAGCATGTGCGGTGTGCGCTGCACAAATTATATCCATCTTGCGACGTGAAAATCCTCGGAATGACGACGCGCGGCGATCAGATTCTCGATCGCACGTTGTCGAAGGTCGGCGGCAAGGGTCTCTTCGTGAAAGAGCTCGAAGCCGCGCTTGCCGATGGCCGCGCCGATCTCGCCGTGCATTCGCTGAAAGACGTGCCGATGGAGCTGCCCGAAGGCTTCGCGCTCGGCGCCATTCTCGAGCGTGAAGATCCGCGCGATGCGTTCGTGTCGCCGCACTACGAATCGCTGGAAGCGTTGCCGGCTGGAAGCATCGTCGGCACGTCGAGCTTGCGCCGCGAGGCGATGATCCGCGCGCGCTTTCCTCATCTCGATGTCCGTCCGCTGCGCGGCAATCTCGACACGCGGCTCGGCAAGCTCGATCGCGGCGAGTACGCGGCGATCATTCTCGCGGCAGCGGGTTTGAAGCGCCTTGGTCTCGAAGCGCGCATCCGGGCGCTGCTCGATCCGGCGGACAGTCTGCCCGCAGCGGGGCAGGGCGCGCTCGGCATCGAGATTCGCGCCGATCGCGCGGATATGGCCGCGTGGCTCGCGCCTTTGCACGACGAAGCCACCGCGCTCGCGGTCGAAGCGGAACGCGCGGTGTCGCGGGCGCTCGGCGGCAGTTGCGAAGTGCCGCTCGCCGCGCACGCGGTATGGCGCGACGGCGCGCTGCATCTGCGCGGCGCGGTGTCGATGCCCGATGGCCGTCGCGTGCTGCGTGCCGAAGAGACCGTCCGTTCGCCCGACCTCGCCGGCGCGCTTGCGCTCGGCAAGCGCGTATCGGCGGATCTCGAAGCGCAGGGCGCGATCGACATCGTCAATGCGCTCACGACGATGAGCCGCACGGACGGCCCGAACACCGCGCCCTCGGGGCCCAAGTCCTGATGGCGGGCGAGCGCCGCGCCACCGTCGTCGTCACGCGTCCGGGCGGACAGTCGTCCGCGTTGCTCGCGCTGCTGGCGAACGCCGGATTCGGGACGCTGGAATTTCCGCTCATCGACATCGCGCCCGTCGACGACGACGCGCCGCTGCGCGCCGCGCTCGACGAGCTTTATCTGCCGCCGGACGCGCCCGGGCGTTATGCGCTCGTCGTGTTCGTGTCGCCGAATGCGATCGATCATGCGTTCAGCCGGCTCGGTGCGCCGTGGCCCGCGGATCTGCCCGTCGCGGTCGTCGGTCCCGGGTCGGTCGCGGCGCTCGTGCGGCAGGGCGTGCACGGGCCTTCGCATCGCGTGATCAGCCCGTCGACGGAAGACGCCGATCCGCGCTTCGATTCCGAAGCGCTCTATGCGGCCATCGAAGCGCATTTCGGCACGAACGGTCTGGAAGGTAAGCGTGTGCTGATCGTGCGTGGCGACGGCGGCCGCGAATGGCTTGCCGAGCGGCTCGTCGAAGCGGGCGCGAAGGTCGAAAAGGCGACGGCATATCGCCGCGTGCTGCCGGAACCGTCGATGCAAAAGTGGGAGCGCGTTCACGCGCTGCTCGCGGGCGGACCGGACATCCGTCACGCATGGCTGCTGACGAGTTCCGAAGGCGTGCGCAATCTCGCCGAGCTCGCGCACGAACATCTCACCGCCGACGAAATCGCGCGCCTGAAGCGTGCGCCGCTCGTGTGTCCGCATCCGCGTATCGCTGAAGCCGCGCGGGGAGCGGGTTTTGATAGGATTACGGTGTCCGGCGCGGGCGACGAACGCATCGCACACTCGCTGGAAGCGCTGTTCCCGGCCGTAGAAACGCAACGCGATTCGGAGGCTCACGCACGAGCGAGCGCATCGAGCTCGATCCATTCGACATCCGCGCCGACGGACGCCAATCCGGCCACCGCGCCGGCTCACCAAACGGCCTATGAAACGGCTCAATCACGCATGACTGATTCGAACGATTCCAAGAAAGCTTCACCTCAGCCGAACGTGACACCGCCCTTGCCGCCGAACACGCCGTTCACGCCTTTCGAGCAGCAGAAGCGTCGCGGCGGCGCGGGCATCGTGTTGTTGTGGCTCGTCGTCGTCATTCTGGCGGTGGCCGCGGGCGCGGGCGCGTTCGTGCTGAACCGCAAGTTCGACCGCGCCGGCGCAGAACTGTCGCAACGTGTCGCTCAGGCCGACGAGCAGAACGCCGATCTGCGCGCGAAAGCCGATCAGGCCGCGAGCGCGACCACCGCGCTCAACACGCAGATCATCCAGTTGCAAGGCAAGCTCGCCGACGCCGAAGCGCACAGCCAGGCGTTGCAACAGCAGTATCAGGATCTCGCGAGCAATCGCGACGACTGGACCGTCGCTGAAGTCGAGCAGATTCTGTCGAGCGCGAGCCAGCAGTTGCAACTGACCGGCAACGTGCAGCTCGCACTCTTCGCGCTGCAAAGCGCCGACGAGCGCCTCGCTTCGACCACCGGCCCGCAAGTGGTGGCGATCCGCAAGGCGATCGCGGCGGACATCGACAAGCTCAAGTCCGCGCCCACCACCGATCTCACCGGCCTCGCGATCAAGCTCGACACGGCCATCGACCAGATCGGGCAGTTGCCGCTCTCGGGCGAAGCACCGATCGCGCCCGCCCGCGCGCAGGCGGCCGAGCCGGCCAATAGCGCATCGATTGCGGCGGCGACCGGCGAGCCGCGCTGGAAGGTGCTGTGGCGTCAGATCACGAGCGGCATCGGCCAGCAGTTGTCGAGCCTCGTATCGGTGCGGCGCATCGACAGCGCGGACGCCATGCTCACATCGCCCGATCAGGGTTACTTCGTGCGCGAGAACGTGAAGCTGCGTCTTTTGTCCGCGCGCCTGTCGCTGCTCTCGCGCAGCGAGCCGACGCTCAAGTCGGACCTGCACGCCGCCGACGCCGCGCTCGCACGCTACTTCGACGCATCGTCCAAAAAAGTGCAGGCCGTGCGCGATCTCGTGAAGCAGGTCGATTCCGCGTCGCTCGCCGTCGCCGTGCCGAATCTGAACGCGAGCCTCGCCGCCGTCCATCAGTTCAAGCGAGGCGGATGATGACGATTCGTGGACTCATCTGGCTCGCGCTGCTGTTCGCCGTCGCGGTGATCGTCGCGACCGTCGGCGGTTTCAACGGCGGACAGATTCTGCTCGTGATGCCGCCGTATCGCGTGGACGTGTCGCTCAACCTGTTCGTGGTGGCGCTCGTCGTGCTGTTCATCGTGCTCTACGGCATCATTCGCGCGGTGCGCGGCGTGTGGAAGATGCCGTCGCGCGTCGCCGCATACCGCGCGCGCAGCAAGCTCGCGAAGGCGAATGCGTCGTTGCGCGATGCGATCGGGCATCTGTACGCCGGGCGCTTCTCGAAGGCCGAGAAAGCAGCGCGCGATGCGCTTTCCGTCGACGCCAACAAGGGCGCGGCCGGTCTCATCGGCGCGAACGCGGCGCATCGTCTGCACGAATACGCGCGGCGCGACGAATGGCTCGGGCAGGTTGCCGGCACGGACTGGCAGGACGCGCGCCTGATGGCTACCGCCGACATGCGCGCCGATGGCCGCGACGCCGACGGTGCGCTCGTCGCGCTCACCGAGATGCAGGCGCAGGGCGGCCGGCGCATCCACGCGCAGCAGATCGCGCTGCGCGCGCAGCAGCAGTTGAAGAACTGGGGCGAGGTGCTGAAGCTCGTGCGCATGCTGGAAAAGCGCGAGGCGCTGCATCCGGCGGTCGCGGTGCGGCTGCGTCAGGTGGCGGCGGAAAACCTGCTGCGCGACCGGCGCCACAATCCGGATGCGCTGCTCGAACTGTGGCAGTCGCTCTCCGTGGCGGAGCGTCAGTCGCCGCGTCTCGCCGATCTCGCCGCCGAATTGCTGATCGCGCTCGATCGCCGCGCTGAGGCCAGGAAGATCGTCGAGGATGCGCTCGCGCACAACTGGGACGCGCGCCTCTTGCGGCGCTATCCGGATTGCGTCGTCGGCGGCGATGCCTTCCCGCTGATCCAGCGCGCCGAAGCGTGGCAGAAGGAGCGCACCGAAGACGCCGATCTGCTCTTCACGCTCGGGCGGCTCTGTCTGCATCAGCAGTTGTGGGGCAAGGCACAGGCGTTCCTCGAATCGGCGCTCAAGCTCGCCGACACCGAAAACAACGAGCCGCTCAAGATCCGCACGCATCGCGCGCTCGCCCGTCTGCACGAGCAGTTGGGCGATGCGGAGAAGGCGGCCGAGCATTACCGCGCGAGCGCGCTGGCGATGAACATCGTCTGACACGCAGCGCCTCGGGCGTTTCGAACAAAGAGCCGCATGACGAACGTTCATGCGGCTCTTTCTTTTTCGATGCGGGTTTTGCGCTGTCTGTACGGCAACGCACGGCTATTGATCGGAGTACATGGTCTAGTTTGTCTCTAATAATTTGAATGATGGCGCGCGCGTTCACGGTCGCTGCCATCGCACACGGAGGCGCAGTGAAACGACGGCTTCATACGTTCATCGGACTCGCGCTCGCTGTCTTTCTGTCGTGGCCCGACACATCGCACTATTTCGCGCAGGGCGTCATCACCAACGCACCGTGGACCGGGACTTGGGCGGCTTCGCCCGACGTCACGGGCGATCCCGGCTTCAACAACCAGACGATCCGCCACATCGTGCATACGAGCATCGGCGGCACGGCGGCGCGGCTGACGTTTTCCAACCTTTTCGGCGCGCAGCCGGTCACGCTGGGCGACGTGCATATCGCACGCCGTTCGAGCGGCGCGCGCACGGTCGCCGGCACCGATAAGCCGGTCACCTTCAATGGGCAGCCGTATGTGACGATCCCCGCGGGCGGCACGGTGCAAAGCGATGCCGTCGCGTTCGAGGTGCCGGCGCTCGCGGACCTCGCCATCAGCTTCCATGTTCCGTCGAAGACGCCGCCGCGCTCGACGGGCCACATGCAGGGCCTGCAGGACAATTACATCGCGCCCGGCGACATCAGCGCCGACACGGAGTTCAAGGCCGGCGTCGTGAACGCGGCGGGCGAGCAGTCGTACTACTTTCTGACTGGCGTCGACGTGATGAACGCTGCCGCGACGGGCGCGATCGTGACGTTCGGCGCATCGCTCACGGATGGTTTCGCGTCCACGCCCAACACGAACCGCCGCTGGCCGAACCGGCTCGCGGAACGGCTGAACCGCGCGGGCATGACGGTCGGTGTGCTGAATCAGGGCATCAGCGGGAACAACCTCTTCACGGACGGCAACGGCCAGGCCGGCATGACGCGCTTTGCCCGCGACGTGCTCGGACAGACCAACGTGAAATGGGTGATCATTTCCGACGACGCGGTGAACAATCTCATCAGCGGCGATCCGCCGACCGCGCAACAGATCATGGACGCCTATCAGCAACTCGTGTGGCAGGCGAATCAGGCGCACGTGATGGCGGTCTGCTCGACGCTCACGCCCATCGAAGGTCTGGACACGTGGACGCCGGACATCGAGAACATACGCCAGACGGTGAACGCGTTCCTGCGCGATCAGAAAAGCAGCGGTTGCGACGCCGTGCTCGATCAGGCCGCGGCGCTGGGCGATCCGCCCGGCAGCGACAGTTCGACCGCGTTCGTGCGGCTCTACAACAGCGGCGACAACCTGCATCCGAACGACGCGGGCATGCAGGCGATCGCCAATGCGGCCGATCTGTCGTGGTTCTCCGCGCTGCCGCGCACCAGTTCGGCAAGCGCGTGCGGCCGCCTCTCGATGGGAGAGGGCATCGCGATGGGCGGATCGCTTCCGGCGTGCAGCGGCAACGTGCAGTTGAGCGTGCAGGGAGACGGCTATCTCGTCGCCGTGCTGAACGGCGCGACGATCTGGTCATCGAAAGTGAGCGGCACGCCGGGCGTCCAGTTGCGCATGCAGGAGGACGGCAATCTGGTTATGTACGACAGCAGTGGTGCGGTGGTCTGGCAGACGCGCACCAACGTTCCCGGCTCGTATGCGTTGATCCAGAAGGACGGGCATCTCGTCATCTATTCGCCGCAGGGCACGGCGCTGTGGTCGAGCGCGGGTTGAACGCGGTGCGGGCGGTGGGACGACCCGATGCGGATCAGTACGTGGGAACCGCGGGATCGACCTGACGCGACCATGCATCGATACCGCCGTACAGGTTGAACATCTTCGTGAAGCCGCGCGATTCCAGGAACATCGCGACCTGGGCGCTGCGCGCGCCGTGATGGCAGATGCAGACGATCTGCGCTTCGTCGTCGAGCTCCTCGCTGCGCGCGGGGATATCGCGCATCGGAATCGACACGATGTTCGCCATCTGCGCCGTCTGGATTTCCCAGGGTTCGCGCACGTCGAGCAGAACGGGAGCGGGGCGCGAAGCATCCGCGAGCCACGCGGCGAGTTCGGGTGCGGTGAGATTTTGCATGGGGATTCCGGCAAGACGCGCCATGACCGGCCAACCGGTATCGCGCTTTCGGCTTAGAACTTGAACAGCGAAGGATGCACCGCGTTCTTCAGCGGCGCGACGAGCGTTTCGAACACATCGGACACGCGGAACTGCTTTTCGTCCACGCGCGTGATGATCTGCGCCTTCATGACCGGCGCCGCGCCGACGAACGCCGCGATGCGCCCGCCGATCTTCAGTTGCTCCAGAAATTCCTGCGGAATGACCGGCAGCCCGCCCGACACGCAGATCACGTCGTAGGGCGCGCCCTGATTCCAGCCGAGCGCGCCGTCGCCGGTGATCACGTCCACATTCGTCACGCCGTTCGCTGCCAGATTCTTCTTCGCGAAGTCGGCGAGTTCGGGTGCGATTTCGACCGTCGTCACGCTGCGGCCGCGATGCGCGAGCAGCGCCGCCATGTAGCCGGAACCCGTGCCGATTTCCAGCACGGTTTCGCCCTTGTGCACAGCAAGCTCTTGCAGGACGCGCGCTTCGACTTTGGGCGCGAGCATGCGCTCGCCGCCCGGCAGCGGAATTTCGAGGTCTGCGAAAGCGATGTTGCGGTACGCGGCGGGAACGAAGTTCTCGCGCTTGACGATCGCGAGCAGGTTCAGCACGTCCTGGTCCAGCACTTCCCACGGACGAATCTGTTGCTCGATCATGTTGAAACGCGCTTGCTCGATGTTCATGTTCTGTGTGCGTAATGACGGCCGGAGGACGACCGGAGCGGACGGCATCGCGGCCGGATGCGGGGCTAGAAAACTCCGCGATTGTAGCAAAAGGACGGGTTTTGCCGCCCGTTTCGCGCCGCGCCCGTTCGTGGCCGATGCGCCTAGTGCGGCAGCCGGATATCGAACTTGTAGGTGACGAGGCGCGCGAGCAGGATGAACGCCGTCGATGCGAGCACGTTGTAGATCGTGTCGACGTCGAGCCGGTCGAGCCCGAGATAGATCCAGCAGCCGGCGAACGCGCAGACCGCGTAAGGGCGCGAGTCGCGCAGGATCAGCGGGATTTCGTTGCAGAGCACGTCGCGCAGGACGCCGCCGAACACACCGGTCACGACGCCCATCATCGTCGCGGTGAAGGCGGGCATCTGCGCGTCGAGCGCGATCGACGTGCCCGAGACGCTGAAGAGACCGAGCCCGATCGCATCGGTGACGAGGAGCGCGCGCTGATCGAAGAGGCGCGAGGTCACGCGCAGGAAGAGCGGCGCGAAGATCGCCATCGCGAAGATGAAGAGCACGTAATCCTGATGCTCGACCCAGTAGAACGGGCGGCGCGAGAGCAGCACGTCGCGCACCGTGCCGCCGCCGAACGCGGTGACGAGCGCGACGAGAAACGCGCCGACCGCGTCGAGCCGGCGCTTGCGCGCTTCGATGAGCCCGGAGAAGGCGTACGCGAAAATCGCGAGCGCCTCCATGATGGCGATGGCGAGGCTGAGTCTAGGATGCACTGTCCGGCCCCGGATTCTGGTTCGTCGCGGGGGCTTTGTGCGGCGCTTTGTCCTGCGGATGATTGTGATGCCGCGGCGCGCCGCCCGGCTGCAGCAGCACGAGCACCGCGCCCGCGCCGCCGTCGTTTGGACGCGCCTGGCAGAACGCGATCACTTCCTGCTTCTGCACGAGCCAGGCGCGCACCTTGCCCTTCAGCACCGGCGCCTTGCCGATGGACCCGAGCCCCTTGCCGTGGATCACGCGCAGACATCGCAGGCCGCGCTTCACGGCTTCGCGGATGAACTCCGCGAGCGCCTCGCGCGCTTCCTCGCGGCGCATGCCGTGCAGATCGAGTTGCGCCTGCACGATCCACGCGCCGCGCCGCAGCTTCCTCACGACTTCCTGACTGATGCCGGGCCGGCAGTAGGACAGCGTTTCATCGATATCGAGCAGGCTTTCCGGGTCGTATTCGTCGGACAGCGCTTCCTGCAACACGGCTTCCTCGTCGCGGCGGCTTTGCAGCGGCTCGGGCGACGGCGGCACGCGCGTGATGGTCGTGCGCGGCGGCGTCCTGAGCGGCTCGACTGTGCCGATGGCCCGGCGGAACTCGTCGGCATCCGCGACGGCTTCGCGTTCCGCGCGCACCGCCGCGACGCGCTGCACTTCGCGTTTCTCCGCATCGGCTTTCAGCGCGGTTTTCAGCGACGACAGCCCCGAAAGACCATCGCGCTTCACGGCCGCGGCGAGCTCGCGCGCGTCGGCCGGTTTGCCTGCGGCGGGGGCGGTCGGGCGCGGCGCAGGTTTTTGCCGGGCTTTCGGTTCGTTGGGATGGGGAAGATTCTTCGGCATCGTTCGGCCAGCGGAAATCGTCGGGAATCGGACTTAAAGCGGACTCAAAGCGGGCGCAACGCGGCTCTGCACGCCGAAAAAGAAACGGGCCGGCGGCGCGAACCGTGGCCCGTTGTCGAACGCATGCCTTACGCGAGACGGCCGGCGTTCATTTTACCGGCTCGTCGCGCTTTGCCGGCCTCAAAACGTCGATCAGCGATCCGCTTCGTGACTCATCGAGTGCGGTGTCGGCGTCTCGTTGATGGTCTCGAGATAGCGCTGCGCATCGAGCGCGGCCATGCAGCCGGTGCCCGCGCTCGTGATCGCCTGGCGATAGACGTGATCCTGCACGTCGCCCGCCGCGAACACGCCGGCGATGCTGGTTGCGGTGGCGTCGCCGCTCGTGCCGCCCTTCGTGATGATGTAGCCGCCCTTCATTTCGAGCTGGCCCGCGAAAAGGTCGGTGTTCGGCTTGTGGCCGATCGCGACGAACACGCCCTGAAGCGCGATGTCCGTGGTCGTGCCGGATTGCGTGTCCTTGACGCGCAGGCCGGTGACGCCCGAGTTGTCACCGAGGACTTCGTCGAGCACATGGTTCCACTTGATCTCGACGACGCCTTCCTTTTCCTTCGCGAGCAGGCGGTCGATGAGGATCGGCTCGGCGCGGAACTTGTCGCGGCGATGCACGACCGTGACTTTCTTCGCGATGCCCGCGAGATAGATCGCTTCCTCGACAGCCGTGTTGCCGCCGCCGATCACCGCGACTTCGCCGTTGCGATAGAAGAAGCCGTCGCAGGTCGCGCAGGCGGACACGCCCTTGCCCATGAACGCTTCTTCCGACGGCACGCCGAGATATTGCGCCGATGCGCCCGTCGCGATGATGAGCGAATCGCACGTGTACTCGCCCGAATCGCCGATGAGGCGCATCGGACGCTCGTTGAGCTTCGCCGTGTGGATGTGATCGAAGACGATGTCGGTGTTGAACGCACGCGCGTGTTCTTCGAGACGCTGCATCAGTTCGGGGCCCTGGACGCCCGAGGGATCGCCCGGCCAGTTCTCGACGTCCGTGGTGGTCATCAGCTGGCCGCCCTGCGCGAGGCCGGTGATGAGCAGCGGAGACAGGTTCGCGCGCGCGGCGTAGACGGCGGCGGAGTAGCCGGCGGGGCCGGAACCGAGAATCAGCACTTTGGCGTGTTTGGGCGAAGACATGATGATGGTCCGTTATTGATGGTCAGCTCGGAAGCACGCGTGGCGTCTGCGATGCAGCAATATCGACGTCAACGGTGACGGCAAAAGCGCGTCGAGGCTTCCGCTGAACCGTATCTAGGTGCAAAAGGGGGATTATAAAGGCCGCTGGAAAAGCCTTCCGAATGAACCTTTCAATCGCATTGATAGGCGAAGCGCGCGGATCGGCGCAGATGACGCACCCGTGACGAGTGTTACAGGTTGCAAGAAGCCGCCCGTTTTTGCGCCTTTCACTGCAATGCAGCGTTTACAATAGGCCACCGTTCCATGCGGCCCTGCGCGAGACGCGCGTGGCCGTAAGAAAGCGACACCGAATCAATGGCCAAAGCTACTTATTCCGCGAGCCCGCAGGCATTGCCGCACCGCATGTCGCGGCTCTTCACCGAGATTCGATGGATTCTCCAGGTCGCCCTCGGACTGTTCCTCGTGATGGCGCTCCTCTCGTACAGCCGCAAGGACCCGAGCTGGACGCACGCCGTGAGCGTCGATCACTTCTCGAACTGGGCAGGGCGCGTCGGCGCGTACACGTCGGATATTCTGCTGCTCGTCTTCGGGCTGTCTTCGTACTGGCTGATCGTGCTGCTCGCGCGGCGCATCGTCGCGAATTATCGAAGAATCACGCAGCCGCCCGTCGTGGATGACGACGCGCCCAAAGATCGCACCTGGCTCGCCGAAGCCTTCGCGTTCGTGCTCGTGCTGCTCGCGAGCGACGGCATCGAGGCGCTGCGCATGTGGTCGCTCAAGGTCCAGTTGCCGCGCGCACCGGGCGGCGTGGTCGGCGACGTCGTCGCGCGTCACGTCTCGCATGCGCTCGGCTTCACCGGCGCGACGCTCTTTCTTTTGATCGCGCTCGCGATCGGCCTCTCGCTCTATTTCCGCTTCTCGTGGCTGTCCGTCTGCGAAAAAATCGGCGACGGCATCCTCAATGCCATCACCGGCGCGCAACTGCGCCGCGAAGCCGGACGCGACCGCAAGCTCGGCGAAGCGGCCGCTTCGACGCGCGAAGTCAAAGTGGTGCGCTCGCGTGAAAAGAGCGAAGAGCACGAGCCGGTGATGATCGTGCCCGCGGCGCCCGCGCCCGCGCGCTCCGAGCGCGCCGAGAAGGAAAAGCAGGTGCCGCTCTTCAAGGATCTGCCGGGCGATTCCACGTTGCCGCCGCTCGCGTTGCTCGATGCGCCGCCGAAGACGCAGGAAACCATCGCCGCCGATACGCTCGAATACACGTCGCGTCTCATCGAAAAGAAGCTGAAGGACTTCGGCGTCGATGTGAGCGTCGTGGCCGCGTATCCGGGGCCGGTCGTCACGCGCTATGAAATCGAGCCGGCGACGGGCGTGAAGGGCAGCCAGATCGTCGGTCTCGCGAAAGATCTGGCGCGCTCGCTGTCGCTCGTGTCGATTCGTGTCGTCGAGACGATTCCGGGCAAGAATTTCATGGCGCTCGAATTGCCGAACCAGCGGCGTCAGACGGTCAAGCTCTCCGAGATTCTCGGCTCCGAGGTCTACGCGAACGGCGCGTCGCCACTGACGATGGGCCTCGGCAAGGACATCGGCGGCAATCCGGTCTGCGCCGATCTCGCGAAGATGCCGCACTTGCTGGTGGCCGGCACGACGGGCTCGGGCAAGTCGGTCGGCATCAACGCAATGATTCTCTCGCTGCTCTACAAGGCGAGCGCGGATCAGGTGCGCCTCATCCTCATCGATCCGAAGATGCTCGAAATGAGCGTCTACGAGGGCATTCCGCATCTGCTGTGTCCGGTCGTCACCGACATGCGGCAGGCCGGCCACGCGCTCAACTGGGCGGTCGCGGAGATGGAACGCCGCTACAAGCTGATGAGCAAGATGGGCGTGCGCAATCTCGCGAGCTTCAACACGAAGATCGACGAAGCGAAGAAGCGCGACGAAAAGATTCCGAACCCGTTCAGCCTCACGCCGGATGATCCCGAGCCGCTCACGCGCCTGCCGAACATCGTCGTCGTCATCGACGAGCTCGCCGACCTGATGATGGTCGTCGGCAAGAAGGTCGAAGAGCTGATCGCGCGGATCGCGCAGAAGGCGCGCGCGGCGGGCATTCACCTGATTCTCGCGACGCAGCGTCCTTCGGTCGACGTGATCACCGGCCTCATCAAGGCGAACGTGCCGACGCGCATGGCGTTCCAGGTGTCGTCGAAGATCGATTCGCGCACGATTCTCGATCAGCAGGGCGCCGAATCGCTGCTCGGCATGGGCGACATGCTCTATCTGCCGCCGGGCTCGGGCTTGCCGGTGCGCGTGCACGGTGCGTTCGTGTCGGACGAGGAAGTGCATCGCGTCGTCGACAAGCTGAAGGAGCACGGCGAGCCGAACTATATCGAAGGCATTCTCGAAGGGGGTCTCGCAGGCGATGGCGACGAAGGCTCGGCGGGCGCGGGTGGAACCGGCGGCGCTGACGGCGAGTCCGATCCCTTGTACGACCAGGCGGTCGAGGTCGTCATCAAGAACAAGCGCGCGTCGATTTCGCTGGTGCAGCGGCATTTGCGCATCGGCTACAACCGCGCAGCGCGTCTGCTCGAACAGATGGAAAACTCGGGACTGGTGTCGGCGATGTCGTCGAACGGCAATCGCGAAATCCTCGCGCCGGCGCGCGACGCGGAATGACGCGGGTCCAAACGGAGAACATAACGATGAAGCAATTTACGGGGAATCCCTTTGCGAAGGCGCTCGGTGCAGCGATCCTCTCGGCGTCGATGCTCTTCGCGTCGCACGCATTCGCGAGCGGCACGGAGCAGTTGAAGGCGTTCGTGTCGCAGGTTCGCGCGGCGCGCGGCGACTTCACGCAGCAGGAAATCAAGGCGCCGGGCAAGACGAACAACGGCGCGACGTCGAACGCGGTGCCGACCAAGGGCGCGACGTCCAGCGGCACCTTCCTGTTCGCGCGGCCGGGCAAGTTCATCTGGTCGTATCAGAAGCCGTATTCGCAAGTCCTTCAGGCCGATGGCGACAAGCTCTACGTCTACGACAAGGATCTGAACCAGGTCACCGTGCGTACGCTCGGCGGCGTGCTCGGCGCGAGTCCGGCGGCGATTCTCTTCGGCAGCAACGATCTCGACAAGAACTTCACGCTGCGCGACGCGGGCGAGAAGGGTGGCATCGACTGGCTGGAGCTCACGCCGAAGTCGAAGGACACGCAGTTCGAGACGGTCGGCATCGGCTTCAAGGACGGCAATCTGCAGGCGATGGAACTGCACGATGTCTTCGGCAACGTCACGCTGCTGACGTTTTCGAATATCCAGAAGAACCCGCCGATCAAGAGCGATACCTTCAAATTCACCGTGCCGAAGGGTGCGGACGTGATCAGCGGTTGATCTTCGCGGGGCGCTGATGCAAAACAGCGCCCCGTTTCAATCGATGGCCGCGTGCGCCGCGGCCATGTCTTCCAGAAATGCATCGACGATTTCCCGTTTCGTGCTGCGTGCGCCGCGCGTGACCATCTGAAACGCGACGCGATAACGCATCGCTTGCCGGTTTAGCGGCGCGAGCAGTCCTTCCTTCACATACGGCGCGGCGAAATGCTCGGGCAGATAGCCGAGATGCCGGCCCGATAGCACGAGCATCGCGACGGCCTCCATGTTGTCCGCCACCGCGCCGATATGGCGCGGCGTGAGTTCACCGGCTTCCGGCAGCGGATAGCTGCGCCAGGCCCAGTCGTGCTCGAACGCCTGCGCGACGCTCACACGCCCGGCGCGCGCGAAGAGCGAATGCTCGCGCGCGCAGTACGCGAGTTGGTCCTCCGCGAAAATCTCCGTGTAATCGAGCGACGGCACGCGATGCCAGAAATAGCCGATCGCCATCTGAATGCGCTCCGATAGCAGCATTTCTTCGAGTTCGCCCGGCGAGCGCACCAGCACGGCGATGCGCACCGATTCGTCGCGCTGCCGGAAACGCGCGATCGCCTGACTCACGCGCGCGTTCGCGCTGACAGGCGTGTTGCCGATCATCCCGAGCGTGAGCGTGCCGACGAGCTTCTTGCCGACATTGCGCGCAGTCGAATCGAAGGTGTCGATGGCCGCGAGCAGCGTCCTGCACGCATCGACGAACTGTTCGCCGCGCGAAGTCAGCGCGAAGCCGCCGCGCCCGCGCTCGCAGAGCCGGTAGCCGAGCCGCGTTTCGAGCGTCGCGAGCTGCGTGCTGATGGTCGATTGCCCGACGTTGAGCGTCGCCTGCGCCGACGAGACGCCGCCCGCATCGACGATGGCGAGAAACACGCGGATCAGGCGCAGGTCGAGATCGGAAAGGTGAGTGAACATGGGTGACGGCGATACATCGATAAATATCGATGTTAAGTTATTTTCTTCGCCATTTCATCTTCGTCGCGGGGCGGCTATTAATGATCACGTCGCAACAAACATTCATTCGACGCCATGAATACAACTTCGCTTTTTGCGCCTTCAGAGCACTTTGATTCGCACTTTCTGGAACAGCGCGCCGAGCGCCCGCAGCCGCTCTCGGGCAATCAGATGCCGCGCTGCGGTGGCATCACGACGATGATGCGCCTGCCGCATGTCCAGTCGACCGAAGGGCTCGATGCATGCTTCGTCGGCGTACCGTTCGATCTCGGTACGTCCAACCGCACGGGTGCGCGCTTCGGGCCGCGTCAGGTGCGCGGCGAATCCGTGCTGCTGCGCCCGTACAACATGGCGACGCGCGCCGCGCCGTTCGACTCGCTGCGCGTGGCGGATATCGGCGATGTGGCGATCAATCCGTACAACCTGCTCGATTCGATCGACCGCATCGAGCGCGCGTATCACGAAATCCTGAAGCACGGTTGCAAGCCGCTCACGCTCGGCGGCGATCACACCATCGCGCTACCGATCCTGCGCGCGATTCACGCGAAGCACGGCAAGGTCGGGCTGATTCATATCGACGCACACGCGGACGTCAACGACACGATGTTCGGCGAGAAGATCGCGCACGGCACGCCGTTTCGCCGCGCGGTGGAAGAGGGCCTGCTCGATTGCTCGCGCGTCGTGCAGATCGGGCTGCGCGGCACGGGCTACGAAGCCGGCGATTTCGACTGGTGCCGGGATCAGGGCTTTCGCGTCGTGCAGACGGAAGAGTGCTGGAACAAGTCGCTCGCGCCGCTGATGGAAGAAGTGCGCGCGCAGATGGGCGACGGCCCGGTCTACATCACGTTCGATATCGACGGTATCGATCCCGCGTTCGCGCCGGGCACGGGCACGCCGGAGATCGCCGGCCTGACCGTGCCGCAGGCGCTGGAGATCGTGCGCGGCGCGCGCGGGCTGAATGTCGTCGGCGCGGATCTGGTGGAGGTCGCGCCGCCGTACGACCCGTTCGGCACGACCGCGCTGCTCGGTGCGAACCTCGCGTTCGAACTGCTGTGCGTGCTGCCGGGCGTGGAGTATCGGGCGGCGAAGTAGCGCTTACGCGTACGCGCGACGCCTGCCCGACACGAGCAGCAGATAGCACACCGCGCCGAGCGCGAGTGCGGGCAGCGTCGCGCCCAGATTCGGCAACCATTGGTTGATCGCGTGATACGCGGCAATGCCGATGCCCCACGCGATGAACGCGCTCACGTGCCAGCCGCCTGAATAGCCGTATCGGCCGCTGACATCGGCGAGCACGGCGGCGTCGATGCGCCGCTTGCGCACGATGAAGTGATCCGCCAGCACGACGCCGAAGAGCGGCGCAAACACCGAGCCGATCAGCAGCAGGAAGTTCTGATACTTGCCCATCGCGACGACGAGCGCGACCAGCGTGCACAGCGCGCCGAACGCGCACGACAACATCGGCACGCTCGCGCGCGCCCAGAATGTGCCCGTCGATACGGCAGCGGAGTGGATATCGGCGAAGGCGTTGTCGATTTCATCGATCAGGATGAGGAACAGCGCGAGGCCGCCGCCCGCCTGGGCGAGCGCGGTCGTCAGAAGCGCATCGCCGCCACCGGCCGCGAGTCCGTAGATCGCGCCGAGCGCATAGAACCACAGGTTCGCGATGCCGTAGCCGAGCAGCGTGCCGCGAAACGCGCCGCCCGCGCTCTTGCCGAAGCGCGTGTAATCGGCGATCAGCGGCAGCCACGAAAGCGGCATTGCGACGACGAGATCGATGCCCGCGCCGAACGCCATTTCGCCCGTGCCGGGGCGCGACATGAGCGCGGCGATATCGTGCTTCGCGAGCAGATTCCACGTCAGCCAGCCCGCGCCGCCGAGCAGCAGCCAGATGCCCCAGGTCCGCAGAAAGCGCCGCACGAAGGAGAGGGGGCCGCTCACCGCGAGCAGCGTCGCGAGCGCGCCGAAGATGAGCGTCCAGACGAGCGGCATCGAAAAATTGAAGGACTGTTTCGCGAGCGCATCGGCGGAATCGCGCATCACGATGATTTCGAACGAGCCCCAGCCGACGAGCTGAATCGCGTTGAGCACGGCCGGCACCGATGCGCCGCGCACGCCGAGCGTCGGCCGCAGCGACGACATCGCCGCGAGTCCCGTATCCGTGCCGATGACGCCCGCGAGCGCGAGCAACACGACGCCGAGCACCGTGCCGATGACGATCGCCACGAGCGCGTGCGGCAGCGACAATCCCGGCACCAGCAGCGCGCCCGCCTGCGCGACGAGCAGGCCGATGCCGAGCGAAAACCACAGCGCGAAGGCGTCGCTCGTACCAAACGCGCGCCGCTCGGGCGGCACCGGTGTGAGCGGCGCGTAAGTGGCGGCGTCGTTGGATTGGCCGATAGTCTCTTGCTGCATGGGTTTGCGTCCCTATATTGTCTTGCCGGGCTGAACGTGTCCGCACGCCCGGCTGTCATAATTGTCCGATTCTGCGGTCTGATTCTGCAGTCTGACTGCGCTGCGCGACAAGCTGGCCGAATGGCCGATGCCCACGCGCGCCGGAAAAGGGCAAGATTATCGCCGCGTTCGACTCAACTGCGTTCATCGAATGATGGCGCACCTTTGCGCATTCGTTGCGCCGACCCAAGCACATGTTCGAAGAAAACCGTGGCACTGTTCCGCTCGCGGAGCGCCTGCGCCCCCGCACCATCGACGACGTGATCGGCCAGAAGCACCTGCTCGGCCAGGCCAAGCCGCTGCGCGTCGCGTTCGAATCCGGCGAGGCGCACTCGATGATTCTCTGGGGCCCGCCCGGCGTCGGCAAGACCACGCTCGCGCGCTTAATGGCCGATGCGTTCCACGCGCAATTCATCTCGCTCTCGGCGGTGCTGTCGGGCGTGAAGGACATCCGCGAGGCGGTGGAGACGGCGCAGATTCATCGCGCGAACGGGCATCAGACGCTCGTGTTCGTCGATGAGGTGCATCGCTTCAACAAGAGCCAGCAGGATGCGTTCTTGCCGCACGTCGAGTCGGGTCTCTTCGTGTTCGTCGGCGCGACGACGGAAAATCCGTCGTTCGAGGTGAACAGCGCGTTGCTGTCGCGCGCGGCGGTGTACGTGCTGAAGAGTCTCGATGCCGACGAACTGAAGGAACTGCTCGAACGGGCGACGAAGGAGCTCGGCGGTCTCACGTTCACCGATGAAGCGCGCGACGCGCTCATCGGCTCCGCGGACGGCGACGGCCGCAAGCTGCTGAACAACCTGGAGATCGTCGCGCGCGCGGCGGCGCAGCAAAAGCAGACGGACGTCGACGGCGCGCTGCTCGGCACCGCGCTCGCGGAGAACCTGCGCCGTTTCGACAAGGGCGGCGACGCGTTCTACGATCAGATCAGCGCGCTGCACAAATCGGTGCGCGGCAGCAATCCGGACGCCGCGCTGTACTGGTTCTGCCGCATGCTCGACGGCGGCGCGGACGCGCGCTACATGGCGCGGCGCATCGTGCGCATGGCGTGGGAGGATATCGGGCTCGCCGATCCGCGCGCCGCGCGCATCGCGCTCGATGCCGCCGAAACCTACGAGCGGCTCGGCTCGCCGGAAGGTGAACTGGCGCTCGCACAGGCGATCATTTATCTGGCTGTCGCGCCGAAATCGAACGCCGGATACAACGCGTACAACGAGGCGCGGCGCTTCGTCGGCAAGGATCAGTCGCGCGGCGTGCCGGTGCATCTGCGCAACGCGCCGACGAAGCTGATGAAGGAGCTCGGCTACGGCCACGAATACCGCTACGCGCACGACGAGCCCGACGCGTACGCCGCCGGCGAGACCTATCTTCCCGACGGCATGCGCGATCCGCACTGGTATCAGCCGACGCCGCGCGGACTCGAGGGCAAGATCGGCGAAAAGCTCAGCCGGCTCGCCGAACTCGACGACGCCTGGCGGCGCGAACATCGCGACGACAAGAAGCGGTGAGATTCGGGCCGGCCGTTTCACTCGGGCGCACGCGGCGTTTCGCTGAGCGGTGCGCCGATTGCGCACGTCGCCCGATGACCGTGCGCTAAAATCGGCCTTTCCGAATACTTAACAAAGCATCCCCCGCCATGCTCGACATCCAACACCTCCGCAAAGACCTGGACGGCGTCGCGAAGCGCCTCGCCGATCGAGGCTACACGCTCGACGTCGCCGCGTTCGCCGCGCTCGAAGCCGAGCGCCGCGAGATCCAGACCCGCACCGAAGAACTGCAGGCGCGCCGCAACAGCCTGTCCAAGCAGATCGGCGCGATGAAGGGCCGCGGCGAGGACACGTCGGCGGTGATGGCGGAAGTGGGCGGCATCGGCGACACGATGAAGGAATCGGCCGCGAAGCTGGATGAGGTTCAGACGCGTCTGTCGGATCTGATGCTGACCGTGCCGAATCTGCCGCACGAAAGCGTGCCGGTCGGCAACGACGAGACGCAGAACGTCGAAGTGCGGCGCTGGGGCTCGCCGCGCGCGTTCGACTTCGAGGTCCGCGATCACGTCGATGTCGGCGCGCCGCTCGGACTCGATTTCGAGACGGGCGCGAAGCTGTCGGGCGCGCGCTTCACGCTGCTGCGCGGGCAGATCGCGCGGCTGCATCGCGCGCTCGCGCAGTTCATGATCGACACGCACACGGAGCAGCACGGCTATACCGAGGCGTACACGCCGTACATCGTGAATCCGGAGATTCTGTACGGCACGGGCCAGCTGCCCAAATTCGCCGACGACATGTTCCGCGTCGAGAAGGGCGGCGATGAAAATACGGTCACGCAGTACCTCATTTCGACGTCGGAAATTTCGCTGACGAACACGGTGCGCGTCAGCATCCTCGAAGCGGACGCGCTGCCGGTGAAGCTGACCGCGCATTCGCCGTGCTTCCGCTCGGAGGCGGGCTCGTACGGGCGCGATACGCGCGGCCTGATCCGCCAGCATCAGTTCGACAAGGTCGAGATGGTGCAGGTGACGTCGCCGGAACATTCCTATGCCGCGCTCGACGAGATGGTCGGCCAGGCGGAGACGATTCTGCAGAAGCTGGAACTGCCGTATCGCGTGATTACGCTGTGCACGGGCGACATGGGCTTTTCCGCGGCGAAGACGTTCGATCTGGAAGTGTGGCTGCCGGCGCAGAACACGTATCGCGAGATTTCGAGCTGCTCGAATACCGAGGCGTTCCAGGCGCGCCGGATGCAGGCGCGCTTTCGCAATGCGCAAGGCAAGCCGGAGTTCGTGCATACGCTGAACGGCTCGGGGCTGGCTGTCGGGCGCACGCTCGTCGCGGTGCTGGAGAACTTCCAGAACGCGGATGGATCGGTGACGATTCCGGCCGTTTTGCGGCCTTATATGCGCGGCACGGAACGCATCGAAGTGCCCACATCTGTTTGACGTCTATTTGCAAAAATGGGCTTGGAAAGGTCGGAAGAGTTCGATATACTTTCGTTCTTCGTTGAGCAACGACCGGCTTGACGAAGACCAGCTAGCTGGTAGCCGGAGAGGTGGCAGAGTGGTCGAATGTACCTGACTCGAAATCAGGCGTACGGTTTTCCCGTACCGTGGGTTCGAATCCCACCCTCTCCGCCAAAATCTAAAAACCCCGCAAGTCGTTAAGGCTTGCGGGGTTTTGTTTTTGGGGCTCCGGCGGGCGGAGGAAGGTGATCGATCCGGTCGAGGTTGACGTTCTAATACGGTCTATCTCCGCGCACGCGGAGGAATCGGCGCCAGCGGGCTCGGTGTGCTGCAACCCATCCCCGACGACATCCCTCAAGTCGTACACCTTGCAATATCGAACCTGAGCTCCGGCTCCGGCACCCCGCCATCATCGCTCGACGACTGCTGCACCTTCACGACCGACCCATAAACCGAAGGCGTCAGCGTCACGAGCCACGCATTCGATCCGACCAGCAACTCCGTCGAACCCTGATCGCGTCTTGTCTGCGCCGACGGAATCATCCGCTGCAGACAACTCGATATGTCCGACGCCGCCCGCGCCGACGACACATGAATCACGGGCTTTGAAGCGCGCAGTTCCGGCTCGCTCGTCGAACTGCAAGCGGCGAGGGCGGCGAGGCCCGACGACATCGCGCAAAGGAGAGCAAATCGATGCAAGGTCATAACGTTCCGGCGAATTCGAATTCGCGCCACTAAAACACAAACAGCAACACATCACAAGGGCGAACGGCCCGCGCGCCGATCGACAAGCAACGCAAGAAAGGCCCCGAAATGCAGCGCCCAAGCGGCTCTTCAGGGGGCGGCGCTTCCCGGGAGTGCTATCATCGGCCCCATTGTCCTCACGCGCCGCCTGCCGCAAACACCCGCGAAAACGCGCGCATGAGGCAGCAAACCCATCGCACTGCTCAATGGCCATCACGCTCAAGACACCCGCAGACATCGAAAAGTTGCGCATCTCCGGCCGCATGGCCGCCGAAGTCCTCGCGATGATCGCCGAACACGTCCGCCCAGGCGTCACCACCGATGAACTCGACGCCATCTGCAACCGCTTCATCGTCGACGAACTAAAGGCGATTCCCGCCAACGTCGGATACATGGGCTTTCCGAAGACGATCTGCACGTCGGTGAATCACGTCGTGTGCCACGGCATTCCCGGACCGAAAGAATTGAAGGACGGCGACATCATCAACATCGATGTCGCGATCATCAAGGACGGCTACTACGGCGACACGAGCCGCATGTACTACGCCGGCACGCCGGGCGCAGACGCCCGCCGTCTCACCGAGACCACCTACGAAGCGATGGTCGCCGGCATGCGCGAAGTGCGCCCCGGCGCGACGCTCGGCGACGTCGGCGCTGCGATCCAGAGCGTCGCGCATCGCGAAGGCTTCTCCGTGGTGCGCGAGTATTGCGGCCACGGCATCGGCCGCGTCTATCACGAAGATCCGCAAGTGCTGCACTACGGCCAGCGCGGCGCGGGCCTGCGTCTGAAGCCCGGCCTCGTCTTCACCATCGAGCCGATGATCAACGCTGGCCGCGCGGCCACGCAGCAATCACGCGACGGATGGACCGTGACGACCAAGGACCGCTCGCTTTCGGCGCAATGGGAGCACATGGTCGCCGTCACCGACGATGGTTTCGAGCTGCTCACGCCGTGGCCGGACGGCACCGGCGCATATGAAGCACCATGAGATGCACCACAAAAAGCACCGCTAGCACTGCAGGCAAGACCCGTGTGCGTTGTAAAGCACTTTCCGGGATTTAGGAATTGACGGGTTCGCCCGTTCGGTTGAAGCTATGCCAATGGCCCGCGCGCCGGACCGGCCGACAGAGCCGCACGCGCATGAGAGCCCGAAAGCCAGAGAGAAATAGTCTGCATGAGCGCACGCATGAGTCCCTCATTGACCGTCAGCCGCATCGCCGCGCAACACGGTTCGGTTTTGCGCGAGCTTCGCACCGCGTCACTGCGCGAAGCGCCCTACGCTTTCGGCGAAACGCTCGAAGATGCGCTGCTCGTCGACCCGTCGTCGTTCGACCAGACCGCCGCGCTGCACGCGAACTCGCCGCGGCTCGCGACGTTCCTGCTCTACACGGAAGGTCATCCCTGCGGCCTCGTGCATGCGTACATCGAAGAGACGCCGGAAGAGCGCGCGTTCGTGAGCGCGCTGTGGGTCGCGCCCGCCGTGCGGCATCTGCGCGGCGGCGAACTGCTCGTGAACGTCGCTTCGCAATGGCTCGCCGGGCAGGGCGCCGCCGAAGTGCATGCGTGGATCTCCGAGGAAAACCGCACCGCGATGCGCTTCTACGAACGCCTCGGTTTCGGTCCCACGGGCGACCGCCGCGCGATGCCGTCTCACGAGGAAGAAGCCGAGTCGCTCTTCGTGCGTCACATGCATGCCGAGGACGACGCCTGATACGCGTCTGACACGCATCGGTGCACGCCGTACGTTCGCTTCCCGCGTGCCCGTCGTGCGAACTTCGCGCACGCACTTCCCGCTTTCGATAGCTGAAATCGGTCCTAAAAATTATGGCCGTGTGCGACAACGCCTGTAAAATACGCAAAATTTTTGGCCGTTCTTATGTCGCTCAACAAAACGCCCTTCTTCGAACTGCGCAGCGGCTCCGTCGACACGCTTCTCTTCGTCGTCAAGACTCCCGACCTCGATGCCCTCCGCACTGAACTCACGCGGCGCTTCGAGGCGACTCCCGAATTCTTCGCAGGCGATGTCGTCGCCATCGACGTGCGCCGTCTCGCCGAACAGGACCGTCTCTCGCTCGCCGATCTCGAAGCGTTGCTGAAGAGCGTGCGCATGCGTCCGATCGGCGTGGTCGCGCTGCCGGCGCAGACGTGGGCGATTCAATGGGCGAACGAAGGCGGCCTGCCGATTCTCGAAGCGCGCGACAGACGCGGCGCACCGAAACCTTCCGCCGACGAAGCGAAGCCGAACACCGAAGCCGCCGCCGTGATCGAGGCCGCGGTCGCCAAGGAGCCGCCGCCTGCGACGCTGCCGCAACCGGCGACCATCATCGATCGTCCGCTGCGTTCGGGCCAGCAGGTCTACGCCAAGGGCGATCTCATCGTGCTCGGGCTCGTGTCGTACGGGGCCGAAGTGATCGCGGAAGGCAATATCCATATCTATGCGCCGTTGCGTGGCCGCGCGCTCGCGGGCGTGCACGGCAATCTCGACGCGCGCATCTTCTGCACCTGTCTCGAGCCGGAACTGATCTCCATCGCGGGCATCTATCGGACGACCGAGAACCCGCTGCCGGCCGACGTGCTGAGCAAAGCGGTGCAGATCTGGCTGAGCGACGAAAAACTCATGATCGAACCGCTGCGTCTGACCTGACGAGTCGAATCAACTCGCGCGCCCGATGCCCTGGCGCGCGCTCGAAGGCAACGCGAGCGGACCTATTGACGAACACAAGGTACTTGTATGGCAAAAATCATTGTGGTGACTTCGGGGAAGGGCGGCGTCGGCAAGACGACCACCAGCGCGAGCTTCGCATCGGCGCTCGCATTGCGCGGCCACAAGACGGCCGTGATCGACTTCGACGTCGGTCTGCGCAATCTCGACCTCATCATGGGTTGCGAACGCCGCGTGGTGTACGACCTGATCAACGTCATTCAGGGCGAAGCGAATCTGCATCAGGCACTCATCAAGGACAAGAAGTGCGAGAACCTCTACATCCTGCCGGCCTCGCAGACGCGCGATAAGGAAGCGCTCACGCTCGAAGGCGTCGAGAAGGTCATCAACGAGCTGGTCAAGATGGACTTCGAGTACATCGTCTGCGATTCGCCGGCGGGTATCGAATCCGGTGCGCTGATGGCGATGCACTTCGCCGACGAAGCGCTCATCGTGACCAATCCGGAAGTGTCGTCGGTGCGCGACTCGGACCGCATTCTCGGCATTCTGTCGTCGAAGACGAAGCGCGCGATCGAAGGCAAGGAACCCGTCAAGGAACATCTGCTGATTACGCGCTACAACCCGAAGCGCGTTTCCGAAGGCGAGATGCTGTCGCTGTCGGACATCCAGGAGATTCTGCGCATCGATCTGATCGGCGTGGTTCCGGAATCGGAAGCGGTGCTGCATGCATCGAACCAGGGCTTGCCCGCAGTGCATCTGGACGGCACGGATGTCGCCGAATCGTACAAGGACGTGGTGTCGCGTTTCCTCGGCGAGGAGAAGACGTTGCGCTTCACCGATTATCAGAAGCCAGGTCTGTTGCAACGCATCTTCGGCACCAAGTAAGGGGACGCAATGTCGATTCTTTCGTTTTTGCTGGGCGAGAAAAGAAAGTCCGCTTCGGTCGCGAAGGAACGCTTGCAGTTGATCATTGCGCACGAGCGCGCGGGTGGCAGAGCCGCCGCCGATTATCTGCCGGCGTTGCAACGGGAACTCGTTGCCGTGATTTCGAAGTACGTGAAGATTTCCGATGACGATATTCGAGTGAGCCTCGAACGTCAGGACGACCTCGAAGTGCTGGAAGTGAAGATCGAGATTCCGCAGGCCTGATGTCGAGCGGCGCGTGGCACGCGCGCCGCGTTTTTCGAAAGAGCCAGAATCACGCGATTCCGGCTCTTTTGGTTGGTGCGTTATCGTTTGCGCGGCGCTTCTTGCGCTTGAATCGTCGCCGCGAACCCGCTGTGACACTCGTCTGACGTTCATCCACAAACCGTTCCAGATTCGGCCTCATTGATCGGTCGTGCGCGTCATCGCTCGCACGCCTCTGCGCATTGGAAAGATACGCGGGCGTTTTTTAGTCCGCGAAGCCTTCATCCGCGCGCCACGCGCGCGTTCAATGTATTCAGAGATACGAGGTCGATCATGAAACTGTCTATTCGCCATCTGCTCGCTCAGGCCGCGCTGGTCGTCGCCGGCGTCGTGACCATGTCCGGCGCTTTCGCCGACGTGGTGATCGTCGCGCCGAGCGCTCCGCCCGCGCCGCGCTACGAGCCGGTTCCGCCGCCGCGCGTCGGCTTCGTCTGGGACGGCGGTCACTGGAACTGGGAAGGCCGCTATGTGTGGGTACCGGGCCACTGGATCGAGGCGCGGGCGGGCGCGCGCTGGGCGCCAGGCGTGTGGGCGCCGTTCCGCGGGCAGTATCGCTACGTTCCGGGCCACTGGATCTGATTCGCGCGGTAATTGCGCTTCGTCGTCGTCGCTCAACGGCGATGACGAACGTGCAGACAAACGCAGGGCCAGAAAAAAAGAACAGGCGCGAGGCTTTCGCCGGGCGCCCAAGAAACGCTCCCGCAATGAGCAGGAGCGGAGAGGAGAAGTGAGCCGTACGTCAGGCCCGAAATACGAGCCACACGAACCGCAACACATGCTCAGAGTGTGCGCTCCGGGGAAAGTTCAACCGATTCGAAATTTTTTTAGATCCGACGTGCGCAGCCGACGTCGACGGCGTCATGCGGTCAGGACTTCGAACGCGAGCACCGCCAGAATCGCGCCGACGTTTGCCAAGATGGCTTCGAAGAGCACGCCACGCCAGGTCGCCGGACGGATTTTCACCGCGAGCAGCAGCGCTGTCGAAAGCGCGATCGCGATGATCGCGACGAGATGAGAACTCTGCAAGTGAATGTGCATGACGGCTTCCCGTGCGCGGTCCAGGTTTCAAGCGTCGTTTGTCGAACTTCTTTCGAGCTCGTCTAATGGAAGTGGACAGAAAAGTCATTTTCCCGCCAGCTTGTCGACTGGCATCGAGTGTTAATTTAAATAGCCGCTGATTCAGGGAATTTTCTTTTCGGCATAGGTACAAACCCCGCATGTGCGCACGCCGATCAGGCGCGCCGAAACCGCAGGTTCGTGGAGCATTCGCCAGATGACTTCCCCGACACGTTCTCTCGAAGTCGATTTCTTTCGTGGAATCGTGCTGCTCATTATCGCGGTGGACCATATAACGGGAAGCGTGCTATCGCGCTTTACGCTGCATCAATACGCATTTTGTGATTCCGCCGAAGTATTTGTGTTTCTCGGAGGTTATGCGTCGGCGGCGGCTTATACGGCGCTTGCGACTCGCCGTAACGTTTCAGCCGCCCGCCGACGCTTTTTCAAACGCAGCTGGGAAATCTATCGCGCGTACCTGTTCACGGCGTTTCTCATGCTGATCGGCGGCGGCCTGCTGATGGCGCTCAAGGTCGATACGCCGATGGTCCAGTACACCGAGTGGCCCAACTTTCTCGCGCGTCCGTTCGGCCTCGTCGCCGATATCGCGTTGTTACGCCAGCAGCCGTATCTCTCGGCGGTGCTGCCGATGTACTCCGTGTTCGCGCTCGCCGTCCCGGTGATCGTGCCGCTCGCGCAGAAGCGGCCGGTCGTCGCCCTGTTCGGCAGCTTGCTCGTGTGGCTCGCGGCGATGCCGCTGCTGCGTTTCCTCCCCGGCACCTACGGCGAAGCGTGGTCGTTCAATCCATTCGCATGGCAGTTGATGTTCATGACCGGCGTGCTGGCGCGCGTGCAACCGATCAGCGACGACTTCCACGCCGGCAAAGTCGCGCGCTGGCTGACGGCGGGCGCGATCGCGCTCGCGCTGACGTTCGCGTTCTCCAAGCTCTTCCTCGAAACGCAGGCGCCGCCGGGATACATGAAGCAGAATCTCGCGACGCTGCGCATCGTGAGCTTCGCGGCCATCGCGTGGGTGGTCGCGCGTGCGGTCTATGCGGGCTGGATCGCGAGGCTCGCGCGCAAGCTGCCGGGCATCGTGACGATCGGGCAGCAAGGGCTCGTGTGCTTCATCGCGGGCACGTGTGTATCGCTCGTGCTGGATTCGGCGTTGCGCGCGATGGGCGTGCTCGGACTCGGGCGCTATCCGTCGCACTGGATTCTCGGGCTCATTGCCGATGGCATCGCGATCGTGAGCCTGCTCGCGCTCGCGCGCTTCTGGGCGGACCGCAAGGCGGCGAAGGCGGCGCGCGCAAAAGGCGTCGGGATGCCGACGCCTCGCCTTCCCGTCATGAAGGGACCGCTGCCCGCTCATGCGAGCAACCGGCGCGATCGCTGAGCGCGCCGGTTCGTTCCTGCTTCACTCCAGCGCGATATGCCGCGTCTCGCGCATGCACAGCACGGCGATGAGGCTCACCGCCGCCGCCGCCGATACATAGCCGCCGACCCACGCGAGCCCGCCGCGATTGGCGAGCAGTTGCGCGATATACGGCGCCACCGATGCGCCCAGAATCCCGCCGAGGTTATACGCGACGCCCGCGCCCGTGTAGCGCACGTTGGTCGGAAAGAGCTCGGGCAGGAGCGCGCCCATCGGCGCGAAGGTGACGCCCATCAGGAAGAGCTCGATCGTCAGAAAGAGCGCCACCTGGATCGTGTCGCCGCTGCCGAGCAGCGGAGCCATCGCGAAGCCGGACAGAATCGCGGCGACGCAGCCGACGACGAGCACCGGCTTGCGCCCGAAGCGGTCGCTCGCGATGGCCGAGATCGGCGTCGCGATCGCCATGAACAGCACGGCGAAACACAGAAGGCCGAGAAACGTCTCGCGCGCGAAATGCAGCTTGGCGACGCCATACGACAGCGAGAACACCGTCGAGATATAGAAGAGCGTGTAGCAGACGACCATCGCGAACGCGCCGAGCAGCGTCGGCGCGAGATGGCTGGACAAGAGCGTCGCGACCGGCACCTTCACGCGCTCGTGACGCTCGACGGCCGTGCGGAACGCCGGCGTTTCCGCGATCTTCAGACGCACGTAGAGGCCGAGCGCGACCAGCACCGCGCTCACGATGAACGGCACGCGCCAGCCCCAGCTGCGGAACTGCTCATCGGAGAGCGAGACCGCGAGTCCGAAGAACAGTCCGTTCGATGCAAGAAAGCCGATCGACGGCCCGAGCTGCGGGAACATGCCGAAGAGCCCGCGCTTGCCTTGCGGCGCGTATTCGGTGGCGAGCAGCGCGGCGCCGCCCCATTCGCCGCCGAGCCCGATGCCTTGCCCGAAGCGCAGGATGCACAGCAGGATCGGCGCTGCGCTGCCGATCGAATCGTAGCCGGGCACGAAACCGATGAGCGTCGTCGAGACGCCCATCACCAGCAGCGAGGCGACGAGCGTCGATTTGCGGCCGATGCGGTCGCCGAAATGGCCGAACAGAAACGAGCCGATCGGCCGCGCGAAGAACGCGATGCCGAACGTCACGAACGCGGAGAGCGCCTGCGCGGCGGGTGAATCGTGCGGAAAGAACACCGGTCCGATGACGAGCGCGGCGGCGGTCGCGTAGACATAGAAATCGTAGAACTCGATCGCGGTGCCGATGAAGCTCGCGAAAATCACGCGCGACGCGCTTTGAGATCCGTCGCCGGGCTTTGCGTCGGAAAGCGAGGGTGCAGCCATAGCCATCTCCGTTGTCGTGTTGCCTTTGTGCGAAGCATTGTCGCGCGCATCGCCGGGCAAGGGCGACGGAAATGTCGGGCGATTGGGTCGCCGGGCGCGCGTCAGCTTTTTGTAGGGATTGCGATGCGATGAGACTCAACGACGCGAGTAGCGCGTGTGATGACGGCGCAGTCGGACTGCGCCCGGCGCTTCGCCGACGCGCGGGATGGGCACGAGGCGAAGGCCGCGCCGGAAGCGGGTCCGGCAAGGGGTGAAAAATTATAACGAGCGTGCGCAGTGCGCGCCAATCAATCGAGGGTCATCGCCTGCGGTGAGTGCGACGTTTGCAGCTGGAACTTGCCGTTGTCGTTGAACATCCAGCCTTCGAAAAGCTCCAGTTGACCATTGCCGTTCAGAAGTTGCGCGGGCGGCGCGGGCAACGGTGCCGCGCGGCGCAGCGACGCGAGCGCGGTGGCTTCGGCTTCGTCGTCGCCATTGGTGCGATACACCGACGACGTGATGAGGCGTCCGCCGCGGTCCACTGTGAAGGACACGAGCACGAATGAGCGCAGCATCGCTTGCGGCGTGCCCTTCAGCACGAGCGACAGATTGCGTTCGAAGATACGTTGCGCGACATGCGCCTTGTACTCGTCGAGCGTCTGACCGGGGACTGGCGGCGCGGCGGCGGCGGCGGTGCGTGCTGCCACGACACTGGGCGGCGGGGTGATCGTGCAGGCGCTCATCGCCAGCGCACCGACGAGCGCAATGACGACAGAGCGGAAAGATGAGGCGGACATCGCCGGAAATCGAAAAGATCGCGTTACTTCAATGGTAGTCGCTGCAAAGGCGGAGAGCGAGACGAAACGTGCGGTGACGCGCGTTCGGGCGCGGGTTTTGCTGAGCATCTTTCATTCGAAAGCACTCGAGGAGGAAGCCATGAGCACCGAGACGAATCAGCCGGAAGACGGGAAGCCTGTTGAGCACAGCGACAACGAGAAAAGCAAGCTGCCCGAGCGAGACGACGAAAACCGCAAGCAAGCCCCGAACGACAGGCCGGGCAAGCAGTCGGGCGAGGGCGAAGCGCCCGTCGGCTGAAGCGCGCGCCGCGTGTGCGGTATGAGCGCGGCGGTGCTAAGGTAGGAAGGGGATATCCCCGGCATTTCGGGAGACGGCCATGTCACGCAAGAACCATCCTGCGCCATCGGGCGCGCCCGCGCGTCAGCAGCAACCGGCATCGGCGGCGCATTCGAAGAGCGAATCGAAACGTGCCGCGCCAAAGACGGATGCGGCCAAGGCGGAGCCGGTTCCGCATGTGCGTCCGCCCGTCAGATCCGACGACAACTGAGCGCGCGCCGGCGCGTAGTTCAGTCAGTCGGTGTAGGGCTTGACGAGTTCGGCGCAGTGTAACGGCGCGGTCGATCGGACCGTGCCGGTTTCTGCCGCGCGTGTTTCGACGCAGCGATAGACGCTGTTGGTTTTCTGAAGCACGTAGGTGTCTTCGGGCAGGCCCGAACTGCGCGCGGGGACGCTCGTCACCGCGACGATGCCATATCCATTCTGAATCAGGTCGAAGAACGTGGCTTCGGTCGCGCGCCATTGCGCGGCGTGCTGAGGCTGGGCATGCGCCGGCAGGCTCACGGCGGCGATGCAGCCGAAGAGGATGGGCATGATGCGGCCTGGCTTCATGGGCGGTTCTCCGCGTTGTTATGGATGAGGCGGTTAGATGGCGTTGGGGTCGTCGTGTTCACGTCGAATTGTTTCGAAGCGTGCGCGGTGCGATGCGATCGACCAAAAAAATGGCCTCGCTGACTGCGAGGCCCAAGTCCAACCTTACCCATTGAAGGCCTTCGTCACACGAGAATGGGGGAAACTCGGGACGGAGGCAGGGGAAAGATACGTGGCTTGCAGCGCGGTGAATATGCGTAATGTCTTAATGTGCGCGCTCGATGGCGGAATGCAAAAACGCCTCGCGGGTCGATAGACTCGCGAGGCGTTTTGAATTCGGCTGGCGGAGGCGGTGAGATTCGAACTCACGGAAGGATCGCTCCTTCGCCGGTTTTCAAGACCGGTGCCTTAAACCACTCGGCCACACCTCCAGCAAGGCGCGTATTGTAGCGCAAGTCATCGACGCAGAGGAACGTTCACCCTTCGAGCGATTTCGTCGCCCGCAGCGCGGGAAACCACCGCATCCACAGCAGCGCGACGGCGATCGTGCCGATCCCGCCGATCAACACCGCCGGCACTGCGCCGAACAATCCCGCCGTCATCCCCGATTCGAATTCGCCGAGCTGATTCGATGTCCCGATGAAGAGCGAATTGATCGCGCCGACGCGTCCGCGCATTTCATCGGGCGTCTGCAACTGCACGAGCGACGAGCGCACGACCACGCTGATCACATCCGATGCGCCCAGCGCCGCGAGCGCGAGCAAGGAAAAGCCGATATCGCGCGACAGGCCGAACAGGATCGTCGCGACGCCGAACGCGATCACGCCACCGAACAGCGCCGTGCCCGCGCGCTGACGCAGCGGATGATGCGCGAGCCAGATGGACCCGGCGAGTGCGCCCACTGCCGGCGCTGCGCGCAACACGCCGAGGCCCCACGGACCGGTATGCAGAATGTCCCGCGCATACACCGGCAAGAGCGCTGTCGCGCCGCCGAGCAGCACGGCGAACAGATCGAGCGACAGTGCGCCGAGAATCACCGGCTTGCTCCTGATGAAGCCGATGCCGGAGAAGAGCGCTTCGAACGACAAGGGCGCGCGCATGCGCACGGCTGCGTCGATCCTGATGGCGGCCACCGCGAACGCCGCGGCCAGAAACGCAATCGTCACCGCGCCGTACACGGTCAGTGCGCCGAGGCCGTACAGCAGGCCGCCCATCGCGGGTCCGAGGATCATCGCGGTCTGGTTGGCAGAAGTCGACCACGCCGTCGCCTGCTGCAATTGAGTGCGCGTGACGAGATTCGGCAGCAAGGCCGCCATCGATGGAGACTCGAACGCGCGCGCGGCGCCGGTGATCATCGCGATCGCGTAGATCGGGGCGACGGTTTCCCAGCCATGCCACGCGCCCAGACACAGCGCGAGCGCGCCAACGCCCTCGATCGCCTGACAGACATACGCGATCGTGCGCCTGTCGTATCGGTCCGCGACGTGCCCGACGACGAGCGTCAGCACGAACATCGGCAGAAACTGCGCGAGCCCGACGAAGCCGAGCGCATAGGCGCTGTGGGTGATCGAATAGACCTGCCATCCGATCGCGACCGACATCATCTGAAACGCCACCGACGACATCACCCGCGCGGTCCAGAAAAGCGCGAACGGGCGATGCCGCATCACCGAGCCCGGCGTCATCGTCGGCGCGCTCAATGCTTCGAGTCCTTCAAGAACAGCTCCTGTAGATCGTTGAGAAAGCGCTGGCCGAGCTCGGTCGGCGCGATGCGCTCGATGGTGCGCGTAATCAGCCCGCGTTTCTCCGCTTGCGCGAGCGCGGGCTCGATCGCCGATAGCGCAAGCCCCGTGCGCTCGACGAACGAATGCACCGGAAAGCCTTCGACGAGACGCAGCGTGTTCAGCATGAATTCGAACGGCAGATCACGCGGGCCGACCTCGCGCTCTTCCTGAATCGGGCTTTCATTGGGCGAAAGCGCGTGATCCATGTAGCTCGCCGGATGCTTGAAGCGCGCTTGGCGCAGAATCTTCGACGGAAACGACAGCTTCGTATGCGCGCCCGCGCCAATGCCGAGGTAATCGCCAAAACGCCAGTAATTCAGGTTGTGCCGGCTCTGCCGATGCGGCTTCGCATACGCCGACACCTCATAACGCTCGTAGCCGGCCGCGCGCGTGCGTTCGTGGATCCAGTCCTGCATGTCGGCGGAAGCATCGTCGTCGGGCAGGGCGGGCGGATACTTCGCGAAGACCGTGTTCGGCTCCATCGTCAGGTGATACAGCGACAGGTGCGGCGGCGCGAAGGAAATGGCGGTGTCGATATCGTGCCGGCACTCGTCCAGCGATTGCTGCGGCAGCGCGAACATCAGATCGAGATTGAAATTGTCGAAGTGCTTCGCCGCGATCTCGACGGCTCGACGCGCCTGCGCCGCATCGTGAATGCGGCCGAGCGCCTTCAGGTGCGCTTCGTTGAAGCTCTGGATGCCGATCGACAAACGGTTCACGCCGCTCGCCCGAAACGACGCGAACTTCGCGGCTTCGAACGTGCCAGGATTGGCTTCGAGCGTGATTTCGGCGTCGGCGTCGAGGGGCAGCAGCGCGCGTGCATCCGAAAGCAGGCGATCGAGGCCTTTCGCGGAAAGCAGCGAAGGCGTGCCGCCGCCGATGAAAATCGTATGCACCTGCCGTCCCCACACGAGTGGCAGCGCGCTTTCGAGATCTGCACGCAACGCGTCGAGATAACGTTCCTCGGGGAACGTGTCGTCCTTCCATTCGTGCGAATTGAAGTCGCAGTACGGGCACTTGCGCACGCACCACGGGAAGTGCACGTATAGCGAGAGCGGCGGCAGCGATGTCAGCCGGATGCTTCCCGGCGACGTGAACGCCTGCACGACGTTGATGGTCTTCGGCCCGGCGCTCACGCCAATTCCTTCAGTCGTTGCAGCAGATCGCGCAGCGCGAGCGCGCGATGACTCAGCGCGTTCTTGCGCGCGGGATCGAGTTCCGCGGCGGTCGCGTCGAGCGCCGGCAGGAAGAAGTGCGCGTCGTAGCCGAAGCCGTTCGCGCCGCGCGGTGCATCGATCACTTCGCCGTGCCAGCGGCCTTCCGCGATGAGCGGCTCTGGGTCGTCGGCGTGACGCACGAGGACGAGCACGCAGAAGTAGTACGCACGGCGATCGGTTTCATTGGCGAGATCGGCGACGAGCTTTGCGTTGTTCGCGGCATCGCTTTTCGCTCCGCCGTTCATCGATGCATAGCGCGCCGAATACACGCCCGGCGCGCCGTTCAACGCGCGCACGCACAGGCCGGAATCGTCGGCGAGCGCGGGCAGGCCGGTCAGCGTCGACGCGTGCCGCGCCTTCGCCAGCGCGTTCTCGACGAAGGTCGCGTGCGGCTCCGGCGCTTCGGGCACGCCGAGCTTGCCCTGCGCGATCAGTTCGATGCCCGCCGCATCCAGAAGCGATGCGAACTCGCGCAGCTTGCCCGCATTGTTCGACGCAAGGACCACGCGGCCCAGGCCATTGACATCAG
Source organism: Caballeronia arvi (assembly GCF_001544695.2). Taxonomy (GTDB): domain Bacteria; phylum Pseudomonadota; class Gammaproteobacteria; order Burkholderiales; family Burkholderiaceae; genus Caballeronia; species Caballeronia arvi. Next base: position 184,201 of record NZ_FCOM02000002.1, read on the forward strand.
ACACCTTGAATCCCCAGTGCTTCCTTCTGTTTCAGGATCAGCGCTTTGATACCGCTGTCCGCCAGCGCGATCAGCTCGTTCATCTCGTCGCGCGTGAAGGGCGCGCCTTCCGCCGTGCCCTGCACCTCGACGAAGCCGCCCGCGCCCGTCATCACGACGTTCATGTCGGTGTCGCATTGAGAGTCTTCGTCGTAGTCGAGATCGAGAACCGGCGAGCCTTCGAAGACGCCGACCGAAATCGCCGCGACGAAGTCCTTCACCGGCGTCTTCGCGATCTTGCCCGCGGCGAGCAGCTTGGCGACCGCATCGTGCGCCGCGACGAACGCGCCCGTGATGCTCGCCGTGCGCGTGCCGCCATCGGCCTGAATGACATCGCAATCGATGTGCAGCGTGCGTGCGCCGAGCGCGTTCAGATCGAACACCGAGCGCAGCGCGCGCCCGATCAGACGCTGGATCTCCTGCGTGCGCCCCGTCTGCTTGCCGCGCGCGGCTTCGCGGTCGCTGCGCGTATGCGTCGCGCGCGGCAGCATGCCGTATTCGGCGGTGAGCCAGCCTTGCTCGCGTCCACGCAGGAACTCGGGCACGCGCTCGGCGATGCTCGCCGTGCAGATCACCTTGGTATCGCCGAATTCGACGAGCACCGAGCCTTCCGCGTGCTTCGTGTAGTTGCGCGTGATGCGCACGTCGCGCAACTGATTCGCGCGGCGGCCGCTCGGGCGCGGAGGAGAAGGCTTGAGCAAGGGGGAGTCGGTCATAAATGATGTTCGAGAGAGTTGGACGGGAAATCCCCGCGGAACCCGCCGATTTTATCGTCATTCACCGGCAGGCGTCGGTCGCGCACATGCCGTGCGGGCGGGCTCTGTGACAAAAATGGGATAATGCGGATTCCTCGCCCGGCAGCCAAACACGTGCCATCCCCAAAGCACTTTCGAGAGCGCCGGGCGTTTCGTTGAATCGGCCTTCGCAAGGAAGGTCACATCGCGAGACGTACCATGATCTACAGCATGACAGGCTATGCCAGCGCGACGCGCGAAGTCGTCGCGGATGGCGCCGGACCCAATGGCGCGGGCGGTTCGGGCGTCGGTGTATCGGTGGAACTGCGCACGGTGAATTCGCGCTTTCTCGATCTGAACTTCCGCATGCCCGAAGACGTGCGCGCAACCGAGCCGCAATTGCGCGAAATGCTGATGACGAAGCTCTCGCGCGGCAAGGTCGATATCCGCATCAACCTGAATCGCGTCGAGCAGTCGGCGAACGCGGGCGCGCTGAACCGCGAAGCGCTCTCGCAACTCGCGACGCTCGAGCGCGCTGTGCTCGACGTCTTCCCCGACGCCGAGCGCATGCGCACCGGCGAAATCCTGCGCTGGCCCGGCGTGCTCGCGGAAAGCGCGGTATCGCAGGAAACGCTGCGCGAAGCGGTGCTCGCATGCGGCAAGCAGGCCATCGCGGATCTCATCGAAGTGCGCGCGCGCGAAGGCGCGGCGCTCGGCAACGTGCTCATCAACAACGTGACGGAGATGGAAGCGATCGTCGCGCGCATCACGCCGCTCGTGCCCGAACTGATCGCGAAGCATCAGCAGAAGATCGTCGAGCGTTTGCAGGATGCACTGGGCATCGCGACGTCCGAAGGCGCAACGCCGACGAGCGCGCCGCGCGAGGAAATCGCCGAGCGCATCCGTCAGGAAGTGACGATGTACGGCATTCGCATCGACATCGCCGAAGAATTGCAGCGCCTCACCGCGCATCTGAACGAAACGCGCCACGTGCTGCAAAAGGGCGGCAAGGTCGGCAAGCGTCTCGACTTCATGATGCAGGAGCTCAATCGCGAAGCGAACACGCTCGGCTCGAAGGCGGCCGCCAAGGAACTCGCCGATGCATCGATGACGCTCAAGCTGCTCATCGAACAGATGCGCGAGCAAGTACAGAATCTGGAGTAACGCAACATCATGCCGAACACCACGCACCGCTCGCATAGCCACTACACGGGCATCTATCCCGGCAACCTGTTCATGGTCGTCGCGCCTTCGGGCGCGGGCAAGTCCACGCTCGTAAACGCGCTGCTCGCCGAGGACAAGGACATTCTGCTGTCGGTTTCGTACACCACGCGTGAAGCGCGGACGAAGGAAACCAACGGCGTGCAGTATCACTTCGTATCCGTCGATGAATTCATGGAGCGGCGCGAGAAGGGCGAGTTTCTGGAGTCGGCCGAAGTGCACGGCAACTACTACGCCACGTCGAAGCTCTGGATCGCGGACCAGATGAAGCAGGGCCACGACGTGCTGCTCGAAATCGACTGGCAGGGCGCGCAGCAGGTCAAGAAGCAGTTCCGCAACGCGGTGGAGATTTTCATTCTGCCGCCGTCGCTCGATGCGCTCGAAGACCGCCTCAAGAAACGTGGCCAGGATTCCGAAAAAGTGATCGTGCGGCGCTTGCTGGCGGCCGGCAGCGAGATGGCGCATGCGTCGGAGGCGGAGTATGTCGTGATCAACGAAAACTTCGATCGCGCGCTCAACGAACTGCGTTGCCTCGTGGCCGCGACGCGCCTGCGCTTCACGTCGCAATACGCCCGCAATACGCAGCTTTTCGTGGACCTCGGCATTCATTCGACTCCGCAATCCTGACACATTGCCGTGGCCGGGTGCTTCGGTCACATAAGGTAGAATAAAACCCATATCGAGAAGGAACTAAACATGGCCCGCATCACCGTCGAAGATTGCCTGAAACAAATCCCTAATCGCTTCGAGCTCGCGCTCGCGGCGACGTATCGTGCGCGCCAGCTCGCGCAAGGCCACACGCCGAAAATCGAGAGCCGCGACAAGCCGACCGTCGTCGCGCTGCGCGAAATCGCGGCGGGCCAGGTTGGTATCGAAATGTTGAAGAAGGTGCCCGTCTAAGGGCTTCGGCAACACCGGTTTCAGTTTTTGCAACCGACGACACCACGCGTCACATCACCACGGAGGCGAAGATGAGTCAGACACCGTTGCCCATCTCCGCTGCCGTGGATCCCGACCTCGAAATCGATCAGGATTCGATGCTCGACGCGGACAAGCCGCATGCGGCGCGCAAGTACATCGACGCCGTTCTCGAACAGTCGTTTCGCCATCTGTTCGGCCCGACCGCGACGCCCGAGCAGCCGCGCAAGCACGACGTCGTTTCCATCGCGAAACTGACGAACACGCTCGCGAGCTACATCTCCGCCGAGGAGATCAAGGAAGTCAAGGCGGCTTTCCATTTCAGCGACGAAGCGCATCTCGGGCAGTATCGACAGAGCGGCGAGCCGTATATCACGCATCCGGTCGCGGTCGCGGAAATCTGCGCGGGCTGGAAGCTCGACGCGCAATCGATCATGGCGGCGCTCCTGCACGACGTGATCGAGGACCAGGGCGTCACCAAGACGGAGATCGCAGAGCGTTTCGGCGCGAAGGCCGCGGAACTGGTCGACGGCTTGTCCAAGCTGGACAAGATGGAATTTCGCAACCGCGAGGAAGCGCAGGCGGAGAATTTCCGCAAGATGCTGCTCGCGATGGCGCGCGACGTGCGCGTCATTCTCGTCAAGCTCGCCGACCGGCTGCACAACATGCGCACGCTCGGCGCGGTGCCGCCGGAAAAGCGCCGTCGCGTCGCGCGCGAGACGCTCGATATTTACGCGCCGATCGCGCATCGGCTCGGTCTGAACAATACGTATCGCGAGCTGCAGGACCTTTCCTTCGCGAACTTCAATCCGAATCGCTACGCCACGCTCGAAAAAGCGGTGAAGGCGGCGCGCGGCAATCGCCGCGAAGTGGTCGGCAAGATTCTCGAAGCCGTGCAGCGGACCATCGCGGATGCGAAGATCAACGCGGAAGTCACCGGCCGCGAAAAGACGATCTACAGCATCTACAAGAAGATGCGCGACAAGCAGTTGTCGTTTTCGCAAGTGCTCGATGTGTACGGCTTTCGCGTCGTCGTCGAGAGCGCGCTCGAGTGCTATACGTGCATCGGCGCGCTGCATGCGCTCTACAAGCCCGTTCCCGGCAAGTTCAAGGATTACATCGCCATTCCGAAGGTGAACGGCTATCAGTCCCTGCATACCACGCTCGTCGGCCCGTTCGGTGCGCCGATCGAGTTCCAGATCCGCACGCGCAAGATGCATGAGATCGCCGAGGCCGGCGTGGCCGCGCACTGGCTCTACAAGAACGGCGGCGCGGACCTGAACGACGTGCAGAAGCGCGCGCATCAATGGCTCAAATCGCTGCTGGATATCCAGAGTGAGGCGGGCGATTCCAGCGAATTCCTCGAACACGTCAAGATCGACCTGTTCCCGGACGCGGTCTACGTGTTCACGCCGAAGTCGAAGATCATGCCGCTGCCGCGTGGCGCCACTGCGCTCGACTTCGCGTATTCCATTCACAGCGATCTCGGTAATCAGTGCGTCGCGGTGAAGATCAACAACGAGCTTCTGCCGCTGCGCACGGAGCTGAAGAGCGGCGATATCGTCGAAGTGATCACCGCGCCGTATTCGAAGCCGAATCCCGCGTGGCTCGGCTTCGTACGCACCGGCAAGGCGCGCTCGGCCATCCGTCACTATCTGAAGACGATGCGCCTGAACGAGTCCGTCCAGTTGGGCGAGCGGCTCGTCGATCAGAGTTTGAAGGGCTACGGCCTCGCGCTGTCGGACGTCACGCCGGAAGTGTGGGAAAAACTCGTGCTGTGGACCGGCAACAAGACGCGGCAGGAAATTTTCGCGGATATCGGTCTCGGCCGGCGTGTGGCTGCGGTGATGGCCAAGCGCATCGAAGTGTTGATGAACGGCATCGCCGACGACGAAGATCATCCTCGCGAGCATCACAGCACCAATACCGCGCCACCGGTCGTCATCACGGGTACGGAAGGCATGTCGGTGCAACTGTCGCCGTGCTGCCGCCCGATTCCCGGCGACGACATCATGGGCTATATCGGCATCGGCCTCGGCATGGCGATCCACACGACCGAATGCCGCGTCGCGCAACGCATCCACCGGCGCGATCCGGGCCGCTGGATCGACGTCGCATGGGCGCCGCAGCCGGGCCGTCTTTTCGATGTCGCCGTGAAGGTGCTCGTGAAGAACACGAAGGGCGTGTTCGCACGCGTGGCTGCCGACATCACCTCCGCCGATGCGAACATCGTGCATATCGCGATGGACGAAGACGTGTCGCAGGAAGCGAAGCTGCTGCGTTTCGTGATCCAGGTCAGCGATCGCGTGCATCTGGCGAACGTCATGCGCCGCGTGCGCACCAATCCGGACGTGATGCGCATCGCGCGCGAGCGTCCGAGCGACGAACCGCATCACCGCAATCAGGACGGCGGCATGCGCATCGACCGCGAGCGCGCCGACTACTGACGCGCCGGCGCGGGTACGCGGCATGCATGCCTGTCGTCCTTCGACGAACAGGAGAGAGCGCCGCAATGAACACTTCCGATCTCGAAGGCCCCGCACTCGATTACTGGGTGGCGCGCGGGCTGCACGAATTCATCCGCGAGATTCACTTCACCGATAGCGGAGAGACGCTCTCCATACGCGGCAACGACCGCGGCAAACCGTGGGACGGGCGCTTTTTACCGTCGACGTCATGGGAGGCCGCATCGGTCGTGCTGGAGCGCGCCTGCAAGCTCGAGATGCAGGATCACGGGCGCGGCGAGGTGATCTGCTCCGTGACCTTCGGCAAGGACGGCGAGTCGGTGGAAGGGCGGGGGCCTTCGTTGCGTATCGCGTTGCTGCGCGCCTTTGTGCGGCATGCGTTCGGCGATACGGTCGAGGACGAGTATGTGCGACGCCCGCAGTCGCTGCTCGGCGCACGCGCGGAGCCGATCGGGGAATCGAGCGCGATTGCGTCGGTGGAAGACGTGCCTTCGCCGGGACGGCATATCGGCGATATCAGCCCGGTCCCGCGCGGCTAGACGACGTTCGACGCGCAGAAACAAAAAGGGCCTTCCATGTGGAAGGCCCTTCAAAAATGGCGCGGCTGGCAGGATTCGAACCCACGACCCCTTGGTTCGTAGCCAAGTACTCTATCCAACTGAGCTACAGCCGCACGCAAAACGGTACTGCAAAGTCTGTTTCCGCAAACGCGGAGATACTGCAAATTAGTGGCGCGGCTGGCAGGATTCGAACCCACGACCCCTTGGTTCGTAGCCAAGTACTCTATCCAACTGAGCTACAGCCGCACGCAAAACGGTACTGCAAAGTCTGTTTCCGCAAACGCGGAGATACTGCAAATTAGTGGCGCGGCTGGCAGGATTCGAACCCACGACCCCTTGGTTCGTAGCCAAGTACTCTATCCAACTGAGCTACAGCCGCACGCAGAAGCGGAATTATAGCCAAGCCCATTCCAAAAAGGAAGAGGCTTCGGCTGGTTTATCGATCTTTCTGTCGACGAAAGCGCCGCGCGACGTGGTAAGTTGATGTTTGCAAAGCGAGAACATCATCCATTCGTATTATGAACAAGGCATTTGTCAAAGAGTCGGATGACGCCGACGACGACCTCGAACTCGGTCAACCGGACGTTCCGGCGGGCACGAAGAACTACATCACGCCGGCGGGCCATCAGCGGCTGCGTGACGAGCTCCTGCAGCTTCTCGACAACGAGCGGCCCGAGGTCGTCAGGCTCGTCTCCTGGGCCGCGTCCAACGGCGACCGGTCGGAGAACGGCGACTATATCTACGGCAAACGGCGGTTGCGCGAAATCGACCGGCGCATCCGTTTTCTGGGCAAGCGCCTGGATCTCGCGGAAGTGGTGGACAGCAGCAAGCAGGAGAACGTCGATCAGGTGTTCTTCGGCGCAACGGTCGACTACGCGGGCGACGACGGCGACGTGAAGACGGTCACGATCGTCGGCGTGGACGAGGTCGATCTGGAGCGCGGCTACGTGAGCTGGATCTCGCCGGTCGCGCGCGCGCTGCTGAAGGCGAAGATCGGCGATACGGTCGCATTGCACACGCCCGCGGGCGTGCAGCAGATCGATATCGTGGATGTGCGATATCCGCGCTGAATCGCTTCCAGCACGACTCGCAGACGAAAAAAAGCCGCTCCGGAGAGCGGCTTTTTCACAACAGAACTGCCGGTGAAGCTTAGAAGCGGTGACGCATGCCAACCGTTGCCGAAACCTGGTTCGAGTTCGACGACATACCGACGCCATTGATCACTGCGCCGATGGGCAGGTTGTCCTTGTCGGTCATGTGCTGGTACTCGCCCTGCAGGTACACGTCGGTACGCTTCGACAGCGCGTACGCCGTTTGCAGGCTGAACTGATGGAACTTCGGCTTTTCGCCGTCGATGCGGCTGTCGGTGTACGTGTACGCACCCGCGAGCGACAGAGCCGGCGTCAGGTTGTAGCGGCCGTTCACTTCGTAGTTCGTGAAGCGGACGTGACCGTCGGTCAGGTTGATCGAACCGGCGCCTTGCGTGCCGACGCTGGTGATCGACGAAGCGTTGTCGAGCATCGTCTGCGTGAACACGAAACCAACCGTTGCCGGGCCGAACGCATAGCTCAGACCACCGCCGAAGATGCGCTGACGGCCAGCGACGAACGGCGTGTTGTCGGTCGTGATCGCGCCGTTGATGTTGTTCGTCGGCGAGCCAACGTTGTTCAGCTGCATGTACGCCGCAGCGACGTTCAACGGACCGTAGTTGTACGATGCGCCGACGCTGTACGCGCGGTTATCCGCGAAGCCGCCTGCTTCGTTCGAGAAGCCGTACATCGCGCCCAGCTTGAAGCCGGCGTAGTTCGCGCTCGTGTACTTGACCGAGTTGTTCACGCGGAACGTGTTGTCGAGGTTGTCGTTGTCGAACGGGTGGGCGAACTGCGTGCCGCCGTATTGCGTGCCCGTCAGAGCCAGAGGCCCGAGGAAGTCGACGACGGAGTCATATTGACGGCCGAGGGTGATCGCGCCGAACTGATTGCTCGACAGACCGACGAACGCCTGACGGCCGAACTCACGACCGCCTTGGCCGTTCGTGCCGTTCATGATGTTGAAGCCGTTCTCCAACGTGAAGATCGCCTTCAGGCCGCCGCCGAGGTCTTCAGAACCGCGCAGGCCCCAACGGCTGCCGTTGACCGAACCGCTCGTCGCCTTGAAGTTGCTGTGGCCAGGGCCGCCGACCGTCGTGATCTGGTTGTTCGTGTAGGTGATGCCCGCATCGATCAGGCCGTACAGCGTGACGCTGCTTTGCGCATGGGCGGCGGTAGCAAAAACGCCCGACAGGGCGGCGACCATGAGAGTCTTTTTCATCTTTGTAACTCCGAGAGCAGATAGGGGCCGAGGACCCAGGCTTTGGGAAACCTCGCTCCGGCGCGCTGCGAGAGGCGCGGGGCGGAGGAGCAATGCGTCGACGTAGCGACACATTTGTTTCCGGACCAAACGAAGTGTAAAGACGGCGTTACAGGACAAGGCGTTCCAAATTCCGCAATAAACCATTGTTGATGCGGCAATGATCGGAGATGCCCATATTTTTGTTTATATACAATGGTTTATGGACGAATAAAGTCGTAAGGCGGGAAGTGTCAACCAAACGACGTTGCGCATGCGCTACACGATTTGCAGTCGCAAACAGCGAAACGTCCGAAATTACATTGTTGAGATATTTGAAAAAGAAGATTGCGGCTTTTGCGGGTAATTAATGCGGACCGGATCGCTATACTGGCGGGGCTGCTTTCCGAAGCAGACTTTTTCGTTGACGGAAAAAGATCTCCAAACTTTGTCAGCGCGACTTCCCAGTCGCGCTTTTTTTTGTCTGCACGGAGTCGGGGTCCGAGGGCCGTGCGACAAGGGTTTGCCGGCTTATCAGCGTGCCGAAAGTGGTCTGCGGTTCGGGCGTCGTTGATCCGTGCTAAGAGCGATTTCCACACTGCGCAACTCGATCGGGCTGAATCGGAGTAGGTGATGTTGATTACATTTAAGTTGCGACTTAATTTCGATGTTGCTTAGTGCCGGAGGATTGGGCAAGTCGAATGAGCATCGCGAGAAGAATAATTGTGGATCGCCTTTGTCGGTTATTTTTCATTATTCGAGGAATGGTAAGCGAATTGCCGAAATCGGGATAATGCTTCGGAAAATTTTTTGAAGCCATGCACATGTAGATTTCAGAACTAAAATCCCGCGCTCTTCGTATTAGCGATTAACCTCCATTTCAAACCGTTATTTACTCGATACTTAGAGTCGCCAACATCGCGGGCGCCTGCTCCGTCCGCGCGGCTTGGGATGCGGTTCCCCGCCTCTAGAGGCGCAGACAATGGTCGGCGAAGGCTTCGCCGTCCGCTCATGGTTGTCGGCAGTCCGCTTTCTGGAACGCGCCAACAAAATTGTTTGTTAATCGGGGAAAGTTATTACGGGTTACCCGCTATTGCTTTTTGATCGACTCGACCACCGCCTTGCCAAGGCCAAATGGATAACCGCATTAAGCGCTCGCTTGAGCAATTAATAAAAGCGGCCAGGCACAGCGTTCACTCACCACCGGCGAAAGCCTCGCGCCCCGTGCTGCGTTAGAATGGGCAATCCAAGACACACGCTCCATCCCGCCTTCTCGCGCCGTTTTCCGCGCCGTCCACGATGCATCTCGACTCCTCTTCAAGCTTTGCCTTTCCATCCGCACCCATCGCATTCGTCGATCTCGAAACGACCGGCGGCACGTTCGGCGTGGACCGCATCACCGAGATCGGCATCGTGGAAGTCGGGCCGTCGGGCGTTTCGCAGTGGACGTCGCTGGTCAATCCGCAAAAACCTATTCCCGCGTTCGTCCAACAACTGACCGGCATCACCGACGCAATGGTGCGCGATGCCCCCACCTTCGAACAACTCGCCGCCGGCTTGCTCGAGCGGATGAACGGGCGGCTGTTCGTCGCGCATAACGCGCACTTCGACCACGGCTTCCTGAAGGGCGAATTCAGGCGCCTCGGGCTTCGCTTCGCGCCCGACGTGCTTTGCACGGTGCAACTTTCGCGGGCGGTCTATCCGACAGAAACCCGTCACGGTCTCGATGCACTCGTCGACCGGCACGCGCTCGTACCTTCCGCGCGGCACCGGGCGCTCGCCGACGCGGATCTGCTCTGGCAGTTCTGGCAACACCTGCATCGCGCGCACGCGCCGGACGTCGTGCAGGCGCATCTGGAACGCGTGACGCGCCGATTCCAGCTCGCGGCGCATATCGACGAAGACACGATCGAGCAGATTGCCGCAGGCTGCGGCGTCTACATGTTTTATGGCGACGACGACGCGCCGCTCTACGCGGGTCGCAGCGTGAAGTTGCGCCAACGGGTGCGCTCGCATCTCGTCGGGCCGCGACGTTCAGCGAAGGATCTGCGTCTGGCCGCGCTCGTGCGCCGCGTCGAATGGAAGGCGACGGGCGGGGAGATCGGTGCGATGCTTGCCGAGGCGCAATGGATTGCCGACGCGCGTCCGGCGCATAATCGCGCGCCGAAGTCGCGTCCTGGTGAAGTGCGTGGTGCGCCGTGGCCGTACGGCGGCGCGATCGCGATAGAAGAGCGGGACGCGGCATCGGGGCAGCGCGCGTGGCACGTCATCGACGACTGGTGCTATCTCGGCTCGGCCAGCACGCTGGCGCAGGCCGGTGCGCTGCATGCAGGCGCCGGCGCGACGCAGTTCGAACTGACGACCTATCGCATTCTGAGCGAGCGCCTCGCGCGCGGGCTGGCCGTGACGCCGCTCATCGCGGCAGCGCCCGCGGCTGCCATCTAAGCGCGATCAACCCACTGCACCCACGCCGCCCGTCGCGCAGACGTGCGACAGCGCGCGCATGAGCGGCTCGTTCATCGACGAGTTGTAGCGCGTCAGATGCTTCCATCGCGCGACGCTTTCGGCGAGGCGCATCGGGCAGTCGTCGGCGTGACGAATGGGCTCGACGTGCGCGAGCGCCGACACGAGCGATTGCGTCAGGCGATCGAGTTTCGGACGCGTGTCCTTGGCGAGATCGGGCGGGGATTCTTCCGGCGCCGCTCTCAGCGCGCGCCAGTTGGCGAAAAGGACGTTTTGCACGTCCTTGCTCGCATCGATCTGATCGCGAAAGAACTGCCGCGCGAATTCGGGATCGACCTGCGCGCCTTTGGCCTTTTCCTCGACCTGCTTGAGCAACGCTTCTTCACGGGGCGCGTCGGTGATCGGCTCGTGATGCGCCCATTTCCAGCGCGCAACCGGCTCCGCAAGCGCGAGCCGTTGCGATACGAGCGCGATGATATTGGTGAACGGCGTGTCGTCGCCGTCGGCGTGCACGGATGCGGGCGCAGCGAACGCGAGCACGCAGGCGAGAGCGGCGGAGGCGAGGAGAGAGATGTTCGATCGGCGGCGCATCGGTGTCCGGGCAAAAGCGCCAGAATAGCGCACCGACCGCTCGAATCTAAACGTGATCGGCAATCGGGAGAAGAGCCTCGACGAGGCGAGCCGGACCGCACGACTCGCCCAAGCGGTCATGAACGACGGGCGCGACGCGTCCTGGCGTGTGCCATGCGCGGACCTTTCGGTCCGTGTGCGCCGCGCGCGGCGGGCGTCGTTCTCACGACGACGGCGTGATCCAGCGTGTCCGCCTTACTTCGACTGCGCCGAGTTGCGCTGTTCGTCGAAGAACGCGCGCACATGCTCGGGCAGTTCGGTCGCGAGAAATTCGACGCCAACCGGTTCCGGATCCGGACAATACACCTTGTCGGGCGTCGGGATTTTCGTCGGTTTCGCGTCCATGATTTCTCTCCTTGATGACTACGGCAATTGCGCCAACTGGCCAGTGCGGCTTTTGCGCCGCCGCATACGGCCGAAAACCAAATACGGTTCCCTCTAGTTATGCGTTATCGGATCGCGACCGCTTCGGCTTGAGCCAAATCGGCGCGTGTGATTCATCAACGCATGATCGTTCGTCTCCGGACTGGCAATATGTCGGTAATTGATTGCCGGCCCTCAATTCATCGCCGCAAAAAGTACTGCTTAGGAGTCTCCGATGACCGCCTCGGCGAGCCGCGCCCAGCCTGGCTCTGCACGAAACGCGACCATCGCGTACTTAAACTGTAGCTTTTCCTCTATGGATATAACGATACCGGGAAACCAGCGTTGACGCATGATGGTGCAGGGCGGAAAATGGCTTGTTGTTGTACGTAATCGCACATATAAGGCGAATCAGGCGGGAGGCGGGCGCGAACGTGAAATCGGTGAGGCCGGTTTCAGTCGTAAGTCGCAATCGCGTGTATAGCGGAGCCGATCGTTGCAAAACGCGCAAAGCGTTTTGCGGGAGATGAAAGCAAAGCTGAACTGCTTGCAGTGGAGCACAAAAGCAAAAGACCCGCGTCACTTCCGTGTACGCGGGTCTTTTGTGCTGCTTGAATCCTGTTGGTGCCGGAAAGAGGAATCGAACCCCCGACCTTCGCATTACGAATGCGCTGCTCTACCGTCTGAGCTATTCCGGCTCCGAATTTTTCTTCGCTTTTGCGTCCGTTTTGATCGTCAGCAGCGAAGAAGTGAGATTATGCAGAGCCTTTCTCGTCTTGGCAATACTTAAGATCAATTTTTCTTTTCGAGATGGTAGCCGGTCACGCGGTCGACTTCGCTCTTCGAACCGAGGAAAACCGCGACGCGCTGATGAAGGCTCGTCGGCTGGATATCGAGGATGCGCTCCTCGCCATTGGTCGCGGCGCCGCCGGCCTGTTCGACGATGAACGCCATCGGATTCGCCTCGTACATCAGACGCAGCTTGCCGGGCTTCGACGGATCACGCTTGTCGGCCGGATACATGAAGATGCCGCCGCGGTTCAGGATGCGGTGCACATCCGCGACCATCGATGCGATCCAGCGCATGTTGAAATCTTCCTTGCGGGCGCCGTCCTTGCCGTCGTTCAGTTCGCCGATGTAGCGCTGCACCGGCTCGTACCAGTGACGCTTGTTCGACGCGTTGATCGCGTACTCGCGCGTTTCGACGGGAACCTTCATGTCGCGCTGCGTGAGCACCCACGAGCCGAGCTCGCGATCGAGCGTGAAGCAGTTCACGCCGTGACCGGTCGTCAGCACGAGCACGGTCTGCGGGCCGTACACCGCGTAGCCCGCTGCGACCTGCTGCGAGCCCGGCTGCATGAACGCCTGTTCGCTCGGCTCGACGCCATCCGGGCAACGCAGCACCGAAAAGATCGTACCGATCGACACGTTCACGTCGATGTTCGACGAGCCGTCGAGCGGATCGAACGTCAGCAGATAGTTGCCCTTCGGGTAGCGGTTGGGGATCGGGAAGATCTTTTCCATTTCTTCCGATGCCATCGCGGCGAGGTTGCCGCCCCATTCGTTGGCTTCGAGCAGGATTTCATTCGAGAGCACATCGAGCTTTTTCTGCACTTCGCCCTGGACGTTCTCGCTGCCGGCGGAGCCGAGCGCTTCGCCCAGAGCGCCCTTGCTGACGTGGTAGCTGATCTGCTTGCACGCCCGCGCGATGACCTCGATCAATAGGCGCAGATCGGCCGGCAGGTTCTGGTGCTCGCGTTGCTGCTCGATCAGATACTTGGAAAGCGTGGTGCGGCTGGAAATGGAGGACATGCGGGGCTCCGTGAGCGTTAGACGAATATTCACGATTCTAACCGCTCGACCTGTCGCCCCGATGTGACAGCGTCCGCCATAAGTCAGAACGGCCGCCGCGCGAATCTCGCGCGGCGGCCGTCACACATCAAAAATCCGAGGTCGGCCAGCGCTTAAGCCGCGAGTGCCTTTTCGACCACCTCGCGCACGTCGCGCGATTTCGCCTTCGACGCGACTGCCGAGAGCGCGGCGTGCATCTTTTCGCGCAGCTTCGGCGTGAAGCGGCGCCACAGCTCGAGTCCGCGCGCGAGGCGCGCCGCGACTTGCGGATTGAGCGCGTCGAGTGCGATCACCTGTTCGGCCCAGAACGCATAGCCGGAGCCGTCGGGCGCGTGGAACTGCGCGGGATTGCCGCTGCAGAAGCTGAAGATCAGCGAGCGCGCGCGGTTCGGGTTCTTGATGTTGAACGCCTGATGCTGCATCAGCTTGCGCACGATCTCGATCACATTGCGCTCCGGCCCGCCGCGTTGCGTCGCCTGGAGCGCGAACCACTTGTCGATGACGAGCGCCTCGTTCTCGAAGCGGCGATAGAAGTCCGCCAGCGCCGCGTCCGCGACGCTCGCGTCGGCGCCCTTCGTCGCGCTCCCCATCAACAGCGCCGCGAGCGCCGCCGAGCGATCGGTCATGTTGTCGGCGGCGTCGTATTGCGCCTGCGCGAGCTTGACGGCTTCGCGCGGATCGTCGAGCTGGCTCAGATAGGCGAGGGCGAGATTTTTCAGGCCGCGCTTACCGGCATCCTCCGGCGTCGGTCGATAGTCGCCCGGCGTGCGGTTCGCCTGATAGGTCGCGATCCATTTCTCGCGCAATTGCGAAGCGAGACGACGGCTCATGAAGACGCGCGCCGCGTGCACGGCGGCCGGATCGGACACGGTCATCTGCTCGGCGAGATAGCTTTCCGAGGGCAGCATCAGCGCGAGTTCGCGGAACGCGGGCGTGAGCGTGGTGTCGTCGAGCACGCGCGCGAAAGCGGCGATCACCTGATCGTCGAGCGACAGCGTCTCGCCGTTCGCCGCGCGCTCGGCGAGCCCGAGCAGCTCGCGCGTGGCGAGACGCTGGCCGGCTTCCCATCGATTGAACGGATCGCTGTCGTGCGCGAGCAGGAACGCGAGTTCATCGTTCGTGTAGTCGTATTCGACGATCACCGGCGCCGAGAAATTGCGCAGCAGCGAGGGCAGCGGCGCCTCGCTCACGTCGACGAAGGTGAACGACTGCTCGCGCTCCGTGAATTCGAGCACGCGCGTCGTGCCGTTCGGCTCCTTTTCGCCTTCGAGCCGCAGAGGCAGATCCGCGCCGTTCTGGCCGATCAGGCCGACCGAGAACGGAATCAGCAGCGGTCCTTTCTGCGTGTCGCGCGCCGCTTCCGACGCTTCGCCGTAGCCCTGCGCGAGCGTCAGCGTGTAACGCTTCTTCGCGGCGTCGTAGGAAGCGCGCACGGATACGCGCGGCGTGCCCGCCTGGTTGTACCAGCGCTCGAACTGCGCGAGATCGCGATGATTCGCGTCGGCGAGTGCGTGGCGGAAGTCGTCGCAGGTCACGGCCTGGCCGTCGTGGCGCTGGAAGTAGAGGTCCATGCCGCGGCGGAAGCCGTCGCGGCCGAAGAGCGTCTGATACATCCGCACGACTTCCGAGCCCTTTTCGTAGACGGTCATCGTGTAGAAGTTGTTGATCTCGACGTAGCTTTCCGGGCGCACCGGATGCGCCATCGGGCCAGCGTCCTCGGCGAACTGCATCTGGCGCAGCACGCGCACGTCCTCGATGCGCTTGGTCGCGCGCGCGGCCGCACTCGCCGCGCCCGACGTCGCATTCGCGTCGCCCGCGGCCATGTCGGCGGAGAATTCCTGATCGCGGAACACGGTCAGGCCTTCCTTCAGGCTCAGCTGGAACCAGTCGCGGCAGGTCACGCGATTGCCCGTCCAGTTATGGAAGTACTCGTGTCCGACCACGGCCTCGATATTCGAGAAATCCGTGTCCGTCGCGGTTTCCGGATTTGCGAGCACATACTTCGTGTTGAAGATGTTGAGGCCCTTGTTTTCCATCGCGCCCATGTTGAAATCGCTGACCGCGACGATCATGAAGCGGTCGAGATCCAGTTCCAGCCCGAAGCGCTTTTCGTCCCAGCGGATCGAGTGGATCAGCGAATCCATCGCGTGACGGGTCTTGTCGAGATCGTTCGGCTCGACCCACACCTGCAGCAGCTTTTCCTTGCCCGAACCGGACTTGATCTTTTCTTCGATGCACACGAGCTTGCCCGCCACCAGCGCGAACAGATAACTCGGCTTCTTGAACGGGTCTTCCCATTTCGCGAAGTGGCGGCCGTCGGGCAGCTCGCCTTCCTCGATCAGATTGCCGTTGGACAGCAGCACCGGGTACGCGGTCTTGTCGGCGCGCAGCGTGACGGTGTAGGTGGACATCACGTCGGGGCGATCGAGGAAGTACGTGATGCGGCGAAAGCCCTCGGCTTCGCACTGCGTGAAGAAGTTGCCGCTGGAGACATAAAGTCCGGAGAGCGTCGTGTTCTCAGCCGGATTGCAGAGGCTCTCGATGCTAAGCTCGAAGGCATCCGCCGCGGGAATATTGCCAATGGACAGTCCGTTTTCATGGACGCGGACATCCGCGTGCGCGACGCCGTCGATCACCGCTTTCACGAATTCCAGTTGCTCGCCCATCAGTTCGAGTCGGGGCGCGTCGCCGCGTGCGTCGGGATTGCGGCGCAGCTTCATCGTGTTTTTCACGACCGTGCGCGCCGGCACGAGGTCGAACTCGAGCGCGACGGAGTCGATCAAAAACGCGGGCGGCGTGTAGTCCTGGCGGCGGATCACTGCGGATGCGGTCGTGGTTGACATGGCGAGATCTTCAAAGTGGATGGCGCGGCGCGAGCGCATGGCGTGGCCGTTTCGTCACGGCACGCATGCTGGCGCGGCATGTCGAACCATTGTACAAAACGTCCGTCGATCGTGAGCGCCGAGCGCCGAGCGCCGCGGCGTCGGCGGGTCTTGCATGATGCGCGGCACGTGCGCGGACCGCTCGCACTATCTATAACTAAGAAGAGCTGTTTCCGAAGTGAGGACGACCATGAATTTTCCGACCAAGGCGCTGTACAGATGGCTGTCGATACTCGCCGCGCTGTGGCTCGCGGGATGCACGACGTACGTGCAGACGCAGGTGACCGCGTTCTCCGACTGGAGCGGCAGCGACACGACACGCACCTATGCGTTCGCACGTCAGGGCGAGCA
Source organism: Caballeronia arvi (assembly GCF_001544695.2). Taxonomy (GTDB): domain Bacteria; phylum Pseudomonadota; class Gammaproteobacteria; order Burkholderiales; family Burkholderiaceae; genus Caballeronia; species Caballeronia arvi. The sequence goes on from NZ_FCOM02000002.1 coordinate 201,006, forward strand.
GCAGAACAGCATCGAGCAGACGACTTACGAGACGCTCGTCGCGAACGAGTTGTCGAAGTACAACTTCCGACAGGCGCCGGACGCGGGCGCGCGCTATCAGGTGGCGCTCGCCTATTCGGTGCGCGGCGATCTGATGACCGTGCGCCAGCCGGTTTACTACGATCCGTGGCCGATGTACGGTCCCTACGGCCGTCCGTTCTGGGGTCCGTGGGGCGGCTGGGGAGGCTATGGTCCGTGGGGCCCGACGGGTTACGTCGACCAGAGCTATCCGGTCTATATCCACGCACTGCAGATCCGCATGACCGACCGCCAGACCGGCCGCGAGGTCTACAAGGTGACGGCGGTGAATTCGACGGACGCCCCTTCGCTCTATCAGGCGATGCCCTATCTGACGCGCAGCGCGCTCGCCGATTTCCCGCTCGGCAACGGCACCGTGCGCACGGTGACGCTGCCCGTGGACAAGAACGGCGGCATCTCGAACGAGACGGCTGCGTCGCTGAATTCGAACGAGCGGGGCGTGGCGCCGGCGCCTGCATCGAAGACGGTCGAATAAGCGTGCGAGGCGCGCGCTGAATGCATCGGAAATAATTGCCGGCGTGAGGCGGGCCGGTTACGTCTCACGCCGTCGCACGTCATTTAAAAAGCGCCCGACGGCCTTGAGTAAACTCGGAATTATCGTTGTGACGCGGGGCCGCAATATATGCAGCTTCCCTCAAATAGCGATATATTTCGCAGATGACAAAACCGTGTCCGCCCAATCCTGAAGCCGTTCCCGAGCCCACCACATGGGACGCGCGGCTCGCCCGCCGCCTCGTCACGCCTCTCATGGGCACGCCGGTGACACCCAACCATCTGACGACGCTGCGTCTCGCCATCGGTCTCGCCGGTGCGTACTATTTGTCGCTCGGTCAGTTCTGGATGTGCACGCTCGGCGCGCTCCTCATCGCACTGTCGAATCTCGTCGATCACACCGACGGCGAGCTTGCGCGCATCAGCGGTCAGTCGAGCAAGATCGGCCACTTCTATGACCTCGCGGCGGATGCGCTCGTGACCGTGCTGCTGTTTCTCGGCATCGGGTTTTACGTGGCGGTGCATCATCCGTCGATGATCGTGCCTGCGCAATGGCTCGGCGGCATCGCGGGCGTGGCCGTCGCGCTGATCTTTTTTCTGCGCATGCGCATCGAGTCGATGGTCGGCAAGTCGGGCACGAAGCAGGCGTCGATGGCCGGCTTCGAAACCGAAGACGTGCTGTATCTGCTGCCGGTCGTGACGATCCTGAACGGCATGACGCCGTTTCTGGTCGCCGCGTCGATCGGCGCGCCGCTCTTCGCGGTGTACGTGGCGATCGACTATCAACGCGTCAACCGACAAATGAAGCAGCGCGCACAGGCGTCGCACGCGAGCAAGAGCAACGATTTCCAGGCGGTGAGATGAGCGATACGGCAACTCCGGTCAACACCCCGATGCAGGGAGCGCAAGCGACGCCGGCAACGCGCCTGTCGAAGCGCGACATCGACTCGACTCTGAACGCGCGTCTTGCCGCGTTGCAAACGCCGAAACTGCGCGACGAGTACGGCCAGCAGGGTTCGTTTCTCTACATCGAAGACTTTCTGCCGCGCGATTACACGGAGCGCCTGATCGCCGCCGTGCACGACACGATGCCGGCCGTGAACCGCAACTATCTGCCGGGTCACAAGGCGGGCGGCAGCGTGAGCCGCCATACGCTCGACAAGCTCGCGCCGTTCATCGCGGATCTGTACCGGTCCGACGCGCTCATCAAATGGCTGGAAGCGATCACCGGCGACAAACTGCAACTCTCGCCGGAAGACGATCCGCACGCCTACGCGCTCTATTTCTACACGCGCCCGGGCGACCATATCGGCTGGCATTACGACACGTCGTATTACGAAGGCCGCCGCTATACGCTGCTGCTCGGCGTGATCGACGATTCGTCGTGTCTGCTCGATTACGAACTGCACACAAAGACGCCGGGCAAGAGCGCGCAGCCGGGCGCCGTGCAATATCCGCCCGGCGCGTTCGTGTTCTTCGACGGCGACAAGCTGCGCCATCGCGTCACGCCGCTCGGCGAAAACGAAATGCGCGTGTCGCTCACGTTCGAGTACGTGACGAACCCCAACATGCGGCCGTTCCAGCGCTTCATTTCGAACATGAAGGACTCGATCGCGTATTTCGGGTTCAAGCAGGTTTTTCGCCGCAAGGGCGGCAAGAACGGACAGGCATGAGCCGCGCGGGCACATTTCTGTTGTCGCTCGGCGTGGTGTTGTTCATCGCGCTGCTAGGGTGGCAAGGCTTCGGCTCCGTCGCCTCGACGCTGGCTGCCGCGGGCTGGGGCCTCGTCGCGGTTGCGGCGTTTCACCTGGTGCCGCTCATCGTCGATGCCGTCGCGATCAGCGTGCTCTTTTCGCACAACGAGCGCGACGTCTCGCTGCGCGACGCGCTGCTCGCGCGCTGGGCCGGCGAATCGGTGAACAGCCTGATGCCCGCCGGCCAGATCGGCGGTCCGATGCTGATGGTGCGCTATCTCGCCCAGCGCGGCATGCGCGCGCGCGACGCGGCCGCCGTCATCACCATCAGCACGACGATGCAAACCGTCGCGCAGCTGATCTTCGCGCTCGTCGGCGTCGTGCTGCTGACGAGCTTCGCCGCGGGCGGCTCGTCGTCGACGGTGACGATCGCCGTGCTGGCGGTGATCGGCGTCATCGGTCTCATGATCTTCGGCTTCTATCTCGCACAGCGCCGCGGTCTCTTCGGCCGCGCGATGCGCTTCGCGTCCGGCATCGCCGCGAAATTCTCGGCGAAGCGCGACTGGTCGTCGCTCGTCACGCGCGCCGAAGCCGTCGACGCCGCCGTGCACGACCTGTATCGCGAACGCGGCAAGGTGGCGGCGAGCTTCGGTCTGAGTCTGATCGGCTGGATCGTCGGCACGGGCGAAGTCTGGCTCGCGCTGCATTTGCTCGGTCATCCGGTCGGCTGGACTGAGGCGCTCCTGCTCGAAAGTCTCGGCCAGGCGATTCGCGGCGCGGCCTTCGCCATTCCCGGCTCGCTCGGCGTGCAGGAAGGCGGCTATCTGCTGCTCGCGCGCCTGATCGGCCTGCCGCCCGAGGCGGCGCTCGCGCTCTCGCTCGCCAAGCGCGCGCGCGAGCTGCTGCTCGGCGTGCCGGGCATCGTCTATCTGCATTTCGTTGAAAAAGGCTGGCAGCGCCGCCGTCTCGCGCGCGTGCCGGACATCGACTGATTACCCACGAAGGGAACTACAACCATGCGCGCAATTATTCTTGCGGCCGGGATGGGCTTGCGTCTCGTGCAGCCCGAAGGCCAGCAAAAGCCGAAGTGTCTGCTGCGATTTGGTGACAATTCGGGCGATGCATCGCTGCTGGAGCGTCATCTGCACTATCTGAAGGCCGCGAATGTCGATGAAATCGTCTTCGTGACCGGCTTCAAGAGCGAGCAGATCGAGGCGGAACTCGCGTCGATCGACTGGAAGCCGAAGACGGAAATCGTCGTCAACGACGAATTCACGCTAGGCAGCGTACTGTCCGTGCACACCGCGCGCGACGCGATGACGCGCGGCGGCGATGTCCTCCTGATGGACGCCGACGTGCTCTACGACGAGCGCATCATCGAGCCGCTCGTCGCGGGCGGCAGCGTGAACCGCCTGTTGATCGACCGCGATTTCGAGGCGGGTGACGAACCCGTGAAGCTGTGCGTCGAGAACGGCGTGCCGGTCGAGTTGCGCAAGCAGGTCGCGGCGGGTTTGACGTACGACACCATCGGCGAATCGGTGGGCTTTTTCCGCTTCGACGAAAAGACCGCCACGCGCCTCGCCGAAATCTGCGCCGATTATGTGGCGACGGGCCGCGCGAAGATGCCGCACGAAGAAGCGGTGCGCGACCTGTTGCTCGAAAAGTCCCACGTATTCGATGTCGCCGACGTGACCGGCGCACCGTGGATCGAAATCGATTTTCAGAACGATGTGAAGCGCGCGGCGGACGAAGTGTTGCCGCAATTGCATGCGCTGCGTCAGTTCGCAGGAGCCTCTCAACAATGAATGCACCCACACAAATTCCCGTCGGCTACTCGCGTACGTTGCGCCTGCGCGAGATGCTGCAAAGCAATCGCCTCGAATTCCTGATGGAAGCGCACAACGGCATTTCGGCGCGCATCGCGAGGGAAGCGGGCTTCAAGGCGATCTGGGGCTCCGGCCTCTCGATTTCCGCGCAGTTCGGCGTGCGCGACAACAACGAGGCGAGCTGGACGCAGGTCGTCGACAACCTCGAATTCATGGCCGATGCGAGCGATCTGCCGATCCTGCTCGACGGCGATACCGGCTACGGAAACTTCAACAACGTGCGCCGGCTCGTGAGGAAGCTGGAGCAGCGCGGCATCGCGGGCGTGTGCATCGAGGACAAGCAGTTTCCGAAGACCAATAGCTTCATCAATGGCGAGGCGCAGCCGCTCGCGGACATCGACGAATTCTGCGGCAAGATCAAGGCAGGCAAGGATTCGCAAAGCGATCCGAACTTTTCGATCGTCGCGCGCGTCGAGGCGCTGATCGCGGGCTGGGGCATGGAAGAAGCGCTGAAGCGCGCCGAGGCGTACCGTCAGGCGGGCGCGGACGCGATCCTGATTCACAGCAAGCTGTCGAAGCCCGACGAAATCCTCACGTTCGCGCGCGAATGGGCAGGGCGCGGCCCGCTCGTCATCGTGCCGACGAAGTACTACAGCACGCCGACCGATGCGTTCCGTCAGGCGGGCATCAGCTGCGTGATCTGGGCGAACCATCTGATCCGCGGCGCGGTATCGGCGATGCAGGCGATCGCGAAGGAAATCCACGACAGCGAGACGCTCGTCAACGTGGAAGATCGCATCGCGTCGGTGAACGAGATCTTCCGCCTGCAGGATGCCGACGAATATTCGGCCGCCGAAAACATCTATCTGACCGCGGCGAACGAGAAGCGCAGCGCGATCGTGCTGGCCGCGAGCCGCGGCGCGGGCCTCGAAGCGCTGACTGAAGCGCGTCCGAAGGTCATGTTGCCGGTCGCGGGCAAGCCGCTCTTGCGTCATCTCGTCGAGGCGTTCAAGAAGGAAAGCATCAACGACATCACGGTCGTCGGCGGATACCGCGCCGATGCGATCGAGTCGGGCGGCATTCGTCTCGTCGTCAACGAGCAGCATGAGACGACCGGCGAACTCGCGTCGCTAGCCTGCGCCGTGAAGCACATGAACGGCGATACCGTGATTTCCTACGGCGACCTGCTGTTCCGCAGCTATATCCTGCGCGACCTCGCGGAATCGGACAGCGATTTCACGGTGGTCGTCGATTCTTCGCAGACACCGAAGGCGGGTGAATCCGCGACGGATTTTGCGTATTGCTCGACCGGCGACGACCGCGCGCTCTTCGGCCAGAAAGTGTGGCTCGAAAGCGTCGTCGGCGCGGGGCAGAGTCTGACGGACGGCCGCGCGCCGCAGGGCCGCTGGATGGGTCTCATCAAGGTGCGCGGCGGCGCGCGTGAGCGCCTGCTCGCGACGCTCGAAGCGGTGCAGCAGCGCGCGGACTTCGACAAGCTCGACATGGCCGCGCTCCTGAACGCATTGATCGCCAAGGGCCAGAAGATCGAAGTGCAATACGTGCACGGCCACTGGCGCGGCGTGAACGATCTCGACGATTTCCGCCGCGCGGGCGATTTCGCGCACGGCCAGACGCCGATCGGTTCGGAAGGCGCGGAGAACACCCGTGATTGAGGCCGCCCAGTTCGTCGAGGCCGCGCGCGAACGCGGTTTCGACTGGTACGCGGGCGTGCCTTGCTCGTTTCTCACGCCGTTCATCAACTACGTGCTGCAGGACGACACGCTCAATTACGTGTCGGCGGCGAACGAAGGCGATGCCGTCGCGCTGATCGCGGGCGTTGAACTCGGCGCCGAGTTTGGCAAAAACGGTAAGCGCCGCGGCATCGCGATGATGCAGAACTCCGGTCTCGGCAACGCGGTGAGCCCGCTCACGTCGCTGACATGGACGTTCCGTCTGCCGCAATTGCTGATCGTCACGTGGCGCGGGCAGCCGGGCGTCCATGACGAGCCGCAGCACGCGCTGATGGGCCCGATCACGCCGCAAATGCTCGAAACGATGGAGATTCCGTGGGAGCTGTTTCCGACGGAAGCCGATCAGATCGGCCCGGCGCTCGATCGCGCGACCGCGTACATGGACAGCACCGGCCGCCCCTATGCGCTCGTCATGCAAAAGGGCAGCGTCGCGCCTTATGAGCTGAAGAAGACGGGCCTGTCGGGCGTGCGTTCACCTGCTCAACCGGCGGCCGTGCAGCGCTTCGAAGGCGAGCGCGTTTCGCGTCATGACGCGCTTCGGAAGGTCATCGCGAACACGCCGAAGGATTCGACGGTCGTGCTCGCATCCACAGGCTTTTGCGGCCGCGAGCTCTACGCGATCGACGACCGCGAGAACCAGCTCTATCTCGTCGGCTCGATGGGCTGCGTCACGCCGATGGCGCTCGGCCTCGCACTCTCGCGTCCCGACCTTCGAGTCGTCGCGCTCGACGGCGATGGCGGCGCGCTCATGCGCATGGGCGTCTTCGCGACGCTCGGCGCGTACGGCCCGTCGAACCTGATTCACGTGCTGCTCGACAACGGCGCGCACGAATCGACGGGCGGACAGGCCACTGTCTCGCGCGGCGTCGATTTCGCGTCGATCGCGTCGGCGTGCGGCTACGCGCTCGCGCTCGATGGCGATGACATCGGCGTGATCGACCGTCTGTTCGAAGCGCAAAATGTCGATGGCGTCCGGTTTGCGCGTGTGTCGATCAAAACCGGCACGCCCGGCGATTTGCCGCGCCCGAAAATCACGCCGGAAGACGTGCGCGCGCGCTTGCAACAACATATAGGAGGCCGCTGATGCTGCTGCTCAATCCGGGCCCTGTCACGCTGACCGAACGCGTGCGCAAGAGCCTGCTGCAAACCGACTTGTGTCATCGCGAGCCGGAGTTCTTCGATCTCCAGGACGAGGCGCGGCAGCGTCTCGTCGCCGCGTACGCGCTCGATCCGGCCAAGTGGAGCGCCGTGCTGATGACGGGCTCGGGCACGGCGGCCGTCGAAAGCATGATCGCCGGGCTCGTGCCGGAAGGCGGGCGGCTGCTCGTCGTGGAGAACGGCGTGTACGGCGACCGCATCGCGCAGATCGCGAAGCAATACGGCATCGATCACGAAGTCGTGAAATACGAGTGGATGCAGGCGCCGGACCTCGACGCGATCATCAAACTGCTCGACGGCGGCACGTTCACGAACGTCGCGATCATTCATCACGAAACCACGACCGGCCGCCTGAACGCGATCGGCGCGTTGTCGCGCGCGTGCGCGGAGCGCGGCATCGGCCTGCTGCTGGATGCGGTGAGCAGCTTCGGCGCCGAAGCGATCGATTTCGACGACGGCGGCATCGCTGCAATCGCTGCGACGGCGAACAAGTGCCTGCACGGCGTCCCCGGCGCGGCGTTCGTCATCGCCAGGCGCGACGCGCTCGCAAAAGCCGCAAACCGCACGTATTACCTCGGCATCGCGCGGCTGGCGAAGTTGCAGGACCAGCGCAACACGCCGTTCACGCCATCGGTGCATGCGTATTACGCGCTCGTCGAGGCGCTGCGCGAGTTCGAGGGAGAAGGCGGCTGGCACGCGCGTCATGCGCATTACGCGAAGCTCGCGGAGCAGGTGCGCTCGGGTCTGGCGTCGCTCGGCATCGAGAGCGCGCTGCCTCCGGAAGAGTCGTCGGTGGTGCTGCGGGCGTATCGGTTGCCCGCGGGCATGACCTACGAAACGCTGCACGATGCGCTCAAGGCCAAAGGCTTCGTGATCTACGCGGGGCAGGGCGGCTTGTCGAAGGAGCTGTTCCGCATCTCGACGATGGGCGCGCTCGATGCGAACGACATGGACCGGCTGATTTCGGCGTTCGTCGAGCTTCTGCGCTGATCACAGCTTGCAGAAAATCGCCGTGATGAAGGGCGCGACGTGGTGCACAACCGCGTCGCTGCCCGCGGCCTTCACCTTCTCCGCGACTTCGACGTCGCCGCCCCAGACCACGGCGCCATACGCCGCATCCCCGATCGGCTCGCCCTTGCCCTGCCTGAACAGCGGGTCGTCCTTCTGATACGCCACCAGCGCGTACACCTTGAAGCCGTACGCGGTCAGCGCCGCGCCTTTCACCGGCCTGAACGCGTTGACCGAATTCGGCTCGACGCGCATCGGTTTCTTTTCCAGCAGATTGTTCGCCTGCAGCGGCGCGATGAAATCGTGCGGCGTCGATTTGCAATCGAGCTGTGCGTCGAGTTGCTCGGCGCCGGCTACGGCGCTCACGGCCGCGAGCGCCATCCAGACGGCGAATCGTGAAAACGGCGCCGCGTGTCTTGCGGCGAAACCGACGTGGCGGCTCACAGTGGTCATATCAGTTGCACTCCGGCGGAGATACGAAATCCTACTCGATTAACGGCATTATTGAGCGTTGCGTGTTTTATCAACTGAACCGGATCCATATCGCCTGATGCGGCGATTTCGCCCATAAGAATTGTTTCGGTATACGAAGTTAATCGCTTCGTCGATGTCTCGCTGTTCGTCAATGCCACTATCCGATGGCATTGCCGCGGCCCTTGCCTATACTGAGTTGAACGTCTGTCCGGACGTGTTCAATCAATCCTCCCTCGTCGTTTCCTGTCTGTTCGTGCGCGCGAAATTTCAACCGGGAGTGAATCATGGTTAGTCGTTTTGCGATTAAAAGGATGCTCGCGAAAGTGCTTGGCGTGCTGGCGATTTCGACGGCGGCCCATGCGTCCGGTCCCGTTCCGAATCCTTATCTCGCGGCGCAGACCTACGCGATCACGCATTTCGATTCCGCTCAATCCAACGCATTTCCCTATGCGGTTCCCAGTGGAACGCAGTCGACGCCGACCCTCGCGTTCCCGCAGGCGCCGGCCGGCCCAATCAATCTGATGACGCTCGCCACGACGTCGAGCGACTACATGTGGGGGGTATCGGCGACGAGTGTCGGATACATCGACGTGAGGAACAACGGGTTCAGGCGCGTTGCGACGCTGCTGCTTCCCGGCGTGCAGTCGGCGCTGGTGACGCTGCTGAGCAGCCTCGTCTATAACCCGCTGCTGCCGCTCGTCAATCCGATCGCCACGGTGGCGCTGGCGCAGACCTTCCTTGCGCAACTGCCGCTGGGCGCCGGCGGCGGATTTCCCTCTGCGTATAGCGTAGTGGACAGCAGCAATGTGCTGTACATCAACGCGGGCGCGCAGATACTGGCGTTGGGATACTCGCCCGGCGGCCTGCTCGGACCGAGCATCCAGATCCTGCGCTCGCTCGACATGAGCACGATCCTGCAGAGCGGCGAGTCCATCACCGGAGTCGTCATGACTTACGACGGCAACCTCGCGATCGTCGGCAGCCGGTCGCTGACCATCGTGGGGCGCAACTTCGGCACGCCAAAGGGAAGGGTCACGTTTGGCAGCGACGAAACCATCAGCAATTCCGCCGCCGTGGATGAAAACAATGGCGTCTACGTGGTATCGGACAAGCTGATGCGCAAGGTCGTCTGGACCGGCAGCACGCTGTCGCAGAATGCCGCGGACGGCGCATGGAGTTCCGCGTATCCGACCGGCGACACGTACTACACGCTGTTCGGCTCGGGGTCCGGCAGCACGCCGGCGTTGATGGGTTTCGGCAGCGATCCGGACAAGCTCGTCGTCATCACCGACGGCAAGAAGCAGATGAACCTCGTCGCCTTCTGGCGAGACGCGATTCCCTCGGGCTTCACGAACCGCATCGCCGGGCAGATCCCCGTGACCTGCGGCTTGCCACCCACCTACACCGGCGCGATCCAGTCCGATCAGTCGGTGGCCACCAACGGCTACGGCGCGTTCGTCGTCAACAACGTAGCCACATCGAATACGGGCACTACGCCGCTCGTCGACAATCTCCTGCGCGGCGCGCCGGGTGCGCCGCCAGCGCCCCTCGGCGTGCAGCGCTTCGCATGGGATACGCAGACGCACGCGTGGTCATCGGTGTGGGCGCGCGCGGATGTCTCGTCGGACAACATGATCCCGTCCGTCAGTGCGGCGTCGAACCTGGTGTTCGTCAATGGCTTCTATCCGACGAACAATCAGGGATGGACGCTCGACGGTCTGGACTGGAACACCGGCGCGACCGTGCACCAGACCATTCTGGGTCCGGGCCCGGTCGGCAATGGCTTCTATGCTGAAATTCAGTACATGCCTGACGGCGACCTGTTGTTCAACAGCCTGCTCGGACCGATGCGCGTCCAGGAGCCGGGCGGGGCCGTGCTGCCTTGAACGGTGCGCCGGCTGGCGCCACCGCGCCCGCTCAGGCCGCCAGTTCCAGCTTCGCCGTCGTGCGCGCATCGCGCGCATGCACGCGCTTGCCGGCCGCGTAGGTTTCGAACACAGCACGATCATCGCCAAGCAGCGCGAACGCGAACAGCAGCTCTTCCAGCGATTCCGTGCGCGACGTGCGGCGCGCGAGCAGCGGCGTCGCGTTCGGGTCGAGCACGACGAAATCCGCGTCGCTGCCCGCCGCCAGCGTGCCGATCCTGTCGTCGAGTTCGAGCACTTGCGCTGCGCCCGTCGTCGCGAGCCAGAACATGCGCGTCGCGGTCAGATGGTGACCCGTCAGACGCGCGATCTTATGCGCCGCGCCCATCGTTTGCAGCATCGAAAACGACGTGCCGCCGCCGACGTCCGTCGCGAGCGCGACCGGCATGTTCGACGCGCCGGCTTTCTCGAAATCGAACAAACCGCTGCCGAGGAACAGGTTCGACGTAGGACAGTGCGAGGCCACCGCGCCCGTTTCCGCCATGCGCTCGCGGTCGCGATCGTCGAGATGGATGCAGTGCCCGTACACCGCGCGGCGGCGCAGCAAGCCGTAGTGATCGTAAATGTCGAGATAACTGCGATGCCCCGGAAACAGGCTCTCGACCCATTTGATCTCGTCGGTGTTCTCCGCGACGTGCGTCTGGATGAACACGTCCTGATGCTTCTGCGCGAGCGCGCCGCATGCTTCGAGCTGCGCTTCGGTCGATGTCGGCGCGAAACGCGGCGTCAGGGCGTAATGCTGACGGCCGCGCCCGTGCCAGCGCGCGATCAATTCTTCGCTGTCGTCATGGCCGGATTGCGCCGTGTCGCGCAGGAACTCGGGGCAGTTGCGGTCCATCAGCACCTTGCCCGCGACCATGCGCAGATTGCGCGCTTCGCTTTCGGTGAAGAATGCGTCGGCGGACTGTTTGTGCACCGTGCAGTAGACGAGCGCGGTCGTGGTGCCGCACGCGAGCAGTTCGTCGATGAAAAAGCTCGCCGTCTCGCGCGCGATCTGCGGATTCTCGAAGCTGCGCTCGGTCGGGAACGTGTACGTGTTGAGCCACGGCAGCAGACCCGGCGCCGGCGACGCGATCATGTCCGTTTGCGGATAGTGAATGTGCGAGTCGATGAAACCCGGCACGATCAGCTTGTCGCGCATCGTGTGGACGGTCGCGTCGGGGGCGAGCCGATCGCGGAGCGACGCATACGCGCCCGCCGCGACCACTTTGCCGTCCTCGGCGATCAGCAGGCCATCGGCCTCATAGACCGCGCCATCGGCGGCATGCGCGGGGTCTTCGCGAAAGGTCAGCAACTGGGCGCGGTAGGCGGTCTGAGTCATGATGCAACGTCTCCGTATCTAATAAGAAAGAACTACAACTGCGAAAGCAGCACTAACGAAAAGGCCGCGATGATCCACATCGCCGGCTTGATTTCCTTCGCGCGCCCCGTCGCCGACTTCAGCACGACGAACGCGAGAAAGCCATACGCGACGCCATCGGTGATCGAGTAGGTCAGCGGGATCAGGATCATCGCGAGGAACGCGGGAATGGCTTCATCGAAGCGATGCCATTCGATCTTCGTGATCGCTTCCATCATGAACACGCCAACGAGCACGAGCGCGGGCGCGGTCGCGATCGCCGGAACGAGCGACAGGAGCGGCGACAGAAACAGGAATGGCAGGAAGCACAGGCCGGCGACGACCGCGACGAGCCCCGTGCGCCCGCCCGCCGAAATGCCCGCCGCCGATTCGATATACGCGTTCGCCGGACTCGTGCCGAGCGGCGCGGAAATGAGCGCGGAGAACGAATCGACCATCATCGACTGGCGGATATTGCGTGGATTGCCGTCGCGGTCGTAGAGCTTGCCGGCCTCGGAAATCGCCATGAAGGTGGACAGCGCGTCGAAGAACGACGTGAACAGCATCACGAAGATGAACGGCCAGTAGATGACCTTCAGCGCGCCCATGAAGTCGAGCTGCATGACCGCCGAGAAGTCCGGCGCGGCGAAGAGGCCGTTCCAGTTGACGAGCGTTTTCGTGGCGATGGCGGCGGGCCAGTACGCGGTGCCGTCGCCATAGAAGCGGCCGATGGGAATCGCGATGATCGTCGTGAACACGATGCCGAGCATCAGCGCGCCCGTCACCTTGCGCGCGACGAGAATCGTCGTGACGGCAAGGCCGATCAGGAACGTGATGACGACCGGATTCAGCGACGCCGAATGCACGATGGTGACCGGATCGCCGACGACGAACTTCGCGTTCACCAGACCGATCAGGCTGATGAAGAGGCCGATGCCGCACGACACCGCATGGCGCAGATTCGCGGGAATCGCATCGACGACGAGCTTGCGCGCGTTGAACGCCGCGAGCAGCGCGAAGATCACGCCGGACCAGAACACACAGCCGAGCGCGGTCTGCCACGGCATCTTGCCGCCGTGCACCATGACGAACGCGAACAGCGCGTTCATGCCCATGCCGGGCGCGACGAGCACCGGATTGCGCGCGTAGAGGCCCATCGCGCAACTGCCGAGAAAGCTGACGATGACGGTCGCCGTCAACGCCGCCGGAAACGGCACGCCCGCCGCCGACAGAATGCCCGGATTGACGACGATGATGTACATCGCCGTGAGGAACGTCGTGATGCCCGCGACGATTTCGGTCTTCGTGCGCGAGCCCGCCGCGCGAATGCCGAAGAAGCGTTCGAGCGCGGTGTTGTCGCGTTGAGTGCTTGCTGTGGTATCCATCTTTTTTCTTTACTGCTTCCAGTGCTGGTCCAGGCGCGCGATCATGGCGTCGCGTTCTTCTTCGGTGACGAACGAGGCTTCGAGGCTGTTTCTGAGCAGCGTGTAGACCTCGTGATCCGTGAGCTTCAGCGCATCGACGATGGCGAAGTAATTCGCGTTGACGTAACCGCCGAAATACGCGGGATCGTCGGAGTTGATCATCACCGCGACGCCCTGGTCGAGCAGGTCCTTGAGCGTGTGCTTCGTCATGTCGTCGAACACGCGGAGCTTGAGGTTCGACAGCGGGCAGACGGTCAGCGCGATGCGTGCATCGGCGAGACGCGCGACCAGCGCCGCGTCCTCGATGCTGCGCACGCCGTGATCGACGCGATCCACCTTGAGCAGATCGAGCGCTTCATAGACATACGACGGCGGGCCTTCCTCGCCCGCATGCGCGACGAGCTTCAGACCGCGCTCGCGTGCCTTCGCGAACACGCGCTCGAACTTCGACGGCGGATGGCCGCGCTCCGACGAGTCGAGCCCGACGCCGATCAGCCGATGGCTGTACTTGTCGAACAGCGGCAAGGCGGCATCGAACGTGGCGAGCGCGTCGTCTTCGGAAAGATGGCGCAGGAAGCAGAGAATCAGCTTGCTCGACAGACCGCGCTTTTCACCTTCGGCCAGCGCGGCATCGATGCCCGCGACGACCGCTTCTATCGATACGCCGCGTTCCGTGTGCGTCTGCGGATCGAAGAAGATTTCCGTATGCGCGACGTGATCCGCGAGCGCGCGCTCGACGTAGGCCATCGTCATGTCGTAGAAGTCCTGCTCGGTGAGCAGCACGCTCGCGCCCGCGTAGTAGATGTCGAGGAACGATTGCAGGTCGGTGAACGCGTATGCGGCGCGCAGTGCTTCGACGGAGTCGTACGCGAGCTTCACGTTGTTGCGCTTCGCGAGCTCGAAGATCAGTTCCGGTTCGAGCGACCCTTCGATATGGATATGCAGCTCCGCTTTGGGCGCGTGCGCAATCTTGTCGGCGAGTGTGGGATTCATGGGGCCTGGTTCTGTTGGGGGCGTTTGCAGAGGGATACAGCGTGGTCAAACGGTCTGCGACGACCTTGCAAGCGTATTGGCTTCGACCGCCTGCAGCAGTTGGGCTGCCGCTGCAACGGCAATCACTTCGGGCGCCTTGTCGACGATGCCGTCGATGCCGATCGGACACACCATGCGCGCGATACGCGCCGGGTCGATGCCGCGCGCCGCGAGCCGGTGCTCGAACTGCTTCTTCTTCGTGAACGAGCCGATCATCCCGAAGAACGCGAAGTCGCCGCGTCGCAGGATGCATTCGGCCAGCGCGAGATCCACCGTGTGGTTGTGCGTCATCACGATGAAGTACGCGCCGGGCAACGCGTTGTCGACGGCTTCATCGGGCGCGTCGTTCGGCTCGATCGTCACGTTGTCGGGCAGGAACTGCGGCGCCGGGAAAGCGGCGTCACGCTCGTCGACCCAGGTTACGTGACAGGGCAGCGTCGCCAATACGCGCACCAGCGCCGCGCCCACATGACCTGCACCGAACAGCACGACCTGGAAGTCGCGCGGCGCGATGGTTTCGGTGAGCAGCGCGCCGCTCTCGTCGAAACCGGCGCCGTCCCACAACAGGCAGTCGGCGTCGGTCGCGCCCGGTTCGGGATCGGAGAGCATGACGGCATCGGGCATCGGCGCAAACGAAACGCTGCGCACGGTCGACAGACCCTGCGCGGTGCGTTTCGCAAGCGACGTCACCCAGTTCAGATCGCCGACATCGAGCCGCTCGAACGCCAGCACGACCGCGCCGCCGCAACACTGGCCGAGGCTCGGCCCGAGCGCGAAACGCTCGAGCCGTCTCATGCGCGGCGCGCGCATGCCGTCCTTCAGCACTTGCCGTGCGGTCTCGATGGCCTTCCATTCCAGATGGCCGCCGCCGATCGTGTAGCGCGCGTCCTCGCGCGTGACGATCATCTTCGTGCCCGGCTCGCGCGGCGCGGAGCCTTCGACACGCGCGACCGTCACGAGCACGACGGCGTCGCCGTGCGCGAGCAGGTGTTGCAGGTCGTTCAGCCAAACTTGCATCGAGTGAGCTCCAAAAAAAATCGTCCAAAGGTCGTCGCGGGCGCTAGTTTACCGGGGCGGCTTCCTTCACTTCGACGGCGAGCGCGTCCAGCGCATCGAGAATCGCTTCGGGCGTCGCGGGCGCGCGCAGTTTCGGCGCATCGGCGGTATCCGGCGCAACCGATGCGATCGCCGCGCGTATCGCCAGCAGCACCGAAAACGACAGCAACAGCGGCGGCTCGCCGACCGCCTTCGAGCGGAAGATCGTCGGCTCGGCGTTGTCGTTGCCTGCGTTACGAAAGAGCGCGACGTTGAAGATCGCGGGCGCGTCGTTGACGGCCGGAATCTTGTAGGTCGACGGCGCATGCGTCATCAGGCGCCCGTCGCGGTTCCACCAGAGTTCTTCGGTCGTGAGCCAGCCCATGCCCTGGATGTAGCCGCCTTCCACCTGTCCGATATCGATGGCCGGATTGATCGAGCGGCCCGCGTCGTGCAGCAGATCGGCGCGCAGGAGCTTCCATTCGCCTGTGAGCGTATCGATCACGACTTCCGATACCGCCGCGCCATACGCGAAGTAGTAGAACGGATGGCCTTGCAGCGTCTTCGCGTCCCAATGGACTTTGGGCGTCGAGTAAAAGCCGTCGGACCACAACTGCACGCGCGCGAGATAAGCGGCCGCGACGAGCTGATCGAAGGGAATGCGCGCGCCATTCGCTTCGACTGCGCCGCCATGAAATTTGACATCGGCTGCGTTGCCGCCGAGCTGCTTCGCGGCGAGTTCGGCGAGACGCGTGCGGATCGTGAGCGCCGCGGCTTCGGCGGCCTTGCCGTTCAGATCGCTTCCGGTCGATGCCGCCGTCGCCGACGTATTCGCGACCTTCGACGTATCCGTCGCCGTCACACGCACGCGCTGCAGGCCGATGCCGAGCACGCTCGCGACGACCTGCGCGATCTTCGTGTTGAGGCCCTGGCCCATCTCGGTGCCGCCGTGATTCACGAGCACCGAGCCGTCCTTATAGACATGCACGAGCGCGCCTGCCTGATTCAGGAACGGCACGTTGAACGAGATGCCGAACTTGACCGGCGTGAACGCGATGCCGCGCTTCAGAACGCTGCTTTTCGCATTGAACGCGACGATATCGGCGCGGCGCGCTGCGTAATCGCTCGATGCGATCAGTTCATCGGTCAACGGCGCGATGACGTTGTCCGCGACCGGCTGGCCATAAGGCGTCACGTTGCGCTCGTCGATGCCGTAGTAATTCGCGCGCCGCACGTCGAGCGGATCGCGCTTCAGATGATGGGCGATGTCATCGAGCATCACTTCCATGACGAGCGCGCCTTGCGGGCCGCCGAAGCCGCGAAACGCAGTGTTCGACTGCGTGTTGGTCTTGCAGCACAGCGCGCGGATGTCGACATCGCTCAGGTAGTAGGCGTTGTCGAAGTGGCAGACGGCGCGCGTCGCGACCGCGCCCGACAGATCCGCCGAATAACCCGCTCGCAACGCGATGTCGACGCGCGCGCCCGCGATGCGTCCGTCGTCGTCGAAGCCGCATTCGTATTCGTAGACGGCGTCGTGGCGCTTGCCGGTGATCATGAAGTCGTCGTCGCGATCGGCGCGCAGCTTCACCGGGCGTTTGAGCCGATGCGCCGCGAGCGCCGCGACGCAGGCAAACACTGCCGATTGCGATTCCTTGCCGCCGAAGCCGCCGCCCATTCGGCGGCATTCGCACAGCACGGCGTGCGTCGGCCAGCCGAGCATATGCGCGACGACCTGCTGCATTTCGCTCGGATGCTGCGTCGAGCTATGGACGAGCATGCCGTCCTGCTCCAACGGCCGCGCGTAGGCGACTTGTCCTTCGAGATAGAACTGCTCCTGCCCGCCGACTTCGAACTCGCCTTTCAGCCGATGCGCAGCAGCAGCGATGCGTCCGGCCGGATCGCCGCGCCGCAGATGCAGCGGCGGCAGCACGAACTGATTGCGCGCCTTCGCTTCGCGCGGCGTGAGCACGGCTTCGAGCGGCTCGTAGCGCACGACGTCCTCGCTCTTAGCGAGCGCGGCGGCGCGGCGCGCCAGATCGTGCGTCTCGGCGATGACGGCGAACACCGGCTGCCCGAGGTATTGCACGACGCCATCGGCGAGGATCGGATCGTCGTGCAGCACCGGGCCGCAATTGTTCTCGCCGGGAATGTCCTCGGCCGTCAGCACCGCGACGACGCCCGGAGCCGCGCGCACGGCGTCCAGATCGAGCGACACGATGCGCGCGTGCGCATGTCGCGACAGGCCGAGCGCCGCGTGCAGCGTGCCGCGCGCTTCGGGAATATCGTCGGTGTAGACCGCTTCGCCGCTCACATGCAGCGCCGCCGATTCGTGCGGCAGCGCGGCCCCGGCGGCGTCTTCGATCTGGATCGGAACGCTGGCCTTGTTCATGGCGACTCCTTCGCGTCGAATGCGAACGCGTTGACTTCGGCGAGCGCGAGCGGGGCATCGCGGCGCGTTTCCAGATAGAAGCGCCGCAGCACGTTGCGCGCCACCTTCGCGCGATACGCGCTCGACGCGCGCATGTCGGTGAGCGGCTGGAAATCCGCATTGAGCGCGGCCATCGCGGTCTGAGCGGCGGCTTCGTCCCATTCGTGGCCGATCAGCGCGGCTTCCGCATGCGTCGCGCGTTTGGGCGTCGCCGCCATGCCGCCGAACGCGATGCGCGCATCGGTGATGCGGTTATCGTCGTCGAGCCGGATCGCGAACGCCGCGCATACCGCCGAAATGTCCTGGTCGTAGCGCTTCGACACTTTGTAGGTGCGAAAGCGCAGCGCCGCGACCGGGCGCGGCACGCGGATCGCCGCGACGAACTCGCCCGCATCGAGCGCGGTTTTCTGATAGCCGAGATAGAACGCATCGAGCGGCATCACGCGGGTGTTCTCGGCTTTTTGCAGCACGAGCGACGCATTCAGCGCGATGAGCGCGGGCATCGAATCGCCGATCGGCGAGCCGTTCGCGACATTGCCGCCGAGCGTGCCCGCATTGCGGATCGGCCGGGATGCGAAGCGCGTCCACAGTTCGGCGAGCTCGGGATAATCGACGGCAAGCGCCGCGTACGCATCTTCGAGCGATGCCGCCGCGCCGATCGTCAGCGTGTCGGCGTCGCGCTCGATCGTCTTCAGCTCGTCGACGTTGCCGATGTAAAGCATGTCGCCGAGATCGCGGAATTGCTTGGTCACCCACAGGCCGACATCGGTGCTGCCCGCGAGCAGCCGTGCGTTAGGATGCGCGGCGCGCAGCCGGGCGAATTCGGCGCGCGTGACGGGCGCGTGGAAGGTCTGGTATTCGAACGTCCGCGTGCGCTTCAACGCGGCGAGTTGTTTCGCGATGGCGTCGGCATCGAAAGGCGGGCGCGGATAGTCGAACATGCGCTGCCCCGCATCGACGATCGGCCGGTAGCCCGTGCAGCGGCACAGATTCCCCGACAGCGCGGTGGCGATTTCATCGCGAGAAGGCGGCGCCGCATCGCGCGGATGGTTGTGATAGAGCGCCCACAGCGACATCGCGAAGCCGGGCGTGCAGAAACCGCATTGGGAGGCGTGACAATCGACGAGCGCTTGCTGCACCGGATGCAGCGCGCCATCGTCGCCGCGCAGGTCTTCGACGGTGAAGAGCGCGCGCGAATCGAGCGTCGGCAGGAACTGGATGCACGCGTTGACGGCCTTGAGCGCGAGCCGGCCGCGCGTATCGAGTTCACCGATCACGACGGTGCATGCGCCGCAATCGCCTTCCGCGCAGCCTTCCTTGGTGCCGGTGCAAAGCGCGGTCTCGCGCAGATGCTGAAGCACCGTGCGCGCAGGAGGCGCGTCGCCGATTTCGCGCACGGCGCCGCGCTGAAGGAAGCGGATGGTTTGCTTTGTCATTGTGAGGTTCGACATTGCGGACCGGGCGCGCGTTACGCGGTTTCCGTCCGTCGCCGAAAGGCGAAGCGAATCGGACTGCGCGCACGTAGATCGCCATCCAGACACGACCTTAACACCGCAATATCTCAAAAAGATTGGCGGGCCCGTATCAAGATTATGCGGATGTGCTGATGCGCGAAAGGAAAAGCGCGCGGAAGGGGATGAGGCGAGGAAGAACGGGCGGCGCGCGAACGGGCCGCCCGGAACAAATTACCGAACCGTCGAGCGCAGCTTGCGTTTCAATCGCAGGCTGGCTGCGACCAGCACGAAGATCAGCGCGAAGGCGATCAACGACCATTGCGGCAACGACAGGCCGAGGATCGGCGGATACGGCGTCTCGCACAGGCCCGCGACCTTGAACACCTGTGGCAGCCAGCTTGCGGGCGGCAGACTGTCGACGATGGGCTGAAGCGCATCGAAACCGCAACTGAAGCCGGGATGCGATTGCACGTACACATGGCGCACCGCGGTGACGAGTCCGCCGAACGCCGCGATCGCGACGAGTGTTTCCAGCAGCGCGATGCCGCGCCAGTTGCGGAACGCCGCGCCGAGGAACGCGAAAACCGCGACCAGCACGAAGAAATAGCGCTGGATGATGCAAAGCGGGCAGGGATCTTCGTTATGGACGAACTGGAGATACAGCGCGCCGCCGACGAGCCCGAGACTGACGAGACCGAGCAGCACGAGCAGGCGGCGCTCGCGGCGCATCACCCGGTCGTCCTGATGCATCGTGAAGTGGTGTAAAGAGTTGTTCATTATTTCGCAACGATTCGAGAAGGAAGCACCTGAGTTGCGTGAGTATCGCGGGGAATTCTAGCGCGAACGCGGGATGCGCCAAATAAGCCGCATCGTTAAGCGTTCAGCGCGTGGTCGCCAGCACCGCTTCGACGGCGCGGCCGATCGAGAGCAACGCGTCATCCGAGTGCGGCGCGCCCGCGAGCATCAGGCCGACGGGCGCCGCGCCGCGCGGATGGCACGGCAGCGACAGCGCGCACGCATCGAGGAAATTGAAGCTAGTCGGATTGCGCAGGATCAGCGCGTTGGCGCGCGTGAAGGCGTCGTCATCGGTTTCCAGATCGGCGATGCGCGGCGGCAGCACCGGCACCGTCGGGCAGACGATGGCGTCGAAACGTTGCCAGAGCGTCGTGCGGGCTTCCTCGATCATCGCGGCGCGGGCTTCGCACAGGTCGATGTAGTCCGCCGCGCTGGCCGCTTCGGCGCGCTTCAGGCGTGCGAGCACGCGCGGATCGTAGTCGCCGCCGCGTTCGGCCATCAGCTTGCGATGCCACGCATGCGCTTCGATCGCGACGAGCGGATAGCGATTGATCTCCGGCAGCCGGTCGAGCGGCGCGAAGCGCACGTCTTCCACCAGCGCGCCCGCTGCGGTGAGATGATTGATCGCAGCCGACACCGCGGTGGCGACGGGTGTTTCGACGCCGTCGGTCACGTAGTTCGTCAGCACGCCGAGGCGCACGCCGTCGAGCGGGCGCGTTGCGGGCACGCCGGGATCGCGTCCGGCGAGAATGCGGTCGACGAGCGCGCAGCACGCGACCGATACGCCTATCGGCCCGAACGAATCGAGCGTTTTGGAAAGCGGCACGCCGCCTTGCTTCGGAATGCGGCTCGCGGTCGGCTTGAAGCCGGTGAGGCCGCACAGCGCGGCGGGAATGCGGATAGAGCCGCCGGTGTCGGTGCCGAGCGCAACGGCCGCCATGCCGTCCGCGACCGACGCCGCCGCGCCCGACGACGAGCCGCCCGCGATGCGCGCGTCGCCCGCGTCCGCCGGGTCCGCGCGCCACGGCGAGCGCGGCGTGCCGTAATGCGGATTGAGGCCGAGGCCCGAGAACGCGAACTCGCTCATATTGGTGCGTCCGACGATCACCGCGCCCGCGCGGCGCAGGCGCGCGACCGTCACGGCGTCGGCTTTCGCGGGCGCGGCATCGGCGAGCGCTCTGGAGCCGGCGCGCGTCACCTGGCCTTCGATATCGAAGAGATCCTTGATCGACACCGGAATGCCCGCGAGCGGCGAGAGCACGGTGCCGGCGCGAAAGAGCGCGTCGTGGGCATCGGCGGCGGCGCGGGCGTGGTCGGCATCGACCTGAAGGAAAACGGTCGAGCCCTGTCCCGCCGGATCGGCGATGCGTTCGAGCGCAGCCTCGACGAGCGCGCGGCTCGTCGTGCGGCCGGCGCGGAGATCGGCGGCGAGTTGGGCGAGAGGGGCGAACTGCGGCGAAGTGGTCGGCATGGCGTCGGGCAGTGGCGTTGCCGTATGCGAGAAGTCCGGGTATGCCCGGCGCTTCGCATCGGCAGTGAAGGGATGGGCGCGCCGTGACTCGAAGCGGGCTCGCCCAAGGTGGCTGTCATTCTTTAAGGTTTGGTCAGCGAGCGCAATCGGATTCGACACCGGGTCGGATAATTACCTCTTGAAAATTGAATGCGCGCAATAGACGCTGATAAACTCAGCCGGATACACAGCATCATTCATCGAGAACCATTCGTGCGCGTGAATCACTTCTTCGGCCGTCTGGCCGTTATCCTTGCAATATCTCTGCTCGGGTCCTGCACTACGTCCCAGGTAGACAGTCCGTCCGCCGCGGTCGGCGCCGATCATGATGGGCATGGATGTATCGGATCGGCTGGCTATTCGTGGTGTCAATCCACGCAACGTTGCGAAAGACCCTGGGTGCTTGCCGGTCAGAAGGGATTCCCGGTCACCGAAGCGCATTTTGCGCGCTACTGCTCGACCGGAGTAGCAAATTAAGCCGGCACTAGCTCCGCCCAACTTCTATTTTGCTGTTCGAACGATTATGAGGGTGCGTATGAGAAATCGCAACGCGACTCGCTCATGCTGGCTCACGATTACGTGGCCTGAATCGTTCGCAATCCATGCTTCGATCATCGACAATGGCCAGGCATTCATTTGAATCGACGGCCATCATGACGATTGAACTAACCAGAGAAGTTCGGGAAGACGCGATTGCATCTATTCAGAAATACTTCGAGACGAATTTCGAAGAGCGGATCGGCAACATCGCCGCCGGCGCACTTCTCGGCTTCTTTCTCGAGGAAATCGGTCCGACCATCTACAACAAAGCCGTGACCGACGTTCAGGAGCGGCTAGAGCAGCGCATCTCCGAGCTTGACTTCGAGGTACACGAAGAAGAGTTCCAATATTGGAAGAAGTACGAAGGCAAATCCAGGGCTCGCAAGTAACTTGCCGGCATCACATGGATCACGCTATTCAAGCCACCGACGCATGCCTTCGCGCGCCTCAGATGGTGCGCGAGAAACGCCGCAGGCTGGCTTGCCCGAGATAGCGGTCGAATATCGATGCGACGTTGCGCACCAGCATACGCCCCGCGGGCAGCACGCGGATCGCGTCGCGCGAGAGGTCGATGAGACCATCGTCGGCCATCGGCGCCAGGCGCGCGAGTTCGTCGGCGAAGGCGGCGGGGAAAGCGATGCCGTGTTTCATCGCAACGTCGTCGAAACGCAGCTCGCCGCCGCACATGAGACGCATGATGACGTCGCGGCGCAAGGTGTCGTCGGCGGAAAGGCGCACGCCGCGTGCGATGGCGAGTTCGCCCGCGTCGATCGCGCTCGCGTAGTCGGCGAGTTCGCGGGCGTTCTGGGCGTAGACATCGCCGACCTTGCCGATCGACGACGCGCCGATGCCGATCAGATCGCAATCCGCATGCGTGCTGTAACCCTGAAAGTTGCGCTGGAGCGTGCCGGCTTCGAGCGCGCGCGCGAGCTCGTCGCCGGGTAGCGCGAAGTGATCCATGCCGATATACACGTAGCCCGCCTCGCTCATGCGCGCGACGACGCGCTCGAGAATCGCGAGGCGCACGGCGGACGAAGGCAGCGCGCTTTCGTCGATCTGCCGCTGCATCTTGAAGAGCGTGGGCATGTGCGCATAGCCGAACACCGAGACGCGATCCGGTTTCAGCTCGATGATCGAGTCGAGCGTACGCGAAAAGCTCTCGACGCTCTGATGCGGCAAGCCGTAGATCAGATCGACGCTCACCGATCTGAAGCCGTTCTCGCGCGCGGCATTCAGCACGGTTTCGGTCATTTCGTGCGGCTGGATGCGGTTCACCGCCTGCTGCACGCGTTCGTCGAAATCCTGCACGCCGAGGCTCAAGCGGTTGAAGCCGAGTTCGCGCAGCAACGCGATCGTTTCCGCCGATGCCTCGCGCGGATCGACTTCGATCGAATATTCGGCGCGCTCGTCATCGACGAGATTGAAGTACTCGCGCGTCGCTGCCATCAGCTCGGTCATCTCGTCGTGCGAGAGGAAGGTCGGCGTGCCGCCGCCCCAGTGAAGCTGCGTAACCGGGCGCGATGTATCGAAGAGCGCGGCCTGCAGCGCCAGCTCGCGTTTCATGCGGTCGAGGTACGGGCGCGCGTGCGCGCGGTTCTTCGTCGCGACCTTGTTACAGCCGCAATAGAAACAGACGGTGTCGCAGAACGGGATGTGGAAGTAGAGCGAGAGGTCTGCGTTGGCGCTGCCGTTGCGCGCCGCTTCGCGATAGTGCGCGGGATCGAATGAATCGCTGAACTGGACGGCTGTGGGATAGGACGTGTAGCGCGGGCCGTGCGCATCGTAGCGCGCGAGCAGATCGGGGCGAAAGAGCGGGGCGGCGGCAGACATGGCGGAATGAACTTCGGGGAACCGTCCGAGTGTAAGCGACCGATAAGCGCAGCCATTGCGTGATAAGGTCGCAGCCCGATGACAGCGATTGATGAAGCGCAAAGTGAAGGCGTGGGAAAATGGCGGTTTGTTCCTGTCGTTTTCGCATCGTCATGTCGATCGTTTCTTCGCCTCATGCCTGCCGCGAGGGTTGCGGCGCGTGCTGCATCGCGCCTTCCATTTCGAGTCCCATCCCGGGGATGCCGCATGGCAAGCGCGCGGGCGAGCGTTGCGTGCAGCTCGGCGACGATCTGCGCTGCAAAATCTTCGGCGATCCGCGCAGGCCGGCGTGCTGCGGCGGCTTGCAGCCTTCGAACGAAATGTGCGGAGAGACGCGGGAATATGCGCTGAGATGGATCGAGCGATTGGAGCATGAGACGCAACCAACGCAGCCGACGCAACTGTCGTGACGGCATGCAGTCCAATCCCCCGGCTCACACTTGAAACAACATTGGAGAATCACGCATGACGGAACCCGTCGCGCCGCTGCGGCGCCGGTTCGTGCTGGCAACCATCATGTCGCTGCCCGCGCTCGCCCTCGCATCGAAGGCACGAGCCGCTTCGAACTCGATATTCCCCTTCATTCCGGACCACTACACATTTTCCACGCAACAGGTTCAGGACGCGGTGGCGCGCAAGTTCCCGCTGCAACGCACCGCATCTCAGATTTTCGACGTGGTCCTGAGCAATCCCGTCGTCGGCATGGCGCCGGACCGCAATCGCGTGACGGTGCGCGTCGATGCGCGTCTGTCCACGCCTTTCATGCCGAATCCCGTGGCCGGCGCGTTCACGCTCTCGACGCAACTCGGATACGATGCGCCGGGCCGCTCGGTCATCCTCGTGTCGCCGACTGTTGACGGTGCGCAGTTTTCAGGCGACGCCGCGCAGTACAGCCAGCAGATCGCATCGGTTGGCGCACAACTCGCCGCGCAATTGCTCGACCGTTATCCGATTCACACCTTCAAGCCCGAAGAACTCCAGTTCGCCGGGGTGTCTTACGAACCCGGTACAATCACAGTCCTTACAAACGGCATACGTGTGCAGATCGTCGAGAAGTGAGTCGAAAACTCTGCGCGACGTGCTTGACAACCAGCAGCGATAACAGCGAACAAGGGCTGACGGATGGACTGGATATTGATGGTGAAGGCGCTGATTCTCGGCGTCGTCGAAGGCTTGACCGAATTCCTGCCGGTGTCGAGCACGGGGCATCTGATCGTGGCGGGCAGCTTGTTGAATTACACCGACGCGCAGTCGAAAACCTTCGACGTCGTCATTCAGTTTGGCGCGATTCTCGCGATCTGCTGGGAATTTCGCGCGAAGATCGCCTCGGTGGTGACGGGCCTGCCGGCACGCGCCGACGCGCGGCGCTTCACGATCAACGTGATCATCGCGACGATTCCCGCCATCGTGCTCGGCCTCTTGTTCGAGAAGCACATCAAGTCGGTGCTGTTTTCGCCGGTGCCGGTGTCGGTGGCGCTGATCGTCGGCGGCATCGTAATTCTGTGGGCGGAAGCGCGTCAGCGTGATCGCGGTGGACTCACTCGTGTGCATTCCGTCGACGATCTTTCCTACGCGGATGCCTTCAAAGTCGGCCTCGCGCAATGCTTCGCGCTGATTCCCGGCACGTCGCGTTCGGGCGCGACGATCATCGGCGGGATGCTGTTCGGGCTCGAGCGGCGCGTCGCCACGGAGTTTTCGTTTTTCCTCGCCATTCCGATCATCTTCGGCGCGACGATCTACGAGATGGCGAAGTACTGGCGCACGCTGACCGTGGACGATCTCGGCCTCTTTGCTATCGGGCTGGTCGCCGCGTTCATCAGCGCGTTTGTCTGCGTGCGCTGGCTGCTGCGCTACGTCGCGTCGCACGACTTCACGGCGTTCGCGTGGTATCGCATCGGCTTCGGGCTGCTGATCCTGATCGTCGGGTATAGCGGTGGCTTGAGCTGGGCCGACTGATCTTTTCCGCGCGCCATGAGAAAACGCCACGGCTTGCCGTGGCGTTTTCGTTTCCAGCCGACGCGATGAGATGCGGTCAGCGGCGCCGGAACATCAGGTCCCACACGCCGTGTCCGAGCCGCAGGCCACGTCGCTCGAACTTCGTGACCGGGCGGAAATCGGGGCGCGGCGCGTAGCCTTCGGCGGTGTTTTCCAACGCCGGCTCGGCCGACAGCACGTCCAGCATCTGCTCCGCGTAGTTCTGCCAGTCGGTCGCGAGATGGATATAGCCGCCCGGCTTGATGCGCGACACGAGCTGCGCGACGAACTTCGGCTGGATCAGGCGGCGCTTGTGATGACGCGCCTTGTGCCACGGATCGGGAAAGTAGATGTGTACGCCGTCCAGGCTGTCGGGCGCGATCATGTGTTCGAGCACTTCGACGGCGTCGTGCTGAAGGATGCGGATATTGCCGAGCCCTTGCTCGCCGATCAGCTTGAGCAGCGCGCCGACACCCGGCTCGTGCACTTCCACGCCGATGAAATCGTCGCCGGGACGCGTGGCGGCGATCTCCGCCGTGGTCGCACCCATGCCGAAGCCGATCTCAAGGATGCGCGGCGCCTGCCGCCCGAAGATCGCGCTCCAGTCGGCGAGTTGCGGCGAGTAGGGCACGACATAGCGCGGACCGAGTTCGTCGATCGCGCGCTGCTGACCCGGCGACACGCGGCCCGCGCGCGTGACAAAGCTGCGGATGCGCCGATGGTGCAGCGTGGAGGCTTCGCTTGCTTCGTTCGTTTCGGGTGAGGCGCTGTCGTCGATGCCGTCGGTGGCGTCGTCCTGGGGATCGTGGTTCATGACAAGGCGATGCTGGAAACTAAAAAGCCGCCCAAGCGTGACTTAGGGCGGCTTTCGTGAGGATTCTGGAGCGGGCGATGGGAATCGAACCCACGTCTGTAGCTTGGGAAGCTACGGTAATAGCCATTATACGACGCCCGCGAGAGCCGACTATTGTAAGCGCAACGCGTCTCGCGGCGCAATTGCGCGAGGTTTCAGATGCCGAACAAGGTCATCGAAACGGCGACCCGCGTCACGACCATCAGCAATACCTGCACGATCACGAACAGCAGAATCGGCGAAAGGTCGATGCCGCCCAGACGCGGCAGAATGCGCCGCAGCGGATCCAGAAACGGCGCCGTGATCTGATAGAGCAGCGGCATCGCAGGCGATTGCGGATTGAGCCACGAGAGCAGCGCCATCAGAATCGTCACCCAGATGATGAGGTTCAGCGCCCACTTGACGACGGTCAGCAACGCGACGAGCAGCAGCATCGGCAGCATGAGCGTCGGATCGATGCCGGCGAGCACGACCATCAGCGTGACATACACCGCCGACGCGATGAACGCGGCGAGGATGCTCGCCCAGTCGATCTTCCCGCCCGGCAGAATCTTGCGAAGCGGCAGGACGATCCAGTTGGTCGCCTGCATCACGGCGTTCGACACGGGGTTGTAAGGCGGCATGCGCACGACTTGCATCCATGCGCGCAGCAGGAGCGCTGCGCCGAACAGCGTGAAAAGGGTATTGAGCAGAAAGCGGGCGATATCGCCGAACATCTCGGGTCCTCTGGAATGCGGTGCGCAGTGTCGCGACTTGCGCCGGGTCGAATAAGCGAAAAGATAAAGAAGAAAGCGGCGCTAGCGGACGATGCAAAGCCCGCAAGTCCTGCCGGTGAGGCGGCCGTCCGTGCGGCGCGAATCGTGAATGCTGACCTTGATCATTGTTCGTTCTCTGGACTTGATTGGCTTGCCGAATTCTTCGGAATGCGCGGCGCGTCGTGCCACATCGTGCAGATTCGAATGCACGCATGCCGCCCGATGAAGCCTCGCGATTTCCTGATTGCGGCGCCTGAATTCCCCGTCCACCAACCTGTCTGGTGGGGCGCCGGACGTCACCATAACATGGCTTTAAGCTGGCTTGGGGACGTTGTCGCACGCGGCACGAGCGATCGGCCGCTCAAAGCGATGAAAGAGAAGTGAAGGCAATCGGAAAGCCGGTTTTGGCGGCGAACGCCAGCCTAGTGTTGCCATTCCGAGACGATCTCTGAAAAGCACATTTCATGCAAAACTGGCAGGATATAAAGACAGAAAGCGAAAAAGCGGATCGTCGGGGCGGGCTTGCCAGAGGCGCGGACTTCGCACGAAACCCGGTTTTTCCGCGACAGAGGTCTGAAGTGCGAAAAAGGCATGTTTTCTGCTGAATGTGGCGCAGCGCACATGCACCGGAAGACTTGGTTTCTTTGCGAACATCGAGGGACGAACAGGGCGCTCAATACTAAAGAGAACACGAATTCAGCGGGAAAGGCGCGCGGTGGAACACTGGCGGCTTTTCCCTTCCGGGTTTCATTCGCTACGTTCGGAGGTCGCCATGAGCATTTTTTCTTATCGAAAGCATTTGCGATTCTTGAGCCAGACCCAGCGGCGTTGCTGGTGGGATCAGAAAAAGCGCCTGACGCCCCGGGTCGTGATCGGCGCAGCGTATGTGCCGCCGAACGTCACGCGTGAATTCGCTTATATAAAGGTGGGCTGAAGCGCGCGCTTTAGGACTCTCACGTAATACATGAAAAGCCTCGCCGGGCGAATAGTCCGGCGGGGCTTTTCGTTCTTTTGTAAATAGACGTTACGCGCTTTTTATCTGGCCGAGAGCAACCGTTCTGGAACTGGCCGCCGAGGTCCGCCGAACGGACGATCGGCGCGTGTCGGAGCGCGTCGTCCGGCTTTCAAATTCGTACCCACGTTAAGGAACTTGCAATTTGCAACAAATGGGCACGCCGACCCCGCGGCTTTTTCGATAAATTCATTTCATGCCGTCGCTCGTGAGCCGTCAGACCCGGCCAACACGCGAAGCGACGAGGAGAACGAAAGTGAAAAAGCTCGGTGGTTTACTGGTGGTCGGCGCGCTTGGCGTGGGCTTCGTGAGCGCGGCGCAAGCGCATGTTTCGGTGGGCGTGGGAATCGGAGTGCCGGCGTATCCGGTCTATGCCGCGCCGCCTGCTCCCGTCTATATGGCTCCGCCACAGCCGGTATACGTGGCGCCGCCTCCGCCTGTCGTTTATGCGCCGCCGCCCGCGGTGGTCGTCGGCGGTTACCCCGGTTACGGTGGCTATGGCGGTTACGGCTACTATGGCCGTCCGTATTACCGGCATCACGGCTATTACCGGCACGGGCCGGGCTATTGGCGTCACTGAGCGCGTCACTGACCGGTCTAATCGGAAAGTGCAAAGGGCGATGCAACGCGCATCGCCTTTTTCATGCGCGCGCGGTTTTTGAATTTCGCGACGGAACTTGGGACAATGGTGATCCCCTTCACCTCCCGTCCCGACTCCGATGTCCTCACTTCCCGCCCCCACATTCGATGACGTCGCCGATGCCGCCAGGCGCATCGAAGGCTTCGCGCATCGCACGCCCGTCCTGACTTCGCGTACCGCGGATTCCATCGCGGGCGCATCGCTTTTCTTCAAATGCGAGAACTTCCAGCGCATGGGCGCGTTCAAGTTCCGCGGCGCGTACAACGCGCTCTCGCATTTCGACGACCGCCAGCGCGCTGCGGGCGTCATCACGTATTCATCCGGCAATCACGCGCAGGCGATCGCGCTGTCGGCGAAGCTCGCCGGCATCCGCGCGACGATCGTCATGCCCGAGGACGCGCCCGCCGCCAAGATGGAAGCGACGCGCGGCTACGGCGGCGAAGTCATCACGTACGACCGCTATACGCAGAGCCGCGAGGAAATCGGCCGCAAGCTTGCGGAAGAGCGCGGCATGACGCTGATTCCGCCGTACGACCATCCGCACGTGATCGCGGGGCAGGGGACGGCCGCGAAGGAACTGATCGAGGAAACCGGTCCGCTGGACTATCTCTTCGTGTGTCTGGGCGGCGGCGGGCTCATCGGCGGATGCGCACTCGCGGCGGCGGCGTTGTCGCCCGACTGCAAGGTGATCGGCGTCGAGCCGGAAGCGGGCAACGACGCGCAGCAGTCGCTTGCTCGCGGCCAAATCGTGCATATCGAGGTGCCGCGCACGATCGCGGACGGCGCCGCGGCGACGCACATCGGCGAATACAACTTTCCGATCATCCAGCGTCACGTGGATCAGATCGTCACCGTGAGCGATGCACAGCTCGTCGAGACGCTGCGTTTCTTCGCGCAGCGCATGAAGATGGTCGTCGAGCCGACCGGCTGTCTCGCGGCGGCCGCGGTGCTGCAGAAGGTCGTGCCGGTCGAGGGCAAACGCGTTGGCGTGATCGTGTCGGGCGGCAACGTCGATTTGCCGAAGCTGTCCCAGTACCTCGCTTAACGACGGATCGTCACGACGCCGCGTGCACGATCAGATCGCGGTAGCCGTTGACGATCACGCTGTACGCGAAATACGCGAAGAGCACGGCGGACATCACGTGGCAGGCGCGCAGGAGCCGGGTTCCGGCGCGCTTTCTGCCGTGGCTCGCGAGCGTGCAGACGAAGAGCGTCCAGCCGAGCCCGCCGCAGAAGAAGCCGATAAGAAACACGGACGCGCTTATTGGACTCGTCGCGCCCGCTTTCGCGATGAGCGCGCCGCCCACCGCCGCGAACCACAGGATCGCGCTCGGCGACGACACCGCGAGGAGGCATCCGCGCACGAAGCTTTTCCAGTGCTTCGGGCGCGGCACGCTGAAATCCGCTTCACCTTCGACGGGCGGCGCGGACGCCGGATTGAGCGCCTCGCGCGTCATCTTCCAGGTCAAGAACAGCAGCACGATCGCGCCGCCGATCCACACGACCCAGCGCACCGCATCGAACTGCAGGAGCGCCGACATGCCCGCGAGCGCGAGCGCCGCATAGAACAGATCGCCGAAACACGAGCCGAGACCGAGCATGAAGCCCGGCTTGAAACCGTGCGTCAGCGCGAGGGAAATGATCGCGACATTCGCGATGCCGATATCCAGACACAACGACAGCGACAGAAAAAACCCGTCCGACAGCAGCGGCCACGAATGCATGTTTGTTATGGATGGTTGTGAAGCGTGAAGCTCACGTCGAGACGGCCGGTCGGCACGCCCATCGTGTTGCGCGTCGGCGGATTGCGAAAGGCGGCGAGCGTGTCGCGTTGACCTTGCGTGCCGATGCCGAGCAGATCGAGCACGTGAACCACGATTGCATTTACCACCGCCGTGTTGCCGTCCTCGACCTTCACCGCGATGCCGAGTGCGCCGGCATCGGGATTTGCCGCGCGCCGCACGCCGATCGCATAGCTCGCATCGGCGCCCGTCTTGCCGACGAGCTCGCCGCCGAACGCCTGCATCAGCAGCGTGCAGAAGCGTCCTTCACCCGCGACGAGTTCCGGATGCGACGTCATCGCGCGATGAATGCGCGCGAGCGGCGAGCCTTCCGGCGCATCCGCGATTTTCATGTAGAGCCGCGCGAGACGGTCGAGCGGGAACGCGGGCGTGGGCAGATTGCAGCCGTCGATGGCCCATTGCACGTCGTCGTCGGCGAGATCGACCGCGCGCGCCACGGTGCGCTTCACGTGCGCCTGCAGCGCATGGCCGGGCAAGTGATAGTCGGCGAGCGATTCGCCCATCGCTCGCGCCCCCGCGAGCATGCCGGCGTGCTTGCCGGAGCAGTTGCTGCATGCGGGCGTCGGCGTGAAATCGCGTTTGATCCAGTCGCGATACACCGCGTCCGAAATCGGCGCATGACCGCCGCAGCGCAGATCGCTTTCAGTCGCGTTCGACCGGGCGAGCATCGCGAGCGCGCGCTCGATATGACGCGGCTCGCTGCTATGCGAGCCGCACATCAGCGCGAGGTCTTCATCGGTGAAGCCGAAACGCTCGAGCGCGCCGGTCCCGATGACGGCGAGCGCCTGCGCGGGCTTCGCCGCCGAGCGCGGCAATGTCACCCGATGCGGATCGCCGAAGGAATGCAGGAGGCGCCCATGCGCATCGACGACGGCGACGTGCGCCGCATGCGTGTTCTCGATGACATCGCCGCGATAGAGGGTGGCTGCGATCATTTGTCGAGTCCGAGTTCGGCCCAGAGACCATCGACGCGGCGTTTCACGGCTTCATCCATGACGATCGGGCGGCCCCATTCGCGCGTCGTTTCGCCGGGCCATTTGTTGGTTGCGTCGAGACCCATTTTCGAGCCGAGCCCCGCTACCGGCGACGCGAAGTCGAGATAATCGATCGGCGTGTTGTCAACCATGACGGTGTCGCGTGTTGGATCGACACGCGTCGTGATCGCCCAGATGACTTCCTTCCAGTCGCGCACGTTGACGTCTTCATCGACCACGACGATGAACTTCGTGTACATGAACTGGCGCAGGAAGCTCCACACGCCGAACATCACGCGCTTCGCGTGGCCGGGATAGCTCTTCTTCATCTGCACGATCGCCATCCGGTAGCTGCATCCCTCGGGCGGCAGATAGAAATCGGTGATCTCGGTGAACTGCTTCTGCAACAGCGGCACGAAGACTTCGTTCAGCGCGACGCCGAGTACGGCGGGCTCGTCGGGCGGCTTGCCGGTGTAGGTCGAATGGAACAGGGCGTCGCGGCGCATGGTGATCTTCTCGACGGTGAAGACCGGAAACCATTCCTGTTCGTTGTAGTAGCCCGTGTGATCGCCGTACGGCCCTTCGAGCGCGTGCTCGTATTTAGCGCTTGCAGAGTTCGACGGACGCGGCGGCGCGCCTTCCGGCGCGGGCGGCACGTTGCCGTCATGCGGATAAATGAACCCTTCGAGCACGATTTCCGCGCGCGCCGGCACCTGCAACGTATCGACGCCCGGCGTCAGGCACTTCGCGAGTTCGGTGCGCGAGCCGCGCAACAGCCCCGCAAACTGATATTCGGACAACGAATCGGGCACGGGCGTCACGGCGCCGAGAATCGTCGCGGGATCGGCGCCGAGCACGACCGCCACCGGATAAGGCTTGCCGGGATTCGCGAGCGCAAACTCGCGGAAGTCGAGCGCGCCGCCGCGATGCGCGAGCCAGCGCATGATGAGCTTGTTGCGCCCGATCAACTGCTGCCGGTAGATGCCAAGATTCTGGCGCGACTTGTTCGGACCGCGCGTGACGGTGAGGCCCCATGTGAGCAGCGGTCCGGCGTCGCCCGGCCAGCATGTCTGGATCGGCAGCTTGTTGAGATCGACGTCGTCGCCTTCCCACACCACTTCCTGACAAGGCGGCGCGCTGACCGATTTCGGCGCCATGTCCCACACAGCCTTCGCGAGCGAGAGCAGCTTGCCCGCGTCCTTGAGGCCTTTCGGCGGCTCGGGTTCCTTCATCGCGGAAAGCAGCCTGCCGACATCGCGCAGCGAGCTCAGCGCGGCGACATCGCTGCCGAGGCTCACATCGCCGCCACTCTGCGCTTCCGTCTCGATGCCCATGCCGAGCGCGACGCGCCGCGTCGTGCCGAACAGGTTCGCGAGCACGGGCATCGTGTAGCCGGTGGGCGCTTCGAAGAGCAATGCTGGTCCGCCCGCGCGCAACACGCGATCGGAGACTTCGGTGATTTCGAGAACAGGGGAGACGGGCTGCCGAATGCGGCGCAGTTCACCGAGCGCTTCGAGGCGGGCGGTGAAGTCGCGCAGATCTTTGTATTTCATCGATGGTCGAATTTGGACTCGAAGGCGCCTGGATCATGAGCGACCAGGGGGCGGGACGGCTGCGCGCTAGGCGATTGTCGATTTTACCTGCGTCGGCGTCCGTGCGTTGCCCGACATTAAGCAAATTCCGCTTCGAACCGCCCGAGAGACGTGCTTTTCGGGCGCTGAACGCTGTTCAATATAACTGTAAGTAATTGAAACAGAAGTCTTTAGCATTGACTCATCATTAAACCCTGATAGAATCGCTTCGAATCTATTGCAGGTTTTGAAACTTTTTACCTTAGCCTCAGGTCTTTCAGACGCACATGCGTCGCCTGCGCCGCTCCTGCCCGGCGACTCATGGCTGTTGGTTGTCATTGCCGGCGTTTTGCACGCCGGTTTTTTCGCGTGGAAAGCCACGTGCGCGTTCAGGGCATGCAGTTCGTGCCGCGCAACCCGGTGACCTTTTGCCGGATCGGCTTTCCAGACGGCGCATGCCGTATCCCCGATGCCGCTTATGCTTGCCAAGCGCGAGCGGTGTCTGATTTGCGCATCGAATACGTCGTTTATTCGTATTCATCTGCGCTAATCAAGCAACATTGGGAGTATCGATGAACGCTTCAGCTTGGTGGGGTTCGGACACTCGCGCCGCGCAAATCATGCGCATCGCAGTGCGTCGCGGACGCCGTTTGAGTCACCATCTCTTCGCCGTGGTCGGTTGCGCGGCCGTCATCAGCGCGCTCGCACTGTGGTTGCTGCCGTCCTGGCGCACCACGTTTGCAGCAAGGATCATGCCGTTCGTGTCGGCCGCCGTGCAGGCCGGACCGGCGCGCCTGCTAGCGGGCCAGCCGCTGCCGCCGTTCGCGGCCGTGCATCGCCAGCCGAGCGACGCGATGCTGCCCATGAACCTCGCGGCGAACACGGCCTCGTCGGTCAAGTCGAAGGCGCCGGGCGCCGCCGCGCCGTCGCTGGGCGCTGCCGCCACCGACGACGCCAGCACGCACCATCTCACCGGCGGCATCAGCCTCGCGATTTCGCCGAACGGGCTCGATCCGCGCACGATGCCGTCCGTCGGCATGCTCGCAAGCGCGATTCCGGCGCAGCGCATCGCCGCCGACGCCCGAGACGACCGCGTGCTCGCCTCCACACGCGAGCAGAAGCTCGTCGCGAACTTCATCGCGCGCCGCTATCGCGTGGCGGAAGATCCGGTCAGCCAGCTCGTGCGCGCCGCGTTCGACACCGGCCGCGAAGTCGGCCTCGATCCGCTGCTCCTGCTTTCCGTGATGGCGATCGAATCGGGCTTCAATCCGTACGCTGAAAGCGGCGTAGGCGCTCAAGGCCTGATGCAGGTGATGTCGAAGGTTCATTCCGACAAATTCCAGTACTTCGGCGGCTCGCACGCGGCGCTCGATCCGCTCGCGAACATCAAGGTCGGCGCGCTCGTGCTGAAGGACTGCATCGCGCGCGGCGGCTCGGTGGCGGGCGGCTTGCGCTATTACGTCGGCTCGACGACGCAGGACGACGGCGGCTACGGCGCGAAGGTGCTGGCCGAGCGTTCGCGTCTGCGCGATATCGCGCGTGGTCGCAACGTACCGATCAACGCGCCGCAGGCGCCGGTTCAGACCGCCGCGCCGAAGCAGGTGCTGGCGTCGGCCGCTGCGGACAAGCGTGTCCACATGACGATCGATACGGCGAAGAAGTCGGCATCGCAGGATGACGGCGATGGCGACACGAAGCACGTCGCTTCCGCGGAGCTCGGCGCTTAAAGCTCGCTTTGCGTCAGACGAAAAAAAGGCACCGTTCGGTGCCTTTTTGTTTTTTATCGACGGAACAATGTGCCGAGCCGTTCGACCGCTTCCTCCAGCTTCGAATACGCGGTCGCATACGAAACGCGGATGTAGCGCTCCGGCGCATGAAACCCGAAGTCCATGCCGGGCACGAGCACGACGCCCGCGTCGTGCAGCATCGAGTGCGTGAGCGCGTCGCTGTTGCCGGCGGCGGGGTGGCGGACCGTGGTGGTATCGGCGTAGACGTAGAACGCGCCATCCGGCACCACCGGCACGCCGAAGCCGAGCGAGCCGAGCGCCGGCACGATGTAATCGCGCCGCCGCTTGAACTCCAGCCGGCGCGCTTCGTAGATCGCGATGGTTTCGGGCTCGAAACACGCGAGCGCCGCGTGCTGCGCGAGCGCCGATGCGCAAATGAACAGATTCTGCGACAGCTTCTCGACCGCGCTGACCATCGCGTGCGGCACGACGAGCCAGCCGAGCCGCCAGCCGGTCATGTTGAAGTACTTCGAAAAGCTGTTCACGGTGACGACATCGTCGCCGAAGGAGAGCGCCGACACCGGTTTCGCGTCGTAGCTCAAGCCCTGGTAGATCTCGTCGACGATCGTGAAGCCGCCACGCGCACGCACCGTGTCGACAATGCGCCGCAACTCGTCCGGTTCGATCGACGTGCCCGTCGGATTCGACGGCGACGCGAGCAGCACGCCGCGCGTCCTGTCGTTCCAATGCTCTTGGACATGCTCTGCCGTGAGCTGAAAACGCTCGGCCGGACCGCTCGCGATGAGCACCGGCTTGCCATCGGCGGCCGACACGAAATGCCGGTTGCACGGATAGCACGGGTCGGGCATCAGGACTTCGTCGCCGTTGTCGACCAGCGCCATGCACGCGAGCAGAAGCGCCGCCGATGCGCCCGCCGTCACGACGATGCGCTCCGGATCGACAGTGAGGCCGAACGTATCGCGATAATGTCCCGCGATCGCCTCGCGCAGCGCGTGAATGCCGAGCGCATTGGTGTACTGCGTGACGCCGCGCTTCAGCGCATCGGCGGCGGCGCGGGTGACGGGCTCCGGCGCGGTGAAATCCGGCTCGCCGATGCTCATGTGGATGACGTCGCGGCCCGCGCGTTCGAGCGCCTGAGCCTCTTTCATCAGCTCCATCACGTAGAAAGGCTCGATCGCACCGACGCGCGACGCGAGCCTGACGAGCGGTTCCGCGGTCTGGTTCACGGGCTGGTTCACTCAGGCTCCGCGACCGCGCGCCTGGGCCTCGGTCGGGCGCATGACGACAGCGAGCTTGTCGAGCACGCCGTTCACGTATTTGTAGCCGTCCGAGCCGCCGAAGGTCTTCGTCAGCTCGACCGCTTCGTTGATGACGACGCGATACGGCACGTCGATGTGATGCTTGAACTCGAACGCGGCGACGAGCAGCACCGCGCGCTCGACCGGCGACAACTGCTCGATCGGGCGGTCGAGGCACGGCTGCAACTGCTCGGACAGCGCGTCGGATTCCTTGATCACGCCATGCAGGATCGCATCGAGATGCGTCTGGTCGGCCTTGTCGAAGCCTTGCGCGCTGCGCAGCTGCGCGTCGATTTCGCCGGCGGGCGCGCCCGACAGCAGCCATTGATACAGCCCTTGCGTCGCGAGTTCACGCGAACGGCGTCGAGCGCTTTTCATGCACGATCCTCGTCTTCTTCGTCTTCGTCTTCTTCATCACCGTCGAGCTGTTCGAGCGCGACGGACAGATTCGCCATTTCGACCGCCACGCGCGCGGCGTCGCGACCCTTTTCGGTCATGCGCGCGACCGCCTGCTCGTCGTTCTCGGTCGTCAGCACGGCGTTGGCCACCGGAATGCCGAAATCGAGCGCGATGCGCGAGATGCCCGAACCGCTTTCGTTCGACACGAGCTCGAAGTGATACGTCTCGCCGCGCACGACGGCGCCGAGCGCGATGAGCGCGTCGAACTGGGCCGATTCGGCGAGCTTTTGCAGCGCGAGCGGAATTTCGAGCGCGCCGGGCACGGTGACGAGCAGCACGTCCTGGCCGATCACGCCGAGGCGCTCCAGTTCTTCGATGCACGCATCGGCGAGGCCGTTGCACACCGGTTCGTTGAAGCGCGACTGCACGATGCCGATGCGCAGGCCGTCGCCGTCGAGGTTCGGCTGATATTGTCCGATTTCCATGTATGAGGTCCGTTGGTTTTAGATTGTTCGGTTGAAAGGGGCGTCAGGCCGAGCGCAACTGCGTGATGCCCGGATCGGCGGGCGCGGCCGTCGCGGGGCAGCCGGGCATCGGCACGAAGCCTGTCACTTCGAGCCCGTAGCCCGACATGCTGCCGAGCTTGCGCGGATTCGCGAGCACCTGCATCTTGCCGACGCCCAGATCGCGCAGGATTTGCGCGCCGATGCCGTAAGTCTTGAAGTCGATCGGGCGGCGCTTGAGCTCGGCGGCCTTGTCCTTCTGTTCGAAGGCGCGGAACACGTCGACGAGATGCTCCTTCGTGTCGCCGCAGTTGAGCATGACGATCGCGCCGAGATCGCGCGCGGCGATTTCCTTCATCGCGGCGTCGATGGTCCAGGAGTGCGTCGACACATCGATTTCGAGCAGATCGAGCACGGAGAGCGGCTCGTGCACGCGCACGGGCGTTTCGCGATCGGGGTGCGGCATGCCGCGTACGAGCGCGATGTGCGGCGAGTGCGTCGGGTCGTCGCGATACAGCACCGCGCGGAACGGGCCGTGCGCGGTCTGCATCGTGCGCTCGCAGACTTTTTCGATGATCGATTCGGTGCGGCTGCGGTAATGGATCAGGTCGGCGATCGTGCCGATCTTGATGCCGTGCTGCTGGCTGAATTCGATGAGATCGGGCAGACGCGCCATTTCGCCGTCGTCCTTGATGATCTCGCAGATCACCGCGGCGGGCGTGAGGCCGGCGAGCGCGGTGAAGTCGCAGCCGGCTTCCGTGTGGCCCGCGCGTACGAGCACGCCGCCCGGCTGCGCCATGATCGGGAACACGTGGCCGGGCTGCACGATGTCTTCGGCGCGCGCGTCGTGAGCGACCGCGGCGGCGATGGTCTTCGCGCGGTCGGCCGCGGAAATGCCGGTGGTCACGCCTTCGGCCGCCTCGATGCTGACGGTGAACGCCGTGCCGTACTGCGTGCCGTTGCGGTGCGTCATGAGCGGCAGGTTCAGTTGCTTGCAGCGGTCCTGCGTGAGCGTGAGGCAGACGAGGCCGCGGCCGTACTTCGCCATGAAGTTGATGGCTTCGGGCGTGACGAATTCGGCGGCGATGACGAGATCGCCTTCATTCTCGCGGTCTTCTTCGTCGACGAGGATCACCATCCGGCCGGCTTTCAGTTCAGCGATGATCTCAGGAGTGGAGGCGAGCGACATGATGACGTCCCGTACTGGGTCCGGTTTGGGGAAAGCGCGTATTTTACGCCACGGCCGATGGACAGTTGCTGAAATCGGCGGACAGGTGAAAGGGAAGTTTGCCTATGCCTTTCGGACGAATGGTGTGGAGGCGGTGAGCGAAGCAAACTAACATCGTCGCAATCTTCACACGAACTGGATTCGTACCATGCCGAACACCCGAGACCGGAAGGACCCTTGCATGATTTCTTCCGCAACAGACATCATTCCCCTTTCGCACGCGAGCGCTCGCCTCTCGGAACTGGTCGATGAAGTACGCGACGGAACCGAGAAGATCATCACCAAAGACGGTAAGCGCTGGGCGGCGTTGATCAGCGCGGAGAAGCTCGACGCGTTCCATCGGATGGAGCTCGCACAACTTCATTTGCAGACGCTGCACGACGTGAAGAACGGGCTCGACGATATCGCGGCCGGCCGCACTACCAGCGCACTGGATGCGATCGCGCGTATCAGGGCGCGCCGAGCCACGAATCGTACCGAACGAGGGGACGCTGATCGTGAATGATGGACGCAGACCCGCCGACATTCTCTTCACGGAAGGGTTCATCGACAGACTCGCGAGCATCGAGGAATACTGGAACCGCATCGGCTTTCCGCAAGGCTTCGATCGTCTGCTCGACGCTATCGAGAACGATGCAATTCCACTCCTGCAAAGCTTTCCGGCGATGGGGCGGCGCTTTGTCGGCGCGCTATCCGAGGCTTGCGAGTCGCGACTCGTGAACGACGTGCTCCCGGCCATCACTCGAGCCGATGGGCGGGCGCAAGGAGAGCTCCGCGAGTACGTGCTGGACGACCATGTACTGCTTTATCTGCTGACGGGCAACACGGTTCATTTGCTTTCGATTCGCTACGACAGGCAGCCGTCCTTCGACTTTCATTTGCTGCACTCACCGGAGGCCGAATATTCGACCGGCTGACGATACTGCGCGTCGCCAACGCCCGGCTCACCCCGCACTCATCATCCGCTCGACATACCGCGCGATCAGATCGATCTCCAGATTGACCTTCGCGCCCGCGGACAGCGCCTTGAGCGTCGTCACTTCGACGGTATGCGGAATCAGGTTGATGGAGAATTCGCAGCCATCGGCGCGGTCGCTGACCGAGTTCACGGTGAGGCTCACGCCGTTCACCGTCACCGAGCCCTTGTAGGCCAGATACTTGCCGATGTCCTTCGGCGCGACGATGCGCAACTCGTGCGACTCGCCGACAGGCTCGAACTTCGACACGACGCCCAGTCCGTCTACATGGCCGGAGACCAGATGGCCGCCCAGCCGGTCGTGCGCGCGCAGCGCTTTCTCCAGATTCACCTGCACGAGCGCATCGCCGAGGCCGACGGTCTTGTTCAGGCTTTCGCGCGACACGTCCACATCGAACGATTCCGCGGACTTCTGGATCACCGTCATGCACGCGCCCTGAATGGCAATACTGTCGCCGAGCTCGACATCGGCGAGATCGAGGCCGCCCGCCGCGACCGTCAGACGAACGCCCGCTTCCTGCGCCCCGAGCGGCGTGACTTTTTCGATGCGGCCCACCGCCGCGACGATTCCTGTGAACATCGGCTTTCTTCCTTGAGTCGGTGCGTGATCAGTTCGCGACGTTGGCCTCTGCGAAGCGCGCAAGAATGCGCAGATCGTCGCCGAGCCGGTCGATGCGATGAAACTTCAGATGCGGCCGCGCATCGAGCGTGTCGGGCGGCGCGAAGTCGAACATGCCGGGCGCGCTGCCGAGCAGGCTCGGCGCGAGATAGACCAGCAGTTCGTCGACGCAGCCCTCGCGCAACAGCGAGCCGTTCAGCTTGTGGCCCGCTTCGACATGCAGTTCGTTGATGCCGCGATCGGCGAGCGCGGTGAGCATCGCGGGCAGATCGACCTTGCCGTGCTCGTTCGAAAGCTCGATCAGCTCCGCGCCTTTGTCGCGCAGCGCATCGATGCGCGCAGTGTCCGTGTCGGCCGCATGAAAGATCCACGGCGGCGCGCCATCGAGGATGCGCGCGTGCATCGGCACGTCGAGACGGCTGTCGATCAACACGCGTTGCGGCTGGCGCGGCGTGTCGACCGCGCGCACGGTCAGTTGCGGATCGTCCTCGCGCACCGTGCCGATGCCAGTAAGAATCGCGCAGGCGCGAGCGCGCCACGCGTGGCCGTCGGCGCGCGCGTCTTCGCCGGTAATCCACTGGCTTTCGCCCGATGGAAGGCCCGTGCGGCCGTCGAGCGTCGCCGCGACTTTCATGCGCACCCACGGACGGCGGCGCGTCATGCGCGACACGAAGCCGATGTTCATTTCATGCGCCTCGTTCGCGAGCAGGCCGCAGCGCACGTCGATGCCCGCGTCGCGCAACATCGCGAGACCGCGGC
This sequence comes from Caballeronia arvi, assembly GCF_001544695.2. Lineage (GTDB taxonomy): Bacteria > Pseudomonadota > Gammaproteobacteria > Burkholderiales > Burkholderiaceae > Caballeronia > Caballeronia arvi. The sequence continues at coordinate 241,949 of NZ_FCOM02000002.1, forward strand.
CTGACACCGTCGGATTCGGATCTTCCATCGCGGCGATGACCTTCTCGACGCGCGCATCGATGAGCGCATGCGTGCACGGCGGTGTGCGCCCGAAGTGGCTGCACGGCTCGAGCGTCACATACGCCGTTGCGCCGCGCGGGTCCTTGCCGCGTGAGCGGGCGTCTTTCAGCGCCTGCACTTCGGCATGATCCTGACCGGCCGGCTGCGTGAAGCCCATGCCGATCACTTCGCCGTTCTTGACGAGCACGCAGCCGACGCGCGGGTTCGGCGTCGTCGTGTACATGCCCTTCGACGCGAGCGCGAGCGCGCGCTCCATGTGGGTGAAGTCGGTTTGCGAGAACATCGGCGCGGTCCGGAAGCGTCAGGCCGCGAGCGACGCGAATGCGCCGCGCGCCGCGTCGATGGTCGCGTCGATCACGGCGTCGTCGTGCGCGCTCGACACGAAGCCCGCTTCGAACGCGGACGGCGCGAAGTACACGCCGGCGTCGAGCATCGCGTGGAAGAACGCGTTGAAGCGCTTCGTGTCGCCCTGCTGGATCTGCGCGAAGCTGCCCGGCACGGTGTCCATGAAGTACAGGCCGAACATGCCGCCAATCGAATCGGCGGAGAAGGGCACTTTGGCGTCGCGCGCGGCGTTCGTCAGGCCATCGACGAGCTTGCGTGTCTGCTTCGCCAGATCGTCGTAGAAGCCGGGACGCTGGATCAGTTGCAGCGTCTTCAGACCGGCGGCCACCGCGATCGGATTACCCGACAGCGTGCCTGCCTGATAGACGCCGCCGAGCGGCGCCAGATGCGCCATGATGTCGCGCCGCCCGCCGAACGCCGCCGCCGGCATGCCGCCGCCGATGACCTTGCCGAGGCACGTGAGGTCCGGCTTGATGCCGTAGACCTGCTGCGCGCCGCCGAGCGCGACGCGAAAGCCGCACATCACTTCGTCGAAGATCAGGACCGAACCGTGCTCGTTGCAGCGCTCGCGCAGCGCGTTCAGGAACTCGGGCGTCGCGCGCACGAGATTCATGTTGCCCGCGACCGGCTCGACGATCACCGAAGCGATTTCCGCACCGAACGCCGCGAACGCCTCGTTCAATTGCTCGACGTTGTTGTATTCGAGCACCGTCGTGTGCTTCGCGATATCGGCGGGCACGCCCGCGGAAGTCGGATTGCCGAACGTGAGCAGACCGGAGCCGGCCTTCACGAGCAGGCTGTCCGCGTGACCGTGATAGCAGCCTTCGAACTTGATGATGCGGCTGCGGTTCGTGAAGCCGCGCGCGAGACGCAGCGCGCTCATGGTCGCTTCGGTGCCGGAGGACACCATGCGCACCTGTTCGATCGACGGCACGAGCTTGCAGATTTCCTCGGCGATCTCGATTTCGGCCTCGGTCGGCGCGCCGAACGAGAAGCCGTTCGCGAGCACGCGCTGCACGGCGTCGAGGACTTCGGGATGCACATGGCCGAGGATCATCGGGCCCCACGAGCCGATGTAGTCGATATAGCGCTTGCCTTCGGCGTCCCAGAAGTACGGCCCCTGCGCGCGCTCGATGAAACGCGGCGTGCCGCCGACCGAGCGGAACGCCCGCACCGGCGAGTTCACGCCGCCGGGAATGGTTCGCTGGGCGCGTTCGAAGAGAGCTTGATTCTTGGACATGGAGAAAGCCTGCGCTGAAAGTGGATGCGGGAGTCGCGAGGACCGGCCGGACGCTCGAGCGGCGACGCGTGCAGCGCGCAAGATGCGCGGTCCGACGCGAAAAAACGATGCTGAAATTGTACCGGAGTCGATGCGAGCGAGCCCGTCGCGTCGTGTCCGAGGCTTACGCCGGCTTCGAGCGCTTCGCGGTTCCAGATCCCGTATGTGGGTTCGCCGCGCGCCGTCCGGTCCGCGCGGTCCACAGCTTCTCCAGCGCGCCTTCGGCCACCGGCTTGATGAGCGTGCCGGACATCTGCGCGTCCCACGTCTGCACCGAGAACGGATGCGCCCGCAATTCGTCGCGCGTGACGACGACTTCCTTGTGCGCATCGGTGAGAAAGTCATACACGAAATCGATGCACAGCCGATAACCGCGTTTGCTCGCGGCATCGGGCACTTCGTAAGGCGCGCGCGTCACCCAGCCCGACGCGAACACGCCCTTCGGTTCCTGCGACACGCGATGCACGAACACGCGATCGCCCGGCAGGAGCCCGCGCGCAGTGCCGCAGCCCCAGACATCAGCGACGGCTTCGCCCGCCTTGACGCGCCGCGCGATATCGGGCAGTTCGGGCCACGGCCACTTCTTCGGGCTCCAGATCAGCAGAAAGGCGGCCATCGGATCCACGCGACGATAAAGAAAGGAAGCGATGAGCTTAGCGCAACGCCGCGCTCAGGGACGGATCACGGCGGCGCTCGCGTACAATGTTTGCTCCTTACGCGGCAGAAAGGCCGCGTTGCCTCGAATCTTCCCCTGTGCCCACCTCATGTCCGACACCACCCGGCGCCGGCCCGATGGCCGTCTGATCCTGCTGCTCGGCGCGCTTGCCGCGTGCGGCCCGCTGTCGATCGACATGTATCTGCCGAGCCTGCCGGCGCTCGCCGCGTCTTTCGGCACGAGCCCGGCCGCCGCGCAAAGCACGCTCACGAGCTTCATGTTCGGCTTCTCGTTCGGCATGCTGCTGTATGGCCCGCTTTCCGACGCCTACGGCCGCCGGCCCGTTCTGCTCGGCGGCATCGCGTTGTACGCGTTCGCGAGCATCGGCTGCACGGCGGCGTGGTCCATCGACGCGCTCGTCTTCGTGCGCTTCCTGCAGGCGCTCGGCGCGGGCGCGGCGTCGGTGCTCGCGCGCGCGATCGCCCGCGACGCCCACGAGCCGGGCGACGCCGCCCGCGTGCTGTCGATGCTTTCCATCGTCACGTCGATCGGACCGTTGCTCGCACCGCTGATCGGCGGGCAACTGCTTCTGTTGGGTGGATGGCGCGTGGTGTTCGTCGCGCTGACGCTCTTCGGCCTGACCTGCGCCGTCACCGCGTATCTGCGCGTACCCGAGACGTGGCCGAAGGAGAAGCGCGCGAGCGCGGCGGTCGGCAAGTCGTTCGCGGCGTACGGTCATCTGCTGACCGATCCCGTCACCTGGGGCCACATGATGTGCGGCGGCATGGCGTTCGCGTCGATGTTCGCGTACATCACCGCGACGCCGTTCGTCTATATCGATTACTTCCACGTGAAGCCGCAGTACTACGGGCTGCTGTTCGGGCTGAACATCGTCGGCATCATCGCGGGAAACGTGCTCAATACGAAGTTCGTCGGGCGCGTGGGCGCCATGAAGATGATCTCGGCCGCGTCGTTCGTGAGTGTCGCGGCGGCGCTCGCGGTCGCGCTCGTGTCGCTTACCGGCTGGGGCGGGCTCTGGTCGATCGTCGCAACGCTCTTCTTCGTCGTCGGCGTCGTGGGCCTGCTTTCGGCGAATTGCACGACCGAGCTGATGCATCGCTACCCGAAGAACGCGGGCGCGGCTGCCGCCGTTTTCGGCGCGATGCAGCTTGCGCTCGGCGCGCTCGCGAGCCTCGCGATCGGGCTCTTTCACGATGTGTCGCCGCATGGCATGGGCATTGTGATCGGCGTATGCGGCGTGCTGACCTTCGCGGGGCGCACGCTGGTGCTGCGCTCGCATGCGGCGCCCGTGAAGGTGTGATCAGGCGAGCGGGCCGATCGTCGTCGCGAGGAACGTGAAGGCCGCCGCTTCCGCCTGCGCAACCGCTTCCGGCTCGACGCCCGCGCCGTGTCCGCCTTCGCCGGTCTCCTGATACCAGACCTCGTCGTGGCCTTGCGCTTGCATCTTCGCGGCCATCTTGCGCGCGTGGCCGGGATGCACGCGGTCGTCGCTCGTCGATGACGTGAAGAGCGCCGGCGGATACGCGATATCCGCATCAACGTTCTGATACGGCGAATACGCCATGAGATGACGCAGATCGTCGGCGTCGTCCGGATCGCCGTATTCATCGATCCAAGATGCGCCCTGCAACAGCAAGTGAAAGCGCGCCATGTCGAGCAGCGGCACTTCGGAAAGCACCGCGCCGAACAGCTCGGGCCGCTGCACCATGCATACGCCGGTGAGCAAGCCACCGTTGCTGCCGCCGCGAATCGCGAGCTGCTTTGGCGTGGTGATGCCCGTGTCGATGAGCGCCTGCGCGACCGCGATGAAATCGTCGAACGAAATCTGGCGGTTCTCGCGCAGCGCCGCCTGATGCCACGCCGGCCCGAACTCGCCGCCGCCGCGGATGTTGGCGATCGCGTAGAGCCCGCCGCGCTCCAGCCACGCGATGCCGGTGGTCGCGTCGTAATGCGGATCGAGCGCGACTTCGAAGCCGCCGTAGCCGTAGAGCAGGCAAGGGCGCGTGTTCGTGCTCTTCGTGCTCGTTTCGATGTCGCGTCCGATCAGCCAGTAGGGAATGCGCTCGCCGTCCGGCGCGATCGCGTGGCGGCGCACGGCGCAAAGACCGCTCGCGTCGAACTGCGCGGGCAGGCGCGCGAGCAGTTGCCACGGCGCGTCGCTCGCGAGATCGGCGTGATGGAGCGACGGCGGCTCCAGAAAGTGCTCGACGTGGATGAGCACGGTATCGTCGCGCTCGCTGTCGATCGAATCGACCCAGGACTGGCTCGCGTCCGGGAGCGCGAAGTCGCGCGCTTCCCAGTCGCCGTTTTCCTGCGATGGCGGACGCATGAGCGTGACGCGCGGCGTGCCGTCGTCCATCTGCGAGACGATGAGGAACTGTTTCGTGAAGTCGATGCCCGCGAGCACGAGGCGTTCGGACGGCGTGAAAAGCGCGGTGAAATGGCGCGAGCCCGCGAGGAACGCATCGCGCCGGATGACCGTCAGCGTGCCGGGCGCATGGCGGCGGCCGCCCGCATTCCAGAACTTGCGCGGCGTGACGAAAAGCCAGCCGTTCCAGTGCTCGATCTCCACGTGCGCTGGCAGGTCGTACTGACGCCATGCGTTGACCGGCTCGTCGAGCCAGTAGTTGAGCGTGTCGTAGAAGCTCACCGCGCGCGACGCGAGATGCAGTTTCTCGATGGGATCGTAGTCGACGCCCGCCGACACGTCGCGCCGCTCGCCCTCGAACACGACGGGCGCATCGGCCAGCGGCGTGCCGCGCTTCCAGCGGCGCGACTGGCGCGGAAAGCCCGAAGTGGTCAGCGCGGGGCGCGGGTTCGTCTTGCTGTCGTCCCAGCCGACATAGACCGTATCGCGATCGATCCACGAGATGTCGTGCTTGCCGACATCGGGCAGTCCGAAGCCATCCGCGACGAAGCTTTTCGATTTGATATCGAACTCGCGCACGATCACCGCATCCGAGCCGCCCGGCGACAGGCTCACGAGCGCGCGGTCGTAATCGGGGTAGAGCATGTCGAAGTCGGCGAGCGCCCAGCGCGTGTCGTCATCGGCGCGGGTGTTGAGGTCGAGCGCGTCGACGTCGAGGATCGTTTCCCATTCGGTCGCGCCCGCGAGCCATGATGCCCAAGGCGTGCGACGCACGATGCCGAGCGGATGGGCGTCGTCCTGCCACGTGTTGTAGGCCCAGTCGCCATAGCGCGAACAAGTGACGATGCGATCCTTCGACGTGTACGCTTTTTCGAGCCGCGCGGCCAACGCGCGCGCTTCGGGCGTGCGGCCGAACGCGGCTTCGGTGCGGCGGTTCTGGGCGTCGACCCAGGCTTGGGCGCGGGCGTCGTCGAGGGATTCGAGGCCGATGTAGGGATCGGAGCCTTCGACTGTGGACCAGGCGAGTTCGGGATGCGAGGAGAGAAGTGTCATGCGGCGAGAGCCAATCGGAATGCAAAAGGCCGATTGTGCCTGTAATGGCGACGAGTGAGGCATTCATGCTCTCGCGCCAGTTCAGGCGACCAGCTTCTTCAGCTCCCGAGTCATCTGGGGCAAGACTTCCCGATCTCCGATTGCAAGATTGACCTGTTTAGCTGCGTTCGCCACGTCAAGCAGGTCAGCGTCGATGTCATAGCCTCCGCGGTCGTTCAGCCACGCAAGAATGTCGGACAGGTGCCAAACGGATGGATTGCCCTCATGAACGGGCGCCGGGAATTCCAGCGCGTTCGCGAGCATCAATTTGCGCATGTTTTGGCGTGTCATTCCCGTCATCTCGGCTACGTCTGTAAGACCGATGAAGTCGGGAGCCGCTTCGATAAGGCGAGCAGAGGCAATGGCCTGCTTGACGTTCACAAGCGCCGAGAAAATAGCGCTCCATGCAGTCGTGCTATCTCGCGTGAATGCTAACGCAAGTCGTCCGGGCTGACCGATTCCCACAGTCGCGTCATCACAACCGGATTCTGCGAGCCGCTCGACGAGTTGCTCGTGATCGCAGTCTTCTGCTGACAGCCGGTACTTGAGAGTGAACACGTATTCCATGAGGTATCCCGCGAATTATCGGGCAGTCTTCTTTCTGCGGGTCGTGCAGTTGTCGACCACGCGTTTCAGGTTATTCGCATGATTCACTGCATTGCGAGGCGTGCTCCAGATGCTCGTGATGCAGAATTCCCCGCAACGGCAATCCGAATCGTTATACGGGCAATAAATTCTTCCCCACGCATGCCCGTTTCCTTTCTTGGGCTCGACCACCCAGCCGTTCGCTTCGGCATAAAGAAGCGCGGCTTCGATCTCTTTCTTCGGATGCGGTCGCTTCATCGGCAATTCAGTCTATTTACAGCTTGATTGGTTGTCAAGTGACAACCCACGAGATCGTCGCGAAGGCGGGTCAACGCGTTCGCGGTGTTGCCCCTTTACCTGACGACTAGCGCCAATCTTACCGATAACTCCGCATTAAACGCGATATGCAGTAATCCGAAATATGCTGGATGCGAGGCGCAAAACGAAAAACGCCACGGCTCACCGTGGCGTTCGAAGTCAATCAAAAAAGCAGAATCAAGCCAGCCGCTCTTCCGTCTGCGGATCGAACAACACCGCCTTCGATACATCGAACAACAGCGTCATATTCGTCAGCGGTTGCGGATTCGACGCCGGATGCACACGCGACACGATGCGCTTGCCGTTCACCTGCGCGAACACGAGCGTGTCCGGGCCGGTTGGCTCGATCACGTCGACGCGCACATCGACCGGCTGCAGGCTCGCATCCGACACATCGTGTGCGGCGCGCGAATCGGTGATGCGCTCCGGGCGCAGTCCGAGCACCACGTCCTGTCCGACCTTGCTGCGCAGACGGCCCGCATCGAACGGCAGATTGAGCACTTTCTGCGCGACGCCCGTATCGACCTGCAAGCCGACGCCCGAGCCCGATTCGACGAGCTTGCCGGTGATGAAGTTCATCGGTGGGGCGCCGATGAAGCCCGCGACGAACAGATTCGACGGCGAATCGTAAATCTCCTGCGGCGCGCCGAACTGCTGCACGATGCCGTCCTTCATCACCGCGATGCGATCGCCGAGCGTCATCGCTTCGATCTGATCGTGCGTCACGTAGACAATCGTCGTGCCCAGACGCTGATGCAGCAGCTTGATTTCCGAACGCATCTCGATACGCAGCTTCGCATCGAGGTTCGACAAAGGTTCATCGAACAGGAACATCACAGGATCGCGCGCCAACGCACGACCCATGGCGACGCGCTGACGCTGACCGCCCGAGAGTTGCCCCGGCTTGCGATCGAGCAGATGACCGATCTGCAACGTCTCCGACACGCGATCGACGATCTTCTTCTGCTCGTCCTTTGGCACCTTGCGGATATTGAGGCCGAACGAGATGTTGTCGCGCACGCTCATCGAAGGGTAGAGCGCGTAGGACTGGAACACCATCGCGATATCGCGGTCCTTCGGCGAGAGGTCGTTGACCGTCTTGCCGTCGATCATGATGTCGCCCTGGGTCACGTCTTCGAGACCGGCGATCATGTTCAGCAAGGTCGATTTGCCGCAGCCCGAGCCGCCGACGAGGATCAGGAACTGACCGTCCTCGATGTCGATGTTGACGCCCTTGAGAACCGGCACCCCGTTGGGGTAGGTCTTGTACACGTCACGGATGGAAAGGCTTGCCATGTGAATCCTCTATATCTCTATCGAACGAAGTCGATTAACCCTTCACCGCGCCGGCCGTCAGCCCGCGCACGAAATAACGTCCGGCGATCATGTAGACGAGAATCGTCGGCAATGCGGCGATGATCGCGCCCGCCATGTCGACGTTGTATTCCTTCACGCCCGTCGATGTGTTCACGAGGTTGTTCAGCGCGACCGTGATCGGCATCGAATCCACGCCGGAAAACACGATACCGAACAGGAAGTCGTTCCAGATCTGCGTGAATTGCCAGATCAGGCACACCATGAAAATCGGCAGCGAGACGGGCAGCAGAATCTTCGTGAAGATGGTGAAGAAGCCCGCGCCGTCGATGCGCGCCGCCTTCACGAGTTCAGCCGGAATGCTCACGTAGAAGTTGCGGAAGAACATCGTCGTGAACGCGATGCCGTAGATCACGTGAACGAGCACGAGGCCGGTCGTCGTGTTCGACAGTCCCAGGAAGCCTTGCAGACGCGCCATCGGCAGCAGGATCGCCTGGAAAGGGATGAAGCAGCCGACCAGCAGCATCGTGAACAGGCCGTCCGCGCCGCGGAAGCGCCAGTGCGTGAGCACATAGCCGTTGAACGCGCCGACGAACGACGAGATCAGCACGGCCGGAATCACCATGCGCACGGAGTTCATGAAGAACGGCTGCATGCCGTCGCAGCGCACGCCGGTGCACGCTTCCTGCCACGCCTTCACCCACGGCGCGAAGGTGAAGTGCGAAGGCGGCGTCAGCAGATTGCCCGTGCGAAGCTGGTCGAGATCCTTGAACGACGTCGACAGCATCACGTAGATCGGGAACAGAAAGTACAGCGCGAACAGAATCAGCACCGCATAGATGACGGCGCGGCTCAAAGTCATCTTAGGCTGCATTTCGCGTGCTCCTCGATTCGAGATACATGAGCGGCACGAGCACCGCGACGACGGTGGCGAGCATCATCATCGACGATGCCGCGCCTACGCCCAGCTGTCCGCGGTTGAACGAGAACGTGTACATGAAGATCGCGGGCAGCGAAGACGACGTGCCCGGACCGCCCGCCGTCAGCGCGACGACCAGGTCGAAGGTCTTGATCGTGATGTGGCAGAGAATCAGCAGCACGGAGAAGAACACCGGGCGCATGCTCGGAATCACGATCTTGCGATAGATGGTCGGCAAGCCCGCGCCGTCCATCTGCGCCGCCTTGAAGATTTCACTGTCGACGCCGCGCAAACCGGCGAGGAACAGCGCCATCACGAAGCCGGTCGATTGCCACACGGCTGCGATCACGACGCAGAAGATCGCCTTGTCCGGATCACCGAGCCAGTTGAACGAGAAGCTCGTCCAGCCCCAGTCGTGGAAGACTTTTTCCAGGCCGAGGCCGGGATTCAGAATCCACTGCCACGCGGTGCCCGTCACGATGAAGGAAAGCGCCATCGGATAAAGAAAGATCGCGCGCAACGCGCCTTCGTTGCGGATCTTCTGGTCGAGAAGGATCGCGAGGAAGAGGCCGAGGAACACGCAAATCCCGATGAACGGAATGCCGAACCAGCCGAGGTTGGCGGCGGAAGTCCACCAGACATCGTTGGCGAAGAGTTGTCGATATCGGTCGAAGCCGGCGAAATCGTAGCGCGGCATCAGCCGCGATTCGGACAGCGACAGATACCCCGTAATGGCGATGAAGCCATACACGAAGACGAGCGCGATCAGGACGCTGGGAGCAAGCACCAGCTTCGGGATCAGGCGATCGGCGAGCGCCGCCGTCGGTGATGCGCGACGGGGCGGGCTTTGCGGTTTCTTGTCCGCGGTGATGGAGGCAGTCACGACTCGACTCCTGGAAGATGCGCCGGCGCGTCTCGTGCGTAGGGCGGCACGGTCTCGCGCGCATGCGGCGAATGGCGGCGGCGCTAAATGGTGCGACGTTGCTTGTGGCTGACAAACCGCCCGGCGCATGCATCAGCACACGCGCCGGGCGGACACTGCCTTACTTCGTCTTGGCGGCGTTCGCGAGTGCGGCAACCGCGCTCTTCGAATCCTGCGACGAGTTCATGAACTTCGTCACGACATCGGTCATCGCGCCGGCGACGGCATCGCCCTGAGCCATGCCGTGCGCGAGCGACGGAACATAGCCGCCCGATTTGATCGCCGTTTGTTCATCAGCGTAGGACTTCTTCGCGCAGTCGTCGAATTTATCCATCGACACGCCCAGACGCACCGGGATCGAACCCTTGTTCAGGCTGAACTGCTCCTGGAATTCCGGCGTCATGATGGTCTTCGCGAGTGCGAGCTGGCCCGGCGTCGCCGCCTTCTGGCCCTTCTGCTGGAAGAACACGAAGGAATCGACGTTGAACGTGTAGGCCTTTTCCGTGCCCGGCACCGGCGCGCAGATATAGTCCGTGCCCGCCTTCTTGTTCGCGCCGGCGAATTCGCCCTTCGCCCAGTCGCCCATGAACTGCATGCCGGCCTTGCCGTTGATGACCATCGCGGTCGCGAGGTTCCAGTCACGGCCCGTGCGGCCGCTGTCGAAGTAGCCCTGGATCTTGCGGACCGTATCGAACACCTGAACCATCTTGTCCGACGTCAGGGTCTTCTGGTCGAGATCGACGATCGCCTTCTTGTAGAAGTCCGCGCCCTGCGACAGCACGACGTCTTCCCACAGCGTCAGGTCCTGCCACGGCTGGCCGCCCATCGCGATCGGCATGATGCCCGCGGCTTTCATCTTGTCGGCGACCTGGAAGAACTCGTTCCAGTTGGCCGGCACCTTGCCGCCGGCTTTGTCCAGCGCCGCCTTGTTGATATACAGCCAGTTCACGCGATGCACCGAGAAAGGCGCGGCGACATAGTGGCCGTCGGCGTGGATGATCTTGTCGATTTCCGGCGGCAGGTTCTTCTTCCAGTCGCCCGCGACGGAATCGATCGGCACGAGCACGCCTTGCTCGGCCCATTCCTGGATCAGCGGGCCCTTGATCTGCGCCGCCGACGGCGCATTGCCCGAGATCACCTGCGTCTTCAGCGCGGTCATCGCGGCCGCGCCCGCACCGCCCGCGACGGCGAAGTCCTTCCAGGTGTAACCCTGCTTCGTCATGTCGTCCTTGAGCACGCCGACTGCCTTGGATTCGCCGCCGGAGGTCCACCAGTGCAGAACGGAAACAGCCTCGGCAGCCTGAACCGCCGACGCCGTCGCGCCGCACAGAAGACCTGCGGCGCACAGCGCGCCCATGAGCTTACGGACTTTCATTGTTAATCTCCTCCAGACACCTGAACAAGAAACGATTGGCTCCCGATGCCGCCAGAAGCATGGCTAAAAGCGTGATCAAAAGCGGTGGTCAAACGGCAAAACTGTATGGCTGAAAATCGGCGGTGTCGGCGGGGAAGCGGCAGGCGCGAATCGAACGAGCGCGGCGTGCCGGGCCGGCAACCGATGGTCGGCCGCACGGCTCTCAAGAGATGAGTAAATTGAATCGCAACGGCTGTCTCCTCTTTTGATTTTTACCTGGGCGTTCAGGCTTCGCCACGCAGGGCGCGCTCGACGGCAAGGCGCGAGGCCCGTCGCATGCGAACCGGAAAGGGCGCTTTCCGGTGGAGAGCGGCACACCGCAGGCTCCATTAACATGCGCTCAGGATGTCTACCCGGGAAACTGCAAATCTTCAGATTGATCTGGTTGTCAGATTGCGGTTTTTCCTTCAGTGACATTTCCTCTTGATTTGGATTGTAGTTAAACTACAATTCAGTGTCAAAAAAATTTTTATCGGACTACGGCCCTCGTCGGGCGTCCGAAAGTTTCATAGGCGGCACATCCCGATTTCGACTCACATCCCAGTTCTCGAACCCACGTTCAGGCCCATGCAAAGCGACTCGAACTTCACCTTCGTACTCTTCGGCGGCACCGGCGATCTCTCGATGCGCAAGATTCTTCCCGCGCTCTTCGAGGCGCATCGCGCGGGCATGCTCAACCCGGCGGGCAAGATCGTCTCGGTCGCGCGCGAAGCCAAGGAGCAGGCCGAATATCGCGCCTGGGTAGAAGAGCACGTGAAGCCGCACGTGTCGAAAAATGGCGTCGACGAGTCCGCGTGGCGCAGCTTCGTCGAGCGCTTCGAATACGTCGGGCTCGACCTCGGCCGCGCGGAAGACTTCGCCCTGTTGCGCGACGTGCTCGGCCGCTACGACGGCACGCGCGTCTTCTATCTCGCGACGGGCCCGTCGCTCTTCGTGCCGATCTGCCGCGGGCTCGCCGATGTCGGGCTGAACCAGAATTCGCGCATCGTGCTGGAGAAGCCGCTCGGCTACGACCTGAAGTCGTCGAACGCGATCAACGACGCCGTCGGCGAAATCTTCCAGGAAGAGCAGATCTACCGGATCGATCACTATCTCGGCAAGGAGCCCGTGCAGAACCTGCTGGCGCTGCGCTTCGGCAATGCGCTCTTCGAGCCGCTATGGCGCCGCGAATGGGTCGAGAGCATCCAGATCACGATCGCGGAAGAATTGGGCGTGGAAGCGCGCGGCGACTTCTACGACAATACGGGCGCGCTGCGCGACATGGTGCAGAACCACCTGCTGCAATTGCTCTCCATCGTGACGATGGAGCCGCCGCACTCGATGGATTCCGACTCCGTGCGCGACGAAAAGCTGCGTGTGTTGCGCGCGCTCAAGGCCATCGACGAGCGCGACATCAGCCGCGTCGCGGTGCGGGGGCAATATCATGCGGGTGTGATCCGCGGCGCGCAGGTGCCGGCCTACGCGACCGAGAAGGGCGTGCGGCCCGAGAGCAGCACGGAGACGTTCGTCGCGCTGAAAGTCGAGATCGAGAACTGGCGCTGGGCAGGCGTGCCGTTTTTCCTGCGCACGGGCAAGCGCCTTGCCGATCGTGTCGCGGAGATCGTCGTGAACTTTCGCGCGGTGCCGCATTCGTCGCTCGGCTCCATGCCCTTGCGCGCGGGCGCGAACCGGCTCGTGATCCGCTTGCAGCCCAACGAGTCGATTCGTCTCTATTGCCTGGCGAAGCAGCCCGGCGAGGGCATGAATCTCGCGAGCGTGCATCTGGATCTCGCGTTCGATCAGTTCTTCAAGGAAGGACAGATGGAGGCGTATCAGCGCCTGTTGCTCGACGTGATCAACGGCCGGCTCGCGCTCTTCGTGCGGCGCGACGAGCAGGAAGCGGCCTGGCGCTGGGTCGAACCTATTCTGAACGCGTGGGCGTCGGCGACGACCCGGCCGAAGCCGTATGCGGCCGGCACGTGGGGTCCGGCGGCATCGAGCGCCATGCTCGCGCAGGCGGGCACGTGCTGGCTCGAAGAGGAAAATTGACGGCGTGAGCCCGACGCTGCCCGAACGAGGCGCGCGGCGCGCACGGGAATGCAGGACTCCGCTTCGCCCATCGTCGCGATGGTGCGAACAGATGGCGGATCGATAAACCAGAACAAGCAGGAGGAGCAAGTGATCGAGCTTCGTACTTTCGACGATCCGCGCGCCCACTCGGACGCGCTGGCGAAAGCCGTGGGCGACGCGCTGAAGGCGTCCCTGGCGGCAAGGGGCGCGGCGTCGGCCGACGCCGCGGGACAAACCGCGCACGCCACCCTCGCGGTATCGGGCGGATCGAGCCCGAAGCCGTTCTTGCAGACGCTTTCGCGCGCGCCGCTCGACTGGGCGCACATCGACGTGACGCTCGTCGACGACCGCTGGGTGCCCGAGACGGACCCGGCAAGCAACGCGACGTTCGCGCGCGAGACGCTGCTGCAGAACGCGGCTGCGTCGGCCTATTTCCTGCCGCTCGTCGATACGGCCAAGACGCTCGAAGCGCACATCGCCGAACTGAACGCCGATCCGCGCCGCCGTCTGCCGGATGTCGCCGTGCTCGGCATGGGCGAGGACGGCCACACGGCCTCGATCTTTGCCGACGCCCCCGAATGGGAGTTCGCGACCACGACGAAGGATCGCTACGTGTCCGTCCATCCGGGCGCGGCGCCGCATGCGCGCGTGAGCCTGTCGATGTCGGCGCTGACGCAGGTCAGGCAGTTGTATCTGTTCATTTCCGGCCAAAAGAAACTCGACGTACTGAACGCGGCGCTCGCCGCGCCACAGAAGAACGCCATCTCGACGCTGGCCCACGCTCAAGGAGTGAAGCTCGATGTCTACTGGTGTGCATAAGGCAGCGGCTCAGCACGCCGACGGACCGAGGCTGCTCGCCGACATCGGCGGCACCAACGCGCGTTTCGCGCTGGAGACCGCGCCCGGCGAGGTCGGGCAGATCCGCGTGTATCCGGGCGCCGATTACCCCGGCATCGCGGAAGTGATGCAGCAGTATCTGAAGGACACGAAGGTCGGCCGCGTCAATCATGCGGCGATCGCGATCGCGAATCCGGTCGACGGCGATCACGTGAAGATGACCAATCACGACTGGAGCTTTTCGATCGAAGCGACGCGACGCGCGCTCGGCTTCGACACGCTGCTGGTCGTGAACGATTTCACCGCGCTCGCGATGGCGCTGCCCGGCCTCACCGACGCGCAGCGCGAGCAGGTGGGCGGCGGCTCGCGCCGGCAGAACAGCGTGATCGGTCTGCTCGGACCGGGCACGGGCCTCGGCGTATCGGGCCTGATTCCCGCCGATGATCGCTGGATCGCGCTCGGCAGCGAAGGCGGCCACGCCACGTTCTCGCCATTCGACGAGCGCGAAGATCTCGTGATGCGCTATGCGCGCCGCAAGTTTCCGCACGTATCGTTCGAGCGCGTGTGCGCGGGGCAGGGGCTGGAGCTGATCTATCGCGCGCTGGCGGAGCGCGACAGCGTGGCGGTCGCGGACGACTTCAGCGCCGCCGACGTGACGCAGCGCGCGCTGCAGGGCGAAGCGCTCGCGCTAGAGACCGTGAACTGTTTCTGCGCGATCCTCGGCACGTTCGCCGGGAATATTGCGGTGACGCTCGGCGCGCTGGGCGGCATCTTTATCGGCGGCGGCATCGTGCTGAAGCTCGGCGAGCTGTTCCACAAGTCGCCGTTTCGTCAGCGATTCGAGGCGAAAGGGCGCTTTCAGCAATATCTGTCGGGCATCCCGACGTACATCATCACGGCCGAATATCCGGCGTTTCTCGGCGTGTCCGCGATTCTCTCGGAGCAGTTGTCGAACCGGGCGAATAGCGGCTCGTCCGCGGTGTTCGAGCGCATCCGCCAGATGCGCGACGCGTTGACGCCCGCTGAGCGGCGCGTCGCGGATATCGCGCTGAATCACCCTCGCTCGATCATCAATGATCCGATCATCGACATCGCGCGCAAGGCCGACGTGAGCCAGCCGACCGTGATCCGCTTCTGCCGTTCGCTCGGCTGCCAGGGTCTGTCCGATTTCAAGCTGAAGCTCGCGACCGGGCTCACGGGCACGATCCCGGTGAGCCACAGCCAGGTGCATCTCGGCGACACGGCCACGGACTTCGGCGCGAAGGTGCTGGACAACACGGTGTCGGCGATTCTTCAGTTGCGCGAGCATCTGAACTTCGAGAACGTCGAGCGCGCGATCGACATTCTCAACGGCGCGCGGCGCATCGAGTTTTACGGGCTCGGCAATTCGAACATCGTCGCGCAGGACGCGCATTACAAGTTCTTCCGCTTCGGCATCCCGACGATCGCTTACGGCGACTTGTACATGCAGGCGGCCTCGGCAGCGCTGCTCGGCAAGGGCGATGTGATCGTGGCCGTGTCGAAGTCGGGGCGCGCGCCGGAACTGTTGCGCGTGCTCGAAGTGGCGATGCAGCAAGGCGCGACGGTCATCGCGATCACGTCGAGCAACACGCCGCTCGCCAAGCGCGCGACGGTTGCGCTCGAGACGGATCACATCGAGATCCGCGAGTCGCAGCTTTCGATGATCTCGCGCATTCTGCACCTCGTGATCATCGACATCCTCGCGGTCGGCGTGGCGATTCGACGCGCGGCGCCGAAGCCGGGCGCGAAGATCAGCGAAACGGTCGCGAAGGCGCGCCAATCCGGCGACGATGACGCCGCCGCGGTGCTCGACTGGCTGAGCCACGGCGCGTCGGGTATGGCGCGGGACTGACGGATTCGCGTTTCGTGATCAAGAAGGCCGCCGATGAAGAATCGGCGGCCTTCGTTCGTTCAGTACGAGGCGACCGCGTACTTGGAAGCGGGACGCCCGACATTCTTCACCGACGTCGATGCAGGCGCCGCCGCGTCGTTCGCGGCGAGGCCGAGAAAGTCCAGCACGCTGCTGGCGACCAGACGGCGATCGTTGTCGATGCAAATCATGTGGTAGCTGTTTTCGAGCACGACGAGTGTCGATTGCTCGATGGTGTCGCGCAGGAAACAGGCGGATCTGAGGCTCGTCAGATCATCGTCGCGCGCGTGCAGGACGAGCGTCTCGCAGCGAAGTCTTGCGGCGTCGCGCTTCGCCATGCGTCGCAATCGATCGACTTCGCGCAGGCAGGCGAGCGGCACCCAGCGATAGTGAAACGTGTCGCCGCGTTCGAACTTCGCCTTGATGATCGTGCGCATCAGCGTGTTCTTGACGCCGAACGGCTCGTGCTCGCGCACCCGCATGCGCGTGCGCAGTATCGGGAGGCGATACAGCAGATGACGGGCGAAGGCGTACCACGGCGTCGCCCAGCCGTCGACATAGATCGGCGACGCAAGCGTGATCAGCTTGCCGCGCTCGTGCCGCTCCTGCGCACATAACCAGATCGCAAGCAGCGCGCCCATGCACATGCCGATGACATGCACGACGTCGTAGTCCTGCGTCACTTCGTGATACTTCGCGCGGACGGCTTCGAGCCACTGTTCGGCGCGCAGGCCGATCAGATCGTCGGGCGTGCCGCCGTGACCGGGCAGCGTCAACGTGTGCGTATCCACGCCGGCACGCCGGAGCATCTTGTGGATCGAGCCCAGATCGAATTCCGTGCCGCCGAGCCCGTGGATCAGAAGCACGGCGGTGCGACGCGTCTGCATGCCGATCAGCCGCGCGCCGTCGGACGCACGTCCGTGCGATCGATGGTCCGGGGCTCGCGCAGAGCGGCGCGGGAGGCGAATTTGACTGGCTGAGGCACGGGAAGCGCTCGCATAGGGAAACGAACCCGCGAGGCTATCGGTTGGGCGGAACAGCGATAATTGGATGTATCCGAAATGGCTGCTCTATCGCAAGCAATCTGTAAATAATGCGGATTTAAAAAAAACGGTGCGACATCACGGGGACATCGCACCGGCACGCGCCTCTCGCAGCGGCGTGAAAACTTTCTATCGAGCTATGACTGGTCTTGTCCCGCCGATCAGAACGAGTGCTGGATACCCGCGTACACGCCCGTCTGGCTATGGCCCGGAATCGGGTTGTCGGTCGCCGCGGAGTAACCGTAGTTGTTGGCGTTCAGGCCGTAGTTCGCGTTCTTGCTGTTCTGCACGGTTGCGACCTGCAGATCGAACAGGGTGCGCTTGGACAGGTTGTACGAACCGCCGACCGAGTAGATCGTGGCGTTACCCGCGCCGTTGTTGCCGTTCACGTGGTAGACCGCGGCGATCAGTGCCGCCGCCGGCGTTGCTTGCCATGTCACGCCGCCCCATTCGTGGTCGAGCGCGGTCGGCTGGCCGGGCAACTGGGCCACCATGCCCGACGTGCGGATCGCCTGATAACCAGCCTGCAACTTGAACTGGCCGAGGAACACGTTGGCCATCGCGGTGTATTCGCGCGAGTAGGCGTAGGCGCCGTTGCCATTGGCCTTGTTCAGCTTGTTGCCGCCGTTGACCGGATCGTAGATGCCGCCGAGCGCGCCATTGTTCGGATTACGGATTTCATCGTAGATGCCGCGAACCTGGAAGTACGGCGACGTGTAGGTGACCTGCGCGCCTGCCTGACGGCCTTGATCGGTCGTGCCGTTGCCGTTCCAGCCCGTCGCGTTGGAGAACGAATACTGACCGTAGAAATCGAAGCCGGCGAACTTCGGCGACTGGTACGAAATGTTGTTGCTCGACTGCGGCCAGTTGCGGCCGCGCACCAGCGATGCCGACGACCAGTTCGACTGACCGAACGGATCGAAGTCCCACACGCCGTTCGAGATGAACAACTCGCGTCCCAGCAGGAAGGTACCGAACTGCTGATTCGCGATACCGACGGTCGCCCAGCGATTGAACAGGTTGCCTTGTGCCTGTCCGTTCATGGCATTGAAGCCGTTTTCCAGCTGGAACAGGACACGGTTTCCGCCGCCCAGATCCTCGGCGCCCTTGATACCCCACAAGCTCGTGCCCCAGTCGCCGCTTTCTGCCCGGAAGCGATTTGTGCTGCCGCCATTTCCGGACGGCACGCCATTCATGTATTCGAGTCCCGCATCGATGCGACCGTACAACGTCACGCTGCTTTGTGCGTGCGCGACCGCGCTGAAAGTGAGTAGCGCCGCTGTCGCGAGCAAAGCCTTTTTCATCATCTCCTGCCAACCCCTAGAAAGGTGTAGTTCAAAATTGCCGTGTTTTACTTTCGAAACGAGCGCGCGGCCGCACATTGCAACGTGCGTGGTCGATTCGAATTCGGATTTTGGAGGAGAACTGACTTTGTCTGCGCCTTCAATTTGTAGTTTTTGGTCTTCGGCTTGACAGGCCTGTTCGGACTGCGATAGGACTCGCGTGCGCCAATAAAAAACGGTGCGATACCCTTTCGGGCACCGCACCGATACGCGCCTCTCGCAGCAGCGTGAAAACCTGATGAAGCTATGTTTTGTTCAGACTCGTCGCTTAGAACGAGTGCTGGATGCCTGCGTACACGCCCGTCTGGCTGTGACCCTGGAACGGGTTGTCCGTCGAGGCGGCCGTGCCGAAGTTGTTGGCGTTCAGGCCGTAGTTCGCGGTCTTGCTGTTCTGCACCGTCGCGACCTGCAGGTCGAGCAGGGTGCGCTTGGACAGGTTGTACGAGCCGCCGGCCGTATAGATGGTCGCGTTACCCGCGCCATTGTTGCCGTTCACGTGGTAGACCGCCGCGATCAGCGCCGCTGCCGGCGTCGCTTGCCACGTCACGCCGCCCCACTCGTGATCGAGCGTGGTCGGCTGGCCGGGCAGCTGACCGGTCATGCCCGAGCTGCGAATGGCCTGATACGCGCCCTGAATCTTGAACTGGCCGAGGAAGACGTTGAACATCGCCGTGTATTCGCGCGAATACGCGTAGGCGCCATTGCCGCCGTTGCCGCCGTCGATCGGGTTGTAGACGCCGCCGAGCGTGCCGTTCGCCGGATTGCGGATTTCGTCGTACATGCCGCGCACCTGGAAGAGCGGCGTCGTGTACGTGATGTAGGCGCCAGCTTCACGGCCTTGCGGGGTCGTGCCGTTACCGTTCCAGTTCGTCGCGTTCGAGAGCGAGTACTGACCGTAGAAGTCGAGGCCCGCGAACTTCGGCGACTGGTACGAAATGTTGTTGCTCGACTGCGGCCAGTTGCGGCCACGCACCAGCGACGCCGACGACCAGTTCGACTGGCCGAACGGATCGAAGTCCCACACGCCGTTCGCGATGAAGAGCTCACGACCCAGCAACAGAGTACCGAACTGGTTGTTCGCGATACCGACCGTCGCCCAGCGATTGAAGAGACCGCCGCCGCCCGGGCCCTGGCCCGTCATGGTGTTGAAGCTGCCTTCCAACTGGAACACGGCGCGATAGCCGCCGCCCAGGTCTTCGACGCCCTTCATACCCCACAAGCTAGTGCCCCAGTCACCGCTTTCCGCCTTGAAGCGGTGCGAGGAGCCGGTGGCGGGCGCGCCGGCCGGACCGGTCGGCACACCGTTCATGTATTCGAGCCCAGCGTCCAGGCGGCCATACAGCGTCACGCTACTTTGAGCGTGCGCCACCGCGCTGAACGTCAGCAGTGCTGCCGACGCGAGCAAAGCTTTCTTCATCATCTCCTCCAACCCTGTCAAGAAATAGAACCCAAGTGCTGCTGTGTGGTTCGATGCGAGCGCAC
Organism: Caballeronia arvi; assembly: GCF_001544695.2. Lineage (GTDB taxonomy): Bacteria > Pseudomonadota > Gammaproteobacteria > Burkholderiales > Burkholderiaceae > Caballeronia > Caballeronia arvi. Next base: position 261,886 of record NZ_FCOM02000002.1, read on the forward strand.
CCAACCGAAAAATCGTTTTCAGAGGAAGGACACGCGGGCTGTGGTGCTTGACGATCCGCGCGTCGTGGGCGCGAACCCGGCGCCGATCCGTCGATCGGCGCCGTTCCTCCGTTTCTTTTGGACTTTTGAAGTAAAACTACTTTTTGCGTACTTCGTTTTGGTACTTTCGTTACCAATTTAACAAAATACGTTACAGCCGCCAAAGAAAATCGAGGAACCGCTGCCGTGTGTGTCAAAAATGCAATGCCCATGTGGTAGACACGCTACCCAAAGCATGGGAAATCGCCCGCAAAGCCTTATCCCATCAGGGCTTCAGCCTGCTGTAAGTTTCAGGGTCAGGTTTGTCGCCTATTGACGCGGGAGTGCCGTAGCGCTAGTTCGGCGAAGAGCGCAAGGCCGGCCCGCACCGCCGCGCGCAGGACGCAAAAAAGGCGCCTCGCGGGCGCCTTCGGGAAGGGAGTTGTTTCGGCTTACTTGAGACTGCCGGACAGGAATTGCCTGAGCCGCTCGCTGCGCGTATTGCCGAATACTTCATCCGGATGGCCTTCTTCCTCGATGCGCCCCTGATGCAGAAACACCACATGATTCGACACGTTGCGCGCGAACGCCATCTCGTGCGTGACGACGATCATCGTGCGGCCTTCTTCTGCTAGCGTCTGCATCACTTTGAGCACTTCGCCGACGAGCTCGGGGTCGAGCGCGGACGTCGGTTCGTCGAAGAGCATGACGTCGGGATGCATCGCGAGCGCGCGGGCGATCGCCACGCGCTGCTGCTGTCCGCCCGACAGATGCGACGGATACTGCTTCTCGACGCGCGGCGCGAGCCCAACCTTCTCCAGATACGTGCGCGCGCGGTCCTCGGCTTCCTTCTTCGAGAGCCCGAGCACGTTCACGGGCGCCTCGGTCACGTTCTCGAGCACGTTCATGTGCGACCACAGATTGAAGTGCTGAAAGACCATCGAGAGCTTCGAACGCACTTGCCGCAGTTGCTTCGCGTCGGCGGCCTTGAGCGCGCCGGTCTTGTCTTTCATCGTGCGGACTTCGTCGCCGTCGACGAAAATGCGCCCCTGATTCGGCTGCTCCAGAAAGTTGATACAGCGCAGCATCGTGCTCTTGCCCGAGCCCGACGAGCCGATGATGCTGATCACGTCGCCGGCTTTCGCCTTGAGCGAAACGCCCTTCAGAACTTCGTTGCTGCCGTACTGCTTGTGGATGTCGTCGACGAAAAGCTTGTGCTGCTGGGAAATCATGAACGGTCCTTGGGCGGCGATGTTCTTATTTGCCTTGCGGCCGCAAATAAGCGAGCCAGCGATGCTCGGCGCGGCGGAACAGCCACACCAGAGCGAACGAGATGATGAGATAGAGCAGGGCGGCGATGCCGAACGCCTCGAACGACTGATACGTCGCCGAGTTGACATCGCGCGCGATCTTGAGGATGTCCGGGACGGTCGCCGTGAACGCGACGGTGGTCGCGTGCAGCATCAGAATGACTTCGTTGCTGTAGTACGGCAGCGCCCGTCGCAAGGCCGAAGGAAGAATCACCCGCCGATAAAGCGTGAACGACGACATGCCATAGGCGCGCGCCGCCTCGATCTCGCCGTAGGGCGTCGCCTTGATCGCGCCCGCGAAGATTTCGGTGGTGTACGCGCAAGTGTTTAGCGTGAACGCGAGAAGTGTGCAGTTCATGCCGCTGCGGAAAAATTCAGCGAGCGGCAGGGAATCGCGCACGACCTGCAAACTGTACAGGCCCGTATAGCAAAGCAGCAGCTGAACGTAGAGCGGCGTGCCGCGAAACACATAGGTGTACAGCCACACGGCGCGCGACAGCAGCTTGTTCTTCGACACCCGCGCGACCGCGAGCGGCACCGAGAGACAGAAGCCGAGTCCGATGGAAATGACCAGCAGCCACATCGTGATCGCGAGACCGGTGATGCGGTAGCCGTCGGTGAAGAGGTAGTTCTTCCAGTATTCCTGGATGATTTCGATCATGATCCGTGACGCTCTTTCATGGGCAAATTAGAGGTCGGCCTTGCGCACGCCGATGGAATAGCGCCGCTCCAGCCAGATCAGCACGAGATTCGAGATCGTGGTGATCGCGAGATAGATCGCGCCCGCGATCAGCGTGAAGAAGAAGAAACGCAGCGTGCCCTTGCCTGCGTCCTGCGAGGCCTTGACGACGTCGGCGAGACCGATGATCGACACGAGCGCGGTCGCCTTGACCATCACCTGCCAGTTGTTGCCGATGCCCGGCAGCGCGAAACGCATCATCTGCGGAAACATGATGCGCGAGAAGGTCTGCCACGGCGTCATGCCGTAGGCCACGCCCGCCTCGAGCTGGCCGCGCGGCACGGACAAGAACGCGCCGCGAAAGGTTTCGGTGAAATACGCGCCGTAGATGAAGCCGAGCACGAGAATGCCGGCGAGGAACGGATCGATGTCGATCTGATCCCAGCCCGCCGCATCGGTCAGCAGATTCAGCCAGATCTGGATGCTATAGAAGAGCAGCAGCATCAGCACGAGATCGGGCACGCCGCGGATGAGCGTCGTGTAGACGGTGCCGACGCCCGACGCAAACCGGTTTCTCGACAGCTTCGCCGCCGCGCCGATCAGGCCGATCACGAAGGCGAACGCGAGCGAGAGCACCGCCAGCTTGACGGTCTGCCAGGTGCCCGCGAGGATCAGCGGACCGTAGCCTTGCAACATGGTGATTCCTTGATGAGGTGCCTAACGTGCATGGAGCGCGGGTGCGGCTGCGTCTGGCGCGGCGCGGCTTTTGCCCGCGCGCAGCCTTTTTTCCGTCCGCCTCTCGCTTCGCGGCCGGCGGTCGCTATTCTAGATGGTCAAAATTGCGGACTGCCGTTGCTGCTAACCCTGCTGTGCGGCGGACTCGCTTTTTCTCTGATTTCCGGGCGCCTGAAAGCGGCGAACCGCGCTTCAGGTCAGGCTTGTGGCCGATCGCCGCCCCGTCGCACCCCGAAAAGCGCGGTATTTTACCCGAACGCGGCTCACGCGCGAGCGCGAAGCCGGACGCGTCCGATTACACGCATGAGCGGAACGATGTAGTGCCGCCGCACGCGTTGTTTCGGAAGGTCCGCGCCCTTACATTCTCTCCATCGCAAAACAACGCCTTGGGCGGGAGCAAATATCATGATCGAGATTCGCCGCAGCAACGAACGGGGTCACGCCAACCACGGCTGGCTGGACTCGTATCACAGCTTCTCCTTCGCCGATTACTACGATCCCGAGCACATGCACTTCGGCGCGCTGCGCGTGATCAACGAGGACCGCGTCGCGGGCGGCCAGGGCTTCGGCGCGCATGGCCATCGCGATATGGAAATCGTGAGCTACGTGCTCGATGGCGCGCTGGCGCACCGCGACAGCATGGGTAACGGCTCGACGATCCGTCCCGGCGACGTCCAGCGCATGAGCGCGGGCACCGGCGTGCGTCACAGCGAGTTCAACGGCTCGCCGACCGAAACCGCGCATTTCCTGCAGATCTGGATCATTCCGGATGCGCCGGGCGGCGCGCCGGGCTACGAGGAAAAGCGTTTCGCGGACGATGAAAAGCGCGGCCGGCTGCGCGTGATCGCGTCGCCGGAAGGTGAGGACGGCTCGGTGAAAATCGGCGCGGACACGCGCATCTTCGCGGGTCTCTTCGATGGCGACGAGCGCACCGACTTCGACGTGCCGGCGGGCCGCCGTGTGTACGTGCACGTGGCGCGCGGCGCGGTGACGGTGAACGGCGAGACGCTCGCTGCCGGCGATGCCGCCAAGCTCGAAGACGTTTCGAAGGTCACGGTCGAGAAGGGCGACGACGCGGAAGTGCTGCTGTTCGATCTCGCCTGATCATTGTCCTGATGTGACAAAGACCGCGGAGCGCAAGCTCCGCGGTCTTTTTTTACGCGTCAAGCCAGCTTACGGCTTGGCAGTCGCCGATGCGCCCGCCGCCGCGCCCGGCGCGCCGTGCTTCTCCCAGCGCTCATGCCGCTTCTGCTCGTGCTCGCGCATCTTCGCGAAGTGCTTCTTGAGCGCCGTGCTGACGGTCGTCTTCTGCTGATCGTTCAGCGAGTGATAGAAGTTGAGCCACGCGGTCGCGGTCTGCTCGCGCAGTTGCGACGCCTGCTGATCCAGCTTCTGATGCGCGGCGTGCATCGCGTCCAGGTCGAGGATCGCCTGGTTTTCCGCCGACTTGAACTGCTCGTGCATCTGTTTGCGCGCTTCACGCATCTGCTGGTGGCTCTGCTTCATCGTGTCGAGCGCGGTCTGCCACAGCTTTTCCTGATCCGCGTTGAGCTTCAACTGGCCGTGCAGCTCGTCCAGTTGCTTCTTCATGCGCATTTCCATGCGATGCCCGCCGGGGCCGCCGTGACCGCCCATCATGGCCGGGCCGCCGGGGGGCGGCGCCGGCGGCGCGTCGTTCGTGGCGGCGTAGGCCGTGCCGAACGTCAGCGCGATTGCAGCAGCGGCGGCGGTGAGGATGCGATATTGCTTGGCCATCTCGTGACTCCCTGGATTGTTGTCGAAGCCGAAGCCGCGAGACCCTGAAAAGACGTGTCGGAAAGTGCGTCGAGGTCTTGCGCTTGTCGGTGAGACACAGCGTAGGGGTTCGCAACGGGACGCGTGTTACGGCATCGTTTAGGCTTATTACGCGGGTTTACGCCTCCCTTTCGTGGTAACACGCGGTAACCCTTATGGGGCGGCTGTCATCAATCGAGTTCTGACTCACGCGCTAAACTTCATCCCATGACTACGCAAATACTTGTCGTCGACGACGACGCCGAACTGCGCGACCTTCTGCGCGACTATCTGGTCCGGCAGGGCATCGAGGTATCGGTGCTGCATGACGCCGGTGGACTCGAACGCCGTATCGAACGCGAGCGGCCGGATCTCATCGTGCTCGATCTGATGATGCCGGGCGTCGACGGGCTTACCGCGCTCAAACAACTGCGCGCGTCCGGCGACGACATCCCCGTCATCATGCTGACCGCGCGCGCCGACGACGTGGACCGCATCGTCGGCCTGGAGCTCGGCGCGGACGATTACCTCGGCAAGCCGTTCAACCCGCGCGAACTGCTGGCGCGCGTGCAGGCAGTGCTGCGCCGCCGCCGCACGATTCCGTCGGCGGCGCCCGAGCAGCGCGAGCCCTTTTCGTTCGGCCGCTTCCGGCTGGATTTCCAGTCGCGCACGCTGCAACAGGACGACAAGCCGATCACGCTGTCGGGCAGCGAATTCGCGCTCCTCAAGATCTTCGTGAACAACCCGATGCGCACGCTCACGCGCGAGCGCCTGCTCGAACTGCTGCACGGCCCGGAATACGACGGCACCGACCGCGGCATCGACGTGCAGGTGTGGCGCCTGCGCCGCATCCTCGAGACGGACCCGTCCGCGCCGCGCTTCATCCAGACGGTGCGGGGGCGCGGTTACGTGTTCGTGCCGGACGGCGAGCAAAATGCGCCGGGCATTTGACACGCTCTTCGGCCGGCTGGTCCTGATCGTCATCGGCATGCTGGTGTTGTCGCATGTCGCCTGGTTCGCGATCATCCGCTTCGAGCGCGACAACGTGCAGACGCGCTTCGCCGTCGAGGAGGCCGTGTTTCTCGTCGAGGCGGTGCGTCAGCACATCGCCAACACGCCGAATCAGCCTTTGCCGCCGCGCGTGCGCACGGTCGAGCTCGACAGTCCGGACGTGCCGAGGCAGCCGGACGGCGACATTCCGCCGCCGCTGCAACGCTTCATCGAAGATTTGAAAGACCGTCTGCCCGACGGCACCGACGTGCGCCTGAACGAGCCCGGCGGCCCGCCGAGCGTATGGGTGCATGGCGTGAAAGACACGGGCTGGATCGTCGTGCCGGTGCAACCGCTGCGGCCGCCGCGCTCGCGCGACCGCATGCTCGTGTGGCTCGCGCTGATCTTTTCGACGGCCGTGCTCGCCGCGCTCTTCGGCGCGTGGCAACTGCAATATCCGCTGCGCGCGCTCGCGCAGGCGGTCGGGCGTTTCGGGCGCGGCCAGCCGACGCCGCCCGTACCCGAGCGCGGCCCGCGCGAATTGCGTCAGCTCACACACGGCTTTAACCAGATGGTGCGCGAAGTCTCGCAGACCGAAAACGATCGCGCCGTGATGCTCGCGGGCGTCGCGCACGATCTGAAGACGCCGCTCGCGCGCCTGCGCCTGCGCGCCGAAATGATGGACGACGAGAAAATGCGCGACGGCGTCGTGCGCGACGTCGAATCGATGGCGCATATCGTCGATCAATTCCTCGTGTTCGCGCACGACCGGCCGGACGGCAGCGAGCCGGTTCCCGTCGACGAGCAGTGCGAGCGTATCGTGCGCGCGTATCGGGCGGTGTCGCCGGGCGTGCAGCCCGTTCACCTGAATCTGGAGGCCGGGCCGGCGTTCGTGCTGCCCGCGGCCACGCTGGACCGGCTGCTGTCGAATCTGCTCGACAACGCGCATGCGTATGGCGCGCCGCCTGTCGTCATCGAGACGCGGCGGGGCGCGAAGGGCTGGGTCTTATCCGTCGCCGATCACGGCAAGGGCATTGCGCCGGACGATCTCATCAAGGCGAGCCGGCCGTTCGTGCGGCTCGATCCGGCGCGCGGCGGCAGCGGCCATAGCGGATTGGGACTTGCGATCGTGGAGCGGCTCGCGCGGCGCGTGGGCGGCGAGTGCGAGATCGGCAATCGTCCCGAAGGTGGGCTGCGGGTCGCGATGACATTTCCCTTCGACATCGCCACGCAGCCGCTCGCCGAGCGCCGCGCCGGCCCGCAGCACGAAGAGCGCGCGCTGTAACGCCGCGCGCCAGTCGAACGAAGCGGCGTCAGTCGAACAGGGTTTCGAGCGCCGACGCCGCTTCGCTGTCGACCGTGTTGTACGTCACCGTCGACGCTTCGAAAATGTAGTGCGTCGTGTACTTGCCGAGGCGCGAGAGAATCTCTTCCTGAATCACTTCGGGCGCGAGGTCGATCTTCAGGAACCACGCCGTCGACGAAAGCCGCGTCTGAAACGAGCCGTACTCGGCGAGCAGATGGTCGAACGTTTCAGCGTCCTGATCGCGGCATACGATGACCAGATTTCCCTTCATGCAATCCTCCCGGTTGGGGCCAGCGGCATTCGTTATCGAACATCGATGATACCTGCGGGAGGCGTGCGCGTCGCGACATGCGGATGACCGTGCGATGACCCGGCGCGCCGGCAAAAGGCCTCACTTGCCTGCGAGCGTGTCTTCCGGGTGCCGCGCGGACGAGCCCGGATCGGCGGGGCGCACTTCGCTGCGGTCGCGCCCGCGCGATTTCGCTTCGTAAAGCGCGAGATCGGCGCGCGACAGGATCCATTCGAGCGCGTCGTCCGGCGCGAGCTCGGTGATGCCGATGGAAACCGAGAGCGCCGCATCATCCGGTAGATGCGCGCAATGCTCGTGATGAAAGCGCTTTCGCAGGCGCTCCAGCACCGCTTGCGCATCGGCGAGCGAGGTTTGCGGCAGCAGAATGCCGAACTCTTCGCCGCCGAGCCGGCCGATCGCATCGCTCGGACGGAGCTGCGCGCGACACACTTCGACGAAATGCTCCAGCGCGCGGTCGCCCGACGCATGGCCGAAGCGGTCGTTGATCTGCTTGAAGTGATCGAGATCGGCGATCGCCACCGACAACGGCGTGCCGGCCGAGCGCGCGAGCTCCACTTCATGACGCAGCGTGTCGAGGAAATAGCGCCGCGAGAGGGCGCCCGTCAGCGCGTCGTGACGCGCCTCGGCCGACAGCAGCGTATTGGCGGACTGCAACTGCTCGGCGAGATCGCGCGTCGCGCGGTGCAGGCGCCGCTCGCGCGAGTACGACGTCGCGATCACGAGAGCGAGGGTCACGACGCCCGCCATCGTCAGGAACACGAGCAGGCGGTCGCGGCTGTGATTGCGGCTGATTTCCGGCCAGCTCGTGAGCGGATGCACGATATGCGCCGAGAGGCCCGAATTCAGACCGGTGCGTTCGTCGTAGAGCGAGGGCACGTTGCTGCCGTTCGCGGCGTAGAAGGTTTGAGCCAGCGCGGGCGCGAGCCAGTGCTCGGAGGCGCGCATCTGCTCGCCGATGTGCGATACGCGCAGCTCCGGAAACGACTCGCGCCGGTAATGCTCGATGCGCTCATGCTCGGTCATGCGCGCGACGGGCGCGTTGGGCATTGCCTCATATTCGAGCCGGCCGTCGTGCGCCATCACCACGACGCCGTTCTCGTCGGTCACGAAGGTGCCCGCGCGCGACACCCAGTGCCGCAGACGGTCGATGCTCACCTTGGCGATCACCGCGCCGACGAGAAAGCCGTCCTCGTAGGCGGGCGCCGCGATGAAAATGCCCGGCTCGCCGGAAAGGCGTCCGACGCCGTACATTTCGACGAAGCCGCCGAGCAGCGCGCGCGTGACGTAGCCGCGGGCGCTCATGTCGTAGCCGATGAAGCTGTCGTCGTCGTTGGCGTTGCTCGACGCGATGCAGAATCCCTTCTCGTTGACGAGCCAGATCGAATCGAGGCCGGAGAAGCCCTGGGCGTCGTGCAGGAAGTGGTTGACCTTCGCGAGTCCGGGGCGCGCGGTCCAGTCCTTGCGGCGTTCGAGTTCCGTCGCGGCCGGGTTCGAGGCATAATTCCGCGACTCCGCCAGCGCCCGCTGCGTGAGGTCCATCTGCGCGAGCGTGGCGGGAATGGCGCGCGACATCGCCAGATCGCTCGCGATGATCTGCGCCATGTTGTCGACGATGGACGCCGCCATCTGGCGCTCCGTGCGCACCGTGGACGTCATCTCCTGCTGTACCATTCGGTCCGACAACAAGCCGGCAGCAATCCAGCACGCGAATGCCAGCGCCGCGAGGCCGAGCGTCGCGATCACACGGTGCAGGATGAGCTTGTTCATCGATCTCGGGCGGCGTGGAAGATCACGCCGTGCGCGGACAGCGCGCGCGCCATCCGTGCGGGGCGGCCGGCGCGAAGCCGGCAACGCGGGCGCGCGGATTGCAGCGCACGAGGTCTGCCGCGTCACGGATCGCGCCCGCAACGGCGCGGCGAGTCGGGCTCAGGTGGTCTTGCGGCTCGGATCTGGCGTCGTGTCGCATCGCTTCGGCGCTCAATTTATTGTTCGTGATAAGCCAAGATTGGACGATGTTTTTCGCCGCCTATCAAGGGTCTTGTTACGGCGGGCGGCGGGCGTCGAACATAACGGACGCGCGCCGTGCCACCACGCTCGCCGCCTCGTTGCGTCGCTGCCCGGCCCGGCGAAGCGCAGCCGGTCTGAAAGGAAGCGAAAGCACGCGGGCGACGGCGTATCCGGTGCGGAATGCCCTTCATTTTGCCCGTGCCGTGCCGAAGAGCAACAGAAAGATCGCACGAATCGCGCGCCGGGCCGCATGAACGGTTGTATCTGTCACATCGCTTGGTGTAGTGTCGCTCGGTTCAGCGCGGGCAATTCTCGACGCGGCGACTGCCTGGCGCCGCTCATTGCGCGCTTCGTGTCGTCCTTTCGACGGCCGCGTGCGTTGAGCATGGGGTCGTCCGGGGCGAAGGTTCCTTGCCCGCCCGACGGCTCGCTTGCCGTCTCAAGCACTATCCCGCGCTCGCGCGGCCGGAACAAAGCCTTACGGGGAGGGCCTTCATGGAATTTGGTTTCAATCTGAATCGCACGGCGAACGCGTCCGCGTGGCGGCTCCTGCCCAATCGCTGGGATTTCGTGGCGTTCCCGATGATCATCTGCATGATCGCGCTCGCCGCCGTCGGTTTTCATGAAACCCTGGCGCCGATCTCGACGCTGCAGTCGCAGGCGATTTCGCTCGATCCTGCGAATCTGCCCGAATATGCGTTGCGCACGACCTTGCGCATGCTGCTCGCGATGATCGCATCGCTGATCTTCACGCTGGTCTACGGCACGCTCGCGGCGAAGAGCCGGCGCGCGTCGATCGTGCTCGTGCCGATTCTCGACATTCTCCAGTCGGTGCCGGTGCTGGGCTACATCTCCTTCACGGTGACCTTTTTCCTGGCGATGTTCCCGGGCCGCGTGATCGGCGCCGAGCTCGCGGCGATCTTCGCGATCTTCACGAGCCAGGCGTGGAACATGACCTTCAGCTTCTATCAGTCGCTGCGCACCGTGCCGCGCGATCTGGATGAAGTTTCGCGCGGCTTTCATCTAACCAACTGGCAGCGTTTCTGGAAGCTCGAAGTGCCGTTCTCGATGCCCGGCCTCATCTGGAACATGATGATGTCGATGTCGGGCGGCTGGTTCTTCGTCGTCGCATCCGAGGCGATCACCGTCGGCAACCGCACGATCGTGCTGCCGGGCATCGGCGCGTATCTGGCCGCGGCCATCGGCGAGCGCAATGTCGGCGCGATCGGCTGGGTGATCCTGACGATGATCGTCGTGATCCTCGCCTACGACCAGCTGATGTTCCGCCCGCTCGTCGCGTGGGCCGACAAGTTCCGCATGGAGTTCACGAGTTCGGGCAACGCCCCGGAATCGTGGCTGCTCGACCTGATCCGCCGCACGCGCCTGATTCACCGTCTGCTGGTGCCCGCGGGCTGGATTCTCGCGAGGCTCGCGCGCGTGCCGATCAAGCTGCCGTCGTTGCAGGGCGCGTTCGAGAACGTCGGGCTGCCGCTGCGCGCGAAAGTGCCGTCCACGCGCGTGGGCGACATCGCGTGGGGCACCGTCGTGCTGCTGGTCACCGTGTTCGTCGTGTGGAAGGTCGCGTCGTTCGTCGCGACGGGCGTCACCTGGGGCGAAATCGGGCGCGTGTTCCTGCTCGGCTTCATCACGCTCTTGCGCGTGGTGGTGCTGATCGCGATCGCATCGGTGATCTGGGTGCCGATCGGCGTGCTGATCGGCCTGCGTCCGGCGCTCTCGGAGAAGATCCAGCCGCTCGCGCAGTTCCTCGCGGCATTCCCGGCGAACCTGCTGTTCCCGGTGTTCGTCGTGGCGATCGTGCACTGGAACCTGAACCCGGATATCTGGCTGTCGCCGCTCATCGTGCTCGGAACGCAGTGGTATATCCTCTTCAACGTGATCGCGGGTGCGTCCTCCTACCCGAACGATTATCGCGAGGCCGCGACCAACTTCCAGATCCGCGGCTGGCAATGGTGGAAGAAGTGCATGCTGCCGGGCATCTTCCCGTACTACATCACCGGGGCGATCACCGCGTCGGGCGGCGCGTGGAACGCGAGCATCGTCGCGGAGGCGGTGTCGTGGGGCAAGACGGAGGTCGTCGCGCACGGCCTCGGCGCCTACATCGCCCAGAACACCGCCGCGGGCGACTACCCGAAAATCATTCTTGGCATCGCCGTGATGTCGCTGTTCGTCACGCTGTTCAACCGACTGTTGTGGCGCCCGCTATACGCCTACGCCGAAGCAAGACTCCGGCTGGATTGAGGACGAGTTCCGATGCAGAACCTGAAAAATACGCAGACCCTTCAGCGCACTGCGGGCGCGGCGCCGGCTGGCACGCCGCCGCGCCTCGGCGCGGAAATTCTGCGCGTGCAGAACGTGAGCCGCGGCTTCAACAAGACGCAGGGCGAACTGCTCGTGCTCGACGACGCGAACCTCGCGCTGCGCGAAGGCGAGATCGTCGGTCTGCTCGGGCGTTCCGGCTCGGGCAAGTCCACGCTGTTGCGCATCATCGCCGGGCTGATCGAGCCGACGGCGGGCGAGGTCACGTACCTGAACGAACCGTTGCGCGGCCCCGCGAAGGGCGTCGCCATGGTGTTCCAGACGTTCGCGCTGTTTCCGTGGCTGACCGTGCTGCAGAACGTGGAAGCGGGACTGGAGGCGCAGGGCGTGGGTTCGCGCGAGCGCCGTGAGCGCGCGCTCGCCGCGATCGACCTGATCGGTCTCGACGGCTTCGAGAACGCGTATCCGCGCGAACTGTCGGGCGGCATGCGCCAGCGCGTGGGCTTCGCGCGGGCGCTCGTCGTCGATCCGACCTTGCTGCTCATGGACGAGCCGTTCTCCGCGCTCGACGTGCTGACCGCCGAGAACCTGCGCACCGATTTGCTCGATCTGTGGACGCAGGGCCGCATGCCGATCAAGTCGGTGCTGATCGTCACGCACAACATCGAGGAAGCGGTGTTCATGTGCGACCGCATTCTCGTGCTGTCGTCGAATCCGGGCCGCGTGATGGCCGAAATCAAGGTGCCGTTCAAGCATCCGCGCAACCGTCTCGATCCGGCGTTCCGGCGGCTCGTCGACGATATCTACGCGAAGATGACTGCGCGCCAGATGGACGAAGCGAAGAAGAAGGGGCTGGAGCTGCGGAGCTGGCTGCCGTCGGTATCGACGAACCTGATGGCGGGTCTCATCGAAACGCTCGCGGCCGAGCCGTATCACGGCCGCGCCGACATGCCGGAAATCGCGCGGACGCTGCATCTCGAAGTGGACGAGCTCTTTCCGATCGCCGAAGTGCTGCAGCATCTCGGTTTCGCCGATGTGCGCGAGGGCGATATTTTCCTGACGCCGCAGGCGCGCGTGTTCGCGGAGTTCGGCACGCAGGAGCGCAAGATGATGTTCGCGGAGCATCTGCTGCGGCATGTGCCGCTCGCCGCGCGGATCAAGAAAGTGCTGAACGAGCGGCCAGGGCATCGCGCGCCGCGGGTGCGCTTCGAGCAGGAACTTGAAGACTTCCTCTCCGACAAGGCCGCGCAAGAGACGCTCGATGCGGTCATCGACTGGGGACGGTATGGGGAGATTTTCTCGTATAACGACCAGACCGAGATGCTGAGCCTGGAGGATGTGGAGGCTTGAGTTTCGTTGTGTTTTGATTCGATTTCGAAGCGCGGTTGCCGGTGACGGAACCGCGCTTTTTCGTTGGCGTTGGCCGTTTGGCTGAATGTTCGCTTGGTGCGACGGATCGTAACGTTCTCGTCTTGAGGATCAATGCTGCGTGTGTAAAATTACACACGCAGCATTCGGAGACGAGATGGAATCATCGCGCTTGATACGAATGCTTATGGATGACGGCTGGGAGTTGGTTCGTACCCGAGGCAGCCACCACCAATTCAGACACAGAACCAGGGGCGGTCGCGTGACCGTGGTTCATCCAAAGAAAGACATGGCGATCGGGACAGTCAGATCAGTACTCAAAGGCGCCGGATTGCTCAACCGTCTGTACTCGTCCTAAGGAGCCGGACATGGAATTTGCCCTCGCCATTCATAAAGATCCTGAAAGCTGCTACGGAGTGACCGTGCCCAACGTGCCCGGCGTTTTTTCGGCCGGAGATACGATCGACGAAGCGATTCAAAATGCCAGGGAAGCTATCTTTTTTCACATCGAGACGATTATCGAAGACGGCGGAGAAGTCTCGATCACGTCGAGAAGCATCGAGGAACTGATCGTCGACCCCGATTTCGCCGGCGCTATCTGGGCCTATGTCGAAGTCGACCTCTCCAAGCTCGACTCGCGTCCCGAACGCATCAACATCAGCCTGCCGCGCTTCGTCCTGCACAAGATCGACAGTTACGTTGAAGCGCGCCACGAGACGCGCAGTGGCTTCCTCGCGCGCGTCGCGCTCGAGGCGATCGCAAACGGCTGAAACGAAAAAAGCGCGGCCTCCTTTCAGGAGCACCGCGCTTTCCGTATTCAGATCGCGACAAAACAGACTACTGCAAACTTCCCCACCGCTCGACCGCAGGCTCCGCCGATGCCCACTTCCATCCCTCAGACTGCTGGCAGGCCGTCGCGATGAACCAGTCGGCGGGCGCCTTGGCGTCGTCGCCATCGACGACCGAGAAGGCGAACTCCTTGCACGTCGCGAGCGCGCTGCCGAATTCGCGCAGCACGCGCACTTCGCCGTGGCCGTTCTCGACCGGCAACGTGTGCTTGACCTTCCAGGGCCGTGTCTCGCCGACCTGCGAGCTGCCCGCCGTCACCGCGATCATGACCTGCTGATCCTGATGCAGCGATTTCGTCACGCGCTTGACGGCTTCGTCCGTGGCGGCCTGTACCGCGACGCCCACCGCGAAGCCGACCGCCGGATTGGTCGTGAACGCGCCGGTCGCGATGCCGGCCGTGGCGCCCGCCGCCGCGCCGATCGACGCACAGCCGCTCATCGACACGCAAGCCGCCGCCGCCGCCGCGACGACGCTCACGCGCAGCGCCAGAGTTACGTCGAAGCTCAGTGTCATTGCAGCGAGCCCCAGCGCGGCGTAGCGGGTTCGGCCGACGCCCATTTCCACTTGTCGCCATCGCGGCACACCGATGCAACGTAGAACGCGCTGCCGGCAGGACGGTCCTTGGTCGCGTCGCGGTCGACGGAGAACACGATTTCCTTGCAGTCGAGCACGCCGTTGCTGATGGTGCGGCTCACCGTCACGCGGCCCTTTTCGTCTTCTTCGATCGGCACCGAATGGACGATCTTCCACGGCGCGACGGCCCCGACCGCCAGCGGTCCGGCGACGAAGGCAATCTGATCCTGTGTGTTGGTATGGACGACGCGCTGCGAGTATTGGACCCCCGCGCGCGCCGCGGCGACCGCGCCGAGGCCGATGCCCGTCGCCACCGCGGCGTTGCTGGTGACGCTGTTCGCCACCGCTGCGCCCGCGATACCCGCGCCGGCCGTCGCGCCTTCGCTGTAAAGCGAGTTGCATCCGCTGAGGCTCACGCAGGCGATGGCGCCAGTGATGACCGCGGCGAGCGTGGCGGCGCGCGGCCCGCGCCGATGGACCCTGATCTGCATGTTGCTGTTTCCTTCGTCTGCCGTTTCCCGATGCTTGCGATCGGGTTTCGAGAGGTTCGAATCTACTTGAGGTTTCGCTTTCAAATGACCGTCCGGCAACGCCCGGAGACAATCACGAAGCGCGGACCTCGCGCATTCTGAAGCATGCTTCTAATTACCGCTTTGAGAAAATTGCAAGAAATTGCAAACGAGCAGAGCACGTTGCGATCCACGATCCGATCGCGGACAAAAAAGCGAGCGCGTGGAATGCGCGCTCGCTCGATGTTCATGCGAAAAAGCCGGGCAGGGCGCTCAGCTTTCGTTGTTCGAACCCGCTTCGCCGGATTCCGTGTCCTCGTTCTCGTACGCGCCGAGGCGGTTGTACAAAGTCTTCAGGCTCACGCCGAGCGCTTTCGCCGCGCGCCGCTTGTCGCCGCCGCAGTGCTTGAGCGTGCCGAGAATGATCTGCTTCTGCGCATCGGCGAGCGGCGTGCCGACCCATACGTTCATCGCATCGCCTTGTGTGACAGGCTTCTTCACGCGCGACGCGAGATGCGGGTGCGCGATTTCCACCGTTTTTTCCGCAAGAATGAACGCGCGATACACCGTGTTCTTCAACTCGCGCACGTTGCCTGGCCACGAGTAGGTACGCAGCACGTCGAGCGCACGCTTGCTGAAGACCTTGCTGGTGCCTTCCTGCGCGTTCATTTCGGCAAGGAAGTGCTGCGCGAGCAGCTCGCGGTCCGAATCGCGCTCGCGCAAGGGCGGCGCGCGCAGCGGAAAGACGGCGAGGCGATACATCAGATCCTCGCGCAAGCCGTTTTCCTTCACGGCCGTGACGGGATCGCGGTTGGTCGCTGCGATCACGCGCACGTCCGAGCGGATGAGATCGTTGCCGCCGACGCGAAAGAACGTGCCCGTCTCCAGCGCGCGCAGCAGTTTCACCTGCCGAACCGGCGACATTTCGGTCACTTCGTCGAGAAAGAGCGTGCCGCCGTTGGCATGCTCGAAGTAGCCGATGCGTCCCTGCACCGCGCCCGTGAAGCTGCCTTTCTCGTGCCCGAAGAGCTCGGCCTCGATGAGGTTGTCGGGAATCGCGCCGCAGTTCACGGCGATGAACGGCGCGTCCTTGCGCGCGCTGTAGTCATGAATCGTCCGGGCGACGAGCTCCTTGCCGGTGCCCGACTCGCCGATGATGAGCGCGGTCGCATCGGTGGCGGCGACGCGCTCGATCTGCGCGTACAACTCCTGCATCACGGGCGATGAGCCGTAGAGCAGTCCATAAGACCTCAAGCCCGGCACTTCTCCCGTGTTGCGCTTTCTTTGCGCGGGTGTATCGCCGACCGCGATGGGCGGCGGATCCAGATCGGTTGACGCCATGTGTCCTGATCGTTCCTGAGTTCTGCGTATGTGGTGGGTGGTGGGCGGGCGGCCCGCGCTCGTCTGCGGTTTCGGCCAGTGTGTACGCAGTCGGCGCGCGCGAGCGGCGCAACCGTGGATGACCGTGCGCACCGGCATGTGACGCGCCTCGTGCGCGCTGCCCGTCGGCTCACGTTCTTCGCGAGCCCCTTTTCCTAATCGTGCGTCCGTACAGGGTCGTTTGCATTGGCTGCTTTCGCATTCGAATCGTTGCCAACCAGCCTGTCTCAATAACGCTATTTAACCATTCGCAACGACTCGGCGGCAATGCGCGATCCTACTCCGCGCATATTTTGTCAGCGGCCGTTGCGCGCCGTCCGGCGGTTTCGGAAAGGTTCTCTTTTCGGCTTCGAGAAATTACAACGCGACGGCGTAATTGTTACCCGACCATCCGGTGATAAGCGGGGATAGCGTGCGTTCGTTCAAGGCCGATCGGCCGTGGCATGAAAGCTGCATCAACGAGGTCATCGTGATTCTTATTCGAAAGTCCGCCAACGAAGCATCGCGTCCGAGGCGCACACACGAGGATGGGCGAGAGAGGCAACGCATCATGGAAGACTTCTTTAATTTCGAAGCGGCCGCGCGAGAGCGCACGAACCCGCGCATGAGCACCGCACGGCCCACCCGCGCACGGCGCACGCACGGATCGGGCGGCGATCGGCAGGAACTCGTGGCTGGCGAGCCGATCGACATCTATCACTGGGCCGCGGTCGCGCTCGTCACCGCGCTCATGTGTGCGGTGCTAGGCTATGCAGCGGGCACGCCAGCGCTCGCGCGCGCCGCGAACGTGACGAGCCTCGTGTTCGGCGCGATGGGTGGCGCGCTGATGGCGAGCGGCGTCGTACGCAGTCTGCGCGCGCGGATCGCGTCAGGCGGGCGGCTCGCGGTGGCGCAGGTGCCGGTCGCTGAATCACAGTGATCCGGCGCCGCCTCAGGCCAATACCCCGTTCCACAGAACCCACTTAGGCGAGGACTTCATTCCATGAGTCAAACGACTGTCCAGCTTGCGTTGGGCAAGCAAAAGATCATCGAGGACATCAAGGTGCTGCTGAACGACTCCGAGGAGTTGTTGCGGCTTTCGGCGTCGCTGCCCGGCGAGGGCGTCGAAGCGCTGCGCTCGCGCCTGCGCGATCACGTCGATTCGGCGCGCGTCGCGCTCGAAGACGCGCAGGCGAGCGCGCAGGGCCGCTATCGCGCGGGCATCGATTGCACCGAGAAATACGTGAAGGACAACCCGTGGCAATCGCTCGGGATGGCCGCTGGCATTGGCTTTTTGGTCGGCCTTCTGGTTTCACGCTGATTCGCCGCGGCACACTGCGACCGCCGCTGGTTTTCTGCGGCGGCATCGAATTTCTTGAAGATGGGAGAGAACACAAATGGCACGGCCTTCGATCGGAATCTTCGGCGCGCTGTTCGCGGTGGGCAGCGTTCTCGCATGGAAATGGGTGCAATCGCAGGATCTCGCCGGACGGCGCACGGCGCGTGACCTGAATCGCTGGGAAGACGAGGGCGGCAAGGTGCTGACGCCCGGCGGCTCCGCGCAAGCCGTTAACGGCCACGGCCCCGTGGGCGGGACGGCCGATGCGTGGCATTTCCCGCGCAGTTGATTTGCGGGAAATACCGCAGTTGAGGTGATCGTTTCACGCCGGTTAAATGATGCGATCAATGAGAACGCACGCTGGATCAGCGTGCGTTCTCATCTTGATAAACGCTTATAATCAGCGAAACTTCGGCGATAAGTTGCCTAAATGGAAAAACTTACGCGGAAGTCGTGCCAAGCGTACAGAACTTCGGTAATTATTTTTAGTCGCGCATTTGCGTTGCCCGCTGATCTAATCGGGCATCACTGAGAACGTGAATCGCACCGGCCCGCACGGCGTCCTTGCCGCGCGGAGAAGACCACGCCACCACCGGGCGTGTGACCCTGAAAACGCTTTGGAAGAATTCGAGACGCAATGCCACACGTATTGATTGTCGATGACGATCCCAGTACCCGCGAGGCGCTAGCCGCGATCATCGGCGAAGATGGACTGACGACGGCCACCGCCAGCGATTTGCGCGAGGCGCGCATTCAGCTCGTGCGTCAGACGCCGGACGTCGTATTCACCGACCTGAAACTCCCTGACGGCACCGGCGTCGATCTTTTCGAAGATCTCGACCCGCGCTCGGGCGTGGAAGTGATCGTGATAACCGGTCATGCGACCGTGGAGTCCGCCGTCAGCGCGCTCAAGATGGGCGCAGCGGATTACCTCGTCAAACCGATCAACATGCAGCGCGTGAAGGCGATCCTTTCGCGCCTGCCGCGCGCCGGCGATCTCAAGGCGGAAATCGGTACCCTGCGCGGCGAATTGCGCCGCATGGGCCGCTTCGGTCTGATGCTCGGCAATTCGTCGGCGATGCAGACCGTCTATGACCAGATCGGCCGTGTCGCGCCGACGGCCGCATCCGTGCTGCTGATCGGCGAATCAGGCACCGGCAAGGAAGTCGCCGCGCAGACGCTGCACGAGCTCAGCCTGCGTCGCAAGCATTCGTTCATCGCCGTGAACTGCGGCGCGATTTCGCCGAACCTCATCGAATCGGAGATGTTCGGCCACGAGCGCGGCTCGTTCACGGGCGCGGACCGTCAGCACAAGGGTTATTTCGAGCGCGCGAACGGCGGCACGCTGTTTCTCGACGAAATCACCGAGATGCCGATCGAGCTTCAGGTGAAGCTGCTGCGCGTGCTCGAAACGGGCATGTTCATGCGCGTGGGCACCACCAAGGAGATCGAGACGGACGTGCGCCTGATTGCCGCGACCAATCGCGATCCCGAGCAGGCCGTGCTCGAAGGCAAGCTGCGCCTCGACCTGTATCACCGGCTCAATGTCTTTCCGATCAACCTGCCGCCGCTGCGCGAGCGGGGCAAGGACGTCGAGCTGCTGGCGCAGGCGTTCCTCGACGAACTCAACTCCCGCTACAACACGAAGAAGAATTTCCCCACCGCCGTGCGCGAGATGCTGGGCTCGTACAACTGGCCCGGCAATGTGCGCGAGCTGAAGAACTACGTGCAGCGCGCGTACATCATGTCGGCGTCGGACTCGGACAGCACGGCGACCGTGCCGCTGCAGATTTCGCTGTCGAAGCCGTCGGCGGGCACGGCGGTGACGATTCCGTTCGGCACGTCGCTCGCGCAGGCCGACCGTCAGCTGATTCTCGCGACGCTCGATCAATGCGGCGGCGTGAAGACGCGCGCCGCGGAAATCCTCGGCATCAGCCTGAAGACGCTCTACAACCGCCTCGTGGAATACGGCGAGGACGCGAACAAGGCGGCCGTCGGCGAAGGCGGCGACGTCAACGAGTCGGACAACGAAAATCCCTGAACGTCGCGTATCTTTAGACGAAAACATGCCTGCGTCTTTTAAAAGCGCAGGCGTTTTTCATTGGCAGGCGCGTTTTCTACGCCGATAATGTGACAGATGGATGCAGACCGGACGCTTCCAGGGGCATGTCCCTTGCTGTCGATCGAATGACATCGGCGCGCGCCGCGCAATGGCGCCGCGCGGATGGGAAAGTACGATCACGAGACCGCAAGGAGCCCGCCATGTCCCTCAGTGTTCCCGATCGCGCCTGCGCAAGCGCCCGTATCGATGCACAGACGCCGCAGCCGCCGGACCCGCCGGTGACGCCGCCCGATCAGCCGCCGCCCACGCCGATGCCACCGGACACGAATCCGGACCCGACGCGTGAACCGCCGGTGCCGCCGTCGCAACCCATCGGCGATCCGCCGCCGGGACCGGGCGACCAGCCGCACGTGTACTAGCAGCGCCGAAAGATGCTGGACTGCAGACGTTGGACAATGCCCAGAATTCGTGCAAGGTTTGAATAAGTTTCCATCCCGGACGTAGGGATTACAACAGATGACGCAACAATGACCGGCGACGCCCCAGTCGCCGGTCGTTTTTTCTGAAGCCGCGCTTGTTTCGAGCGCACCGGTCCGACGCCGCCGACGTCACTATCGCGACGGCCTTCTTTTCTGGAGGCATCATGAGGCATCCCGCACTCCGACGCTCTGCGCGTCATTCTTCCAAGCGCGAAGCGCGCGCCGAAGCCGCCAAGGCTGCCGGCGTGCAAGGCGCATCCGCGCCGCCCGCCGAGCACGATCCCGCTGGTCAGAACCGCCCTGCGCCTGGCGCTCCGCCAGACGGCGAACACAACCAGGGCGGTGTGCGCCGCGAGGGCATCGACTATCAGCGCGACCTGGGTTCCGAGCAGGACGCGTGATTTCCTGCCGGCAGACGTACCCGGCACAAGAACAAAAATTTCTACGCGGCGTGCGTTCGCCGCGTGTTTTCGTTCGTCCGTAACATCTTCATACAAACTTCTATTTACAAAAATCGCCAAAAAGGCACAAGTTTTGCATACCCTAGATCGCCAATTCGAGCATGCAACGACAACTGAGAGGTGATGCTGTAATGAGCAGATTGATCGTGGTATCGAATCGCGTTGCGCCGACGCAGGAAGGCAAGCCCAGCGCGGGCGGCCTCGCGATCGGGGTACTGGACGCGCTCAAGGAGACAGGCGGCGTCTGGTTTGGCTGGAGCGGCGAGATCGTCGGCGAGGCGGGTGCTCCGGTCGTCGAGCAGAGCGGCAAGGTGACTTACGCGACCGTCGGGCTCACGCGCCGCGATTACGACCAGTACTACCGGGGCTTCTCGAACGCCACGCTGTGGCCGACTTTCCACTATCGCAACGACCTGTCGCGCTTCGATCGCGAAGAATATGCGGGCTACATGCGCGTCAACGCGAGTCTTGCCGCGAAGCTGAAATCGCTTCTCAAGCCCGATGACATCATCTGGGTGCACGACTATCACATGCTTCCGTTCGCGAACGAATTGAGAAAGCTCGGCGTCGCGAATCCGATCGGCTTCTTCCTGCATATTCCGTTTCCGGTCCCGGAGATGATGCGCACCGTGCCGCCGCACGAGGAACTGATCGCGGCGATGTGCCAGTACGACGTCGTCGGCTTTCAGACCGACGCGGACAAGCAGTCCTTCATCGATTACGTGGAGCGCACCGGCCGCGGCCACTACAGCGACGACGGCATGCTGCAGGCATTCGGCCGCATGCTGAAAGTGGGCGCCTATCCGATCGGCATCTATCCGGAGGCCATCGCGAAGGCCGCCGAGCAGTTCTCCAACCGCAAGCAGGTCAAGAGCCTGCGCGACAGCATGCACGGGCGCAAGCTCATCATGAGCGTCGACCGTCTGGATTATTCGAAGGGTCTCGTCGAGCGCTTTCAGGCGTTCGAACGGCTTCTGCTGAACGCGCCAGGTTGGCACGGTCGCGTGTCGCTCGTGCAGATCGCGCCGCCGACGCGCTCGGACGTGCAGACGTATCAGCGCATCCGTCAGAATCTCGAAGGCGAGGCGGGGCGCATCAACGGGCGATTCGCGCAGCTCGACTGGACGCCGATCCAGTACCTCAACCGCAAGTACGAGCGCAATTTGCTGATGGCGCTGTTCCGGCTCTCGCAGGTCGGCTATGTGACGCCGCTGCGCGACGGCATGAATCTGGTCGCCAAGGAATATGTAGCGTCGCAAGACCCGGCCGATCCGGGCGCGCTGGTGCTCTCGCAGTTCGCGGGCGCGGCGGATCAGTTGCCCGGTGCGCTGGTCGTCAATCCGTTCGATTTGTCGCAGATGTCCGAAGCGCTGGAGCGAGCGTTGTCGATGCCGCTCGCCGAGCGTCAGGCGCGCCACGCCGACATGATGGTGCCGCTGCGCGAGAACAATCTCTCGGTCTGGCGCGATTCGTTCCTTTCGGATCTGCGCAGCGTCGCGACGGCGACATCGGTGACGGAGAAGACCGTCAAGACCGTCAAGCAGGGCGCCAGCGAAGCAAAGCGTCCGGCGGCGAAGGCCTGATCCAGTCGAAAAAGTCGTCTCGTACGCCGGCCCCGCGCTTCGCAAAGAGCGCGGGGTTTTTTTGCGCCGATGGCCCGCGTTCGCGGAACGGGTTTTGCGGACTCGTCAGGGACACGATCCAATGGAGGTCATGATGAGTGGAAGCACATTGAACCCGCCGGAAGACGACGGCGTGGAGTACGGCAAGGGGCATGGAACCGGCGCGCTCGGTCCGAGCGACTCGTCCGACAGCGGCTCGGACGTGCAGGGCGAAAAGCGCTATCCGGGCGATATCGAAGACGAACTCGACGCGCACGCGCTCGGGCAGTCCGCCGCGGAACTGAACAGCGATACGGATCGCGCGGGCACGGGCGAGGCCGCATCGGCTGACGGCGACAACAATATGGCGGCCGACGCCGATATCCTGCCCGACGAAATCCAGGACGAGGTCGGCGGCCTCGCCGATGAGGACGCTGACTCCGACCCTGACGAAGAACAGGCCTGAACACGCTGCATCCGGCGCAAGCGCGGCGCGCTCCTCACGGAGCGCGCCGTTTTTTACACGCGCTTCGCATCGCGGGGCTAACATCGTCGATTGACACCTTTCGCCGCTCACGCCTTCACCGATGGACCAGCACGTTCCCACTCAATCCGCG
The DNA here is from genome assembly GCF_001544695.2 of Caballeronia arvi. Lineage (GTDB taxonomy): Bacteria > Pseudomonadota > Gammaproteobacteria > Burkholderiales > Burkholderiaceae > Caballeronia > Caballeronia arvi. The sequence goes on from NZ_FCOM02000002.1 coordinate 284,508, forward strand.
CCCGTTGCCTCGGGCCGCACGTCGCGTTTCGGCTGGCTCTCGTGGATCTTCGATCCCATCGTGCAATGGACGCAGGACCACTGCCTGATGTTCTCGGCGGCCATCGCGTTTTTCGCGGCGTTTTCGCTCGCGCCGACGCTCGTCATCGTGATCGCGGTGGCGAGCGTGTTCTTCGGTGCGGACGCCGTGCAAGGGCGGCTCTTCGCTGAAATCAGCGGCGTCGTCGGCGTCGATGCGGCGCACGCGCTGGAAGCGATCGTCGCGAACGCGTGGCACGCGGATATCGCGCGCAGCACGGCGATTCTTTCGCTCGCGGGCGTGCTGATCGGCGCATCGGCGACGTTCTCGTCCTTGCACAGCGCGCTCAACGTGATCTGGCCCACGCCCGCCGTGAGCACGCGCGAAAGCATCGTCACGCTGTTGCGCGTGCGACTCATGTCGTTCGGGCTGGTCGTCGGCTCGGGTTTGCTGGTCGCCGTGCTGCTCGTAATGGATGCGTTCGTCGAGCTGCTCGGCCATTGGGTGCTCGGCGATGGCAGTCCGTTCATCCTGCTGTCGGGACTGACGAGGCGCGCGATATCGCTCGGAGTGCTGATGATCGCGTTCACCGTGCTGCTCAAGTTCCTGCCGACGACGCGCATGCTGTGGCGCGACGCCGCGCTCGGCGCTGCCGCGGCCGCGCTGCTCTTCGAAGGCGGCAAGCGCCTCTTCGCGTTCTATCTCGCGCACGCCGGCACCGCGAACATGTTCGGCGCGGCCGGATCGCTCGCGATCATCCTCATGTGGCTCTACTACTCGGCGGCGGTGTTTCTGCTCGGCGCGGAACTGGCGGCGACGGCGGCGCGAAAGCGCACGCATCGGGCGTCGGGCTGGCGTTGATGTGGACCGATGCGTCGTTACGATTGCGGCGCAAAAAAAGGCCGTCCGCGAACGGACGGCCTGTCGGCTACGCTCTTTGTCGCTCAGGCGCCTCGCTTGACCGGGTCGTCGCCGAACGCTTGAGAGCGTGGAAACATCGACGCCATCGGCCCTTCAAGCCTGGCGGCGCAATTCCGCCGGCGGCACCTTCATCAGATGCCGATACTTCGCCACCGTGCGCCGCGCCACGATCACGCCCTGATCGGCGAGCATCTTCGCGAGACTTACGTCGGACAGCGGATCGCGCGTATTTTCCTTGGAGATCATCTCCTTCAGTAGCGCGCGCACCGCCGCGGCCGAGCACGTGCCGCCGCTTTCCGTGCTCAGTTCGCGCGGGAAGAAGTGTTTGAACTCGAAGATGCCGCGCGGCGTGGCCATATACTTGTTGCCCGTCGCGCGCGAGATGGTCGATTCGTGCAGGCCGAGCTCGTCGGCGACATCGCGCAGCACGAGCGGCTTCAGCGCGATCTCACCGTAATCGAAGAACGCCTTCTGATGCGAGACGATGCACTCGGCTACGCGCTGAATCGTCGTAAAGCGCTGCTGCGCGTTGCGGATCAGCCAGCGCGCTTCCTGTAGCTGCTGCGCGAGCGGCGAGCGGCTCGCGCCCGCCGACTGCGCGAACAGCTCCGCATACATGCGATGGATTCGCGCGCGCGGCAGCACTGCCGGATTGATCGTCACGACCCATTGCTTTTTCACCTGACGCACGATGACGTCCGGCACCACATAGTTGTCTTCGCTTCGGCCGTAGTTCTCGCCCGGCTTCGGATCGAGACGGCGCACGAGCGCGCACGCGATACGTAGTTCATCGGCGGTGCAGCCGATCTTCTTCTGTAACTCGGCCTGCTCGCGGCGTGCGAGCCGCTCCAGATGATGCGCGACGATTTCGAGCGCGACAGCGCGGCCCGGCGTCTCTTCGTCCAGCGCTTCCAGTTGCAGCGAGAGGCATTCGGAGAGATTGCGCGCGCCGACGCCCGGCTTGTCCAGCGACTGTACGAGCCTGAGCGCGATGGTGAGTTCGTCTTCGCTCAACCCCGGCTCGATTTCGACGACGCCCGCGAGCTCGCTCAATTCCTGCCGCAGATAACCGTCGTCGTCGAGCGCTTCGATGATGAGTTGCGCGATCGCGCGATCACGCTCGTTCAATTGATATAGCCGCAGCGCGTCGTGCAGCGTTTCATGTAACGACGGCTCGATGCGCACCCAGTCGGCGGGATCGGAACCTTCGCCATCGCCACTGCCGCGCGATGCGCCGCGGCCGAAGGGATCGGACGAGAACTCGCTGACGTCGTCGCGCGAGCCGGCATCGGCGCTGGCTTCGCTCTCCATGCTGGGTTCGGATGCGAGCGGGACTTCGGCCGCTGCATCGGCAGTGTTCGTGGACGTGGAGTCGGCCATCGAGCTGCCATTGTCGGCGCCGAGCGCGTTGTCTTCGGTCTGCGACTCGTCGTATTCGAGAAAGGGGTTCGTGTCCAGGGCGTTGCGCAATTCCTGCTGAAACTCCAGCGACGAGAGTTGCAGGAGACGAACGGACTGCTGGAGGCGCGGCGTGAGCGCGAGCGTTTGCTTGGCGCGGAGTTCGAGTGTAGGCGGCATTGCTTGCTAATCCTCGATTGTTCTAAACGTAATGGGCTGGTTTGGAGGTGACTAAAGCAACAGCCATGCCATCTAACGATAAGCTCGCGCCGCGACTACGTTTTTTCCGTCGGCTCGCTCCTTCCGCAAGCCTCGGCGAGACAGTTTTCACGCAGTTTTTACACGTGCCCGACCAAAAGCGACGCGCGTTTCGGGCCGCATTGCTCAGCCCGCGCGACGCGATTTCACGAGCGTCGAAGATTTGTTCGAAGGCTCACGTTGCCCTTGAGCGACGGTGCTTCGCGAGCTTTTTTCAGACGCATCCATCGCGCCCGCGTCGGTGGCGGCACGCAAGTTGCGGACAAAGGGGACGATCCGCGTGCTACGGCGCGGACGTGACAAAGAGCGGTTCCTGCACGCATCGCATGAAGCGGGCGAACGGGACGCAAGACCAAAATCGACAAAATGGGAGTAATGCCATGAAGACGACTCAAATCCTGAAGGCAGCCGGCGGTATCGCATGTGTCGTGTTTGCGCTGAACGTGGGGGCGCAGACGAATTCGGCGTCGTCGACGAGCGGTTCCGATACGTCAATGGGCCAGAAGGTCGACGACAGCGCGATCACCACCAAGGTCAAGGCCGAACTCCTCGGAGCGAAGAACGTCAAGTCTACGCATATCCACGTGAAGACGCACGCGGGCATCGTTTCGCTGACGGGCTCCGTGCCCTCGGCGGCGGACAAGACCGCGGCGGAAGAGGTCGTCTCGAACGTCTCGGGTGTTGCTTCCGTGAAGAACCATCTTAAAATTGCCGCCAAGTAATGGCATAGTTCGTATGCCCGGCTTCGCCACGGCGGGCCGCGGTTGAGTGCCAGCAGTACGGAACCCGCGCGGGGTCCGACGATTCGCCTCACACGGCGAGCAGTCGGACGAAGCGCGGGTTCTCGCATGGAGGCGCCGGGTCCGCACGGCGCTTCAGTCGCAACTTCACGCATGACGCTTCACGCAGTGCGCATCACCTCGCAGCACTTCGAAACTTAAAACACGAGTACGACCGTTCAGGACGGTACTTACCCAGGCGGTTCACGAATGCGCAGTAGCCCGGCGTTCGGAGGCCGCGGAAAAAGGAGCTCTTCATGAAGACGAAAAAGATGGCATTGATCGGCGCGCTCGCGCTGGCGTTCTCGACGACGGCGTTCGCGCAGGCAGCGTCCGATGCAGCCGGGACCGCGGGCACGCAGGCGAAGAAGGAGAAGGGCACCTATCTGCATCAGCAGAACAAGGCGCACAAGCTGAAGGGCGCATCGGCAGCGGCGGCGGCTTCGTCGCTCGGCACGAACGACAAGGGTCAGCCGCAATAACGGGCGTCTCGCCTGCGCTGGACAAACGAACGGCCGCATCGCGCGGCCGTTCGTGTTTCTTCGCGGCCCGTTACGACTGACGGGCCGCGGGCTTCATCGCATCAGGACTTCGCTGCTGCGTACTGATCGCGAAGATCGCGGATGCGATCGTGATTTTCCACCACGCCCTGATACTGGCGCTCCACGACGGCGCGGATATCGGCCGGCAGGTCCTTGTCTAGCGCCTCGCGATAGTTCTTCTTCGCGGCATCCTCGCCGCGCTCGCATTCGGCGAGAATCGCGTGATCGCTGTGGCCCGTCACGGCCGACTTCACGTCGACCCAGCCGCGATGCAGCGCGCCTGCCATCGAACCGCCGGTCTCGGGCTTGCCGCCCAAGCGGGCGACGATATCCTGCAACTCGCGCGCGCCTTCCGTGCATTTCTGCGCGCGGTTCTGAAACAGCAGCTTGAGGCTCGGGTCACGCGTGTCCTCGGCGGCCTTGAGAAATCCCTTCTCGCCGTCCTTCGACGTTTCGACGAGATCGTTGAGTACCGATACGACGTTCGTGCTCATATGACACCTCCTTTTCGTTTGACATTGTCACGCCGCATTCTCCCTGCGGGATGCGGCTCGCCGATACATAGCGCACGCGGCGTGCCAGCAGACGCCGGGCTGCGCGGTATGTGACTTGCTGTCGCCGATAGACCAAAGCGACGCATTAAAGCGCGCGTCCGATATGAGACGCGCGCACATGAACGGCAACAGGAGAGCGTAGTGAAATACTTCAATCGACTCGTGCATCGCGAGTTTCTGATTCTCGTGGCGATCGCGGCATCGGCCGTGACGTTGCAGGTGCGTGAGCATGTCGCGGGCGTCGAATCGCAGCCGGCGCAGGGATCGCGTGAAACCGATAGGCGCTTATGCGAGCCGTCCGCTGCGAACGATGGCGATGCACCGCGCATGCTGCCTGCCGACTGCGGCATTCGGGCGGACATGCGGCCTCATCGCGAGCGCGCAACCTGGGTCTGAATCCGGCGCACCATAAGAAACGCCCGCACGAGGCGGGCGTAGTCATCGAACGAACAGCAGATCGCTCAGGCGCGCGTCTGCGCGAACTCGCCGACCGGATGCGGCGGCTGCGACGGGTCGAAGTCGCTCCAGCGGCCTTGTTTCCAGCGTCCCGATGCGCGCTCGATATCCATACCGCCCGCTTCGCGCAACGCGGTCGCGGCCTGGTCCTGCGATTCCGGCGACACATGCACGGCCACGAGCACGCCCGCGTGGCGCGCGGGCTCCTCGGCCTGCGCGGCCGTTCTGGGCTTCTTCGTATGCGACATCGCGCCGGCGAGCGATCCCACGTACGCGCCGACGCCCGCCGCGATCACCGAGACGAGCAGCGGGGCCTTGAAGATCGCGAATATCGCCGCGCCCACCACGGCGCCGATCACCGCGCCGATCGTGACGCCCTTGCCGGCGCCTTTGGGCGCGCCGCTCGCGCCCGGGTCGGTGTCGACATCGCCGCCGACCGGGAAACGCGCGTGCTGCCCGCTCGGGTTGACGAAGAAAAGCGTCACGTCTTCTTCCACGAAGCCTTGCGCGAAGAGCTTCTGAGCCGCCGATTCGGCGGCGCGAAAAGTCTGGAATCGGCCCGCAATGATCAAGGACATGTTCCCTCCTTATTGGCTCAGGTTTGGTCGGACTGGCGGCACTGCATGACGAACGCCCCGCGCGCTTACTCCGGCTCCATTCCGGCGACGCGGAACAAGCCGCTGCGCAGGACGGCGGGCTGTCCGCCGTTGTCGTCGAGGACTTCGGCGCACACTGCGCGAATACGCGCGGCGCCCTGTTCGAAGGCGTCGAGCAGATCGTCCTCGCGCGGGGATTTCGCGCCGAAGTGATCTTCGAGCGCCTCTGCGGTGATCGAACATACGACCGGCTCGCCGTCGATGAGCGCGGCGAAGTGAATCGCTAGATCATCGCCGTCATAAACGGGGGCTTCGTCTGCAAACGTGATGTGCATGGTCGAGTCCTCATAAGCGGGACGGGAAGCGGGTTGCGAGGCGCGATGCGAGGCGGCTTCGGAAGTAACGGCGCTCATGACGCCGCCTTCGTTTTCGCGAGCTGCTGCGCCATCTCGTAGTGATGGCTGATGACCGGCAACGCCTTGTTCGCCGCCGCCTTCAGCGCGGTGTCGTTGCCGCTTTCGCTCTCCTTCCTGAAAAGTTCGACGGCCTTCTGGTGCCCGCCCACGGCTACCTTTTCAATATAGGCCTTGTCGAACTCCGCGCCCTGGAGATTTTGCAGGCTGCCGATCACGGCGGAATCGGCGGCGGCCGGCTCGGTGATGCCGTGACGTTTCGCGATCACGTCGAGATTGCGTGCGAGCTTCGTGTGATCGACGATCATTCGCTGTGCGAATTCCCGCACCTGCCGGTCGCTTGCATGCGAGAGCGCCAGCTTGCTCGCGGCGATTTCCGTCGCGCCCGCCTGACCGGCGTCCTGCAGGAATTGCTGATCGACGGGCGAAAGTTTCTGGCTCTGCAACGCGCCATCCGTCTGCGCGTTCGCGACGGGTGCGCAGGCTGCAGCGGCCAGCACTAGCGCAAGCACGCGCATGAGTGATCCGGGCGACTTCGGCATCGGCATCGGCTCCTGTCCAGTCACGCTGCGCGCGCCTTGCCGAGCGCGTCGATCAGCGCTTGATTGAACGCGGGCAGATCGTCGGGCTTGCGGCTGGTGATGAGATTGCCGTCGATCTGCACTTCCTGATCGACCCACGTGCCGCCCGCATTGCGCACGTCGTCCTGAAGACTCGGCCAGCTCGTCATCGTGCGGCCCGCGACGATGCCCGCCGAGATCGGCAGCCAGCCGCCGTGACAGATCACGGCGATCGGCTTCTTCGCCTGATCGGCTGCCTTCACGAAACTTTGCGCCTGCGCGTCGAGCCGGATCGCGTCGCTGTTCACGACGCCGCCCGGCAGCACGAGCGCGTCGTAATCGGCGGCGTTGGCTGCATCGAACGTGACGTCGACATTCACCTTGTCGGCCTTGTCGACATGCTTGAAACCCTGGATCTGACCGGGCTTCTGCGACACGACATCGACGTGCGCGCCGGCTTCCTTCAGCGCGCGCTGCGGCTCGACGAGTTCTGCCTGCTCGAAGCCGTCGACGGCGAGAATGGCGACCTTGAGGCCGTTGAGGGAATTGGCCATGAACACACTCCTCGTTGCTGAAATTCGAACGTTCCGCGCATCGAACGTCGCGCGGAAATCATGTCCGGATTTTCAGCAAGGGCCGTGCCCAGCGATGCTCACGTGTCAGGCCGGCTCGACGCTGCGCTTGCCCGTGAGGCGCAGCATGCTGACGACGGCGGCCGCGGCAGCGAACACCGCCGCGACGGCGAGTGCGATCACCGGGCCTTGCTTCGGCGCGACGCCGAAGATCAGCGCGACGAGCGCCGCGCCGAACGTCTGTCCGGTGAGACGGGCGGTGCCGAGCATGCCGCTCGCGCCGCCGCTGCGATGACGCGGCGCAGATGCGAGCATCTGACGATTGTTCGGCGACTGGAAGAGGCCGAAGCCGAGCCCGCAGACGGCCATGCGCCACGTGATGTCGAACGCGTCCGGATGTGCGCCGACGCTCGCGAGCAGCACGAGCCCGATGGTGAGAATCGCGAGACCGATGCCGCCTAGCAGTCCGGCCGAATAGCGATCCGCGAGCACGCCCGCGAGGGGCGCGACGAACACGATCACGAGCGGCCACGGCGTCATCAGAAAGCCGGTCTCGACCTGGCTCATGCCAAAGGTGCCCTGCAGCAGGAAAGGCAGCGAAACGAACGCGAGCATCTGCGCGCAGAACGAGCACACCGACGTGCCGACCGACAGCGCGAACACCGGAATGCGCATCAGGTCGACTGGCAGGAGCGGGGCGCTTTGCGTGAGTTGCCGCCGCACGAAGAAGTAGCCGATGACCGCCGTCGCGACGAGTTCGCCGACGAGATACGGCCGATGCTCGCCGTGCCCGAAGCCATCGACCGCGACGATCGCGATGCCGAAGAAGAGCGCGTTCATGATCGCGCTGATGTAATCGTACGGCTGCCGATGCCCCGGCGTGCGCGGCATCGATTTCCAGCCGATCGCGAACGCCGCGAGACCGATCGGCACGTTGATCGCGAACAGCCACGGCCACGTCGCGACGGCGAGCACGCCCGAGGCGACCGTCGGACCGATCACCGACGAGATCGCGACGACCGTCGCGTTGATGGACACGCCGCGCCCGAGCTGATCGTGCGGATAGATGACGCGCACGAGCGCCGTGTTGACGCTCATGATGCCGGCCGCGCCGAAGCCTTGGATCACGCGCGCGATCGTCAGCGTGACGAGCGAGCCCGACAGCGCGCACGCGAACGACGACACCGTGAAGAGCGCGAGCCCGCCCATATACACGCGCCGGTAGCCGATGCGGTCGCCGAGCGACGCGAGCGGCAACAGCGAAATGGTGATGGCGAGCTGATAGGCGTTGACGACCCAGATGGAGTCGGCGGGCGATGCGTTCAGATTGCGCGCGATGGTCGGCAGCGCGACGTTGGCGATGGCGCCGTCGAGCACCGCGAGCGTGATGCCGAGCGCGACGACGGCAATGGCCCAGTATCGCTGGGGCAGCGGCAGACCTTGTTCGGAATCCATCGATCGACGGTGAGTGGCGGGCGGCGCATTCTAAGGCGCGCCGTTTTCAAACAGCTTCCATGGCGGCGCGGCGGCAAGGGCCGCGCCTCGTCCGCGTGCTTACTTCAGTTCGTAGAGACCGGTGTACGTCGCCGAGTCGATCTCGTTCAGATGCGTCATGAAGCGCGCGACCGCGTTGGTCGCATTCGCATCGAGCGGAAGGCTCTCGCCGGAGAGCGCATGGATGCGGAAGATATAGCGATGCGGCTTGTCCCCACGCGGCGGCGCCGCGCCGCCGAAGCCGACCGTGCCGTAATCGTTGCGAAGCTGCAGCGCGCCTTGCGGCAGCAGGCTGCCGTCGGCCTTGCCGGCATTGCGCGGAAGCGAGCGCACGTCGGGCGGAATATTGACGACGATCCAGTGCCAGAAGCCGCTGCCCGTGGGCGCGTCAGGATCGTAGACGGTGAGGGCGAGACTGCGGGTATCGGCGGGCGGATCTTCCCATTGCAGCGCCGGGGAAACGTTCTCGCCCGAGCCGCCGAAGGCTTGCTGGTCGAATTCCTGCGCGTGCGTCATGAAGCCGTTCGCCGGAAATTCGTCGGACCAGATGCGGAAATCAGCCATGAGAGTCGTGCCTCCTTCTTCTTGCGATGTGGATGGATGCGGCACTGCGCACCGGACTGCGTGATGTCGCGCGCTCAGCCGGACGAGTGCAGCAAACGTGCCCGGGCGCTGCCCGCGGAACCGCGAGGGAACCGCAAGCACGGCGAGGGCGACAGCCAATCGAGTGTAGCATCCGCCCCCGATATCCGGCGCGGGCTGAAACGTCGCGCCCGGCTTGCGCAGGACCGTGATTCGGCCCGCAAAAATCCTGCGCGATACAATAATGAGATGAATTCAGACGGCGCGAGCCGAAAGGACGACAGGACGACCATGCCCAACGACCCGCGCCGCGCTGCCGGTCAATTCATGCCGGCGAGCGTGCCGGAGGACGATGCCGACATGTTCGACCTCGCACCGGTTTCCCTCTGGCTCGAGGATTTCAGCGCGGTGCGCGAACAGTTCGAGCGCTGGCGCGCGGCGGGCGTCGCCGATCTGCGCGCGTTTCTCGCGGAGAATCCCGGGCGCGTCGCGGAGTGTTCGTCGCGCATTCGGGTCGTGAAGGTCAACCGGCGCACGCTGTCTCTGTTCAACGCGAAGGACGTCGATCAGCTCGTGCAGAACCTCGGTCGCGTGTTTCGCGACGACATGCTCACCACGCACGTCGACGAACTCGAACAGCTATGGTCCGGCAAGACGCGCTTCGTGAGTCAGACGGTCAACTACACGCTCGACGGCAAGCGCCTCGACGTGCTGCTCAAGGCGGTCATACTGCCGGGACACGAGGCGTCGTGGAGCCGCGTGCTCGTCACCATCGAAGACATCACCGAACTCGAAGCGATGCGCCGCACGGCCGCCGCAAGCGAGCTTTATGCGCGCGGACTGTTCGAGCATTCGCCGGTGTCGCTGTGGGTGGAGGATTTCAGTTCCGTGAAGGGCTTGCTCGACGATGTGCGCGAGCGCGGCATCGTCGATTTCCGCACCTTTACGAACGTGCATCCGGAGTTCGTCGAGCGCTGTATGCAGGAGATCCACGTACTCGACGTGAATCAGCACACGCTTCGCATGTTCGCCGCGCCCGACAAGGCGACGCTGCTCGCGCGGCTGCCCGACATCTTTCGCGACGACATGCAGCAGCACTTCCAGGAACAGCTGATCGACCTGTGGGACGGCAAGCTCTTCCATCAGCGCGAAGTGCTCAACTATTCGCTGGAAGGCAACGAGGTGCACGTGCATCTGCAGTTCTCGGTGTTTCCGGGGCACGAGGCGCGCTGGGATCTGGTGCTCGTCGCGCTCACCGACATCACTGCGCGCAAGAAGGCCGAAGCGTATCTGGAGTTTCTCGGCAAGCACGACGTGCTCACGAAGCTGAAGAACCGCTCGTTCTACATCGACGAAATCAATCGGCTCGAACGCAAGGGCCCGTTTCCGGTGACGGCGATCGCGGTCGATGTGAACGGGCTCAAGGCCGTCAACGATCAGCTCGGCCACGCCGCCGGCGATGCGCTTCTGCGGCGCGCGGGCGAAGTGCTCGGCAAGGCGGTGGAAAAGCCGTTCCAGGCGGCGCGCATCGGTGGCGACGAGTTCATGGTGCTCCTGCCCGGCATCGACGAGCGGGCAGGCATTGCGGTGATCGACAGCATTCGCCAGTTGCTCGAAGTGAACAATCAGTTCTATTCCGGCATGCCGCTATCGTTCGCGATGGGCGCGGCCACCGCGCACGAAGGCGAGCGGCTGGAGACGATGCTGCAACGCGCCGACGCCGCAATGTACGCCGAAAAGCGCGCGCATTACGACGGCACGAGCGCGTGATGAATGCGTGACCAGCGCGCATAGAGCGCGTAAAGAGCGCGTGGCTATTGCGGCTGCGTGACTTCGTCCATGCCGCGATCGATCGCCGGGCACGCCTCGCCGGTCTCTTTCTTGTATTCCGCCGGATTGCTCGTCTTCAGCTTCTCGAAGCGGTCGACGGTCGGTTGCGCCTGCGCGAGACCGAGCTTCCATTCGCCGTCGAAATCGGGGGCATCGGGATAGCTTTTGCGGACGACATCCCGAAAGCGCGCGATCTTCGCGGCATCGAGGTGACAGACGTCCGCCGCGCCGCGCGCGATGTTCGCGCTCGTCATCACGCCTTCGGCGGCCATCAGTTGTTTCGACGACGGATGGCCGGGCGGCATCGCGGTCTGGGCCGTCGCGGACAGGCACGATGCGGCCAGACAGAAGGTTGCGAAGAGCTTGATGCGCATCGGATTTATTCGTGTATGCGGGGAAGAAAAATTATAGGTGAAGCGGGCCGAATCGAACGCTGCCTAAGGCAAAGAAGCCTATATAGCCCGTGCTAGAATCGATTTTCAATGCCGTTCTCAGACAGAAAAATGAAAAAAGGAAGCAAGGCCGCCAGTGCTGCGCCCTCGTCGACCACAGCAGAAGGGCGGCGCAAGTACGATCCTGAGGAGACCAAGCGGAACATTCTCGACATCGCCACGCAGGAGTTTTCGGCGATGGGCTTAGCGGGCGCGCGCGTCGACGCCATCGCGGAGCGCACCAATACCACCAAGCGCATGCTGTACTACTACTTCGGCAGCAAGGAAGGGTTGTACGAGGCGGTGTTGGAGCAGGTGTACGGTGATATCCGCGCGCTCGAGCAGGAGTTGCAGCTCGCGGAAATGGACCCGGAAGAAGCGCTGCGAGAATTCGTCGGCTTCACGTTCGACTATCACGACAAGCATCGCGATTTCGTGCGTCTCGTCACGATCGAAAACATTCATACGGCGAAGTACATCGAGCAGTCGAAGACGTTCAAGGCGCGCAATTCGACGGTCGTGAAGACCATCGAGGATCTCATCGCGCGCGGCGTGGCGGCGGGCAAGTTTCGCGACGACGTCGATCCGATCGACCTGCATCTGATGATCAGCTCGTTCTGCTTTCACCGCGTGGGGAATCGTCACACGTGGGGCGCGGCGTTCGGGCGCGATCCGTCGGGGCCGCGTTCGCGCGCGCGTCATCGCGAGATGATCGTCGATGCCGTGCTGCGTTACATGCGGCGCGACTGAACGCTCCGGCGCACCAAAAAAAACGGCGACACTCTCACGAGGTCGCCGTTTTTCCTTGCGATAGATGGATCAGCCTTCCAGCAAGCTCTGGAAGTGCGCGAACATGCGTTCGGCATCCGGCTCGCGGCCGGTGAAGATGCGCAGCGCGTCGACCGCCTGACACACCGCCATGCCGCCGCCGCTCACCGTGCGGCAGCCGAGCGCCTTCGCCGCCTTCAGCAGTTCGGTTTCGAGCGGGAAATACACGATCTCCGCGACCCACAATTCCTTGTGCAGATAGTCCGCCGGCAACGGCAGGCCCGGCAGTTTCGCCATGCCGGTGGGCGTCGCGTGAATGAGGCCGCTCGCCGACGCGAGCGTCGCGCGCAGATCGCCGCCGCTTTTCACGACGCGATCCGGGAAGCGTGCCGCGAGCTCGGCGGCGAGCGAGGCCGCGCGTGCATCGTCGGAGTCGAAGAGCGTGAGTTCGCGTGCGCCCATCGTGAGCGCCGCATGCGCGACGGCCGCGCCCGCGCCGCCCGCGCCGAGCTGCACGACGCGTTCGAGCGGCACGCCTGGCAGCCCGCGCTGGAACGCGCGCGCGAAGCCCGACCAGTCCGTGTTGTAGCCGATGCGCTTGCCGTCCTTCAGCACCACCGTGTTGACGGCGCCGAGCGCGCGGGCATCGGGATCGAGGTCATCGAGCAACGGGATCACACTTTGCTTGCACGGATAGGTGATGTTCAGGCCGTCGTAGCCCATGCGCTCGGCCGCGACGAGCAGATCGGGCAGGGCGGCCGGCTCCAGCGCAAGCGCCTGAAGATCGATGCGCCGGTACACGTAGTTGAGCCCGAGCGTGGCGCCTTCCTTTTCGTGCATGGCGGGCGTGAGCGAACCGCCGATGCCCGATCCGATCAGGCCGATGAGATACGAAGTCTTGTTGGTCATGCGAGCGCTCCGGCACGGTGCACTGTTGCTGCAGTGCGAAATTGAGTATGTCGCAGTGTGAACGCACGCGCGAGGCTTGTCGGTTCGTGTTTTCACTAATTTGTACGGTCTAGTTAGTTTGTTATCATCTCGCAGAATTGACGTGGATTGCGCGCGTCCGTCATGCGGACGTCCTAAACTGGAAGGCACCGCATCCATCCCGCATTCATTGATTGCAACGAGGAGGCAGCGATGCTGCGTTCAATCCGTACATCCATCGCGACGGTATCCATCAGCGGCACGCTTCCCGAGAAGCTGAAGGCCATCAAGGCGGCCGGTTTCGACGGCGTCGAGATCTTCGAGAACGACCTGCTGTATTTCGACGGCACGCCCGCCGACGTGCGCCGCATGTGCGCCGATCTGGGCCTCGAAATCTATCTGTTCCAGCCGTTTCGCGACTTCGACGGCGTGAGCGCCGAGCGTCTCGCGAAGAACGTCGAGCGCGCCAAACGCAAGTTCGAGCTGATGCACGAGCTCGGCACGGACCGCATCCTCGTGTGCAGCAACGTGTCGCCGGACACCATCCGCGACGACGCGCTCATCGTCGATCAACTGGGCACGCTGGCGAAGATCGCGGAGGAAGCGGGCGTGGTCGTCGCGTACGAGGCGCTCGCGTGGGGCCGCTACGTGAATTCGTACAAGCACGCGTGGAAGCTCGTCGATGCGGTGAATCATCCGAATCTCGGCCTCGCGCTTGACACCTTCCATACGCTGTCGATCGGCGATTCGGTGGACGAGATCGCGTCGATTCCCGGCGAGCGCATCGCGTTCGTGCAGATCGCCGATGCGCCCGTGCTCGCGATGGACGTGCTCGAATGGAGTCGTCACTATCGCTGCTTTCCGGGGCAGGGCGCGTTCGATGTCGCGGGCTTCACGGCGCGCGTGCTCGAATCGGGCTACAAGGGGCCGCTTTCGCTGGAAATCTTCAACGATGGTTTCCGCGCTGCGCCGACCGCGATCACGGCGGCGGACGGTCATCGCTCGCTGCGTTATCTGGAAGAGCAGACGCGCGCGCTGATGGGCGACAAGGCGCCGCCGGAACTCTTCAATCCGCCCGCGCCGCCCGAGCATATCGGCTTCCAGTTCCTCGAATTCGCCGTCGACGATTCCACGCGCGAACTGCTCGCGCGCTGGCTCGGCAGGCTCGGCTTCAGGCTTGCGGGCAAGCATCGCTCGAAGGATGTCGCGCTGTATCGGCATGGCGCGGGCTCGATCGTGCTCAACGCCGAAGCCGATTCCTTCGCGAGCGCGTTCTTCCAGAAGCATGGTTTGTCGCTGTGTGCGTCGGCGTTTCATGTCGATGACGCGAAGCTCGCGTTCGAGCGCGCCGCGGCGTATGGGTCGCAGCCGTTTTCGGGGCGCGTCGGCCCGAACGAGCGCGTGGTGCCCGGCGTGCAGTCGCCAGACGGCAGCCTCGACTATTTCGTCGACGAAGCGAAGGGCGGCCCGACGCTGTGGGAATCGGACTTCATCCTGACGGATATCGACGGGCCGTATGAAGTGGGGCCGCTGTCGCGCATCGATCACGTGTGCCTTTCGCTGCCCGCCGATGCGCTCGACACGTGGGTCTTGTTTTTCCGCAGTGCATTCGGCTTCGAGACGGAGCCTGCCGTGCTCGTGCCCGACCCTTACGGCCTCGTGCGTAGCCGCGCGGTGCGGAGCCGCGACGGTTCGGTGCGCATTGCGCTGAACGCGTCGGTGGACCGCTACACGGCGGTGGCCGAATCGCTGTCGACGTATCGCGGCTCGGGCCTGAACCACGTCGCGTTCAGCACGCCGGATATCTTCGATGCGATTCCGCGCCTCGAAGCCGATGGCGTGAAGTTCCTGCGCATCCCGCGCAACTACTACGACGATCTGGTCGCGCGTTTCGGATTGCCCGACGAGCAGATCGAGCAGATGCGCGAGCACAACATCCTCTACGATCGCGACGAGCGCGGCGGCGAGTTCTTCCACGCGTACACGGAGCAACTCGATCAGCGCTTCTTCCTCGAAGTGATCGAGCGGCGCGGCGGCTACGACGGCTATGGCGCGGCCAATGCGGCGGTGAGGCTCGCGGCGCATGCGCAACAGCAGCAGCGCGCGCGTCAGGCGGCGTAGGAAACACGCGAAGGGCGCTCAGGCGCTTTGTGACTTTTCGCTGGCTACGCGCGCGCGTTCGATGCTGAGCTCTTCCTCGCGGGCGCGTGCGGCGGCTTCGAACGCATCGATATGCAGATACAGCCGATGCACGGTCTGAATCTGCGTATGTGAAAGGTGGGACTGGCGCATGATCGATGCGAGCCGCTCACGCCAGTACGAAGGCGGCAGCAATGGCCCGCCGAGGTCGCACGCCAACGAGCGACGCAGCACCATTTCGAGGTGCGTCAGGTCCTGGTCCGCCAGCAACGCCGAAAACGCGCCCTGCGGCTTCATATCGGGAAAATGGTCCATTATCCCGATGGCGGCGCGCTTCGGCGAGACTTGATAGGGAGAAACCCTCGACGTACGCGAATTTTTTCGCTGCGCGCCGAAGGCTTCGAATTTGTTCGCGCCGAACCGAAAGCCGCCGCGCGCCTTTGCTATACTCTGCGCTCGCTCGCCGACGCCTCGGCTGAGCGCGGTCCGCTCCCCGTAGTTCAATGGATAGAACGAGTGCCTCCTAAGCGCTAGATGCAGGTTCGATTCCTGCCGGGGGGACCAAGATTTCGACACGGCGTTCGTCGTGTCATGCTGCTGCCCGCCGCCTCTTTCCCCGCCTTCCCGCTGTCTTCGCATTGAACCGTAAGCACTTTCGCGCCGATAATGCGACCACCTGAGGCTCGCCTTCACGGCTCATGCGTTCATGACCGAAATCGAATCCGCGGTGCTCGTCTTCATTCTCCTGCTCGCCTGCACGGGCCTTGGTGCAATCGTGCGGCCGCTTCTGCCGGAGGAGCACAAGGCGCAGGAAACCGTGCAGTTGATCCAGTTGCTCGTCGGCATGCTGGTCACGTTCGCGGCGCTCGTGCTCGGCCTCCTGACCGCATCGGCGAAAACGATTTTCGACACCACCAACACCGACATGCGCAACTACGCGACCTCGATCATCGAGCTCGATCGCGCGATGCGTGATTACGGCGGCGAACTCGATCCGGCGCGCAGGCTGCTGCGCTCGTACACGGCGGCGGCGATTGCGAGCACGTGGCCGAACGAGGCGCCGCCGCCCGGTGATGACTATCCGAACGTCGAGCAGTCGAAAAAGGACGACAGCCTTGCGAACGCGACGCTTGGCGCGCTGTTGAGCAAAGCCCAGCACGACGTGCGCATGCTCGTCCCGCGCGACGACTATCACCGCCAGCTCGCCACCGAAGCCGCCACGCGCTTCGAGCAGCTGGTCGCGCAGCGCTGGAAGCTGGTCGAGGAGGCGCACGGGTCGATCTCCTATCCGTTCGACCGCATTCTCGTCGGGTGGCTGCTCATCATCTTTCTGTGCTTCGGGCTGATCGCGCCGCGCAACGCGCTTTCGCTCGTGACGATCATGCTCGGCGCGCTGTCGATCGCGTCGGCGGTGCTCGTGATCCTCGATCTCGATACGCCGTTCTCGGGACCGATCATGATCGGCAGCCAGCCGTTGCGCGACGCGCTCGCGTATCAGAGCCGCTGATGCGCTACGACGATCCGCGCCTCGTCGCGCTGTACGACACCCTCAATCCGTTCGCCGACGATACGGCGTTCTATCTCGCGCTGGCGGCATCCGCGCGGCATGTCGTCGATCTCGGCTGCGGCACGGGCTTGCTCGCGTGCGAACTCGCGAGGCGCGGTCATCGCGTGACGGGCATCGATCCGTCGCCGCACATGCTGCGCGTGGCGCGCGCGCGTCCGGACGGCGACACGGTGACGTGGATCGAAGGCGATGCGAAGGCGCTGCCGTTCGTCGGCGCGGCGGATCTGCTCGTGATGACGGGACACGTCGCGCAAGTCTTTCTCGACGATGCATCGTTCGTCGCGACGCTCGATGCCGCCCGCCGCGCGCTGCGGCCCGGCGGCGCGATCGCGTTCGAGAGCCGCAATCCGGCTGCACGCGCGTGGGAAAACTGGACGCCGGAGCGTTCGCTGAGGCGCATCGAAGCGCCGGACGGCAGGACGGTCGACGTCTGGCTGGAACGGCACGCAGTACCCGACCCGCTCGCGACCGGGCGCGTGGCGTTCACGACGCACTATCGCTTCATGCCGAAGCCAAGCGGTGAAATCGCCGAAGAGACGCTCAGCGCGACGAGCGAACTGCGCTTTCGCACGCTCGAAGAACTGACGAAACGGCTGACCGAAGCGGGTTTTGCGCAGATCGACTGGTACGGTGACTGGAACCGCGCGCCGGTGGATGAAACGAGCCGCGAGTTGATCGCGGTGGCGCGCTGAAAAATGAAACGATGCCGCCGCACGCGGCGGCCATCGGCAATCAGAACTCGACGACGACGAAATCGGCCTTGCCCACGTCGCACAGCGGGCAGCGCCAGTCGGCGGGAATGTCGTCGAAACGGGTGCCCGCGGCGATGCCTTCGTCCGGCAGGCCTTCTTCCTCGTTGTAGATCCAGCCGCAAATCAGGCAGACCCAGCTTTTGTATTCGATGACTTCGCTCACGACAGACTCTTGATTCGAAAGAAATAAACGGACCGCGTGCGGCAAAGGACAGCGCCTTGCGCGGCGAGCCGGCATCTTACAGGAATCGGCGCGATCGTTCCCCGCTCCGGCCGCCGGCCGCATGCCGTGTCATATTGCGTCGGCAGGATGGTACGGATACGCGGCTCCGAAAGCTCGGTGTATGCTTTTCCGGGTCTCCGGCGCCGATTTCGCGCCATCGACCGGTTTCACAACATGGAGAAAACGATGAAGCAAAAGCTCTTGGGCGCGATGTTGTCGGGCGCGGTCCTGTTTTCGTTCGCTGGCGCGGTGCATGCGCAGGCGCGCGTCTATTTCGTCGAGCCGAAAGACGGCGCGACCGTCACGAGCCCCGTGCACGTGAAATTCGGCGTCGATGGCATGTCGGTCGCGCCGGCCGGCACGATGACCGAAGGCACCGGGCATCATCATCTGCTGATCGACGAAAAACCGATTCCGAAAGGCACGGTCGTCCCGATGGACGACAAGAACCTGCACTACGGCAAGGGCCAGACCGAAGCCGACGTGAAGCTGCCCCCCGGCGATCACACGCTGACGATGCAGTTCGCCGACGGCGCGCATCGCTCCTACGGGCCGGAAATGAGCCAGACGATCAAGGTTCACGTCAAGCAATAACGCATCACGCGCACGAGAGGCCGCCGCGGACCGCGTCCGGGCGGCCTTTTTGCTTCTCGTCCGTTCGGCCAGCGCCGCGTGAGCGCCACGGCAACGCGCGCCGCGCCCGGTACGACCGGTACAATGGGCGCTTCCATCGGTTGCCGTTTTCGTCACCGACTCTTCGCCATTCATCCGGTTTCCCATGTCGCTTTATTCCATTTCGGACGCGCAGCTCGCGTTCGGCCATGTCGCATTGCTCGACCACGCCGACTTCTCGCTCGAAGCGGGCGAGCGCGTCGGGCTGATCGGCCGCAACGGCGCAGGCAAGTCGTCGCTCCTGAAGATCGTCGCGGGCCTTGCCGCGCCCGATGACGGCCTCGTCACACGTCAGAGCGAGCTCACGACCGTCTATGTTCCGCAGGAACCCGAGTTCGATCTCGACGCTTCCGTGTTCGATGTCGTCGCCTCCGGCCTCACCGATGCGCGCGCGTTGCTCGACGAATACGACGCCGTCGCGCATGCGCTCGCCGACACGCCCGAAGGCCCGAAGCACGACGAACTGCTCGCGCGCATGAACGCGCTGCAATCGGCGCTCGATACGCGCGATGCGTGGAACTGGCGCACGCGTGTCGCGACGACGCTCGCGCAGATCGGCCTCGACGGCGACGCCCGCGCAGGCGACCTGTCCGGCGGCATGAAGAAGCGCGTCGCACTCGCGCGCGCGCTCGTCGTGCAGCCTGACGTGTTGCTGCTCGACGAGCCGACCAACCACCTCGACTTCGACGGCATCCGCTGGCTGGAAGAGCTGCTCGTCACCTTGCGCTCCGGCCTGCTCTTCATCACGCACGACCGCGCGTTCCTCGATCGCGTGGCGACGCGCATCGTCGAACTGGATCGCGGCAGGCTGCTGTCGTATCCGGGCAATTTCAGCGCGTATCAGACGCGCAAGGCGCAGCAGCTAGAAGTCGAACAGGTCGAGCAGGCGAAGTTCGACAAGCTGCTCGCGCAGGAAGAGGTGTGGATCCGCAAGGGCGTCGAGGCGCGGCGCACGCGCAGCGTCGGCCGTATCGCGCGGCTCGTGGAAATGCGCAACGAACGCGCCGAACGCCGCAACGTGCAGGGCAACGTCAGGCTCGATGTCGGGCAGGGCGAGAAGTCCGGCAAGATCGTCGCGGAGCTGACCGACGTGACGAAGCGCTTCGGCGAGCGCACGATCGTCGACTGCTTCACGGCGACGGTCATGCGCGGCGACAAGATCGGTCTCGTCGGGCCGAACGGAGCAGGCAAGACCACGCTTTTGAAACTCATCCTCGGCGAGCTGCAGCCCGACGAAGGGCGAGTGCGCACCGGCACCAACATTCAGGCCGCGTATTTCGATCAGATGCGCGCGCAGCTCGATCTCGACAAATCGCTCGGCGACACCATCAGCCCCGGCAGCGAATGGGTCGAAGTGAACGGCGTCAAGAAGCACGTCATGAGCTATCTCGGCGACTTCCTGTTCGCGCCCGAACGCGCGCGCTCGCCGGTGCGCTCGCTGTCGGGCGGCGAGCGCAATCGCCTGCTGCTCGCGCGGCTCTTCGCGCGTCCCGCGAACGTGCTCGTGCTCGACGAACCCACCAACGATCTCGATATCCCGACGCTCGAACTGCTCGAAGAACTGCTCGCGGATTACGACGGCACCGTGTTGCTGGTGAGCCACGACCGCGCGTTCCTCGACAATGTCGTGACCTCGGTGTTCGCGGCGGAAGGCGGCGGCATGTGGCGCGAGTATGTCGGCGGCTTCTCCGACTGGCAGATTCAGCGCGAACGTTCGGAGCGTATCGCGGAAGAGGCGGCGCGTCAGAGCGCGAAGGAAGCGACGAAAGACGACGCGCCGAAGGAAAGCGCCGCGGGCCGCAACGCACAGCGCACCGTGAAGCTGTCGTTCAAGGAGCAGCGCGAGCTGGAAGCGCTGCCGGCGCGTATCGCGGAGCTCGAGGAAGAGCAGAAGACGATCGGTGCGCAGCTCGAAGACGGTTCGATCTTCGCGAAGGACGCGAAGGAGGGCGCGCGTCTGTCGGAGCGCCATGCGGCGATCGAAGAGGAATTGCTCGTCGCGCTCGAACGTTGGGAAGAGCTGGAAGCGAAGCGCAAATAAGTGCTTTCGTGCGCCGCAGGGGTGTCCGTTTCGTGAAGACGGATTGTCCACGCCTGCATCGCGTTTTATGGCGCCGTGGTGGGCGCGGCGGGCGAAAACCGCTATTCTCCTAGCGCGGCTCGGATCGGCAGGCGGTTTTCCGCTTCGCTCATCGCGCATCCGGCCAGGCACATTCATCAAGCATCCGCCGGCTTGCCGGGCGTCACGTCGTGACATTTCCCGCGAGAACGCCCGAGAAGCCGGATCAACGTCCAACTATGTCCACGAAAAAATCCAGCGCAATGGCGACGGGAACGGAACGAGGCAAACGTCCTGTCATGAACGCCAAGGCAGCCGGCTACAGCGAAGCATCGATCAAGGTGCTCAAGGGCCTGGAGCCGGTCAAGCAGCGGCCCGGCATGTACACGCGTACCGAGAATCCGCTGCACATCATTCAGGAAGTCATCGACAACGCCTCCGACGAAGCGCTCGGTGGCTACGGCAAGCAGATAACCGTCACGCTGCATAACGACAACTCCGTTTCCGTCGACGACGACGGCCGCGGCATTCCCATCGGCCTGCATCCGGAAGAAGGCGTGCCGGTCGTCGAGATCGTGTACACGCGGCTGCACGCGGGCGGCAAGTTCGATAAAGCGGCGGGCGGCGCATACACGTTCTCGGGCGGCCTGCATGGCGTCGGCGTCTCGGTGACGAATGCGCTCTCCACGCGTCTCGAAGTGACCGTCTGGCGCGACAACAAGGTGGCGCAACTCGCGTTCTCCAATGGCGACGTGATCGAAGAACTCGCGACGCGTTCACCCGAACGCGGCGAAAAGAAAAGCGGCACGCGCGTGCGTGCGTGGCCGAATCCGAAGTACTTCGATTCCGCGAATCTGCCGCTCGGCGAGTTGCAGCGCCTGCTGCGCTCGAAAGCCGTGCTGCTGCCGGGCGTCGAAGTGGCGCTCGTCATCGAGAAGACGGGCGAGCGTCAGACATGGAAGTATGAAGACGGCCTGCGCGGCTATCTGCTCGAAGGTATGGGCGGCAGCGAACTGCTGATTCCGCTTTTCGAAGGCGAGCGCTATGCGGAAAGCTCGAAGAACACCGAAGAGACCTTCGCTGAAGGCGAGGGCGCGTCATGGGTCGTCGCGTGGAGCGAGGAAGGGCCGCTCTTGCGCGAATCGTATGTGAACCTGATTCCGACGCCCGCGGGCGGCACGCACGAATCCGGCCTGCGCGACGGGCTCTTTCAGGCGGTGAAGAATTTCGTCGAGATTCATAACCTGCAGCCGAAGGGCGTGAAGCTGCTCGCGGAAGACGTGTTCGCGCGCGTGTCGTTCGTGCTCTCGGCGAAGGTGCTGGACCCGCAGTTCCAAGGCCAGATCAAGGAACGGCTGAACAGCCGCGATGCCGTGAAGCTCGTGTCGTCGTTTTCGCGGCCCGCGCTGGAGTTGTGGCTGAATCAGCACGTCGAGTTCGGCAAGAAGCTCGCGGAACTCGTGATTCGTCAGGCGCAGGCGCGCACGCGGGCCGGTCAGAAGATCGAGAAGAAGAAGAGCTCCGGCGTTGCCGTTTTGCCCGGCAAGCTGACCGATTGCGAATCGACGGACATCGCCCGCAACGAGCTCTTTCTGGTCGAGGGCGATTCGGCGGGCGGCTCCGCGAAGATGGGCCGCGACAAGGAATTCCAGGCCATTCTGCCGTTGCGCGGCAAGGTGCTGAACACGTGGGAAACCGAGCGCGACCGCCTCTTCGCGAACAACGAAGTGCATGACATCGCTGTGGCGATCGGCGTCGATCCGCATGGTCCGGACGACAAGATCGATCTCTCGAATCTGCGCTACGGCAAGATCTGCATTCTTTCCGACGCGGACGTCGACGGCGCGCACATCCAGGTGCTCTTGCTCACGCTGTTCTTCAAGCACTTCCCGCAACTGATCGAGCGCGGGCATGTGTGCGTCGCGCGTCCGCCGCTCTTTCGCGTCGATGCGCCCGCGCGGGGCAAGAAGCCCGCGCAGAAGCTCTATGCGCTCGACGAAGGCGAACTCGAAGCGATCCTCGACAAGCTGCGCAAGGACGGCGTGCGCGAAACGGCATGGACCATCAGCCGCTTCAAGGGCTTGGGCGAAATGAGCGCGGAACAACTCTGGGACACGACCATGAACCCCGACACGCGGCGTCTCCTGCCAGTCGCGCTCGGTGAACTCGGCTTCGATCTCACCGTCTCGCGCATGACGATGCTGATGGGCAAGGGCGAAGCGGCATCGCGCCGAAGCTGGCTCGAAGAGAAGGGCAACGAAGTCGAAGCGGACATCTGAGCTCGACTTGAAGCAACGCACAACGGATTAATCGATGGGAATCACAGACGATCTCTTCGCCGAACAGACCGCACCGGACGGCGAGCAACTCACACTGGGCGATTACGCCGAACGCGCCTATCTCGACTACGCGGTGAGCGTGGTGAAGGGCCGCGCGCTGCCCGATGTCAGCGACGGGCAGAAGCCCGTGCAGCGCCGCATTCTCTATGCGATGAGCGAGATGGGCCTCGCCTCCAACGCGAAGCCGGTGAAGTCGGCGCGTGTCGTCGGCGATGTGCTGGGCAAATATCATCCGCACGGCGATCAGTCGGCGTACGACGCGCTCGTGCGTCTCGCGCAGGACTTTTCGATGCGCTATCCGCTCATCGACGGTCAGGGCAACTTCGGCTCGCGCGACGGCGACGGCGCCGCGGCCATGCGATACACCGAAGCGCGCCTGACGCCGATCGCGCGCCTTCTGCTCGATGAAATCGATCAGGGCACGGTCGATTTCATGCCGAACTACGACGGCTCGTTCGAAGAGCCGAAGCTGCTGCCCGCGCGCTTGCCGTTCCTGTTGCTGAACGGCGCATCGGGCATCGCGGTCGGTCTCGCGACGGAATGTCCGTCGCACAATCTGCGCGAAGTGGCGGCGGCGGCCGTCGCAATGATCCGCGATCCGAAGATCGGCCACGCCGGTCTGATGGACAAGCTGCCCGGGCCGGATTTCCCCGGCGGCGGACAGATCATCTCGTCGCAGGCGGAAATCTCGGCGGCGTACGAGACCGGCCGCGGCTCGCTCAAGGTGCGCGCGCGCTGGAAGATCGAAGATCTCGCGCGCGGCCAGTGGCAGGTCGTCATCACGGAATTGCCGCCGGGGGTGTCGAGCCAGAAAGTGCTGGAAGAAATCGAGGATCTCACCAATCCGAAGATCAAGCTCGGCAAGAAGACACTCACGCCCGAGCAGGTTCAGACCAAGCAGTCGATGCTCGCGCTGCTCGACGCCGTGCGCGACGAGTCCGGCAAGGACGCGCCCGTGCGGCTGGTGTTCGAACCGAAGTCGAGCCGCATCGATCAGACCGAGTTCGTCAATACGCTGCTCGCGTACACCAGCCTGGAATCGAACGCGTCGATCAATCTCGTGATGATCGGCGTCGATGGCCGGCCGCGTCAGAAGGGCATCGTCGAAATACTGCACGAGTGGGTCGGCTTCAGGTTCGTCACGGTCACGCGGCGCACGCAGCATCGTCTGGGCAAGGTCAACGACCGCATCCATATTCTCGAAGGACGGATGATCGTCTTCTTGAATATCGATGAAGTCATCCGCATCATTCGTGAAAGCGAGGAGCCGAAAGCGGCGCTGATCGCGCGCTTCAACCTGTCGGACCGGCAGGCGGAAGACATCCTCGAAATCCGTCTGCGTCAGTTGGCGCGGTTGGAGGCGATCAAGATCGAGCAGGAGTTGAAGGACCTCGGCGAAGAAAAGGCGAAGCTCGAAGAACTGCTCAACAGCGACGCCGCGATGAAGCGGCTGCTCATCAAGGAAATCGAAGCCGACGCGAAGCAATTCGGCGACGATCGCCGCACGCTGATTCAGCAAGCCACGCGCGCGACGTTCGAGGCGCGTGTCGTCGACGAACCGGTGACGGTCGTCGTGTCGCAGAAGGGCTGGGTTCGCGCGCTGAAGGGCCACGGGCTCGATCCGGCGGGCTTTACCTTCAAGCAGGGCGATGGCCTCTACGCCGCGTTCCAGGCGCGCACGCCGGATTCGCTCGTCGCGTGGGGCAGCAAGGGGCGCGTGTATTCGGTTCCAGTCTCGGCGCTGCCGGGCGGGCGCGGTGACGGCGTGCCGGTGACATCGCTGATCGAGCTCGAATCGGGCACGCATCTGCTGCATTACTTCGCGGCGAACGCGGAGCAGCAACTGCTGCTGGCGTCGAGCAACGGCTTTGGCTTCGTCGCGAAGCTCGGCGATCTGATCAGCCGACAGAAGGCGGGCAAGGCGTTCATGACGATCGACGAAGGCGCCGCGCCGCTCGCGCCGATGCCTGTCGTTCCGGGTGCGACTTACGTCGCGTGCCTGTCGAGCGCGGGGCGTCTGCTCGTGTTCGGCATGGACGAGATGAAGACCCTGTCCGGTGGCGGACGCGGCGTCATCCTGATGGCGCTCGATGAGAAGGAAACGTTGCGTCAGGCGCTCGCGATCGATGCGCGCGGCGTCGTGATGACCGGCACCGGCCGCGGCGGGAAGGTGAGGGACGAGAAGCTCGCGGGCTCGCAGATGCAATTGCATCTGGGCAAGCGGGCGAGGAAGGGAAGGGCGCCGGATTCGTCGTTGAAGGTGACGGATCTGCGGCCGGTTTTCGAGGAGTGATGGTGTGATGGAGCGTTGCTGAAGCGCCGTCACGACCCGATAAGCCCGCTTTATGCGGGCTTTTTTGCGCCTGTCCTTCGCGAGATTCAGACATTAATCATTTCAACGCGCGCTTCGAGCGGACAAGCTTCCTGGCGAAGTGGGACGAAGCAGAATCCAGATATTCCCAAATGGGTATCCGCAAAGCGAGATTTGAAGTCGATGCCGATTGAGGTGCAGGATACCTTCGGCTTTGCGCTGCATCAGGCGCAGACAGGCAAGAAGCACGAACACGCGAAACCGTTGCAGGGATTCGGATCTGCGGGCGTGCTGGAGGTTGTGGAAACTACGCTGAACGGCACTTACCGCGCCGTTTATACGGTGAAGCTCAGATATGCGGTGTACGTGTTGCACTGTTTTCAGAAGAAATCGAAACAAGGCATCGGCACGCCGAAGCCGGAGCTGGACATCATCCGTACGCGGTTGAAGGCGGCACAGGCACACGCGGAAGGGGCAAGCAATGATCGAGATTGAGAAAGGAAGCGGCAACGTCTACGCCGATCTGGGACTCGCCGACGCTGACGAGATGCACGTAAAGGCGCAGCTTGCGGGAAAGATAAGCGAGATCATCAAAGCACGGCGCTGGACGCAACAGCGGGCCGCCGATGCTCTCGGCATCAGTCAGCCCAAGCTCTCGCAATTGATGCGTGGCCAATTTCGCGGGGTCAGCGAGGCGAAGATGCTCGAACTGCTCGCGCGCCTTGGTCGTAACGTGCAGATCGTCGTCGGTCCACCCCGGCGCTCGGCGAGGCCGGGACGGGTCGAAGTCGTATTTGCGGCGTAATCGATGCTACCGCTGCGTCGCTGTCACAATATCGCCTTGTACATCGCGAGCGACTTGCACGTCTGAACCAACCCCTGCTTCAGCAGAATTTCAATGAACCGCTCCGCTTCCATCGGAGGGTGCCGCAGCTGCTTGCGCTGTTGTTGCGCGGCGTGAATCACGGCGGCCGGCGCAAGATCGAACAACTCATCGACGAATACGTCAGGGTGCCGCGCCTCGATTCCGAAGGGACTCAATACCCTCTCGGGGAAGTCCTTCTCGTTGAACGTGACGATCACGCTGGCGTTGCTGCGAATGGCTGCCGCCAGCACGTGGCGATCGTCGACGTCGGGCAAATCCAATCCGGCGATCAGGCTTTCGTGCCCGGTGACGAGCGCATCGGGAATCGCCAGGTCCATCAGCTCGGCCGTCCGATCTACTTGTTCTCTCGTCAGGTCGGGGCGGTTCTTCAAGAGACTGCGTTTCCACTCTTCGTGAATCTGCAGGCTCCATCTCGCCCGGAACTCTCCCGAGAGCCCGAGCCACATGAGAAAGTCTCGCAGCGGAGCCGGATACAACACGCACGCGTCATAAATGACTATGAAACGGGAACTCTTCATTCGTAGTCCGTTCCTAGTCTCTGTGCCTGCTCGGCCAGTGCCTTCATCGCTTCTTCGCTCGTGCGGTCGCGCTCGGCTTTGTATCGCATGACATCGGCAAAGCGGACGCGCCGATGTTTCCCGGTCTTGTGCGATGGCAGCGCCTCGGCTTCCAGCAGTTTGACGAGATGTGGACGTGAGACATTCAGCAGGTCAGCGGCTTCCTGCGTCGTCAGTTCAGCATGAACCGGCACGATCTTGACGGCGTTGCCGTCGGCGAGCTCGGCGAGAATGTCGACCAGAAGGCGTAGCGCGGAGGTCGGCAACTCGATCTGATGCGCTTCGTCCTTATCGTCGAAGATCTGAATCCGCTGTGTCTCGAAACTGGTCGACAGGTACGTGGCGAGTGTGCGTTGTCCCTCGACTGCCGCCTTAACTTCGCGTTCGACCGGCAGATTGACGTCGGGATGGATGATTCGTGTCATGGCGTGCCCCGCTTGAATGAGCGTAGAGCGCCATCTTAATCGAAACAAACGAAAATCGAAATAAACGAAACGAAATGAACAAAGCCATCGAAGCGGCGCTCTTTCTGCATTTGCTCGGCGTAGCCGTTTGGATAGGCGGCATGGTCTTCGCGCATTTCTGCCTGCGTCCTGCGCTCGGCGATCTCACGCCGCAACTACGCCTGCCGCTATGGGAGGCGGTCTTCGCGCGCTTCTTCAACTGGGTGGCGGCCGCTGTGCTCGTGATTCTCGTCACCGGCGGCTTTCTGCTCGTTGAGTTCGGCGGCGGTCATGCGGCGTGGCCGCTGCACGCGATGGCCGGGCTCGGCATCGTGATGATGCTCATCTTCGGGCATATCCGCTTCGCGGTCTTTCCGCGCATCCGCCGCGCGGTGCAGGCGCAAAACTGGCCCGACGGCGCGCGTGCGGTCGGCACCGTGAGACGGCTCGTCGTGATCAATCTCGTGCTCGGCGTCGTGACGATCGGTACGGCGGTGCTTTCTCGCGGCTTCTGAACCCGTGAATCAGCCGCCGCGCTCATCGGAGAGCGCGGTGCTCGATTCCTGTCCCGCATCCTTGCGCGAGCGCGGCGACTGCCCGCGCGGCCACCCGCACACACCGAAGCGGTCGAGCAGCGCCTGCACGCCATCCGCCGGCACGGGCCGCGAGAACAGGAAGCCCTGCGCTTCCACCGGCCCGAGCGCCGCAAGCCACGCAATCTGCTCTTCCCGCTCGGTGCCTTCCACGACGACGGTTAGCCCCAGCGATCGCGCCAGGTTGATGATCGCCGACACCATCACGCATACGCTGCGGTCCTCGGGAATCGCCTGGATGAACGAGCGGTCCACCTTGAGCGTATCGACCGAAAAGCGGTTCAGATACGACAGCGACGAGTAGCCCGTGCCGAAGTCGTCCAGCGCGATGCGCACGCCCAAACGCTTCAACGCAGCGATCTTCTCCTGCACGAGCTCCGGATACTCGACCATCACGGTCTCGGTGATTTCGAGCTCCAGCTTGTCCGGCGGAATGCCGCTCGCCTCGATCGCGCGCGCGACCGTCTCCAGCAAATCGCCGCGCCAGAACTGCACCGCCGAGATGTTCACCGCGAGCGACAGCCCCGTATAGCCGTCGCGCTGCCATTGCGCGAGCTGCATGCACGCGGTGTGGATCACGAAGTCGCCGACCGCGACGATCAGTCCCGTCGACTCGGCGACCGGAATGAACTCGTTCGCTGGAATGAGCCCGTGCTGCGGATGATTCCAGCGCACGAGCGCCTCGAAGCCGGTGATGCAGCGGCGCGTCAGATCGATCTTCGGCTGATAGACGAGGAAAAGCTGCTGCTCGGTGAGCGCGACGCGTAGTTGCTGCTCCCACCGCATCAGATGATCCGCGCGATGCGACAGTTGCGGCGAATAGAACTGATAGCAGTTCCGGCCCGCGTCCTTCGCGCTGTACATCGCGAGATCGGCCTTCTTGAGCAGATCGATCTCGCTTTCGTTCGACACCGAGAAGAGCGCAATGCCGATGCTCGCATGCAGCACGAACGCGCTGCCGCGCACGTCGAACGGCGTGGCGAACATGGTCGAGATATCGTCGGCGAGCGTGACCGCGCGTTGCTCGACATCGTCGCCCTTCACGACGACGACGAATTCATCGCCGCCGATTCTCGACAGCGTGCCGCTTTGCCCCACCGTCTCGGCCAGCCGCGACGCGGTCATTTGCAGGACGATGTCGCCGGCGTTGTGGCCGAGCGTGTCGTTGACCGTCTTGAAGTTGTCGAGGTCGATGAAGAGCAGCGCGAGCCGTCCGATGTTCTCCGGTTGCGCCACGTCGTGACGCAGCGCGCGCAGCGTCGAATAGCGGTTGCGCAGGCCGGTGAGCAGGTCGTATTCGACGAGATGCGTCATCTCGCGCTCGCGTCCGAGCAGCTTGCCGATCAGGCCCGTCGCGACCGCGAAGAAGCCGAGCATCGCGAGCGAGATGAAGCTCGCCATCAGCAGATAGACATTGCGCGTGTGGTTGTAATCGACCATCTCCTCGCGCTCGGAGAGGCCGACGAGCACGCCGAGCGGATAGCCGTCGATATGCCGGTACGACACGATGCGCTTCACATGATCGATCGGATCGACATAGATGCCCGACGCGTGTTCCGTCGTCGGGTAGACGCCGCTCGCGCTGAATTCGGCGTGTGCATGATCGGCCGGGCCGCTGCGCCCGCCGCTCTTCGCGGCGGCATTGGCCGCGGCGCTCTCGGCAAGGCTGCCGCCCGTGCTGCGCGCGAGTACCGAGCCGTTATCCGACACGACGGCGATCACGCCTTCATGACCGATCGACGCGACGTTATAGAAGTCGTTCGTGAAGTAGGCCGGATTCTCCGACACGACCACGACGCCCGCGAACGAGCCGTCCGGATGATTGAGCCGCCGCGTGATTTGCAGGGTCCACAGTCCCGACACGCGCCCGCGCACCGGACGGCTGATGTAGAGCAGATCGTCGTTGGAATGCGCATGCACCTTGTAGTGCTCGCGGTCGGACAGGTCGATGGGTTTCGGATGCGGATCGGACGTATTGCCGATGAGCGTGCCGTACTCGTCGATCAGCGACACTTGCACGAGCGTGTCGCTTTGCACGACGCCTTTCTCGACCGTCGCGATGAGATCGAAGTTGTCGGGCGACTTCTCGTATTCGTACTTGACGAAGCGCGTGATCTGGTCGACCTGATGAATCGCCTTGATGGTGTGCTGCTCGAGCGCGGAGGAGAGGATGGCGGCGGAGGCCATCGATTCATGCGTCGTCGCCTCGCGCTCGACGGAGAGCCGCGCGAAGATCACCGCCCACAGCAAGACCAGCACGAAGGTGCCGAGCACGGGAATGGCCAGCAGCGCGCGCCGGCGCCGCGCGGCGGGTGCGCCGAGAAAAGTGTCGGAAAAGGCGTGGGCACGTATGCGCTTCATGGCGCGTCCGTGCACGCGAAGTCGCGTAGCGCGTGGCGTGCTGCGAACTGCGCGAATTTGACGAAGCGATGCATGTCGTGAGGCGTTCGGCCGAATCGAATGAATATACCGCGCGCGGCGCGCAGCGGAGGGTCGGCGGAAAAGCTGTCCGGGACGCGCTTCACGTCCCAGTCCATGTTCCGATCCACATCGGCAGGCAGCGCAACGGCCGTTCGGCGAGCCGTTTTGTGCAGCAGCGCGCGGACCCCGCCATGAGCGAAACGACGAGTGTCCGGTGTCGTTGAGAGCATACGTTTGCGCTGCGGCGCAAGCGGCTCACCTCCATGACGACGGACCGTCCGATGTGAACCGCAATTGCCATCCCCGATTGTTCAGATATTAGCGAAGCCTCGGAGATTAAGAAAGGGGCGGGCCTTGGGGGTATACGCGCGGGCTTCACGCCGCGCGTAGGTCATTGTTTCAAAGGCGGAAAGTGCCGTCGATCACCGTTACCGACGCACCGCCGATCCACACCGGCGCGCCGCTCGCTTCGTCGTCGTAGGCGATGCTCACGCGGCCGTCGCGATCGAGCGCCGTGCCTTGCCGCACCGTATAGCGCTCGCCCGGCCGCCTGCCTTGCGTGGTCAGGAGCATCGCGAGCGCGGCGTTGGCGCTGCCCGTCACCGGATCTTCGATGTTTTCCGCGCCGAGCAGGATCACGCGCAGCTCGAAGGTCGCGGGTCCGCCCGGCTCGTGCGGCCCGTAGACCGCGATGCCATGCGTGCCGACCTCCGCGACGAGCGCCTGCAACGACTCGCGCGCGGAGCCTTGCAGCGACAGCGCGAGACATTGCGCGGCGTCCTGCACGCGCACGACGAGCCACGGTGCGCCGTTGTTCACGGCGGCGGGCGGCGCGTTGAAATCGATTTCCACGGCGCCGAGCGCAGCGGCGAGACGATCGTTCTGCGCGCCGGTCAGCGGCACGATGGTCGCAGGCGGCGCGGCGAACGCCCACTCGCCGTTCTCCTGCTCGGCGAGCGTCACGAGCCCGACGCCGCATTCCTGCACGAGCCGGCCTGCCGTCTTCGGCGTGTAGCCGCTGTCGATCAGCGCGTGCGCGCTGCCGAGCGTCGGATGTCCGGCGAACGGCAATTCGACCGCGGTCGTGAAGATGCGCACGCGATAATCGGCGCGCGGATCGGTCGGCGGCAGCAGAAACGCCGTCTCCGACAGATTGGTCCAGCGCGCGATCTCCTGCATGCGCTCCGTCGAGAGACCTTCGGCGTCGAAGATCACCGCGAGCGGATTGCCTTTGAACGGAACCGGCGTGAAGACATCGACCTGCTTGAACTGGACAGTGCGTGAGGACATGGGAGTGTTCCGGCTTCAGCGAGAAATAAAAAACCCGACGCGCGGGACGCGTCGGGTTCGCTTGTCGAGCGAAGAAGACGCGTCAGGCGACTTCCGCGATCATTTCGATCTCGACACATGCGCCAAGCGGAATCTGCGCGACGCCGAATGCCGAGCGCGCATGCTTGCCGGCATCGCCGAAGACTTCCGCGATCAACTCGGACGCGCCGTTCGTGACGATGTGCTGCTCGGTGAATTCGAGCGTCGAGTTCACGAGGCTCATCACCTTGACGATGCGCTTGACCTTGTTGAGATCGCCGACGTGCGCATGCAGCGTCGCGATCAGGTCGATGGCGACGCTGCGCGCGGCGGCCTTGCCTTCTTCCGTCGTGATGTTGGCGCCGAGCTTGCCGGCATGCACCTTGCCGTCCTTCTTCGCGATATGCCCGGACAGATACACGGTGTTGCCGCTTTGCGCGCTCATCACATAAGCGGCGGCGGGCGCGCCCGCGGCGGGCAGGTCGATGCCGAGTTCCTTCAGCTTGTCGTACACGTTGGATGCCATCGGTTGCTCCTCTTAACGTTGAAAGTCAGATGCTTGCGCGAATCAGCGCGCCGAGCTTCGCCACGCCGACGTCGATCGTCGCGGGCGGCACGGTCACGAACGACAGGCGCATCGTATTGTGCTCGGCCTCGTTCGCGAAGAACGGACCGCCCGGCACGAAGGCCACATTCTGCGCGATCGCCTGCTCCAGCAGCTTCATCGAATTGACGTGCTTCGGCAGTTTCACCCACACGAACATGCCGCCTTCCGGGCGGTTCCATTCGACTCCGGCGGGCATGTGGCGTTCCAGCGCGTCGAGCATCGCGTGGCATTGATCGCGATAGAGCGCGCGGATAGTCGGCACGTGCGTATCGAGAAAGCCGTCTTTCACCACTTCGTACACGATGCGCTGCGTGAGGCTCGGCGTGTGCAGATCGGTCGCCTGCTTCGCCTGCACGAGCTTGAAGTGCAGTTCCTCGGGCGCGATGATGTAGCCCACGCGCAAGCCCGGCGCTAGAACCTTCGAGAACGAGCCGAGATGCACGATGTGATCGGGCGCCATCGAGAGCAGGGTGGGCAGCGGCGCGCCGGCGTAGTCGAGCGCGCCGTAGGGATCGTCTTCGATGACCGGGAACGCGGCGGTTTTCGCGAACGCGGCGAGCGCGTGGCGGCGCTCGAGCGGCAGGCGGCGGCCCGTCGGATTCTGGAAGTTCGGCTGCGCGTAGAGCAGGCGCGCGTTCGCGGTGAGCGCGGCGTCGAGCGCTTCGGGAATCAGGCCGGATTCGTCGGTCGGCACCTGCACGTAGTGCGGCTCGAACAGCGAGAACGACTGCAGCGCGCCGAGGTACGTGGGCGTTTCGACGAGCACGCGGCTGCCGGGATCGACGAGCGTCTTGCCGAGCAAATCGAGCGCCTGCTGCGAGCCGGTCGTGATGAGCACCTGCGTCGGGCGGATATGCGCGCCGTTCACCGAATAGCGTGCAGCAACCCATTCACGCAGCGGCATGTAGCCTTCCGTCGCGCTGTACTGGAGCGCGGCGGCGGGCTGATCGCGCAGGATGCGCTCGGAGGCGTGGCGCATTTCCTCGACGGGAAACGTTGCGGGCGAGGGCAGTCCGCCCGCGAAGGAAATGACTTCCGGCCGTTCCGTGACCTTCAGGATTTCGCGAATCGCCGAACTGGTGAGCTTGCGTGCGCGTTCGGAGAGTTGCCACGGCGTGGCGCGGAGATCGGCTTGATTCATGAAATGCCTCGGTTGTCTCTGATGTGTCCCGGGATTGGTTTTTATCGCGGCGCTTGCCGCAAACGTCAATTATCGCGCGAGTGCGTCATCTTGCGTGCGTCGCGACACGCGCGGCCGGCGGCGCGGCACGCACGGATGCCTTGCGGCCGAGTACGACGGTCACGATCACGGCGGCCGCATACAGCCACGTCGACGCGCTCACGTGTTCGCCGAAGAACAGCGCGGAAAACGCCATCGTGAAGAAAATCTGCAGCAGTTGCACCTGCCCGACGCGCGCGATGCCGCCCATCGCGAGGCCCGCGTACCACGCGAAGAAGCCGATGAATTGCGAAAACAGCGTGACATAGCCGAACGCGAGCCACGTGCGCAGCGCAAGCGGTTCAGGATGCGCCATATGATGCGCCCACGCGAGCCAGCCGACCGGCAGCAGCAGAAACGGCGCGGACAGCACGAGCGCCCAGCAGATCACCTGCCAGCCGCCCATCTGGCGCGCGAGCCGCGCGCCTTCCGCATAGCCGAGCGCGCCGATGCCGACCGCGACGAGCATCAGCAGGTCGCCCGCCTGCAGGCCGCCGCCGCCCGCCTGCAATGCGAACGCGACGACGATCGCGCTGCCCGCGATCGCGCTCGCCCAGAACGCTTTGGAGGGCCGCTCGTGCGAGAGCCACGCGGCATAGACCGCGACGCAAAGCGGCTGCAAGCCATTGACGACCGCGCCGTGCGACGCGGGCACGGTTTTCATGGCCCACGCGGAAAACACCGGAAACGCGATGATGACGCCGAGCGCGACCACGGCAAGGCTCTTGACCTGCGGCCAGGTCGGCAGCTTTTCGCGACGCCAGAGGAGGAGCGCTGCAGCCGGAACCGCCGCGACGAGCGCGCGCCCGAGGCCGTTCAGAATCGGATGCACCTGTTCGACGACGATGCGCGTCATCGGCAGCGTGAGGCTGAAAATGACGACGCCGATCAGGCCGAGCAGCATGCCTTCGGTTTCGCGGGTCTTCATCGTGTGGCGTCTCCTTGTCTGGACCGCTGCGTCGATGCGTCAGTCCGTTGTATCGGGCGATTCTGCTTTCTTCACGCGACGGCGCTTCGCTGCCTGTCGCGCTTCTTCCTCGCGCGCCTCGGCCGCTTCCGCCGATTCACCGAGCGTCAGCACGGAGCCGTCCGGCAGATCGAACTGCGCGACGATCACGGGCGCGCCCGCGGTTTCCTCGACGCGCATCAGATGCGCCGCGCCGAGCCACGCGAGCTGCGCCGCGAGCGCCTCCGCCTGCGGATGAAAACCCGTCAGCGAGCGCAGCGCGATGCCCGATTCCGGCAGCGTCGCGCTCGGATGGCGCGGCGTGTCCCACTGGATCAGCGACGGCAGCACGCCATCGCCGGCGCCTTGCCATGCGGGAAACGCGCCGTCGTCGGGGACGGTCAGGCCCCATGTATTGCCGCCGCGCGACATCGCCGCGACGGGTGGAATGCGTTCGGGATACTGCTCGCGCCAGCGCACCAGCGATTTCGGCCGGTCGACGCGCGCGGCCCAATGCACGAGTTGCGGGCCGTGTTCTTCGAGAAGGCGTTGCATTGCCGCATCGTCGAGCGCGAAGAGGCGCGGCCTTGGCGATTCGACGCTCGCCGCCCCCGGATCGATCGCGATCACTTCGAGGTACGCGCCATCCCAAAGATTCAGCAGGCGATTGTGCGTGCGCATCAGCGGATGCGCGCCGCCGGCCACCGTTTCGACGCCGAATTTCGCTGCGACGAACCGGGCGCCTTCGTCGAGCGTGCGTGCGGCGATCACGAGGTGATCGAGTTTGAGTCGATGTTCGGTCATGACGGGCGATGCGAGCCAGATAAGGGCCGATAGCATAACGCTTCCGTCTCGCGCGCCGGGAGCCCGAAAGCAAAATGTAGCCGCTATCTCCGTAACAGTAACGGTACAATCGGCCCAATACTATTCGGTACAGTTTTTCACCGCGCACCATCGCGTTCGCCGAAGAGAGGCCCGCATGTCCGTTCCGCTCGATCAGATTCCCGCCCCGCACGACGCGGCTCAGCTCACGCTCGTCGATCAGCTGGTGCAGTGGGGCCGCCGCCGCATCGACGAGCGCGTGTTTCGTCCCGGCATGCGCATGCCGTCGATCCGCAAGCTCGCGCTCGACAAGGGCGTGTCGCGCTTTACCGTCGTCGAGGCTTATGAACGGCTCGTCGCGCACGGTTATCTCGACTCGCGGCGCGGCTCCGGCTTCTACGTGCGCGAGCGCAGCGGGCCGACGCTCGTCGCGAAAGGCGAGGCGCCCGCCGCCGCGGCAGAGCGCGAGCCGGTGCAGAACACCATCGACGTGGTCTGGCTGCTGCGCAACATGCTGCATACGTCCAGCCCGGAAAAAGGGCCGGGTCTCGGTTACCTGCCGGGCCGCTGGCTCGATGGCGAGCTCATCACCAACGCGCTGCGCTCGCTATCGAGGCAGAGCGGCGCGCAAATGCTCGGCTTCGGCACGCCGCAGGGTTTTCTGCCGCTGCGCCAGCAGTTGCAAACGCGGTTGGAGGAGCTGGAGATTGGCGCGTCGGCGGCGAAGCAGATCGTGCTCGTGTCGGGCATCACGCAGGCCATCGACCTGATCGCGCGCCTCTACGTGAAGCCGGGCGATGCGGTGATCGTCGGCGATCCGGCGTGGTTTCAGATGTTCGGCCGCTTCGCGTCGCAGGGCGCGCGGCTCGTCGGCATGCCGTACACGCCCGATGGTCCCGATCTCGATGCGCTCGAAACGCTCGTCGCGACCTGGCGTCCGAAGATGCTCATCATCAACTCCGTTTTGCAGAACCCGACGGGCACGTCGCTGACTGCGGCGCAGGCGTTTCGCATCCTGCAAATGGCGCAGGAATACGACTTCATCGTCGTCGAGGACGATGTCTACGGCGATCTGTGCCCCGCGGGCTTTCCCGCGACGCGCCTTGCATCGCTCGATCAGTTGAAGCGCGTGATCTTTCTCGGCAGCTTCTCGAAGACGCTCGCGGCGAATCTGCGCGTCGGCTATATCGCGGCGGCGCCGGATGTGGCGAAGGCGCTCGCCGACCAGAAGATGCTCGTCGGCATGACGAGCCCCGAGCTCAACGAACGCGTCGTCTACAAGGTCCTGACGGAGGGGCACTATCGGCGGCACGTCGAGCGCCTGCGCGCGCGGCTCGATGGCGTGCGCGAGAAAACCGCGCGCATGCTGGAGAAGACCGGCTTGCGGCTGTACGCGACGCCGGACGCAGGCATGTTCCTGTGGGCGGATGCGGGCGTCGATTCCGACGGCCTCGCGGCCGCAGGACACGAAGCCGGCTTTCTGCTGACGCCCGGCAGTCTCTTCTCGCCGCATCAGTCGCCGACGACGTGGATGCGCTTCAATGTCGCCAATTGCGGCGATCCGGTGCTGGCCGAATTCCTGTCGAACTATCTGGACAAGGCCGCGCGGCGCAGCGCTTAGGCGCGGCCTGATAGACGACAACGGGCACTTAGATAACGAAAGCTAGAAATAGCCCTCGCTGTCTGTTGCTTGTTCAAGCGTCTAAGGTAGCCTTCTGACGCTTTATCGCCGATAGAGCCAGATACCAAATACGAGGGATTTATGCAGAAATGGAAAGTTAGTTACGAAAGCTATGGCAATCGATTTGTTTCACATGAGGTCGTCGAAGCTATGTCTGCTGACGAAGCCGAATCTAAGGTGTTGCGGAAATTTCGTGGTAACGACACTTTCGACCGAATCGTTCGTGTCGAGAAAATAGACTAACAAATACCGCGCCGGCGTCCGGGTAGATTGCGCCGCTCGCCGGGCGCGCGGATGAAATCCGCGAGCACGGATTCGTAGAGCGCGAGCGCGTTGGCCAGTTGCCGATAGCGATGTTCGTACAATCGGCTCTGCCCGTCGCAGAATTTCAGCGCGAAATAGTCCGCGAGCAGGTTGCCCTGCGCTTCCATGTTGTAGTCGGAGAGACGCTTGCCGTGCCCGAGCGTGTACGCGTACGGCAAAGCGATCCGAATCGCCCCGCGCAAGCGCACCGGATAGCCG
Source organism: Caballeronia arvi (assembly GCF_001544695.2). Lineage (GTDB taxonomy): Bacteria > Pseudomonadota > Gammaproteobacteria > Burkholderiales > Burkholderiaceae > Caballeronia > Caballeronia arvi. The sequence continues at coordinate 321,674 of NZ_FCOM02000002.1, forward strand.
AGTTGGAATTGCCACACGTGCGTCATCTCGTGGATGAACCACATGCGGTCGGCGAGGCCGCAGGCGGAGAAGTCGTCCTGAAAGCAGCCGCGCGGAAAATAGAGGTTGCCGTTGGGCGCCATCGCCGTGCGGCGCGGCTGCAGACCGAGCGGCAGATAGGCGCGGGCGTGGACTTTCACTTTCGAATAATCGATCGCGTCCGCGAACACGCACCGGGCCATCGCGATTTCGTCGCGCGTGAGCGGGCGACAATGTTGCTCGGATGATGGCATCGCAATGACGGGTGTGATCGGTCGTTCGAAAGCCGCATCTTACGATGGCCCTTGAAAATCGCGGCGCCGTCCTCATATCGGACGAATTCGCGGCGCGGCAGGACGATGGCGCGCCCGATCGACATTTGGCACCAACGCAATCAACACCAGAGGACCCGAGCATGGCGCAAGAAACCATGAGCTTTCAGGCAGAAGTGAAGCAGCTTCTGCACCTGATGATCCATTCGCTCTACAGCAACAAGGAAATTTTCCTGCGCGAGCTGATTTCCAACGCATCCGATGCCGCCGACAAGCTGCGCTTCGAAGCCATTGAGAACAGCGCGCTCTACGAGAACGATCCGGAACTGCGTATTCGCGTGTCGTACGACAAGGCGGCGCGCACGGTCACCATCGACGACAACGGCATCGGTTTGAGCCGCGACGAGGCCATTTCGCACCTCGGCACCATCGCGCGTTCGGGCACGAAGGAATTCTTCTCGAAGCTCTCCGGCGACCAGCAGAAGGACGCGGCGCTCATCGGGCAGTTCGGCGTCGGATTCTATTCGGGCTTCATCGTCGCGGACAAGATCACGGTCGAAACGCGCCGCGCCGGCCTGCCGGCAAACCAGGGCGTGCGCTGGACGAGCGCGGGCGAGGGCGATTTCGAAGTCGATGACATCGAGCGCGCGCAACGCGGCACGACCATCACGCTGCATCTGCGCCCGGAAGAGGACGAGCTGCTCTCCACGCACAGGCTCAAGTCGATCATCCAGAAGTATTCGGACCACGTCGCGCTGCCCATCCTGATGAAGAAGGAAGAGTGGGACAGCGAAAAGAGCGAGATGGTCGTGAAGGATGAGGACGAGACCGTCAATCAGGCGAGCGCTTTGTGGACGCGTCCGAAGAACGACATCAGCGACGAGCAGTACAAGCAGTTCTATCAGCACATCTCCCACGATCACGACGATCCGCTCGCATGGACGCACAATCGCGTCGAAGGCCGCAGCGAATACACGCAACTGCTGTACGTGCCGAAGCACGCGCCGTTCGATCTGTGGAACCGCGAGCATCGCGGCGGGCTGAAGCTGTACGTGAAGCGCGTGTTCATCATGGACGATGCCGAGCAACTGCTGCCCGCGTATCTGCGCTTCGTGAAGGGCGTCGTCGATTCGGCCGATCTGCCGTTGAACGTTTCGCGCGAGATCCTGCAGGAAAGCCGCGACGTCAAGGCGATTCGCGAAGGCGTGACCAAGCGCGTGCTGTCGATGCTCGAAGACATCGCCACTTCTTCCGCCGAAGCCACCGAAGACGCCGACAAGCAGAAGTATCAGACGTTCTGGAACGAGTTCGGTCAGGTGCTGAAGGAAGGCATCGGCGAGGATTTCAGCAATCGCGAGCGGATCGCGAAGCTGGTGCGCTTCGCATCGACGCAAAACGATAGCGACGAACAGAACGTCTCGCTCGCGGATTACGTCGCGCGCATGAAGCCCGAGCAGACGAAAATCTATTACGTCACCGCGGATAGCTGGCAGGCCGCGAAGAACAGCCCGCATCTCGAAGTGTTCCGCAAGAAGGGCGTCGAAGTGCTGCTGCTGACGGATCGCGTCGATGAGTGGATGCTCTCGTTCCTGAACGAATTCGATGGCAAGCCGCTCGCCAGCGTCGCGCGTGGCGATCTCGATCTCGGCGCGCTCGACGACGAGGAAAAGCAGCAGCAGGAAAAAGTCGGCGAGGAACTGAAGCCGCTCGTCGAGAAGATGAAGGAAGCGCTCGAAGGCAAGGCGAAGGACGTACGGCTCACGTTCCGTTTGACGGATTCGCCGAGCTGTCTCGTCGCCGATGAAGGCGACATGAGCGGCTATCTGCAACGCATGCTGAAGGCGGCGGGGCAGAATGCGCCGCAAGCGGAGCCGATTCTGGAGGTGAATCCGGAGCATCCTCTGGTCAAGGCTTTGAACGCGGACAGCGCCAATTTCGCGGACTGGTGTCATCTGCTCTTCGATCAGGCCTTGCTCGCCGAAGGCGGCGCGCTGGACGATCCGGCGAGCTTCGTGAAGCGGACGAACGCGTTGTTGCTCGCGCGTTAAACACGAGTAAGCGCTTCGAAATGGACGCGCCGCCGGGAAACCGGCGGCGCGTTTTCTACTTCATGACGGTCCTATAATCACCGCCATGCTCACGCCCAACGATCCCACTGACGCGCACTGGCGCGTCGTCCCGCTTCCCTCGCTCACCGATGCACGAAAGGACTGGCTCACGCGAGGCGGCTCGCTGACCGCGCATTTGCGCACGCTCGGCGCGGTGACGGTCGAGGTTACGCGCGAGGCCGTCGACATGCCGTGGCGCGACGAAGCGCGCGCTCTGAAAATCACGCCGCGCACGCCGGTTTGGGTGCGCGAAGTCGCATTGAAAGTCGATGGCGTGCCGTTCGTCGTCGCGCATAGCGTCGTCGCGCTCGCGCACAGCACCGGTGTGTGGCAATCGATGCGCCGTCTGCGCACGCGCCCGCTCGCCGAACTGCTCTACAGCGACAGCAGCGTGTCGCGCTCGGCGCTCGCGAGCCGTCGAATCACGGCGCGGCATCCGCTGCATCGACTGGCTCGCAAGCAAACGGAACGGACGTCGCACGCGCTCGTCGCAAGACGATCGGTCTTCAAGCGTCATGGCGCGCCGCTGATGGTCACCGAATGCATGCTCGATGCGCTCTGGACGCGCCTTGCCGCCTCGCGCGCGCGGAGTCATCGCGAACATGCGCGCTCGCATGAGCACCTGAGCTCGCATGCAAAGCGCGTCGCGCACGGCGAGGCGAAATGAAGCTCGCAGCGAAACTGGCAGGCTTCGCGCCGGTCGGCGATGAAGCGACGCACACGCTCATCCTCGGCAGCTTTCCCGGCGTCGCGTCGCTGGCGGCGACGCAGTACTACGCGCATCCGCGCAATCAGTTCTGGCGGCTCGTCGGCGCGGCGATCGGCGAACCGCTGCACGAGTCGGGCTACGACGAACGCCTCGCACGGTTGATGCAACATGGCATCGGCTTATGGGACGTGCTCGCCGCATGCGAGCGCGAAGGCAGTCTCGATGCAGCGATCCGCAACGCAACGCCGAACGATTTCGACGCGTTCCGCACGCGCTTTCCGAAGCTGCGCAAGGTGTGCTTCAACGGCAAGACTTCAGGCAAGTTCGCACCCGTGCTGAGCGCGGCGGGGTACGCCACACTCGTGCTGCCATCGTCGAGCGCGGCCAATGCTATCCTCTCGTTCGATCAAAAATTGCGCATCTGGCGCGACATCCTCTCCGCACAATGACCAATCTCATCAAGCGCGCGTCGGCTGAAGCCCGCGCGTTCGGCCGCAAGAAAGACAACAGCAAATCGAAGCACAAACGCGATGATCGCGATCGCGACGATCTCGCAAACGCGCCGCGCATCGACGCGCCCCGCAAGCCGCGCTTCGCACCCGTGACGTTCTCGGAAGAGGGCGGTGTGCGCTATCTGCACTTCGGCACCGAATGGGTGCAAGGCGCGATGCGCCTGAAAAAGCCCGGTCACATCGAACTGGAATATGCGCAGCAGATGATGGCGTGGCTGCTTTTCATCGAAACGCCCGCGCGCATCGTGCAACTCGGGCTCGGCGCGGCCGCGCTCACCAAGTTCTGTCATCGCTTCCTGAAGCGCGCGCAGGTCGAAGCCGTCGAGCTGAATCCGGCCGTCGTGATCGCCGCGCGTGCGATGTTCGAGCTGCCCTACGACGACGCGCGCCTCACCGTCACCGAGCGCGACGCGTGGGAGTACGTCAACGACCGCGCGAATCACGGCACGACCGGCGCGCTGCAGATCGATCTCTACGACGCCACCGCGCGCGGCCCCGTGCTCGACAGCGTGTCGTTCTATCGCGCATGCCGCGCGTGTCTCACGCCAGAAGCCGGAGTAGTCACGATCAATCTGTTCGGCGATCATCCGAGCTTCGTGCGCAACATGCGTCATCTGAACGAAGCGTTCGATCATCGCGTGATCGCGCTGCCCGAAGTGCACGACGGCAATCGCGTCGCGATCGCGTTCGCCGGTCCCGCGCTCGACGTGCCGTTCGCCTCGCTGGAAACGCGTGCGAAGCTCATCGAAACGCAGCTCGGCTTGCCCGCACGCAAGTGGGTGAAGGGTCTTGCCGAAAGCGCGGGCATCGCGACGAGCGGTTCGTTCGCGATCTGATCATCGAAGAGCAATGGACCAAAATATAATTACAAAATCCTTTCAAATCATGGGAATAGTCGGGATTCTCCCTGCTTGACCATGTTTTAAGGGTCCATATACTCCCCCTGTTATTTCGGGGCGCTTTCAGCGGCATGTCTGCCCGACACCGGCATCCCGCCGGGCTCGCGATAACCCAAGCGAATCAAAACAAGAGGAGACCGTTCATGGCCCACGAAGCTGCGACCGGCACCGGACAACCGCGCAATAAGCATTGGCTTTGGCTTTTGATCCTTCCGTGGATCGGTGTGGTATGGGTGCCGTTTTACAACAAGATCGAGCCCGTTCTGTGGGGCTTTCCGTACTTCTACTGGTATCAGCTTCTGTGGGTGCTGATCAGCGCGGTCATCACGGCCGTCGTCTATCAGAAGACCAAGGCGCTGCCTTCGGGCCGTAAGAACGGAGGTGCGCGATGATGAATCTCACCGCAACCATCGTCTTCGTTCTGTTCTTCGTCGGTGTCACGATTCTCGGCTTCGTCGCCGCGCACTGGCGCCGCGGCGATCTCGCCCAACTCGACGAATGGGGTCTCGGCGGACGCCGCTTCGGCACCATCGTCACGTGGTTCCTGCTCGGCGGCGATCTCTATACCGCCTACACGTTCGTCGCGGTTCCGGCGCTCGTGTTCGGCGCGGGCGCGACGGGTTTCTTCGCGTTGCCGTACACCATCCTCATCTATCCGTTCGCGTTCGTCGTGTTTCCGAAGCTCTGGAGCATCGCGAAGCGTCACGGCTATGTGACCGCCGCCGACTTCGTACACGCGCGCTACAACAGCCGCATGCTCGCGCTTGCCGTCGCCGTGACGGGCATCGTCGCGACGATGCCGTACATCGCGCTGCAGCTCGTCGGCATCGAAGTGGTGATCGGTGGGCTCGGCTTTTCCACGCAAGGCCTCATCGGCGATCTGCCGCTCATCATCGCGTTCGCGATTCTCGCCGCGTACACGTACACGTCGGGCCTGCGCGCGCCCGCGATGATCGCCGTGGTGAAGGACGTGCTTATCTACATCACGATCATCGCCGCGGTGCTCGTGATTCCGGCACAGCTCGGCGGCTTCGGGCACATCTTCAGCACGGTGCCACCCGAAAAGCTGCTGCTGAAGGCACCGGACGCCACGAGCCTGAACGGCTACAGCGCCTATGCGACGCTCGCGGTCGGTTCCGCGCTCGCGCTGTTCCTGTATCCGCACTCGGTGACGGCGATCCTGTCGTCGAACTCGGGCAACACGATCCGCCGCAACATGTCGCTGCTGCCGGCGTATTCGCTCGTGCTCGGCCTGCTCGCGCTGCTCGGTTACATGGCGCTCGCGTCGGGTGTGAAGGACATGCCGGAGTACGCGCCGTACTTCAAGGCCTATGGCGCGAACTTCGCGGTGCCGGCGCTGTTCCTGCACTACTTCCCGTCGTGGTTCGTCGGTGTGGCGTTCGCGGCGATCGGCATCGGCGCGCTGGTGCCGGCGGCGATCATGTCGATCGCGGCGGCCAACCTGTACACGCGCAACGTGCATCGCGAGTTCGTCAACAGGAAGATGACGCCGGAGCAGGAAACCAACGTCGCCAAGCTCGTGTCGCTGATCGTGAAGGTGGGCGCGGTCGCGTTCATTCTCGGGCTGCCGCTGACCTACGCGATCCAGCTGCAACTGCTCGGCGGCATCTGGATCATCCAGACGCTGCCCGCGCTCGTGCTCGGCCTCTACACGCGCGTGCTCGATCATCGCGGCCTGCTGATCGGCTGGGCGGTGGGCATCGGCGTGGGCACGTGGATGGCCGTGTCGCTGCAACTGAAGAGCTCGATCTATCCGATGCATCTCTTCGGCTATGTCGTGCCGGGCTACGCGGCTGTGTGGGCGCTGATCGCCAACCTGATCGTTTCGGTCGTCGTGAGCCTGCTGGTGCGCGTGATGGGCCTCAAGCGCTCGGAAGACCGCACGCGTCCGGAAGACTATCTGGACATCGTGGAAAGCTGATCCGGCACGCCGCGGTCACGCGCCGGTCAGCCGCCCGACGCGTGTCGCGAAAAGCTGGTAAAACGCCCGTAGCAGCCGACTGGCCGCTGCGGGCGTTTCGTTTTCAGGCCGCCTTCGTTTGTGAGGCGTGTGTCTTCATCGACGCGAGCGAACCATGTTTTCACCAACATCGACGTCACTCCGGCGCGGCCGATTCGCGCGCCTTCTTCAATGGATCGCGTCGCCGTACTTCCGCTACCGGCACGCGGCGATGATCCACGCGGTGCGCGTCGGGCTCGCGATGGCGGTGTCGATCGCCGTCACGACGGGCATCGACATGCCCCACGGCGTCTGGGCTTCGGTGTCGGTACTCGTGGTGATCGGCGGGTTGCAGCACTACGGCAACATTCGCAAGAAGGCGGCCGAGCGCGCGGTCGGCACGGCGCTCGGCGCGTGCTTCGGGCTGGTGCTGATCGTCGCGCAAATGCTCACCGGCTCGCCGATGGTCTTCTTTGTGCTGATGTGCGTGATCGCGGGCGGATGCGCCTATTACGCGATCGGCAAGGCGGGCTATGTCGCGCTGCTCACGGCGATCACGATGGTGATCGTCTCCGGTCACGGCGACCTGCCGCTTTCCACCGGCTTGTGGCGCACGGCCAATGTGATGATCGGCGTCGTGATCGCGCTCGGGTTCTCGTTCGTTCTGCCGCAGTACGCGACGTATTCGTGGCGTTACCGGCTCGCGGACAATCTGCGCGAATGCGCGCGGCTCTACGGCGCCTTGCTCGACGGCACGCCGCTGCTCGCGGAGGAGTCCGCGCGGCACTTTTTCGGGATGAGCCAGCGGCTCGTGCAATCGCGCGGGCTGATGGAATCGGTCTCGAAGGAAACCGACGTGCCGATGGCGCGTCTGGAGGAAATCCAGCGGCTGCACCGTTCGATTCTCGCCGCGCTGGAACTACTGGTCGGATCGATGCCCGAAGTGGCCGGCGCATCGCCGGGCGGCTTCGCGATCGCATGCACGCCGCGCGAGTACACGGTGCGCCAGCAACTCTTGCAGATGGCGCGCGCGTTGCGTTTCGGGCGCGTGGGATTGCTGTACCGTGCAGTGGAGTTGTCGCCGCTGCCGCAGCCGTGCATCGGCGACGAAGGGCAAAACGACGCGACGCAGGGCATGCACTGGCTCGCGATGCGTTTCGTCGAGCAGGTGGAACGCTTACGCCTGCGTCTGTCAGAAATCGAGCGGCAGTGGAATATAGAAGGTGCGCGGCCGCTCAATGGATGATTCGCCGACGCTCAGGCTGCCTGTGCTTCGTCGGCCTGCACCACGTTGATGAGCCAGGGCACACCGAAGCGATCCGTCAGCATGCCGAAACCTTGCGTCCAGAAGGTGGATTGCCACGGCGTGAGCACGTTGCCGCCTTCGGCGAGCATGTTGAAGACGCGCTCGCCGGCTTGCGCGTTGTCCGCGGCGATCGACAGCGTAAAGCCGGAGTAGTCCTTGCGCGGCTGGCCGTAGCGGCCGTCCGACACCATGATCGCGTTAGGACCGACGCAGAACACTGCGTGCATGACTTTGTCCTGCCAGTCGGGCGGTGCGTTACCGCCGTCCGGCGCGTCGCGGAAGCGGACCAGCGCGGCGATCTGCGCGCCGAACGCGGCCTGATACAGCTCGAGCGCGGCTGCGCAATCGCCGTTGAAGAAGAGATAGGTATCCAGTTGCATGACCGAGAGACTCCGTGCACATAAAGCGGACATGCCGCCGAAGCCTGAAAGTCTATTGCAATGGAATGTCGCCCTGACTCGGAAAAGGTCAAATTGAGTCAAGAAGCGGCGCAAGTCGGTGTAACGGAAAAAACCGCAAATCGAACCAATGCGCCGGTGCGATTTGCGGTTTTGTATTTACAGCTTCGGGCCATCGGACGCGGACGAATCTGCACGCGTCGTCAGGCGTAACCGCGCGTTACTGCAGCGTGGTGATCAGCTTTTCGAGCTTGATCGCGTCGGCGGCGAACGTGCGAATGCCTTCCGCGAGCTTTTCGGTCGCCATCGCGTCGTCGTTGACGAGGAAGCGGAAGGTCGGCTCGTCGACGCCGATTTTCTCCACGTTCTCGTTCTTGACGTTTTCAGGCGAAAGCTTGCGCTCCACCTTGTCGTTGCTGTCGGCGAGCTTCTTCAGCAGATCGGGGCTGATCGTCAGCAGATCGCAGCCCGCGAGTTCGGTGATCTGGCTCACCGTGCGGAAGCTCGCGCCCATGACCTCGGTCTTGTAGCCGAACTTCTTGTAGTACGAGTAGATGCGGCGCACCGACTGCACGCCGGGATCGTTCGCGCCGCCGTTCTTCACTTCGTCCCATTCCGCGCCGGCGGACTTCTTGTACCAGTCGTAGATGCGGCCGACGAACGGCGAGATCAGTTGCGCGCCCGCCTCGGCGCATGCGACTGCCTGCGGGAGCGAGAAGAGCAGCGTCATGTTGCAGTGGATGCCTTCCTTCTGCAGCACTTCGGCCGCACGGATGCCCTCCCAGGTCGATGCGAGCTTGATCAGCACGCGGTCGCGGCTGACGCCCGCGTTTTCGTATAGCTTGATGATGTCGTGCGCCTTGTCGATCGACTTCTTCGTGTCGAACGAGAGGCGCGCATCGACTTCGGTGGAGACGCGGCCCGGAATGATCTTCAGAATCTCGGTGCCGAACGCGACCAGCAGATTGTCGATGATCTGCGGCATCGGCTGTTTCGCGTGCTCCTTGACGGTCTTTTCGAGCAGCGGCTTGTAATCGTCCTTCTGGACGGCCTTCAGAATCAGCGACGGGTTCGTGGTCGCGTCCTGCGGCTTGAATGCGATGAATTGCTGGAAGTCGCCCGTGTCGGCGACGACGGTCGTGTATTGCTTGAGCTGGTCGAGAGCGGATGTCATGTCGAGTCTCAGACGCGATGCGCCTTGTCAAATTGCGGTAACCCGCGGATTGCCCATGAATGCGACGCCGCGCGGCGACTTCCTTCGCGCGGCGCGCCCCTGAATGTCATTCTCCCATTCTAGTCCCGAGCGCGGCGAGCGCGCTGATACCGTGCGCGTCAATGCCCGGACGACGCCGGGTTTCGACAGGACGCGCAAGCGCGCGTTCAATCGGCCGCGTAGGCGAGCTCGTGCCAGCGCCGCACCGTGCCCGAGCCGAGCTGGCCGCGCGCGAAGCGCATCTTGCGGACTTCTTCGAGCGCGTGCGCGTCCTTTGCCGGATCGCCGCAACTCATCTTCAGGACGACGTCCTGCACGTGCCCGGCGTCGTCGAGCAGCACGCGCACGATCGTCTTGCGTTTCTGGGTGCCCGGCGTGGAGCGCGCGAGCAGTTTGTCGATCAAAGCCATGACGGAATACCACCAGTCTGTAACGGAAGTTCGGTCCGGAAAACGGGGCCGATCCCGCCATTGTAGGCCGCGTCAGGGCCGCCGGGCGTTGAGCACGACATGCGTCACGACGCCCGCGACGAGCCCCCAGAACGCGGAGCCGATCGACAGGAGCGTGAGCCCCGAAGCCGTCACCATGAACGTGACGAGCGCCGGTTCGCGCTGGCGCGCGTCCTGCATCGCGTTGGCGAGGCCGCTCATGATGGAGCCGAAGAGCGCGAGCGCCGCGACGGAGACGACGAGCTCCTTCGGAAAAGCCGCGAACAGCGCGGCGATGGTCGCGCCGAACGTGCCCGCGATCAGATAGAAGATGCCGCACCAGACGGCCGCCGTATAGCGCTTGTCGCGATTCTCATGGGCTTCGCGGCCGGTGCAGATCGCGGCGGTGATGGCGGCGAGATTCACGCCGTGCGAGCCGAACGGCGCGAGCACGAGCGAGGCGATGCCGGTCGTCGAGATGAGCGGGGCGGAAGGCGTCGTGTAGCCGTCCGCGCGCAGGACGGCTAAGCCGGGCACGTTTTGCGAAGCCATCGCGACGACGAAAAGCGGCACGCCGATGCTGATGATCGCGGCGAGCGAGAACGCGGGCATCGTGAAAACGGGATGCGCGAGCGCGACATGAAAGCGCGAGAAGTCGAGCAGCCCGAGGCCGCCGGCGACCGCGACGCCCACCACGAGCGTCGTCGGAATCGCGTAGCGCGGCGTGAAGCGCTTCGCCGCGAGATACGCGAAGAACATCACGATGACGAGCGCCGTGCGATGTTCGGCGGCGCGGAAAATCTCGATGCCGATCTCGAACAGAATGCCCGCGAGCAGCGCGGCGGCGATGCCCGACGGGATGCGTTTCATCAGCGTGTCGAACCATCCGGTGAGGCCGACGGCGGTCAGCAGCACCGCGCAGACGATGAACGCGCCGATCGCATCGGCATAGGCGACGTTCGGCAGCGACCAGACGAGCAGCGCCGCGCCGGGCGTCGACCACGCGACGACCACCGGCGCGCGATAGCGCAGCGACAGGCCGATCGTGCAGACCGCCATGCCCATCGAGAGCGCCCAGATCCACGATGAAATCTGCGCGTCGGTGAGATGCGCGGCCTGGCCCGCCTGGAACATGAGCACGAGCGAACTGGTGTAGCCGGTCATCATCGCGACGAAGCCGGCGACGATGGTGGACAGCGACGTGTCAAAGAGAAAACGCGGCGCGGCGGGCGCCGGAGCGGAAGCTTTCATTTCGGGTTTCTTATTTGGACAGCGCGCGCATCGCGGCTTCGAGGCCGGCCATCGTGAGCCCGTACATGCGGTTGCCGAGGACGTCGCGGATTGCGGAGATCGACTGCCGGTATTCCCATAGACGCTCGGGCTCAGGATTGAGCCACGCGTGATGCGGAAACTGGTCCGCGAGCCGGCGCAGCCACACGGCGCCCGCTTCGGCGTTGTTGTACTCGACGGAACCGCCCGGCTGTAGCACTTCGTAGGGGCTCATGGTCGCGTCGCCGACGAAGATCAGCTTGTAGTCCGGCGTGAACTTGTGCAGCACGTCGAAGGTGGGTGTGCGTTCCTGATGACGGCGGCGATTGTTCTTCCACAGATAGTCGTAGACGCAGTTGTGGAAATAGTAAAACTCGAGATGCTTGAACTCGGCCTTCGCCGCGGAGAAAAGCTCCTCCACGCGCTTGACGTGATCGTCCATCGAGCCGCCGACGTCGAGCAGCATCAGCACCTTCACGTTGTTGTGGCGCTCGGGCACCATCTTGAGATCGAGCCAGCCGGCGTTCGCGGCGGTGCTGCGGATCGTGTCGGGCAGATCGAGTTCTTCGGCCGCGCCTTCGCGCGCGAAGCGCCGCAGACGCCGCAGCGCGACCTTGATGTTGCGCGTGCCGATTTCCACCTGATCGTCGTAATCCTTGTACGCGCGCTCGTCCCACACTTTCACGGCCGTGCGATTCCCCGACGATTCCCCGCCGATGCGAATGCCTTCCGGGTTATAGCCGCCGTGCCCGAAGGGCGACGTGCCGCCCGTGCCGATCCATTTGTTGCCGCCTTCGTGACGTTCCTTCTGCTCGTCCATCAGCTCCTTCAGACGCTCCATCAGCTTGTCGATGCCGCCGAGCGCTTCGATGCGCTTTTTCTCTTCCGCGGTGAATTCGCGGTCGAGGCGCTTTTTGAGCCAGTCGAGTGGAATGTCGAAGGCTTCGTCCGGAAGCTGCGTTACGCCGTGGAAATAGGCGCCGAACGCGCGATCGAACTTGTCGAAGTACTTCTCGTCCTTCACGAGCGTCATGCGCGCGAGGAAATAGAACTCATCGAGCGAGGGCGAGATCACCTGCGCCTTGAGCGCTTCGAGCAAGGTCAGGTATTCCTTCACCGAGACGGGCAGCTTCGCGTCGCGCAGCGAGTAGAAGAAGTCGATCAGCATGGCGCGCTCTCCATCGTGACGTTTTTAGCGGTCGAGCCGGTAGTTCAGATTGGCGCGCACCGCCGGCCACTCCGACTGGATGATGGAAAACACGACGGTGTCGCGCAGCACGCCATCGCGACCGACCTGATGACTGCGCAGGATGCCGTCCTGTTTCGCGCCGAGCCGCGCGATCGCCGTGCGCGATGCGTGGTTCATGAAATGTGTGCGGAACTCGACGGCAATCGCGTCGAGCTTCTCGAACGCGTGCGTGAGCAGCAGCAGTTTGGTTTCGGTATTGAGCGCGGTCTTCTGCATGCGCTTCGCGTACCACGTATGGCCGATTTCCAGCCGACGGTTCGCTTCGTCGACCGCGAAGTAACGCGTCGAGCCGACGATGGCGCCGCTCTTTACATCGACGACCGCGAAAGGATGCGCGCCGAGCCGGTCGCGCATGTCGAGCGCGGTGTCGATATAAGCGCGAGTCTGGTCGGGCGAGGGCACGAAGGTGTACCAGAGCTTCCACAGTTCGCCATCGCTCGCGGCGGCGGTGAGCGCGGGTTCATGCTCGTGCGTGAGCGGCACGAGCCTGACATGCTCGCCTTCCAGCGTGACGGGTTCGATCCAGCGGCTCATGATCTCAGCGATGATTGCGGTTCATGAACAGCAGCCGTTCGAACAGCGCGACGTCCTGTTCGTTCTTGAGCAGCGCGCCATGCAGCGGCGGCACGATCTGCTTCTGATCCGACGAGCGCAGCGCTTCGGGCGGAATGTCTTCCGCGAGCAGCAGTTTGAGCCAGTCGAGCAGCTCGGACGTCGACGGTTTCTTCTTCAGCCCTGATACACCGCGCAATTCGAAGAAGCTCTGCATGGCCGCCGCGAGCAGATCCTGCTTGATGCCGGGGAAATGCACGTCGACGATCGCTTTCATCGTCTCGGCGTCGGGGAACTTGATGTAGTGGAAGAAGCAGCGGCGCAGAAACGCGTCCGGCAGCTCTTTTTCGTTGTTCGACGTGATGATCACGAGCGGCCGATGCTTCGCTTTAACGAGCTCGCGCGTCTCGTACACGTAGAACTCCATGCGGTCGAGTTCGCGCAGCAGATCGTTCGGAAATTCGATGTCCGCCTTGTCGATCTCGTCGATGAGCAGCACGCTCTGCCGGTCCGCGTCGAACGCCTGCCACAATACGCCCTTGACGATGTAATTGCGGATGTCCTTCACCCGTTCGTCGCCGAGTTGCGAATCGCGCAGGCGCGATACCGCGTCGTATTCGTACAGGCCTTGCTGCGCCTTGGTCGTCGACTTGATGTGCCATTGCAGGAGCGGCATGCCGAGCGCGCTGGCGACTTCCTCGGCGAGCATCGTCTTGCCGGTGCCGGGTTCGCCCTTGATGAGCAACGGCCGTTGCAGCGTCATTGCGGCGTTCACCGCGAGCTTGAGATCGTCGGTTGCGACGTATTGCGATGAGCCTTCGAAACGCATGACGAAGATCCGGTTGGCAAAAAAATCCCAGTATAAGTCAGAAGACCTTTCCGCATTGAGGCGCGCCGGGTATCGTTTGAGCCGCTCCATCGGCGGGTTGCCGCCACGCGTCCGGATGGGTTGGAAGCGAGCGCGCACGCGGACTCATCGCTTGTACAGGGGCGAAATGTCGCAGGCTCAACGACTGCTTTTCAGTCGGTTCCCATTGCCAGCAAGGGTTCCGCGCGGTTGGTGTGTGGACGGAGGGTAGGTCGCGCGGTACAATTAGCCCGATTTTTTTGGCCTGCGTGGCGACAGACCCTGCAGCAGTAAAGAGTCCCGAGAGTCCCGAGAAGGTTGTAGCGCGCTCGGCGCGGGCCGCGGCCTTTTGAGCGCCGGATTTCCCCTCAAGCCAGGTTAGAAGAGCTATGAACAATTTCGTCGGCAAATGTGCCGTGATTGCAGCGCTGTCCGGTCTCGCCGGCTTCGCGAGTGAGGCGTCGGCCGACGTCGTCGGCAACGCGAAGGCTGCGGAGGGCAAGGTCGCGATGTGCATCGGCTGCCACGGCATTCCCGGCTATCGCACCGCGTACCCCGAGGTCTATGAAGTGCCGATGCTGGGCGGCCAGAACGCACAGTACATCGCCAATGCGCTGCATGCCTACAAGAAGGGCGACCGTCATTTCGACACCATGCGCGCCATCGCCACGACGCTGTCGGATCAGGACATCGCCGATATCGCCGCGTACTACGCCGCGCAAACTCCCCAATCGAAGAACAATCCCGACAAGTAATCCGGGCGTGAAACCACGCCAGAGCGACAACGGGAAGGAGAATTCATGAAGCCCTCCAAGGCACTTCAAAGCAGCTTCAAGGCAGCATGCGCGGCAGCGGCGCTCATCGGCATGACGGCGTTCGGCACGGCGCACGCGGCAGACGTGAGCAACGGCAAGGCGCTTTCCGACAGCCACAACTGCGCGGCCTGTCACGGCCCCGGTCTCAACAAGCCGGTGAGCGGCGAATATCCGCGGCTCGCGGGCCAGCACGCGACCTACATCTACTGGGCGCTGCGTCAGTATCAGATCGGCGGCAACAACCCGAACTTCGGCCGCAACAACGCCATCATGGCGGCGCAGGTGCAAAGCCTGTCGCAGAGCGACCTGAAGGATCTCGCGGCGTATATCGAATCGCTCGACGGCAGTCTCGTGCTGAAGAAGTAAGCGCGCGGCGTTCGAAGGCTGTTCTGAACGTGAAAACACCCCGCTTCGTGCGGGGTGTTTTCATTTTGTTTCCGGCGTCTGGCGATGCTTAGTCGCGCGAAGCACGCCGCTCGATCAGCGCGAGATAGGCGTCGGTGTCCGGCGGCGTGCCCGAGCGTTGCGCTTCCCAGATCACCTGCCCGAGGCAATCCATGATGGCGTGCTGTGCCTCGTGCGGCGAGCCGAGGCGCGCGACGAGCCTGTCATGCGCGCGGCGGATGCCCGGCGGCTGATCGATCGACAATTGCTCGCTGATGGCGAGATGCATCGACAGATGCAGAAACGGATTGGTCTGGCCGCGATCCGGCGAATAATCGGCGTCGCGCGCTTCGGGATTCGCGAGCGCGTCGTGATACTCGGGATGCTCGCCGATCCAGTCGGCGGCCATGCTTTCGAGCGGCGTCAGAATCTCGGCGGCGCGCTCCTTGCGCCATGTTTCGGTGAAGAACTGACGGACTTCGTCGCGACTAGGGTTGAACATAACGTATTGATTCGATTCGCGTTTCGTAACTCGTCATTGTAGCCCGTCGCGCAGTCGGCCGCTCATTCGACAGGCGCGGGCGTTTTCGGCCGATATTCACAGAGCGGCTCGATCACGCAATGCCAGCACTCGGGCACGCGCGCCTTGCACACATAGCGCCCGTGCAGGATCAGCCAGTGATGCGCGTCGCGCAGGAACTCCTTCGGCGTGAACTTTTCGAGCGCGGTTTCCACCGCGCGCACGTCCTTGCCGGGCGCAAGCCCGGTGCGGTTCGCGACGCGAAAGATATGTGTGTCGACGGCGATCGTCGGCTGCCCGAACGCGGTGTTCAGAATGACGTTTGCGGTCTTGCGGCCGACGCCCGGCAGCGCTTCGAGCGCCTCGCGATCGTCCGGCACCTCGCCGCCATGCTGATCGATGAGGATGCGGCACGTCGCGATCACGTTCTTCGCTTTCGTGCGATAGAGCCCGATGGTGCGGATGTAGTCCGACACGCCTTCCTCGCCGAGCGCGAGCACCGCCGCCGGCGTGTTGGCGACGGGAAACATCCTGCGCATCGCCTTGTTCACGGAGACGTCGGTGGCTTGCGCGGAGAGCATCACGGCGATCAGCAGTTCGAACGGCGTCGTGTATTCGAGCTCGGTCGTCGGATGCGGATTCAGGCTTTGCAACGTCTCGTAAATGGCGCGGCGCTTCGTGGCGTTCATTGTTCGATGTCCGTTATCGCGCGGATTTGTCGCCGTTACCGGAGTGGGGCGCGTTTTCGTCGTCCGTCAAACCGAGACGGCGGCGGCGCTCCTCGGCCGCGTCGATCTGCGCCTGCACCGCAGCGCTCACCTGCGCGGTGTTTTTCGGGCCCGCGCCGAGGCTCGCCATCTCTTCCTTTTTCTTGCGCGCGCGTTCGAGCGCGGCCTGGATGATCGCGCGCTTCTTCGCTTCGGGATCTTCGTGCGCGGCGGGCGCTTCCGGCTTTTCCTGCGCTTTGGGTTCGGCTTGCGCCGTCCGCGATGCCTGGCGCGCGTTCGCCCGTGCTTCGGCGGCTGCGCGCTCGCGTTCGAGGCGCGTCAGGCGACGGTCGTGACGCGCGCGCGCCGCATCGGCTTCCTGCTGGCTCCATGCGTCCCAGCCGGTGCGCTCGCCGGTCACGGGCACCATGGCGATGCAATCGACCGGGCAGGGCGGCACGCACAGATCGCAGCCCGTGCACAGTTCGGCGATGACCGTGTGCATCTGCTTCGCCGCGCCGGCGATCGCGTCGACCGGACAGGCCTGCATGCACAGCGTGCAGCCGATGCACACGTTCTCGTCGATGACGGCGAGCGGCCGCGCGCGCTCCTCGCCATGCGTCGTGTCGAGCGGAATCACGGGCTTGCCGAGCAGCGCGGCAAGGCGCGCGATGCCTTCGGCGCCGCCCGGCGGGCACTGGTTGTAGTTCGCCTCGCCCGCAGCGATGGCTTCGGCGTAGGGCCGGCAGGCCGGATAGCCGCACTTGGTGCATTGCGTCTGCGGCAGCAGGTCTTCGATGCGCTCTGCGAGCGTTCTGGAAACGGTTGCGGTCACGAGGAATTGCGATGATGCCTTGGGGACGGGCGCAGCGTGCGCGCGATGTGAGCAACGCGGCGCTGCTGTGATCACGCCGCACGCGCCGCTGCGCTGAAAACACTTCGGCGTCCACGACGTCGGCACGCTGCCGGTTCGGCGCGCGTCCCGCTTTCCGGTTGCGCGCTCGGCTTTAACCGACATTATCGCCGAAGTCGTCAACGGTCGTGCCGAATGTCTTTGAATCCCAATTGCCAATGTTCGTTCAATGTGCGCATAATCGAAGTGCTTTTCCGTTCGACCGCAGGACGGTGTTTCCCAATTAACCAATGGGCAGCGCCCGTTCACGTCATGTATCCCAATGCGGGCCGCGTGACGCTAACCCGGCAACGCGGCTCCCGAGTCATGCCATCATGAATCAGCCGAAAATCAAAAGAGATCCGGAAGGCACCCGTCGCCGTATTTTGCTTGCCGCCGCAGAGGAATTCGCTGCCGGTGGCCTGTTCGGCGCACGCGTCGACCAGATTGCGCGCCGGGCGGAGACCAATGAACGAATGCTCTATTACTACTTCGGTAGCAAGGAGCAGTTATTCACCGCCGTGCTCGAACATGCGCTTGCCGCGCTCGTCGACGCCGAGCGCACGCTCGAACTCGACGGCATCGCGCCCATCGAAGCGATGACGCGCCTTGCGCATTTCGTCTGGGATTATTATCGGGACCATCCCGAACTGCTGCGCCTCATCAATAACGAGAATCTGCACGAGGCGCGCTATATCAAAGGTTCGAATCGAATACGCGAGCTCATTTCGCCTATCGTCACGACGCTCACGACGATTCTCGATCGCGGGCAGAAGGCAGGGTTGTTCCGCACCGACGTCGATCCGCTCAAGTTCTACATCATCCTGTCGGGACTCGGTTATTACATCGTCTCAAACCGCTTCACGCTGGAGGCCACTTTCGGGCTCGACTTCAGCGAGCAGACGCAGCGCGACCAGATCGTGCGGATGAATACCGAATTGCTGATGGCTTATCTGACGCGCCGCTGATTCCCAGCCGCCTCAAATCCGCCGTCCGAAAAGAAAAAACGTCGCACCTTTTGCAAGGCGCGACGTTTTCGTTTGATGCGATGGAATCGGTTTCGACGCTTGGGTGCTCGCTATTACGCGGGCACCGCTTCGGTTTTCGGCGTCTTGTCGTGCTCGAGGATGAACTCGCGCAATTGCGGATAGACCATCGTGCGCCAGCGGCGTCCGGAGAAGATGCCGTAGTGGCCGGCTTTTTCCGCCGTGAAATGCCGCTTGTGCTTCGCCGGAAGGCCGGTGCACAGGTCGTGCGCGGCGCGCGTCTGGCCGCTACCGGAAATGTCGTCGAGCTCGCCTTCGATCGTGAAGAGCGCGGTGTGCTTGATGTCCTGCGGACGCACGAGCTCGCCGTTGACTTCCCACGTGCCTTCCGCGAGCCGGAACTCCTGGAACACGATGCGGATGGTTTCGAGGTAATACTCGGCGGCCATGTCGAGCACGGCGTTGTATTCGTCGTAGAAACGACGATGTTGCTCGGCGTCGTCATCGTCGCCGCGCAGCAGATTTTGATAGAAGTCCCAATGGGCCGTGAGATGGCGCTCCGGATTCATCGCGACGAAGCCCGCGTGCTGCAGGAAGCCCGGATAAACCTTGCGGCCGACGCCGGGATAGTTCGCCGGCACCGTGTAAATGACGTTGTTCTCGAACCACTCGTACGAGTGCTCGTTCGCGAGCGAGTTGACGGACGTGGGGCTGCGGCGCGCGTCGATCGGGCCGCCCATCATCGTCATCGTGCGCGGCGTGTCTTCGCCGCGGCTCGCCATCAACGAAATGGCGGCGAGCACCGGCACGGTCGGCTGACACACCGAGATCACGTGGAGATCCTTCGCGCCGATGTGGCGGATAAATTCCTGGATGTACTCGACGTAATCGTCCAGATGGAACCGGCCGTTCTCGATCGGCACCATGCGCGCGTCGATCCAGTCGGTGATGTAGACCTTGTGGTCCTGCAACAGCGTCTTCACCGTATCGCGCAAGAGCGTCGAATGATGGCCGGAGAGCGGCGCGCACACGAGCACGATCGGCTCGTTCTTCAGCTTGGTGACGGTGGCGCTGTCGTCGGCGAAGCGCTTGAAGCGCAACAGGCGGCAGAACGGCTTCTCGACCACCGTCTGCTCGACGATCGGAATGTTATGGCCGTCCTTGACGATCTGATGAATGCTGAACTCGGGCTTCTCGTAGTCTTTCCCGAGCCGGTACAGCAACTCGTACGCGGCGGCCAGGCGGCTCGAACCAGGAACATAGGCAAGGGGGCTGGCCGGGTTGACGAACGACTTCGATGCGGCCTCGGCCCATGCTGTGAGGGGAGACAACAGGGCTCGCTGGAATTCGTGAATTTGATAGAGCATGGTTGCCCCAGTAACTCCGGTGGAAACCGGTACGCCCGTTGCTCCCGGCAATACTTCCGGCGAAGAGCTTCAACGGCATTCGAAGATCCCCGGCGGCGCGGCGGGCTGGCGCCATGCTGCCGGGGCACTGTCTTTCCTGCGATGCTGCAATGCCTTTCAGTGCTGCCACCTGCGCGTTATCGACTTCTGGAAGACGATCCTAGAGCCGAGGCAAGATTTTCCGCGCATTAAACGTTCAATTCAACCAACCGGTTGAAATTGCCGGCGCGGAAAACAACACATCGCGACATCCTAACTTTTGTGCATTGCACCAATATTACCGCGAAACGGTTAATTTCGCCAAACAAAACAGATATTTAAGATCTTCCTGCAACTGCGTCAACCGTCGTCCGATCGTTCGCACCTTCGTGGTTTTCGGAGCCAGATGGTTGGCCAACCGCCTTCGCCATTTCTTCCTCGTGACGCATCAGGTTCATTCCGGTGTGCACGAGCGCCACGTGGGTGAACGCCTGCGGAAAATTGCCCACCATGCGCTTCGCCACCGTGTCGTACTCCTCGGCCAGCAACCCGACATCGTTCGCAAGACCGACAAGGCGCTCGAACATCTGGTGCGCTTCGTCGATCCGGCCTTGCAACGCCAGGTTGTCGACCAGCCAGAAGCTACAAGCCAGAAACGTGCCTTCCCCCGGCGGCAATCCGTCCGCGACTTCGGCGGTGTGATAGCGCTTCACTAGGCCATCGTGCGTCAAAGTGGTCTCGATCGCATGTACGGTTCCGGTCACTCGCGGATCTTTTGGTGGCAAAAAGCCGAGCAATGGAATGAGCAGCAGGCTCGCGTCGAGCGCGTCGCTGCCGTAGGCCTGCGTGAAGGAGTTCAGCGTGGGATTCCAGCTCTTCTTCAGCACCTCCGCGCGGATGCGCGCGCGCATTTCGCGCCAGTGGTCGATCGGGCCTGGCAACTCGAACGTCTCCGCCGACTTGATCGCGCGGTCGTACGCGACCCACGCCATGACTTTCGAGAACGTGAAGTGTTGGCGTTCGCCACGCACTTCCCAGATGCCTTCGTCGGGTTGCTCCCAGATCGTGTCGAGGTGCTGGAGCATCGCGCATTGGATCGACCACGCGGTTTCGTCGGTTTGCAGGCCGCCGACGCGTGCGAGGTGCAGTGCGTTCATGACTTCGCCGTAGACGTCGAGCTGCAACTGGTCGACCGCGCCATTGCCGATGCGCACCGGCGACGCGCCCTCGTAGCCCGGCAGCCACGGAATCTCCCACTCGGGCAGGCGGCGCTCGCCCGCGATGCCGTACATGATCTGGACCTGCGACGGCGAACCGGCCATCACGCGGCCGAGCCACGCACGCCACGCGCGGGCTTCGTCGTAGTAGCCGCCGCGCATCATCGCGAGCAGGGTGATGGTCGCATCGCGCAGCCAGCAGTAACGATAGTCCCAGTTGCGCGTGCCGCCGAGCTGCTCCGGCAGCGAGGTGGTCGGCGCCGCGACGATGCCGCCCGTCGGCTCGTACGCGAGCGCCTTCAGCGTGATCAGCGAGCGGCGGATCGCGCTCGCCCAGCGGCCCTTGATTTCGCTCTGACCGGACCATTCGCGCCAGTGGTTCTCCGTACGCGCGAGTTGCGTGTGCGGATCGGACGCGTGCGGCACGCGCAGATGCGATTGCGAGTAGCACAGCGAGAAGGGCACGCGTTCGCCTGCGCTCACATCGAAACAGGCGGTCGTATGCATGTTCTCGCCGACGAGCTCGACGGGCGTGCGCAGCAGCGCGAGATCGGGTCCGGCGATCGCGCGGATGCCGCTGTCATCGGGCAGGCGGCTGACCCAGGGCACGGCCGAACCGTAATCGAAGCGCAGCACGAGCTCCATCTTCATGCGTACCGTGCCGCGCCGTCCGATCACGATGCGCACGAGTTCAGAATGACCGTTGCGCAGCGGCATGAAATCGACGAGGGTCACGGCGCCCTGTGAGGTCTCGAAATCCGTTTCGAGGACGAGCGTGTCCTCGCGATAGCGGCGTTTGATGACAGGCGTCTCGCCGTCGGGCATCTCGGGCGCGATGAGCCACCTTCCGTGCTCCGGCGTGCCGAGCAGCGCCGCGAAGCAGGCGCCGGAGTCGAAGCGCGGCCAACACAGCCAGTCGACGGAGCCATCGCGGGAAATCAGGGCTGCGGTGTGGCCGTCGCCGACCATCGCATAGTCTTCAATCAGTGCTGGCATGAGCGAACATCTTCCTGCTGGCGACGCGGGCCGAACCGAAGCGCGCGTCGCGGGTTGAGCAAAAGATTGGGGACGCAGGCTGCGGGCGCCCCAGGGCGAAGCGCCGCGTCCGCGATGAGCAAGCTGGACGCCACGCATGCTTTCTGGCCGCATTCTGCCGCAATCGTTCGATAAGAGCAGGAAAGCGGGCCGGCCGATGACGGCGCGCAACGCGACATGCGGCGGCGTGCCGCGCGTCATTGGCGGAAAAACGCGAACGAAGCGCCGATCGATCGGTTGTAAAAATATTCGACTGATGTTTAGAATGAAGCTTCGCGAAAACCTTTCGGCGCGGTTTCATTTGTTACACCGCGCACTGAAACTCTTCTGCCTTTCGCGCGTCTTTCCTGCAGATCCCGGTCGCCATGTCATCGCGCAGCGCGTCGTCCGGCCGGTCCTTAACGTAGCGTTTTCGAGGAACAGAACCCATGCTCTATCCGTCGAAAGCTGACTGCATCGCCATTCTTTCCGCCGCGAGCCGCGTCTCGGACACCGAAACGCTCCTCGCGCTCGATCACACGCACCTCGGCCTGTCGCGCAACGCGATGGTCACCGCCGCGGCCTTTCTCACCGAACGCGACTGTTTCAGCCGCTACAGCTTCGGCGTTGCGGGCGTCTCGGTCGGTGCGTTGTCGTTACAGGGACGCCTGCGACTCGATCAGCTCGCCAACGGCTGAAGCGGCTTACGCCCGCGGTACACATTCCGGCGCGGCCAGCCCGCGTGTACTTCTTTCGTGACACTTTGCGCACGTGCGCGGTTCAGTCCGTGCGCGTGCGTTTTCGCGTGCCTATGTCAGAAGTGGGCCGATCCCATGCCGAACAAGCCGATCAGCCCGATCACGATCAGATAGATCGCGACGATGAAGTTGAGCAGCCGCGGCACGACGAGAATCAGGATGCCGGCGATCAGCGAAACCAGCGGGGCAAGGCTCAGGTGGATAGTCATCGCGGCAACTCCTGTTGTTGATTCGAATCGTGTCGGTTGACCTGTGGTGCGTGGTGTATCTTGGCTGCGAGCCCGATCCTTGCGATGGCGTTCCGCGTCTTTGGAGCGGATCTTGCTGCCGCACGTCGCGGGTTTCGCGATGCCGGCGCACTCGCGTCGCTTCGCTTTGCTCCGATAACAAGCGGCAAAGAAACGATGAGGAGGTTTCATGCACCCGAGCCATTCATCCGGCGCGAATACGCTCATGCCGTTCTTGCAAGACGCGCGCCCGCTGCGTGCGAGTCCCGCCGCGTGGGCGAAAGGTTTTGCGCTGATGCTGTCGCTGACGGCGGCGTCGGCCTTTGCGCAATCGGCCCCGGCGTCCGCCGCGTCCACCGCGTCCACCGCGTCCACCGCGTCCACCGTGAGCGCGTCGGGCGCCGAGGTCTACGATCTGCTCGTCGGCACCTACACGGGCGGCGGCAAAAGCGAAGGCATCTACGTCTATCGCTTCGATACGGGCAATGGTGAACTGACCCGTATCGCGTCGGCACAGACGGTGAACCCGTCGTATCTCGTCGTGAGCCGCGACCGGAATTACGTGTACGCGGTGAACGAATTGCCCGGCGACAACGGCCCCGCGACGCAGCGCGGCGGCGTGAGCGCGTTTCGCTTCGATCGCGCGACCGGCCAGTTGAGCTTTCTCAACCGCGTTTCGTCGGACGGCAACGATCCGTGCTATCTGGCGATCTCGCCCGACGGCAAATATCTGCTCACCGCCAACTATTCGGTCGCGTCCAATCCGGGCGGCAGCTTCGCCGTCTTTCCGCTCGCGGCGAACGGCCAGGTGGGCACGTCGGTGCTGACGGTGCATCACGAGGGCGGCGGCCCGGTGAAAGGGCGGCAGGACAATTCGCACGTCCACTCGACCGTATTCTCACCCGACGGAAAGTATCTCTTCGCTCAGGATCTCGGCGTCGACAAGGTGTTCGCCTATCGCTACACGCCCCCGCCGTCGCAGTCGAGCCGCGGGCTGCTGGGTCCGACCGAAGCGCGCTACACGCCGATCGCGCCGGGCTCCGGCCCGCGCCATCTGATCTTCGACGAAAGCGGCCAGCATGCGTATCTGACGACCGAACTGAACGCGTCGGTCCTCGTGTTCGCTTATCTCGACGGCAAGCTCACGCAAGTGCAGACCGCATCGATGATCGCGCCGGGCTTCAGAGGCAAGATCGGCGGCGGCGCGATCCATCTGTCGCCCGACGGACGCTTTCTCTACGCGACCAACCGCGGCGACGCGAACGAGATCGTCGCGTTCTCGGTCGATCCGAAGAACGGCCATCTGAAGCTCCTCAGGCGCTATCCGACGCTCGGCAAGACGCCGCGCGAATTCGCGATCGACCCGACCGGGCGCTGGCTCGTCGTCGGCAATCAGGAAAGCGACAGCGCGTACTTCTTCCGCCGCGATCCGCAGACGGGGGAACTCGCGTCCGACCCGAAGCGCCTTTCGATCGGCTCGCCGGTCGATTTCAAGTTCGTATCGCCTTCGTGACGGGCTAGCGGGCGGTCCGACGACGATGAAACGAACATGGGTCAAGGCGGTCACGATTTCGTTGCTGTGCGCGCCGCTCGCAGCCCGCGCGAGCGGAACGGAATGCGATTACAAGCGGGACTGGATGTCGTCGGCGTGCGAACGCGTGATGCGCGCCGCGCACGAAGGCACCTGGGATCTGTACGTGACCGGCTACGGCTGGCATATCGATGGCTTCGACAACCGCAGTGAGCTCAACCCGTGGTCGTACGGCGGCGGCGCGGGCAAGCACTGGACCGATGCGAACGGCAATGAGGATATTTTGTTCGCGTTCGCCTTCTCCGATTCGCATCACAACTTCCAGCCGATCGGCGGCTATGCGCGCCAGTGGTACACGAAGCCGGTGCTGGGCGGGTTGCAGGCGGGCGGCGGATTCTTCGTCGGCGTCACGGCGCGCAGCGATATCGCGCATTACGTGCCGTTGCCGCTCGCGCTGCCGGTCGGCTCGGTGCGCTTTCAGCGCGCATCGGTGATGGCGACGTTCATCCCCCGCATTCCGGGCCTGAACGACGGCGATGTCGCGTTTTTCTGGGGACGCTACGAGTTCTAGTACGATGCAGTTCGCCTCGGCCATTCGGCCGCGCGCGACTGAAAGGTGTACTGAGGATATCGAAAGGTAATGGCAGGGAACGCAAGATTGAACACGACTCGCACATTCGACGCCGGTGAACGCCCGCTCAAACGCAACGAGCCCGCGCCGCCGGGATTCATCAGCGCGTTCAGCTTCGCGGGCGGCGAGGCGTTGCGGCTCACGTGGGACGAAGCGCGCGATTCCGTCGTGGGCGACGGCCCGACGTGGCTGCATCTGTCCGCGAACGACGACACCGTCGAAGGCTGGCTCGAAGGCGTCACGTCGATGCCCGATGTCGCGCGCGAATTCCTGAACGGCGAGGACAAGCGCCCGCGCGTGCATATCGGGTCGAACTTCATGTATGGCGTCGTCGCGGATCTCGAACTCGTCGCGAAGACGCCGGATGCCGCCGCGCCCGGCGCGCGCGAGGCGAACCGCGCGACCGGCGCGCTGCGCTTTTACGTCGACAAACATCGGATGATCACGGTGCGCGCGCGGCCGCTGGAATCGACCGACCGGCTGCGTCATGCCGTGCTCGAAGGCGCGATGTTCCGCGATACCGTCGATCTCTTCGCGGGTCTGATTCGCGCGCTGAACGAAACCTTCGCGGACCGCATCGACGAAATCGGCGACTGTCTCGACGATGTCGAAGAAACCGTGCTCGAAGGCGGTCACGTCAGGTGCCGCTCCGTGCTGGGCGACGTGCGGCGGCGTCTCGTGGAAGTGCGGCGCTTCATCGATCCGGAGCGCAACGCGCTGACACAACTCGTTCTGCGCAAGCTCGAATGGGCCGAGCCGCGCTCGATGGAAGCGCTCGTCCAGGCGATTCAGGTCCTGAACGGCCTGGGCGGCGGTCTGGAGGGGCTCTACGAGCGCGCGAAGCTGTTGCAGGATGAAATCGCCGCGGCGCTTTCGGAGGACATCAACCGCAAGCTGCTGTGGCTCGCGATCATGTCCGCGTTGCTGCTGCCCGCGACGCTCGTGACAGGCATCTTCGGCATGAACGTGGCGGGCCTGCCGGGCACGAAAGACCCGGTGTCGTTCTGGATCGTGATCGGCGTGATGGCGGCCTGCGCCGCCATCACGATCTTTCTGTTGCGCCGCTTGCGGCTCTGGTAGGGATCAGTCGATCGAGTCGATCAGTCGGCCGGGCCGGGCGGCGCGAGCACTTCGCGATTGCCGTTGCTGCCCATCGGCGAGACCAGGCCCGCCGCTTCCATCTGCTCGACGAGCCGCGCCGCGCGGTTATAGCCGATGCGCAATTGCCGCTGCACCGACGAGATCGACGCGCGCCGCGTGCGCACGACGAAGGCCACGGCTTCGTCGTAGAGCGGATCGGCTTCGGCATCGGGCGTGTCGCCGAAGAGGTCGGGCGTGCCGCCTTCGGAGGTCGGGCCGGACAGAATGCCTTCCTCGTACTCCGGCTCGCCGAACTGCTTCAGATGCTCGACCACGCGATGCACTTCGTCGTCCGCGACGAACGCGCCATGCACGCGCTGCGGATAGCCAGTGCCGGGCGGCAGGAACAGCATGTCGCCGGCGCCGAGCAGCGACTCCGCGCCCATCTGGTCGAGAATCGTGCGCGAATCGATCTTCGACGACACCTGGAACGCCACGCGCGTCGGAATATTCGCCTTGATGAGGCCGGTGATCACATCGACCGAAGGCCGCTGCGTCGCGAGAATCAGGTGGATGCCGGCCGCCCGCGCTTTCTGCGCGAGACGCGCGATCAACTGCTCGATCTGCTTGCCGGCGACCATCATGAGATCGGCGAGCTCGTCGATGACGACGACGATCAGCGGCAAAGTAGACAGCGGCTCGGGCGCATCGGGCGTGAGCGAGAACGGGTTCGTGAGCTTCTTGCCCGCGGCCTCGGTGTTGCGAATCTTCTGGTTGAAGCCCTGCAGATTGCGCACGCCGACCGCGGACATCAGCCGGTAGCGCTTTTCCATTTCGCCAACGCACCAGTTGAGCGCGTTCGACGCGAGCTTCATGTCGGTGACGACCGGCGCGAGCAGATGCGGAATGCCTTCGTAGACGGACAGCTCCAGCATCTTCGGATCGATCATGATGAGGCGCACGTCCTCGGGCTTCGCCTTGTAGAGCAGCGAGAGGATCATCGCGTTGATCGCCACCGACTTGCCCGAGCCCGTCGTGCCCGCGACGAGCATGTGCGGCGCTTTCGCGAGATCCGTGACGACCGGATTGCCGATGATGTCCTTGCCCATCGCGATCGTCAGATTCGACTTCGAGTGGCGATAGACGTCGTCCTCGAGAATCTCCGAGAGGCGGATCATCTGCCGCCTGGCGTTCGGCAGTTCGAGGCCCATGCAGGTCTTGCCGGGAATCGTTTCTACGACGCGTATCGACGTGAGGCCGAGTCCGCGCGACAGATCCTTCATCAGCCCGACGATCTGGCTGCCGCGCACGCCGAGCGCCGGCTCGACCTCGAAGCGTGTGATGACCGGACCGGCCGATGCGCCGACCACCGTCACCGGCACCTTGAATTCCTGAAGACGCTGCTCGATCAGCTGGCCGGTTTCGGCGAGGCGCTCCTCGGAGACAGGCTCGATTTCGCCGGAGGCGGGCTCGAGAAGATCGAGCGTCGGCAGTTCCACCGCCGACGCGTGCGGCGCATGGAATTCGAATTCGGCGGGCGCAAAGCCGCGCACGGGCGCGCGCGGTTCGGACGGGGAGGGCGGCGGCGCGGATGCGGCGAAGGCCGGCGGGACGGGCGGCGTGGCCGCGCTGCCGGTCGTGATCGGAAAGCGCACGATGTTCGACGGCGGCGCGAATTCGTCGCCGGCTGCCTGCCGTTCGGCGACAGGCTGTTCGTCTTCCGCTTCCTCTTCCTCCTGCGCTTCGGATTCGATGTTCTGCTCGTCGACGATGTGCAAAAGCGACGGGGCAGGGGGCTCGCTCTCGTCCTTGCCGAAATCGACGGCATCCAGCCACGGCGGCGTCTGCACGATTTCGCGGAAGTCCGGCTCTGGCTCCGGCACGTGTGCGGCGAGCGTTGGCGCTTCAGCCGTGCTGACTTCGCTCATCGGCACTTCGAGCGACTCTGCAGCGACTTCGGCGACCGGCTGCGACAGACGGACGTCGAAGAGCGGCGGCGGCTCGACGAGTGCAGGCGCGATCGCCAGGGCGTCGATCAGCGGCGTGTCGATATCTTCTTCGATCTCGTGAATCGGTGCGGGCGGTGTCATCGGCGGCTCCGCGTGCGGCTCACGCTCGGCTTCGACATTGCCCGGCGCGTGCTCGACAGCTGCCGCCGATACCGGCGCTTCGGCGTTCGGCGGCATGCCGGGCTGGCCGGCCCTCGCCATCGCCACATGTCCGCGAGCGAGGCTCGCGCCGGCGAGCGACGTCCACAGCGCGGCCTTTTCCTCGATGGAGCGGAGCGTCGCCTGAATCGCGTCGGGGGCGGGCGGCGGCGAGGGTGGGCCGAGGGGCACGGCCGGGCGCGAGAATGCGGGCGCGTCGAGCGGCGCCGACGTGAACTCGCGCGTCGCCGCGCTCATGACCGGGCGTACCGGCGGTCGTCTGAAATCCTGCGGCGACTGCGGCGCCGATGGTTTGCGCGCGGCATGCGTACCCGGCACGGCGGACGTGGACACGCTCGCCATGCCCGACGTCCGTTGCGCAGGCATCGAAATCGCCGGACTGCGCGGGCGATCCGCGCGAGCCGCGGATATCGGCGGCGTCTGGACGCGCGGCTCGTCAGCGGCGACGGACGCGCGCAAGCCCGATCCCGATGGTTCGAACGCGGAAGCCTGACGCGGCGCGAAATCCGTGCGGGCATCGCGATTCGCCGAAGACGCCGGCGAGTTCAGCCAGCCCGAAGGCGCGACCGGCTCCGTGTGTGCCGAAGGCGGCGAGACGCCGGCTGCCTCGAAGGCGGGACGCTTCGCATACGCTTCGGCGGTGGCCACGGCGCTCGCACTGGCCGCCGCCGCGCGCGTGGCGGCGTTTTTGCCTACTGCGGGCGGCCGCCATACGGTCGGCCGCTGATAACGACTGCTGCGGTTGCCGGTCGGAAGACCGAGTGTGGGTTCGTCGGGCGGAATGCGCGACGACGGCGCATCGGACCGATCGGCGCGATGGCCGCGTTCCTGCGAATCGCGCGAGGCTTTCGCGTGGGCGCGGCGCTCGAACCAGCCCGCGACTTTGTCGCGGCTGGGCGAGGTCTGCCGAGGCTCGGTCTCGCGCTCGCGCGGTGTGAGCCAGCTTTGCGGCAGGCCGAAGCCGAATGCCTCGTCGGCCCAGGCCAGCACGGAGCGCCAGCTGAATTCGACGAGCCACGGCAGAAAGATTGCGAGCACGAGGGCCGCGATCGCGCCCGCGCCGCCCGGATGCACGAAACTGCTCAGCGCCGAAGCGAGCGCGCGCCCGCAGCGATTGATGTTCGCCTGCGTTTCGAACGAGCCCGCGAGCGTGCCTTCGAGCGTGCTGCTCGCGAGCAGCACGGCGGCGAAGCCGAGCCAGAGACGGATCGTGCCGGGGCCGCGTGCGCCGCCCGGCAGCGCCAGCCTGACGATGCGCCAGAGAAGCGGAAGAAACCAGACGACCGATGCACCGAACCAGCCGAGAACTACCATGTGCATGCCTGAGATTGAATCAATGTTGGGTCAAACGAATGAGACTGCTGCCCGGCCGTGCCGATGCCGCTTGCCGGCCGGGCTGTTCGATCGAGCAGTTTAACGGTTGCCGCGCACGCGCGACGCGCTCGCCGCATGTACGCAACACCTGTTTCGACAATGCGTGCGGCGCGCTTCTTACTTTGCGGCGCGCCGCGCGAAGGTGAGCACCTGACCGTCGTCGAGCGTGAGTTGCAGCGCTTGCGGAGCGTTCATCTGCACGCCGCTCTTCGCGATATGCGCAAGCGCGTCGAGATACGGCCGCTCCAGCGTGGCGCCCGTGCCGGACCCGCACGCCATGCGGGTGGCGGCGAGCGGGCCGAAGGCGAGCTTGCCGTCCTTGAGCGAGTACGTGCCGCTGAAGCGGTTGCAGCCCGAGAAGCCGCTCGCCTGGCGATGGCCGGTCGCGGTCGAGAAATCGAGCGTGAGCGGCTGCGCGCCGTCCTGGCCCGCGGGCGGCACGGCGCGCGGCTGGCCGCTCGCGTCGGTCCAGCTAGTGAGCGCCCATTGCGTGTCGTCGAGCAATTGCGTGGCGGCGGGATTATAGGGATCGGTGGGCGGCGCGGCTACATCGGGATGCTTCGGCATCGCGCAGCCGGCAGCGAGGCTTGCCGCGACGATGAGCGCGCACGTACGGGAAATCAGCGAGAGCGCTTCTTTGCGGCGCGACAGGAAGCCTGACGATGAGCGCGGCTGGCGGGAAGGCAAAGCGGGCGCGCGAAGGAAGGGCGTGGGCATCGATGATCCTGAAGCTGGCGAAACCGTAAGCGTAACGCACGCGTCCTACGATTTGTCCAGCTTCCGGATGCAACAAAATGATTGACAGCCTTATCGCGATGCCGATGTAACAGAAAGTGCACGGGAATTCCGACGCGCATTCGCGTGTCAATACCGTCTGTGATGACGCTGTCAATAGGCCGGACGGCAAAGTGTCGGCGCGGGCGCTGCGTGTTAACATCGCGCCCAATTCGCTGGCCTTCCGCTTTCGGCCTCGTCATCCGATCCATTCCTGGAGCACTCATGCAAACCGGTCCACTTCGCGCTGGCGCCATGCGCATCGGCACGCCGCTGTCCCCCAACGCCACGCGCGTGATGCTGCTCGGCGCGGGCGAGCTCGGCAAGGAAGTGATCATCGCGTTGCAGCGGCTGGGCGTCGAAGTCATCGCGGTGGATCGCTATGCGAATGCGCCCGGGCATCAGGTCGCGCATCGCGCGCACGTGATCGACATGACCGACGCCGCCGCGCTGCGGGCGCTCGTCGAAAAGGAACAGCCGCATCTGATCGTGCCGGAGATCGAGGCGATCGCCACCGACGCGCTCGCCGCCATCGAATCGGCCGGACTCGCGACCGTCATCCCGACCGCGCGCGCCACGCAGCTCACGATGAACCGCGAAGGCATCCGGCGTCTCGCTGCCGAGGAGCTCGGGCTGCCGACTTCGCCGTATGCGTTCGCGCAGTCGCTCGACGAGATGAAGGCGGCGATCGTCACGATCGGTTTTCCGTGTGTCGTGAAGCCGGTCATGTCGTCGTCGGGCAAGGGGCAGTCGGTGCTGAAGTGCGACGCGGACATCGAACCCGCGTGGAACTATGCGATGGCGGGCGGCCGCGTGAATCACGGGCGGGTGATCGTCGAGGGCTTCATCGACTTCGACTATGAAATCACGCAGCTCACCGTGCGCGCGGCGGATGCGGCGAGCGGCGAGACCCAGACGTATTTCTGCGAGCCGATCGGCCATGTGCAGGTGGCGGGCGATTACGTCGAGTCGTGGCAGCCGCAGGCGATGAGCCCGGCCGCGCTCGCGAAAGCGCGCGATGTCGCCGCGAAGGTGACGACCGCGCTCGGCGGCCGCGGGCTTTTCGGCGTCGAGCTTTTCGTGCGCGGCGACGACGTGTGGTTCTCGGAGGTGAGTCCGCGCCCGCACGATACCGGCCTCGTCACACTCTCGACGCAGCGCTTCTCCGAGTTCGAGCTGCATGCGCGCGCGATTCTCGGATTGCCTGTCGACACCGCGCTTGCGGCGCCGGGCGCGTCCGCCGTGATCTACGGCGGGCTGGACGAGGCGGGCATCGCGTTCGAGGGCGTGGCCGAAGCGCTCGCCGTGCCGGGCGCGGATCTGCGGCTGTTCGGCAAACCGGAGAGCTTCGCGAAACGGCGCATGGGCGTTGCACTCGCGACGGGGGCCGATACGGACGAAGCCCGCGAGCGCGCGAAGCTCGCGGCATCGAAGGTCAAGCCGGTCACGGCCAGTTGAGCGGCGCGCGTGCGCTGGCGGGAGCGAGAACGTGAAATGGAAAGCGCTGGCCGCGCTCGTCGTGGTGTGCATTGGACTGTCGGGCTGCGGCCTGGCGGCAGCGCCGTGCCGGATTGCGTCGGCGGGGCTGAAGATCGTGCCGGTGGTGGGCCACGTCGCCGCCGCGCCCACCGACGCATGCGCGGAGGTGATCGATCCGTGATCCAACCCGACCCCCGCACCGGCATCCAACGAACCGCGAACCAGATGATGAAAAAGCTTTTCGCCCTTTTGCTCGCGTCGCTCGGCGCCCACACCGTGCTCGCGATGCCGCTCACCGTGCCGCAGATCCAGACCGCATCGACGCAGACGACCCGCTACGACTGCAAGGACGGCAAGAGCGTGTCCGTTCAGTACACCAGCACGCGCAATCGTCAGAGCTTCGCGGCGCTGACCGTCGACGGACGCAAGCTGCTGTTCGTGAACGTGATCGCAGGATCGGGCGCCCGATACGTCGCCGATCAATACACGTGGTGGACCAAAGGCCCGCAAGCCAATCTCTACGACGAAATGGCCGCGAAGGATTCGCCGCCGCTGCTCGCGGATTGCGTGGCGCGCAAGAAGTAGGGCCGGGCGCGCCGCGTACTTGTCCCGGCCTCGACGGCGCGGCCGCGTGCCGCCGGAGCGCATCGGCGCGCGGTGCTACAATGCGTGGCTTTCCGGCGATGAATGTGTCAGCCGGGCCGAATGTCCAATTTTCCGGCATCGCCGTTCATGCCGGCACGAGCGGCACACGGGCGCCGGGCGCCCACAAACCGCAAGCGAGCGATGCACGTGCCTTGAAGGCGTCATCGAAGCCGTGTTCCATCTGAGCGTGGGCTCGCGAATTGAAACGAACGGCGCTCGAACCGGGCGAACCTGGCTCGATGAACCGGCCGCCACGCCCGGCGCTGCGCACGATGCGCTGATCGAGTGCTGAAAGAGCACTGACTGACGCGCCGTGTGCGCCTACGAAACCCATCCGCGTAAGCAACCGATCGCGACGATCGAACGACCCGACCGATTTTTACGCGCGCCGCATCGAGCGGCACTTTAGCGAAAGCCCATATAGTCACCATGTCTGATTCCGTCGCCACGAACACGTCTGCCGCGCCTACGTTCGACCAATTCGGTTTGGCCGCCGACATCCTGAGAGCGGTGCGCGAGTCCGGCTACACCACGCCCACGCCGATCCAGGCGCAGGCGATTCCGGTCGTCCTCGCGGGCCGCGATGTCATGGGCGCCGCGCAGACCGGCACCGGCAAGACCGCGAGCTTCTCGCTGCCGATCATCCAGCGCCTGTTGCCGAACGCGAACACGAGCGCTTCGCCGGCGCGCCACCCGGTGCGCGCGCTGATGCTCACGCCGACGCGCGAGCTCGCCGATCAGGTCGCCGCCAACGTGCAGACCTACTCGAAGCACACGCCGTTGCGCAGCACCGTCGTGTTCGGCGGCGTCGACATGAATCCGCAGTCTGAGGCGCTGCGCCGCGGTGTCGAAATTCTGATCGCGACGCCCGGACGCCTGCTCGATCACGTCCAGCAAAAGACGGTCAATCTCGGTCAGGTGCAGATGCTCGTGCTCGACGAAGCCGACCGCATGCTCGACATGGGCTTTCTGCCCGACCTGCAACGCATCCTGAATCTGCTGCCGAAGGAGCGTCAAACGCTGCTTTTCTCCGCGACGTTCTCGCCGGAGATCAAGAAGCTCGCGTCCACGTATCTGCGCAATCCGCAGACGATCGAAGTCGCGCGCAGCAATTCGACCGCGACGAACGTGCGCCAGATCGTCTTCGAGGTTCATGAGAGCGACAAATCCGGCGCGGTCGCGCAGCTCATCCGCGAGCGCGAGCTGAAGCAGGTCATCGTGTTCTGCAACAGCAAGATCGGCGCGAGCCGCCTCGCGCGCGTGCTGGAGCGCGATGGCATCGTCGCGACGGCGATTCACGGCGACCGCACGCAGAGCGAGCGCATGCAGGCGCTCGACGCGTTCAAGCGCGGCGAGATCGAAGCGCTCGTCGCCACCGATGTCGCCGCGCGCGGTCTCGACATCGCCGAATTGCCGGCGGTCATCAACTTCGATCTGCCGTTCAATGCCGAAGATTACGTGCACCGCATCGGCCGCACGGGCCGCGCGGGCGCGTCGGGCGACGCGCTTTCACTGTGCAGCGCGAACGAGCGCAAACAGCTCGCCGACATCGAGAAACTCATCAAACGTCCGCTCGAAGTCGAACATCTCGAAGTGACGATGCGCGCGCGCCGCGATGGCCCGACGTCCGCACCGCGACGCGATGAGCGCTTCGGCCGCCCGGAGCGCGCCGAGCATCGCCACGGCTCGCGTGACGAGGCCGGTCCGCGCCGCCGCACGGCGGCGGGCACGCATGATCGTCCGCGTGGCCGCCAGCAGCCTATCGACGAATTCTTCCTGAAGCCGTACGAGCCGTCGCCGTCGGCGATGAAGCGTCATCAGGAAGAGACGGTCGAGCCCGAGCGCAAGAGCGCGCCGAAGCAGCCGCTCGCGGCGCTGCTCGGTGGGCTGGGAATGCCCCGCAAGACGTCGTAAATGTCAGGAAGGCAGCCCATGTTGCTGCCTTTTTTGCTTCTGGAGTCGGAAATCAGCGCGCGAAGCGCTTCGCCCAATCGGCCGTCGCGGCGCTGTAGAACGTATCGAGCGAAGCGGCCGACGACGATACGTCGATGCCCAGATGCCGCGCCGCCTGCACGAGCGCATCGAGCGGTGCGTGGCGATCGAGCGGGGCCGCGCCCGTCTGCTTGCTCAGCTTTTCACCGGCGTCGTTATTGACGACGGGAACATGCAGATAGGTCGGTGTGGGCGCTTCGAGACACTGTTGCAGATAGATTTGCCGCGCCGTCGAATCGAGCAGATCGGCGCCGCGCACGACGTGCGTGATACCGGCGTCGGCGTCATCGACGACGACTGCAAGCTGATACGCCCACAAGCCATCGGCACGCTTCAGCGCGAAATCGCCGACTTCGGTCGCGAGATTTTGCGTCTGCATGCCTTGCCAGCGATCGTCGAAAGTCACGACGGCCGCATCGCCATCCGGCACGCGCAGCCGCCACGCACGCGCCGGCTTGCCGTGCAACCCATCGCGGCACGTTCCCGGATAGGCGAGCGTCGCGTGACGCGCATGGGCGTGCACGAGCGAATCCGCGATTTCGCGGCGCGTGCAGCCGCACGGATAGACGAAGCCCATCGTCTGCAGCCGCGCGAACGCGGTCGCGTACGCGACGTCGCGTTCGCTCTGCCAGACCGGAGACTCATCGGAATGCATGCCGAAGTGCGCGAGCGTCGCGAGAATTTCGTCGGCGGCGCCGGGCACGGTGCGCGGCGCATCGACGTCTTCGATGCGTACGATCCAGCTTCCGCCGTGCGCGCGGGCATCGAGAAAACTCGCGAGCGCGCTGACGAGCGAGCCCGCGTGCAGCGGACCGGTGGGCGAGGGCGCGAATCTTCCCCGATAAGGACCGCGATAGATCATGCCGCCTGGCTGATCTTCGCTTCAGGATGACAAGCCGGGCACGTCTCGCCCGGCTTGTAGTACGGCGACGCCTGATCTTCGACCGACACCACCGCGCGGCAGCCGAAGCATTGCACGGTCGCGGTTGGCTGCAGATTCGGATCGAGCGCGGTGCGGTAATCGAACACGAAGCATTCGCCGGTGTAATGCGCGCCGCCCACTTCCTCGAAGTACTTCAGAATGCCGCCTTCGAGCTGATAAACATGCTCGATGCCGACTTCCTTCATGTGAATCGCGGCCTTTTCGCAGCGAATACCGCCCGTACAGAACGAGACGACCGTCTTGCCTTCGAGATCGGCGCGGTTTTGCTCGATGACTTCCGGAAACTCGCTGAACTTCGTGATGCGGTAATCGAGCGCATGGTCGAACGTGCCGACATCCACTTCGAACGCGTTGCGCGTGTCGAGCATCACGACGGGACGGCCGGTGTCGTCGTGGCCGCGGTCGAGCCAGGTTTTGAGCGTGGGCGCGTCGACGAAAGGCGCGCGGCCGAGTTCCGGCTTGATCGCGGGCTTTTTCATCGTGATGATTTCGCGCTTGAGCTTCACCAGCATGCGGCGGAACGGCTGCTTCGCGGAGAGGCTTTCCTTGAATTGCAGATCGGCGAAACGGCCGCCGAAGAGCGCGTCCGTGCGGATGTAGTCGATGAATTCGCGGACTTCGGCAATCGGTCCGGCAATGAAAAGATTGATGCCCTCGGGCGCCAGCAGAATCGTGCCCTTGAGACCGAGCGCGTTGCAGCGTTCGGTGACGAGCGGTCGCCACGCGGGACCGTCTTCGATGGTGACGAATTTGTAGGCGGAGAGGTTCAGAATGCTCATGATCGGTTGACGCGTGATGCGGCTTGTAACGAGTAAAAGTTGCGGACGAAAGCGCCGCGCAAAACACGTATTATCCCGCAAACGGCGCGCGCCCTTGCATTGCGCCGCGCGACGTTTCCAGAGCGCTTGCGCGCGCGCAATTTCGAGAGCCGTCAAGGCCTTATCCGTTCGGCCAGCGCGCCGTCGCCGCCGATTTTCGCGACGGCCCGCATGTACAATACCGCCATGTCAGATCCCCGCTTCGTTCATCTCCGCGTCCACTCCGAATTCTCGATCGCCGACGGCATCGTGCGCCTGGACGACGTCGTCAAAGCTGCCGCGCAAGACGGGCAAGGCGCGCTTGCGCTGACCGATCTCGGCAACGCATTCGGTCTCGTGCGCTTCTACAAGGAAGCGCGCGGCAATGGCGTGAAACCCATCGCCGGGTGCGACGTCTGGATCACCAATCCCGACGATCGCGACAAGCCCTCGCGTCTGCTCCTGCTCGTGCGCAACACGCAGGGCTACCTCAATCTGTGCGAGCTGTTGAGCCGCGCGTGGCTGACGAATCAGTATCGCGGCCGCGCCGAGGTCTTGCTCGAGTGGCTCGAAAGCGGTCTGGCCGAAGGTCTGCTCGCGCTGTCGGGCGCGCAGACGGGTGATATCGGCATGGCGCTGGCGGCCGGCAATGCGGCGAGCGCGGAGCGCCATGCCGCGCGCTGGGCGAAGCTCTTTCCGAACACGTTCTATATCGAACTGCAGCGCGCGGGGCAGCCGGGCGAGCAGTCTTACATTCAGGAAGCCGTTACGCTGGCCGCGAAGCTCAGGCTGCCGGTCGTCGCGACGCATCCGATGCAGTTCATGACGCCCGATGATTTCACCGCGCACGAAGCGCGCGTGTGCATCTCCGAAGGCGATATCCTCGCGAATCCGCGCCGGCAAAAACGCTTCACGCAGGATCAGTATTTCCGCACGCAGGACGAGATGTGCGCGCTTTTCGCGGACATTCCGTCGGCGCTCGTGAACACCGTCGAAATCGCCAAGCGCTGCAATCTGACGCTCGAACTTGGCAAGCCGAAGCTCCCGCTCTTCCCGACGCCGGATGGCCTCTCGCTCGACGACTACCTCGTGCAGTTGTCGAAGGAAGGGCTCGAAGTTCGCCTGCAACAGCTTTATCCCGATGCGGCCGAGCGCGACGCGCAGCGCGAGACGTATTACGCGCGCCTCGAGTTCGAGTGCGGCACGATCATCAAGATGGGCTTTCCGGGCTACTTCCTGATCGTCGCCGACTTCATCATGTGGGCGAAGAACAATGGCGTGCCGGTCGGTCCGGGCCGCGGCTCGGGCGCGGGCTCGCTCGTCGCGTATGCGCTCGGCATCACGGATCTGGACCCGCTGCGCTACAACCTGCTGTTCGAGCGCTTCCTGAATCCGGAACGCGTATCGATGCCCGACTTCGATATCGACTTCTGTCAGGAAGGGCGCGACCGCGTCATTCAGTATGTGAAGGGCAAGTACGGCGCGGACGCGGTGTCGCAGATCGCCACGTTCGGCACGATGGCCGCGAAGGCCGCGGTGCGCGATATCGGCCGCGTGCTCGATCTCGGCTACATGTTCACCGACGGCGTCGCAAAGCTGATTCCGTTCAAGCCGGGCAAGCACGTGACCATCGCGGACGCGATGAAGGAAGAGCCCACGCTGCAGGAGCGCTTCGATTCCGAAGACGAAGTGCATCAGCTGCTGGAACTCGCGCAGCGCGTCGAAGGGCTCACGCGAAACGTGGGCATGCACGCGGGCGGCGTGCTGATCGCGCCGGGCAAGCTCACGGATTTTTGTCCGCTCTATACGCAGGGCGAGGACGGCGGCGTCGTCAGCCAGTACGACAAGGACGACGTTGAAGCCGTCGGCCTCGTGAAGTTCGACTTTCTGGGCCTGACCACGCTCACGATCCTCGACTGGGCCGAGCGTTACATTCGCCGTCTCGATCCGTCGAAGAAGGACTGGAATCTCGCGCAGGTGCCGCTCGACGATCCGGCGTCGTTCCAGATTCTGAAGAAGGCGAACACCGTCGCCGTGTTCCAGCTGGAAAGCCGCGGCATGCAGGGCATGCTGAAAGACGCGCAGCCGGACCGCTTCGAGGACATCATCGCGCTGGTGGCGCTGTATCGTCCGGGCCCGATGGACCTGATCCCGAGCTTCTGCGCGCGCAAGCACGGGCGCGAGATCGTCGAGTATCCGGACCCGCGCGTCGAACCTGTTCTGAAAGAGACCTACGGCATCATGGTCTATCAGGAGCAGGTGATGCAGATGGCGCAGATCATCGGCGGCTACTCGCTCGGCGGCGCGGACTTGCTGCGTCGCGCGATGGGCAAGAAAAAGCCCGAGGAAATGGCCAAGCACCGTGAGATCTTCGCGGAAGGCGCGGCCAAGAACGGCCTCACGCGCGCGAAAGCGGACGAAACCTTCGACCTGATGGAGAAGTTCGCGGGCTACGGCTTCAACAAGTCGCACGCGGCCGCGTATGCATTGCTCGCGTATCACACAGCGTGGCTGAAGGCGCACCATCCGGCGGAATTCATGGCGGCCAACATGTCGCTCGCGATGGACGACACCGACAAGGTGAAGATCCTCTTCGAGGATTGCGCGACGAATGGCATGAAGGTGCTGCCGCCGGATATCAACCAGTCGGCGTATCGCTTCGAGCCGGTCGCGGAACCGGACGGCACGCGCTCGAAGACCATCCGCTACGGCCTGGGCGCGGTGAAGGGCAGCGGCCAGAACGCCATCGAGGAAATTCTGCGCGCGCGTGAGGACGGACCGTTCGCCGATCTGTTCGATTTCTGCGAGCGCATCGACCGGCGTGTCGTGAACCGCCGCACCGTCGAGGCGCTGATCCGCTCCGGCGCGTTCGATTCGATGCACGCGAATCGCGCGCAACTGCTCGCCTCCGTGCCTATGGCGATGGAAGCCGCCGATCAGGCCGCTGCCAACGCCATGCAGGCCGGCCTCTTCGACATGGGCGACGCGCCGCTCGCGAAGCACGAATACGTCGACGAGGCGATGTGGTCGGACAAGAAGCGTCTGCAGGAAGAGAAGACCGCGCTCGGCTTCTATCTGTCGGGGCACCTTTTCGACGCCTACAAGGGCGAAGTGCGCCGTTTCGTGCGCCAGAAGATCGGCGAGCTGAAGGAAGGGCGCGACAAGCTGGTCGCGGGCGTGATCTCCGCGATGCGCACGCAGATGACTCAGCGCGGCAAGATGCTGATCGTCAATCTCGACGACGGCAGCGGCCAGTGCGAAGTCACCGTCTTCAACGAGCAGTTCGAAGCGAACAAGGCGCTCTTCAAGGAAGACGAGCTGCTCGTCGTGCAGGGGCAGGCGCGCAACGATGCGTTCACGGGCGGCATCCGCTTTACCGTCGATACGGCGATGGATCTCGAACGCGCGCGCAGCCGTTATGCGCAGTCCGTGAAGGTCGAGATGAACGGCAACGCCGACGCCTTGCGTCTGCGCCGCGTGCTCGAAGCGCATGCCGCGGGCGCCGAGACGCCCGCGCCCGTTGCGCCGCCCGCGCGCGATAACGGCCGTTCGCGCCAGAGCACGCCGATTCCGAACGGGCTGAACGTGAACATCGTCTATCGTAGCGAGCACGCCGAAGGCGAAGTGCGTCTTGGCGATGCGTGGCGCGTCAAGCCAACCGACGAACTCATCACGGCGCTGCGTGGCGAATTCGCCGGCAGCGCGATCGAAATCGTTTACTGAGGCAAATGCGGTCTAACGAGGCTGGTCGAGATGGGCCAGCTTCAGAAACCGGTAGTACACGGTCTGAGCATTGAACACGGCGATCAGGAAGCCCGAGCGCCCGTCGAGAAAACCGCGTCGGAGAAGGTAGGTTCTCGCGAAGGCCCACAGTCCTCGCGTGATCGCGATGCTCAGGCTTCCTCGCTTTCCCGCGGCATGGCGCTGCAGCGCGCCCGCCGTGGAGTACGCATCCAGTTTGCGCAATACGGTCTCGAAGTCTTCGTACGAGTAGTGCATCAGCTTGCCCTGCAGACGCATGACAGGCGTGTTGGCCGGAACCATCAGCCGCTCGTGCACGAGGTCGTCCGAGAAACGTGCCGACGAGCGCCTGAAGAGCCGCGGAATCCAGTCCGGGTACCAGCCGCTGTGCCTGATCCATTGGCCGCAAAAGCTCGACAGGCGGTCTACTGAATACACGTCGGCCGCGGGTGTGGCGATCGCGGCCCGTATCGCGGCGGCGAGTTCCGGTGTGACGACTTCGTCCGCATCGATGGAGAGAATCCAGTCGGTCGAGAGCGCGTCGAGCGCCCGGTTCTTCTGCGGCCCGAAGCCGGGCCAGTCACGCTGGATGCTGACGCGCGCACCGTGGGCACGCGCGATCTCGACGGTTCCATCGGTGCTGCCTCCGTCGACCACGACGATTTCATCGGCAAAGGAAACGGATGTCAGGCATTGCGCGAGCCGCGCGGCCGCGTTGTGCGTAATGAGAGCGATGCCGAGTGTGGGATGCGTCATGTCGTCGGGATGAAATCGGGTACGCGTATTGTAAGACCATCGACCGCTGGCGCCCGGCCGGCGAAGCAGACGCACCGCGAGCGAACGCGGAACCATTGTGAGCGTCGCCTGCACGACGGTTTAAAATGACGGAAATTGTGACGCCCGGCCAGAAGGCGTTCGGCATGACCTTCCGCCCGGCCGCGTCTCGCGCGCGGGGCAACGCACGTAGAGGATGATTTGACCGAGAAGCAGACACTGAGAAAAACCATAGGCGGCGGCGAGCATTCATCGTCCACGGCCGTCGTCAGGCGGCTATGGCCCTATGTTCGGCCGTTGATGAGCATCGTGCTGCTCGGCCTCGTCGCAATGGGTTTCGTCGCCGCGAGTGAAGCCGGCATCCCGATGTTGCTCAAGCCCTTGCTCGATCACGGCTTCGGGACGAACGGGAGCGAGAAGGCGAAATGGGTGGTGCCCGCGGCCGTGATCGGGCTTGCGCTCGTGAGAGGGACCGCGCAGTACGCGTCCGGCTATCTGCTTTCCTATGTGTCGAACAAGATCTTGCTGCAACTGCGGCTCAAGATGTTCGATCGCATGCTGCACGCGGGCGCCGGGTTCTTCCAGCGCGAGACGGCGAGCACGGTCATCAACGCGATCGTCTTCGAGGTCAATCAGGTTCTGCAGATTTTGTCCGGCGTGGTCGTGACGCTCGTGCGCGACTCCCTGACGGTCGTCTTTCTGCTGGGTTATCTCTTCATTCTCAACTGGCGCCTCACGCTGATCGTCGCGCTGATCCTGCCTGCCATCGGCTGGCTGGTCTCGAAGATCAACCGCCGCCTGCGCCGTCTGAACCGTGAGCATCAGATGCTCACCAACGATCTCTCGTATATCGTCGAAGAGACCGTGGGCGGCTATAAGGTCGTGAAGGTGCATAACGGCGAGCCGTACGAGACCGGGCGTTTCACGGAGATGAGCAACCGCCTGCGCGGCTACTCCATGCGCATGCAGGTCTCGGGCGGACTGGCGCAGCCGTTGACGCAATTCCTGGCGTCCATCGCGCTCGCCATCGTGATTACCATCGCCGTGCTGCAATCGGCGAGCGATCAGACGACGGTCGGCGGCTTCGTTGCGTTCGTGACGTCGATGTTGCTCGTCATCTCGCCGCTCAAACATCTGATCGACGTCAATCAGCCGCTCCAGCGCGGCGTGACCGCGGCCGAGCTGATCTTCGGCCTCATCGACGAACCGCCGGAGCACGCAGGCGGCGGGCGTCGTCTCGAACGCGCTCAGGGCAGCGTCGAATTCCGCAACGTGTCGTTCAACTATGGCTCGCGAGAGCGCACCACGCTGGATCGCGTGTCGTTCAAGATCGCGCCCGGCGAGATGGTCGCACTGGCGGGGCCGTCGGGGAGCGGCAAGACCACGCTGGCGAACCTGCTTCCGCGCTTTTTCGATCCCGCCGAAGGCGAAGTGCTGGTCGATGGCATCCCGTTGCCCGAACTCGCCGTGCACGACCTGCGCGCGCAGATCGCGATGGTCAGCCAGGACGTCGTGCTGTTCAACGACACCATCGCGGCCAATGTCGCGTATGGTACGATCCCGGACCGCGAAAAGGTGCTTGCCGCGCTTGCCGCAGCCAATCTCGCCGACGTCGTCGCGTCACTGCCGCAGGGCATCGACACGCTCGTCGGAGGGAACGGAATGCGGCTGTCGGGCGGGCAGC
The DNA here is from genome assembly GCF_001544695.2 of Caballeronia arvi. Taxonomy (GTDB): domain Bacteria; phylum Pseudomonadota; class Gammaproteobacteria; order Burkholderiales; family Burkholderiaceae; genus Caballeronia; species Caballeronia arvi. The sequence goes on from NZ_FCOM02000002.1 coordinate 363,932, forward strand.
GCCAACGTCTCGCGATCGCACGCGCCATCTACAAGGACGCACCGATTCTCGTGCTCGATGAAGCGACTTCGGCCCTGGACTCGGAGTCGGAGCGCCACGTGCAGTCGGCACTGGAAACGCTGATGAAAGGCCGCACGACGCTCGTCATCGCGCACCGGCTATCGACCATCGAACGTGCCGACCGGATCGTCGTGCTCGATGGCGGGAAGATCATCGAGCAGGGCAGTCACGCAGAGCTGTTGCAACAGGACGGGCTCTATGCCCATCTGCATCGCATCCAATATCAGCAGCAGGCGGCTTGATCCGTTCGCGCTGTGCTTCGTCCGCAACCGAAGCGATGGCGAACCGGCGACAGTTCAGCGAGCGTTGCGGCGTGTCTTTGGCGGTCCGTCGATTCAGCGACGATTCGTGAGCTTCAACCCGCATTACTCACATCTGCCATGCCTAATGCAGCTCCGAAGCCGGTGATTCATATCATCAACGGCTTCATGAATGAAAACGGTGGCAGCGAGCAGGAGGCGCTGCACCTCGCCAGCGTCCTGCGAGACAGAAGCGAGCTGACACTGTGGTCGTCCTCGTCGCGCTGTTCGCGCGATCTCGCGCATCGATATGCGATTCGACGGATCGGCCTTCAGCCGGGGGCGCGCCCGAACGGAGGCACCTTCGTTTTCGTGGGCGCGCACTGGCGCCATACGTTGTGGCCGTATCTTGCGCGGGCGCCACGGCGCCTGATCTACGTTTTCAATACGTTTCACCCGAAGATCCTCTCGCTGACCGCCGCGCATCCCGCCATGCTTCGGTGGCCGAGGACGGAGTATGTGGCGATATCGGAATTCCAGCGGCGCGCGCTCGGCGTCGAGTGCGAGGTGCAGCCGTCTCCCATCGACATCGCACGTTTTTCGCCTTCGCCCGACCCGCGCCCGGACAACGTTCGGCCGGTGATCGGGCGGCTGAGCCGCGATACGGTCGACAAGCACGATATCGACGATATCGCGCTCTATCGGGCGTGGGCCGCCGACGGGGCGGAAGTCAGGCTGCAGGGCGCGACCAGTTTTTCCGCTGCGTCGGGTGACGCGCTTGCCGCCGTGCCCGGAGTGCAGATATTGCTCGAGGGCGCGGTTCCGACAGTCAGTTTCTTGCGTGGCCTCGATATCTTTTATTATCGGACTGGCGCACACGTCGAGACGTTCGGGCGCGTCGTCCTCGAAGCGATGGCTTGCGGGCTGCCGGTCGTGTGTCATCGGCGCGGCGGTTATGCCGACTGGATTCGTCACGGCGAGAACGGCTTCCTTTTCGATCGCACCGAAGAGGCCGATCAACTGGTGCGCACGCTCCTCGCGAATGCCGACCTGCGCGAATCCACTGGCGCACGCGCTCGCGCGACGGTGGAGACGATATATTCGGCCAAGGCGGTCAGGGAGCGCGCCGATTTCTATCTGCGCGGTTCACGCTAAAAAAACGTCCTGAACGCACGTCAGGCGCTCGATTCGAAAACGGGGTAGTAGAACAACACCATGGAAGTCACACAAATCTCAAGACTGGGCCGGTCGGGCACGGAGTCTTACCAGTTGTTTCTGGCGCGGTGGTTCGCGTTGCTTACGCTGGCGCTGATCCCCATTTCGACGGCGGGCGTCAACGTCGGTTCGGCTGCATTCGCTCTGTTCGCATTGACTTCGCCTGAGGTATGGCGGCGGGCGAGGTCGTTTCTGACGTGGTCGTCAGGCGCGGCTGCTGCTCTGGCGCTGTTCATCGTGCTGAGCCTGAGCCTGGTCTACAGTTCCGCGGGGCACGCAGAGGCATTCGACTTTCTGATGAAGTATCGGAAACTGCTGTTCATCCCGCTCCTGCTGCTCGTTTTCGCGGACGAGGCAGGGAAGATCTGGGCGCGCAGGGCCGTCTGGAGTCTGTTCGCCACGCTCGTACTGTCGATGGTGCTGGCGTACACGAATAACTTCGGTTGGACTGCATTCGGACCGATGTATGCTCCGGACCCGGTCAGGCGGCCCTGGGTATTCAAGGACCACATCTCGGGCGGCCTGATGATGGCGTTCCTCGTCTGCCTGTCCTTCGCGCTCGCGAAGGCGGCGAGCGGGTGGCGAAGCAAGGCGCTGTATCTCGTGGCGCTTCTCGCGCTGATCAACGTGCTGTTCGTGCTCCAGGGGCGCACCGGGCAGGTGGTGGCGATCGCGTATGTCGCGATCTATCTCGTCGTACAGGCTGCGCAGTTCCGTCGATACGACAAGCGCTCGCGTGTGCTCGCGAGCGTGGGCGTCGCGGCGGTGTGTGTTTGCATCGCGGCTTTCGTGCTCTACGCGAAAGACCGGCGACTTGCTGACACGGCGCAGGAAGTCTCCCAGTTCGAGACGCAAAACAAGAATACGTCGATGGGCGTGCGGATCCTGTTCTACAGTCGCAGCCTTGAGTTGATGGCCCATCGACCGATTGCCGGCTACGGCGTCGGAAGCGTGCGCACGGAGTTCGCGCGGCTCGCGAGCAAGGAAATCGGCGGGCACGCGGCAATGGCGGGCAATCCGCACAACGAGTTCTTTCTGATGGGCGTGCAGCTCGGGCTCATCGGCGTGGCGCTGTTCGTGTGGTTCCTGATCGCGATCGGACGAGAGTGCCGGCGGCTGGCGGAGCCCGCGAAGCTGATTGCGAGCGGCTATCTTTTCGCGTTCGTCCTCGGCTGCCTCGCGAACTCTCTGCTGCTGAACTTCACGGAGGGCAATCTCTTCGTTTTCCTCATTGGCATACTGATCGGCACGGCGCCCAGGATAGGGCGCGATGGGCAAGCGGCGCAAGGGCGGGCCTGACGATCGTTGCGGGGCCGCGTCCGCTTATCAACGCATTATCGAATTGTCGACATGAGCGCGGCTTTTATCCGCTTTACGGGAGGCGGCCGCGTGTCGGCGCGCTGCCGGTGATGGGTAGTTTGCTCGCTCGTAGGCACTTGGCCGCCGCCGTTTCGCCGTCGAGTTGTCCGCATGGCGCGATCGTCGCCTGACTCGAACCTGCACGCGCGATGCTTACACCGCGCGGGTGAACGGCTCGATATTTCGGCATGCTATCTATTCGCCCTTTCAACGCGACGGGAAAAGCGACATGTCGACGAAGGTGAAAGATGCATCCAGCGATCGGGACGGGAGCGGCGCATGGAGAAGGTAGAACTGGATGAGAGCACCGAAAGGCGCTGCACGCTTTACAGCGAAGCCGGATACGAGGACGAACACCGGAGCAGCTACGCGTTCTCGTTGCTGTCAGAGGCCGAGCGGCGCAAGCAACGAGAGCAGGACAAAGAGGATTTTCTTGAATGGTTCTGGCTTAGCCCGTTGGCCAGTGGTCTCGCCGATGACGTTGGCGTGGAAGAGCTTGACGCGCTGGGCGAATTCGCCATCGAGAATGGCCTGGCTCGCGGGGATTCGAGAGACACTCACAAGCAACTGGAGGACGCAGTCAAGGAGGCGGTAGAGGATGACGTCGTCATTCCCGTCATCGATCGCACCGACGATTGGAGCGGCGGCTACATGCCGGCGGACGCTTCCCAGGCGTCTACACTCGCAGCCGGGCTGCGCGCGCCCGGTGACTTGTTCCCACCGTCGTCGCGCACCTTCGCCGGCGGTGAGCCTGTCCTGTCGGGTCCGTATGACCCGTCGAAACAGGAGGCGCTTCTGAAGGCTGCGCGATTCGCCGGAGCGGGCGCGGTCGGGGGCGGTGACGGCGGCGGCTTCGATTGGCTCGGCGCTGCAGAAGCCGCCGCAGGTGCGCTGCTCAGCAGCGCTGGCTCGGGCGACGGAAGCGACAGCGATCCTCTCCTGAAAAGGCTTGGCGAGAGCGACGGCAGTTCGCGGATCGCCGACGCGCAGCCGTTCGAATACGTGCCAGCGATGCCCGGAGGCAACGTGCTTGACCTTGGAGGCGCTGACGGACGGCCCGGAAACAATCAGGCGCAGAACAAGCAGTTCAAGGCAGTGGTCAAGGCGCTTGGTTTGAACAAAGATCAGGCTCGAAGGCTTCACTATGATATTCAAGCGGAAGATCTTGAATACCACGGCATCATGGAGCGCGCTGTAGACATGTTCGGAGATCAATCGGAATGAACAATACAAAAGAACAGATAAACGACCATCTTTCCGTCTTGCATGGGTTTGACGTGAGCGGCGTGCACCACGCAGGTGACATGCTTACGCTTCAGTTCGGTCCGCTTCGAGAAGTCACAACACGTCGAGGCACCGTCAAACGCGTCGGCGCGTGGGCGTTGCATATCCAGTGCGACTGGAGAATCGAGCAAGGGAGCACGCTTTTCGCGTCCTATTCGGACTTCGCGGCGTCAGACGAGAGTACGGACAGGATCACGCGACAGATTCGTGACCTACTTATAGGCCAAGGAAGTACGGGCATTGAGGAGGTCGAGGCCGGAGACGGGGGCGACGTTTGCCTGTCGCTTTCGAGGGGTGTTCGTTTGCTTGTACGCGCTAACGGGATACCGGGCGATGAAGACTGGCGCCTGTTCCCGTCAGATCCTGACGCTCCGCATTTTGTGATCGAAGGCGGAAAAGTCGATACTGGCGCCGACTAGTAACCGAGCGGGCGGTGGTTTGTTTCCGCCGCCGTCCTTTTTTATAGAGGAAAGACCTCCGCATCGGGTACGTACGCAGCTCCGCCAGCCGGCCACCCTCACATCAACACAATGTCATATTGTCATGGAGTGGTCGCGTAGATCCTTTATGGGTAAGGGTTTGGCGGTTATTTGCAACAGAAAAAGTGCTCTAGCTACCAATCTAGCTACCAATTGCGAGCGCGCGCCTCGAAGAGACCCGACGATATGGACGTTACGGATTGCGGACGAACGACGGAGGGAATGTCATCGCGCCACGAAATCGCCGTATGCCGGTTCAACGCGTAAGCCGACGTTGACGTCGCGACAGGCTGACGGGCGCATGCGTCGCCCTGAGCCGATCGCATCAGGCAGAGGTCGTTAAGGGTTATTCGATGCCTGCCATCGATCACAGGAATGTGACGGTGCCGCTGCGCGTGTTGGCAGGCGTCGAAT
>NZ_FCOM02000070.1 GCF_001544695.2 Caballeronia arvi
TCGGCAGATCGCATGAGGCTCCTTCAAAAAACGTCACTCCGGTGCGTTTGATGGGGGCTTTTCAACAGCCTGTTAAGCGTGGTGCCACCTGCGGCGGCTTTCTTCGCCGGAACTGCTGCCTTTTTCGCAGGTGTCTTGGTTGCAGCCTTCTTGGCTGCAGGTTTCGCCGTCTTCGTTGCCATGCGCATCCTCGTCGTCGTAGATTGAGAGAACGCTTAAGACGAAGCACCCCAGAGCACGGTCGCCTGGCACATGCGTCGTCGTAAGCTGTCGGCTAGCGTAGCAACGGTTCAGGGGTTTAGCAATATGAAAACCCCTTGAAATAAGGCTTTTTTGCGAGCTATCGGTGAGTATGCAACGGAGGTCTGCTCAGTTTTCAGCGTAAGCGCGTGGTGACCTTTGTTCTTCGACGACAGAACACTCGACGGCGTCGTCAAAGTAGTCCTGTGGTCAATTCCTCGCGAGCGATTCCAACGCGCATGGGATGTGCATCATCGTCGCGTCATGACCACCTCCGGCGTCATTCGCACTTTGGCAACCGAACCGATGTGTCGTTCCAACGACAACTGCACGTTTGTCTGGCCCGAGCGCGTCTTCGGCTGCGGTTGCCTCAAACGTCTCCTGGGCGCATCCATGTCGGTCAAGCGCGCGTTGCAGTCGTGCGTGGATCTCATCTCCCAAGGTCAACTCTCGCGCGACCACCTTGATGTGTCCCTGTCCTGCATGAGTTGCGCGGCAACGCGCTTTACTTCGTCAGGGCTTAATCCCCTAGCCTTGTAGATGAGCGCCAGTCCATGCTCCTCTGATTCGGAGCTGTGTTCAAGCTCGTTCGCTTCCTTCGAGACCTGCGCTTGCGCGAGACTCGCGTGCGTTGGTCACTGACAGCCATTCTGTCCGACGCGTCGCCGCGATGTCACGATTCGGCCTGAGCGATGTCTGCGCCCTGAGCGGCAGCGGGCTTCCCGGCGTTCGCCATGGCCTGAACGACGTGGGCATGTTCATGTCCGTCCTCCCACATTCGAGCGGTACCGGGTTGCCTGCATATTTATTCCGGTCGGCGAACTCGGCGACGGCGAGAGAAGGAAGCACGAAGCGGGGCCCGAGCAGATGCATGAGACCTCTCATGAGATAGGTCTTGGCATTGAAGCTAGATGCCGCCTTTCTTCCATTGGCCTTCAACTTGTCCGGCCACACCCGCGCAGGCATACGCTCGGATGCAGGGAGTTCGCTAAAGACCTGCGTGCCGATCTTCTCGCGCCTCCAGTTCATGATCAGGGCGTTCCTGAAAAAATGCGAGCCTCCAGCGGTGCCCCGACGTAATGGAAGTCGAAACCAGCTCTGCCGAGTCCACGCTGGCATAACGGGATATCAAGCCGAAGGCTGCATGCAAGCTGCAAACAATCATTGAGAAGCGCTGGTACCGTTCCAGAAGCTGGTGAAATGAGCTACTACGTAATTTACATCCATCTCGGCTTCGGTACCGTTCCACTCAGGCGCTCTTGTAGCCGATGAGCCCCGCCCATTCGCGTCCGTCCAAAGGAAAGTATTCGGAATTCAAGTCCGGAGGGCACGGCGTGAACTCGACACGCTCGAGGCGAAACCTCGCAAGCATGAACTCTCGGGCAAGGATCGTCGGGTCCATGAGATTGACCACCTTCGGTAGAAGACCCGGCACGAGCGCGTAGCGGTCCGAATCCACTGTCAGTCCCGGCCACTCCTCAGCGGACGCGAGAGCGCGCTCGTAGTCCGGAATCATCTTCTCCATAAAGCGATGATACGGTGTGAAGCACAAGACGAATACTTTGCCACCGGGTTTGACCCAATTTTGCAGCTTCTCTAGGCCTGCGCGGAAGGCATCAGGCTCGAGGAAATGCAACACATGCGACGCCAGAACCGCGTCGAGCAAATTCGATTCGAGATCGAAGTGGGGAAACCGGCCTTCGAGCAGAGTGAGCTTCTGTTCATATCGGAGTGGGACTGCCTGACGGATCGCGTCCAACTGCGCGCGCGATATATCGTTCGCGATGACGCGCGTGTGCGCGCTCAACGCGCGCAAGGACGCTACGCCGTAGCCCGCGCCGATATCCAGCACAACGCCCCCGTGCTTGCGCGCATGATCAACGAACGCGCGCGTGTATTTCGACAGGGGGAAGGCCGAGCCATGCTGGTTCTGTGTCAGACGATCCGCGTTCATGTGTATCCTCGCTGCTGCTGGTGAGCGATTTCACGAAACTTGTCGCCTCTTGATACTGCCATATTGCCGGCTTCGGACGACACTTGCGTGCCGATCTGACGCTTGGCTCCTCGGCTCAGGCGGGGACGACTGCAGCACCAACTGAGGATTTGGCCCGCACGAGAGGGCCGAGGAACAGCCCGTGGCGAGCCGTTAGCAACGCGGAGCAAGCCGGCGTGACTCAACTTAGTCACTGAGAAAACCATCGGGCGCCCGAGATGCCGCGTACCCTCTCTCGACAGTGACTGCAGGCCGCTCCCTTCTGTCCGGACCAGATTTGAACTTTCGAACATCCGCCTCTCTCTCTCTAGAGTCGGAAGGTGGCGAACATAGGCATCTGCTTAGACGGAGGCTACCATCTCAGTATCATGAGACGATCGCGCTGATCAACAGGCCTTGATCTCTCGTCGAGCCCGGACTGGCAGTTCCCGGTGCCCACGAGTTCGGTTAGACCGGCGCTCGTCTCGGCCTGTCGGGTGGAACCCGTACCGCCCTGATGGGAGAAGCATGCTGCTCGATGACTGTCGAAATCGAGTTCTTGTACAGAATTTGAGTACCCGTGGACGACTGTACCGCTAGAACGAACTTGTCGTACGAGGCGATGACGCCACTTAATTTGATGCCGTTGACGAGGAAAACCCACGCCGGGGTCTGGTTTGCAACCAGCGCGTTCAGGAAGTCAGATTGGACATCTGTAGTGGCTGGCTTCACGCTGGTCCCCTTTCAGACGAATCTTCGAGCATATGCCCCACGTATATCCATCAAGAATGCGAATTGAATTCTTGAATGGCGGCATCGAGACAGTCCAGTGCAGCTAGAAGTTGTTGCTGCTCGGCCCGATAGCGGACGACGGCAAGATTGCTGTGCAGCATCGCGTCGAAGCCGAGCTGATATTCCGCGATGTCAGCAAGTCGGGCGATATCTTCTTGCAAACGGCGCCGCGAGAAGTCGCCCTCGGCCGATGCGCGTCGCCTTAATACCTCACTGCGGCCGCGCAAGTCATATGGCATCATAGCTGCCTCCCATTGCACTGCGACGATGGCAGGGTACTGCCACGCCAACGAGGTGCTCGCCTCTGCCACGCTGTCAAAGCGAGGCCAGCAGATAGGACTGTCCGTCACTTTCGCAGACGCCGGCGACCGAGATTGTGCGGAAAGACACTTAGAAATATTGTGAGAGGTGGACGAAAAATGGGCAAGCCGAAGGGAAGCTCGTGTCGATCATGACTCGGCCGTCTTTGCTCCGGTCTCATGCAACGCGATGAGCTAATACAGTGCATTCTTTCTCTCGCTGGCGCGCTATCGGTCGGTCGCGCCTGCCGTATTCCCGTCATGCTGGCACCGGCCATCCTTCTTTTCCTGACGATCTTGATGGATCAAGCCTGCTGGGCGTGTTGCTGACCGATTATCTGGGCGGCTTCAGGCTTGCTGTCGGAACTGCTTCGGGTGCGGCTACGGACCGCCAGACTATCACTCGCTTACAATGTATCTGTCGTTCTGTTCGGCGGATTCGATCCTTGCTGATTGCGTTCATCGTCCGAACGATCCGGACGAAGTAGCGCCAGCGTTTTATCGGGCAGCGGCCGCTATCGTCAACGTCGTTTTCCCTGTTTCTGCACGAACGCGGTTTGCGGTCCGCTAGCGCCGCGCTCGCTGGGCCCGTTCACTTTCCGCTTTAACAAACATGTCCCCAACCACACCCGACTATCTCCCATTGCTGCCGCTCGTCGAGCTTGCCGATTGCAGCGCACAGCTGCCGCGGCCAACGATGGCGTCCATCGTCAGCCAGGAAGTGCGGGTGTTTCGCGTTCCCGACGACGCGTCGGACACCGCCGAGTGCAGTGCGCGCTTCGGTATCCCGCTCGAAGATGGCGCGAACACGATCGTGCTGCGGTTCAAGAAGGAATCGAGGGAGCAGTCCGCCGCGATCGTCGCGCTGGCGGATCGGCGGATCGATGTCAACGGTGCCGTGCGACGCGCGCTCGGTGCGCAGCGCGTATCGTTCGCACCGCGCGAGTGGGCGACCGAGCAGTGCGGGATGGAGTACGGCGGCGTCACGGCGTTTGGACTTCCGCGCGACTGGCCGATCCTGATCGATACCCGCGTCATGGAGCGAACCCGAATAGTCATGGGCGCGGGGGTGCGGTCTCTGAAGTTGCTCCTGCGGCCCTCCACGCTGCTGACGCTGCCTAATGCGTCCGTCCACGATCTGCTGAAAACCTGACGCTGCTTTTGCTCAATTGATTCCATAGCCCGGCGCCTCCGCGCCGCGTGGCTGCGGCCGCGTCGAACCGGGCGTCTCAATTAAAAAGCCACCGATGCGAACAAATTTTCAAATGGCGGCGCCGTTATCGAGCGGAGCAACATGCTGGCACGACAGCTAGTTCCGGTGACGGTCGTAGGCGACGCGTGGCACCACCACGCCGACTGCGGCGAGGCACCGGAAGCGTACAGTCGCCATGAAGGAACGTTCGAGACTGCGCGAAGAACGTCCGCATCCACACACCCAACGGACTTTCGCACGTGCAGGTCAAGGCCGCGACCAAGTCCTAACGAAAGTGTTTGAGGAAATCGTCCATGAGGTGTTGCGCTTTATCCTTGGTACTCAGCAGCTGAAGCATGTGATGGGAGCGCTCGTTGGCGAGGTAGGGGGCTGAGGAAAACCATCCGCCATCGACCACAATGTCGGTGCCGGTGATGTAGGAAGACTCGTCACTGGCGAGGAACAAGGCCGTAAAGGCGATCTCCTCTGCCTTGCCGCTCCTGCGCAGCAGAACCGTGTTATTCATGGCCTTGGACGCCATCTTTTTCACGAGCGGATTTGAGCTCATCGCCGCGGTGAGGTCGGTCTCAATGAAACCGGGCTGGATGACATTGCAGCGGATTCCCCAGTCCGCGTAGATGTACGCGGCGGATCGCGACAGTCCTTCGAGTGCCCACTTCGAGGAGGAGTAGCCAGTGCTGAAGTTGCCCGTGATGCCCGCGACTGAGCCGATGTTGACGATTGAGCCTCCTCCGGAATCACGAATCAGCGGAGCGCAGGTTTGAATACCTCTCAGCGTGCCTGTGACGTTGATCTCGAAGATCTTATTCCATTCGTCGATATCGACCTTGGGAAGCCGCACGAGGGCGTTACTGCCAACGATGTTCACAAGACTATGTAGCGCCCCCACTTGCGCTTTGACAAAGGCGACCGCGGCGTCCCATTGCTCCTGGTTCACCACGTCCAGTTGCAGGAAGTAGCACTTCCCGCCGGCTTCATTGATGTCGGCAGCCAGGGCGTCACCTCGCTCCTCGCTGCGGCCGGCGACAAATACGGTTGCGCCCTCTCTCGCAAACAATCGGGCAGACGCGCGACCCATGCCACCGTAACCTCCTGTTATCAATGCCACCTTGTTTTCGAGTCTCATGTGCTACTCCAAAATGTCGAGGGTAGTTTCAAGGCAGGTTTCCATTCGGGATGCGTCAAGAAGCCTGAGTGAAGCGGACGGACACATGACTTCAGCGATCTCGCGCCCCCGAGGCACGGCGCCGGTTCGCCAAAAAAATCGCGACCGGAAAACACCAATCGTGAACGAGCACGGTTGCGGGCGTGCCGGATCACCAGGCGTAGCCCATTTTGAAGAGCAACGCCTTGTTGCCCTCTTTGCCGAGCGCGAACTCCAGGTTGGCCACGATGCCCTGTGCTGGCTTGAGGACGTGCTGCACGCCGGCACCCAAGTTCGGGAAGCGGTTAGAAGAATCCGTGCAGCCGCCGCGGCTGCCACCATAGAGGCACGCCATGCCAGCGAAAAGTGTAGCCGTCCAACGCGCGGCAAGTCGATGACTTTCCTCCACTTCGAAAGAAGACATGTACTTGCCAAGGAACTCGCCTATCGTGTACCTGCGCAGTACTACGGGTGCATAGGCGCTCGCGGGCGCGTCAGCGGTCCACTGGTTGCTCTGCCGAACCGCGAACACATTGCCGTCCCCGTGGCTCCAGTATTGGCGGAAGTCGGCCCGATACACGTTGAAATTATTGCTTCCCTCGATGCCTTGACGATATGCGATATTGTTCAAATTGAAGTACCACCCCTGCTTCGGGGCGTCCACGATATCTCGTGAATCGTGGTTGAGAACCGGGCCCACCCCGCCTGCCTTGGAACCGGTCAGCCCGAGCACGCTGACAATGTCGTCGTCTCAAGACGTCTGGCCCACGATCTGATAGTTGGTGAAGACTGCCTGCGCACCGAACCAATCGTTCTTCAAGCGATACAAGTAGCGTCCGACGAGGGCCCGTAAGTGGTCGTCGGACTTCACCGGAGTACCGGTTCCGAGGAAGTTGTCGTAGTCGTTCTTGACTATCCCGCCGGCAGCAAGGACGGATATCCGGTGCTGGTCGCCCGCGAAGGACGTTCGCGCAAAGATCGCCGCTACCGCGGAATTAGCCGACGTGTATTGCGCGGTCACGCCGAACATCGACACCTGCGACTGATCGTCAAACTTTCGGACGTAGGCGCCGAGTCCCCCGAACGCGGTGCCGAGCTTGGGATTGTTCGAGAACGTTGGCAGGAGCACCCAGGGCGAGGGCGCTTTTGCCGCCCCCTGCACGTGGCCCGGCTCCTGCCCTTGACGCGTGTCCTCATCGGCGAGTGCGGTAACGCAGGTTGCCGCGAACAGCAAGCACGCGTTTGAGACCATGAAGACGAAGGGAATCCGGCGACGCAGCATCACGTTGGCGGTTCTACCGGAGCTTCGTTGGCTATGCATGGCAGGATGGCGCGTGCTCTGGCTTCTACGCGGTCGCGGGATCCTCGACGCGAGCACTCGCAGTGGTAGTGAAGTCTCCGCGCAGCAGCGTCGCGGGCGACTGGCCCTGGGTCCTGGCTGCGTGGCTTTCGATCGGCGTCGTAGCCGGCGGCGCATTTGGCTGGCTGGCATACAAGCGCATTACCCGGCAGCTGTCATTTCCTTCAACGCTTGAATGGGCCATTTCGCGACGCAAGATCGATGTGGTCTATCAGCCTATTGTCCGGCTCGCCGACGATGCGTGTATCGGCGTGGAAGCGCGCGTACGCTGGACGTTGCATGGACGTCCCGTTTCACCCGAAGTGTTCGTGCGGGTTGCCGCGTCGATCAAAGAGACCGGAATCGCGTCCGGCCAGGTGTCCTGCACGATCGTGTCGACGAACGATTTGCCGATCTTCAGCCCATCGACCTCGAACGCATCGAGCGTCGTTGCGCCGCATATCATCGCCATGGCGCATGAACTGGGAGTCGAAATCGTTGCTGAAGGCGTAGAGACAGGTGCGCAGGCAGCGTGGCTGATCAAAAGAGGTGTGCAGTATGCACAGGGTTGGTTTTACGCGAAGGCGATGCCCGCGAGTGAACTCTTCGTATGGCTTGAGAAGAGTCGAGTGGCGCGAGGCCGATAGTCCTGCAGCAACTTAAGCGCCCGTGGCTTCTTTCCAGAAGGCAATCTCGGGAACGTGTTCATGGACGCAATCAAATCCCCCGTGTTCCGTGGAGATGCTTCAAAGCGGACCGGCTGTAGCAGCTCGAGGATTGCGGCTTCGACGTCCTTTGCACGCCCAGGATCCGTATTGCAGAATGATTCCGCCGCCTAACCCGCCGGATAGTCCTGACCGTCAGGCGCCGAGTTCAACTTCGCCGTCGCACAGTTGCTCGGCGAACTGACGAGAAGCCGAGAACCCGCGCTGACACGATAGCGTTGCGAGCATGATCATTGATTTGCTTATGGGCGCGTAGTGAGGAGTCGCAGGGGGCAGGTCATATCGGAGACGGCCGGGCCGGGCACGCTGCATTGGCGGCCCGCGTCCGATTGACGGGCGCGGTCGAGCCACGCACGATCAGATGCGGTTCCGATGCGACGCGCATCCGGTCCGCGAGACTCGCGGGCTGCGCAATCAACTCGCGCAGCAGCGAGACGGCCAGGCCCGCCGCTTCGACGGTCGGCACGGCGACGGTCGTCAGCGGCGGCCGCCATTGCTGCGCCAGTTGGATATCGGTGATACCCACCACGGAAAGATCGCGCGGCACGGCGCGGCCGATATCGGCCGCGGCGTCGATGGCGCCGAGCGCCGGAAGATCGTTGGTCGCGAAAATCGCCGATATACCGGGGTCGCGATCGAGCAGCGCGAGCGCGGCGGCGTACCCGCCCTGCACCGTGTCGGGCGCGTGCAGCACGTTCGCGGCGGCAACTTCGAGACCGGCGCGGCGCATGGCATCGGCGAAACCGTCGTAGCGCGATGCATGAATGCCCATCGGCTTGCTGCCGACGATCGCGCCGATCCGCTCGTGTCCCAGTCCGATCAGATGCTCTCCGGCGAGCCTTCCCGCCAACTCGAAGTCGACGGCGACGCACGGCAGCGCGGGCGGATCGGCGGGCCGCTCCCACATGCACAGCACGACGGGCGTGCCGCCGGACTGCGTGCGATGCAAGTCGTCGAAATCGAGATTGGCGTTCATCACGAGCACGCCCTCCGACAGCGTTCCCGCGATCTGTTCGAGGTACGCGCGGCCCGTCAGCGGATCTTCGTTCGTATTGCAGATGATCACGAAATGCCCGCTCTCGCGCGCGGCGCGTTCGACGGCCAGCGCGAACTCGGGATAAAACGGATTGGCGATGCTGGATACCATCAGCGCCAGTGTCGGCGCGCGTCCCTCCGCGAGCGCGCGCGCCGCGAGGTGAGGGCGATAGTTCAGCGCGGCGACCGCTTCCAGAACGCGCCGGCGCGTTTCCTCGCCGACGCGCCCGCGGTTGCGCAACACGTTCGACACCGTCGCGGCCGTGACGCCCGCGTGCTTCGCGACCTGGCTGAGCGTGGACATGATTCAGAAGGCGATGTCAGTATGTGGGAGACATGTTCAGCATTTGCATCGCTCAACAAGGCCATGCACTATGCGCAAAACACTAGAACGATTGCCGGAGACAAACCTTACGTATGCTGCGGTTTGCAGCAATTTTTTTCGTACGCAAGGTTAAGCGCTTAATCTCCGTGCCGGACCGATTAAATCACGGAGTTCATGCGATGGCGAGCGTTTCGTTGCGAGGCGTGCAGAAAGCGTACGGAAGTAACCCACCCGTGATTCGCGATGTCGATCTCGAGATCGGCGAAAGCGAATTCTGCGTTTTCCTCGGTCCCTCGGGCTGCGGCAAATCCACGTTGCTGCGTATGATCGCGGGTCTCGAAGACCTGAGCGATGGCGACCTGCTGATCGGCGGACGCGTGGTCAACGACCTGCCCGCGGCGGAGCGCGGCGTGGCGATGGTGTTTCAGAGCTACGCGCTATTCCCGCACATGAGCGTCTACGAGAACATGTCGTTCGGCCTGAAGCTAGCCAAGAAATCGAAAGCCGAAATCGATGCGCGCGTGCGCGAGGCCGCGCGCGTGCTGCAACTGGACGCGCTGCTCGAACGCAAGCCGCGCGAGCTGTCGGGCGGACAACGGCAACGCGTCGCGATCGGCCGCGCCATCGTGCGCGAACCCGGCGTCTTTCTGTTCGACGAGCCGCTCTCGAATCTCGACGCCACCTTGCGCGGCCAGACGCGCATCGAGATCGCGCGTCTGCACAAGCAGTACGCCAGCGCGAGCGTGGTCTACGTGACGCACGATCAGACCGAAGCGATGACGCTCGCCGACAAGATCGTGCTGCTGAACGCCGGCGCCGACACCGCGCGTCACGGCAGCATCGCGCAGGTGGGCGCGCCGCTCGAGCTGTATCACCGGCCCGCGAGCCGCTTCGTCGCGGGCTTCATCGGCTCGCCGCGCATGAACTTCCTCGCCGCGACCGTGAGCGCGATCGACGCACAAGGCGTCACGGCGACGCTCGTGCAGACGGGCGAAGCGGTGCGCGTCGCCGTCGACGGAAACGGCTTGCAAGAGAACGAGCCGGTGACGGTCGGCGTGCGTCCCGAGCATCTGGAACTGTCGGCAGGCGATGCGCCGGACGCGGGCGGCACGCTCACGCGCACAGTGACGCTCACCGAACATCTCGGCGAACACAGCTACGTGCATCTCGAACAGCCCGACAGTGGCGTGCTGATCGCCAAGGTACCGGGCAATGTGCGGATCGACCGCGGACAGCCCGTGAGCTTCGTGGCGCGCCCGGACGTCTGCCATCTTTTTACCGCGGATGATTTCTCCGTGAAACCGCTCGCCGCCGTCGCCCACACCGTATAAGGAAAACTGATGCGCCTCGGAGTCTGCTATTACCCGGAACACTGGCCGGAAACGATGTGGGAGGATGACGCGCGCCGCATGAAGGCGCTCGGCATCGAACAGGTGCGGATCGCGGAGTTCGCGTGGAGCCGCATGGAGCCTTCGCCGGGCGAATACGACTGGGGCTGGCTGGATCGCGCGGTCGACGTGCTCGGCGCGGCAGACTTACAGATCGTGATGTGCACGCCGACGGCGACGCCGCCCAAATGGCTGATCGACCGTCATCCGGACGTGCTGCCCGTCGGCGCCGATGGACGTCCGCGCGCGTTCGGCTCGCGGCGTCATTACGATTTTTCGTCGCCGTCGTACTTCGAGGCATCGCTCGCGATCTGCACGGCGGTGGCGAAGCGCTACGGCCAGCATCCGGCGGTCGCGTTCTGGCAGACGGACAACGAGTACGGATGCCACAACACCGTGGTCAGCTATTCGCCGGCGGCCGTGCAGCGCTTTCGTCAGTGGCTCAAGGCGCGCTATGGCACCGTCGATGCGCTGAATCGCGCCTGGGGCACCGTGTTCTGGAGCATGGAATATCGCAGCTTCGACGAAATCGATGCGCCCGTCGCCACGGTGACGGAAGCGCATCCGTCGCATCGGCTGGATTACCGGCGCTTCGCCTCCGATGAAGTCGCGCGCTACAACCGCATGCAGGTGGAGATCATCCGCGCGCATTCGCCGGGGCGGCCTGTCGCGCACAACTTCATGCAGCTTTTCACGGAGTTCGATCACTACGACGTCGCGGCCGATCTCGATATCGCCACGTGGGACAGCTATCCGCTCGGCGCGCTGGAAGAGCAGTGGTACGCGCCGGAAGTGAAGGCGAAGTTTCTGCGCACCGGTCATCCGGACTTCGCATCGTTCAATCACGATGTGTATCGCGGCATGTCGAAGCTGCCGTTCTGGGTGATGGAGCAGCAGCCCGGCCCGGTCAACTGGGCGCACTGGAATCCGTCGCCGCTGCCGGGCATGGTGCGGCTGTGGTCGTGGGAAGCGTTCGCGCACGGCGCGGGCTGCGTGTCGTACTTCAGATGGCGGCAGGCGCCGTTCGCGCAGGAGCAGATGCACGCGGGGCTGAACACGCCCGACAACCTGCTCGACGTGGGCGGCAGCGAAGCGCATTGCGTCGCGGAGGAAATCGCCCGCGTCGAAGCGCACGCCGATGCGAACGCGCCCGTGCGCGGCAAGATCGCACTCGTTTGGGATTACGAAGCAAAGTGGCTGTTCGAGATTCACCCGCAAGGCGCGGACTTTTTCTATCCGCGCTTTGCGTTCGAGTACTACTCGGCGCTGCGCTCGCTTGGTTTCGACGTGGATATCGTGTCCGCGCACGCGCCGCTCGACGGCTACGCGATGATCGTCGTGCCGCCGCTGCCCATCGTCCCCGATGACTTCGCCGCGCGGCTGAAGGCATCGGGCGCGCATGTCGTGTTCGGGCCGCGCTGCGGATCGAAGACGGAGAGCGTGCAGATCCCGTCGAACCTGCCGCCGGGCTCGTTGTCATCGATTCTGCCGGTGCGCGTATGGCGCGTCGAATCGATGCGGCCGAACGTGACGGAAGCGGTGGAAGGCGGTTATGCGCGTCATTGGCGCGACTTGATCGAACCGGCGCAAACAACGGTGCTTGCGCGCTTCGCGGACGACCATCCCGCCTATGTTCAGGCGGACAAGGTGCATTACTTCACGAGCCTGTTCGACGATGCGCTCACGCAATCGCTCTTCGCCCGCATCGCAAAAGAAGCGGGTCTTGCGCCGACGCCGCTTGCGGACGGCATCCGCGTGAGCCGCCGTGGCGGGCTGACTTACGTCTTCAACTATTCGAACGATCCGCACATCGTCGATGGTATCGGCGGCGATCGTTTCATCATCGGGTCGCGTGAAGTGGAACCGCAAGGCGTGGCGATTTATCGAGCGTAAAAAGCGAAGGCCGTACAAAAAGCACAACATCATCAGGAGACGAGAAATGACAGCAGGCAGCCTCAAGACACGCATGCGCATCGCTGCGGCGGCGTTCGCGGTGGCGATGGGCGTCACGTCGTTCGCGACGGGCGCGGCGCAGGCCGCGACGATGACGATGAACATCGCGTTCAAGGGCGCGAGTCAGCGCGCGGTATGGCAGGAAGTCGTCGACGCCTTCAAGAAAGCGCATCCCGACGTCGACGTGAAAGTGTCGTTCATCGACGAGGAAGCCTACAAGGTGCAACTGCCCGGCTGGCTGTCGACGGTCGCGCCCGATATCGTCAACTGGCACAACGGCGAGCGCATGGCGTACTACGCGCGGCGCGGCCTGTTCGAGGACCTGAGCGGCGACTGGAAGAAGAACGGCTGGGACGGCATGTATGCATCGACCAAGGAATCGTCGACCTACAACGGCAAGCAGTATGCCGCGCCCACGGTGTATTACTCGTGGGGTCTCTTCTATCGCAAGGACCTGTTCCAGAAGGCCGGCATCACCGAAGAGCCGAAGACCTGGGACCAGTTGATGGACGCGTGCAAGAAGCTGAAAGCAGCGGGCGTTACGCCGTTCGCCGTCGGCGGGCGCGATGCGTGGACGCTTGCCGGCTGGTTCGATTATCTCGATCTGCGTCTGAACGGCAACGCGTTTCATCAGCAGTTGATGGCGGGCAACGTGCCCTATACCGATCCGCGCGTGAAGAAGGTTTATCTGGCGTGGAAGCAGTTGCTCGACGATAAGGATTTCATCGACAACTCGCTGTCCTACGATCTCGATGCCGCGCAGCCGTTCCTGTTCCAGGGCAAGGCCGCGATGATGCTGATGGGCACGTTCATCACGGGCGGCTTCCCAGCGAACGTGAAGCCGGAGATGGGCTACTTCCAGTTCCCGATCATCGACCCGAAGGTGCCGACCGCCGAAGACGGTCCGGTGGAATCGCTGCACATTCCGGCGAAGGCCAAGAACAAGGCCGATGCCCACGCGTTTCTCGCCTTCGTGGAAACGCCGGAAATGGGCGCGAAGCTCGCGCAAGGACTGGGCTCGCTCTCGGCGAACAGCAAGTCGCCGGAGCCGGACGATCCCATTTCGAAGATCGGCTTCCAGATTCTGTCGAACACGAAGGGCGGCATCGCGCAGTTCTATGATCGCGACATGACCAAGGAAATGGCCGACGAAGGCATGAAGGGCATGCAGCAGTTCGTGTCCGATCCTTCGAAGCTCGACAGCATCCTGGCGCAGCTCGAACAGACGCGCAAGCGCATCTACAAGAAGTAAGGTCGAGGGCAAGGCGCGCGGCGGCTCGATACCGCGCGCCGCCGCAGCGAAGAAAGGAGAGCCGTCGTGCCGCATTCCGCCACACGTCAGGACGTCAACGCACAGCCGCGCGAGCCGGATGCGTCGCATTCGCCGCGTTCGCCACATTCGCGCACGAAGCGGCGCGGACCGTCGCCGACGGCGCGCAGGCAACGCAAGGCAGCGCTGCTGTTTCTCGCGCCCGCGTGCGTCATGGTCGCCGTCTACGTCATCTGGCCGATTCTTTCGTCGATCCGGCTCAGCTTCTACAACTGGGACGGCATGACGGAACAGACCTTCGTCGGCCTGGACAACTTCATCGAACTGTTTCAGGCGCCGACCTTCTATACCGCGCTGAAGAACAACGTCATCTGGCTCGCGCTGTTTCTTCTTGCGCCGCCGATGGGTCTCGCCGTCGCGCTCTATCTGAATCAGGCGGTGGCGGGCATACGCATCGTCAAGTCGCTGTTTTTTGCGCCGTTCGTGCTGTCGGGCGTGGTCGTGGGGCTGATCTTCTCGTGGTTCTACGATCCGACCTTCGGTCTGCTGGCGGTGATACTCGGACACGGCGTGCCGGTGCTCGGCGACGCGCGCTATGCGACGTTCGGCATCGTCTTCGCGGCGCTGTGGCCGCAAACCGCCTACTGCATGATTCTGTATCTGACCGGCCTGACGGCGCTCAACAGCGAGCAACTGGAAGCGGCGCGCATGGAAGGCGCGAAGGGCTGGACGATGCTCTGGCATGTCGTGCTGCCGCAATTGCGTCCGGTGACCTTCATGGCGATCGTCGTGACCGTGATCGGCGCGCTGCGCAGCTTCGATCTGATCTCGGTGATGACGGGCGGCGGTCCCTTCGAAAGCTCGACGGTGCTCGCGTATTACATGTACGACCAGGCCATCAAGTATTACCGGATCGGTTATTCGGCGTCGATCGCGGTGGTGCTGTTCGCGATCATGCTCGTGTACATCGTCTATCACTTGCGGCGCATGCTGCGTAACGAAATCTAAGGAGCGAGCATGTATCCGATGCCCGTGCAGAAGTGGAAGCCGCTCAACCGGCGTCTCTACAAACTCTCGCTTCCCATTGCGCTTCTGATCTGGCTATTGCCGATGATCGCCGTGCTGATCACGTCGGTGCGTTCGAGCGAGGAACTCAGTCTCGGCAACTATTGGGGCTGGCCGCAGCACATCTCGCTGGTGGCCAACTATCGCGAGGCGCTCACCGCCTCGCCGATGCTGCATTACTTCATGAACAGCGTGCTCATTACCGTGCCGGCGGTGCTCGGCGCGATCGCGCTCGCGGCGATGGCGGGCTTCGCGCTCGCGATCTATCGCTTTCCCGGCAACACGGCGCTGTTTGCCACGTTCGTCGCGGGCAATTTCGTGCCTATCCAGATTCTGATGATTCCGGTGCGCGATCTCTCGCTGAGCCTCGGATTGTTCAATACGGTGGGCGCGCTGATCCTGTTTCATCTGTCGTTTCAGACGGGATTTTGCACGCTGTTTCTGCGCAATTTCATCAGCCAGTTGCCGTTCGAACTGATCGAGGCGGCGCGCATCGAAGGCGCGAGCGAATGGACGGTGTTCACGCGCATCGTGCTGCCGCTGATTCGGCCGGCGCTCGCGGCGCTCACGGTGCTCGTTTTCACATTCGTCTGGAACGACTATTTCTGGGCGCTGTGTCTGACTCAGGGCGACGATGCCGCGCCGATCACGGTCGGTGTCGCGGCCCTGAAGGGGCAATGGACGACGGCGTGGAATCTCGTGTCGGCGGGTTCGATTCTCGCCGCGCTGCCGTCGGTGGCGATATTCTTCGCGATGCAGAAGCACTTCGTCGCGGGATTGACGTTCGGGGCGACGAAGGGGTGAGCGGGAACATCGTCCTCACTCTCATCCAACTCGCCACGCCTGAAGTCGAAGCAACCGACAACCAGCGTGGCACGTCATGGACAACGACTTCGACAGCCCGTTCGCGAGCAAGCCGCTCGCGCAACAGGTGACCAATCCCAATATCGCGTCGCCACGGGTTTTCCCTTGCCGGCCAGGGCGGCATCGGCATACGGCACAAGTTCCGATGCGGACTCGGAAAAAAAAGCGCCGACTGTGACGTCGGCGCAAAAGTCCCGAGGGGGGACCTGAGAGATCGTTCCTGTGTGCTGCTCAATGCACGGTGCCGAAGAAAGCGATCGCGCCTTCCGCAGGCGTGAGACCCGCCTGAAAATAGCCTTCGAGACGATCCGCAATCGTCTCGTCGAGCGTGAACGGCGGCTGCACCATCCCGAAGCGGCACGCATGGTCGTACCACTCGTCGAGCCAGGCGCGCAGATCGTTCACATACGGCGGTAGCGCATTCGTTGCATCGTCGAACATGAATACCTCCTTGTTTCGTGCAACGATCAAACCGCCGCGCGGACGTTTCGCAATCGTGCGGCGCGCTGGTCCGGCGGGAACAGATACCAGGAACCGTCAGCGTGGCGAAAGAAGAATACCGACAACGCGCCGCCCGTCCAGTCGATCTGCATGCACACGCGGCGCGTGGCGCCTTTGCGGGAGCGTGCGATGAAGCGCACGCGCATGCGCTCGTCGCGCGTTTCGCCCACCAGTCTTTCAACCTGAACGCGCAGTGATGTCTCGCCTGTTGCCATCGTCACTCCCGCGACGTTCGATAAACCGATGCTATGTGCAACGCGGCCGCGATCCAATCAGGCGTACCGGAACGTATTTTCAGGATTTGCTGATTTGGTGCATCAGGATTTCCTTATCCGTCCGAGCTTGAGCAGATGCATGCCTTGCGTTCGCTTCGCCGGCAAAGGAGGCGTGCGTGAAAACCCTGTCAGGAAAGCCTGACAGTCGAATCAGTTTGTCGCACCGCCTTTTAGCAGGCAGCGCTGACTGCGATGTCGCGTGAACTCGTCGATGATGTGCATTCGCATGAGCGTCGGGGTGTCGAGTCGAGGATGATCGTGCGCTAGACCTGGCTTCGGCGCCGAGTGCAGAATAGGGGACATCCAGGCGGCCGCACTCGGACACGACATGATTCTCGGCAAGCTCGATGCATGGTGGAAGGGGCTCATCTACGTGCGGCGCAGCCTGATGCTGCGCTTGCTCGCGGCAGTGCTCGCCTTTAGCTGTGCCGTGACGCTCGTCCTGACGGCTCTGCATTTGTATCGCGACTACGAGCGCGGCATCACGCAGATCGAAAACCGCCTCGTCGATATCGACCGAAGCAATCGCGACAGTCTGGGCGAAGCGCTATGGCGGCTCGATGAACCGCAACTGCGGCTGGAACTTGAAGGCATGCTGCGTCTCGAAGACATTCGCGCGGCCGAAGTCCGCGCCATGCCGGCTTCGCCGGCAGCGCTGGCCGTGACCGTGGGCAAGCGTCAGCCGCGCCTTGTCATCGCACGCGAATTTCCGATTGAATACCGCGTCAAGGGCAAGCTGGAGCGCATCGGCACGCTCTACGTCGAGGCGACGCTCACGAGTCTGTATCGCGATATCGTGCGTACCGCGCTCGTCATTCTCATCAGTCAGGCGGCCAATACTTTTTTAGTCGCGCTCTTCACGTTCTTCATCTTTTCGCGGCTCGTGACGAGGCATTTGCAGGCGATCGCGCGCAGTGTCAGCGATTACGACTTTCACGAGCCGCCGGGACCGCTCGTGCTCCGGCGAAATCCGCCGCGCGAACCCGACGAACTGGATCGCGTCGTATCGGCGTTCAACGCGATGGGCACGCGGCTGCATCGCGCTTATCTCGACGAACGGGAAGCGACGCTCGAACGCGAGGCGAGACGTCTGGCCGAAGCCGCCAATCGCGCCAAAGGGGAGTTCCTCGCGAATCTGAGTCACGAGCTGCGCACGCCGCTCAACGGCATTCTCGGCTATGCGCAGATACTCGCGCGCGACCCGACGCTCGGCGTTCGGCAGCGCGACGGCGTGAGCGTCATTCAGCAAAGCGGCGAACATCTGCTGACGCTGATCGAGGATACGCTCGACTTCGCCAAGGTCGAGGCCGGCAAGCTGCGCGTCGAGATCTGCGATGTGGCGCTCGCGGGCTTCGTCGATACGATCCGCGAGATCATCGCGGTGAAGATCGAGCGCCATCAGTTGACGTTCGAATGCAGCGTCGCCGCCGATGCGCCCGCGGGCGTTCGCGCCGACGAACGCCGCTTGCGGCAGGTGCTGCTCAACTTGCTGTCGAACGCCGTGAAGTTCACCGATGCGGGCAGCGTGCGCCTGCTCATCGGGCGCGGCGCGAGCGGCGCGGCGCGCTTCGAAGTGCACGACACGGGCATCGGCATTCACCCCGGCGATCACGAGACAATCTTCATGCCGTTCGAACAGGCGAGCGGCGCGCAACGCCGCGCGGGCGGCACGGGCCTGGGCCTTGCGATCACCCGGCAATTCGTGCGCGCGATGTGCGGCGATGTCCATGTCGAAAGCGAACTGGGGCGGGGCAGTGTGTTCTGGTTCGAACTGCCGCCGGCGCATGTCGACAGGCTGCCGGCGCGCGCGGCACTGCCCGTGGCGAGCATCACCGGTTACGAAGGAGAGCGCCGCACCGTGCTCGTGATCGACGACGTGCAGGTGAATCGCGGCGTCGTCGTCGACTTGCTGACGCGCATCGGCTTTCACGTCATCGAGGCCGATAGCGGCCGTGAAGGCATCGCGCTCGCGCATGAGCGACGTCCCGATCTCGTGCTGACCGACATCGTGATGCCGGAGATCGACGGCCTCGACGTGATTCGCCGTCTGCGCGCGGTGTCTGAATTCGCGCACCTGCCGATCATCGCGACATCGGCGACGCCGTTCGGTCCCGAAGGCGCGACATGCCTCGAAGCCGGTGCGAGCGCCTTCATCACCAAGCCGGTGGATTTCGATCTGCTGCTCGCGCGCATCGCCCGATTGCTCGGGCTGACATGGGTTCATGCGAGCGCGGACGGCACCTGCGCCACGCCCGATGCGGAGTCGATATCGCTCTCTCCCGCGCAGCTCGGCGAGCTGCACGAACTCGCGCTCGACGGCAACATGGGCGGCATCGCTCGATGGGCGGAACGAACCGCCGCCGCCGGTCCCGCGCATGCCGCCTTCGCCGCGCGTTTGCATCGACTCGCGCGCGGCTATCAGTCGAAGGCGATCCTGAAACTGGTCGAGCAATATCTCGAACGAAACAGCGCGACATGAGCAAATCCGGCGCAGGCGTCTCCAGCAACGGGACTGTCCTTATCGTCGATGACACGCCTGCGAATCTCGGCGTCGTCGTCGACAGTCTGGAGGCGCGCGGCATCCGCGTGCTGGTGGCGCTCGACGGCGTGGAAGCACTGCAACGCGCGGCGCTCACGCAGCCGGACCTGATCCTGCTCGACGTGAAGATGCCCGGCATCGACGGTTTCGAGACCTGCCGCCGTTTGAAACGCGACGCGCACACGCGCGAGATTTCCGTCATCTTCATGACTTCGCTCACGGGCGATAACGACCGCGTCGAGGGCTTTCTCGCGGGCGGCGTCGACTATGTGACCAAGCCGCTGCGCGTGGACGAGATGCTCGCGCGCGTCGGCGTCCATCTCGAACTCCGCGCGATGCACAAGCAACTGCTCGCACGGAACCAGCAACTGCTGCTCGAAGTGGCCGTGCGCAAGCAGGCCGAGATCGAGCTTTCCCTGGCCCGCGACGATCTCGAACGGCGCGTCGAATTGCGGACCCGCGAACTCGCGCATGCCAATGCGGACCTGAAGGCTCAGATCCACAAAAGCCGGCGTGTGGATGCGCGCTTGCAGGCGAGCGAGGCACGCTTTCGCGCGATCGTCGAGACGAGCCCGGTGCCTTTGTGCATCACGTCGATGCCGGAGGGCCGCATTTTTTATACGAACGAACCTTTGCGCGAGCTTTTCGGGATCGTCGAGGGAAACCTCGCGACGCTCGCGGATCTCTATGTCGATCCGCGAGAGCGCGAGCGTCTGATCGAACACTTGCGCACCGAGGGCAGCTTCAGCAACACCGAGGTTCAGTTCAAGCGTCCGGATGGCCGGCACTTCTGGGCCATCGCGACGGCGCGCGTGGCGACTTACGACGATGCTCCGGCGATCTACGTCGGCTTGAGCGACATCACCCTTCGCAAGCAGATGGAGCAGGAACTCGTCGAATCGCGCGAGCAGCAGCGCGAGCTGTCCGCGTATATGGAAGGCATTCGCGAAGAGGAAAGAAAGCGTATCGCGATGGAAATTCATGACGAACTGGGCCAGTTGCTGACCGCGCTCAAGATGGATGTTTCCTTGCTGAAGATGCGTCTCGCGAACGATCCCGAAGCCGCGAAAAAAACCGACGACATGCGCGAACTGGTCGAAGGAACGATCTGGATGGTGCGCAATGTCGCGAGCCATTTGCGGCCGGCGGCGCTGAACTTCGGCATCGTGTCGGCGCTGGAATGGCTCGTCGAAGATTTCATCCGGCGTAACGCGATTGCGTGCACGCTGCGTATCGAAGGCTGCGAGCCCGTGCTGTCCGATGCGTATGCGACGGCGGCGTTTCGCATCGTTCAGGCTTCGCTCACCAACGTCGCGCGACATGCGCACGCGACGCGCGTCGAAGTCAGGCTGATCTCGACGGCCGCCAAGCTCGAATTGCGGGTGCGCGACAATGGCCGCGGTTTCGAGCCGCAGGCGGCGCATCGCAAGTTCTCGTACGGATTGCTCGGCATGAACGAACGTGCGCGTCTGATGGGCGGCTCGCTTACGATCGATAGCGCACCGGGGGCGGG
The DNA here is from genome assembly GCF_001544695.2 of Caballeronia arvi. Lineage (GTDB taxonomy): Bacteria > Pseudomonadota > Gammaproteobacteria > Burkholderiales > Burkholderiaceae > Caballeronia > Caballeronia arvi. The sequence continues at coordinate 20,453 of NZ_FCOM02000070.1, forward strand.
CACCACGGTGTCGATCCATCTTCCGCTTTCTGGGGCGCTGCCGACATGATCAGGATACTCATTGCCGACGATCACGCGATCGTCCGTGGCGGACTCAAGCAGATCATCGCGACGACGAGCGATATCGTCGTCGCGGCCGAGGCGGCACACGGTGCCGAAGTCATCGACAAGCTGCGCCAGTGCGCCGTCGATCTGCTCTTGCTCGACATGACGATGCCCGGCATCAGCGGCATCGATCTGATTCGCCGCGTGCGCGCCGAGCAGCCGTCGTTGCCCGTGCTCGTGCTGAGCATCCACGACGAGGCGCAGGTGGCGTCGCGCGCGCTGCGGGCGGGCGCAACGGGTTATCTCACCAAGGACAGCGACCCCGATGTGCTGATCGCCGCGATACGCAAGCTCGTGGATGGCGGGCGCTTCATCGATCCTAAGCTGGTCGACGCGCTGGTCTTCGAAACACAGCGCGGCGATGTGCCGCCGCACGAACTGCTGTCGGATCGTGAGTTTCAGGTGCTTCAGATGCTGGCGTCGGGCAAGAGCATCAACGAAATCGCCGACACGTGCTCGCTCAGCGCGAAGACGATCAGCACGCACAAGATGCGGCTCATGCAGAAACTCGGACTGTCCAACAATGCCGAAGTGATCCGCTACGCGATCCGGCATGGACTGGTCATCGAATGACCGCCGACGTGAGCGCGACGTAATTTTCCGGTGGGCGATTTGTCAGCGGGTTTGCCCGGATTTTGGGCGGCGACAGGCTTGTGACACGATTTGGTCACGCTCGCTTCTGGTGCGGGCGCTTGCCTGATTTCGTCCCGGCCACTGTTCACTATGCATCGCAGGCGCTTTCTTCTCGCAGCGACCGCCGCCAGCGCGGCACTTGGCGCGAGGGCCACCCCCGCACGGCATTTCGACATCGTCTACCCGCAGATCCGTCCGGGCAGGGAAGTGCATACCGCGTTCGCGCTGGCCACCCTGGATCTCGCGATGAAGGCGGCGAATGCCACCTACACGGCGCGCCAATTGGAGGTGGTGATGGAGCGCGGCCGCGCATTGGCCGAACTCGCGACCGGCAAGACGATCAATCTCCACTGGACGAGCATGGACGCGCAAGCCGAGCGCGGTCTGAACGTCGTGCATATTCCGATTCATCGCGGGTTGATCGGCTATCGCGTGTTCCTGATCCGCGAGGACCGGCAGGCCGATTTCGACCGCGTCCAGACGCTCGACGATCTACGTTCGATGACCGCCGTGCAGGGGCTCGGATGGGTCGATGCCGAGATCATGCGCAACGCCGGCTTGCCGGTGCAGACGCCTTCGACCTACGAGACGATCTTCAAGATGCTCGAAGGCCGGCGGGTCGATTACTTTCCGCGCGGTGTCGTGGAGGCCTATCCGGAATGGGAAGCGCGCGGCGCGACACAGTCGAGGCTTGCGGTGGAGCAAAGCTTGCTGCTTGCGTATCGCTCGGACTTTTTGTTTTATGTGTCACCGAATCACGGTGAACTGGCGGCGACGATCGCGCGCGGATTTACGAGTGCCTGGCGTGATGGGTCTTATCTGAAGCTATTCGATACGCATCCGTATATTCAGAATGCGTTGAAACGCACGAAGCCTTCGAGCAGGCGAGTGATCCGGCTTGATAATCCGTTTATGTCGGAGGCGGATGCCGCCATTCCGGATGAGTATTGGATGCGCGTTTAGGTTGGCGCGGTGAATGGTGTTGCCAATTTAAGCTGGGCCATGGCCTGCGAGGCGATCCCGCCTGCAGGTCGGCCAACGATCCAGTATTTTCTGGACGGAATCGGGCCGCCATTGGGAACGGCGGGAACGGCGGGAACGGCGGTGCAGCTGCGTCCTATCGCCCAGCGCTTTGACCGCCGTCGACGTGCAGAACCTCTCCAGTGACGAACGATGCGGAATCGAGAAACAGGATCGCTTCCGCAATGTCGCTTGTTTCACCCATGCGACCGAGCGGATGGAAAGCGCCGAGTGCTTCATGATCTTCTGAAGCGTGCATTGGCGTTTTTATGATCCCCGGCGCAACGGCATTTACCCGGATCCCCTTTTTTGCGTATTCGATCGCCAAGGATTTCGTCGCGGCGTTCAGGCCGCCTTTCGTCAATGCAGCCAGCACGGAATAGACTCCGCTGATTGCGGCATGATCGATGCTCGTGGAAGAATCGTGTCCCATCAAAAAGTACTAAGAATGTGGCATTTGACTATGCCATCTGCCGTGGACTGTTCCGCGGTGGGGACAAGCGGTGTAGCGCGCTGCCGGTGCAGGGCATCACGCCGGGGCCGCGACTCATCGGCGAGCATCCGGATATCCTTTGGGGACTCGATCGGCGTGTGGGTCAAGATGCTGCGCATGCTGTATCGCTTCATGTTCCCGTGCGCAATGTTCTTCATCGCAGTTGGGGTGTTCAGTACGCAGAACAGCCTCTTTCACGTATGGGAAGTGCTGGCGTTCGGCGTGCCCGGTGCGCTGTCGCGCCCATTCTGCTCGGCTTCGTGCTCGGACCGATGGTCGAAGAGAATTTTCGCGGCGCATTGCTGCTATCGCGGGGGGATGTGTCGATATTCGTGCAACGTCGGATCAGCGCGGCCTTCATCGCCGCATCTGCGATCCTGCGCTCGCGGTGATGTAGCCGGCGCGTGAGCGTCCCGTCGGAATCGGGCGGAGTCTGAAGGAAAGCCAGGGCGCTCGAGCGCCCCGGTTGTCGTCAGACGTCGCCGTGCGAACGGGCGCTCAAAGCGTCATGTCCATCTCGTGCCATGCCATGCCGCCATGATCGGAGGTCGACGGTCTCACGTAGCGATAGCCGAGTTTTTCATAGAGCGCGATGTGACGTTCCTTGCACATGAGGTGAATGGTTTGCTTTCTCATCGCAGCCATCCGCGAGACGAAGGTTCGCATCATCGACAACGCGTAGCCACGCCCCTGGAGCGCCGGGTCGATCACCACGGACATGATCACGACGTTCGGCGCGGCGGGATCATGGCCGATGAGTTCCTTGAACGCCTCATCGGACATGATTACGTTATAGGCGCATCCGCTATTGATGAAGCCGGCGATGCGGCCATCCAGTTCCATGATGAGAAAGCCTTCCGGATACTGTCTGATTCGCGTGGCGATTTTTTCGCGCGTTGCGGCTTCATCGCCTTCGTATGCGGATGTTTCTATTTCAAAACAACGGTCGGCGTCCGAAGTGGTTGCCTGACGGAAAGTCGGCGTGCTCATCTGCGTAATGGTTCAGGAGGAACGGGAGACGGAATGATAAAACCGTTGATAATTGCACGTACTGCAATATCTTCAGGCGGTGCTGCACATCATGCATGATCTACTCAGACGGTTGGACCTGAATCTTCTGCTCGTCTTCGACGCTCTCTTTCGACTTCGAAGCGTGGTCGCGGCGGCCGATGAACTCGCATTGAGTTCATCGGCGTGCAGTCACGCGCTGTCGCGTCTGCGCGATGCGCTTGCGGACGAACTTTTTGTGCGCTACGGCAACGGTATGCAGCCGACTGCGCGTGCCGAGCAACTCGCGCCGGGGATTCAGGATGCACTTCGAACGCTTTCCGGAGCCCTGGAAGATGTCGGCTCGTTCGATCCGTCGACAAGCCATCAGCTCTTCACTTTTGCCGCGACCGATTTCACGACGTTCGCGTTGCTGCCTTCGCTTATTGCGGCGCTGGAACGTTGCTCGTCTCATGTTCGCGTTCGAGTGGTCTATTCCACGCAGCGTGAATCGATTGACGAGCTTGCATCCGGGCGAGTTCAGTTCGCCCTCGGCTTTTCTGATGAAGGTGCGGATACGCAAGCGGGACTGGAGTCGCTCGATTGCTTTAGTGACGATTACGTCGTCGCGTTCCGGCAAGGACATCCGAGGATCGGGAAGAAGCTCTCATTGAAACAGTATCTTGCCGAGCGCCATGTCGTGGTGACGCCGTGGAACACGGAAGGTAGTGTCATCGACGCAGCATTACTGAGGAAGGGACTGGAGCGGGACGTTTCCGTGCAGTTGCCGAGCTTGATGGCCGCTCCATTTATCGTCGCGAATTCGGATCATCTGATCACATTGCCTCGCGGCCTGGTGCAACAGCTTGCTGCTGCCGTTACGCTTGCTTTCCGTCCGACGCCGTTCGATGTTCCACGATACGTCCTCAAAGCGTATTTTCATCGACGGCACTCAGCGTCGCCCGCGCATCGTTGGATGCGCCAGCAGTTGATTTCGGCATCGCGGGCGATATCGGGAGAGGGCTAGATCGATATCTGGAACGCACTGAGCGAGCTAGAAGCTGCGCTGACCTGTGAAGCACGATCAAGCAAAGCAGTGGCGGCTGGTCTCGTCTGAGCGCGAACGGATGGGCGAATCTCCGCCTTCGTGCCCCGCTCACGGTGGGACGCCAACTTAGGCTCGTCCATTCCAAGACCCGCCGTCGGCTATTGGATGAGGTGAGGCGCAGTATCGTGTTCATCTGGCTTCGATGCCGCTGATCCAGATCGAGAAGATCGGCGAATCGGACCCGGAGCCCTTCGCGCCCGATCCCGTCACGCCGCTCGATGGCGTGCGCGTGCTGGGAATGGCGCGTGTGACCCTCGGTCAGTGACTCTGGGACGGTTGCGAGCCACGGAAGTCGACGAGCACGATGGTGAGCCGATACAGTAAAGCGTTGTGGCGAGCGAGTCACTGATGATCCAACGCACGTAAGCAAGTCATCATCAGCATGCTTGAGAAGGCAACTGCTCCGTCCACGATCTGCAATGTCTGCAATTAGGGCGCAGCGCGCTACTGTACCGAACACGTTTCGAACAGCGCGACGGACGTCTCGTCGATGCAGTGATCATCAGGGAGTTTTCGTCGACAATTGCGGCGCCGTCGCGTGCAGCAAGACAGACATCGTTCACGCGTACACGGCCGGTTGTCGGCACGAGATAGATTCTCGTACCTTGCACCATTCGATAGGCGTGGCTTTCCCCGCTACACATCTTTGCATGTAGACGACGAGCATCGGCGTTTATGTGCAAGGCTCCAGCGTCGACATCCGCGGACGCGCCGCTCGCAAATATAACGAAGCCATTGCTAGCTTGATCGAAATTGAAACGCCGCTGTTTCCACCGGGGTTCGCCATCGTGTGTACGAGGCGTCAGCCAAATTTGAAACAGCCGCATCGGCTGCTCTTCGTCGTTGCGCTCTGCATGTCGAATACGCGGCCGGCGCTCATCACCTGGACGTTGCCCGCTTGGATGCGGGCTGTGTTGCCGAAGCTGTCTTCGTGCGTGATGACGCCCGCGCGCACGAAGGTGACGATCTCGACGTTCTTGCGTGCACGCATGCCGAAGCCTGAATGCGGCGCGAATGTGTCGTCATTCCAGATATAAAGCGGGCTGACCGGTGCGTGCTCAGGGCCGCCGATGTCGCCGAAGCGGAAATGCAACCGCGCCTGAAGCCAGTCGCGCTCGACGCGACCTGGCGTCTCGAATGGGCGATGTTCGATCATGTCGGTCTCTGATTTCCGACTGTGGCAGCGCGGCCGCGCACTGCCACTGCAGCGGAGCGACAGCGGCACCTTAGACTTGCGCCTGACCGCCGTCGACGAACAACTCGGCGCCGTTCACGAAGCTCGCGTCGTCCGATGCCAGAAAGAGCGCCGCGGCAGCGATTTCGTTCGGGTCACCCACGCGGCCCATCGGAATGCGTGATGCGAGGTAGTCGAGAAGGCCCTCTTGCTGGGCGACGTCCGGTCCTGCAAGCTCGACCAGGCCGGGCGTCTTGGTCGCGCCGGGGCTGATGGTGTTGACACGAATGCCGCGGTCCTTCAGATCGAGAATCCAGCTGCGCGCAAAGTTGCGGATTGCGGCTTTGGAAGCCGAGTACACGCTGAAGGCGGCCGTGCCTTCGATGGTCGTGGTCGACCCGGCGAGAATCACCGATGCGCCTTTTGACAACAGCGGCAGCGCCTTCTGCACGGTGAACAGCGTGCCCTTCACATTACGGTCGAAGGTGTCGTGGTAATGCGCTTCGGTGATGTCGCCCAGCGGCACCATCGAGCCGCCGCCTGCATTGGCGAACAGCACGTCCAGCCGGCCCTTTTCGCTGCGAATTTGCTCGTACAGCGCGTCCAGTTGATCGAGCTTCGACGAATCGACGCGAACGCCCGTCGCGTTACCGACTTCCGCGACGGCTGCATCGAGTTCGGCCTGACGGCGACCGGTAATGTACACGTGTGCACCTTCTGCCGCGAAGCGCTTGGCCGTCGCGAGGCCAATGCCGCTGGTCGCGCCGGTGACGAGAGCGATCTTGCCTTCGAGCTTGCGTGCCATGGTGTTTCTCCTGTTCGTTCGGTTGGGATGGTTCGTTGACGTGGTCAGTCGTGAACCGATGTGATGAGAATATCGACGCAGGCATCTTTTCGAAATAGAATTGCCTGCAAATCATCATTGCAAAAATGAAATGACCAAATTTCCGGACTTTGAAGGGTTGGCGATGTTTGCCAAGGTGGCGGAGGAGGGATCGTTCGCCGCAGCTGCGCGTGCGATGGGCGTGTCGGTCGCCACCGTCTCGCGTGGCGTGGCGCGACTGGAGGAGCGGCTCGGTGCGAGACTCTTCAACCGAACGTCACGGACACTGGCGCTCACCGGGTTCGGCGGGACGATTGCCGAGAAAGCGGGAGACATCTACCGACAAGCAGAGGAGGCCGAAAACGCCGCGCGCGAGATGTCAGTTCAGCCTCGTGGCCTCGTGCGTCTCGCCGTACCGATGTCTTTTGGACTGCGCTGGGTCGCGCCGCTTTTGCCGGGCTTCTTTGAGGCTTATCCCGAGGTGTCAATTGACTTGCACTTGTCCGACGCAACGATCGATATCGTGGCGCAAGGCTTCGACGCGGCGCTAAGGATTGCCGCGTTGCCGGACTCATCGCTCGTGGCAAGGCGCCTGTGTCCCATATCCCAGCTTGTCGTCGCCTCACCGAAATATCTGGAACGCTACGGGCGTCCGACGCATCCTCGCGAGCTCGTTGACAGACCATGTCTGTCTTATGCCTACCGCGCGCGCAGCGACGTCTGGCGATTCGTGAACGACGCGGGCGAGGAGGAACCAATTACACCCGTTGGTCCGCTCCGGGTGACGAATTCTGATGCGCTGCTACCCACGCTGCTCGAAGGGCTTGCGATCGCGGAGCTACCCGAATTCATAGCGGGTGAATACCTGTCAGACGGGCGGCTGAAGGTCATTCTGACGGACTGGCACCTGACACGAGGCGGGCTCTATTTCGTGACGCCCTCGGCGCGCTCCCGTCCGGCCAAGGTCACGGTGCTGGCTGACTTTTTCGCGCAGCATTTGTCGAAGCCGGTCTGGCTTGGCGCCAGGTAAAGCGTGGGCGCGGTTTGCCCGGCGTAGCCGCGCGCGACACCGTTCCGAGGATAGCCAGCGTTTCGAGCAGCGCCGGATCGACGCAACCGACGATCATCGTGCGGCGCGAGGGCAGCATCTTCAGGTCCGGCGCAAAGCCGCTTGCCGCGTATTCGGCGTTTCGCTCATTCAACGTTTCGTGGAAGTTCATGATGGGCTCCATCGATTGATGTGGGAACGGCTTCAGCCGCGTTGCGGCAGGCGCGTGGACATCTTCGCCTGCAGCCCTTTCGGATCGGCGATGAACGCCTGATGCACGCCGCGCGACTGACTGCCCGCGACGATCTCGTCACTGATGCCGGCTTCGATTGCATCGAGCGCATCGTTCACGACCTCTTGCGGCGTCATGCGCGGCTCGGGCAGCTTCCCGCCCATTTCCGTTTCCGTCTGGACCGCGAGCACGCCGACGACCTGCGTGCCTTGCGCCTCGAACTCGGCACGCACGCTGCGCGTGAGCGACAGGGCCGCCGCCTTCGACGCGGAGTACGTCGCGGCCATCGGCAGGCTTACCAGCGCGAGCATCGACAGCATGTTGAGCATGGCGCTGCCATGCGTGCGCGCAAGCGCCGGCGCGAAGGCTCGCGTCATTGCGAGCGTGCCGAAGTAGTTCACATCCATTTCGTGCCGGGCGTCGTCGGTGCCGGGTGCGGAGATCGCGCCTTCGAATGCCGCGAAGCCCGCGTTGTTGATCAGCAGCGTGACGTCCGTTGCGATGGCAGCGGCGGCCGCAACCTGATCCGGGTCGGTGACATCGAGCGGCAGCGGAACGAGGCGGCGGTCGCCTTCCTTGAGCAAGTCCTTGAGCGATGCCGGCGGCCGGTCAGCTTCTCGACGTTGTCGTCGGCGCCGGACATGCGGCCGTTCTGGTAGTCGGCCATCGCGCCGCCCAGATGCTGGACGATGTACGGCGGCACGCCCATCGCGTCGAGCGACGCGCCATACTCGTCGATCGGCAGATCCTGAAACACGATCTTGCGGCCGAGCGCTTCCGACAGCTCGGCGGCCATCTGCTCGTGGTCCATCTCGACCGGGCCGGAGAGTGGAATCGTCGTGCCGATGTGGCCTTCCGGATTCTTCAGCAGCGCGGCGATCGCGCGGCCCTGATCGTCCGCCGCGATCGGCGAATGCCGGGCTTTTCCGGCGGGCATGCGCAAAACGCCTTGCTGCAGATACGGCAATTGCCACGGATAGAGCAGCCATTCGAGGAAATAGGTCGGACGCAGATGAATGACAGGCAGACCCGACCAGTTGAGAATCTCCTCGGCGATGAACGTGTCGCGGCTCGAATGACTGGCGGACTCGCGATTAGCCGAGCGCTGCGAGAGATTGATGATCGTCCCGACGCCCGTTTCCTTCGCGGCCTGCGCAAAATTGACGGTGGCGGTGATCAGGCCCGGCGCGACCGGATACACGAGGTATGCGGCATCGATGCCGCGCATTGCTTCGCGAAGGGTATCGATTTCGAGCAGGTCGCCCGTGACGATTTCCGCGCCGAGCGCTTCGAGCGCGGCGGACCGTTCGTCTCTTCGATGGACGAGCGCCCGAACGGACAGACCTAGCGCGATCGATTCGCGCACTGCCGCGCGGCCAGTATCTCCGGTTGCGCCGGTGATGAGAACTTTCTTTGACATGATCGTGATTCCTAAATAAATAGTATTCGTAGCGTTGAATCCGAGGCGCTTGCCGATCAGTTGGCGGACCGGGTCAGCGGATACTCGAGCACGAACTTCGGGAGATTCTCGCGAATGAATTGCTCGACGGTCGTCAGCGGCCGGCCGATGATCTCCGTTCCGGTGCTGTCCGTTCCGGCGAGCAGACCTTCCTGCTGGTCGATCGTGACCGCTTCGAAATGCCGGCGCATCGCAACGGCGTCCTGCAGGCCGAAGAGTTCGAGGAACGTGGAGACGGTGACATGTTCGTAGGGAAGATCCTTGCCGAGCACGCGGCCCACTTCAGCGGCGAGTTCCTCATGGCTGTACTCGACGGGACCGTGCAGCGCGAGCGCGCGGCCGATATACGGAGCCGCATTCGCGACAATGCCCGCGATGATCCGCGCGATGTCGCTGCCCGCGATCGGCGCGAAGCGGCTGTCCTTGTTGTAGGGCATCACGTAACGGCCGTAGCGGATTTGCGGCGCGATATACAGCAGCCATTCGGCGAAGAACGTCACGCGCAGATGCACGGAAGGCACGCCGGACCAGTTGAAGATCTGCTCGGAGAGCCAGTGATTCTGCGTCGCCTTGCTGCGCGCCGCCGGACGCGACTGCTTGTGCGACATGTTGACGATCAGGTCGAGGTCCTGTTCCTTCGCCGCCTGCGCGAAGATCACGGCGGCTTCGACAAGGCCTTCGGCAAGCGGAAAGCAGAAATAGGCGCGCTGTACGCCGTCCATCGCGAGCCGGATGTCGCGCAGGCTCATCATGTCGCCCAGCACGACTTCGGCGCCCAGATCACGCAGCTTCTGTGCGCGATGGTCGTCTTTCCGAACGAGTGCGCGGACTTCGAAACCTTTTTCGAGCAGACATTCGACGGTCGGACGGCCGGTATCGCCAGACGCGCCGGTGACGAGAACTTTGGTCATATCAATTACTCCGGTTTGCGAAGTCTTGCGTCGATGTTGAACCGACGGACTTCGCCGAGGGCTATCGGGAGATCGGAACAGACGCCCTGACAGGTTCCGATCAGGCGGTGGGTGATGCGTTGCCATGTCGCTAATTTGATCGCAAGCGGCTTATCCCGGTAGCCTGTGAATTCGGCTAACATTTATGCTCGATCAGCATGGGCGCGGTCGTGGATTGCTCGACCAGGGGGACGCGTGAAGGATGTCCTGACGTTCAGGCTCTACACCCGGGTCGCGCGGCTGGGCAGCTTTTCGGCTGCGGCGCGCGAGAGCGGACTGGCGCAGTCCCAGGTCTCCAGGATGGTCGCCGAACTGGAGGCGGCGCTCGGCGCCCGCCTGCTCACGCGCACCACGCGCGCCGTCGTCCCGACGGAAGCCGGCCTCGAATTTCTTGCGCGCATGGAGCCGATACTCGCGGCCATCGAGGACGCCGAGAACAGCGTGCGCGAAACGGGCGAACTGCGTGGCGTGCTGCGCCTCGCGATGCCATCGACGATGGCCACGCGAGTCGTGCTTCCGCGCCTGTCCGCGTTCACTGAACGTCATCCGTCGCTGCGTGTCGAGGTCATGCTGGACGACCGATGGCAGGACATGGTTCGCGAAGCGGTCGATGTCGGTATCCGGGTGGGCAGTCTGCCGGATTCATCGGGCACGGCGAGGCTGATTGGGAAGATGTATCGCGTCGTCGTGGCGGCGCCTGGCTACCTTCGGAAGCACGGCGTGCCTGACACGCCGGAGGATCTCGCGAGGCATCGCGTGGTGGGCGGGCCGGCTGGCGCGCACGCGTCGTCATGGCGATTCGAACGCGATGGAAAGGTCGCGCTGGCAGAGGTTCGGCCGCATGTGTCGACCAATGACACGGCGGGTGCGCTTGCCGCCGCCGTGTCAGGACTGGGCGTCGCCTCGACGACGTCGTGGGCGTGCCGGGCGGAGATCGAGAGCGGGGCGCTCGTGCATTTGCTGCCCGAATGGAGGATGGCGGAACTGCCTGTCCATGCCTATTTCCCGATGGGACGAGCAACCCGTCTGGCGGCCCGCGCATTCGTCGACTTCCTGGCCGATGAACTGAAGAGTCAATCGCTCGACTTCATCGTCTCGATGTGAAGCGCATTTCGAAAGCCCGATGAATAGATCTTGTTTTGCATGCATTTCGCAATCCGGCGATTTTCGGTCATCGTGGATCAAAACGGGAGCATGGTTGCTTCGTCGCTTCGCGCTCGAAACCTGATCCAAAGCCGACGCTCACTCCGGTGGCGGAGCTGCCGCCGTCCCGCGCACCAACACCTCCGGCTCCGGCCGTCGATACGCTGTCGTAATGGCGGCACGTGCTGCCGATTGTGGTTGAGGCAATTACGCAAACTCTAGGGAGGGACGAAGTGCCTCATCATCCAACGATTCAGAAGTTGGCTCTCCGTTCAGATCATCGCCAACTTGCGGGGCCACCTTCTCGGCCAGCGGCTTTATGAGGAATTGATCAACGGCGTCGCGAACGTGCTGTTCCGAATCCTCGCGATGATCATGCGGCTCGCGCCTCTCGGCGCATTCGGTGCGATGGCCTTCACGGTCGGACGGTTCGGCATCCACTCGATCGGCTCGCTGGGCATGCTGATAGTGACGTTCTACGCGGCGTGCGCGGCGTTCGTCGTGCTGGTGCTCGGTCCGCTCGCACGGCTGCACGGCTTCTCGCTCTGGCGGCTGTTGCGCTATATCCGCGAGGAACTCGTCATCGTGCTTGCGACGTCGTCGACGGAACCGGTGCTGCCGCGCCTG
>NZ_FCOM02000087.1 GCF_001544695.2 Caballeronia arvi
GGATGGCAAGCGTTTCGAGCGGCGCAGGCTGAAGTGCATGTGATATCGACGGGAGGGCGGGCATCAAGGTCACCTGATTTGTTTTCGCCATTTTAGCTAGCTAACATAGACAAACTTGGTAGATATGGCTTGCTGTTGCGTTGGTTTGGCTTTTCAGATTCGCTGTATTTTAAGGGGCAAAGCGGCCAAGTTATCCACAGGATGGCCTATCTTTTTTGGTTGCCTGTTGCGCGCCGCTGCGGCCGATTTTTGTTGCGTTACTCGCGGCGGAGCGACGCAACAGGATCTCTCTGCCATAACGGTCTTGTCGCCCGGCGTGTTGCGCTCATCTTCACGCAACGGCTCGCTAATTTATTTCTTCAGGTTGACGCCGAGACGCCACAGCACATCGATATTTGTGAGATAGACGGTGATGTTTTCGCGCGATGCGTGGATGATCGAATGTTTCTGACCATCGACTATATCAATCTGCGCTGACCACGGGTCTTCAAGGCTCTGGCAGACGTCGCTGATTCCGTCGCGATACTGTTCGAGCCGGTCCGCTTCCCAGTTTCGCACAACATCCGGTGCCAGAAGCACAGTCAGGATTCCTTTTCTTTCACCGATATACCTCACAGGGGGAAGCAGGCCTCTGATGTAAAGCACCAGGGCCGCGTCAATCACACGATCATCGTGGTCTTCATCCCAAATGACGGCGAAGTCGAGAAACGCACAGTGTTCGATCCGATTTAGCAACTCGTCGTGCCAGACCGGTGCCCGAAGCACGGAGTAATGGGTGCCACGGCCAAGGTTGCCAACCGGATGTGTCTCGTCGTACAGGGTCTGGAAGAAGTTGCAATAGGTCATCTGATGCTCCTTTCGGGAGGAACGCAGGTGTCCGCCGCAGACGCCGGCCATTTCGTGACCGGGAGATCCGTTAAGCGCTATCGCTTGATCTTTTTCCGACTTTCTTCTGGCGGGATGGCTGAGACCGGTGCAGCCGGCATCGCGTCGAAGTCCGCGAGCCTGTCACGGATCTCCCGGTGATGTTCATAGAACTTCGCCCACTTGTTCACGCCGCCCAGTTCCCCGACGGCGCGCAGCATGGCAAGGTGCGACGCGGTCAGCAATTGCACAATGGATTCGAGTTCTGCAATCCGTATATCTTTGTCGGCAAGCGATGCCGCAGTGTCGGCGCCGGACCGTCTGGCGACACGTGCGCGCCATTGTCGGTACTCAGCCTGACGCAGTTGATATTGAGCAAGCAGCCTGCTGCGCGACTCGCTGCGGGTAATCGACGATACTGCCTTGATAGACGGATGTAGCCGTGCAATGGCGCGCGCCGTGATGTTTTCGTCATCCGCCAGCAGCGTTTCGAGAATCTCGCGCATCTGGTCGTCGCTGGACGATGTTGTCTCGTCAGGCTTACTCATCAAGTACTCCACGTTCCCGGGGCACCGAGAGATCCGGGCCATCGGGGAAGGGGCGCTCGCCGGGCGGTGTTGCAAGAAGTTTCTGAATGCCGTCGAGCCGCTTCTCGGCGTGTTCAAGCTGGTTCTGCCAGCCGATACTGGTCGATGCTCTGGCCTTGATGGTTTCAAGGGCGGACTTGAACTTGGCCTCGAGCCGGATCAGGTTCTGCCGGTTCTCTGGCAGATCGGTGGCCGACAGGTGGCGGCAATCCGCAAAGCATTCGAGATGTTTGGGGCACGGGTCGACCGTAAAGGAATTCAGGCAATGTCCGTACGGAGTGGCATGGAATCCGTCGGCTTCGGCGCGCAGGTATTCATACGCGGCGGCGTCGCCCTCGGTCGCCTCGATACGCTTGAACGTATCGACGATCGGGCCGCTAGCCTTGCCCCTCTTGATGAGCCGTGCAACGGTACTGGCCTTCTCGCCAAGCATGATCTCGATGTCCTGCGGGAGTGCGATCTGATCGAGATCTTCGATGAGGCTACGATGGTCATACTCGTGACTCTGCGCAATGCTGCGTCGGTTGAAGCGTTTCGAGATGATCGTGTCGGCCACGCCCAGCCGGAACAACTCGGTGTTTTGAAGATGACGTAGCATGTGTGACTCAATCTTCAAGGCCCGGTCTGCGTCCGTCTGTCCGTATTTTTTGAAGAGTGACGGAATTTGCTGCTGGTCACCGAGTGCGAGACCGACGAAGCGAGGGGTAGGGCGACCGACCGACATGATCCGGGCAACGTCGCACAAACCATCGTTGCGCTCCTCTACAACAGACCGCTTCGGTTGAACGAACAGAAGTTCCCACGGCTGCACGACGCCGATACCAAGCCGCAGCGGCGTTGTGTCTGATACCTTGGTTTGGCTCGTTGCGCGAACATGATCCTCCAACTCGCCAACATGAAGAAAGGTGTTATGCCAGACCATGCGATCCCGAACTCCCAATACCTTTCCGTCCGCTTGCCGGAACCGCAACGCAGTCTCCCCGGTGCGCATCCTCTCGAGCATGCGTTTACCGAACTGATACACCGCCATATCTAGCGTGACGGGACTGTGCTCGGGTCTTTCTGTCTGATGTCGATGCACTTCAGTCAGCACGTCGGGATCGAAGTCATCCCGATAGCGATCGATAAATGGCTTGTGCTCAATGTTCAGCCAGAACGGGTTGCCCGTCAGTCGCACGTAGGCGTGCGTGAACGGTACGAGATCATTGACCCCGTACCACGGTAGCAAGCGGCCTGTTTCGCATTGCCGTTTCAGCGTCGCTCGCAATGGCTCGGTCAAACGCTCAACGCGCTCAAGCGTCTGCGTCAGCGTCGCCCGGAACATGTCTGGAACCGGCTGCGTTGCCTCATGGAGGAGTCGGCTATCGGATTCGTCATCCTGCTGCTTTTCGGCGAAGTGGCGGACCATCAAGGCCGTCGAGATGCCCCCAGACTCTCCGGCTGGCCGTCCTTTCGCATCCAGGTAGCTGCGCTCCCGCTTCCAGTCAACAGGCAATAGGGCGGCTTCGCCCGCGCGCATGCCGGTTACGATCATCGTGCGGATGACAGCGAACCGCAGATCGTCCATGAACGTGAGCGGCTTTTCGGTCATTACGATACGAGTTAGCTCCCAGAACGCTCGCCGCGCGGGTAACCGTTCTTTGCGTTTGCGATCTTCGAGATCAGCACGCAACTCATCCTCTGACCACGTCTGCCTCGCCCTGGTCACAGTCGTCATTTTCATGCGAGGCAAAGCGAGGGATGTGTATAAGGGACCCGCATCACAAATGTGTTGGACGTCGAGTACAACCTTGACCGCTCCGATCACCAGATCGCCCAGCTGTCCTTTGGCTTGGATCGCCGCGCCCACGCGTATCGCTAGACGAAGATCATCGACAGTCAGTTGCCACGGTTCCTTTTCCACGCATGACGCGATTACCCGCAGCGGACGCGTGATGCACGACATGACGTATTGCGCGGTATTTCGCCGCAACAGAAGCTGCTCGACCGCAGCAGACTTGATTAAGTTCTGCCACGCGACGGTCAGCGGCCCTTGTGTCAATGGCGCCACGCCGGCCTCGACGCGCCCGGCGTTGACGATCGCCAACGCCTTCCGATCAGGGCCCAGGTCTTTCAAATAGAAGCGCGGTGGCGGCACATCGCCCGCAATGGCAGTAAGGTTCCAGCCGACGCCGTCTTGTGCTGCACCCGCCTCATCAAGTGGTATTTCCCAGGCTATCTCCTTTTGTCGAGCGAGGGCTTTCCCGAGCTCGATGAAGGCGGCGTAGTGGGGGTTCATCAGTCGTCGACCTCCAACTCGTCAATGACTGTCTGTATTTCGGCGATCGTGCGCTGCAGTTGGAGGTAGGCTGGCGACCGGGTCTCCCCGCGGGAGCTCCGCACGAAGAACACGACCACCTCGCGCATTGAGGCCAGCACGTTCTCGTGGATCGCCTTGTCATGCAGGGGCATGAACTTCCTGCATCCGTAGCACGATGTTATGGGATTATAGGGGCACGCGAGCTGTCCCGACGTGCAACCGCCAATGCCTGCAATTGGTATGCCGTGAGGCACGCCAGCGATCTGTTGGTCACCCTTGAGTTGGGCGAGTTCTTCCGGGGAGATGAAGCGGTCGTGCGCGATCCTTGCCACCCGCCGATAGATGTCCGAAGCGCCGAGCGCGCGGTTGACGCGTTCCGCGTGAGAGGCTGAGGTTCTGAAGTACACTAGACCGGAGGGCACGAGTGAGTGCCCCATGAACTCGGCGAGCTCTTCGTGGCTCGCGCCAGCGTCGACCATGCGCTGGGCGGCGGTATGCCGCAGATCGTTTGCGCTACCACGGGATTGGGAGCTAATCAGCCGGCGAACAAGCGCGGCGATGCGAGCGCCGGCCTCATAGTTCGACTGGACATTAAAGAAGTGAGTGTTATCACGGGTCCCGTCTGATCGCCGCCACTCTTCGAGTACAACAAACAGAGGCGCCCATTCACGCTTGACCCCGCGCGTCAGAGGTAGCCGCTTCGCTTTGCTTTGCTGCTTGGCCATGTGGAACGTCAGGTGCACAGTTGGCGACCCGTCCCGCGCGTCGGACCAGATGCGGACGTCTCGCATACGCAGCATCGCAATCTGGATGGGGCGCATCGCGAACTGGTAGGCGCACAGCAACATGCCGGTGTCGCGGATTTCCTCGCGGGGAACCTGTGCGCCGGATGTAAGGGCTGTGACGGTTTCGTCCAGGTGTCGCACAATCGCAGCTTCCTCATCCGCGCTCAAAAAAACATCTCCCGAGTGGACGCCAGCATAGGGATTTTGGGCCGGCAAGGGGAGAGCATCGGTAATGTAGGCGCTGTAGGAGTTAGACCAGCCTTGGAGGCGGTAGCAGCACAGAAGCCGAAGCAGTGACTTTGCCGCGATGTACGTCGAATGAGGCATCTCCCGCGCGCGCAATGCCGCCCAGACGAACCTGATTTTCCAGGGGCCTGCGCGCACGATGCCGGTGATGTCTTCCCGTGTCAGGTACGCCGCCGAAATCAGATAACCCGTTGCCGTGGACACGGCGAGATCCATGCCCAAGAGATACAGGAAGACGTGCTTTAGCAGCAGAGCGTGCTTTTCCTCGTACCGTGTGAAGTCAACTTTCACCGTCCGGCCACAGATTTTCAGATCAAACACCATCATCCGTTCCGGATGACGAATTGAATAATGGGTGTCATCAAATTCGTCGCGGTAGCGGATAACGGGCGGCAAGGCCGGCAACGCTGCCACGACGCAATCGATACTGTCACCGATAGCTGATGGATCCGGATGCGGGCTTCTTGGACTGTGCGGTTGCCGCATATCAACCCCGAAGCGGTAAGGCGCGCAGCAGTGCAACCCGGTCATCGAAGGCGTCATTCCAGACACCGGCCAGTCTGTCCTCAAACACGGCGCGTGCGTACCGGGACGGCATCGAGGATGTTCTGGACCAGCCAAAGAACACTCGCATTTTCTGGAGCGCCTCGTCCATGGGGTCGCCCTGCTCAAGCAGTTGATTCAACCGCATCGCGGCACTCGTGTGCCTCAAGTCATGAGGTGTTATCGCTTCCTTGCCTGTGCGGTCTTTGAGCTCCGAGAGCACATGATCCGGCAGGCTGCGGGATACGAGCACGAATGCTTTTGTCAGTGTCTCCGTCGACAAGGGGGTGTCGAACTGTGAATTCAGCAAGTACGAGTGAGAGGGGCGGCCGCGGTAGTTCTCCACGTAACGTTGGACCACACGGGCTGTCAGCTCGCTAACAGGAATTTGCCGAAGCGAATGCACGTTCTTGATGGAGGGCTTCGAATAGCGAGGATCAACCTCCGAATCTTCGTATCGGTTTTGCGCGACGTTGATCCAATACCGCGTCCGATGCTGCCCACGGTCATACGCACTTTTCACTGCATCAGCCGGCAGGAGCAATGCTTCCCCTCGGCGAAGTCCTTGATGCAGCATCAGCACAAAGGCAACGAAGATGCGCCAACGCGTCGGCGCACGGGTGAATGGATTGTGGTGGGAGTCCGGGTCAAGCAGGCGGTACAGTGCTTCAACGGTGCTGGCAGGCAACGAACGCACCGTGTCCACGGAGTTATCTCGGCGGACATGAAGCTGACTGTAAAGAGCTGCAAGCCGGTGCAGCCGTGCCTCGATGCGTCTCATCCGGTCATCGTTGGCCTCACTCTTCGAGATCCACGCGACCACGGACAATACGAATTCGAGACCTGTCTGCCAGCGCTTCTCGTCGGCGCCTGTTACCACAGGCTGATTGCGGATTGAAACAAACCACGACTCGAGAATGTCAGCCAGCGCTTCGTCGTTCAGCGTTCCAAGCGCATCGTCCAGCGCATTCGGGCCAACACCGAGACCAGCCGCATGTTGGTAAAGGTTTTCCAGATATCGGAGTTTCTTTGTATGCGTAGACACTGCCAGTTTGGATGACGACATCGCCGACCAGACGGCAGCCCAATACCGTGGCAATCCAATGCCATCAAGCAGCATCGGACCGCGAAGCGACGGCGGAACCGTAGCGCCATTCAGTTGTAGAAACACAGAGATCGTCCGTGCGAACCGCAACGACCAAAACTACCAACATCACATGATGATGTTGTGACGGAAAGCGCCGATCCACTCGCACGAACGCAACAGATCCGTATATACCAGTCCTAGACATTATAGGATTAATGTCAAATCCATTGCCAAGTGGCGTTAGGATTAAAGCGAAATACGTTGTATTATGAGTGCTCTGATTGCTCCTTCGACGTCCATGTCCGACGTTCTCTCCGATGAAGCCCGCCTGGCGACCGACATCGACCGCCTGAAAGCGGAATTTCCCAAGACGCGCGAGCTCTACCGCGAAGTGTGCGCGCTGCTGTTCTTCCGCTTTGGCGTGCCGCCGACCGCCAATCGCCTCTACAACCTGGTGCGCCGCGGCACCATGAGCACGCCGGCGTCGGTGCTCAGCGAGTTCTGGGCGGAATTGCGCGAGAAGAGCCGGGTGCGCATTGAGCATCCGGACTTACCGGCCGATCTCAGCGAGGCGGCCGGCGAGCTGATTGGCACGTTGTGGACGCGCGCGAGCACGTCGGCACAGGCCGAACTGACGGCGCTGCGCGAGGAGGTCGAGGCGCAGCGGGCCGACGCGGAGCAAAAGGTCGTGGCGGCACGCGATGAACTCGGACGCACGGAGACCGCGCTCGAACAGCGCACCGCCGCGCTGCTGGCTGCGCAGGTCGAGATTCGGGAGCTCGAGCGGCAGCAGGCTGAGGAGGCCGCCACGCGCACGGCACTTGAAGCGCAGATCAAGCGTCTCGGCGAACAGGCCGCTGTCTGGGAGCGAGAGCTGGAGAAGGTGCGCGACACGTTTTCGCGTGATCTGGAGAAACTCCGGGAAACGGCCCATCGGGCCGAGGAGCGCTTACGCGCGACGGAAAAGCGAGCCCTGCTGGAAATCGATCGCGAACGCAGCGCGGCGGCCAAGGTTCAGAAAGAACTGGCCGAGGCGGCCAAGCGCGCCGACAAGCGCGAGGCCGAACATCGTCGCACCGTCGAGGCGCTCCAGGAGCAGCAGGGCGATGCCCGGCATCAAACCGGGGTGCTGCAAGGCAAGCTCGCCGCGCTCGAAGCGGCCCACAAGTCACTTCAAGCGCAGTTGAAGTCGCTGCGCGGAACCTCGCGCCCTCCGCCGCGGCGCGCGCCCACGGCAGAATCCAGTTCCCCAGTCAGGCGAGCCGCGCGAAAGTCAGCCGTTAGCAAAACGGCGAGGGCGAAAGCTCGAACATAGATAATGACCGGATGGCGCCATCCATGACCGGTTGGCGCTCCAGTCGCGCCGACGGTCAAAAGGAGTGAACAGGTGAGAAGATCGGCAGAGAACAAGTTGAGGGTTGTGGCGGTGCGCATCGACCCGGTCATCGAACAGCGGTTGCGCGTGCTGGCAGAGGCCTCGGGGCGCAAGCAATCGTTCTTCCTGCAGCGGATGATCGAGGAAGGCATCGACGCGATGGAAGAAACCTGGCTGTCGCCGGACACGCTGGCCAAAGTTCGAAAGGGTCACTTGCCCGAGTTGCTCGCTGCCCACAGCACGACCTCGGATCTGTTCGACCTGGATGCGACCGATGCTGCCTCGTAGCAGCGGCGGTCGCATGTTTTCGTAGCGGTTCGGTAAGATCGCATTCGTTTTCAATGGAGAGGGGATTCAATGAACAAGCAGGAACTGATCGACGCGGTTGCGTCGGCGTCGGGTACAAGCAAGACCGCCGCCGAAGAGGCGATCAATGCGGTGTTTGAGACGATTTCGAAAACGGTGGCCGCGGGCGATACCGTGCAGCTGATTGGCTTTGGATCGTTCGGTTCCGGCGAACGCGCCGCGCGAACCGGTCGAAATCCGCAGACCGGTGAGACGATCGAGATTGCAGCGGCCAAGACGGTAAAGTTCACCGCCGGGAAGAGTTTTAAGGACGCCGTCAACCAGGCGTGAGCGCAACGACGACCGGGTGACCCGCGACGGCCGCAGGTGGCCAGTTTGCCGTCGGATCACCCGTTCGACGGTCACGCTCGGTCAGTCAGAAAAGCTGAGTCTCGAGCGGTATGAGGTTCACCCATTTCACCGCGGTGCGGCGCTCCTGTCCGTCCGGGTGAATGGAGCGAATCATGACGCGTTGTCCGCGGGCTTCGCCCAGAACTTCCGCAACCCGGTCTTCATAGCGCACCAGGGTGCCGCGCGCCGGCTTGCGTTTGAGTTTCGTGCGACGAGGTGGAGCGGACATTTCTTGACAGACTGGCATGCGATGATGCGATGATGCGATGATGCCTGTCGTCACCTCAGCGCAGATATTTTCGTTCCTTCTCACGCCAGAGTCTTAACTATGCGCCGCATTGCAGTCCGTCACTCGCCCATTCATGGTCGTGGTGTGTTCGCCGCAGCGACCATCTCGGTGGGTGATCTGATCCTCGAGTACAAAGGCGAGATCATCTCGGCGAAAGAGGCACAGCGCCGGTATGAACGGTCGGCCGCTGAAGACGGACATACTTTCTTTTTCGGGCTCGACGACGGACGCATGATCGATGGCGCACAAGGCGGAAACTCCGCGCGTTGGATTAATCATAGTTGCGCGCCCAACTGTGAAGCCGAACAGGAAGGCGACCGGATCTTCATCCGGGCGACACGCAAGATTGAGGAAGGCGCAGAGGTCTTCATCGATTACGCGCTGGATATCGAAGGGCGCCGAACGGCGGCGCTCAAGCGCCTCTACGCTTGTCGGTGTGGTGCTGGCCGTTGTCGAGGCACGATGCTGGATGCGCGTCGGTAGCGTACTTGTTGTGAGGCGCGCCTGGCACACGGTGGTCCATGAAAAGCCTGCCGAAAGCACCGGCAACCGCTTCCTCGACGCGTTGAAATGAATTAGCCTGATCGCTCTTCATCGACACATTCCTGAGTGCGACGACGATGCAGCAAAGCATGCAACAGCTCGATATATTTGCCGACAGCCGCGACGTGGTACTGCGCAATGACGTCGTGGAGCACTTGCAGCGTCGCCATGCGGTGGACGCGCGAGCCGCACTGACGCAGCTCGCCAGCGAATACCCTGACGACAGCGCGCTGCCTGCGATGACGGTGCTTGTTTGCGAACTCGAGCACGGTTCCAGCCTTCCACTGACCGACCACGCGGAGCTGGCCGCGGTCCGGCGACACCTCGAGGAGGATGTGATGCCTGCCGCCCAACGGGTGCTGCCCACACAGGACGTTCATGCGTGGTCGACACCGTGCTGGCGCTCGCTCGCCCAGCGCGCTGCACCACTGGTGTTCTGCGGGACTCACACCGAAAGCCACGCCGCGCCGCTATGGCTTCGCGCAGGGGACTGGGCGGCGGCCACTGACGCCGTCAACACGATCGAATCGTGGTGGCGCATCCCGTCGCCACTCGCCTGGATGACCGAAGCGCGCTATCGAGCGGCCGGCCTCGATGCGGCGTGGCCGCTGTTTGCAGAATTGGCGTGGCTGGCGCCGTCACGGTTCGCCCCATTGATTGCCGGGCTTCGGGACGCTTCGCTCGATGCGCTGCGTCGGCGCTTCGATGCTGACTTTCCTGGCACAGGCGAAAATGAGGACTATGCGTGGTGCCCGGCCTGGCTCATGATCGTCAAGCCGGCGCTGGCGAGTCGGCTGGGCGAGGCGCGCGTGCAGCGAGATGTGCCGGCGTCGCGTGCCACGGCCTTGCTCGGGGAGATCTTGCGTCGTGAACATGAAGGCGACCAGCACGAGCTGGTGGCTTTACGCGAAGACCTCAGCCGGCTGCATGTGGGCCTGTTTGACGCCTACATGGCAACACGGAAAGTGCAGCATCGATGACCGGGTCCGTTCGCGCCACCGGCTTTACTTCCGAGTGGTCGCTGGGGATTTTTTGTCGGAGGGAAACACAAACACGCGGGGCGATGTCGCCGGTAGCGTTGCTTCTGCCTGCTCGAGCGCTTGCGAGACCAGAGGATCCTTCGTATCAAGCGGATCACTTGAATTCGGTACGGCGTGGCCTTTGGCAGGATCCTGATGCTTCTGCGTCAACGACTCGATCAGGTGCGCGAACCCTCGTAGTCCATGCGGTGATGTCAAAGGTTCCAATGCGGTCGCCCGTGGGATGTCGAAGGCCCATAGTAATACGCCAAGGTGATGGTGGGTCTCTTGGCCAGCCGTTGCTTTGCTGACACGGAAGAATTCCGTGCGCAGGGTCCATTGTCAATCAATCACGGCTGTGCGCCAGATGCTGAGGCGGGGCTGGATGGCAGCGACGTCTCAAACTGAAGTCCTCGCTCGATCAGCATGGGCGTGAGCAGGTTTGGTCGAAGGCGGCCGAACTTTGATTGGGTTGGGCGTCGCGCTTGTCGATTTTTCTTCGGGCGGCTTTTCATGCTTCGCCCGGTTCCCTGCCCACGTCGTTGAAGTCGTCCCTCGGGTCATCGCCGACCAGATCTTCGAGTTCAAGTTCGTCAATGAACTCGTCAAGCGATACATCGACGATGTTCTCAGGGAAGGATTCGAGCGTGTCGAGCCATTCTTCCACGGCCGTGCCCTTTTCGCCGTCTTTCCAGTCGTCCGAACGCTCGACGTAGGCTTTTTCGAGTGCCCGGTACACATTCTCGAAATCCGCGCGCACATCGCTGCCCTTCTGATTGTAGTCATCGACCGCAGCCTGAAGCGTCGCGCGGGCGGAGACGAGTGCTTCATTGAACACGCCCACCGCGTTTCCCAGTCGGACGCGCTGCGCGCTTAGGATATCGAGCCCCTCTTCCATGCGCTTGAGGTCCGCTGCTTTGATCTTGAATGTCATGGTTGTTTGATGGTGGCGAAGGTTTATTTCCAACGCTGTCGGACTGAGGTGTGTCCTGCATAACATTAGCTTAAGGGACGCCGCGCTACGATCGTGTGAGCAAAAACGACGCGAACGTTCATGAATCAATACTTCACCACTCGGCAGGGCGCGATTCGTCGCCTCGTGGCGATCAAGCGCGAGGGAACCGAGGCGTTTCGTGCGACTGTAATCGGTAGGCAGAGTGATGGCAGCGAAGTCTTCGGGCTCGAACAAGTGCTGCTGCATCTGCGGGTCGGGCGCATCGCGTATTTCTCGTGCGGAGATTCGTGCGACCACGACATCGTCTTCGTCAGCTAGACGACGGCGTTGCGCTGCCGGACGTCACGCCGTGCCTTTCGCCTCGGGGCCGCGTTACCTGTCCCTTCAGCACCGACACCGGTGAAAAGCTGTGGGAAGCGCGGTTGCCCGCTGGCCGACAGGCGACCCAGATGACTTACGAAGCGAACGGCAAGCAATACGGGCTAACCGCGGCGGGCGGCCACGGCTCGTTCCTGACGAAGCTCGGCGATTCCGTCATCGCGTATCCGCTGCCGGACAAGCATTGACCGCGACTCGTCCCCCTTGGCCAGTCGATCAGGCGGGCCAATAAAACCTGGCGGGTCGTGTGCTCGTCGAGGGTTCCTGCTCGATCAGTTCGATCCTTCCGTGTTCGTTTTCGCCGACTGATCTTTTCCTGACTCGGTTGCCGATCCGTCCGTTTCGTCGAGCGTCTTGTCGATTTTTCTTTGTCGCCTCAATCGAGCGCTTCGCGAGCTGGAGTTTCTATTCTGTGCTCGCCAGTTGGAGTCGTTGCGCTGTTTCGGGCCTGATACGTAATAGCCTCGCTGAGGTGACCATTCAAGCGCCTAACTCTCTGCGTAGGCAGTCGCGTCCTCGCGCGCGTCGAATCCCGCGAGATCGCCCGTCGTGAAGATCTGGCTCTCGCTGCCGTTTTCCGCAGGCGTGGTGATTCTCACGTGCTCCATTCTCTCGCCGTCGGAGCGGCGCAGCGCGAAGTCGATCGATGTCAAAGGTTGAGGAGGTGAGGCTTGTGCGAGTGCGCCGGCTAACATTCGATCGAGCGCGACGGCGGTCGTGCTTCCTCACGCCAGCATTGCTCGGAACTAGTAGCCCTTCCGATCCGCTTCTGCGCATAAAAGATCGTTCGATCTAAAATGACGCGATATCGGCCACGACACGGAGAGCATCCCCATGATCGAGTTCTACTTTCACCCGACGCCCAATCCCGCGAAGATCGCGCTCTTCCTCGAAGAATCCGGGCTGCCATATGAACTGAAGCCGGTGGACACCAGCAAGGGCGAGCAGCATACGGCCGAGTACCGTGCGATCAACCCGAACGGCAAGGTGCCCGCCATCGTGGACACGGAAGGGCCGGGCGGCAAGCCGGCTGTTGTGTTCGACTCCACCGCGATCCTGCTTTATCTGGCAGAGAAAACTGGTCAGTTTGCCGGCGCGCCGGAAGATCGCCCGCAGCTTCTTTCGTGGCTGATGTTCGTAGCGAGTGGGCTCGGACCGTATTCCGGTCAGGCGGTGCACTTCCAGTACGCGGCGCCCGAAGGGCTCGACTATGCGGTGAATCGTTATCGGCGAGAGGCGGATCGTCACTATCAAGTGTTGAACGACAGGCTCAATGGCCGCGAATACATCGTGGGCGATAGCTTTACGATCGCGGACATGTCGGCGTGGGGCTGGGTCGATCGGGCATCGCGCGTGTTCAAGTCGAGTGAGGATCCGCTCGGGCCATATCCGGAACTCAAGCGCTGGTTCGCGAAGATCGACGCGCGACCCGCCGTCGAACGCGCGCGCGCCATGAATAAGAAGCATGCGTTCAAGACGGTCAACGACGATGAGACGAAGCGTGCGTTGTTCCCGTCCAACTACCCGAAGACGGCGTAAGGAAGAGGACCTGCAGCATGCCGCGTCCGCGTGGTTCGATGAGGAGGCCGCGCTTGACGCGGCCACTGTGCAGTTCCGGTCGCACGGTTATGAAGCGACCTCCGTTAGCGATCTCGCCGCAACGATGGGCCTCACGGCCGAGAGCCAATACAACGCTTTAGCGACAAGCGCGCGGTCTAGGAACGCGCGCTCAAATGACACGTCGAGCCCGGCTTTCGCGACCGCGTGGGGCGTATCGAACATCACTCGCGGCCGCGCGGTGCGATCGCCGCAGTGGCCGCGCGGTGCGATCGCCGCAGTCTTCGACGAGATCTTCCAACTTTCCGAGAAAGGTCCGCCTCGCAAGGGATGCCTCATTCGACCCAAGCAAGTTGCCACCTATGATGGTGGCGAACGGCTGCCGCATCTCATCCCGCGCGCAGGAAACTGTCGGTGGCGGCTTGATTCAGCTTTCCGTCCGCATCGCGAGTGTACGAGTCCATCGGATCGCCTAATGCCCGACACCGCATCGCACACCGCCGCGATAGGGCCCGGCACGAGGTGATAGCAAGATACCGCCGCGAAGCCCACCGTTAGCCGCCCAGCTTCGCCGCCTTCGTCGAAAGTCGCAGGATGCAAACGGCGTCCTCGCTGCGGCTGTTGCGCTCAAAGAGCACGGCATCGAGCGCCTATTTGAGTGTCCAAATCGGCCGCGAGGGCGGCGTCTGCGTCATGAACAGCGCGCGGCGGCATGCCAGAAGTGCAGTTCCTCCGCGACGGCGAGGAACATCGGAAGCAATTCGGCTCAATGATTGTTGTTATGCGGGTTTCACTAGGCCGTAGAGCGGGCCATTTCGTGATTACATGTCCTTCTCCAGCGCGCATTTGCCACGAGCCCGTCGCTTTCACCTACGAGACTGCTCGAAATCGCTTGCTGCGTCATATGCTGGCGATACCTGCGAGAATCATTCTGTTCACGCCGTCAAGGCAAATTATCTCGCAACACGATACTGAACCGCACAGGCTGAACCCCGTCCATTGCATCCTGCTTCCTGCGTACGTTGTGGAATATCTTCAGGCTGTTGCCGACCATCGACTGCGGCGTTAGCGTGATAAGCGCGTCCATCGTTCCGTCGATGAGCAGCGCGCGCGTGTCGGGCGTCAGTCCATGACCGACGAACAGGACTTCTGTTTCGTCTTTGCCTCGAGGATCGCGCGGGCCACGCCGTCCGATCCGCCGCCGCTGTTGTAGATGCCCGCGAGATCGGGATGCTGCTGCAGCAGCTTACGCGTCTGCATATAGTTGCGCTCGCCGTCATCGTGACCTTCGCGCAGACCGATCACGCGTAGTTGCGGGAAGGTCGATTCGATCAGATGCAGAAAGCCGATCTCGCGCTCCTCGCGCTCGCGATAGTTGAGGCTGCCCCCCAGCATCGCGATCCTGCCCGCGGGACGCGGTCCCCATGAAACGGCCGAGCAGAAGCCCCGCCGTGCGCCCCGCGGAACGATTGTCGATGCCCACATATGCAAGCCTGCGCGCATTCGATAAATCGGAAATCAGCGTAATCGCAGGCACACCCTGATCTGCGAGTGTATTCAGGGCGTCGCGTACGACCGGATGCTCCAGTGCCATGAACACGAGACCGTCGGCGCGCTGACCGTATTGGAGCAGCCGCGCGGCCAGTTCCTCGGGATTGAAGCTCTCGACATAATGCACGCGGCACTTCATCTGCTGCGCGGTCCACTGGTTGTGCGCGAACTCGATGTTACCGACTGAGCACGGAGGAGCGCTAGCCGCGCCTTTTCGGAATTGCTTCGATGTCCGCTCGACGTCACGAGATTTGTAAATGGTGGCCATCGGCCACAAGCTAAGGGCTATCGCGCCATGTGCCCGGCTCAGCGGCATCCCAGGTCGTTTCGATGTAACAGGAGTAAAAGACAGCACGCTGTTACTCACATATCAGCGATCGAGGCGCCTCCCACCTTTCCATCGACGACGTCTTCACCTAGTTGACGAGCAGCCCGTCGAGCAACACCGAAGTCCGCGAAGACGTCTTCCCGCTCCAGCTTAAAAACGCGGCTTGCGCCGGTCTCGCCCGATGTGTCAGGACGACAGATGCGAATCGCAACGTCGTAGCCTTCGGCGTTTCGTGCACGTCTGTCGAGGCGGTCAGACGCGCGGGCGAAAACGAGGGGGTGCAGTTCGAAGCCTTTGTAGAGGAGAGGGGGACTTGCTGGCATGGGTGCTCCTCGGTATGAGGCTTTACTATACCCGCAAATTCCGAGACCGCAGCGGATTCATTGTCCTCAGGTCAAACGCTCGACCCGCGGCACATGTCCAGTGATTCGTCCAGTGTCCAAACTTCAATATGGACCGTTCAATTCAAGCGAACAGTATTCTGACGGTTAGGTGTGACGCTTAGATATCTTCACCAGATTGCAAACGTCTAGGCTGGCGTTGTCTGCGGGACGACGATTTTTCTGTACAACGCCCCTAAAGCGCGTAGCATGGTCGGTGCTCCTGCACGGTCCGCTACGGGTCTGGTGTCACCGCCTCTGCTATTCCTCCTGTCCGCCGAATGGCACTTTCCGCAAAAAGAGCCATCCCGCCGTCGCTGTGTCCGAAACTTGCGGCGGTGCCATGTACATACCCGCCGGCCGTGAATATATCCGATGACAACGCCATCTAGTCCGTAGGTCGCTTCCCGACTTCGTTTGCTGTTTGTCGGCATCGCGCCGAGTAACCGGGATTCGCTCACAACGATGACGAAGGCTTCGAACTGGGGTTCGTAGCAGCCGTTCAGATGAGGATGCGGCGACCCCGATGAGTCTTTCATTTTCGGCAGAGAACTAGCATGAGCCAACGTTTGCTTCAACTCTATTCAAGTTCCAACGGAGACGCATGGTTCCTTCGCCGCGACGAGGGTGGGCTTCCTGTTGTTCGGCATGTGTCGAACGCTGCCTCGGGTGGGACGACTTCGGAACTCACGGTCGAGCAATTTCTCGCATCAGACGCATGCGGCCCGGAGCACGACGCATTGCTTGAGCATATCGCCAGCCTGATACCAGCCGGTCAATTCGCCGGACTTGATAAGCCGCTTAGTCAGCAAGCGGTCGAACCACTGCTCCTTACCGCGACACGCGTATGCACCTTCGCGCAGCAGCAGCGGCTCACAAATGCGAGCGGATTCTTCTTCAAGCGCGGCGAGCGACTATTTCTCGTGACCAGTCGCCACGTCCTGATCGACGAACCCAGCCAGCATTTCCCGGATCGACTGGAGTTCGAACTTCACGTTGACGTCGCGAACCTTGGCGCGTCCGAATGGTTTTCGGTTCCGCTGTACTCAGCAGGGCAGAGTGTTTGGCGTCAGGGGACCGATGATGGTGGTGAGATCGACGTCGCCATCATCGAGATCGACCGAAGCGCTTTACCGCAAGGCGCGCGCTATTACGCTTTCGGGCCGGAAAATTTAGCGCGGCCGAGGGAAGTGACACGGATCGGGGCATCGCTATTGATCGTCGGCTTTCCGCTGGGGTTCCATGACTCATTGCATCATCTTCCGGTCGTGAGGCAAGGCGTGTTGGCCTCGGCGTTTGGCCTTCGGTTTCAGGGTAAGGGGTGCTTTGTTACCGACGCGCGGACGCATCGCGGTACGAGCGGGGCGCCAGTCGTGATGAGCGCCGGTCCGGGAGAGAAAGGGCCTAACAATCTGCCGTGGGTGCTTCTGGGCGTGCATTCATCGACCATCGATATGGGCACGAGAGACCTGCAGTTGGACGAGTCGCTGGGGCTCAACAGCGCTTGGTACGCGGACATCCTGATGACCTTGACCGATCGCTAGGCCGGCGCGGGTCATCTCCCTGAATCGCGGGCGAGTTGCGTTGAATCGGGTCAAAATAGGGGAGAACAGAGGGGCTCGCGCGAACTCGAAACCGGTCATTTGCAGCTTCTAACTTCACTCTCCCGCATCAGTATTCACCGCCTCTCATTACGCTGGTCGGTTACATGACCAAGTGCTTGATTGCCGTGTCGAACTGGCGCTGATAATGCGCCTCCCGCATCAAGTATCGAGAAAAGGCAGAAGCGCGTCGCAGAAGCACCACGAGGCGGTAACTAGTGCAATGCATCATTGAATTGGCACCCCAGGTGTGTTCAGATGCAGGTCATGGGAAAAATGAATCTGACCGATACCGAACGCGAGCAACTGCTGTCGGCGGCGCGCAGCCGAACGGTGCGTGCGGCGGACGTACGACGCGCGAAGTTGATCCTGATGCTCGAGGACGGCGAATCGCGCGACAGCATCATGCGCACACTGGGTTGCGACTCGCGCTTCATCGCGCGCTGGTCGGGGCGCTTTCTTAGCGAGCGACTGTCTGGCATGTACGCCCGACATCCCGGGCGCGCTCCCGAGCAGCCGCCAGCCAGACTTGAGGCGCGTGTGCTCAACCGCACTCTCAAGCACAAACCCGCCGACGGCTCGACACACTGGAGCAGCTATAAGCTTGCGGCAGAGCTCGGCGACGTGTCGGTCTCGACCGTGCAGCGCATCTGGCGCAAGCATGGGGTCAAGCCGCAGCAGTTGGAGCGGCACATGGTCTCCAACGACCCGGACTTCGAGGCCAAAGCAGCCGACGTGATCGGGCTTTACCTGAACCCGCCGGCGCACGCAGCCGTGTTCTGTGTGGACGAGAAGACCGCGATTCAGGCACTCGACCGCAAGGACCGGATGCTGCCGCTGTCGCCGGGGCGCGCCGAGAGTCACGGCTTCGAGTACAAGCGCAACGGCACGCTCAGCCTCTTCGCGGCGTTCAATACTGCGACCGGCGAGGTGCTGGGCAAAACAGCGCCGCGCCACACCAGCGAACAGTTTGTGGCCTTCCTGATCGACGTCGTGGCCAGCCAGCCCAAACGCAGGGAAATCCATGTCATCTGTGACAACGTGAGTAGCCATAAGACGGAGCGGGTGGCCACCTTCCTCAACGCGCATCGCAACGTACGTCTGCACTTCACGCCGACCTACTCGTCGTGGCTTAACCAAGTGGAAAACTGGTTCTCGCGCATCCAACGTGATGTGATCGCCCGGGGCATCTTCACTTCAGTAAAGGATCTGAATCGCAAACTCATGCACTACATCCGCGAGCACAACAAAAATCCTAAGCCGATCAAGTGGAAGTATGACGATCCTTCACGTCGAATCCGCCAGGTGCCAAATCAATGACGCAGTCGACTAGGCGGTACTCGACGCGGGCGCCCGAGTCATTTGGCGTGAGGATTACTCGCAAAGGCAACAGGCTGTGACGCCGCCAACTTGGCATCGTGGCACTGATCGATGCCACTGAAAATCGAAGTTGTGCAGCACTTTAACCGCCGAATGGAACTCACTCGTCACCCTTTTTTGGTCGCAACGTCGACGATGCAAAACAGATTACCCTGAAGTGCTTCGCTGTCGCCATCTAACGAACCGTCGGATCCAAAGACGGGTTCAAGACATACACGCATCACCTGGATATGGCAACCTTTGCTTCTAATCTAGTGGCGAAAAGAAGTTCACCAGCCACGCGCAAGACGGGCCGACTGAACGGAAGGCTCCGTCTGTTGAAGTGATCCGCGGCCGCTTTGACTACGCTTCACCAGCGCGTTTCGCAGGCGGCAGTGAGGGCGGAGGAGCTAAATACTGAAGCTATCGATCATTGGAGCACCGGTCTGTTGGGTAGTTCGACGAGACAGCGGGTACCTTCTACACAGCAATATCCATGTGTCCACCGTCAGCGTAAAGCTTAATCCAGCCCCCAGACTATTCGAAAATCTTTGTCAATCGCACGGCAACGTTCCCATGCGAGAGGGCTACTCGCCTAATTTCGCCCGGCGCCTGTCTTGGATAAGGCGCCAACGCTCTTCGAGGCTGGACGCCAGATCACCGACCGTCATTTCAGGATGTCCCCTGCCCAGATGTCAGCTAATTGTGTCTGCTCGGTGAAGGCTTCGATTAACGCGACGTCAGTGAATATCTCCCGCTCAACTTCGGTGAGTTCGTCGACGGAAACTCTCCTCGCGTTACACAGTGCGTCCATCGTATGAAGGGCAGCACTCAATGCGCGGGCAGCAACGCGGGTGTGCTTGTTTTTTGTCATGCATTTGTTTTCGGCGGTTCCCCCGAATACTTGAGGCTTTGCGCTCACAAAGGGAAATCGTCGACCCGCGCAAAATTTGGTCGAAACGGACTGCAAAGCGCCTGTGCCAGGCCTGTAGGTCCGGCGAGGCGCTGTCCAGTCGGCATTTTCTCAATTCACTGACCAATAGGAGGCTTTTCCGAAAAGCCACGCTTTTCTCCTTACTGCGTCATCTCAACAGCGATCGATTGTCGCGCAACCCGCACGCGAGGATGACTATCGGACGCAGTGGATCTCTTAAGTGACCGTGAACACGGGCGGTAACGATTGTTTGCTCGAGCTCAGCGGTAGTCGGCAAATGATGCCCCATCAGGTTAGTCAGTATGACTTCGTGAGACAAGGGCTGGCCTGCCGAGGGAATCAAACGCGGGTTAGCATCGCTGCCAGAGCCGCATGGTGTGCACGAGGGCGACACCCGGCGATTTCCAGCACGGAGGCCAGCATGGAACACGATAGCACGGTGTATGTCGGTCTGGATGTCCACAAGGAGTCGATCACGGTCGCGTACGCGCTCGGTTCGGGTGAGGTCGAGGTGCTCGGCAAGATCGGGACGACCAAGGCGGATATTGATCGCCTGTGCAAGCGCCTGCAGTCCAAAGCACGGCACATCCGCATTGTCTATGAGGCAGGCCCGTGCGGCTACGGACTTTACCGTCAGCTCATGCAGAAGGGATTCGACTGCATGGTGTGCGCGCCTTCACTGATTCCAAAGAAGCCAGGTGAGCGCGTCAAGACGGATCGACGCGATGCAGTGAAGCTTGTGCGTTCGCTGCGCGCAGGGGACCTGTCGCGCGTTTACGTGCCCACCGTGGATGACGAAGCATTCCGCGACCTGGCTCGCGCATGGGTTAGCGTCAAGGACGATCTAAAGCGTGCACGACAGCGCCTGAAGGGCTTTCTGCTGCTGCACGGAGTGGGCTATACAGGCCGGGCCGACTGGGGGCCATCGCATCGCCGCTGGCTGAGCGAGTTCGCGTTCGAGAGCGCGTGGCAACAGTTGGCGTTCGAGGAACATCGACGCACGATTGAGGACCGCCTCGCCCAATGCGAACGACTGGAGGCGGCATTGCGCGAGGCGGTCGTTAACTGGCGCTTCTATCCGGTCGTTCTCGCTTTGCAGACGATGCGCGGCGTGCAGTTCACCACGGCGGTGGGCCTGCTGGCCGAGCTGGGCGATCTCTCACGCTTCGATCATCCGCGTCAATTAATGGGCTGGCTGGGGGTGACGCCGTCCGAACACTCGTCAGGTGAGAAACGCCGTCAGGGAAGCATTACCAAGAACGGAAACGCTTATGCGAGAAAACTGCTGGTCGAAGCGGCCTGGAGCTACCAGCATCCCGCTCGAGTGAGTCCTGAGATCCAGCGGCGCCACGAAGGCATTCCCAAGCCCATTGTGGATCGCGCCTGGGACGCGCAGGTGCGCTTGTGCCGACGTTACCGGAAGCTGGTCGCGCGTGGCAAGCAGAAGAATGTCGCGGTAATCGCGGTCGCCCGTGAACTCAGCGGGTTCATCTGGGATATCAGCCGTCTTGCGATGTCGCTCGCCGTCAGGCAGGAGGCGCACACGACGTAATTGCACATCCGACACCTGAATCGCGCCTATCACCACGGGATAGTTTCCTGAAGGCGGCGTAGCCCGGCACACGAGTAACCCGCGACAATGCTACGCAACGGATTGACTCCGGACTTGCGAGGTTAGATAGCGGCAGGCTCATCAGGCGGAATGGAATGAACGCCCCCCACTGTGGCCGACGAGGAAATGCAGGAAGGTGGATCCTCGCGGGCCGACGGCATCA
>NZ_FCOM02000009.1 GCF_001544695.2 Caballeronia arvi
CCATGTAACACAAACGGGCTACCGCTTCGCGTGCACGGAAGGGATCAGCAACCGAACACTGAGGGCAATATACAAGTCACCAAAGAAAGCAGCTATCCCCAGCCTGAGCACTTCACACCGGCCGCGGCACAGGCGATTGGCTGAATGGAACCCGGAGTAGCGAGTGCTCTCACAAAACTCGCGGGGCTTGGATCGCGCACGGTCTGTTTCATCGCACCGCTTAACGAACTGGCGCAGCCCCTGCAAGCTCCGGCCCGCTTCGCGGCCGACGGGTCGATCGGGTTTGCGTGCACGCGACGCGTTTGCCGCACGTGGGTTTCCCTTGCTTACCCGGCGGCAGCGCGTAGCGCTGTGCCGAAGCTATTTCGTGCTGAACCAGCACGCTTGACGTTATCGGGCGGCAGACCGTGCGCGATCCAAGCCCGGTTGGGCCTTTGGGGGCACTCGCTACTCTGGGTTCCATTCAACCAATCGCCTGTGCCGCGGCCGGCATGAAGTGCTTAGGCTGGGGATAGCTGCTTTCTTTGGTGACTTTCTTTGCAGCAGCAAAGAAAGTTACCCCCGCCCCGGGGAGGGGCAATGCTAATAAACCAACGCGAATGTGGGATCCGGCGAAGAACCCGAGGCTACCCCCCCGTCCCCCTCTTGCGATTAACAATCGCAGTCTCCGATAAATCAACCTCCCGCATCAGCTTATTCAAAGTCTCATCATTGATAGCCTGCGAATACCGCAACTTCAGCAACTCAGCCCGCTCCGCCCGCAACGCAGCCATCTTGAGCCGCGTCTCCATCATCTCGCTCTTCTTGGCGGCGACACGCGGCGCCTCTTCCTCACCCAACTGCTCCAGCCGGCGCCGATACAAACTCATCACCCGCGCCGTCGAATCGGCGCACCGTGCCGAAGCGGCTTCGTCCATCTGCTCGATCAACTCGTCGTGCGTATCGTCGATCGCGCGAATCGCCGCCTGCGCCGCACGACGCCGCGCCATCCGCTCCTCCGCCGCGTGCGGATTCTTCTCGCGCTCGATGCCGAGCAGCATCAGCGGCAAACCCACCACCGCGATCAATAGGGACACCAGAATCACCGCCGACGCGATGAATATCGCCAGATCGCGTCCTGCGAGCGGCGCGCCATTGTCCAGCGACACCGGCAGCGACAGCACGCCCGCGAGCGTCACCGCGCCGCGCACGCCGCCGATCGTCGTCAGCGCCAGCGTGCGAAAGCCGGGCGCGGCGCTGTCGAGTCCCTGCTTCGCCGTCTTGCGCGCCGCGACCCAGCGCAGCGAGTACACCCAGACGAAACGCAGCGCGTACAGCGCGATCACGGTCGCGAACACATAGCCGATCAGCAGGCCGACCTGCGCATCGCTGTCGTGATGCGCCTCGATCAGCGCCTGTCCGAGAATGTGCGGAAACTGCAGCCCGAGCAGGATGAACACCATGCCGTTGAAGACGAACTCGATCATCGTCCACGTGCTCGTCATGCGCACGCGCACCGCGCTCGGAATGCTGTCGCGCAGGCTCTGGATGTTCATCATCATGCCCGCCGACACCGCCGCCAGAATGCCCGAGCAGCCGAGATGCTCGGCCACGACGTACGACGCGAACGGAATCAGGATCGTCAGGATCACGCCGGCAGCGGGGTCGTCGTCTTCGGAGAACTTCAGGAGACGCGCCGGAATCTCGGTGACCGCCCAACTGATCGCCGCGCCGATCACGAGCCCGCCCGCCGCGATGATGAAAAAGCTGATCGTCGCGTCGCGCAGCGAGAACACGCCCGTCAGCGCGGCCGCGATCGCGAACTTCAGCGCGACGAGGCCCGATGCGTCGTTCATCAGCGCTTCGCCTTCCAGGATATGCATGAGGCCCGCCGGAATGCGCTTGCGCCCCGCGATGCCCGTCAGCGCGACGGCGTCGGTGGGCGAGAGCACGGCGGCGAGCGCGAACGCGACGGGCAGCGGCATCGACGGAATCATCGCGTGAAGAAAGTAGCCGAGCACGCCGACGGTGATGAACACGAGTCCGAGCGCGAGCATCAGGATCGCGCGGCGCTGCATGTAGAGCTCGCGCTTCGGAATGCGCCAGCCGTCCGCGAACAGCAGCGGCGGAATGAACAGCAGCATGAACAGCTCGGGATCGAACGTGACGTGCAGTCCGAGTCCCGGCCACGCAAGGCACGCGCCGATCGCAATCTGGATGAGCGGCAGCGGCAGCTTCACCGGAAGCAGGGAGAGCCCGAATCCGGAGAGCGCCACCGCGAGCAAAAGAATGAGGACGGTAAAAACGATTTCCATATGTGCGATGCAGCCGATACCCGTTGAGCGCGGCGTCTTACATTGATTCGATGAGCCGAAAGTTTAGCCCGGCCCGACAGTGCAGGCAGCGAAGAGGGCAGGACGATCACGCACCGAGACGGTGCGTATGCACGTGAAAGCGCCTGTTGGCGGTGCATCGCGCGAAGCAAATCACGGCGATGCGCGGCGCGCCGTGCGCATGGAGCTTGCTTTATCGCAAGCCACGGGACATCGAGACTCCCGACGAGATCACCGAGGGCGGTTCTTATGACGAAGGTACGCAAGGCGTGGGCGATCGATCAGGCGAGGGCATCGGCATGGTGATCGCAAACCCCGAAAAAACGACCGTTTGCGCGCGCAGCTTCGAGCTGGGCGTGACATCGGGATTCGACCGCTATTCGGTCGAACACGGAGACTGGACGCTGTCGAGCGTCTTTCAGCCAGTATTCAGCCTGTCGCACATGCGCGCGGTCGGCTACGAAGGTCTGCTGCGCGCGCACGATGCGCTCGATCGTCCGGTGTCGCCGCTCGATGTGTTCGGGCAGGCGTCGCGCGTCGGCGAAGCGCTGCAGATCGACCGGCTCGCGCAGGCGCTGCATCTGGAGAACTTCAAGATGCTCGGCGCGCAGACCGAATGGCTCTTTCTCAACGTGCATCCCGGCGCGCTGACCGAGCCGTATCACGCGGCGGCGCTGCTCGCGAACCTGCGGCGGCTCGACATCGAGCCGCGCCGCGTCGTGCTCGAAGTGCTGGAGCAAAGCGCGGAAGACATCGAGCGGCTCGCGCTCGCGGTGCAGCAGTTCCGCGAGCACGGTTTTCTCATCGCGCTCGACGACTTCGGCGCGGGTCACACGAACATCGAGCGTATCTGGCAACTCGATCCCGATATCGTCAAGCTCGACCGCGTAATGCTTTCGCACGCGGGCCACAACGTGCATGCGCCGCCCTCGGCGCGCACGCTCAAGCAGCGGCGCAACATGGAGGCGGTGCTGTCGGGGATCGTGTCGCTGCTGCACGAAGCAGGCAAGCTCGTGCTGATCGAAGGCGTCGAGACGGAGCACGAAGCGCAACTCGCGCTCGCGAGCGGTGCGGATTTCGTGCAGGGATTTTTCTTCGCGCGACCGCATCCGGGACTGGCCGACGGCATGCACGCGCGCGACATCATCGGCGAACTGACCGATCGATATCGCATGCAGACCGAAGCGCGCGAGCGGCGCGTTGCCACACGCCTTCAGCCGTACATCCGCGCGTTCGAACGCGCCGCGGAACGGCTCGCGGCAGGCGAACCGCTCGACGAAGTGTGCTGGAATTTCCTCGCGCTCGATCACGCCGCGCGCTGCTTCCTGCTCGATCAGAACGGCAGGCAGGCGGGCCGCAACGTCGTGCTGCGCGCCGATCGCGCCGCGCACGAAGCGCGCTTTCTGCCGCTCATCGACGCGCAGGGCGCGAACTGGCTGCGCCGCCCGTACTTCCGCGCGGCGCTCGGCGATCCCGAGCGTGTGCATGTGACGAAGCCGTATCTGTCGATCAACGAGGCGATGCCGTGCGTCACGCTGTCCGTGGAGACGCGCTCGCAAGGCAAGCGCTGCGTGTTGTGCGGCGACATCGACTGGCTGCCCGACGATATCGACTGATCACTTCGCCACGACCACCGGAATGCCCTTCAGCGACGACGCACCTTTCATCGTGCCGATGGCGGCGCGCACCGCATCGCCCGTCGCTGCTTCGATGCCGATGCGCGCGGCGATGTCGCGTTCGCTGCGCTTGACCATCGCGACGTTCGCCAGCTTCACGTGACCGTAGCCGCGCACCTTCTCGAACAGCGCGGCGAGCGCTTTTACTTCGTTCGCGTTATCGGCGTTCACACGCGATAAGGCGCGCGACATCGTGATCTCGAAGTCGTCGGCGAGTTGGCGTTCCATGCGGCGTTCGAGCGTCTTGCCGAACGGATCGAGCACGGTGCCGCGCAGCGCGCGGAACTTCGCCAGTCCGCCGAACACGGGCCACATCCACTGGCCGAACGTCTTCTTCTTCGGCACGCCGCCGTGCGACAGAACCGGCGGCGCGAGATTGAACTTCACCGTGTAGTCGGAGCCCGCCGCGCCTTCGAACTGCGCGGCGAGCGCGGCGCGAAACGCCGGGTTCGCATGCAGGCGCGCGACTTCGTACTCGTCCTTCACGGCGAGCAGTTTGTAGAACGAGATCGCGATGGCGCGCTTCACGTCTTCGTTCGTCGAGGCTTTTGCGAGCAACGCACGATAACGGCCGACGACCTTCGCGCCGCCATAAGCGAGCAAACGCTCTTCGCGATCGCTGATGAGTTCGGGCAGCGTCATCTCGCTCATCGGGATGTGCTGCGCCTGCACGCGCGCCGTCAGCGATTCGAGCGCGGTCATGTCGTGCGCTGCGAGACGGCCGATCGAAAACGCGAGCTTGTTCGCCGCGACCGCGACGTTGTTCAGCTCGATCGCGCGCATCAACGCTGCCAGCGACAGCGGCACGAGACCGAGCTGCCACGCGAAGCCGAGCATCAGAATGTTCGCGCCGATGGTGTCGCCAAGAAAACGCTGCGCGATCGCCTGCGCGTCGCAACTGCGCATCGCGTCGTGCGCGCCGGGGCCGGCGGCGTGGTGCATCTTGGCGAGCAGGGCATCGGCATGAAGATTGGCTTCGGGGTTCTGCACGAAACTCGCGTTCGGAATCGCGTGCGTATTCACGACGATCTTCGTGCGGTCGTGCCGCACCGTCTGCAACGCTTCCGGACTCGCGCCGACGACCATGTCGCACGCGAGCAGCAAATCGGCCTGTTGCGTATCGATGCGCACCTGATTCAAGAGCGCGTCCGTCGCGGCGAAGCGCACGAACGACAGCACGGAGCCGCCTTTCTGCGCGAAGCCCATGAAGTCGAGCACCGACGCGCTCTTGCCTTCCAGATGCGCCGCCATGCTGATCAACGCGCCGACCGTCACGACGCCCGTGCCACCGACACCCGTCACGAGAATGTCGTAGGGCGCGTTGTCGAGCGCGCCTTGTGGCAGCGGCATCGCATCGACGCGGCGCGCGAGCTCGGCGGGATCGAACGCGTGGCCTTCGGCCTTCTTCAGCTTCGCGCCTTCGAGCGTGACGAAGCTCGGACAGAAGCCGTTCACGCACGAATAATCCTTGTTGCACGACGACTGATCGATGCGGCGCTTGCGTCCGAGCTCCGTTTCGACCGGCTCGACGGACAGGCAATTCGACTGCACGCCGCAATCGCCGCAGCCTTCGCAGACGGCTTCATTGATGAAAAGACGCTTGTCCGGATCGGGAAACTCGTTCTTTTTCCGGCGACGGCGCTTTTCCGCCGCGCACGTCTGGTCGTAGATCAGCACGGTGACGCCCGGCGTGTCGCGCAGGCGGCGCTGCACGGTATCGAGTTCGCCGCGATGATGAAACGTCGTGCCGCGCGGAAACTGATCTTCGTGACCGATGTACTTTTCCGGCTCGTCGCTGACGACGACCAGCAGCGCGATGCCTTCCGCTTCCACCTGCCGCGCGATCTGCGGCACGGAAATGCTGCCGTCGACGGGCTGGCCGCCGGTCATCGCGACGGCGTCGTTATAGAGAATCTTGTACGTGATGTTCGCCTTCGCGGCCACGGCCTGACGAATCGCGAGAATGCCCGAATGGAAGTACGTGCCGTCGCCCAGATTCTGGAAGACGTGCTTGGTCTTGGTGAACATCGAGTGCGACGCCCAGTCCACGCCTTCGCCGCCCATCTGAATGAGGCCGGTCGTGTCGCGCTCCATCCACGACGCCATGAAGTGACAACCGATGCCCGCCTGCGCGACGGACCCTTCCGGCACTTTCGTCGATGTGTTGTGCGGGCAGCCCGAGCAGAAATAGGGCGTGCGCTTCACGGCATCGGCGACGTTCGACAGGATTTGCGGCGCGACAAGATCGACGACCTTGTCGCGGCGATCGAGCACCGGCTTGTGACGCGCGAGCCATTGCGCGAACACCGGTAGCACGCGCGACGGACGCAGTTCGCCGAGCGCGGAAAGCAGCGGCGCGCCATCGACGGCGTTCTTGCCGACGACAACCGGCCGCGCGCCATCGACGCGGTTATACAGATGATCCTTGATCTGCTGCTCGATGACCGGACCTTTTTCTTCGATCACGAGCACTTCGCTCAGGCCATCGACGAAGGTTTCCAGCCGCGTCGTTTCGAGCGGATACGACAGCCCGACCTTGTAGATGCGCACGCCGGCGGCATCGAGATCATCGACGGTGAGTTCGAGGCGGCGCAACGCTTCCATCAGGTCGAGGTGCGCCTTGCCGCACGTCACGATGCCCACGTTCGCGCGCGGGCTCGGCGCAATCCACTTGTCGATGCTGTTCACGCGAGCGAAGTGGCGCACGGCGTCGATCTTCGCGGCGAGGCGCGCTTCGATCGTCAGGCTCGGCAGATCGGGCCAGCGGTTGTGCAGACCGCCCGCCGGCGGCGTGAAATCTTGCGGCGCTTTCCAGTCGAGCTTCAGGGCATCGAGATCGACGGTCGAACCGGATTCGACCGTTTCCGAAATCGCCTTGAAGCCGATCCACGCGCCCGAGAAGCGCGACAGCGCCCAGCCGTAGAGCCCGAATTCCAGCATGTCCGCGACGTTCGACGGATTCACCACCGGCATGTGCCAGGAAATCATCGTCTGGTCGCTCTGATGCGGCATCGACGACGACACGCAGCCGTGGTCATCGCCCGCGACGACCAGCACGCCACCGTGCGGCGACGAGCCGTACGCGTTGCCGTGCTTGAGCGCATCGCCCGCGCGGTCGACGCCCGGTCCTTTGCCGTACCACATCGCGAACACGCCATCGACGGTGCGTTCCGCGTCCGATTCCACGCGCTGCGTGCCGAGCACGGCCGTTCCGCCGAGTTCCTCGTTGATCGCGGGCAAAAAGCGCACATCGTGCGACGCGAGCAGTTTCTTCGCCTTCCACAACTGCTGATCGACCATGCCGAGCGGCGAGCCGCGATAGCCGCTGACGAAGCCCGCCGTATTCAGGCCGGCGGCGCGGTCGAGTTCGCGCTGCATCAGCACGAGGCGCACGAGCGCCTGCGTGCCGGTCAGGAAGATGCGGCCTTTGGTGGCGGAGAGGTTGTCACCGAGCTGATAGTCGGACAAAGCGGGAGGCGAAAAGATATCGGCGGGGACGCGCGCGTTCATGGGTTCTCCAGTCTTTCTAGGTATGCGAGGCAATGCGACATTCTTTGTCGACAAATGCAGAATGTTTTTGCGCACTTGCCCCGATTCCGCGCGCATCGAGGAGCAACCGGCCTATTTTCGAGATGAGCGAGAGGAATTTTCTCGATCCGGTGCGGCTGCGCGTAAACCCGGATCAGGCAGCGGCTCACGAAGGGACTAATCTGAACGCCTGGAAAGCCGACAAAAAGCGACGCCGATGAAGCTCTTCTACTGGCCGAAGACGCGCGCCTTCCGCGCGCTGTGGATGCTCGAGGAAATGCGCGTGCCGTATCAGCTCGAGTTCGTGAATATCCGCGCGGGCGCGCAGAACAATGCGAATTTCTGCCGCGTCAATCCGATGTCGAAGCTGCCCGCGCTGGAAGACGGCGGGGTGCGCGTCGCGGAATCGGGCGCGGTGCTGCTCTATCTCGCGGATCGCTATCCGGAAACCGCGCTCGGCGCGCCGCTGGACGATCCGTCGCGCGGCCGTTTTCTGCAATGGATGTTTTTCACGGGTTCGTGTCTGGAACCCGCGATGGCCGAGCGCATGACCGGCGCGCAAGGCAACACGGTGAGTTTCGGCTGGGGCGATCTCGGACGCGTCGAGCACGCGATCGAAAGCGCGCTGGAAGAAGGTCCGTGGCTCCTCGGCGAGCAGTTCACCGCCGCCGATATCCTCGCCGCGAGCACGCTGCAGATCGCGTTCAAGGCGAAGCTGATCGAACCGCAGGGCGTGCTTTTCGATTACGTCGAGCGCTCGCTCGCGCGGGAAGGCTACGAGCGCGCGTCAGCGATCGATCGCCGCGAGGCGGAGCGGCTCGCGTTGGACGCCCATATAGGTCTCGCGCATCCGTCGAACGAAAATTAAGGAAACGCGCGCGGCTTCGGGATGCCCGCGCCGGCTTCGATATCCGACACCGCGCGCCGATGCGCCAGTTCGACGGCTTCGGCGCGGTCGGCGAGACCGTCATCGCCGCCGACGGTCGTCCACGGCTGCACCGCCTTGTCGTGATGACGGATCTCGTATTCCGCGTCCCAGCGCGAGCCCTGGAGCTCGACCGGCCTCACGTGGATGGCGTAGACGCCATAAAGGAAGACCTGCTCCGGCATGATGACCTCCGATGCAGCCATGCAGCGTGGCTAGAGTTCGATTTCCCCAAGGATGCGGTGCGCGAGCGCCCGCGCTTCGTTGAGCGCTTCTTCCTCGTTCCCGGATGCGGCCTCCACCTGGTAGAGCGTCGCATCGGCATCCCCGCCGTCGTCGCGCGCGAGCGAGACGAGACCCTGGAACCTGCCGCTGTCGATGGCGCGCACGCCGATCGTCGCCGTATAGATGCCTTTCGTATAGGTGGTGTCTTCCACGATGGATTCGCCTCCGGGCAAGGACGAAATCCATGCTAGCACGCAGATATTTAACGCGTGCGACAGCTATTGCAGCAGTTCTTCGACCTCTTCCAGCGAAGGCGAATGCGCGCCCGAATGACGGCACGCCGCCGCGCCCGCCGCGAGCGCGAACTTCAGATGATCGGACCAGCCGCCGTGGCGCGCCATCAGGCTGTAGAGCAGTCCGCCGATGGACGCATCGCCTGCGCCGACCGTATCCGCCACTTCGACGCTCGGCGGGCGCGCGCTGAATTGCTCGTCGCCCGCGTAGAGCGTGGCTTGCGCCGAGCCGCGCGTGACGAGCACGGTGGCTTGCGGGTTCATCGAGCGGATTTTTGAGAGCGCGTCCGCTTCGGGCATGCCCTTGAACAGCATGTGCAGATCTTCGTCCGACACTTTGATGAGATCGGCGAGGCCCGCCATGTTGCGCAGGATCGGCTCGTAGCCGTGCTCCATCAGATTGCGATAGTTCGGGTCGAAGCTGATCTTCACGCCGTGCTCGCGCAATTCGGCGGCAAGTTTCGCGAGCGTGGCGCCGAGCGGCTGGCGCACGAGGCTGATGCAGCCGAAATGCGCCCACTTCACGCGCTCCATCCAGCCTTGCGGCAGCCGCGACGGATCGAATGCCAGATCCGCGCCGTTCTCGCCCATGAAGTAGTACGTAGGCGGTTGCGTCTTGTGGACGATCGCGAGCAGCGGCGGACGCTCCACTCGCTGCATGAAGCGCATGTCCAGACCCGATGCGGCGCTCGCTTCCCACAGGTCGTCGGAGAAATTGTCCGTGCCGAGCGAGCCGGCGCAGGCCGTCGGCAGGCCGAGCCGCGCGACCGCGCGCGCGACGTTCCAGCCTGCGCCGCCCGGACGCGACAGCCAGCTCGACACGTCCGTGCGGATCATGTCGGTGAGAATGTCGCCTGCCGACACGAATTGCGGGAAGTTGGGTTGCTCGCTTGCCATCGTTGTCACCGTGAGGTTTGGGGCGGAGAAAGCGCGTTCAGCACTTCGTAGCACGCGCCCATCGTGTGGTAGTCGGTTTTGCCGGCGGGACTCTTCTCGTCGCCGTACTTGCGGTTGTCGCACGTGAGAATGCGAAACCACGCGCCATATTCGTGATCGACGAAGTGCGCCCAGCTATAGCGCCACAGTTCGTCGTAGCAGTCCCAGAAACGCTCGCGGCCCGTGCGCGCGCCGAGCAGCGCCGCCGCCGCGAAGCTTTCTGCCTGCACCCAGAAATATTTGTCGTGATCGCAGATCGTGTCGTCGGGACCGAAGCCGTAGTAGAGGCCGCCGTGACGGCTGTCCCACGCGCGGCTGAATCCGGCGTCGAACAGTTCGACGGCGCGGGCGCTAAGCCACGGCAGCGCGCGATGCCGCTCCAGTATCAGCAGCAGCTTGGCCCATTCGGTCTGATGCCCCGGTTGAAAGCCCCACGGACGGAAGATGTTCGAGCTGTCCGATTCGTTGTAGTGCCAATCCACCGACCAGTCGCGGTGAAAGTGCTCCCACACCAGCCCGTTCGACAGCTTCGCCTGACGCAGCGTGATATTGCCGGCGATCTTTTCCGCGCGGTCCAGATAGATGACGTGGCCGGTCGCCTCGTACGCGGCGAGCAGCGCCTCGGTCGCGTGCATGTTCGCGTTCTGCCCGCGATAGCCGGAAAGTTGCCAGTCGGCAGTTGCTTCGTCGGCGTAGAGGCCGGCGTCCGCATCCCAGAAACGCTTCTCCATGATCGCGAAGGTTTCGTCGATCATCGGCTTCGCTTCGTCGATGCCCGCCATCGCCGCGTGCGCACAGGCAAGCAGCACGAATGCCATGCCGTAGCAGTGGCGCGTGCCGTCGAGCGTGCGCTTCTGGCCGTCGCGCCACTCGAGTTCCCAGTCGTAGCCTTCGTTCGCGGCGTCCCAGTGTGCGTCGCGAAGAAATTTGAAAGCGTGGCGCGCGTCGTCCTGATACGCGGCGTCGCCGAAGTGGCGGTACGCCATCGCGTAATTGAAGACGAAGCGCGTGCTGCTGACGAGATGACGCGTCGTGCGGTCGTAGACGCTGCCGTCGTCCTTGAAGAAATGAAAGAAACCGCCGGACGGGTCGCGCGCGTTGGGTGCGTAGAACGCGAGCGTGTCGCGCACGTGCGAGAGCAGGAAGTCGCGGCTGCGGAAATCGGTCTCGCGTTCCACTGACACTTCTTGCGCGATGGCAGGTAAGGCGGTCATGTTCATGGCGTGCTGATGTCCTGTCTCGTGCCCGAGCTCGCGCGAGGAACGAAAGTGACGGCGACGAGCGTATCGGCCTGGCTCGGCGGGCTCGATTGATCTTCCAACAGCAACTCGACGCCGCGGCGCCCGAGCGCTTCCTTGTCGACGGTGACGGTCGAGAGCGGCGGCGTGCTTTGCGCGGCGGCCGGAATGTCGTCGAAACCGACAAACGCGATGTCGTCCGGCACGCGCAACCCGTGCGCGAGACAGACGCGCATCGCGGCGAGGGCCGCTGCATCGTTATAGGCGAAAACGGCGTCGGGCAGCGGACCGGATTGCGCGCGGGCGTCGGCGATCAGGCGCTCCATTGCGTCGGCGGCGGCGAGATCGGCGGGCAGGCCCGCCTGCGTCATGATTTCTAGCGTCGGATCGAAGAGCAGGCCGGCATCGAAAAACGCTTTCCGATATCCAAGCGCACGCTGCGCGATGCTGTGATGCGCGAGCGACCCGCCGATGAACGCGATGCGCCGCCGCCCTTGCGCGAACAGATGCTGCATCGCGAGCGACGCACCTTTCACGTTGTCGATGTTGACCGAGCGGAAACCCGGCGCGCGCAGATCGATCAGCACGGTGGGTCGCGCGAGCGAATGCAGGTGCGTGAGCAATTCGGGCTCGACGAAACCCGCAACCGCGATGGCGTCGGGCGCGTGCAGCCGCATTTGCTGCGCGAGATCGTGCGTCGGCCCGGCAGTGAGCA
Source organism: Caballeronia arvi (assembly GCF_001544695.2). Classification (GTDB taxonomy): domain Bacteria; phylum Pseudomonadota; class Gammaproteobacteria; order Burkholderiales; family Burkholderiaceae; genus Caballeronia; species Caballeronia arvi. Next base: position 11,849 of record NZ_FCOM02000009.1, read on the forward strand.
CCGACGGCACGAGCCGCCGTTCGCGGCACGCTTCCTCGAAACCGTTCAGCACGTGCGAAAAGAACGGGCTGACGGCGAAATTGTTGTGCTGACGGTGCAGCAGAAAGGTCACGCGACGAATGCGCGTGCGCAACTGCCCGGAGTCATAGCCGAGTTGCTGCGCGACTTCGACGACACGCACGCGCGTCGCCTCGGACAAGCCCGGTTGATTCTTGAGCGCGCGCGACACCGTCCCGATCGAGACGCTTGCCGCACGCGCGACATCGCGAATGGTGGTGGCCATCGTGGTGTTCTCTGTCTCCGCCTGTTTGTCGGCTGTCTTTGGTTGCTTAGCGAGCGCGCACGATGTTTATCGCGCCCGCCCGATTCGCTTTTCGAGGGCGATTGTATAGTAAAAAATCGCAAAATCACCCTCGCGGGAGATTGGAGAAAACCAGTAGCCCCTTGTTGTATATACGTTTCCTTGCGGTTTGTTTGTTTAGTAAAATTTAGGAAACGCTAGGCCGATGTTTCCCGATCGTGGATCGAGCGCTTGTCGGGGGTCCAGACATCGAGAACGAGATCATCGTCCCAGTAGTGGCACAGCACCGGCATGCTCATGCGGCCCCGCAGCTTCGCGTGAACGTCGTCGCCGTTCTGGCTCCAGCCTTCGATCGGCCTGCGCCAGTGACACGCGACGACCGCGCCGTTACGCGACAAGGTCTGATGAATATGCTCGACGATATGCCATAGCTGCGGCTCGTCAAGGTAATAGCCGATTTCGCTGATCACGACGAGGTCGAACTTGCCGCTCGGCCAGGCATCTGGCAACAGCATCTGCTGGACCTTCACGTTCGGGCATTGCGCGACGCGTTGCCGCGTGAGCGCGACGGCGTCCTCGGAAATATCGGTGGCGATGAGTTCGTCGCAGCGTGCCGCGAGCAGCGCGGTCAGCTCGCCGTTGCCGCATCCGGGCTCGAACGCGCGCGCATAGTGCTCTTGCGGCAGCGAAGCGAGCGTGAGCGCCCGCTTGCGTCGCTCATACCAGCGATGCCTGATCTTCCAGGGATCGTCGTTTTCGCGATACAGGTCATTGAAGTACTGCTTAGTATTGTTGTTTGTGTTGTAGTTCATATGAGTACGACTTCGAAAGGCCGCGTCAGCCGGGCCAACACATGCTCAGGCAGTACTGGCGCCTGGCCGGTTGCGGCGTCAGGTTCGAGTTGGCTTCGGAAAGCCTGCACGGCCCGAAGCTTCCGGGCGTGCGTTGCGCCGTCGAGAACGATACGGCGAGCACGGCTCCATGGCACGCGCGTATCGTCCGGCGACGCCCAGTGCCACGTCCAGAGCGGCACCTCCACGCAAGGCAGTTCGAGCGCTTCTGCCGCAGCATGAACGGCGCGCCCGGCTGCCTCGTGGTCGGGGTGCCCATCATAGCGCCATGTGGTGAAAACGATATCGCCCGGTTGAAGATGTTTGGATAGCAATCCTGACAAGCCGGCATCGATACGGCCCGGTTCGCCGTCCTGAAGTCCGAGTCTGACCACCTGCACATGACGCAGACGCAACCGCTGCAGCGCAGCCCTCGTTTCCAGCGGGCGCACGCGTGCAAGGCGTTCAGGCGGCCATTCGGGCGAATTCGGATGGCTCGCAGTGCCGTCCGTCACGGCGACGATGAGTATGTTTCGGCTGATTTCCGAGAGACGCGCGAGCAGTCCTCCGGTGCCGAGGATTTCGTCGTCTGGGTGTGGCGCAACTACGACAGCGCGGCCACCGAATGGCACGAGTTCCGCGGGATCGACTTCAGGCAGCGCGCCGAGACGCCCCCATCCCTGCCATGCGGATTCGGGGGTGCCGTCGCCGGAAATGGCGCGGTCGGTGGCGGTGTCGGTCGTCGACTGGTCGGCCGGCGCCCGCGTGCTCACACTTGCCATGAAATCTGTTCCTCCTCGATGACGCGCTCGGCGAGCGACGCTTCGTCGCGCTCGGCGTGGCTTTGTCGGATGAATACGGGCAGGTCGGCCATGAGTTGCGCAAAATGCGCGTCCCGGCACAGCGGACCTGCGCCGAGCGCACGGCCCGCGTGCTCGACGACGAATGCCGCTGCGTGCTCCGCCGCGAGCCGTGCGCGCATCGCGGGCGCCATCGCGTCGGCGGCGGGCTCACGATCGATGAACGCCGCCGTTTCGCGCAGCAGTGCAGCCGTGGCGCACAGCGTCGTGTCGATGGAGCCGAGATGCGCAAGCTTGTGCGGGCCAGCGCGATGCTTCGCGTCGCGCGCGACGAACGTGGCGATGCCAGCGGCCGCGCCGAACCAGCAAGCGGCGATTCCCGCGCCGCCGTGCCAGAAGCCTGGCCGCTCGAGATAGGCGCGTGGCGAGCCGATGAGTCGCGCGCTCACGCGCTCGAAGCGAACGTCGACGCTCGCGCTCGCTCGCATGCCGACCGCTTGCCAGCCAGTGCCGGTGATGTTCACGCCTCGCTCTCTCAGGTCGACGGCTGCGAGCACCGGTTCGTTGCGCTCGTTCCACGCCGTCACGAGCGCATGCGTGACCGATGCCGCGCCGGAACACCAGGACTTCGTGCCGTGCAGCAGCACGGTCTGCGCTTCCGGGTCGCCCAGCGCCGAGAGACGCGCGTTCGGTGGCTCGGCCGCCCACACGGCCCATGCGCTGCCGTCCTGCGGCTGTGCATAGCCGAGTTCCGCAAGGATCGCGAGCGCATCCGTATGACCTTCGTACAGCTTGACCAACGACAGGTCGAACGCTGCTACCACGCCAAGGGCGCGCCAGCGCTCGACAGTGCGGCCCTCGCCGGGCAAGGGCAGACGGTCGAGGCTGGCATCGATCAGCGCGCGCAACGCGCGTCCTGCGTCTTCGGCGCTGCCGCGTTGAAACGGTAGCTCGCCGAGGAAAGCGCGCAGCGTGGACGCCGTCGCATGGTCTTCGACGCAATTCATGTTTCGTTCCGCGCTCGGTGAGTGACGGGCTGTGTCCGCATGACGTGTCCTGTGTGCGCTTTCTGCGTGGTTATGGACAAGAGTGTGGCAAGGGACATGCCCGGGCGCCATTCGGCCAAAAGGAGTAGGCCGAAACGCGGGACGGCAGGCAACGAACGAAATTGAATCGAGACGTCGAGTCAGGTGTTTTGGCCTATCCCGTTTGGCTGAATCGACGCCGGCGCGGAGCCGGGCTCAAATGACACGAAGGCCGCATGTCGCGGCCATCGTCGGAGGAAAGGAAGATGATGGAGCAGGGAGCGTCGCCGCCGCGCGGGTTTGAATCAGCGGCGAACGGGAGCGCCGACGCGCTTGCCGTCGCGCGCAGGTTCGGGCGCGGTCTTGCGCGCGCCCCAGCGCTGCGCGAGCACGGCGCACACCATGAGCTGGATCTGATGAAACAGCATGAGCGGCAACACGACCGCGCCGACCGCATGCGAAGCGAAGATCACTTTCGCCATCGGAATGCCGGAGGCGAGGCTTTTCTTCGAGCCGCAGAAAATGATCGTGATCTGATCCGCGCGCGAGAAGCCGAGGCGCTTCGCAGTGAACGCCGTGATGAAGAGCGCGGCCGCCAGCAGCAGAATGTTGACCGCGAGCAGGCCGGCGAGCGTGGAGAGCGAGATCGAATGCCAGATGCCTTCGTTGACGGCCTCGCTGAACGCCACATACACGACCAGCAGAATCGAGCCCTGATCCACGAACTTGAGCATCGCGCGATGCTTGTCGATCCATTTGCCGATGGCCGGCCGCAGCAGTTGCCCGGCGATGAACGGCACGAGCAGTTGCAACGTGATGTTGCCAACCGTCTGCCAAGGCGAGCCGGTCGTCGCGCCGTGATTGCTCACGACGAGGCCGACGAGCGCCGGCGTGATGAAAATGCCGAGCAGGCTGGACGCGGACGCGCTGCACACGGCAGCCGGCACGTTGCCCTTCGCCATCGAGGTGAAAGCAATCGACGACTGCACCGTCGAAGGCAGCGTGCAAAGGAACAGGATGCCGGTGTAGAGCGCGGGCGTGACGAGCGGCGTGAGCACCGGCTTGAGCACGAGGCCGAGCAGCGGGAAAAGCGCAAAGGTGCTGAGCAGCACGACGAGATGCAGGCGCCAGTGGGTCGCGCCGGCGACGATAGCTTCGCGCGAGAGTTTTGCGCCATGCAGGAAGAACAGCAGACCGATGGCGATATCGGTGATCCAGTTGAAAGCCATCGCCACGCCGCCACGGCATGGCAGGAAGCTCGCAATGATGACCGTGCCGACGAGCGCCAGGGTGAAATTGTCGGGGAGAAATTTGGGCCGTGCCATTCAGAGAATCTCGTGCCTGGACGTCCCGAACAAGCTGTCCGGCGTTTTCGGCGTCAAGTCAGTAAAAACCATGATTTTCGCTCGTACCCGATTAAATTGGCAAATTCATTTGCCGGATCGATTGATTACCAAACCGCATGGACGCTCGTTTCCGAGCAAAAAAGCGGTTTTCCGGCAGCAACATTTGGACCTTTAACAATGGTTTTCCGGTCGGAAATTTCGTCACATGATTGGGCGTCCGAAACGCCTGCATGAAGCGAAAAACTCTGACGTAACACGGTGTTACAACCATCGAGCAGGCATAACACTTTTTGGCTCGACTGCCGACTCGACGCCCAATAAATTGTTGAATACACCGGTCGGCGGGTTTTTGCATCGTATCGATGCCATAGCCCGGGTGCTCCGACTACGGCCGGTTGTCCTCCTGGCGCGCAGCCCCGCTTTCGACGCCACGGACGAGAACATCGGTCGGACGTTGGCAGTTTGGACATGGCGCTCACTGGCTTTCGCAAGACTACCCGGCTTTTCGTATCTGCCGCGCTCGGCGCGCTGGCGGTAGCGGGTTCGCTCGCGCTCGCAGGGCCGCGCGCCGAATGGCTGTCGTCGGCGGTGTTCGACGATTCCGTGAGCAGCCGGCAATCGCTGCATTACACGCCGGTGGCCGCGAAAGATGGCCTGACGCCCGTCAGCGCCGAAGTTCGCCCCGGCCCGCGCGCCGATCAGGCGGTTCCGCTTCGCGGTTCGGGCTCCATCCGCGCCGACATCACGCGCTACAACGAAGAGCGCAGTCTGCCGCGCCCGCCCGGGCGTCCGTCGGACGATGGCCGCACGCCGGCCAACGCAAGCTACCGTAACTGACCACTTCTCTTCACCAGCGTCTGGCGGCGTTCCGTGCATGATTTCGGGCGGAGCGCAAAAGTATCGGCGCGTCTAGTTCCGCTGTCACATTGACGTAATCGCGCCACAGTTGCGCGTCGAATTTCTCTCAGACGTTCCCCTCTTTTTTCCGCGCAAGGACAATGCGCCGTGCGCGGAAAAATGTCTTTTTTCGGTATTTCAGAAGGCTTTCTGTATCTCAAAAAGGCCCGCCGATACTGGCTTTGCAAGGCGTTGATTTCGATGAAAGCCAGCGCGCGCCCGCGACGCCATGTGCCTTTTCGCGTCTGCCACCAGTCAGCATTATCCGAACCGCTATACCCGCAATAACCAAAAACATTTTTGGCCGGAAAAATGGTCCGTAAAGATGGTGCCGCTCCACATGCGATGCCTCTTTCGCCCATTCGTCCGTCAGGCCCGGTCAGACGAGGCGAGTGCAAAGCCCCTCGCCCGCCAAGCTTTCAATTTTCGACAAAGACAGGAGAGTTCATGAAGTCAACCGTCAACCGTGCGCCGAAGACTACGGTGAGAGCAACGGTCAAGGCCACCGCAGTTGCCGCAGCGATGCTCGGCCTATTCGCCGCGGGGGCGGCACACGCGCAGTCGAGCGTTTCGCTGTACGGGCAGGTCGACGAATGGGTCGGCGCGCAGAAATTCCCCGGCGGCGATCGCGCGTGGAATGTGAGCGGCGGCGGCATGTCGACGTCGTACTGGGGTATGAAGGGCGCCGAGGATCTCGGCGGCGGCTACAAGGCGATCTTCACGTTGGAAAGCTTCTTCCGCGCGCAGAACGGCCAGTACGGACGCTTCCAGGGCGACACCTTCTTCGCGCGCAACTCGTACGTCGGCATTCAAGGTCCGATCGGCACGTTCACGGCGGGCCGTCTGACGACGCAGCTCTTCGTCTCGACGATTCTCTTCAACCCGTTCGTCGACTCGTACGTCTTCTCGCCGATGGTCTATCACGTGTTCCTCGGCGCGGGCACGTTCCCGACGTATCGGACGGATCAGGGCGTGATTGGCGATTCGGGCTGGAACAACGCCGTGCAGTACACGTCGCCGGACTTCAACGGTCTGTCGGGCAGCGTGATGTACACCTTCGGCAACCAGGCCGGCGACGGCCGCTCGAAGAAGTACAGCGCGCAGTTCCTGTACTTCCACGGCCCGTTCGCGGCGACCGGCGTCTACCAGTACGTGAACTTCAACAACACGCCTGGCGATCTGACTTCCGTCGACGGTTTCGCGACGCCCGGCTACAAGAGCCAGAGCGTCGGGCAACTGGGCGCGTCCTACGACCTGAAGTACGTCAAGTTTTTCGCGCAGTACATGTACACGAAGAACGACTACGAAGGCCCCGGCACCTTCCACGTGAACACGGGACAAGGCGGCGTGACGATTCCCCTCGGGCCGGGCACGGTGATGGCGTCGTACGCTTACTCGCGCAGCAACGGCGGCCTCGATCAGACGCACAAGAGCTGGGCGCTCGGCTACGACTATCCGCTGTCGAAGCGCACCGACGTCTACGCCGCGTACCTGAACGACAAGTACACGAGCCTGTCGTCTGGCGATACCTTCGGCGTCGGCATCCGCGCGAAGTTCTAAGCGAGTCAGGCCGCATCGAACGAAAACACCGCGCCTCGAGCGCGGTGTTTCCGTTTCTGCATCGGGAAAAATCAGCCGATCGCGAGGCGCTTCTTCGCGCCGTCGTACTCGCGCTTCAGCCGCTGAACCAGCTCGGCGACGCTCGGCACGTCCTGCATCAGGCCGACGCCTTGTCCCGCGCCCCAGATGTCCTTCCACGCCTTCGCCTTGCTGCTCGTGCCATCGCCGAAGTTCATCGCGGTCTTGTCGGACTCGGGCAATGCGTCCGGATCGAGCCCGGATCGGACGATGCTCTCGCGGATGTAATTGCCGTGCACACCCGTGAAGAGATTCGTGTAGATGATGTCCGCCGCTTTCGCATCGACGATCGCGCGCTTGTACTCGTCCGGCGCATGCGCTTCCTTCGTTGCGATGAAGCGCGTGCCCATGTACGCGAGGTCCGCGCCCATTGCCTGCGCGGCGAGGATGGAGCCGCCGTTGGCGATCGCTCCCGACAGCACGATCGGACCGTCGAAGATGCGCCGCACTTCGCCGACGAGGGCGAACGGCGACGTCGTGCCCGCATGGCCGCCCGCGCCTGCCGCGACGAGAACGAGGCCGTCGACACCCGCTTCGAGCGCCTTCTGCGCATGACGCAGATTGATGACGTCGTGCAGCACGATGCCGCCATACGAATGCACCGCGTCGATCATTTCTTTGACGGGCGCGCGCAGGCTCGTGATGAAAATCGGCACCTTGTGCTCGACGCACACGCGCACGTCCTGTTCGAGCCGCGCGTTGGATTGATGAACGATCTGATTGACTGCGATCGGTCCGATGACCGCGTCGGGGTTCGCCGCCTTGTGCGCCGCGAGCTCGCTCTGGATCTGCGTGAGCCATTCGTCGAGCTGTTCGGCGGGGCGCGCGTTCAGCGCCGGAAACGAGCCGACAACGCCCGCCTTGCACTGCGCGAGCACGAGCTCGGGATAACTGACGATGAACATCGGCGAGCCGACGACTGGCAACGCGAGGTGCTGCAAGATGGCGGGCAGGGCCATGGCACAAGTCTCCTGAATGTGTCAGAGCAGCGTCGAGGCCACTCCGCGAGCGTCGCTTGCGACTGGCACGCACCTTCATTGTCCGGGAAAGCACGTGCGCGTGGCCAGCGAACGATCGTTCGATTATAGCGATAGCAGTTCACGTGACACATCGGCGAATCCCGAGGAACTCTTCGGTTTCGATGTTTGCGCGCATGGCGGCGCCCCGGCGACTGCATGAGCGCGCCTACAATCATCGGCAATACCACGAACAAGAACACATCATGTCTTTCGGAGACTACGAGCCGTTTCGCGTCGATGCCGCGGGCGTCGACATCGTCGGCATGAAAGGTGGTGACGGGCCGCCGCTTCTGCTCATGCATGGCCATCCGCAAACCCACGAAATCTGGCACAAATGCGCCGGCGAGCTCGCGAAGCACTTCACCGTGATCGCGACGGACTTGCGCGGTTATGGTGCATCGGGCAAGCCTGCGAGCGACGCGCATCACACGCCGTACTCCAAGCGCGCGATGGCCGCGGATCAGGTCGCGGTGATGCGTCATTTCGGCTTCGAGCGCTTTCTCGTGTGTGCGCACGATCGCGGCGCGCGCGTCGCGCATCGCATGGCGATGGATTTTCCCGATGCCGTCGACCGGCTGATGCTGCTCGATATCGCGCCGACGCTCGCGATGTATGAAGCCACCGACCGCGAATTCGCGACGGCCTACTTTCACTGGTTCTTCCTGATTCAGCCGACGCCGCTGCCCGAGCTTCTGATCGGCGGCAATCCGGATGCCTACATCGATCGCGTGATGGGCAATCGTCACGCGGGCCTCGCCCCGTTCGCGCCGCACGCGTTGCAGGCATACCGCGACGCGCTGGCATCGCCCGGTACGATCTTCGCGATGTGCGAGGACTATCGCGCGTCGGCGAGCATCGATCTCGCGCACGATCGCGCCGATCTCGAACGCGGGCTGAAAGTCGCGTCTCCGCTACGCGTGCTGTGGGGACGGGAAGGCGTCATCGAGCGATGCTTCGATGCGCTCGAAGAATGGCGGCGCGTCGCACGCGACGTGAGCGGCCGCGCGTTGCCGTGCGGCCACTACATTCCCGAGGAACAGCCCGAGATGCTGCTCGCGGAAATGCTCGCTTTCTTCGCCGCCGATGCGCCCTGAAACCCGCGCCGGCATTGGTTCTTACGCGAGTTCAGGTGAGCGTTGGAAGTTTGTAGGGAAAGCACCGATGCACGTGAAATAGTGTCGCGCTACGATGTCTTGGACGTTGATCACGTCCCTATGATTCTGCCGCTTGCCGTAGCTGACAAGCGGCTTTCTTTTTGGCGGTGCGCTTGCTACGCCGCCGACACGACGTCGCCGCTCACCTTCACCGAGCCGCCGCGCGCCAGTTCCCCGACCATGTTTTCGATGAGCGTCCTGCGTTCGTGAGACGCCGCGAGCGTATCGGCGGCGGCGCGCATCGCGCGGGCGTGTTCCGTCATCGAAAGGATCGCGTCCAGCGTCATCGTGCGCACTTCCATCAGCTTGAAGACGATCAGCACCTTGAGCGCGTTCTTCGCGTTGCGCGCGGGATCGGCACGCAGATAGTCGAGACGTGAAGCCGCTGTATCGAGCGCACGCTTGACATCCGTGAACGGCGCGCCGTGGCCGGGAATCACGATATCCACGTCGAGCCGTGCGATCAGATCGAGCACCGCGCGCTCTTCCGCGAAGCCGCTGTCGCCTTCGAGTTCGGGGAAGATCACGCCGAAGCCGTTTTCCCACAACGCATCCGCGCTGATGAGCACGCGCGTTTCCGGACAATGGAGCATGAGCGAATGCGGATCGTGGCCCGGCGCGCCGAGCACGTTCCAGTCGAAGCCGCCGAGCGCGAGCATCATGCCGTTGTCGATCGTGCCCGTGAAGCCGAACCGGTCGCAGCGCTGGCCGGTCGCGCGGAACGTGAGCGCGTCTTCGTCCCACGCGCGCACGGCGTGCGCCTCGCTCGCGGGAATCAGCGTGTCGCACGCGTAAGTCTGCTGAAGCAGCGCGTTGCCGCCGCAATGATCCGAATGCAAATGCGTATTGACGATGAGATCGAGCTTGCGCGCGCCGAGCGTCTGCCTGACGAGCGCGAGCGTCTGCGGCGCATGCGACGCGTAGCCGGTATCGACGATCGCCGTGCCTTCGGCGCTATCGAACAGCACGTTGTTCGACGAGAGCCAGCCGCGCTCGAAGACCGTCATCGACTCGGGGAGCGCCTTCACGCGCGTTGCTCCAATGGCATGACGACGATGGTCGCCGTCGCCTTCATCACCGTTTCGCCGAGCTGATTGCGCGCGCCGCCTTCGAGCTTCACGAGATCGCCGTCGAGGCTCGGCTTCCATTTCGCTTCGGTGACGCGCCAATGCATCGTGAGGACGTCGTTCGCCTTCACCGCGCGCGTCAGCCTGATGCCGAACTCGAGACCGAGCGGCTGCGCGTCGCGCGAAAAATGCGCGGCGAGCATCGCCATCAGATGCGCGGTCGGCTGCGTGCCCGATGCGATGAGCGTGCCGAAGCGGCTTGCGCGCGCGTAGGCGTCGTCGTGATGCAGCGGGTTCGTGTCGTTGACGAGCGTCGCGAAGTGCCTGATCGAGTCGGGCGGCAGTTCGAGCATCGCGTCGAAGGATTCGCCGATCGTCACGACACGCGCGCCTTGTCTGCGGCTCTCGACGCGCGCGAGCACTGCGCGCTTGGCGTCATCGTCGTAAGCGGCCCACGCGGCGATTTCGTCGATGGTGCGACAGCAGCCGTCGCAGAAGCCGGTTTCCGGATTCATGCGACAGACATCGACGCACGGCGACGCTACGGCGGTCACGACTCCGCAGTCTCGCGCAACGCTACATCGACGACCGGCGCGCCCGTCAGCTCGACCAATTCCTGCGGCGAGAGATTAAACACCGCATGCGGATGCCCGGCCGCGGCCCACAGACTTTCGAGCGCGAGCAAGTCCTCGTCGATGAGCGTGACCGGCGTGACCGCGTGGCCGATCGGACACACGCCGCCGATCGCGTAGCCGGTCTTCTCGCGCACGAACTTCGCGTCCGCGCGCGCCAAAGCGCCGACGCGCGCCGCGACCTTCGCTTCATCGACGCGATTCGCGCCGCTCGCGATCACCAGCACGGGCGCGTCGTCTTCCTTGCGGCGAAAGAGGATCGACTTCGCGATCTGCGCAACCGCGCAGCCGAGCCCGGCCGCCGCTTCCGCCGAAGTCTTGCCGGTTTCGGGCAGCATCACGACATCGTGCGGATGCCCGCGTTCCTTCAGCAACAGCGCGACGCGGCGCGCCGATTCCGGTAATGAATCGATCATCGTGTTCCTTTCGTGTTCCTTTCGTGTTCACGCGCAGGCTGCGACGCCATCGCGCTTTTTCGTGAAGATCGCCTTGCCTGCACGCGACGAACTTGGCTTGTCGATCGCGCGCGAAATGAAGTCGCCGATCTCGACGAGCTGATCCAGATCGACGCCCGTCTCGATGCCGAGTCCGTTCATCAGATACACCACGTCTTCCGTCGCGACATTGCCGGTCGCGCCCTTCGCATACGGACAGCCGCCGAGACCCGCGACCGACGCGTGGTAAATCTCGATGCCTTCGAGCAGCGCCGCATAGATATTGCCGATGGCCTGGCCGTACGTATCGTGGAAATGCCCGGAAAGACGTTCGCGCGGAAACACCTTCTGCGCCGCCGCCATCACTTCGCGCGTGCGTTTCGGCGTGCCGATGCCGATGGTATCGGCGATATCGATTTCATCGCAGCCGAGCGCCTTCATGCGCTCGACGACATCCACGACCGATTCGATGCTCACTTCGCCCTGATACGGACAGCCGAGCGCGCAGGAAATGCTGCCGCGCAGCCGCATGCCCGCGTCCTTCGCGGCTTTCGCGACCGGCTCGAAGCGCGCGATGCTTTCCGCGATGCTGCAATTGATGTTCTTCTGCGAGAACGCTTCGCTCGCCGCGCCGAAGATCACGATTTCATCGGCTTTCGATTCGAGCGCGCCTTCGAAGCCGCGCATGTTCGGCGTCAGCACCGAGTAGATCGTGCCCGGACGGCGCTCGATGCCGGCCATGACGGCGGCGGCGTCAGACATCTGCGGCACCCATTTCGGCGACACGAACGACGTCGATTCCACATTGACGATGCCCGCGCTCGCGAGCCGGTTCACCAGCTCGATCTTGGTTTCGGTGGGGACGAACTGCTTTTCGTTCTGCAGGCCGTCGCGCGGCCCGACTTCGACGATTTTCACTTTTGACGGAATCATGTCTCTCTCCTTTCGATGTGTTCTCAGTATCCGCGCCTGAAATCGACGATGCCGCTGATGGGCTCGCCGCGCGCGAGCGCCCTGATCTTGCCCGCGATCTGCACGATGCTTTCCTCGCGCAGCGTTTCCGCGGAAATATGCGGCGTGATCGTCACGCGCGGATGCGTCCAGAACGCGTGATCCTGCGGCAGAGGCTCGGTGTGGAAGACATCGAGCGTCGCGGCGGCGAGCTGGCCGCTGTCGAGCGCGGCGAGCAGATCGTCATCGACGAGATGCGGGCCGCGCGCCACGTTCACCAGATACGCGCCGCGCGCGAGCTTGCCGAACGTGCGCCCGTTCAGAATGCCTTCGGTGTCCGGCGTGTGCGGCAGCAGATTGATGAGCACCTTGACGCCATCGAGAAAGGCGTCGAAGTTCTCCGGTCCCGCGTGGACCTGAACACCTTCGATCGTCTTCGGCGTGCGACTGTAACCGCGCACCGGAACGCCGAGTTTCAGCAAACTCTTCGCGACTTCACCGCCGAGCACGCCGAGCCCGAGCACGCCGACCGTGAACGATTCGCGCGCGTGCTGCGGCAGCTTCTGCCAACGATGTTCGTGCTTCAGCGCTTCGTATTCATCGAAGCGGCGCATGTAGCGCAGCACGCAATACGTCGCGTATTCGATCATCTGCTGCGCCATGCCGGTGTCTTCCAGACGCACGAGCTTCGCGTTCGGCGGCAGCGTGCCGGGTTCCTTGCGCTCGACATCGAGAATCGCATCGACGCCCGCGCCCAGATTGAACACGGCCTGAAGATCGGGGCGATTCGCGAAAAGCTCGCGCGGCGCGCGCCAGACGATCGCGTAATCGGCGCTCGCGGTGTCGCCCGGCTCCCACACGCGCAGGTCCGCGTCCGGCAGTTCGCGGCGCAGGCCGCCGAGCCAGGCGTCGAGATCGGCGCCCTTTTCGTAGAAGATGATTTTCATGGCCGCTTCGGTTTAGTTCGCGTGCTTATGTCCGCAGGCACGCTCTGCCGTCTCCACGCCGACATTTTGCGCGGCCTGAGCGCGCATGCCCAGCCGCTCGATCAGCTTGCGGTCGGCTTCGGCTTGCGGGTTGCTCGTCGTCAGAAGCTGATCGCCGTAGAAGATCGAATTCGCGCCCGCGGCGAAGCACAGCGCCTGCAGCGCTTCGTCCATCTGCTCGCGACCGGCCGAGAGACGCACCATCGCCTTGGGCATCGTGATGCGCGCGACCGCGATCGTCCTCACGAACTCGAACGGATCGAGCGCTTCGGTGCCGGTGAGCGGCGTGCCCGCGACCTGTACGAGATTGTTGATCGGCACCGATTCCGGATACGGCTCCATGTTCGCGAGCTGCGAGATCAGCCCCGCGCGCTCGCGCCGCGATTCGCCCATGCCGACGATCCCGCCGCAGCACACGTTGATGCCCGCGTCGCGCACGCGTTCCAGCGTGTCGAGACGGTCCTGATAGGTGCGCGTCGAGATGATCTGGCCGTAGAACTCCGGCGATGTGTCGAGATTGTGGTTGTAGTAATCGAGGCCCGCATCGCTCAAGGCCTGCGCCTGATGCGTCTCCAGCATGCCGAGCGTCACGCAGGTTTCGAGGCCCATCGCCTTGACGCCGCGAATCATCTCCTTGATCGGTTCGAGATGGCGATCCTTCGGATTGCGCCACGCCGCGCCCATGCAAAAACGCGTCGCGCCGTTGGACTTCGCGACTTCGGCGGCCTTCAGGACTTCATCGACGTCCATCAGCTTTTCGGCCTTCAGACCCGTGTCGTGATGAACCGACTGCGGGCAGTACGCACAGTCTTCCTCGCAGCCGCCGGTCTTGATCGACAGCAGCGTGGACAACTGCACCGCGTTCGGATCGAAATGTTCGCGATGCACGGTCTGCGCGCGATACAGCAGATCGTTGAACGGCAACGCGTACAGCGCGACGACATCGGCGACGCGCCAGCGCTGCATCGGTTGCGGCGTGGCCGTGGAAGGGGTCTCGGCGGCGATTTGTTGCGTCATGGTGTCAATCCTTTCGATGAAGCGGGTCTGTCAGAAGGCCGATGTCAAGCGTTTCGGCGGCGCGCTTTGCGTCGTTCGGCGTGAGATGCGGGATCACGCCGATGAGCGGCGCGTCGATGCGTTGTTTCAGTGAAGCGATGTTTTCGTCGGGATACAGCATGTCCGGATCGACGCGATTCGCGACCCAGCCCGCGAGCTTCAGGCCGCGCGACGCGATCGCTTCGGCGGTCAGAAGCGCATGGCTGATGCAGCCGAGCCGCATGCCGACGACGAGCACGACGGGCAGATTCAGCGCGAGCGCGAGATCGGCGGTGTCGTGCGTGTCGGTGAGCGGCACGCGAAAGCCGCCGACGCCTTCCACGACGACGATATCCGCTTGCGTGACTGCAAAGCGATGCGCGTCGACGATCCTCGAAATGTCCAGCGCGATGTCTTCGCGTCGGGCCGCGATATGCGGCGCGATCGGCTCGCGCATCATGAACGGCGTGCGAATGTCGTTCGGCAGCGCGACGTTCGCGGCGGCGTCGAGCTGATCGGCGTCTTCGTTGTGCAGCACGCCGTCGCGCAGGATCGCGCCCGAGGCGATCGGCTTCATCGCGGCGGCGCGCAGGCCCGCCCGCGCGAAACCGTGAAGCAGCGCGCAGGAGACGAAGGTCTTGCCGATTTCCGTATCGGTGCCGGCGACGAAGAAAGACAAGGCGGTCATAGCGTACTCAAAGCGTGATCGAGGCGCGCGAGATCGTCGTCGCTGTGCGCGGCGGACAGCGAAATGCGCAGGCGCGATGTGTTTTGCGGCACCGTCGGCGGACGAATCGCGGGCACCCAGAGGCCGTGCTTGTCGAGCGCGGCGGCGATGGCCAGCGTTTCATCGTTGCCGCCGATCACGAGCGGCTGCACGGCCGTATGCGAATCGACGGGCATCCAGCGCGTGCGTTTCAACATCGCGCGCGTGGTTTCGATGAGCGACGCGAGATGCGCGCGCCGCTGATCGCCTTCATCGCCCGCGATGATTTCGATGCTCTTCGACACCGCATGCGCGACGGCCGGCGGCGACGCCGTCGTGAAGATATACGGACGCGCGCGCTGCACGAGCCATTCGACGACGGTTTCATCCGCCGCGACGAACGCGCCCGACACGCCCGCTGCCTTGCCTAGCGTGCCGACATAGACGAGATGCGGCGAGCGCAACCGGAGCGCCGCGAGCGCGCCGCGTCCTTGCGGGCCGAGCACGCCGAAGCCGTGCGCGTCGTCGACGATGAGCCACGCGCCGTACTTTTCCGCGAGCTCGGTGAGACGCGCGAGCGGCGCGATATCGCCGTCCATGCTGAACACCGTGTCGGTGACGATGAGTTTCGTCGATGCATCGTCGCGCGACGCGTCGAGCATCGCGTCGAGCGCCTGCATGTCGGCGTGCGGATAAATCTGCGTCTGTGCGCGCGAAAGGCGCACGCCGTCGATCAGCGACGCGTGGTTCAGCGCGTCGGAGAACACGAGCGTGCCGCGTCCGGCGAGCGCGGTCACGATCGCGAGATTCGCCATGTAACCGGTGCTGAAATAAAGCGCGCGCGGGTTGTCGACGAAACCGCCCGAGAACGCGGCGAGATCGTCTTCCAGTTGCGCGTGCGCGCGCGAATGGCCGCCGAGCAGATGCGAGCCGCCGCTGCCCGCGCCGTAGCGCGATGCCCCTTCCGCGAGCGCCGCGCGGATCGCGTCGTGCGCGGCGAGGCCGAGGTAATCGTTGCTCGCGAAGCCGATGATCTCGCGGCCATCGACCGTCATATGCGCGGAGCACGCGCTGTCGATGGTCTTGCGGCGGCGTCGCAGGCCGCGCGCGTCGATATCGGCGAGGCCTTGTTTCAGCGTGTCGTAGAGCGCTTGCGATGTATTAGTGTTCATGCGGTCCCGCCAAGCGTGGCGTCGAGGGTGTCGTGCGTGCGTTGCGCGAGGAGCACGAGTTCGTCGTCGGTGAGGATGTATGGCGGCATCGCGTAGACCGTCGTGCCGATCGGACGCATCAGCAGTTCGCGCTGCAAGGCGTTGGCGAAGAAACGGCGCGAGAACGTCTTGTCGTCGATATCGACATCGAACGCGAAGATCGTGCCGCGATTGCGCAGGTTCTTCACGCGTTCGTGTTTGCCGAGCCGCGCTTCGAACGCTTCGCGCAGCAGCGCCGACTTACGGCGATTCTCCACAAGCACGTTCGCGCTGTCGAACAGATCGAGCGTCGCCAGCGCGGCGCGGCACGCGAGCGGGTTGCCCGTGTACGAATGCGAATGCAGGAAGCCGCGCGTGACGTCGTCGTCGTAGAAAGCGGCGTAGATTTCGTCGCGCGTGAGCACGATCGAAAGCGGCAGGTAACCGCCGCTGATGCCTTTCGACAGGCAGATGAAATCCGGCCAGATGTTCGCCTGCTCGCACGCGAAAAAAGTACCGGTGCGCCCGCAGCCGACCGCGATTTCATCGGCGATCAGATGCACGCCGAACTCGTCGCACAGCGCGCGCAAACGCGAAAGATACGACGCGTCGTACATCGCCATGCCCGCCGCGCATTGCACGAGCGGCTCGACGATCACCGCCGCGAGATGCGATGCGCGTTGCTCGAACAGCGCGCGCATCGCGGCGATGGCTTCGTCGACACTGACCGCGGCCGGCGATGCGACCACGTGCGCATGGCGAATCAGCGGATCGTAAGCGTCCTTGAAAATGGCGACGTCGGTGACGCCGAGCGCGCCGATCGTCTCGCCGTGGTAGCTGTTTGCGAGGCACGCGAATTCGCGTTTTTCGCTTTGCCCGCGATTGCGCCAGAAGTGAAAGCTCATTTTCAGCGCGATCTCAACCGCCGACGCGCCATCCGACGCGAAAAACGCATGACCGAGCGTGCGCTGCGTGAGCGCCGACAGACGCTCGGCCAGTTCGACGGCGGGTGCGTGCGTGCAGCCCGCGAGCATCGCGTGTTCGAGCGTGTCGAGCTGATCTTTCAGCGCGCGGTTGATGTCGTCGTTCGCGTGGCCGAAGAGGTTGACCCACCACGAACTGATCGCATCGAGATAGCGGCGGCCTTCGTGGTCGTAGAGCCACACGCCCTTGCCGCGCGCGATCGGCACGAGCGGCACGCGCTCGTGATGTTTCATCTGGGTGCACGGATGCCACACGGCTGCAAGCGAGCGGGCGACCCAGTCCTGATTGGCTTCTGTGTTCAAAAACGGCTCCCAGGCCCGCGCGCGGTGCGGACCGGATACGTCGGGCAGGCCTCGAAGCGCCTGCGTTGCTGGGAAAACTGCGTGCATCAATTATCCCTAAAACGTGCGCAACCTTCCGTAATCGGAAGGTTTTTTGGTCATGCGTGCGTGCGTGATGGAAATGCGAAAACGCGCTATCGGACGTAACTTCGCTGATTTCGACGCGTTGTCGCGCGAAAGATGCAAAAACGCCGGCGCGAGGCCGGCGTTCGAGGGAAACGGGAAAGGGCGCTTTCAGCGCGAAGCGGTCCGCGTCTCGGCCGCGGGATCGTTCCAGACGACGCGATTGTTCACCGCGTAGAGCCTGCACGGGTCGGCGCTCTGCTTCTGGCAGCTCGCGATGGCGACGGACATCGGATCGTCGCCGCCTTCGGCCCACGACCACGCGCCGGAATCCGATACGGCGAACGCGCGGCTCGAATACTGCGACAGGAAGTTGCGATAGCCCGCGCGGCCGTTTTCATCGAGGAACGGCACGGACTGCACGGCGTCGAGGTCCGCGAAGGCGGTCGCCTTCGGCATGTGCGGCTCGGAAACCTGATACTGCACGGACGTCGGCATGCCGATCTGCGCGAGGAACGCCTTCACGCGCGGCCACCAGATCTGCACGCCGTCGCGATCGCCGACGAGCCGATGTGCGTCGTTCTTGTAGGTGCCGAAATCGACCATGTTCGCGCGCGCGCCGTGCGACGTGAACGCGGTGTACATCTGTGCGGACAAATCGCCTTGCCAGACCGAATCGTTGTCGCCGTAAAGCCACAGCGACGGCAGACGCACATGCTCGCCGTAAGCGCCGAACGCGTTGACGAGATTTTTCTGCCAGCCCGCGCATTCGTCCTGACGCAGACCGCCCGAAAAGTTGATGAGACCGCGCACGCCGGGCGCCGCGACGGCATCGCGCGCGCCGTAGGCGATCGCCGTCAGGCCGCCGTGCGACGTGCCTGCGACGACGATATGCGTATGGTCCACATACGACTGCGCGCTCATGTACGCGACGGTCGCGGCGACGTCCTGCGCCTGCGCGAAACCGTTCGCCTCGACGTTGCAGCCGTTGCCGGCGTACTCGCCGCCCGAGCCCGCGAAGCCGCGGCGATTCGGCACGACCACGACGTAGCCGTGGCGCACGAACTCACGCGCGAGCGCGACCGGACGATTGCGCGGCTGCGCGTGCGAATCGCCGGGAAGCTTGCCGTGATTGAAGACGATCATCGGGAACGGGCCCGCGCCGTCGGGTTTGAACACCGTGGTTTCGAGCGCGATATCGCCTTCGGGGATCTGGACGACGGATTCGTTCAGACCATTCGTGACGGCGGGCAGGCCGGCGTCGAGCGAATCGGGAATGTGCGAGAGGGTCGCGCTGAACGCGGGCGCCTGGAGACCTTCGGACTGACGCACGCCGCCGATCGGTTCGGCGCGCACGGCGGATGTGACGAACGACGTCGCGAGCGAGCACACCATGCTGCATCCGACTAACCAGGTTCTGATCGCCATCCGTTGAACTCCGACTGCGCTTCCAATCAATGCGTTGATACGGCGTGGCCCCAAAGACATCTTTTGAAGTCAAACCTATCGCGCTGCTCGTGAAGAGCAGTATCGGCTGCGGGTTCCGGGAGTCATGTCTGAAAAAGACATGACAATTGGCTTCAAAACGGGGCTTCGCTGCGAGTGTCCGGGCACGGGAATGACTGCGCCCTGACATGTACAGAGATTAACCGTTCAAAATTGCACTGCACAATAAGTGCAACCCCGTAACTGTTTAATCTGAAAGAATATTTTTAGGAAATTAGTACCGTCGCGCCCTCATATTCTTAAAAGGATATTTAGCTTTCTTTTACCTGACCGTCGACGTATATCCAGCGTCCTTCGCCATTGCGGGTGAAGCGGCTCGCTTCGTGCAGCCGATGCGCGCGCCCGCCCACCTTGTAGCGCGCGACGAACTCGACTTCCTCGTGATTCCTGTCTATCGGCGTATGGCGTTTTATCTGAAGCCCGAGCCAGCGCGTGCCGGCGTCGGAGGCATCGAGATCGGGCGGGCAGGTCGATTCGGCCCACGTCGCGCGCAGATACGCCGTGTCGCCGAGCACGTAGGCGGTGTAGCGCGAGCGCATCAGTTCCATCGCGTTTGCGGGCGTTTCGTTGCGTTCGATGAAACGCCCGCAGCAATCGTCATAGCGCGGCGCGCGTGAATTCGGGCGCTGGTCGGGCGCGGCGCCGCCGCACGGGCAATCCACCGGCTTCATTGATCCACGCCCGGCATCTCGACATGACGCGGCTGGCTGCGCACGCGATCGAGCCACGCACGGATCGCCGGATAGCGCGACAGATCGAGATTCGCTTCATCGGCGACATGCGTGTACGCGTAGAGCGCGATATCGGCGATGCTGTAGCGCTCGCCGACGAAAAACGTGCGCGTCGCGAGATGCTGCTCCATCACGTCGAGCGCGCGGTACGAGCCGGCGATTTTTTCGGGGAGCCGTGCATCGTCGGGCTTCTTCAGGAATTGCAGGATGAACCGCGCCACCGCGACGAACGGCTCGTGACTGTACTGCTCGAAGAACATCCATTGCAGCACTTGCGCGCGTTCGAGGCGGTCGGTCGGGATCAGCGGCGAGCCATCGGCGAGATAGCTGATGATCGCGCCGGATTCCGAGAGCGCGGTTTCATCGTCGATGACGAGCACCGGCACCTTGCCGTTCGGGTTGAGTTTTCTGAACGCGTCGGTGCGCGTCGCGCCGTGCATCATGTCGACTTCATGCCACACGTAAGGCAGGCCGAGCTGTTCGAGGACTAGGCGAACCTTGTAGCAGTTGCCCGATGCGGACACGCCATGTACCTGATAAGTCACGTTTGCTCCGGTCTGTGGTTTCACCATTCGAGCTTCGTGCCGTCGTACTGGACGAAGCTGCCGTTGAATTGCTCGCGCATCGCGCCTGCTTCGGCGATGACCGCGCGCATGCCCGATACGCTGTGCGCCACATCGATCGCCGCCGACGGGCCGCCCATCTCCGTGCGCACCCAGCCCGGATGCAGCGCGATGCACGCCGAATGACGCGATTCGATCGACGCCGACTTGAGCGCCGAATTGAGCGCCGCCTTGCTCGCGCGATACAGCCAGCCGGTCGTGCCGCTCGCCTCGGCGATGCTGCCCATCTTGCTCGACACGACCGCGAGCACGCCGCCGGCGGCATCGGTGAGCGGCAGCAGCACGGGCAACAGTTGCATCGGGCCGCGCACGTTGGTGTGCATCACCTGGTCGAAATCCTCCGCGCCGATAGTTTCGACGCCTTCCGTGCGCGGACCGTACACACCCGACACGACGATCGCGACATCGAGTCTTTCTTCGTCGAGCTGCCACGCGAGCGCGGCGATCTGCTCGGGCTGCGTGACATCGAGGGGGAAGGTTTGCGCGCCCATCGCGTCGAGCGCGGAGAGCGAAGTTTTGTCGCGGGCCGTGGCGAGCACGCGCCAGCCGTCGCGGGCATATTCGCGCGCGAACTCGTGGCCGAGGCCGCGCGACGCGCCGACGATCAATACCGTTTTCATGAGCGATACGTTCCGTTGGTTGCCGACCTTGCGACTATAGCGCGCGACCCGCGGTCGCGCCGCGCGCGCCGGCGTTTCGGCTATCGTTGTGCGCTTTCGAATACGTAAGACCAGAAAGATGATGCATACCGATGTCGTGATCGTCGGCGCGGGGCCGGCGGGTTTGTGTCTCGCGAATGCGTTGAGCGGTGCGGGTCTGTCGATCGTGCTGATCGAGCCGCAGAGCATCGAGGTGCTTCGCGACCCCGCCTTCGACGGACGCGAGATCGCGATGACGCAGAAATCCGTCGCGTACCTGAAGACGCTCGGCGCGTGGGAGCGCATCGATGCGCACGCGAAATCGCAACTCTCCGACGCGCGTGTGTTCAACGGATCGTCGCCGTTTTCGATGAAGATCGGCCATGCGCTGAGCGGTCACGCCGAGCTCGGCTGGCTGGTGTCGAATCATCTGATCCGGCGCGCGGCGTTCGAAGCGGTCGAGCATGCTCGCGATTCGGGCGCGGAGATCCGCGTGATGGCGTCGGAGCGCGTGATCGATGTCGATACCGACGCCTGCGGCGCGCGCGTGCGGCTCGAGAGCGGCGCGACGATCACGGCGCAGCTCGTCGTGGCGGCGGACAGCCGGTTCTCTACGACGCGCCGCTTGATGGGCATCGCCGCCCAGATGCACGATTTCGGCAAGTCGATGCTCGTGTGCTGCATGACGCACGAGGCGTCGCACGAACACGCGGCGTGGGAGTGGTTCGGTTTTGAACAAACGCTCGCGCTCCTGCCGATGAACGTCGACCCGGAAAGCGGCGCGCATCGCTCGTCGGTCGTGGTGACGCTCGGCGCGCGCGAGATCGAGCGGCTGAATCGGCTCGACGCGGATGCGTTCAATCGCGAGATCGAACGCCGATTCGAGCGGCGCCTCGGCGCGATGACGCTGCGCTCGACGCGGCATGTCTATCCGCTGGTGTCGGTTTATCCGAAGCGATTCGTCGCGAAGCGCTTCGCCACGGTCGGCGATGCGGCGGTCGGCATGCATCCGGTGACGGCGCACGGGTTCAATTTCGGGCTGACGGGCATCGAAACGCTGTCGGGCGCAATCGCCGAAGCGCACGCGGCGGGAGTCGATATCGCCAGCGATGCGTTGCTTGCGCGTTACGAGCAGAAGCATCGGCACGCGACGCGGCCGCTTTATCTGATCACGCGGTTCATCACGGAGATTTACACGCGGGATTCGCTGCCGGCACGGATCGCGCGGGATGCGATGCTGCGGATCGGGGAGCGGTTGACGCCGTTCAAACGCGCAGTGGCGATGTCGTTGGCGGGTGAGTGAGATTTAGCCTATTTCGTTTGGATGACTAGGTATCTTTCGGGCGGGTTCGATAGAGTGACGGCTGTCGCAACGTCGAAGGAGCCAAGCATGTTCAAGACTATCCGGGCGGAATTGCCGTGGAATATCACCGCCGAAGAGATTCAGGAGTACGCAGAGCAGGCCGCTATCCGGCGCAAGCTTGAGGTGGAAAGCCGCAAAGGGACGCCCGAGGAATATATCGACAGTCCCGAGTACAACGATCGTTTCATCGAGCATCTCCTGAATTTTCCTAAGCTCGACGTGGAGGACAACTTCTTCGATCGTCACCCGGACCGGGGAGCCTCCGATGTATCTGGCTGATACGGACGTGCTCAGCGAAACGAGGCGGGAAGAGCGGGCCAATGAGGGCGTTCGCGCGTTCTTCCGGCAGGCCAGAATTGACGGGCGGGTCGTTCACCTCTCCGTCGTTACAGTCGCGGAACTTCGGCAGGGCGTCGAGCGCGTGCGCCGCAGGGGCGATGCACGGCAGGCCGCGGGGCTCGAGAAGTTGGTGGACAACGTCCTGCGGGAGTACGACAAGAAAATCCTGCCGGCGGGCAAGGAGATCGGCGGGCTATGGGGAAACTTGCGCGCGCCGCATCCTGAACCCGCCCTGGACAAGCTCATCGCTGCAACGGCTATTTTTCACGGGCTGACGGTCGTCACGCGCAACGTCCGAGACTTCAAAGAAACGGGTGTTGAAATGCTGAATCCCTTCGAATAGTGACAACTATTTCGGCCCGGTGCGCCCGGGCCGACTGAAACACTCAAACCAGCTCCAGCCCCATCGCCGTAGCCTCCCCACCTCCGATACACAAACTCGCCACGCCGCGCTTCAAGCCTCGCGCCTTCAACGCCCCGATCAACGTAACAAGAATCCGCGCACCCGAAGCCCCGATCGGATGCCCGAGCGCGCAAGCGCCGCCATTCACATTGACCTTGTCGTGCGGCAGATCGTGATCACGCATCGCGGCCATCGTCACGACGGCGAACGCCTCGTTGATCTCATACAGATCGACATCACCCGCACGCCAGCCGTTCTTCTCGAACAACTTGCTAATGGCGCCCACCGGTGCCGTCGTGAACAGCGCCGGCTGCTGCGCAAACGTGCTATGCCCGACGACGCGCGCAATCGGAGTCACGCCGAGCCGCTTTGCCGTCGATTCGCGCATCATCACGAGCGCTGCTGCGCCGTCCGATATCGACGACGAATTCGCCGCCGTCACCGTGCCGTCCTTGGCGAATGCCGGCTTGAGCGACGGAATCTTCTCGATATTGGCCTTGAACGGCTGCTCGTCGCGACCGACGACGACATCGCCCTTCCTGCCTTGCACGGTAACCGGTGCGATTTCCCATGCAAACGAGCCGTCGTCGTTCGCCCGTTGCGCGCGCCGTAGCGATTCCACCGCGAATGCGTCCTGCGACTCGCGCGAGAACGCATACGACGAAGCGCATTGCTCCGCGAACGTGCCCATCAGGCGGCCTTTCTCGTAGGCGTCTTCGAGCCCGTCGAGGAACATGTGGTCGAGCACCTGAGCGTGCCCCATGCGCATGCCGCCGCGCGCTTTCGGCAGCAGATACGGCGCGTTCGTCATGCTCTCCATGCCGCCCGCGACGATCACGTCGGCGGAGCCCGCAAGCAGCATGTCGTGCGCGAACATCGCGGCGCGCATGCCGGAGCCGCACATCTTGTTGATCGTCGTGCAGCCGGTCGAAAGCGGCAGGCCCGCGCCAAGCGCCGCCTGACGCGCGGGCGCCTGCCCCTGTCCCGCGGGCAGCACGCAGCCCATGATCGCCTCGTCGATCTGTTCGGGCTTCACACCCGCGCGTTCGATCGCCGCGGCAATCGCCGCCGCGCCGAGCTGCGGCGCGGTCAGCGCGGCGAAATCGCCCTGAAACGCGGCCATCGGCGTGCGCGCGGCCGAGACGATGACGATCGGATCCTTCTGCGGGTCTTTCTGTGTCTCACTCATGTTTCATCTCCTTGATGACGTCTTGAATGACGCCGGGAACGTCTCCGAGACGCGCCGCATCGGACACCAGCACGTCGTTTTCCGTGGGATACGCGCCGCCGCGCGTCAATGCGGCGATGCACGACCGGTAAACCGGATCGATTTCTTCCTGAGCGCCGATCATCATGCCCATGTTGCGCAGGCGGCCGTCGTGCACGCCGTAGGTCCAGCCGTGCACGGTGAGTTCCTGTCCGCGCGCCCAGGCATCGTTGACGACGGTCGTGCGGCACACGTTGATGGTTTGCTCGATCGTGTTCAGCTCGACGAGCCGACGATGCCGCGCGTCGCCGATCGGCCAGTCTTCGAGCAGCGCGGCGTGCTTTTCGCGCACGTCCTCGACGTGACGCAGCCAGTTATCGGCGAGACCGACACGCCGTCCGACGAGCGCCGCACCCACGCCCGAGCAGCCGTAATGACCGACGACCATGATGTGCTTCACCTTCAGCAGATCGACGGCGAACTGGATCACCGACAGGCAGTTGAGATCCGAGTGCACGACCACGTTCGCGATGTTCCGATGTACAAACACCTCGCCCGGCGGCAGGCCGATGATCTCGTTCGCCGGTACGCGCGAATCCGCGCAGCCGATCCACAAATACTCGGGCGTCTGCTGATGCGCGAGCCGCTCGAAGAATTTCGCGTCCTCGCCGAGCTTGTGCGCGACCCAGTTCTGGTTGTTCGCGAACAGATGGGCGAGGGGATTGTTGTCGTTGTCTTGGTTCATGTTCATTGAGCAATGCGGGACGTGCGCGCTCAAGCGGCGCGCGCGTCGGATCGTCCGGGCTTCTCGAAGCGCTCCGGATAACGGATGCAGAATCGGACGTCCCGGTCATAGGGAAAGAAGTCGGCGAGTTCGCCGCGCAGCAGTTGTTCCTTGTAATGCTGCCAGAGCGCGGGATCGAAGAAATCCGCGTGATGGCGCATGAACGCTTCGCGCACGCGCGGATCACCGAGCAAAAACGTGCCGTACGTCTCGGGAAAGATATCGTGCGGTCCGACGGTATACCACGGTTCGCCGGACATTTCGTCTTCCTCGAAACGCGGCGGCGGCACGCTGCGCACGTTGCAATCGGTCAGATACTCGATTTCATCGTAGTCGTAGAACACGACGCGACCGTGCCGCGTCACGCCGAAGTTCTTGTACAGCATGTCGCCGGGAAAGATGTTGGCCTGGATCAACTGTTTGATCGCATCGCCATACTCTTTGATGCCGTGATCGATTTCGTCAGCGCTCGCGTTCTTCAGGAACAGATTGAGCGGCAACAGGCGGCGCTCGATATACACGTGCCCGATGACGAGATTATCGCCTTCGTATTCGATCATCGAGGGCGCTTCGTTTTCGAGCTCGCGGATGAGTGCGTCATCGAGACGCGCGACCGGAAGCGCGACACTCGAATATTCGAGCGTGTCAGCCATGCGGCCCAAACGGTCATGCCGCTTCACGAGCTGATACTTGTCCTGGATCTTCTGCCGCGTGGTTTCCTTCGGCGGAGGGAATGCGTCCTTGATGAGCTTGAACACATACGGAAACGAAGGCAGCGTGAAGACGATCATCACGAGCCCCTTGATGCCGGGCGCGACGATGAACTTATCGCTCGAATGCGACAGATGATGCAGCAAGTCGCGATAGAAATCGTTCTTGCCCTGCTTCTGCAAACCCACCGACGTATAGATTTCCGCTTTCGGCTTACGCGGCATGATCGTGGCGAGGAACTGCACGAACGCCGACGGCACTTCCATGTCGACGAGAAAGTACGAGTGCGAGAAGCTGAAGATGATGAGCACCTGCTCGCGCGACAGCAGCACGGTATCGAGCGCGAGCAGGCGAGGCGACGTGTGCCGGATCGCGATGGCGAAGGGCAGGAGCGCATCGCCGTTGATGATGCGCCCGACGATATACGCCGCCTTGTTGCGAAAGAACAGCGACGACAGCACGTGAATCTGAAAATTCGGCGCGGGCGTGAGATCGCCGAAGGTGTCTTTCAGCGTCTGCATCACGCATTGCACGTCGCGCGTCAGGTCTTCGAACGGCGGCTCGAGCTGAAAGTTCGTAACGATGCGCTCGATCGTCGCGGCGAGGCCGTCGCGTTCCGGGTAATACGCGCGATACGTAGGCTTCGCGGCGGGTTCGTCGTTTTCGATGTATTCGGTCGAGATCGCGGGCCGCACGAAGATGAAATCGTTGTTGAAGTACGAGCGATGCAGGATCTTGCAGCACACCGAGTTGAAGAACGTCTCCGCGCATTCCGGCTGTCGATGCGTCGTCAGCAAGCCGAT
Organism: Caballeronia arvi; assembly: GCF_001544695.2. Lineage (GTDB taxonomy): Bacteria > Pseudomonadota > Gammaproteobacteria > Burkholderiales > Burkholderiaceae > Caballeronia > Caballeronia arvi. Next base: position 38,356 of record NZ_FCOM02000009.1, read on the forward strand.
GTAATGCAGCTTGATCTGCTGCCAGACGTCGTCGTCGATGTTCTCGGCGTCGTATTCGTCTTCGAGCAGCGCCACGCATTCGGCGACGCGCTCGTCATACGACGTGATGCGGTCGCGCGCGAGCTGCTGCACCGCGAGCCATTCGGCGCGCTCGAACAGCGTCTTCGCCTCGATCGCGGCCTCGCGAAACACGCGGTAATGATGCTCGAAGCCTTCGAGTATCGTCTTGGCGACATCGAAGCCGATTTGCGACGAGAGCAGCTTGGGGAAGTGATTCATGTCGGCCATTCACTCCGCACGTTGACGTCAGCGCGTTGACTTCGGATCACGCGGCTTTCGGTTTGCGCGCGCGCTTCTCCATGCCCGCCGCGAGCAGCGCGCGTCCCTGTTCCTCGTAGGCAGCGAGCTCCGCGAGCGTCGTGTTCAGGTCTTCGAGCTGGCGCGTCAGCACTTCGCGATGCGCGGCGATCGTATCGACGAAAGCCTGAAGCTGCGTCGCGGTGCCGGTGGGCGAATCGTAGAGATCGAGCAGCGTGCGAATTTCCGACAGCGTAAAGCCGAGCCGCTTGCCGCGCAGCGTGAGCTTCAGCCGCGTGCGGTCGCGCGGCGAGTACACGCGCCGCAGGCCGTTCGCGCCTTCGCGTTTCGGCGCGAGCAGGCCCTGATCTTCGTAGAAGCGGATCGCGCGCGGCGTGATGTCGAACTCGCGCGCCAGTTCGGTGATCGTGTAGTGCGTCGGTTGAGTCATCGCGGGCGGACAGCGCAAAAGCGCGCGCAACGTTAGAATGGACGTTTACGTTATCGTCAACGTAGCCAATTTGCAACGCGGCGCAAACCCGGAGGCAGACACCGAATGAACGCACTCGAACACCAGCTCGACTATGTTTTCGCCGACGCATTGCCGGAATCGGGCGGCGTCAGGGAAGTGGCGCCGGGCGTGTTCTGGCTGCGCATGCCGCTGCCGTTCGCGCTCGATCACATCAATCTCTGGCTGCTGCGCGACGAAATCGACGGTGAAGAGGGCTGGACCGTCGTCGATTGCGGCATTTCGAGCGACACGATCCGCGCGAACTGGGAGCGCGTGTTCGAAACCGTGCTCGACGGCCTGCCGGTGCTGCGCGTGATCGTCACGCATTGCCATCCGGATCATCTCGGCCTGGCCGACTGGCTTTGCAAGGGCGGAGACAAAGCGCGCTGGAACGTGCGCCTGTGGATTTCGCTCGGCGAATACGCGATGGGCCGCGTGATGGCCGCCGGCGATGGCTCCAACGCGGGCGGCGAGCGCGCGGCGGCGCATTTCGCGGCGCACGGTCTGACCGACGCGGCCTCGCTCGACGCCTTGCGCAACCGTGACAGCTATTACCCGACGCTCGTGCCGTCGATTCCCGCGGAATACCGGCGTATCCGCAATGGCGATGTCATCAGGATCGGCGCGCGTGACTGGGAAGTAGTGACGGGTTACGGTCATTCGCCCGAACACACCGCGCTGTTTTCTGCAACGGACAAGCTGCTTATTTCCGGCGACATGGTGTTGCCGCGCATCTCGACGAACGTATCGGTGTTCGCGATCGAGCCGGAAAGCAATCCGCTCGCGCTCTATCTGGAATCGCTCGGCCGCTACGAAACGATGCCCGCCGATACCCTCGCGCTTCCGTCGCACGGCAAGCCGTTTCGCGGCGTGCAGACGCGCATCGGGCAATTGCGGGAGCATCATCGCGCGCGGCTGGCGGAAGTGCGCGAGGCCTGCGCGCAGCAACCGTGCAGCGCTGCCGATATCGTGCCGATCATGTTCAAGCGCAAGCTCGACATTCATCAGATGACGTTCGCGCTCGGCGAAGCGCTCGCGCATCTGAATCTGCTCTGGCTCGATGGAATCCTGAAGCGTGAAACCGGCGATGACGGTGTGATCCGTTTCTCGCCGGCCTGATCATTTACTGCACCGAAACGCCGCCGAAATTCACGCGCCCGAACGGACTCACGCCATAACCGCTGACGTTAGCGCGCGTGAGTGCCGCCGCAGTCGGATAGACGAGCGGAATCCACAACGCCTGATCGTGGATGATCTTCTGCGCATCGACATACGCCTTCGTGCGTTTCGCGACATCGGGCGTAGCCTTGCCATCGGCGATGAGCTTGTCGAGTTGGGGATCGCAATAACGCGCGAAGTTGATGCCCGACTTCACCGCATTGCAACTGAATAGCGGCGACAGGTAATTGTCGGGATCGCCGTTATCGCCCGCCCAGCCCATGAACAGCATGTCGTGCTGACCTTGCTTGGCCTCCTTGATCAGCTCGCCCCATTCGATGATTTTCACCTGCGCCTTCACGCCGATCTTCGCGAGATCGGCTTGCAGCAGTTCGGCGCCCGCCTTGGGATTCGGGTTCAGCACGCTGCCGTTCGGACGCACCCAGATGGTCGTGTCGAAGCCGTTCGGAAAGCCCGCGTCGGCGAGCAGCTTCTTCGCATCATTCGCGGAGTACTTGTACGCCGCAATGTTCTTGTCATAACTCCACGTATTCGGCGGATACGGATTCACGGCTTGCGTCGCCGTGTTGTCGAAGACGGTTTTCATGTACGTCGTGCGATCGAACGCCATGTTGATCGCCTGACGCACCTTCGGATTGTCGAGCGGTTTTTTCTGCGTGTTGAGCGCGACGAACGCCGTCATGAACGCGGGCGCCTCGCTGACTTTCAGCGACTTGTCCTTCTTCGCATCGAGCACGTCCTGCGGCTTCGGCGACAGCGCGATCTGGCATTCGCCCGCCTTGATCTTCTGCGCGCGCACGGCCGCGTCGGGCGTGATCGCGTAGATCAGGCGATCGATCTTCGGTTTCGTGCCCCAATACGACGGATTGACGTCGTAGCGAATGATCGAGTCCTTCGTATAGATCTTCAGCACGAACGGGCCGGTGCCGATCGGCTTGCTGTTCAGATCGGTCTGCTGGTTGGCCTTAAGCAACTTGTCCGCGTATTCCGACGAATAGATCGATGCGAAGCCCATCGTGAGAATCGGCACGAAGGTCGCGTTCGGCTCGTTGAGCTCGAATTTCACGGTGTGGTCGTCGACTTTCGTCACGGCCTTGATCAGCTTCACGAGGCCCATCGACTGCGCGTGCGGAAAGCCGCTCGCGCCCGCGATCTTGTGCCACGGATTGCTGTCCGAGAGCATGCGCTCGAACGTGAATACGACGTCGTCGGCGGCGAGCGGGCGCGTCGGCTTGAAGTAATCGGTCGCTTGGAACTGAACGTTCGGACGGAGATGGAAGGTGTAAGTCAGCCCGTCGCCGCTCACGTCCCACTTCTCGGCGAGCGAGGGCACGACTTTCTTCGTGGCTTCATCGTAGGAGACGAGCGTGTTGAAAATGACATCCGCGGATGCGTTGGTCGTCACGAGCGAATTGAACTGCACGACATCGAAACCGTCCGGGCTCGATTCGGTGCAGACGGTAAGCGGTTTGGACATCGCGAGCATCGGCGCGGCGAAGCATGCGAGGGCCGTAGCCGCGGCGAGGAGTTTGAAACGCATGAGATCTCCCGTGATCTTCATTCTTGTTCGTGGATGAGCGAGGGGCACGCGCAGCAAGCGGCGCGCCCGGCGCGGCTAGCGTAGCGAATGCGTGCGCCTTCGACAACGATTCGATCGGCATACGCTTATACGGCGCGCTTCGATCGGATGCACGCGCGGCTTGCCGAAACGGGGTGCATCGGGCTAAACTTGCGCCGTCTTTGGGGAGTAGCCTTCCTTCGCGTGCGAAGGAGAACGCGTCAACATCCTCGGCTCTGCTGCCGTGGCGCGTTCGACCGGAACGGTTTGGCGAGACCATCGATGCGCTATGTCGTTCCTGGTCGGACGGCGCGTGGCGCATCGTGGTTCGCTCGACGTCCGGCCGTGGAATCATCGTGTCCCCACAACTACAACATCCCTGTCTTTCGCGCACACTTGCGCGCCCATCGCATTTTTCGATGCGAGGTGCCGCATGACGATGCTCTTTCTCGAACTCGCGCTGATGCTCGCAATCATTCTGATCGCGTCGGAGCTGTTCACGAACGCGCTCGAACATCTCGGCGAGCGGCTCGGCATATCCGAAGGCGTGACCGGATCGCTGTTCGCGGCAGTCGGCACGGCCTTGCCGGAAACGACCGTGCCGATCATCGCGTTGCTCGGCGGCACGTCCAGCCGCGCGGTCAACGAGGAAATCGGCGTTGGCGCGATCCTCGGCGCGCCGCTGATGCTCGCGACGCTTTCCACTTGCCTGATGACGGTCGCGATCCTCAAGTCGCGTGGTTTGCGCGGCAGGATCATGCCGGAGCGCAGCGGCTTCGTGCGCGATCTCAACTTCTTCCTGATTGCGTTCCTGATCGCCTGCGCCGCGATGTTCGTGCCGCATCATGCGTGGCCGGTGCGCGCGATGTTCGCGGCCGGACTCGTCGCGCTGTATGTCATTTATGTGATTTCGACGTTCAGAGCGTCGGCGCGGCTCGTCGAGGGCGGGCACGGGACGGAGGCGCCCGAGGCGTTGTTCGCATCGCGGCTCGGCATGCGGACTTCGCTCGGCTCGATCATGCTGCAGTTTCTCGTGGGCATCGTGCTGCTCGTGGGCGGCGCGAAGGGCTTCATTCATGGCGTCGAGGGCGTCTCGCACGCGCTCGGCATTTCCCCGCTGCTGCTGTCGCTCATCATCATTCCGATTGCGACGGAACTGCCCGAGAAGGTGAACAGCATTCTTTGGGCGCGACGCGGGAAAGACACGCTCGCGTTCGGCAACATCACCGGCGCGATGGTGTTTCAGGGGACGTTGCTGCCTGGGATCGGGATCATGTTGACGCCCTGGGAGCCGCGCGTCGAAGTGCTGACCGGCGTGCTGATCACGCTCGCGGCCGCCGCGTGGTTGCGGCTCAATGCGCGGGTCAATGGCGTCGTGCTGTGGGCGCTGCTCGGCAACGGCGTGCTGTACGGCGCGTATCTCGTGCTGACACTGTCGCGCTGAGGGCGCGCTGAAAAGAAGAATGCCCGCCGAAGCGGGCATCGAGGGCGAAGCGGCGCGCCGACCGATCGGCGCGTTGTCGTTGTTGTTAAAAGGATTATCGGCGCAGAAAAAGAAAACTTTAGACACGCGCCGCATGATCTCGCCCGCCAATGGCTCGCGCCCCGCGGCGATCCCTGACGGAACGCGCCCCGCGGGCGCCATTGCCGAAACTGGGGCGCTTTCCCGCCTCATCTCCGCGCTTTGAAACCGGGCCGCCGACCCGATAATTCGCCGATACCTGCAATGCTGCCGCTCACTGAAATTCGACAACGTGACACGGCATTGCTCGAACAAGTCAATGACGGCCGTTCGGCAACTATCGAGGTAACCCAAGCAAACCATGAACAGCTTTGATCTGTCGAGCGCCGAAGCCGCGACTCCCGAACAGCAATTCCAGCAGGATCTCGTCGTCATTCTGGAAGCTGCGCAACAGCACCGGCAAAACGGCGAATTCAGCGACGCCGAAAATCTCTATCAAACGATCCTGGAAGCGGTGCCCGGACAGCCGGACACGAGCTTTCATCTCGGGACGCTGTACATCGAGACGAAAAGGCCGTCCGCAGCATTGCCGCATTTCGAAAGCTGCATCGGATCGATGCCGCAGAACAGTCAGTACTGGTTCGCCTATGTCAACGCGCTGATCGAGGACAAACAGGACAAGGCGGCGTGGATTGCCTTTGAAATCGGTCAGAAACACGGGTTGAACGGGCCGCTGGCCGAGCATCTGATTCAACGGATGACGGGGGCGCCCGTGCTCACGCTTTCGCGTGTCGCGCAGCCGGCGCCGACAGCGGTCGCCGAATCGAAGTCGAAAAAGGCGGGCATGAAGGGCGTCCGCCGTCCGTCGTCGCAGGATATCAATCGCTTTACGCAGTCCTTCAACAAGGGCAATTTCAAGGATGCGGTCAAGATCGCGCAGATGCTGACGCAGCGTTACGCGCTCGACGGATCGAGCTGGCGTTGTCTCGGGGTTGCGCTCAATCGCGATGGCCGACACGCCGAGTCTGTCGCACCGCTGAGAAAATCCGTCGAACTGATTCCCGAGGATATTCAAACTCGCGTATTGCTCGCCGATACGCTCGTCGTGTTGCATCAACACGCTGCGGCGGAAGCCGAATGCCGCTCCATCATCGAACACAAACCCGATGTTGCCGAGGCGCACCGTCTTCTGGGCATCGCGCTGTCGGGAACGGGCAAATTCGAAGATGCCGCCGCCGCTTGCCGCCGGGCCATCGAGCTGGCGCCTTCTTCGCCCGCGACGCACGGAACGCTTGGCATGTTGATGCTCGAAGCAGGCAGAATGTCCGAAGCCGCCGAGTGTCTACGCAATGCGGTTGAACTGAATCCCGATGACGTCGCGTCTCACAGCAATCTGTTGTTCAGCCTGGTTCATCGAATCGATATCGATCAGAAGACGCTGTTCATGGAGCATCGCAAATTCGCGGAGCGCCATGAGGCATCGATCCAGCGAGTGCAACTGAACCCGGACATCGATCGATCGACGGACCGCAAATTGCGCATCGGTTTCGTTTCGGGCGACCTCTTTCATCACGCGGTCACGTCTTATGTGCTTCCCGTGTTGAAGAGCCTGGCCGACGATCCGAGTCTCGAGATCTACGTTTATCAGAATCACACCGTCGAGGATGCGCATACCGAGCGTCTCCAGAGCTGTGCTTCGCAGTGGCGCCGCGTGGCGAGAATGTCCGATGATCGGCTCGCGAGCACGATTCAGGCGGATGACATCGACATACTGGTCGATCTGTCGGGGCATACGGGCCGCAATCGACTGCTTACGTTCATGCGGAAACCCGCGCCCGTACAGGTGAGCTGGATCGGTTATCCGGCAACGACCGGGCTCTCGGCAATGGACTATTATTTTGCCGACCGCTTCTGTGCGCCGTTCGAACTTGCGTCCGAGCAATTCATCGAAGCGCTCGTGCATCTTCCTGCGATCGCGCCTTTCATCGCACCGGAGGCGTGTCCGCCGGTCAATATCCTGCCCGCGCTGCACAACGGCTACGTGACCTTTGGCAGCTTCAACCGGATCAATAAGGTGCGCCCGGAAGTCATCGCGCTTTGGGCGAAAATCATGCACGCCGTGCCGTCATCGAAAATGCTGGTCGGCGCCATTCGCAGAGAAGGCGATCGAAGCGATGAGGCGCACTACGCGGAGCAATTCGCGAAGGAAGGCATTTCGCGCGACAGGCTGATGTTCGTTCCGCGGTCGGCGACGGCCGTCTATTTGCAGCAGCATCATCAGGTCGACATCTGTCTGGACGCGTTTCCGTTTTCCGCGTCGACCACGACGCTCAACGCGCTGTGGATGGGTGTGCCGACGCTGACGATGGCCGGCAATTCCCTCGTTAGCCGTGGCGCGACGACCTGGCTTTCGCACGTCGGTCTCGAATCCTTCGTCACGAAGAGCCAGGACGATTTCGTGCAGTCTGCACTGTCGATCGTAAGCGATCTGCCTGCGCTGAACGAGCTGCGCCTTGGACTTCGCGAGCGTTGCATTCAGTCAGCGGCGTTTCAGCCGGATGTCGTCGCGAATGGCGTCGCACGCGCCTTCAGGACGATGTGGCAACGGTGGAGCGAAGGACTTCCCGTCGCGAATATCGATGTCTCGCATCCGCCCGGCGCGTGATGAGAAGCGACTGTTGATTGATCAAAAAAAGGCCGTTCTCGTTGTAGAGAGAACGGCCTGATTCATTGCATCCGATCTTTGCGACGACGCGTGACCGGATGAAAGCAAGTCACTGTTGCCGACTAATCCTGTCCGCGCTGATAGAAACGCTGTTCGACCGGCACGTAAAACTCTTCGAGCGATTCGGGCACGCGGGCGTTGAAACCTAAAACCTGACGCGTCCACGAATTGCACGTGTGGATGTTGGCATAACCGAACAGCCGCGCGTAGTCGAGTTGGGGTTTGAAGAAGGGGCTCGTGAAGGTGAGCGTCAACGCCCGTCGCGGCAGATGAGTCACATTGCGTCCGGTGGCGTGCCACAGACGCGAATCGAACATCAGAACCGAACCTCGCGGGCCGATGGCGCGCGACGATTCCTTGTAGAACAGTTCATCGTCAGGTGTCTGCTGCAGGTTTTGCGAGTGCGACAGAAGATGCGTTGCGCCGTTATCCACCGTGAAGTCGTCGAGCATCACGAGGATATTGAGCATGAAGCGGCGGTTATCCGAACCGAAGCGGATGTCGCGGTGAACCTGATGCACATACGAGCGGGAATCGTGCTCGTTGATCACGCCGCCGTACGAATTGAGGATGAAGTTTCCGCCGAAATATTGCTTGAGTATCGGCTCGACAACGGACAACTCGTCGAGCAGATCGATATAGCATTCATCGTCCATCAACAGGTGATGCAATGTTCCGGTGGTGTTATCGAGAACGCCGTTGCGCTGCCTGATCTGATTGCGCTTTTCGAGCGATGAAGGCAGTGCCGCAACGAGCGAATCGATCAAATCTGCGCGAACGATGTTCGGCAGGACGGCCCAGCCTTGCGCGGCAAGAGCAGTGTCTACGTCAATGATATTCATTGTTTATGCGCCATCAGGCGGAGAAGACGGCTCGCTGAACTCGGTGGATAGCAGAGCCATGCAAACGACATTGAGATACCGGCCGTCTTTGAAAACGGCCTGCCTGTGAAGACCTTCGGCGCGGAAACCCAGCTTTTCATAGAGCGAGATGGCGCGAGCATTGCCTTCCAGCACGTTCAAAGCGATGCGATGCAGATTGAGATCGACGAACGCATGCGCGAGTGTCGATCGTGCAGCGGCTTCGCCGAATCCTCGGCCGCGCGCGGATTCCGCGCCTATTTGAATCGAGAATTCGGCGCTTCTGTTGAGCCAGTCGATGCCAAGCAGATAGGTCACACCGATCAACTCTCTCGAACTCTTTAGGCAGACGGCGAGCCGCACGTTATTGACGCGCGAGCCGAGGTAACCGTCGAACCATTTGTCGTCGATTTCACGGCCGACATAGCGGAAGTTTCCGCCTAAGAGACTTACCAGAGACCGGTCGGCGCGCCATGCATTGATGGTGGAAAGGTCGCCGCGTTCCAGTTCGCGCAGGAAGATATCGTCTTTGATCATGTAAGCCGCTCCAATACGCTTTGCACGATCGGTTCAAGATCGCCCGTGGTCAGCCTTTGATCGCAAGGAAGGAACAGCGCGGATGCAGGAATGGTGCGCTCGAATTCGGGCGCATCCTTCGATTCCGCAACGTCGGGCCAATACGTGGGCGTGTAGATGCGCTGTTGCCGCAATTCTTCGCGCAATCCTGCCGGTGCGTCGAAAAGGGGATAGCAAAGGGGAACGGCATTATCGCGATCGAAGTGAATCGCAAAGCGATTGTGCCGTTGCAGCCTTTCGTGGAGGTAAATGAAATTCTCGACTCGCCGCGCCCGCACTGCATCGTAATCAATGGACGCGAGGATGCGCTGCGTCAGGTCCGACATTCGCAGCGGTTCCTGATGCTTGAGACTTTCTTCGGCGGCTGCATATGCGGCGTAACCCGCTTCGGCATCGTCCGCGATTCGGCGCAGAAGGTGCGCGCAGCGTTGTATCGATGTCTGATCGCTCGCGTCGGGCATGTCGATGTGCTTGCGCGTCACGAGATAGCCGCCGTCCGGCACACCGACGAATTTGCGCGGCGAGTAAATCGTCGCAAGGCAATCGCGAGGCTGCGCGAACAACGCCTGCGCATTGTCGATCACGACACTGTCGCGCGGAAAACGGTCGAGTACGTCGTCGACCTGACGATCGCAAAGCCCGAAATAGTTCACATAGACGAGCCATTCGTCTTGCTGAAGTTCGACGGACTGCGGACGCATTTGCCGGTCGATCGCGTAGCGCTTCACCGGTATGCGCGCCATGTGTAGCGGCTCCAGCATCGCGTCGCAAATGTACCAGGGCATCCATACGGCCTTCGGACGCAGCGAACGCACAAGCGCAAGAAAAGCTGCCCGCGATGACTGGAAGCGAAGCGCATCGTCATGCAGGAAAGATCTGGCGCGCGGCAGTTCCAGTTCGAAATATCCGCCGACCGCGCGCGGCATGACGGCGCTCATGAACCGGACCCTACTGAAAGCATTTCCCTGACGCGGTCTTTGCTATTGAACATGAGTACATCGAGAATGGACAAGCCAGGCTGGAACGCATGATCGAACTGTGGATACGCGCTCAGATTCGGTTCGACGAACGCCAGTTCGACACCGTTCGAGCGGAACGTCTTATCGTCGTAAAGGTCGCGGCCGCCGGGAAGATTCACATAGATCCGGGCGCGTTCTTTCGCGCAAATATCCAGAACCCGATTCACGCCCTTGAGTTCCGAATTCCCGAATTGCGTCGAGCTGGCGACGAACTCCGTAGCGATATCGAGGTATTTGCACACATCCACGACAGTCTGCGAAGCAAGCGTCGAAATCTGCGCAACCGGCGCAGACAAACACTGCTCGATCAGTTGGCTGACGGCTGCGTAGTGCGGCGCTTTGGCGTACGCGTGCCGAATCGATTCGAGCATCTTGCGCAGCCAGATATCCCGCGGCTGTATCTGAATGTCCCTGATTTTCAGAGACGGACTCGCGCCCGACAAAGGCACCGTCACATAGCGGTTCCCATCGTCGGCAAGTACGCGATTCCGGTTGATCCAGCCGTTCTTGATGAAATTGACGTCGTCGTAGAACACGAAGCGATCGACATCGGCAACGAGCTGAAAATAGCCGATGTACGGGAAAAAATAAGGCTGCATGATAGCCAGCCTCATGATCAGCATTCCTTGATGATATCGACGATCCTGCCGATGTTGGCATCGGAGAGTCCGGGGTAAATCGGCAGGCACAGCACGCTGGAAGACGCCTGCGTGGCCACCGGCAGATTGCCGCGATGCGCAGACGGCAGCCCGCGATACATCGGGAAATCCGAGATCAGCGGATAGAAATAGCGGCGAACCATGACTTCGCGGTCACGGAACTTTTGATAAAGCTCGTCGCGCGTCAGCGGGAAAGCGGAGTCGACCAGGATCGGGAAATATGAGTAGTTCGAGACCTTTTCGCCTGCGTCGCCGAGGCATTGAATGCCGGGCACGCCGCTCAGAAGTTCGCGATAACTCGCGTCGATTCTTTTGCGAGACGCGAGCGCCTCATCGATGTACCGAAGTTGCAGCAGCCCGAATGCCGCATTCACCTCGCTCATTTTTCCGTTGATGCCGGGCGCCACGACCGTGACTTCATCCACGAAGCCGAAGTTCTTGAGATGATCGATTCGCTGCTTCGTCTTTGCGTCGGGGCATACGATCGCCCCGCCTTCGAACGTGTTGAACACCTTCGTCGCATGGAAGCTGAGCACGGCCATATCGCCGTGTTGCAACACGCTGCCGGATTCGGTCTGCACCCCGAATGCGTGGGCTGCGTCGTAGATCACCTTCAGGTTGTAGTTGTCGGCGATCTTTTGAATTGCATCGACGTCGCACGGGTGGCCATAACAATGCACGGGCATGATCGCCGTCGTCTGCGGTGTGATCGCTTCTTCGATCCGCTTCGGATCGAGATTCAACGTCTTCGGATCGATATCGACGAAAACGGGCTTGATGCCGTTCCAGAGCAATGAATGCGCGGTCGCGACGAACGAATACGGCGTGGTGATGACTTCGCCGGTAATCCGGTGCGCCTGCAGCGCCGTGACGAGCGCGAGCGTCCCGTTCGCGAACAGCGAAAGGTGTTTCACGCCGAGGTAGTCGCAAAGCGCCTTCTCGAGCTGCTGATGAAACGGCCCGCCGTTGGTCAGCACCTTGCTCGACCAGATTTCCTCGAGATACGGAAGAAACTCGTCGAGAGGCGGAAGATGCGGCTGGGTGACGTACAGACGCTCATCGACCAGTTCGGCGACGGATTCAAAGGGAAGACTGGCGGTCATGGTAGGGGTCTCACGCTTCTGCAAGTGAAGAGAATTATGAGATGCGCCGCGCATGTTCGATGCGGCGATGTGGCGCCCAAATACCCGCCAATTCCCGGCTTGCGATGCGATGCGCGAAGGCTGCCTGGAAAGGGCTGCGCGTTGGGTCGACGATGGGAACGGAAGCGGTACGAGAAGCGTCCGCAGCGGTGGAGAAGTGAGAAAGAAAGCGGGCCGGAGCCGGCCCGCTCGGGCACGGATTAGAACCGCGCAGCCTGCTGATATCGTCCGGCGGCCTGAGCCTGATCCATCGCGCGCCGATACCCGGTTCCGAGAAGCGCCTGCGCGGCTTCCGCGCGGCCCATCATCGATTCGATGCTCGCCTGAATCCGGCGGATGACGACGAGCGCCTCTTCAGACTGCTCCTTCTCGATGGCCATCACGAGCGCCGTGCGCGCTTGCGTGAGCTCGGCCGCCTTCACCCAGTCTTGCGCGCTGGCCGCCGCTTCCAACGCTTCCGTGAGCGCCCAGGCGCGCTGAATGATTTCATGCTGTTCCATGAGTCCTTCTCCTTACGACTTGTTGGTGGCCAGCGCACCCGCGCTGTTGGTGCCGCCGAAGAGTGCGGTCAGATAGCTCGCCTGCGTCGCCATTTGCGACATCAGCGTGTTGAGCGCCGTGAACTGATCGTTGTACTGCGTCGTCAATTGCTGCGTGTACGTAGTCAGCGTCGCCTGCTGATTGGCGATATCCGAGAGATCCTTGTTGAGCGCCGTCGTGCGGGCATCGATGAGACCGCCCGTCGCGAGGAACGACGTCAGGCTATTGTTCAGTTGCGCGGCGACGCCGTCGGTCGTGTTGAACAGCGATGCCACCGCGCCGGAATTGCTGGTGAGCGCATCGGTGAGCGCGTCTTCGTCGGTTTTCAGCGTGCCGTCCGGTTGCAGCGCAATGCCGATCGATGCGAGATTCACCTTGCTCGCGCCGCTGCCGATCCCTCTGCTGATCGTGCTCGAGATCGTGTTCTTGATCGTGTTCATCATCGAGTCGCCGAGCAGCGCGCCTTGCGAACTGGCCGTCGCATCGAACGACGTGAGCGATGCCGCTGTGCTGATGAAATTGTTGTACGCCGTGACGAACGCATCGATGGTCGTCTTCTGGCCGCTCACGTCCTGACCGATCGTCAGCGTTTGCGTGGTGCCGACCGAATCCGACGTGAGCGTCATGTCGATGCCGGTAATCGAGCCCTTGATCGTATTCGATGCGCTCGACACCGCCGTGCCCGCTACCGTCAGATGCGCGTCCACGCCCGTGGTCGCCTGCGTCCAGCCATTCGCGCCGTCGATGATCGTGTGTTCCGGCACTTCGATGGTTTTGGTCGAGTCGTTCGGATCGACATCCGTCGTCGTGGTCGACGACGTGACCGCGAGCTTCGTGATGGGCGACCCGATCGAGCTCGCGTCCGGCGTGACAGCGACATTGATGGCGTTGTCGAGTCCCGTCGACGCGGAGCGCAGCACGAGGTGCGCGCCGTCCGTGCCGGTGACGATGGTCGCCGTGACGCCCGGATTGTCGGACGCCGAATTGATCGCGGTCGCGATGCCCGAGAGCGTGTTGTTGGTGTCGTCGAGCGTGATCGTGCTCGACTTGTCGCCGACCTTGATGGTCATCGATCCGGTGCCGAGCTTGTCGGTCGTCGAAAAGACGCCGGACGTCAGCGATTGCGCCGATGCGACGTTTGTCACGTTGACCGCATAGCTGCCCGCGACGGCGCCCTTGCCCGCGGTGGCGCTGAGGCCCTTGCCGTTCGTGGTCGCGGTGAAGGCCGACAGCGTCGTGCCGTCGGCGAGATTCGAGAGCGAACTCTGCAGCAGCGAGAGCACGGACTTGAGCGAGCCGACCGCCGTGAGCTGCGTGTTGTCGGCGGTCTTCTTGTTGTTGAGCGCGTCGGTCTGTCCCGCGACCTTTGCGTTGACGAGCGCGGTGACGAGCGAGTTCACGTCCACCGTCGAATTCGTCGAGCCGCTGATGATCGACTGTGCTGCCTGTTGTACGGCGCTGGTCGGATCGACAGTGGTGCCCGATGTGGAGGTCGTGGCTACGGTGGTCATGTGTGCTCCGTTCGTTTCGTCTGGCGATCGTCAGAAAATGGGCGGAAACGCTGAGTTTTCCGCAAACGCGAACCGGGAGACGAGCTCCCGGTGCGCTGACATGCTTTCTTGCTGTGATGCTTCGAGATGACCGGCGCGCATGAAGCTGAACGTGCGTGCCGGTTACCGCGTCGGCGATGTTGCTTAGCCGAGGAGCTTGAGCACTTGCTGCGGCATCGAGTTCGCTTGCGCCAACACCGAGATACCAGCTTGCTGCAGCACTTGCGCCTTGCTCAGATTCGCCGTTTCCTGCGCGAAGTTCGCGTCCATGATCTGCGACTGAGCCGACGACAGGTTCGTCGCTTGCGCCGACTGAGCCGACGCCACCGACGAGAAGCGGTTTTGCGTTGCGCCAAGGCTTGCCTGGAGCGTGTTGATCGTCGCGAGAGCGTTGTCGACCGAGTAGATCGCCGCTGCCGCGCCGCCGCTTGCCGACACGTCGATGCTGTTCACGGACGGCACGTCCGACGCCGTGTTCAGGGACGCCAGTTCCGTCGCTTGCGCGCCGGTCGTAGGAGCCGTACCGCCGCTGAATGCCGCGCCCTTGAGCGTGAAGCCGCCAGCCGTCGCCGCGCTGAACAGGTTCGTGCCGGTGAACGCTGCGCCGGTGTTGTCCTCGTAGGTGAAGCCGCCGCTGCCGTCGGCCTTCACGGTCACCGAAGTGATCGTCGCGCCGGTGGACGTGTATGCGCCGCTCGAGTCCAGCGACAGACCGTCGATCGTGCCGAGGGTGGAGCCCTTGCCCGGGGTGCCGATCGCACCAGCCGAGACGTTGGCCGTCGACAGATCGACCGAAATGCTCTGGCCAACGTTCGCGCCGACCTGGAACGACAGGCTGCCAGCCGAGCCGTCGAGCAGGCTCTTGCCGTTGAACGTCGTTTGCGACGACACACGGTTGATTTCGCTGATACGCTGGCTCACTTCCTGTTGCAGCGCCGACTGGTCCGACGTCGACAGCGAGCCGCTCGAAGCCTGCACGGCCAGCTGACGAATACGTTGCAGGTTGTCAGCGATTTGCGACAGGCCGCTGTTTGCCGTCTGAACGAGCGAAACGCCGTCGTTCGCGTTCGACACGCCTTGATTCAGACCGTTGATCTGAGCCGTCATGCGGGTCGCGATGGCCAGGCCGGCTGCGTCGTCCGCGCCGCTGTTGACACGCTTGCCCGACGACAGGCGGGTGATGGCCGACGACAGCGCGTTTTGCGTGCCGTTGAGGTTCTGCTGGGCAACCAGCGAGTTGATGTTGCTATTGATACCGATCATTTTTTGCTCTCCTGGGAGACTTTGTCTGGCTTAGGCTTTGGCACCGAGTGTTGCCTGGCGGTCCTGCGCTCGGTGATAGCCGGCCGCCTACTTGTGGTTATCGGGCCCCTCGAAAAAAACTTAAGGCCTGCGCAAACGATTTGTGTAATGAATGCCTTCGTAAGCGTCCGCGGCCCCGTCCGGCAAGGCTCGCGTTTCGCGCGTATGCTTTTCGGTCCGTTCCTTTCGCGCATCCGGAGCACACATGCAGACACGCAATATCGGCACATCGGACCTGAAAGTTGCGCCGCTCGTCTTCGGCGGCAACGTCTTCGGCTGGACCGCCGACGAGCGCACGTCGTTCTCGATCCTCGACGCATTCGTCGATCACGGCCTCGATTTCATCGACACCGCGGATGTGTATTCCGCCTGGGTCGACGGACACCAGGGCGGCGAATCGGAGACGATCATCGGCAAGTGGTTCAGGGACAGCGGCAAGCGTCACAAAGTCGTGCTCGCGACGAAGGTCGGCAAGCTGAGCACGCGCGCCGGACTCACGGCGGCGAATATCGCGGCGGCCGTCGACGATTCGCTGCGGCGCCTGAAGACCGATTACATCGACGTCTACTTTTCCCATTACGACGACGAGCACACGCCGCTCGACGAGACGCTCAACGCGTATCAACAGCTCATCAAGGCGGGGAAGGTGCGGGTGATCGGCGCGTCCAACTACACGGGCGAGCGGTTGGGCGAAGCGCTGAAGACGGCGAAGGATTCGGGCTTGCCGGCGTATCAGATTCTGCAGCCGGAATACAACCTCTACGACCGCGAAGGCTACGAAACCGATCTCGAACCCGTGGCCGCGAAGCACGAGATCGCGGTCACGCCGTATTACGGTCTTGCGAGCGGTTTTCTGTCGGGCAAGTACCGGTCGAAAGCGGATACGCAGCACAAGGTGCGCGGCTCGCGTGTCGAAAAGTATCTGAATCCGCGCGGTTTCAGGATTCTCGACGCGCTCGACGAAGTGGCGAAGCGCAGTGACACGACGCCGGCAACGGTGGCGCTCGCGTGGATGATCGCGCGCCCGAGCGTGACGGCGCCGATCGCGAGCGCGACATCGGTGCCGCAGCTCGAAAGCCTCGCCGCCGCGACGCGCATTCGGCTTGCCGCGGAAGACATCGAATTGCTCGACGAAGCCAGCGCGTGGCAGAAATAGATCTGTTGCATCAATGAGTTGGGCCAACGAGTGATAGTTGGCAGCGGCGCGGTGTTCTGGTAACATCGCGCCCGAATCGAGAAATGTGCCCGATTTCCTGCCTTCGCCGCTGACGATCACTGACATTGGCACCGTCATGACAACGTGAATAAGCGGCGGTGAACGGCTCCGAAATGCGCTTTCAAGTCCTTCTTCGAAGGCGCGCGCCGCTCCCGCGGCTGAATCTCAAACTCTCTCTTTTCCGGCCTCCGTGGCCGCTTTGCTCGTGTCCGTCGCGCATTTTGCATCTGGCGGACGATCGGAGTGCCGGGGCGCGATAGTTTCATCGTCGCGCGCTTAGAAATACGTTTAGCAACCAGGATTTACATGACCACTATCGTCCTCAAAGAAAACGAGCCGTTCGACGTCGCGATTCGGCGTTTCCGCCGCACCGTCGAGCGCAATCGCTTGATCGCCGAACTGCGCGAGCGCCAGTCGTACGAAAAGCCGACCACCGAACGCAAGCGCAAGAAGGCAGCCGCCGTCGCGCGTCTGCGCAAGCGCCTGCGCAGCCAGATGCTGCCGAAGAAGATGCACTAAAGCATCGAGTTCGGGCGAGGACTCGCTTCTCGCCCCGGACGGCAAAACGGCGGTGCGACCCGTAAGGGCGCACCGCCGTTTCGTTTTACGCTTCGGATCGCGTCGAAATCAGACGAACGCGTGACGTTTGCCGAGCGCCGCGAGCAGTTCCGGCCAGGATTCGATATCCGCGTAGTCGTGAACTTCTTCCAGTTCGATCAGCAGATCGATGATGTTGGGATCGTACGCATTCACGTGCGACGCATAGAGCGCCCGCAGCAGCTTGCCATCCTGAGCATGCCGATAATAGGAAATGCCGACGCCTTCGAGCTCCGGCCGATACACGTCGTCGCGCACCAGCGAACCGATCGCGCACTTGCGGCCTTCCGGGCTCCGCAGCCGGCAAGAACCGTTGTCGTCTTCCGACACCGCGCGCTGCGTCAGCAGATGCTCGCTGACGCGCTCGTAAATGTCCTTCGGGCTCAACATCGTAATGGGGCTCAACATCACAGCACCTGCAATGGCTCAAGCAGCCGTTTTCAAAAGTTCGGCAGACAACCCGAACTGACGCGCGATCGACGTGAGCCGCTCGCGCCACTCCCACTTGCCGAACACGTCGTGCACGTTCTGCAGGCAGGAAAGCAATTCGACGGTAGTGGGATCGAACACATTGATGCGCGCACGCAGCAGCGCGCGCCTGAGCGCCGCGACGCCGACGTCCATGTACGCCGGAATCTGCTCGGGCGGTTTCGCGATGTAGCGGATGGGCACGCCTTCCATCGCAGTGACGTAGTCGCGCGGCTTGATGAAGCTGCCGACAGGACAGCCGCCGCAGTATCCGCGATACGCACCGCCGCCCTGCGGCAGCAACGCCGCTTGCCCTTGCACGAAGAGATGCTGTACTGCGCTGTTGAAAATCTCCTGATGGGTCAGGAAGTTCAAGCTTTTCATGATCTTCTCCCCTGCGCCCCTGCGCAGCGGCCAAGCGTTGGAGTTCGAGAACCTGCACCTGTTGCATCTGTAGCACCGGAGCAGCGGCATCGTTGCGAATGTGGCGCAACCTGAATCGACGCCTGGCTGTCCGGACACTGCTTCGAGCACGACGGTTTCCCGGTCTGGGCGTGGGTCTCACAACGCCCGATGCGCTCGCGTCGGACTTTTCTACACTCAGTGAACGGTCCGTACACCGTCAGTTATAACGGTTCGGCCCGGTAAAAAGGTGCGCCAACGCACGCGAGAAACCCATTTTTACACGCGCCGAACGATCGTGCAGCGCGGAAAACCGGCCTAAAACCCTTGTAATTCGCGGCTTCGGGCGTGCTTCACTGCAATAAAAACCTCTTCTATCGGGATTTACCCTGATTTTCGCGTTTCGCACTCAAAGATGTTGTCGAAAAGCAAAAATCCCCTCCATAGGAATGGCCTCATTGTGAGGATTTCGCGACAGTCTGGCGTTTCGTCTTAGGTTTTCCTCGCGAGCGGCAGCCGACCACGTGATCGTTGACCATGCCGGTCGCCTGCATGAAGGCGTAGCAGATGGTCGTGCCGACGAACTTGCAGCCGTACTTCTTGAGCGCGCGGCTCATGGCGTCGGACTCGGGCGTGGATGCGGGCGTCGGATTATCGGCGTCGCGCGGCGTGTCGATGGTCTTGTCGCCGACGAAGAACCAGACGAAGTTCGCGAACGAGCCGTGTTCCTGCTGGATCTGCTGCACGGCGCGCGCATTGGTGATGGCCGATTCGATCTTCGCCCGGTTGCGCACGATGCGCGCGTCTAGCACGATCCGCTCGATGTCCTTTTCGGTGAAGCGCGCCACCTTGTCGATCTCAAAGCCCGCGAAGAGCGCGCGATAACCCTCGCGCTTGTTGAGAATCGTCGACCAGGAAAGGCCCGCCTGCGCGCCTTCCAGCACGAGCATCTCGAACAGATGCTGATCGTCGCGCGACGGCACGCCCCATTCGTTGTCGTGATACTGAATCATCGCGTCGGTGGTGGCCCAGGCGCAGCGGATTTGGTCGGTGTCTGGCATGGCGAATCCTCGTTCTTTTTGGATCGCGTCAGCATAGCGGAACGTTCGCGCCGCGCCATCTATGCCGTTCGGCCAATTGGCGCGCGTCGCGGGCACCGGTAAGCTTGCGCCCATGATTCAATTCCAGCACTCGACAACTCAAGGCTTTCTGCTCGGCATCGACGGCGGCGGAAGCGGTACGCGCGTGATTCTGGCCGACGCGCAAGGCAACGAACTGGCGCGCGCGAGCGGCGGCCCCTCGGGCCTCGGGCTCGGCGTCGAGCGCGCGTGGCAATCGATCGGCGATGCGTGCCGGCGCGCATTCGACGCCGCCGCGTTGCCCTTCGACTGGCGTCGCTGCGCGCTCGGATGCGGCCTCGCGGGCGTGAACAACGCGGACTGGCTCGCGGCATTCCTCGCGGCGGCGCCGGACGTGCGCGCGCTGAGCGTCGAAAGCGACGCCTACACGACCGTTCTCGGCGCGCACGGCGGCGAATCCGGCGTGATCGTCGCGCTCGGCACGGGCAGCATCGCGGCATCGCTGGACGAGGGGGGCGTATGCCGCATCGCGGGCGGCTACGGTTTCCCGAGCGGCGACGAAGCCAGCGGCGCATGGCTCGGCCTGCGCGCGGTGGTTCATTTGCAGCGCGTGCTCGATGGCCGCGCACCGGAAGACGCCTGGTCGCGCGCGCAGCTCGCGTTGACGGGCGCGACCGATCGCGACAGCCTCGTTGTGTGGCTCTGCAATGCAAACCAGACCGCCTACGCCACGCTTGCGCCCACGGTGTTCGAGTTCCGCGATCATCCGGTCGCGGCACGGCTGCTCAAGCGCGCGGGGTTCGAGATAGAGCGGCTGGTCGCGGCGCTCGATCCCGCGGGCGCGCTGCCTGTCGCCCTGTGCGGCGGGCTTGCCGTGCCTTACGCGCCGTTCGTGCCCGCCGCGTTGCGCGAGCGCGTGCGGGCGCCGCGCGCGGATTCGGCAGCGGGCGCGCTTGAACTGGCGCGCCGAGCGGCGTCCGCGGCAACGGCTCCCGACAACTCGCCGCGATAAAATAGCGTCCTTTGCGGCATCACAAAGGCAGTCATGTACTCGGTCATCGCTACTGATCTCGACGGGACGCTCCTCAACAGCGACCATCAACTCGATCCCTTCACCGCCGAAACCGTGCGTACGCTTTCGGCGCGCGGCGTGCCCATCATCATCGCGACGGGCCGGCATTATCGCGATGTCGCCGGTATCCGCGACGTGCTCGGCGTCGACGCGTACCTCATCACGTCCAACGGCGCGCGCGTGCATGCGCCCGGCGACGAGCGCATCTATTCGCGCGACCTCGACCCCGCCGCCGTGCGCCGGCTCGTGCAGCCCGAACTCGCGGGCAGCGAGCACGTCATCGTCAATCTGTTTGCCGACGACGCGTGGCTCATCGATCGCCACGCGCCCGAACTGCTGGTCTTTCACCAGGATTCGGGCTTCAAGTACGAGGTGATGGATCTGCGCGAGCATGATGGCGAGAACATCGCAAAGGTGCTGTATATCGGCGATCCGGCGGATCTGAAAGTCACCGCAGCGAATCTGGAGCGCGAGTTCGGCGATTCGCTCTACGTGACGTATTCGCTGCCGGACTGCCTGGAAGTCATGACATCGGACGTATCGAAGGGACGGGCGCTGCGCTTCGTGCTCGAACGGCTCGACGTGGATGTCGCGCAGTGCGTCGCGTTCGGCGACAACATGAACGACATCGATCTGCTCGAAACCGCCGGGCATCCGTTCATGATGAACAACGCGAACCCCGATCTCATCAAACGCCTGCCGAACGTGCCGCGCGTCGGAAACAACTTCGAGGCGGGCGTCGCGCATCAGTTGCGCAAGCTGTTCGGTATTCGCGACGAACTCGCGTCGCCGGGACAGACGCCCGCCTGAGCGTCCGCCGCGGCGGGCCGCCGGCATGCGTCGGCGGCCCGTTTCACTTACCCGCGATGTCCCCAGTTGTTGCCGTAACCGCCGTTGCCGTAACCACCGTGGTTCCAGCCCGCGCGGTTCCAGCGGCCATTGTCGTGGCCGTAGCCGCCGTGCCAGCGCGGCGCTTCATGGCGATAGTACGGCGCACGGTACACCGGCGCCGCCGGACGCACGTACACCGGAGCCGGCGCCACGTAAGCAGGCGCGCCAAGGTTGACGCCGATGTGGAGATCGCTGTGAGCCTGAGCCGCTCCGACAGCACCGATTGCCAGGCCGGTCGCGACGAGCATTTGGGTGACGATGCGCTTCATTGTGTTTCTCCTTTAGGGCGACGTGTGTCGCATGAGTCCAATGTAAGCGCCCGCCGTCTTACAGGCTTCGACGAGTTGTTACGGTGTGCAAGGGCGGCGTAAGGGACGCGGAAAGGAGCGCGGGAACGGCAAAATCGCTGGAAGCCTTATCGGACGGGCATCGCGCGCGCTGCCAATTGCCGCAAAAATAGCCGTCGCGACAATTCATAAGCATGCTGCGTAATTCGGCATTACATTTGTCGCGCGCGTTTAATCATTCGCACGCCCGGTGTGGCGCAAAAACAAAAACGGGCGCATCGTGCGCCCGTTTTCGTTACCGCGAATTTGCTTACTTCTGACGCGTCAGCGACGGATAAAGCACGCCCGCCAGAATCGCGCCGACGATCGGTGCGATCCAGAACAGCCACAGCTGATCCAGCGCCCAGCCGCCGACGAAGAACGCCTGGCTCGACGAGCGCGCCGGATTCACCGACGTATTCGTGACCGGAATCGAGATCAGATGGATGAGCGTCAGGCACAGGCCGATCGCGAGCGGTGCGAAGCCCTTCGGCGCGCGGTCGTCGGTGGCGCCGAGGATCACGAACAGGAAGAAGAACGTCATCGCGACTTCGCAGATCAGCGCTGCGATCATCGAGAAATGGCCCGGCGAGTGCTCGCCGAAGCCGTTCGCGGCGAAGCCGCTCGTCGCGAACTCGAAGTTCGGGTTGCCCGTCGCGATCAGGTAGATGACCCATGCGCCGAGCGTCGCGCCGATCACTTGCGCGGCGATGTACGGCACGAGATCGCGCACCGGGAAGCGGCCAGCGGTCGCGAGACCGATACTGACGGCCGGGTTCAGGTGGCAGCCGGAAACGTGTCCGATGGCGTACGCCATCGTCAGCACGGTGAGACCGAACGCCAGCGAAACGCCGGCGAAACCGATGCCGAGTTCAGGAAAGGCCGCAGCGAGCACGGCGCTTCCGCAGCCGCCCAGTACGAGCCAGAAAGTACCGAAAATTTCAGCGCCGAGACGCTTCGACAAATGCATGATTCTGCCTACGTGAAAAAGATGAAAGCCATTGATTTGAAACAAGAACGTCATACGCGCTTGCGGAGCGGAGTTTAAGCTCGCTCTCTTTTACAAACTGTCAAAAATGGTGGATCGGCTCTTAATTCACGGGCATCAGATCGAAACTTCGGATTGTTCCTTGTCAAGAAGGTGTGTTAAACGCTAAGCGCTTAATTCGACACGCGAAAAAAAGCCGCCCGGCAAGCGGGCGGCTTTCGATACAGCCTGAAGCAGGAAGCGGGGCGATCAGCCCACAGCGACCTGGCGCAGCACCGGGCGCTTCGCGGCCTGGAGCATCGCCGTATAGCTCTCGACGTAGTTCTGAGCCATCGTTCTGGCGCTGAAGCGGCGCTCGAACTGCGCGCGGATTTCGGTGCGCGAGAGTTCGTCGAGACGTTGCAGCGCGCCGACGGCGCCTTGCACGTCTTCGCAGATGAATCCCGTCACGCCGTGGTCGATCACTTCCGGCACCGAACCGCGGTTGAACGCGATCACCGGCGTGCCGCAGGCCATCGCCTCGATCATCACCAGACCGAACGGCTCGTTCCAGTCGATCGGGAAGAGCAGCGCCTTCGCGCCCGACAGGAATTCCGGCTTCTGCGCCTCGTTGATCTCGCCGATGAATTCCACATGCGCTTCCGAGAGCAGCGGCTCGATCGTCGACTTGAAGTATTCCTGGTCGACCTTGTCCACCTTGGCCGCGATCTTCAGCGGCAGACCGCTTTGCGCGGCGATCTTGATCGCGAGATCTGCGCGCTTTTCCGGGCAGATGCGGCCGAGGAACGCCAGATATTCCGGCTTCTTGTGCGGCTGCGGCGTGAGCAGTTCGTCCGGCAGACCGTGATAAACGGTGTTCAGCCAGTTCGCCTGCGGCAGCGGGCCGCGCTGGTTATCCGAAATCGAGATCACGTTCGCCTTCGTGAACGTGTTGAAGATCGGTTGCAGTTCCGGCAGGTCGAGACGGCCGTGCAGCGTCGTCACGAAAGGCGTGTCCATCTGCGTGAACAGCGGGAACGGCATGTAGTCGAGGTGAAAGTGCAGCACGTCGAATTCGTGCGCACGGGCGCGGACGTTTTCGAGCAGCAGCATGTGCGGCGCGAGCGCATCGCGGATGGTCGGATCCAGACGCAGCGCACGCGGCCAGGCCGCTTCCAGCGTCGCCTTGGTTTGCGAATCGCCGCTCGCGAACAAGGTTACATCGTGGCCGAGGTCGACGAGCGCGTCGGTCAGATATGACACGACGCGTTCAGTGCCGCCGTAGAACTTCGGAGGAACTGCTTCGTGCAACGGTGCAATTTGTGCGATTCGCATAACGTGACTCTCCTTGTTGTTGGGCATCGTAGTCACGCTCCGGTCGAGCGCTCAACACATGCCATCGGGCGGGCCGCGTGTGGTAGTGACGCCGCCCGAGATCGGCCCGGAGATGCAGAAAACAGCACGACCGGGTTATCCCTTAATGCCCATTATCGGGATCGAGAGCGGCATTTCACGTCATTTTTCAATCGCTTATCGTTGTTACAGCGCGAAACATGTGCTGTTACGAAGTCAGAAATTGCACCGATGAACCCGATGTAGACGAGTCTGAAGCGTGGAGCAGCCGCAGAGCACAGGTCAGCAAGTCGCGATCCCGCCTCGACGAAGTCGCGCGAGCCCCGCAAATCGGAGGTTTGGCATTAAGTCAGACGAATATATGCCGATAATTAATAGCTCCCGCTCGGCAAACTCCGGCCGCTCTCGTGTAAGAAATTTTCCTACACGAATCTTCGCGAAAATCCGTCGCTGCGTCGGAAGCTTTGTCCGACAGGCGCGCCTCTGCGCATCGGCGACAATCGAACCGAAACCAAACCACACGCGCGGGGCCGGATTCGCTTGTCCGTTGCGAATTCGCGCAAACGTTCCCCCGCCAGGCCTGACCAGCCACGTATCGATTCGGGGAAGAAGATGACGATCAGCAATACGAGTACGCTCGCGGAAATCCGCGAGGTGAACCTGTCGTACTTGCTCCTCGCACAGCGGCTCCTTCAGGAAGACCGCGTTTCGGCGATGTACCGCCTCGGCCTTTCCGACCAGGTCGCCCAGGTGCTGACCGCGCTGACGCTCGCGCAGACGGTGAAAGTGGCGTCGTCGAGCCATCTGCTGTGCCGCTTTCGTTTCGACGATCACGCGATCCTCGCTTCGCTCGCCGACAAGGACAAAAGCGCGTCGCTCGCGCACGCCCACGCGGCGATCCTGCTGGCCGACGGTCCCGTCGAGCAGATCGGCTAAAGGCGCGAACCGCCGATGGCGACGAAAAGCGTGGTCGCGGAAGTCCGCGAAATCACTCTGGCGATCGAGCTGATCGAGCTCGGTGCGCGCCTGCAATTGCTCGAAGCGGAAACGAGCCTGTCGCGCGACCGTCTCATCAAGCTCTATAAGGAGCTGAAGGGCGCGTCGCCGCCCAAGGGCATGCTGCCGTTCTCGACCGACTGGTTCATGACTTGGCAGCCGAACATCCATTCGTCGCTGTTCCACGCGATCTACCGCTTCATGGCGGACAACGACAAGAACCAGCCGACGATCCGCTCGATCGTGAAAAGCTACCGCCTGTATCTCGAACACGCGGCGCTCTACGGCGACGAGCCGGTGCTTTCGCTCACGCGCGCATGGACGCTCGTGCGCTACTTCGAATCCGGCATGCTCCAGACGAACGCCTGCACGCGTTGCGGGGGGCGCTTCGTCGCGCATGCGTACGATCTGCGCGCCGGCTACGTCTGCGGGCTGTGCCAGCCGCCGTCGCGTGCGGGCAAGACGCGCAAGGCCGCGTCGACACAAAGCGCCGCCGAGCCCGCGCCGCGCATCGCGGCCTGACACGGCGCGGCTTCATCTCATCCTCAAAGTTTTCGGGTCGAGTGCCGTAAACCACTTAACGGCGGTCTTACCGCACCCAAACGTGAGGACTCGACTGTGCTGATTTTCATTGGATCGCTCGTGACATTGCTGTCCGTCTTCGGCGGTTACGCGCTCGAAGGCGGCCACCTTGGCGCGCTCATGCAGCCGGTGGAAATCCTGATGATCGCGGGCGCGGGCATCGGCGCGTTCATCCTCGGCAATAACGTCAAGACGATCAAGGCGACCATCCAGGTGCTCCCGACGCTCTTCAAGGGCGCGAAGTACGACAAGAGCATGTACATGGAGCTGATGGGCCTGCTCTACGTGCTGCTCGCGAAGGCGCGCAAGGAAGGCACGCTCGCGCTCGAAGCGGATATCGAAGATCCGTCGAAGAGCCCGGTCTTCAGCCAGTACCCGAAGATCCTCGCGGATCATCACATCGTCGAATTCCTGACGGATTACCTGCGCCTCATGGTGAGCGGCAACATGAATGCGTTCGAGATCGAAAGCCTCATGGACGAGGAAATCGAAACGCATCACGTCGAGGGCGAAGCGCCCGCGCATGCGCTCACCAAGGTCGGCGACGCGATGCCTGCGTTCGGCATCGTCGCGGCCGTGATGGGCGTCGTGCACACGATGGCGTCCGCCGATCAGCCGCCCGCGATTCTCGGCGAGATGATCGCGCAGGCGCTCGTCGGCACCTTCCTCGGCATTCTTCTTTCCTACGGTTTCATCGGGCCGCTCGCGAACGTCGCGGAACAGCGCGTCGCGGAGCAGACCAAGATGTTCCAGTGCATCAAGGTGACGATCCTCGCGAGCCTGAACGGCTACGCGCCCGCGATCTCGGTGGAGTTCGGCCGCAAGGTGCTGTTCTCGACGGAACGTCCGTCGTTCTCCGAACTGGAAGAACACGTGCGCCGGGTCAAGTCCAAGTGACTTCCCGACTGAACGAGACACAGCGATGAGCAACGACAGCGAACGTCCCATCTTCATCAAGCGCGTGGTCGCCGGCAAGAAAGGGCATCACGGCGGCGCGTGGAAGCTCGCCTACGCGGACTTCATGACCGCGATGATGGCGTTCTTCCTGCTGATGTGGCTGCTCTCGTCGACGTCGCCAGTGCAGCGGCGCGGCATCGCGGAGTATTTCCAGATGCCGCTCAAGGCCGCGATGGTCGGCGGCAAGACCGTCGGCATGGACAACAGCATTCTCACCGGCGGCGGCCGCGACATTTCCAGCAACGAGCCGGGCGCGGCGCGCAAGACCTTCGGCAGCACGCAGCTCGCGCAGCGCGCGTCGTCGGATGCCGACGAAGAACTGCTCAAGGCCGCGCAAGGCGAGCTCGAACGGCGCGAGCAAGTGCGCCTGCACGACCTCCAGGTGAAGCTGATGGCCGCGATCGAGGCCAATCCGACCCTGCGCCAGTTCAAGCAGCAGATCCGCATCGAATCGACGCAGCAGGGCTTGCGCATCGAGATCGTCGATACGCAGAAGCGCCCGATGTTCGCGCTTTCCAGCGACAGCGTGCAGCCGTACATGCGCGACATCCTGCGCGAGATCGGCAAGAGCCTGAACGACGTGCCGAACCGCATCGTCGTGCAGGGGCACACCGACGCCGTGAAGTACGCGGGCGGCGAAAAGGGCTACAGCAACTGGGAATTGTCGGCGGACCGCGCGAACGCATCGCGGCGCGAGCTCGTCTCGGGCGGCATGGACGAAGCGAAGGTGCTGCGCGTGCTCGGTCTCGCGTCGACGCAAAACCTCAACAAGCAGGACCCGATGGACCCGGAGAACCGGCGCATCAGCGTCATCGTGCTCAACCGCAGATCCGAAATTTCGATGATGCGCGACGACGGCTCGCCCGGCGCCACGCTCGACAACGGCACGGAAGAAAACGGCGCGCCATCGACGGCGCTCGGCCAGCTCATCCCGGGCATCGCGGCAAAGCCCGCGGCGCACTGAGCAAATTCCCTGAAAAACGCTCAAGACTCGACACGTTTCGACCGTCATCACGGCAAGAGACAAACATGATCAAACACATTCTGGCAATCGACGATTCGGCCGCCATGCGGCAAATCCTCTCGGCGACGCTGGCGACGGCGGGTTACGAAGTGACCGTCGCGTCCGACGGCGACGAAGGCCTGGAGTGGGCGCTCGCGGAGCGCTTCGATCTGGTTCTGACCGATCAGCACATGCCGGGCAGAAGCGGGCTCGATCTGATCGTGGCGCTGCGCGCGAATCACGCGTACAAGGCGACGCCGATCCTGGTCCTCACGACCGAAGGCGGCGAACCCTTTAAGGACGCGGCGCGCTCGGCGGGCGCAACGGGCTGGATCGAGAAGCCGCTCGACCCGGACCTGTTGACGGAGCTGGTCGCCGCGCTCTCCGAAGACACGCAGCACTGAACTGAAGTCAAAAGACAACTAGCGCACGCACGCGCCGATGGTGACTCAAGCATGACACTCGACATTACCCAGTTCTATCAAACCTTCTTCGACGAAGCCGATGAACTGCTCGCGCAGATGGAGCAACTGCTGCTCGTTCTGGATATCGCGAATCCCGATCCCGAAGACCTCGCGGCCATCTTCCGCGCGGCGCACTCGATCAAGGGCGGCGCGGCGACGTTCGGCTTCACCGCGCTCACCGAAACCACGCACATCCTCGAATCGCTGCTGGACCGCGCGCGCAACAACGAGCTCGTCCTGCGCCGCGACATGATCGACACCTTCCTCGCGACGAAGGACGTGCTCTCGGATCAGCTCGCCGCGTATCGCGCGAGCGCCGAGCCGGATGCGGCCGCGGCCGCCGCGATCTGCGCGAAGCTCGAGCGTTTGAAGAACGAGAACGCCGCGGGCACGGGCCAGGTCGAGCCGCCTTTGCTGCCGGGCACGCAGCACGATGCGAAGAGCGCGAACGTCGCGCCCGCCTACGAAGGCCCGAACGCGCCGCCCGCGCACGTGCTCTCGCAGGCGATGGACGTCATCGAGGACGACGGCAACTGGGACGGCGCCTTCGAACTCGCCGATGCAACGAATGCAGGAACCGCTACCGCCGCGACGCCGGGGCACACCGGCGCGCCGGTGGCGGAAGTTGGACCCCACCTGAAAATTACGCTACGGGGGGTGGGCGAGAAGGACCTGGCGACTCTGACCGAGGAGCTGGGCAATCTGGGAAGCATCGTCGGAGAGAAGAAGACGGACGCCGAGTACGTGGTTTGGCTCGACTCGGACGTCCCGGCCGACGATATCGTCGCCGTGTGCTGTTTCGTGATCGATGAAAAGCAGATCACGATCGGCCATGGCGATGCATCGGCGCCAGCCATCGAAGCGCAGCCGGCAGCATTGGCCGCGCCTGCGATGCAACCCACGCTACACGAGGAACCGAAGCAATCGCAGGCGGCGGCGCCTGCATCCGCGATCGGAAATGAAGTAAAAGAAGAAACGGCAGCGGCGGCGGTGCAAACTGCCGCCCAGCCGTCCAAAACCGCAAGCAGCGACGCGGACAAGAAAGCGCGCCCGCAAGCGGCCGCATCGGCGGAAGGCAGCTCGATTCGCGTCGGCGTCGAGAAGGTCGATCAGCTCATCAATCTCGTGGGCGAACTCGTCATCACGCAGGCGATGCTCGCGGAAACCACGAGCACCTTCGATCCCGCGCTGCACGACCGCTTGTTCAACGGCATGGCGCAGCTCGAGCGCAACGCGCGCGACCTGCAAGAGGCCGTCATGTCCATCCGCATGATGCCGATGGATTACGTTTTCAGCCGCTTCCCGCGCCTCGTGCGCGACATCGCCGGCAAGCTCGGCAAGGAAGTGGAACTCGTCACGTTCGGTCAGGCGACCGAGCTCGACAAGAGCCTGATCGAACGCATCATCGATCCGCTCACGCACCTCGTGCGCAACTCGCTCGATCACGGCATCGAAACCGTGGAAGCACGCCGCGCGGCGGGCAAGCCGTCGACCGGACAGCTCGTGCTGTCGGCGGCGCATCACGGCGGCAATATCGTGATCGAAGTGAGCGACGACGGCGCCGGACTGCGCCGCGACAAGATTCTCGCGAAGGCGCAGAAGCAGGGCATGCAGGTCAGCGAATCGATGAGCGACGAAGAAGTCTGGCAGCTCATCTTCATGCCGGGCTTCTCGACCGCCGAGCAAGTTACGGATATTTCCGGACGCGGCGTCGGCATGGATGTGGTCAAGCGCAACATCCAGTCGATGGGCGGTCACGTCGAAATCATGTCGCGTCAAGGCGCGGGCACGACGACGAAGATCGTGCTGCCGCTCACGCTCGCGATTCTCGACGGCATGTCCGTGAAGGTCGGCAACGAGATCTTCATTCTGCCGCTCAACTTCGTGATGGAGTCGCTGCAGCCCGTGGCCGAAGACATCTACACGGTCGCAAATGGCGAGCGCGTCGTGCGCGTGCGCGGCGAATATCTGCCGCTGGTCGCGCTGCATCGCGTGTTCGACGTCGAAGGCGCGCGCACCGAGCCGACGCAAGGCATCGTCACGATCATGCAGACGGAAGGCCGCCGCTTCGCGATGCTGATCGACGAGCTCGTCGGACAGCAACAGGTCGTCGTGAAGAACCTCGAAACGAATTACCGCAAGGTGCACGGCATTTCCGCCGCGACCATCCTGGGCGACGGCAGCGTCGCGCTGATCGTCGACGTGGCCGCGCTCAATCGCGACTCGCGCGCACAGCACGGCGCGCACACCCACTAATACCGAAGGAGTCTTTCATGGCAGACGTTCAATCGATTCTTACCGCTGCGCCTTCGCGACGTGACGCACAACATGCCGAAGCCGCGGGACAGGAGTTTCTCGTGTTCACGCTCGGCGCCGAGGAATACGGCATCGACATCCTGAAAGTGCAAGAGATTCGCGGCTACGACAACGTTACACGCATCGCGAATGCGCCCGGGTTCATCAAGGGCGTGATCAATCTGCGCGGCATCATCGTGCCGATCGTCGATATGCGCATCAAGTTCAATCTCGGCCGCGTCGAATACGACAACCAGACGGTCGTGATCATCCTGAACGTCGCGCATCGCGTGGTCGGCATGGTCGTGGACGGCGTCTCCGACGTGCTCACGCTCACGCAGGAGCAAGTGATGCCCGCGCCGGAATTCGGCGGCACGCTCGCGACGGAATATCTGACGGGCCTCGGCACCGTGGACGGCCGCATGCTCATTCTGATGGACATCGAGAAGCTCATGACGAGCCGCGAGATGGAATTGATCGACACCGTCGCCGCATAAACGCAATCAGGAAAGCAGGAAAAGCCATGCTGAAGAAGTTGTCGATCCGCACGACGCTCACGCTCGTCGGCCTGTTGTTCACCGGCTTCGCGGCGCTGATCGGCGTGCTCGCGCTCGTCGGGCTGAACGCCGCCAGTGCGTCGCTCACCGCGCTCGCGCAGGAAGACATGGTCGCGATGCGCGCGCTCTCGGAAACGTCGTCGTATCTGCTGCGCTCGCGCATCACGCTGGACAAGGTGCGCTCGCTCGCCGAAGCGGGCAACGTCGAAGAAGCGAAGAAGTCGATCGATCGCGGCCAGTATCTGCTCGACAAGAGCAACGAGAACTGGAAGCTCTACCTCGATACGAACAAGCCGACGCTGCCCAAGGAAACGCTCGACGCGCTCGTCACGCACCGCGAGACGCTCGTGAAGACCGGCGTGGAGCCGGAGTTCGCGGCAATTCGCGCGAACGACATGGCCGCGTATCATGCGATCGCCGACACGAAGATCAGCCCGATGTTCGTGAATTTCGATCAGGCCGTGACGGCCGCCGTCGCCGCGCATCAGGCGCATGCCGAAGGCTCGCGTGCGAGCACGGCGTCGCATATCGCGTCGCTCAACATGACGATCGGCGCGGTGCTCGCGCTCGCGGTGCTGATGCTGATCGGCTCGCGCCTGGCGCTTTCGAGCCTGATCGTGAAGCCGATCAACGAAGCCGTCGATCACTTCGACCGCATCTCGCGCGGCGATCTCTCGCAGTCCGCGCAAACGGACAGCAAGAACGAAATCGGGCAGCTCTTCGCGGGCATCGAGCGCATGCGCGGCAATCTGACCGCGATGGTCGGCGCGGTGCGCCGCGGCTCGGAATCCATCGATGTCGGCGCGCATGAGATCGCGAGCGGCAACACGGATCTGTCGCAGCGCACGGAAGAGCAGGCGGCGTCGCTGCAGGAGACGGCGTCGAGCATGGAAGAGCTCACGAGCACGGTGAAGCAGAACGCCGACAACGCGCGCCAGGCGAGCCAGCTCGCGGTGAACGCGTCGGATATCGCGTCGCGCGGCGGTGAAGTCGTCGAGCAGGTTGTCGAGACGATGCACGCGATCGCGTCGAGTTCGAACAAGGTCGTCGACATCATCGGCGTGATCGAAGGCATCGCGTTCCAGACCAACATTCTCGCGCTTAACGCGGCTGTGGAAGCGGCGCGCGCGGGCGAGGAAGGACGCGGTTTCGCGGTCGTGGCGGGCGAGGTGCGCTCGCTCGCGCAACGCAGCGCGGCGGCGGCGAAGGAAATCAAGACGCTGATCGGCGATTCGGCCGCGAAGGTCGACAGCGGCACCGAACTCGTCGCGCGCGCCGGTCAGACGATGGGCGAGATCGTGCAGGCCGTGCGCCGCGTGACCGACATCATGGGCGAAATCAGCGCGGCGTCGGAAGAGCAGTCCGACGGCATCGAGCAGGTAAACCGCGCCGTCACGCAGATGGACAGCGTCACGCAGCAGAACGCAGCGCTCGTCGAAGAGGCGGCTGCGGCTGCGGCATCGCTGGAAGAGCAGACGCGTCAACTGAAGGATGTGGTCGCGCAATGGCGTATCGACAGCGCTGCGCCGGTGCGTGCTTCGAGCGCGACGACGGCGGCCGCCCGTCTTTCGCCGGCTGCGCGCGTCGAGCCTTCGTCGCCTGTCGTTGCGCCGAAAGCGGAAAAACACGCGAAGGCCATCGAGAACGCGAAAGTTGCGCCGGAAGCGGCCGTTATCAAAGAGAAGGAAGTGGTCAAGCACGTCAGCGCCGCGAAGCCCGCGCCGCGAGTCGTGAAGCCCGCACCGCGCGCCAAGGCGACGACCGCCGACGACGGCGACTGGGAAACTTTCTGACACTGTCTGACACGAGAGGGCCATGCGAAGCCGCATGGTCATCCAATCAATCGCGAGGCGCGCGCGCGACGAACACGCCAAGGAAGCACGGAACATCATGACGGCAACGCGCAACGTGCGCATCGAACTGGCCGGCGGCGTACGCGGTCCGGAAGTCGAGCGCGATTTCGAATTCACGGCGGCGGATTTCGCCCGCATTCGCGAGCTGATTCATCGGCGCGCGGGCATTTCGCTGTCGGACCATAAACGCGACATGGCGTATAGCCGCCTCGCGCGACGTCTGCGCGCCTGCGGCATCGATACGTTCAAGCAGTATCTCGACCGCCTCGAAACCAACGAGGACAACGCCGAATGGGAAGCGTTCGTCAACGCGCTGACCACGAATCTCACGGCGTTCTTCCGCGAGTCGCATCACTTTCCGATTCTCGCGGACTTCGTGAAGCGCCGGCAGCAGCCGTTCTCGGTGTGGTGCTCGGCGGCGTCCACCGGCGAAGAGCCGTATTCCATCGCGATGACGCTCGTCGAAGCGCTCGGCGATCACGCCGCGCGTCAGTGCACGGTGTTCGCGAGCGACATCGACAGCCAGGTGCTCGCGAAGGCCGAAGCGGGCGTGTATTCGCTCGATCAGGTGAAGGCGCTGCCGGTCGAACGCCTGAAGCGCTTCTTCCTGAAGGGCACGGGCTCGCACGCGGGCCTCGTGAAAGTGCGCCCCGAACTGCGCGCGATGGTGAACTTCGGCCGCGTGAACCTGACCGATGCGCGCTACGACGTGAAAGGCCCGTTCGACGTGATCTTCTGCCGCAACGTGATGATCTACTTCGACAAGCCGACGCAAGGACAGGTGCTCTCGCGTTTCGAGCCGCTGATGAAGCCGGGCGCGCTCCTGTTCGCTGGGCACTCGGAGAATTTCACGTATGTGTCGCAGGCGTTCCGGCTGCGCGGCCAGACGGTCTACGAACTCACGCGCGACATGAAAGTCGCGAGCGGCGGCAAACGCGTGCTCGCCGGAGAACCGGCATGAGCGCGCTGCCGATGGCGTCGAACCTGTATTTCGACAATCACTTCAAGAAGCAGGGCGTGAAGCTCTTGCCGAACGAGTTCTACATGACGAGCGAAGACATGGTGCTCGTCACCGTGCTCGGCTCGTGCGTGGCGGCGTGCATCCACGATCGCACGGCGGGCATCGGCGGAATGAATCACTTCATGCTGCCCGACGACGGCTCCGACGCGTCGCTCGCCGCTTCCGATTCGATGCGCTACGGCGCATACGCGATGGAAGTGCTCATCAACGAACTCATCAAGCGGGGCGGGCGGCGTGAGCGTTTCGAAGCGAAGGTGTTCGGCGGCGGCGCGGTGCTCGCGGGCATGACGACCATCAACATCGGCGATCGCAACTCGGAGTTCGTGCGGCGCTATCTCGCGCTGGAAAAGATTCGCATCGTCGCCGAGGACTTGCAGGGCGCGCATCCGCGCAAGGTCGCGTTCATGCCGCGCTCCGGACAGGTGATGGTCAAGAAGCTCAAGACCGCGCATGACCCGATCGTCGTCGAGCGCGAGCAGGCGCTCGTGCAGCGCACGCCGGAAGAACGCGCGGAGCGGCTCGCGAAGGCGCGTGCGCGCGTCGAACTGTTTCAGTCGAATGCCAAACCGCGTGCCGAGTTGTTTTCGACGAACGCATCGGCGGCAAAGCGCCCGCGCGTCGAGTTGTTCACGTCGCGTCTGAAGACGGCGGAGGAAGCATGAACACAGCGCAAAAAATCAAGGTTTTGTGCGTCGACGACTCCGCACTCGTGCGCAGTCTGATGACGGAAATCATCAACTCGCAGCCCGACATGCACGTGTGCGCAACCGCGCCCGATCCGCTCGTCGCGCGCGAGCTGATCAAGCAGCACAACCCGGACGTGCTCACGCTCGACGTCGAAATGCCGCGCATGGACGGCCTCGACTTCCTCGAAAAGCTGATGCGCCTGCGGCCGATGCCGGTCGTCATGGTGTCGTCGTTGACGGAGCGCGGCAACGAAATCACGCTGCGCGCGCTCGAGCTCGGCGCGGTCGATTTCGTCACGAAGCCGAAGGTCGGCATTCGCGAAGGCATGCTCGACTACGCGGAAAAGCTCGCCGACAAGATCCGCGCGGCATCGCGTGCGCGCGTCAGGCAGGTCAGTCATGCGGCGCAGGCGCAGGCGCAGACGCAGGCAGCGGCCCACAAGCCCGCGCCGCATTTCAACAACCCGCTCGTGTCGACGGAAAAGCTCGTGATCGTCGGCGCATCGACGGGCGGCACGGAAGCGATTCGCGAAGTGCTCGTGCCGCTGCCGCCCGATGCGCCCGCGGTGCTGATCGCGCAGCACATGCCGCCGGGCTTCACGAAGTCGTTCGCGCAGCGCCTGAACGGCCTGTGCCGCATCACGGTGAAGGAAGCAGAGCACGGCGAGCGCGTGTTGCCGGGCCACGCGTATATCGCGCCGGGCCACGCGCATCTGGTGCTCGCGAGGAGCGGCGCGAACTATGTCGCGCATCTGTCGGATGCGCCGCCGGTGAACCGGCATCGGCCATCGGTGGACGTGCTGTTCCGCTCGGCGGCGCAGCACGCGGGCAAGAACGCGATCGGCGTGATCCTGACCGGCATGGGCCGCGACGGCGCCGCCGGTCTTCTGGACATGCAGCAGGCGGGCGCGCACACGCTCGCGCAGGACGAAGCGAGTTGCGTGGTGTTCGGCATGCCGCGCGAAGCGATTGCAATGGGCGGCGCAAGCGAGATCGCGCCGCTCTCTGAAATGAGCCGGCGCGTAATGGCGCGGCTTGCCTCGATGGGCGAACGCGTTCAGCGCGTCTGATTTTTGGATTGAATTCGCGGCGTCGCCGCATTGAGAAAACAAGGGAGTAGTGATGGACAAGAACATGAAGATCCTCGTCGTCGACGATTTTCCGACGATGCGCCGTATCGTGCGCAACCTGCTCAAGGAGCTGGGCTACGGCAACGTCGACGAAGCCGAAGACGGTGCGGCCGGCCTCGCGCGTCTGCGTGGCGGCGGTTTCGACTTCGTGATCACCGACTGGAACATGCCGAACCTCGACGGCCTCTCGATGCTGCAGCAGATCCGCGCAGACGCGGCGCTCGCGCATCTGCCGGTGCTGATGGTGACGGCGGAATCGAAGAAGGAAAACATCATCGCGGCGGCGCAAGCGGGCGCGAACGGTTATGTGGTGAAGCCCTTCACGGCCGCCACCCTCGACGAGAAACTCACCAAGATTCTCGAGAAGTTGGCCAAAGCCGGGAGCTGATCGTGAACGATCTGACCACTGAACTCGCAGCGGCGGTCGCCGCCGTCGCCGAAGCCGAGGGCGATCCGTCGAGCGACCGTATCCTCGCGCGCATCGGCCAGTTGACGCGCACGCTGCGCGACTCGATGCGCGAGCTCGGCCTCGACAAGCAGGTCGAAGCCGCGGCGCAAGCCGTGCCCGACGCGCGCGACCGGTTGAAATATGTCGCGACGATGACGGAGCAGGCCGCCGAACGCGCGTTGAACGCGATCGAGCTCGCCAAGCCGATGCAGGAAGCGATGCAGACCGACGCCCAGGCGCTCGACGCGCGCTGGGCCAAATGGTACGACGCGCCGCTCGCGCAGGGCGAAGCGGGCGCGCTGCTTGCTGAAACGAGGACGTTTCTGCAAAGCGTGCCGGAGCGGACTCAGGCGACCAATGCGCAATTGCTGGAAATCATGCTCGCGCAGGACTTCCAGGATCTGACCGGTCAGGTGATCAAGAAGATCACGGACGTCGTGTATCTGATCGAACAGCAATTGCTCGGCGTTCTGCTCGAGAACATCGCGCCGGAGCGTCGCGAGCAGTTCGCGGCATCGGCGGCGGCGTTGATGTCGTCGTCGGCGGCGGGCGGCAATCCGGAAAGCCTGCTCAACGGGCCGCAGATCAATCCCGAAGGACGCAGCGATGTCGTGCAGGATCAATCGCAAGTGGATGATTTGCTCGCGAGTCTCGGTTTCTGACACTTATTTGCAATCAAACGTCATTTCGACGTACTCAGCGTTACAGGAGAACGCGAAGCGCATACCATTGCGCTTCGCGTTTTTTCCTATGTGCGCTGGCGAACATTAGAGATCTTCCGTGCGGCTGGCATACTAGATGGTATTCGCGTCTCTAAAAGTAGTGCGAAAAGTGGTGGCGCATCAGTCACGCAATCGTCAAGAGCCGGCCGCAAGCAGAGGGCGCGCGGACGGCCGGAAATCGACAGGAGGCCCAGTGAAGGCACCAAAGCAATCCCGTCATGGGCATCTGGCAAGCGCGCTGGCGGTCGTCGCCGGCGCATTGAGCGTGTGCGCCGCGGCGCCCGCGTACGCAGTGCTCGGCGGTGACCCGATGACCCCGCCGCAAGGCGCCATGACCACGAATGCCGTCGCGCGCGCGGCCGTCGCAAGCGGTGCGTCGAACGCATCGGCGGCATCGGCGTCGAATTACACCGTGCGCTCGACAACGCTCGCGAGCGGCACCGTCGTCAACGAATATTTGTCCGCAGAGGGCACCGTATTCGGTATTGCGTGGCATGGGCCGCGCGTGCCGGATCTCGCCGGCCTGCTCGGCAACTACTTTCCGCAATATCAAGAGGGCCTGAAGGCGCAGCGCGCCGCGCGCGGCGGGCGCGGACCGGTGAGCGTGCAGGATTCGGGGCTCGTCGTGGATTCGGGCGGTCACATGGGCGCGTTCGCGGGCCACGCGTATCTGCCGCAATCGTTGCCGGCCGGCGTGTCCGCCAGCGATATCCAGTAAGCGACGGGAGACTTCAGTATGCATAGCAAGACACTCGGCCTTCCCGCCTCTTTCCAGCGACGCGGCGGCTTCGCCCGCTGGCTCGGCGTGCTCTGTCTTTCCGTCATGCTCGCCGCTTGCGGCGGTGGCGGCGACGACAACTCCAGTTCCGGCGGCTCGTCGGGCGGCTCTGGCGGTTCCGGCGGCGGAGGCGGCGGCTCGGGAGGCGGCAGTTCGACCACCAGCACCGCGAACGCGCAGCCGATCCAGCCCAACGGCACGAACGCGGTGCCGATCAACGTCAACTCAGGCGTCGCGGGCTTCGTCAACATTCCGAACGTGTCGGTGACGGTGTGCGCGCCGGGCTCGTCGGTGTGTCAGACCATCGACAACATTCAGGTCGATACGGCCTCGTTCGGCCTGCGCATTCTCGGATCGGCGGCGCAGTCCGTGCTCGGCAGCCTGCCCAACGTGCGCGCGTCGAACGGCGGCCAGCTCGCCGAATGCGCCGGTTTCGCCGATGGCTACACGTGGGGCACCGTGCGCACGGCCGACGTGAAGATCGGCACCGAAATGGCATCGGCCGTGCCGGTCCAGATCATCGGCGACCTGAACGCATCGGCGGCGCCGACGGGAAGCAACGGCTGCCCGTCCGGCAATGACGAAAACGATGTCGGCGACATCGGCGCGAACGGCATTCTCGGCATCGGCCCGCAGACGTATGACTGCGGCAGCGGCTGCGTGAGCACCGCGCTCAACGCGATGTACTTCTCCTGCACGAACGGCGCGAACTGCACGGGGGTCACGGTGCCGCTCGCGCAGCAGGTCACCAATCCCGTCACGAAATTCGCGGTCAACAACAACGGCGTGATCGTGCAGTTGCCCCCGATTCCGGATGGCGGTGCGGCGAGCGCGTCCGGCGTGCTGATCTTCGGTGTCGGCACGCAGAGCAACAACGGCATCAGCGGCGTGACGAAGTACGGCACCGACCCGTATGGCGACCTCACCGGCACCTACAAGGGGCAGACGTACAAGACGTTCTTCGACTCGGGATCGAACGGCAACTTCTTCCAGGACAGCTTCCCGCTGTGCTCGAATACGAGCGCGTTCTATTGCCCGAGTTCGGAGCAGTCGCTGTCGACGACGATCCGCGGCACCGAAGGCAACAGCGCGAACGTGCCGTTCCAGCTGGTCAGCGCGCGCACGCTGACGCAGGGCGGCAACAAGTTCGCGTTCAACAGTCTCGGGGGGCAACTGGGCATGTCGAACTTCTTCGACTTCGGCTTGCCGTTCTTCTTCGGGCGGCACGTGTATGTCGGCTTCGAGTTGCCGAACAGTTCGGCGTATGTAGCGTTCTGACCGGTTACGCGGTCTCGCAAAGACAAACCGGCTGCGTTTTCGCGCAGCCGGTTTTTTTCACTCGTCGTTCGCGTGCGGTGTGCGCGGCTTGCGCGGCGCGCGCTCGGCGAGCGCGTCGTAGACCCGGCGTGGCAGCATGTGCATCAGCATCCCTGCGATGCGCATCTGCCACGGAAACGTCGCGTAGCGGACCTTGCGCGCGATGGCGTCGGCGGTTTTCGCGGCGAAGCGGTCGGCGTCCATGAGGAACGGCATGCGATACGGATTGTGCGCGGTCATTTCCGAGCGCACGTAGCCCGGCGCGATCGTGACGACGGAAACGCCCAGCGGCCGCATCTCGACGCGCAGCGCTTCCAGATACTTCGCCACCGCCGATTTCGACGCGCTGTAGGCGCCGCCGCCCGGGAGCCCGCGCACGCCCGCGACGCTCGCAATGCCGACGAGCGTGCCGCGCCGCGCGGCTGTCATCGACTCGACGAAGGGCTCGAATGTCGCGACCATGCCGAAGTAGTTCACGTCCATCACGGTGCGGAAGGTATCGAGATCGCCGTGCCCCGTCAGCGCGCCGCGGCTCATGCCCGCGTTCGCGATGACGATATCCGCCGCGCCATGTTCGGCGATGAACCGGCGTGCGGCATCGGCGAGCGCATCGGCGTCGCGCACGTCGGCGGGATAGATCGAAATGGAGCTTTGCGGATGGCGGGCCGCGAAGGCGGCGAGGGCGTCGGCACGGCGGGCGACGAGGCCGAGCACGGCCCCGCGCTTCACATATTCCTCGGCCAGTGCGAGGCCGATGCCGCTCGATGCGCCGGTGATGAAGACCTTCAGGCGAACTGCATTCATGCCGGCGCGGGGATGGTTTGTTACTCGGGTTTTACTTCTTGTCGCGGGCTTGCTGGACGAGGAAGTCCATCACTTGAGTCGTGCCCGGCAGGCTGTTGGTCATCGCCGGACCGGTTTCGTATTTGCCCTGCACAACGACCGTCGGCACGCCGTCGATCTTGTAGTCCTGCATCAGCTTGGCGTCGCGTTGCACGGCGCTTTGCGTCGAGAACGAGTTATAGGCGTCCATGTACTTCTTCGGATCGACGCCCTGCGTCTTGAGGAAATCCGCCTGCGCCTGCGGCGTCAGCAGATAGTTCTTCTTGACGTGAATCTCGTTGAAGACGGCAGGCGTGACTTTCTCCGCGACGCCGAGCGCGTCGAGCGCGTGATACATCTTCGAGTGCGGGATGAAGTCGTCGCGGAACGCCACGGGCACACGCTTGAATACGACGTCCGGACCTTGCTTCTTCGCCCATGCCTCGAGGTACGGCTCGAACTCGTTGCAGTGCGGGCAGCCGTACCAGAAGAACTCGAGGACCTCGACCTTGCCCGCAGGCGCGCCGATCGGCTGCGCGGCCTGCAGCACCGTGTAGTCCTTGCCCGCGGTGGGCGCGGCCATTGCCGAACTCGCGAGGGTCACGGAAGCGGCTGCGATGCCAAGGGAAAGAGCCAACGCGCTAAACAGTTTTTTCATGATGGAAGAAGGTACGCAATGGGAGCGACGGTACGAAAACAGGCCCATAAGTGGGACATACGACGCTTAAGCCACGCTTAAAAACCGTGGACGCGCCGGCGCTTGCCGTGGGGAAAGCGCGAGGCGCGTTGACCTTATTGCTTCGAGAAACGGATGACGGCCGTATCGACGCCCGCATCGGACAGGCGCTGGCGCGCGGTGTTCATGTCCTCGAACTTCGCGAACGGGCCGATACGCACGCGATAGTACGTCACGCCGCCCGCATCCCGCTGCGTGACCCGCGACTCGAAGCCCTGGAAGCCGAGGCGCGCGCGCTGCTGTTCGGCGTCCGCCTGCGTCTTGTACGCGCCCACCTGCAGGAAGTAGCCGGTGTTGGGCTCGCCGGGCGCGGGCGGCGTGGTCTTGGCTGTTGCCGGCGCGGAGCCGCCCTTCGGAGGCGTGGCGTTCGCGTTGCTCGTCGCGTTCGGTGCGTTGGGCGTGGTTTCGGGCTTCTTCGCGGGCGACGTGCTCGCGGTCTTCGGCGCGGAAGCGGTCGCGCCCGACGGCGGCACTTCGACGATCTGCGGCTCGTCGAGCATGCCCGACGACTGCGTCTGATTGTTCGTCTGACCCGGCGCGGTGTTCGGCGGCGTGGGCTGCGCGGCTTGCGGTACCGCCTGGCCCGGCGTCTTGCCTTGCAGCGGACGATTCGGATCGTAGGGCTGCGCGGCGGACGGCGCGGAGTTCGCTTCCGACGGCGGCGGCGCGACCTTCGCCACGAACGGCGTGGGCGCGCGCGTGATGTAGAGCGCGACGATCACGGCGATCGCGAGGCCTACGATCAGGCCCAGCACGATGCCGATAAACGTTCCCCCGGTTTGCTTCGACTGCTTCGATGTGCGGCGTGGTTTTGCCATCGTATGAATCACCTGCGAGAAAGTCTTCTGGTTGGGCGACGATTATAGCGGCGGCTCAAGACAAGCCCGCGCCAGGCATCTGTTCGCGCACGCCGAAAATTCCTATTTCCGTGCGTGCGCGGCAGGGGTTCACATTTTTTGAGGAGCGGATACGCCGATGGTCGCGAGGCCGTTTTCGAGGACCTGGCGCGTGGCCGCGAGCAGCGCGATGCGGGCGGTGCGCTCTTTCTCTTCGTCGACGAGCACGCGCTCCGCATTGTAGAACGAGTGAAATTCGCCAGCGAGATCGCGCAGATAGAACGCGACCGCGTGCGGCGCGAGTTCTTCCGCGGCGTGCGCGAGCATCTCGGGGAACTCGGCGAGCTTGTTCAGGAGCGCCATCGCGCGGTCGCTCGACAAAGGCGACAGGTCGGCCTGCGCCGCCTTCGATACGTCGCCCGCATAGCGTTCCTTCCAGTCGTTCAGGATCGTGCAGATGCGCGCGTGCGCGTACTGCACGTAGTAGACCGGGTTCTCGTCGTTCTGCTTCAGCGCGAGGTCGATGTCGAACACGAACTCGGTGTCGGCCTTGCGCGAGATGAGGAAGAAGCGCACCGCGTCGCGGCCGCGGCGGATAGTCTCTTCGTCGATCTGATCGGGTGCGGTCTCGTGGCCCGGCGTGAGGCCGCCCGACCATTCGATCAGATCGCGCACCGTGACGTAGCTGCCCGCGCGCTTGGAAATTTTCACTTCCTGGCCGTCGCGCATGACGGTCACCATCTTGTGCAGCACGTAGTCGGGATAGCCCTTCGGAATGCCGACGCCGAGCCCTTGCAGACCCGCACGCACGCGCGCGATCGTGCCGTGATGGTCCGAGCCCTGGATGTTGATGACCTTCGTGTAGCCGCGCTGCCACTTTGTCACGTGATACGCGACGTCCGGCACGAAGTACGTGAACGTGCCGTCGGACTTCTTCATGACGCGGTCTTTATCGTCGCCGTCGTCGGTGGTGCGCAGCCACAGCGCGCCATCCTGCTCGTAGGTCTTGCCGGCATCGACGAGCGCCGCGACCGTCTTCTCGACGCGCCCTTCGTTGTATAGCGACGACTCCAGATAGAACTGGTCGAACTTCACGCCGAACGCGGTCAGGTCCATGTCCTGTTCGTGGCGCAGATACGTCACCGCAAAATGACGGATGGCTTCGAGATCGTCGACGTCGCCTTTGCCTTTCACCGGCTCGCCGTCTTTTGCCGCGACGGTTTTGCCCGCCATGTAGTCGCGCGCGATATCGGCGATGTACTCGCCGTTGTACGCGGCCTCCGGCCATTCGGCATCGCCCGGCTTGAGGCCGCGCGCGCGCAGTTGCGTCGATGTTGCGAGATTGCCGATCTGCACGCCCGCGTCGTTGTAGTAGAACTCGCGATGCACGTCGTAGCCCTGCGTTTCGAGCAGGTTCGAGAGCGCGTCGCCGAGCGCGGCCTGACGGCCGTGGCCGACGTGCAGCGGGCCGGTCGGATTCGCCGAAACGAATTCCACGAGCACGTGCCTGCCCGCGTCGCGCGTCGAGCGGCCGAACGCGGCGCCTTCGCCCAGCACGGCCGGGATCACGTCTTGCTTCGCCGACGCGGCAAGACGCAAGTTGATGAAGCCCGGACCCGCGACTTCCGCGCTCTCGACGAGACCCTTCGCAGCCGGCAGACCGAGCACCGCATCGACGATCTGCTGTGCGAGCTGGCGCGGATTCGCGCGCAGCGGCTTGGCGAGCTGCATCGCGACATTCGATGCCACGTCGCCGTGCGCCGCGACCTTCGGTCGTTCGAGGACGATCGCGGGCGAGACGAAGGCCGCTTCGCTGGCGCCCTGCGTAGCTTGCGCGACCTGCTTGACCGCGTCGGTGAGGAGCGTTTCGAGAGTGTGTTTATGTGCGGGCAGCATGCTGAAAGTGATCCAGTGGAGCGAGTCCGATGGGTATGGCGATTGGATTGAAGCTGGCGCGCGCCCGGAACTCGAAGGCGCGAAAGAACGCCGGTCGCCATGTCTGCGAGGCTTCGCGAACATATAACCGTTTGGACCGGTTATATACCTACAAAGTGGGGATTTTAGCAGGTGCTAATATGTCGAATCAGGGTGTTGTCACGTTGTCAGGGAGACCGGCTAGTCTGCGCGGTTTGTGCTCAAACCGGTTTGCAAACCGCCTACGACCCAACATAAGCAAAAGGACCATGCCATGCTGATCACATTCAAGACCCCGGCCGCACCGGATGTCATGATGCTGGACAATCTCGCGGAGTACCTGCTCGGCATCATCGGCAAGCAGCTCACGGAGCGGGGCGTCATTACGCACGATGAACTACCTACGGCCATCCAGAAACTCGAGGCGGCCGTAGTCACCGACAAGAAAGAGCGCGCCGAGCACGACGGCCATTTCCACGAAGGCGAGGCAGGCCACGAGCCGCACGAGATTCCAATCGGGCTGGCGCAACGCGCGTATCCGTTCCTCGACATGCTGCGCCTCGCGCAGAAGGACAACACGGACATTCTCTGGGGCGTCTGAGATTCGCTGCGCTGCTTCGGCTCGGCCATTAACGAAAAAACCCGCATCGGCGACGACGCGGGTTTTTTTCTTCCGATGAAACCAGCTTACTGCGACTGACCGTTCGTCCCGGGTTTCGGCGTGGCCGCTTTCTTCGGCTTCTTCGGTTTCTTCTTGTGCTCGGTCTGCGGCACCGAGTACGACGACGCAGTCGTGCTGCTGGCCGGCTGCGCGATCGCCGCCGGGCTTGCGGCAAGAACGGCGGCTGCGATCGCAACGCTTACGGCGGGCGTCAGCTTCTTCATGCGACTTATCTCCGTGACGAAAAATGCGTGTCCGTCCTCGTGACGGCGCATCGCAGGAGCAAGTCTACGGAAATCAAAAAATTCCCGCCTATTGCGTGGCGCTTTTCTTCGGCATCACGCGCCGCGTATGTTTTTTCCCAACGTTTTCGCGAAAGCCCCAATACCACCGCATCGTTCAGCGCTGCGGCGCGAGCGCGCGTTCGGCGTCCGATGTGGACATCGCCATGCGTTCGGCATAGCTCGCCAGTTGATCGTCGCCGATCTTGCCCACCGAGAAATAGGTGCTGTCGGGATGCGCGAGATAGAAGCCCGAGACGCTCGCGGCTGGCAGCATCGCGAGCGATTCGGTCACGCTCATGCCGATCTCCTCCGCCTGAAGCACTTCGAACATATCGCGTTTGACGAGGTGATCGGGACACGCCGGATAGCCCGGCGCGGGACGAATGCCGACGTACTTCTCCGCGATCAGCGCATCGTTGTCGAGCGTCTCGTTCGCCGCGTAGCCCCACAATTCGCGGCGCACGCGTGCGTGCAGCGCTTCGGCGAACGCTTCCGCAAAACGATCGGCGAGCGCCTTCAGCATGATCGCGCTGTAGTCGTCGTGATCGGCCTCGAACTGTCGTTCCTTTTTGTCGACGCCCAGGCCCGCCGTCACCGCAAAAATGCCGAT
The DNA here is from genome assembly GCF_001544695.2 of Caballeronia arvi. GTDB lineage: Bacteria > Pseudomonadota > Gammaproteobacteria > Burkholderiales > Burkholderiaceae > Caballeronia > Caballeronia arvi. Next base: position 82,779 of record NZ_FCOM02000009.1, read on the forward strand.
GTAGTCCTTCACGCCCGAGTCTTTCGGCGCGATGAAATCGGCGAGCGAGCGGTTCGGGCGCATGACGCCATCGACGACCGGACGCACGCCCTGCTGGCGCAGATTGCGCCATGTCATCGCGACCTGCGAGCGGGTTTCGTCCGTGTAGATTTCGATGTCGTCGTCGTTCACCGTGTTCGCGGGCAGCAGCATGACGACGCCGTTCGCCGTCAGCCAGCGGCCCTGAATGAGGCGCGAGAGCATCGACTTGCCGTCGGAGAAGACGCGCCGCGCCGATTCGCCGACGATCTCGTCGTTGAGGATCGCGGGATAGGGGCCGGCGAGATCCCAAGTCTGGAAGAACGGACCCCAGTCGATGTAATTGGCCAGGTCCGCGAGATCGTAGTTCTTGAACACGCGCCGACCGATGAAGCTCGGCTTCTTCGGCGTGTACGCGTTCCAGTCGATCTTCGTCCGGTTGGCGCGCGCCTCTTCGTAGGTGACCATCGGCAGCGCTTTCTTGTTGGCGTGCTGCGTACGGATGCGGTCGTAGTCGCTCTTCAGTTCGTCGAGATACTTCGCGGCCCCTTCGTCCGACAACAGGCTCGACGCGACCGAAACGGAACGCGACGCGTCCGGCACATACACGACCGGACCTTCGTAATGCGGCGCGATCTTCACGGCGGTATGCACGCGCGATGTCGTTGCGCCGCCGATCAGGAGCGGCGTCTGCTTGCCGCGGAAGTATTCGTCGCGCTGCATTTCCGACGCGACGTACGCCATTTCTTCGAGACTCGGCGTGATGAGACCCGACAGGCCGATGATGTCCGCGCCCTCTTCCTTCGCCTTCTGCAGGATGGTCGCGCAGGGCACCATCACGCCCATGTTGACCACTTCGAAGTTATTGCACTGAAGCACGACCGACACGATGTTCTTGCCGATGTCGTGCACGTCGCCCTTCACGGTCGCGATGACGATCTTGCCCTTCGGACGCACGTCCGCACCTGCATCGGCGAGACGCTTCTTTTCTTCTTCGATGAACGGAATCAGATGCGCGACCGCCTGCTTCATCACGCGCGCCGATTTCACGACTTGCGGCAGGAACATCTTGCCCGCGCCGAACAGGTCGCCGACGACGTTCATGCCGTCCATCAGCGGGCCTTCGATCACGTTGATCGGACGGCCGCCGGCCGCGTCGATCTTCTGCCGCACTTCTTCCGTATCTTCGACGATGAAGTTCGTGATGCCATGCACGAGCGCATGCGACAGACGCTGCTCGACCGGATGATTACGCCATTCGAGGTTCTCTTCCTTCTTCGCGGCGCCGGTCTTGAACTTGTCGGCGCTTTCGAGCAGACGGTCGGTGGAGTCCTCGCGGCGGTTGAGCACGACGTCTTCGACCATGTCGCGCAGTTCGGTGTCGAGATCGGCATACACGCCGAGCTGGCCGGCGTTCACGATGCCCATGTCCATGCCCGCCTGAATCGCGTGATACAGGAACACGGTATGGATCGCCTCGCGCACCGGATCATTGCCGCGGAACGAGAACGACACGTTCGACACGCCGCCGCTTACCTTCGCGTGCGGCAGATTCTTCTTGATCCAGCGCGTCGCGTTGATGAAGTCGACCGCGTAGTTGTTGTGCTCTTCGATGCCCGTCGCGATCGCGAAGATGTTCGGATCGAAGATGATGTCTTCCGGCTCGAAGCCGACTTCGTTCACGAGAATGTCGTAGGAGCGCTTGCAGATCTGCGTCTTGCGCTCGAAGGTATCGGCCTGGCCTTGCTCGTCGAACGCCATCACGACCGATGCCGCGCCGTATCGGCGGATCAGCTTCGCGTGATGCTTGAATGCGTCCTCGCCTTCCTTCAGCGAAATCGAGTTGACGATCGCCTTGCCCTGCACGCACTTCAGGCCCGCTTCGATCACCTCCCACTTCGACGAGTCGATCATGATCGGCACGCGCGCGATATCCGGCTCCGAAGCGATCAGATTCAGAAAGCGCACCATCGCGGCTTTCGAATCGAGCATGGCTTCGTCCATGTTGATGTCGATGACCTGCGCGCCGTTCTCGACCTGCTGGCGCGCGACGGCGAGCGCTTCATCGAACTGGCCGTTCAGGATCATGCGCGCGAACGCTTTCGAGCCGGTCACGTTGGTGCGCTCGCCGACGTTGATGAAAAGCGAGCCGTCGGTGACGTTGAACGGCTCGAGGCCGGAGAGACGCATCGTGTGGTCGGTCATATCGTGTATCTCGTTTCGATGTCAGGCGGCGTCGCGATATTGCGAAGGGAAGGCGCGCGGCTTCACTTCGGCCAGCGCTTTCGCGATCTCCGCGATGTGCTCCGGCGTCGTGCCGCAGCAGCCGCCCGCGATGTTCACGAGGCCCGCTGTCGCGAACTCCTTCAGCAATCCCGACGTTACATCGGGCGTTTCATCGAAGCCGGTGTCGCTCATCGGGTTCGGCAGGCCGGCGTTCGGATAGCAGGACACATACGTGTCGCACAGCTTCGCGAGCTCCGCGATGTACGGCCGCATCAGCGCTGCGCCGAGCGCGCAGTTCAGGCCGAAGGTGAGCGGCTTCGCGTGACGCAGCGAGTTCCAGAACGCCTCGACCGTTTGCCCCGACAGAATGCGACCCGATGCATCGGTCACGGTGCCCGAGATCATGATCGGCACGAGCTCGCCGGTATCGTCGAAGAGTTGATCCAAAGCGAACAGCGCGGCCTTCGCGTTCAAGGTGTCGAAGATCGTTTCGACGAGGAACAGATCGCAGCCCGCATCGAGCAGCGCCTTCGCCTGTTCGTAGTACGCGTCGCGCAGCTCATCGAACGTGACGTTGCGCGCGCCCGGATCGTTCACGTCCGGCGAAATGCTCGCGGTCTTCGGCGTCGGCCCGATGGCGCCCGCGACGAAGCGCGGTTTATCCGGTGTCGAATATTTGTCGCAGGCTTCGCGCGCGAGCTTCACCGACTCGATGTTCATCTCGGCCGCGAGCGCTTCCATGCCGTAATCGGCCTGAGCGACGCGCGTTGCGCCAAATGTGTTCGTCTCGAGGATGTCCGCGCCCGCCGCCAGATATTGCTCGTGAATCTCGCGGATCACCTGCGGCTGCGTGATCGACAGCAATTCGTTGTTGCCCTTGATGTCGCGGCCGTAGTCCTTGAAGCGCTCGCCGCGATAGGCGGCTTCGTCGAGCTTGTAGCGCTGGATCATGGTGCCCATCGCGCCGTCGAGAATCAGGATGCGCTTTTGCAGCAGCGCGGGCAGCGCGGCGCCGCGCGTGTAGACGCGCGCGGATGCCGGAGATGCTTTGGGAATGGCGTTCTGGGTCATGACGGACGAGGCCTGCACCAAATGTGAAATAGCCTGACATTGTAGCCGCAGCGCGAGGCGGTCGCTGTCGCGCGCCGCCGGGAGACACGGGAGACGCGGGCGAAAAAAACCCCGCCGTTGCCGGGGCGGGGTCTTCGGGAAGTGGCGAGTGTCGCCTGAGCCGCAGATCCGTGCGGCGGCGGGCGCGGGACGGCAGCCGGCCGCCCGCGCAACGCAAATCAGTGAAGCACGACGGGCTGGTTCATCAAGACATCGAACTGGCCGAGGAATTCATCGACATCCTCGAGCGATGGCTCTTCCGAGATCAGTTGCTGGACGTGCTCCCGGAACTTCGCCGCAAGCGCGCCGTCGATGAAGATCTCCCGCTGCGTGTTCTTGTCGACGATCTCGTAGCCGCCCGCCTTCATGGCGAGATGGTTGTCCTGCGGCGGAAATTCGACAACGCAATAGTTGGGGCTGTTGTAGATCATTTGCATGGCGACACTCCTTATTCCTTGTTTGCTCCGTGGCAATCCTGAATCGTAATTGGAGCGATTGGGTTGGAATTCAAGGGGTGGCCTCGATGTGATGCCGGTTGTACCGAGGCTTTCATCTGCAGCAAAAACTGGAACAATCATGCCGTTCCACGTAAAAAATTCCCCAGCAACGCCGAAAAGCGCTGCGATTCCTCCACAGGTGACAGGTGCGCCGCGTTGAGTAGTTCGAATCGCGCGCCCGGAACCGTGTCTGCAACGACCTTAGAGGCAGCATGCGGCGTGCCAACATCGTGCTGGCCCGCAACGACCAGCGTGCGTTTGTTCACAGAGGCGAGCTTGTCACGCGCATCGAAACGGCTGACCGCCTCCGCCGCACGCGCAAATCCTTCGGCGGGAGTGCGCGCGATCGACTCTCCGATCTGCTCGACCACTTCGGGATGCGCCTTGCGGAATTCGGGCGTGAGCCAGCGTTCGAGCGTCGCTTCCACGATACTCGCAGTCCCGTTTTCGCGCACGGATTCCGCCCTCTGCGCGAAGGTCGGGCGCGCGTCCTCGGGGATGAAGGCCGGCGCGCCGACGACCGTCAGCGTTTCCACCTTGTCCGGGTGATTGATCGCGAGCTTTTGCGCGACCATGCCGCCGATCGACAATCCGACCACATGCGCCGAAGGCGCGCCGAGCTGGTCGAGCATTTGGGCGAGATCGTCGGCGAGGTCGTCGATCGTGAAGTCGTCGGGCGAGGCGGTCGTCTCGCCGTGGCCGCGCAGGTCGTAGCGCAGCACGGTGAAATCGTTGCGAAAGTAACCGGCCATCTGATCCCAGACGGACAGATCGCCCGCCAGTTGATGGATGAAGACGAGCCAGGGGCCGCCGCCTTCGTTGTCGAGAACATAGCGTGTATCGATGCGATTGATCGTCAACTGCATATCGGCTCCGTAAAGAATGCGGTTTGCGATGCTGTTTCCGATGACTGCATTGAAATGCGCGCTTTCGTCATGCCCGGTGTCACGAAGTGTGACGACGGCGTTACGGGTTGTCCGCCTGGGGCGTCTCGGGCGCGGCGAGCGCGGATTCGTCAGACGCACCTTGCGTGCCTGAAGCGGCGTCCGGCTGCCGCGCGGCGGGCTGCGTGAGCGTGCCCGCCCAGAGCAGTTCGATTTGCATGCCGTTCGGCTCGGTTTGCAGAATCCGCACGGGCAGCCAGCCGATCGAAGGCGCGAGCCAGATGTCGAGCTTGCGACGGTCGCCTGCCTTGCGCGGCAGGCGCGTGAAGTGCCGCGCCGTCGTGAAGCCGCCGCGCGCCTGCACGGTTTCATCGCCGACGGTTTCGATCGGCCAGATTTCGTTGCTGTCGTTATCCGCGACGCTGAACTGGCGCGTGACGCCTGGCTTGTATTTGTCCGGCGCGCCGCGCACGAGGCTTGCCAGTTGCATCACGACGCTGAAGCGGTCCTGCGCGCCGTCCGCGAGCGGCTGGCTTTGCGGCGTCTTCGTGTAGACGATCTGCTTCGTCTCGCGGTTGAAGATGGCGATATCGGCAGCGCGACGGCCGCGCTGTTCGGAATATTGCTCCGGCGCGATGCCGAATCCGTCGATATGACCTTTGCTCGAATACACATAGGGACCGACGAGAGGCAGTGGAATCGAGACGACCATCTCGTAGCGCTGGCCGTCGTTGATCCAGTGGATTGTGCCGGTCTGATTCATCATGCCGTTGACGAGCGTGTCGTAACGCAGTTCGCCGCTCGGCGGAACGCTGAATTTGTCGCCTGATATCGCGGCGGGCGCAGGCGCTGCGGCTTGCGTGGGCGCAGCAGCGGGTGCAGAAGCCGCTATGCCCGAAGCTGCGGCTGGCGCCTCCGGTTGCGGTGTCGTCGCGCTCAGAACCGGCGCGGGAGCGGGTGCAGGCGCTGCGATTTTCGGCGGCGTGTGCGGGGCAGCGGCGGGTTTCGGCGGCGCGGGTTTGGGCGCAGGTGCGGGCGCGGGCGGCGCGATCGGCTTCGGCGTCAGCAATTCCACCTGCACGGGCGGCGCTTCAGGCGGCGCGTTCGTCGGCTGCCGGTTGTGCTCGATCCACCGCATCGCGCTCAAATGCAGGCCCGCGACGATCAGCACGGCCAGCGCCCAGCGCACCCAGCGTCGTGGCGAGGCAGAATCGGCGGCGGAATCGGGCGGCTCGCCCGACGCGGTGCGAGGACGGCGGAATTGAAACAGTGGCATCGTGCGGAGTGAAAAGCGCGTAGTGCGGACAGGACGCGGGTCGGGCGAAAGGCGTAAGACATGCGCGATGGAAGCGATGTTCCTCGCGTTCGAATCAGCGCTCGCCCGCTTTGTACCCCAGTTCATACGACAGCCCGCGCGCGCATTCGCGTAATGCGGAATCGATTTCACCGCCCCAGTGCGTGTCGAACGTGCCTTCGTGCCCCAACGCGATGAGACCGAGCGCGAGTTCGCCGGTCGAATCGAACACGGGCGTGCAGAAGGCGTGAATCGTCGGCAGCAGCATGCCTTCGACGCGCGCCGCGCCGTGCTCGCGCACATCGGCGAGAACGGGTTCGACATCGGCCATCGACTGCTTCGTGGCGGCGAGTTCGCGGTCGAGCATCGCCTGCGTCTTGCTGCGCGGCAAATACGCGGCGAACAGCAGGCCCGTCGCGGACGTGAGCAGCGGCATGACGTCGCCCAGCTTGAGCGATGCCTTCGCCGGATGGCTCGACTCCATCCAGTGCACGACGGTCGGCCCCTGATTGCCCCATACCGCGATGCCGACCGTCTGGTCCAGCCGGTCGCGCAACTCCGCGAGCGCGATGCGCGCGAGCCGCACGCCATCGACGCGCGCGAGCCGCGCCAGGCCCATCTGCAACGCGAAGCCGCCGAGCTCGTAACGGCCCGATACCGGATCCTGCGACGCGACGCCGAGCCGCAAGAAACTCACGAGATAGCGATGCGCCTTCGCCGGGCTCATGCCCGCGCGCTGCGCAAGATCGCGCAACATCATCGCGCGCGGTTCGTTGGTGAGCACGTCGAGCAGCCGGAAGCCGACTTCGATCGATTGAATGCCGGAGCGCGTTTTCTCTTCGGCGGCGTCATTGATGTCTTCGTCGTCTGACAGGGAAGTGGATTGCATGTGCAAAAAGGCTTATGCCGTTCGGCCGGGTGTCGGCGAGGGATTCACCATCGTAAAATAGATTTCCCTTAACGTCATCCCAAGTCACCGACACTCGCTCCATGAAACTCGCAACCTTGAAGGACGGCACGCGCGACGGCCAGCTGATCGTCGTATCGCGCGATCTGCGCACGGCGGCCATCGCCGATGGAATCGTATCGACGCTGCAACGCGCGCTCGACGACTGGACCTTCTATGCGCCGCAGCTCATGGAAGTCTACGAAGCACTGAATCTCGGGCGCGCGCGCAACACGTTTTTGTTCGATCCGAAGTCCTGCATGGCGCCGCTGCCGCGCGCGTTTCAGTGGGCGGACGGTTCCGCTTACGTGAATCACGTCGAGCTCGTGCGAAAGGCGCGCAAGGCGGAAATGCCGCCCGAATTCTGGACCGATCCGCTGATGTATCAAGGCGGCAGCGACGACTTCATCGGTCCGACCGACGACATCGTCTGCGCGACGGAATCGTATGGCATCGACTTCGAGGCAGAAGTCGCGGCGATCACGTCCGACGTCCACATGGCCGCGATGCCCGACGAAGCGCTGCGAAGCGTGCGCCTCCTGATGCTCGTGAACGACGTCTCGCTGCGCAATCTCATTCCCGCCGAGCTCGCGAAGGGCTTCGGCTTCTTCCAGAGCAAGCCCGCGACCGCGTTCTCGCCCGTCGCCGTCACGCCCGACGAACTCGGCGACGCGTGGCGCGAAGGCCGCGTGCATCGTCCGATGATCGTGCACTGGAACGGCAAGAAAGTCGGCCAGCCGGATTGCGGCACGGACATGGTGTTCCACTTCGGCCAGCTGATCGCGCACGCGGCGAAGACGCGCAATCTGCGCGCTGGCGCGATCGTCGGTTCGGGCACGATCTCCAACAAGGACGCGAAGCGCGGCTACTGCTGCATCGCCGAGAAGCGGTGTCTGGAGACCATCGAGCATGGCGCGCCGCAGACGGAATTCATGAAATTCGGCGACAGCGTGAAGATCGAAATGTTCGATGAAGACGGCAAGTCGATCTTCGGCGCGATCGATCAGGCGGTCGTGCAGCCGGAGCATTGAACGGGTTTCGCCCGATGCGGTGTGCGTAAGCCACGCCTTACACTTTGCCGGGCTGCTTGCGTGCAGCAATAAAACGATCAAAAAAAGGAGACGTCGATGGCGGCAGGCAAGTGGAAAATTCTGGCGAGCGCGATGTTCACGCTCGCCGCGACGACAGCGGCGTTCGCGCAGCAAGCGCAACACGTGAAGATCGGTCTCGTGCTGTCTCTCACGGGGCCGGCCGCGTCGCTCGGCATTCCCGCGCGCGATACCGTCGCGCTCCTGCCGAAGGAGATGGGCGGCAAGCCGGTCGACTACATCGTGCTCGACGACGCGTCCGACACCACGCAAGCCGTGCAGACCACGAAGAAGCTCATCAGCGAAGATCAGGTCGATGCGATCATCGGCTCGTCGATCACGCCGAACTCGCTCGCGATGATCGATGTCGTCGCGCAAGGACAGACGCCGATGATCTCGCTCGCGTCGTCGTCGAAGATCATCGAGCCGGTGGACGACAAGCGCCGCTGGGTCTTCAAGACGCCGCAAACCGACGCGATGATGGCCTCCGCCATCGCCGAGCACGCGAGCAATCACGGCGTGAAGACGCTCGCGTATATCGGTCAGGCGGACGCGCTCGGCGAGACGTTCTACGCCGAAGTCGCGAAGTTCGCGCAGCTGCACAAGATCGAAGTGGTGGCCAACGAACGCTTCAACCGCACCGATCCGAGCGTGACCGGGCAGATCCTCAAGATTCTCGCGGCGAAGCCGGACGCCGTCGTGGTCGGCGCGGCCGGCACGCCCGCCGCCTTGCCGCCGAAGACGCTCGCGCAGCGCGGCTACAAGGGTAAGGTTTATCACAATCACGGCGTCGGCAACCGCGACTTCCTGCGCGTGTGCGGCGCGGATTGCAACGGCACGTTCCTGCCCGCGAGCCCGGTGCTCGTCGCCGCGCAGTTGCCCGACGATCATCCGGCCAAGCGCCTCGCGCTCGAATACATCAAACTGTACGAGGCGAAGCAGGGCGCGGGCACGGTGTCGGCGTTCGGATCGTATGCGTGGGACGCGGGCATGCTGCTCAACCGCGCGGTGCCGATCGCAATGAAAGCGGGCGCGCCCGGCACGCCTGCGTTTCGCAGCGCGCTGCGCGATGCGCTCGAAGGCACGAAGAATTTCGCCGACACCAACGGGCAGGTCAACATGACGCCCAACGATCACATCGGCCTCGATCAGCGCGCGCGCGTGATGGTCGAGATCCGCGACGGCAAATGGATCTATCAGCCGCGCTAATTTTTCATCGACAAGACCATGAGCGATCTCTCCTTGTATGCGGGCTACAAGTCGCTGGCGTTGCGCCGCCATCCGCACGGCGTCCTCGAAGTGGTGATGCCCGGCGCGGGCGCGAACAAGAGCGGCCTCTCCACCGCTGACGCCAACATGCATCGCGAGCTCGCGGACATCTGGCGCGACATCGACCGCGATCCGGAGACGCGCGTCGCGCTGATCCGCGGCGAAGGCAAGGGCTTCTCGGCGGGCGGCGATCTCGCGCTCGTCGAAGAGATGGCGACCGATTTCGACGTGCGTGCGCGCGTGTGGCGCGAGGCGCGCGATCTCGTCTATAACGTGATCAACTGCGGCAAGCCGATCGTCTCCGCAATGCACGGCCCGGCCGTCGGCGCGGGGCTGGTCGCGGGCTTGCTGGCCGATATCTCGATCGCGTCGAAGTCGGCGCGCGTCATCGACGGGCATACGCGCTTAGGCGTCGCCGCGGGCGATCATGCGGCGATCGTCTGGCCGCTGCTGTGCGGCATGGCGAAGGCCAAGTACTATCTGCTCCTGTGCGAGCCGGTGAGCGGCGAGGAAGCGGAACGCATCGGGCTGGTGTCGCTCGCCGTCGACGAGAGCGAGCTGATGCCCAAGGCGATCGAAGTGGCGAATCGCCTGGCGCAAGGCTCGCAGACCGCGATCCGCTGGACCAAGTACGCGCTCAACAACTGGCTGCGCTCGGCGGGGCCGACCTTCGATACGTCGCTCGCGCTGGAATTCATGGGTTTCGCGGGCCCGGACGTGCATGAAGGCGTGCGCTCGTTGCGCGAACGGCGCGCGCCGGACTTTCCGGGCGGTGCGCCGTTCTAGGCGACGCCGATTCATACGCAAGAAGACAAGGAGAATCGAATGACCGATAACGCTGGCGGCACGCCGCCCTTCACGATTCCCGGTTTTTCCGGATTCGGCCAGGCCGACATGATGGGCAAGATGTGGGAACTGATGCGCCTGAATCCGTTCGCCGCCGCGATGCCGGGCGGCGGGCAGGGCGTCGGTCCCTCGCTCACGATGATGTCCGACATGCTCGCTCCGCTCACGAACATCGAAGAGCTCGACAAGCGCGTGACCGACATGCGCGCCGTCGAGCAGTGGCTGAAGCTCAATCTCAACATGCTGCAATCGGCGATTCAGGCGCTCGAAGTGCAGCGCGCGACGCTCGCGACGTTGCGCGCGTTCGGCGCGTACGCGCAGACGTCGGTGGAAAGCGCGCATCAGGCGGCGACCGACAAGGCAAAGGGCGCGTCCGCGGGATGGCCGATGAGCGGCGCCGCGAAGCAGGAAGCGCCGAAGGAAGAAAAGACCGGCGCGGCATCCGAGGAAAGCGACGAAGCAACGGACAAACCGTCCGCGCCGCCGCCCGGTTTCGATCCGACGGGCTGGTGGAACGTGCTGCAATCGCAGTTCAATCAGCTTGCTCATCTTGCGATGCTGCAGCCCGGCATGACCGGCCCGCTCGGCGCGACTGATGACCAACCGTCCACCGCTGACGGCAATGCGCCCGAACAACCGGCGAAGGGCGGCGAAGACAAGCCCGACGCCGCGGCGGCAAAGAAGGCGCCTGCCCGCAAGTCCGCGCCCCGCAAGAAACCCGCCTGATGCACCGCCTCTGGATTTTTCTGTCCTGAACCCAGCGCTCGGCGGCGTGTAACGTCCGCCGGGCCTGCCGATTCTTTCGATGGGCACTGCGCCGTCGAACCGCATCGTCTCCGTTTATTTTCTGCACTGAAACGAATCTCAGCACCGATGCACGTTTCGATTCTGTCTATGATGAAACGTCGACGGTGCGAGTAGCTTGTCCACCGTTCGGGGCGGGCACGTAACGTGCGACAGTATTGACGGATATATCGGGATAGATCTGTCCATGACAAACTCATCACAACAAGACTTCGACGTCGAACCGGCCTCCGATGACTCCGACGCGTCGGACCCCGCGCCACGGGGCGTTGCGGCATCGGGCGTCACGGGAATCGGCATCGGAGCGATCGCTCAGGAAATTGGTCTGACGAAGGACACGTTGCGTGTCTGGGAACGTCGCTACGGTTTTCCGCTGCCGATGCGCTCGCCTGGCGGCGAAAGGCTGTATCCGCAGGAACAGGTGACGAAGCTGCGGCTCGTCAAGCGTCTGCTCGACGCGGGGCATCGCCCGAGCAAGGTGCTCGCGCAGCCGGTCGATATGCTGCAGCATCTGGCCGAGAGTTCCGGCGTTGGACAGGATGCGCCCGACGCCGAGCTCGATCATCTGATTTCGCTGCTGCGCAGGAGCGCATACGAGGAGTTCCGCTTCTGGGTGTTGAAGCGCGCCACGCGCGACGGCCTCGAGCGCTTCGTGCTCGACGTCGCGGCGCCGCTGGCTGCGCGTGTCGGGAATGCCTGGGCGGCGGGTACTTTGCAGGTTTACCACGAACATCTGTTCAGCGAGGCGATCCAGTCCACGATGCGCACGTTGATGCGTCCGCTCGGCGACGCGCTGCGCGGCCGTGGCGGCCGTCCGCGCGTGCTGCTCACGACGCTTTCCGGCGAGGGCCACGGCCTCGGCATTCTGATGGCCGAGGCCATGTTCACGCTCTCAGAATGCGAGTGCATCCAGCTGGGGCTGCAAACGCCGCTGCACGATGTCGTCGATGCTGTGGCGGCGCATAACATAGACATCGTCGCACTGTCGTTCACGGCGGTGCTGCCGGCGCAGGCGATCGCGAACGGGCTGACCGATCTGCGCAATCTGCTTCCATCGCATGTGCGCATCTGGGTCGGCGGCAGTAGCCCGGCGCTGCGCCGCAAGTTGAACGACGGCGTGGTTCACATCGCAGGGTTGACCCCGATCGATGAAATCGTCGCGGATTGGCGTCAATCGGCCGTGCTATGATCAAAAACGCTCGCTACGGCGGGTCTCGGCGCGGAAGTTCGCAATGGATGCGCATCGCATCACTGTCACGCGAACACGCCATACTGCGCGGCCGGCTCGGGTGCCACTTGAACATACCTCAGGCACAGGTTTGGCTTCTCACCCACGGTAGAACAAGACGCACAACCGGCAACATTTGCACAGGAAGTGCAGTGTTTTCGCGGGACGCGACGCGTTGCCGCAGCGCCAAATTCGAGCGCTCGTTGTCGCAATCGCCTTTGGCCGACCGAATCCCGCGTAAAATTGAAAGCTTGGTTGCTCGCATGCAAGGTATTCGCGCACGCGTCAGCCGAACGTCATATAGATATAACGTCGCATAAGTGGCATCAGGGGTGGACAATGAACACCATGCTTTATCCGGAACTTTATAAATCGCTGGAATCTGTCCGCTGGGACATGGAGAAGGACATTCCTTGGGACAAGTTCGATGCGTCCCTGCTCACCGACGAGCAGGCCAGGACCATCAAGATGAACGCGATCACCGAATGGTCCGCTCTTCCCGCAACCGAAATGTTTCTGCGTGACAACCACCATGACAGCGATTTCTCCGCTTTCATGAGCGTGTGGTTCTTCGAGGAGCAGAAGCATTCGCTCGTGCTGATGGAGTACCTGCGCCGCTTCAAGCCCGACATGGTGCCGACCGAAGAGGAACTGCACGCGGTGCGCTTCGAGTTCGATCCGGCGCCGCCGCTCGAAACGCTGATGCTGCACTTCTGCGGCGAAATCCGCCTGAACCACTGGTATCGCCGTGCGGCCGAGTGGCACACGGAACCGGTCATCAAGCACATCTACGAAACCATTTCGCGCGACGAAGCTCGTCACGGCGGCGCGTATCTGCGTTACATGAAGAAGGCGCTCGCCAATGCGGGCGACACCGCGCGGGCCGCGTTCGCGAAGATCGGCGTGCTGATGGCGTCGGCGCGCCGCACCGAGAAGCCGCTGCATCCGACCAATCTGCACGTCAATCAGGCGCTTTTCCCGCGCGATACGGTGCAGTCGCGTCTACCCGATCCGGAGTGGCTGGAGCGCTGGCTGGACGATCAGATCCGCTTCGATGACAGTTGGGAAAAGAAGGTCGTCGAACGGATTCTGCACAACCTGTCGATTCTTTTCGAGCGTTCGTTCGCGACCGCGCAGGAACTGAACCGCTATCGCAAGGAAGTGACGCAGCGTCTGCAATCCGCACCGGGCGGAGCGGCCGAACAGCCGGCTTGACGCGTTCAGGCATCACGGACGAGACGGCCCGCCGGGTTTGAACCGGCGGGCCGTCTCGCTTTCATCGACACGTTCGCAAGATGGCGCGTGGCACAATGCGCGCTTTCAGCACACCGCAACGAGCGCCGCCATGCCCGCCATTTTCGAACGCAAGATCACCACGCGCGAAGCACTCGCCGCGCGTCGTCCGGCACTGGCCGGTCCCGTCGTGTTTACCAACGGTGTTTTCGACATCCTTCATCGGGGGCACGTGACCTACCTCGCCGATGCGAAGGCGCTCGGCGCGACGCTCATCGTCGGCGTGAACAGCGATGCGTCCGTGCGCATGCTCGGCAAGGGCGACGATCGCCCGATCAATCGCGAAGACGATCGGATGGCGCTGCTCGCGGCGCTCGAGAGCGTCGACTGGGTCGTGAAGTTCGAGGAACAGACGCCGTTGCAACTGATCGACGCGCTACATCCCGACGTGCTCGTGAAAGGCGGCGACTACGACATGGACAAGCTGGCCGAATCGAAGCTCGTGCGCGGCTGGGGCGGCAAGGCGCTCGCCATTCCGTTCGAGCACGATCGATCGACGACCGCGCTGCTCAGGAAGGTCCGCGAGCAGTCCTGATTCGCGCGCCGGATCATTGTCCTATAGGCGTGGATTGCACGTTCGCGGCCGGCGCCGGTCCGCCGACGCGCGGCTGATCGAACGCTTCATCGGGGCCGAGCGCACGCGTCGCGAGCGCTTCCGGATGCACCTGCTGCAACAGATGATGCGGCTCGCGCGCGCCCGCGGCGGGCAGCGGTCCGAACATGCCGCGCATGACGGTGAACATCAGCAGGTTGGCGAGAATAAGGAGGGCGATCAGCCAGCGCAGCATTCCTGGGCTCCGTCCGTCAATCAAATTAGCAAATCAGGATGAATGGCGCGCTGTCGCGTCGCGCGCGATGAGCGCGAGGCCGGACAGCACGAGGGAATCGTGTCGAGTATGCGGCACGTCGAGCGCGCCCGCGATTTCATTGGCTGCGCCGCCGCCGAGCACGAGACGGACCTCCGCTTGCCAGTCCGCTTTCAGGTCGCGCCACGCACGCTCGATCAGACTCGCCTGCGCAAGCAGGCATCCGGCCGAAAGGGCCGCAGCCGTGTCGGTCGCGAAGTGACTGCGCGTCTGGTTCAACGCTTCACGCGCCGATGCAGCGTCGAGCGTCGGCAGTTGCGCAGTGTGGCTGCCGAGCGATTCCATCATCAGCGACCATCCGGGCGCGATCAGGCCGCCGGTGAAGACGCCGTCGGCGCGCAGCGCTTCGAGCGTGGTCGCTGTGCCGAAAGTCGCGACGAGCAGATGCTCGCCGGGATACGCAGCGCGCGCGCCGATCATGCCGGCCCAGCGATCGCTGCCGAGGCGCGTCGGATCGGCGTAGTTGTTGACGACGCCGCATTGCGCGGCACGCGCGCGCACGACGGTGCGCGTCAGTGTCGGCCAGCGGGCGTCGATCAGACGCTGGATGCGGTTGTGCACCGGCATGCCCGCGACGTTCGAGATCCACGCGCTCGCCGGTTCGGGCAGCGTGCCCCAGGCGTCGAGCGCGGAATCGTCGGCGATGGTCGAATGGTGCGCGTGCTCGAAGGCGCCGTTGGCGAGCGGCGCGCCGTCTTCATCGACGAGCGACCATTTGATGCGGCTATTGCCCGCGTCGATGAGCAGATACCGCGCTTCACTTCTCGACGCTGTCACGGACGTTCCTTCGCGAGACGCAGCGTCAGTTCGCCGGTCGCGACGGCGCGCGGGCCTTCGGGCGCGTCGATCAGCAACTGGCCGCTGTCATCGACACCCGATGCGATGCCGCGCGTCACTTCCATGCCTTGATCGATGAGCGCCACTTCGCGTCCTGCCCAGGCGTGCGCGTCGAGCCAGCGTTGGCGGAACGGCCTGAAGCCTTCGGCTTCGAAACGCGGCAGCGCGGCGTCGAGCGCGTTGAGGAGGGCGGCGAGGGTATCGGTGAGATTGGCGTCGGGCCATGCGCGCGCGAGCGTGGCGGGCGTGGCTCCTTGGGCAGGTGACGCGGCGAGGCGGTTCGCGTCGTCGACCTGTGCGGCGAGTTGTTCCGCGCCGTGCAGATTCATGCCGATGCCGATCACGACCGCTGTCGCGTCCGGCGTGTTCCACGCGGTTTCGATCAGAATGCCAGCGAGCTTGCCGTCGTCGAGCAGGACGTCGTTCGGCCACTTCAATGCCGGACGCGCGGACGGCGAGAGCGGCAGGCGCGCGAGCGCATCGAGTACCGCCGTGCCGATGGCGAGGCTCAGGCCCGACAGCCCTTCGATCGGCCGCATCAGCACGCATCCGACCGACATCAGCAGCGCATTGCCCGGCTCGGCGAGCCATGCGCGGCCGCGCCGGCCGCGTCCCGCGGTTTGCGAATACGCGATGCGGACCACGGGCGCGGGCGTGCCGTCGTGCCGCGATGCGCGCAATTGCTCCATCAGGTCCGCGTTGGTCGACCCGGTTTCATCGACGATGTCGATGGTCCAGTCGCGAGCAGGCCGCTCGGCGAGTGCAGCGAGCCGGGAGCGGTCGATGCGCCAGGGCGCGTCGGGGGCGAGGGGAGTGGAGTTCATGGCGGGTATTGTAGCGGCATAGCCTGCAAATCAAGCGCCGGCCCGTCGGTGGAAATAAATCTATTTCCTCAAGCTAAATCTATTCCCTCAAGCGCGACAGCATCTCGCTCACCTTTGCGTTGAGGACTTCGACGCCATATTTTCGATGCACATCCTCGAGATAGATCGAATCCCAAGTCGCTTCGCTATCGCGCCAGTTTGGATACGCCCTGAAATACAGCTCCATCCCGACCGCGATCGCAAAACCGGGCGCGAGGTTCGGCACGTCCTTGATGATTTCCTGCTTAACTAAACCGTACGCATCCATCATCGCGGATACCGAACCGTCGATTCGTGCGTTTCGAAAGAAGGTGGCTCCGCTTGCCTTATACACTCCCCTGCACGCCATCATTAGGCTCTTGAAGTGTTTGTCGCAGTTGATATAAGCGAGTTGAAGCGCAGCAGAGAGATGCCTATCGGTAACGCTGCCCCTCGGTGAGCGCTCTTGATATTTTGATCGATCATTCATGAACTTTTAGTTTTAAGGGTGCAAGGAAAAGAGCGCCTAGCCGGATGTCGCATCTCGTTTAGGTGGAACATAAGCTGCTTCGGAAGCTTCGCAAATCAATTGTTTTCGCCAAATGTTGGGGGCCAGCAAACTGACATGATGCTGTTGAAGTGCAGATGCTGGCGCAGCATCGTCGGGGAATTAACTGTCTGTTGGCAGAGAGGTGGATAATTCTTCTTTCATCAATATATCAAGTGATCAAATCGCAATTGCCGCATACCGAACCGCCGAGCCGCGTTTCATTTGATTGACGTCAACGGTGCGCTCCAGCAGGCAAACGCGTATTGCATACACAACGAGCCGCACCACGCAATTTGAGTCGCTCAGGGCCTTGCTACATACATACAGTTATCGACGAATAATGTCGTGAGTTGGCTGCACATGGCGGCGTCAGTCAGGGGGTATTCCTTGCCGCTTGATTTGCTGACATTAAAGCGTCCATCTCTGCGAACACGTCGTCGTGCGGAATCGACGGCCTCGGGTCACGTAGCGAGGCCTCGACCTCATCGCGAAACCATTTGTCGTAGCGTTCGGCTTCTGCGGACGTCTCGAACTCGGGAAGGAAGGGATTGGAACTCGCGGTCATTTCAGTCACATGGGCGTTGTTCGGGGCACTATATCCCGACGACTCAAGTGGATCGCAACACGAAAATTCCGATCCTCGCGTGTTCGGGGATAAAAACCGGCCCCAACACCAACCCCGCTCCCCGCAACGCACTTCGCTACAATGTCCTCTCCCCTTTAACCGCGTCTCATCGCGCCATCGCTCCTTGGACTTCGACACGCCGCCGCGCCTAAGAGTGGAAGCCGGTCAGCAGGGCAAGGTGGTCCGGCTTTCAGGCCAGTGGACCGCGCTCGCGCTCGCCCGCGACCGCGCGAAAAGCGGCGTGACACGGCGGCTGCGCGCCATCGGGCGCGAAGCGATCGGGCAGTGGGATCTGCTGTCCGTCGAGCGGCTCGATCACGTTGGCGGACAGGCGCTCTGGCGCGTCTGGGGCCGCAAGATGCCGGCGACCATCGCGCTGTCCGACACGCAGCGCGAAATTTTCGAGCGCGTTGCTCTGCTGGATGCCGAGCGCGAAGAGCCCGAACCCGTCGATCGCGTCGATCCGGTCACGCGGCTCGGGACACTGATCTTCACGTTCTTCGACCATCTCTACGACGGCCTCGCGATGTTCGGCGCATTCATGCTCGATCTCATCGGGCTCGTCCGGCGTCCGCAACGCATTCCGTGGACGGAGATCTCCGCGAATATCTATAGCGCCGGCGCGCAGGCGCTCGCGATCACCGCGCTCGTCGCGTTCCTGATCGGCATCGTGCTGAGCTACCTGTCCGCGCAGCAGTTGCGAGTGTTCGGCGCGAACCAGTACATCGTCAATATTCTCGGGCTCTCGGTGATCCGCGAACTCGGGCCCGTGCTCTCCGCGATTCTCGTCGCCGGGCGCTCGGGTTCCGCGATCACCGCGCAGATCGGCGTGATGCGCGTCACCGAAGAACTCGACGCGATGCAGGTCATGGGCATTCCCCACGGCCTGCGGCTCGTGCTGCCGCGCGTGATCGCGCTCGGCATCGCGATGCCGCTGCTCGTCATGTGGACCAACATCATCGCGCTCACGGGCGGCGCGCTCGCCGCGAAGCTCGTGCTGTCCATCGACATCAATTTCTTCATCCGCTCGCTGCCGTCCGTCGTGCCGATCGCGAATCTGTGGATCGGGCTCGGCAAGGGCGTCGTGTTCGGCATGCTGATCGCGCTCGCGGCCTGTCACTTCGGTTTCCGCATCAAGGCGAATTCGCAGAGTCTCGGCGAAGGCACGACGACGTCCGTCGTGACGTCGATCACCGTCGTGATTCTCGCGGACGCCGTGTTTGCGATCCTGTTTCAAAACTCGGGGTTATGACCGACATGTCGACCACGCTCGCCACCGCCGTGCGTCATCAGCCGCCGCCCGTCATCGCGGAGCCGGTGATCGAAGTGCGCGATCTGACGAAGCGCTACGGCCGCACGGTCATCCACGAGCATCTGAATCTGGACGTGCGGCGTGGCGAGATCGTCGCGTTGCTCGGCGGTTCCGGTTCCGGCAAGACCACGCTCGTGCGGCAGATTCTCGGGCTCGAGTTTCCGACATCCGGCACCATTCGCGTGCTCGGCGAGGAATGGGC
Source organism: Caballeronia arvi (assembly GCF_001544695.2). GTDB lineage: Bacteria > Pseudomonadota > Gammaproteobacteria > Burkholderiales > Burkholderiaceae > Caballeronia > Caballeronia arvi. The sequence continues at coordinate 101,516 of NZ_FCOM02000009.1, forward strand.
GCAGATGGACGAGGAAACCGCGAAGATGCTGCGCACACGCTCCGGCATGATGTTTCAGCAGGGCGCGCTGTTCTCTTCGCTGACCGTGTACGACAACATCGCGCAGCCGTTTCGCGAGCTCGGCAAGATTCCCGAGGATCTGATCCGCGAGTTCGTGATGCTGAAGCTCGAAATGGTCGGCCTGTCGTGCAAGCACGCGACCAAGATGCCGTCGGCGTTGTCGGGCGGGATGGTGAAGCGCGTGGGCATCGCGCGGGCGATCGCGCTCGAACCCGAACTGCTCTTTCTCGACGAGCCCACCGCCGGCCTCGATCCGAAGGCGTCGGACGAGTTCGTCGATCTGATCGCCACGCTGCATCGCGCGCTCGGGCTGACCGTCGTCATGGTCACGCACGATCTCGATACGATGGTCGCGCTCTCGACGCGCGTCGCGGTGCTCGCGGAACGGCGCGTGCTCGTCGCGGCGCCGGTGGAGGAAGCGTGCGCGGTGGACCATCCGTTCATCCGCGAGTATTTTCTCGGGCGTCGCGGGCGCCGCGCGCTGCAGGCGCTGCCCGCCGAGCGCCGCGCGAAGCTGCCGCCGGCCGCGCTCGAAGACGCGCCGATCAGCGTCAATAAATAGCCGCGTCGGGCGATCGCAAGCACGCGAAGTAAAAGGAACCTGCCGATGGAAAACAAATCACATGCGTTCTGGACCGGGCTCTTCACGATCGTCCTCGTGCTGGCCATCGCGTTCGCCGTGTTCTTCTTCAATGTGGATCGCACCGTGCGCGTGCCGTACGATCTCATCGCGCGAACGAACGTCACCGGGCTCTTCACGGACGCGGCCGTGCGTTATCGGGGGCTGGGCGTCGGCAAGGTGCAGTCGATCAGTTTCGACAGGTCGCATCCGGGGCAGATCCGCATCCGCATTCTCGTCGACAAGAACGCGCCGATGACGCATTCGACCTTCGCGACGCTCGGCTTTCAGGGCGTGACGGGCATCGCGTTCGTGCAGCTCGACGACACGGGCACTGACACCGCGCCGCTTGCCTCATCGCCGCAGCATGTGGCCGAAGTGCCGATGCGTCCCGGTCTGTTCGAGCAGTTGCAGCAGCGCGGCGACGTGATCCTGAAGAAGTTCGAGCGCCTTTCGGAGGACGCCGACAAGTTCCTCTCCGACGACATGCGCAATCAGATCATGGATACGACGAAGAGCCTGCAAGGCGCCGCCGACGGTATCGCGACACTCGCGAGCCAGGTTCAGCCCGTGACGGCGCAGTTGCCGCAGACGTTGAAGCAGATCAACACCACGCTCGCCTCGACCAATCAGCTGATGCAGAACCTGAATCGTCCGGACGGCCCGCTCGTCACCAATCTGAACAAGGCGGGCAAGGCCGCCGAGGAAGCGGGCGCGGCGCTTTCGGACATGAACGAGTCGCTGCGTTTCATCACGGCGCGCGTCGGTTTCGAGGCGCTGCCGCGCTTCTACTCGTTCTCCGATGACGTGAGCGCGGCCGCGCGGTCGGTCGATCGCGCCGCCGACGCATTCAGCACCAATCCGCGCAGCGTGCTCTTCGGCGCGCCGAAACGGGAACCCGGACCGGGCGAGCCGGGTTTCACGTGGCCCGCGAAAGCCGCGCATTGAACGAGATGAAGACATGGCAAAGATCGACTTGAGAGCAGCTACAGCGACGTTCTCGCTCGCCTTAATCACAATGCTGACGGCGTGCGGATCGACGCCGACCGCGATGCCGAACGCGCGCTACGACCTAGGCACGCCGCCCGCCGCAAATGCATCGGCGAACGCCGCGCCGATGCCGCCGGTGAAAGTGCTTGCGGTGGGCGCGCCGCGCAATCTCGAAACCGATTCGTTCGCGTATCGGCTGAGTTATGTCGATGCACAGCGCACCGGCAGCTATTCGGACAGCCACTGGACGATGCCGCCCCCGCAATTGATGACGCAGCGTCTGCGCGAGGCGCTCGCGGCGCGCGGCCCGATTCTCTCGGGCGCGGACCCCGTGCGCGCGGTGCCGCTGCTCGAAGTCGAGCTGACGAGCTTCGAGCAGGTCTTCGACGCGCCCGAACAGAGCCACGGACTCGTCTCGGTGCGCGCGACGCTCACGCAGCAAGGCCGTGTCGTCGGCCAGCGGAGTTTCGCCGCGAGCGCGAGCGCGCCGAGCGCCGACGCATCGGGCGGCGCGCGGGCGCTCGCGGCCGCATCGGACGATGTGATCGCGCAACTCTCCGCGTGGCTCGCCGCGCAACCGCTTTCCGCTTCGCGATGACGGTCCGCAGATTCACCTTCCGCCGAGCACGGAGGCGCCCGCGCGGCTCATGACGATCAAGCAATGGCAGCGCCGCCCGTCGGCGTTTTCCCGGCAGGCGCTCGCCGCATACGCGGCGCTCGTCGTCTATGGATCGCTGTATCCGTTCTCCGGCTGGCGCTCGCTGGGCCTGAGCCCGCTCGCGTATCTCACCGATCCGCTGCCGCAATACCTGACCGCCTTCGACGTCGTCACGAACGTGCTCGGCTATATGCCGCTCGGCACGCTGATCGTGCTAGCGCTGTATCCGCGCGTTCGCGGCACGCTCGCCGTGGGCGCGGCGCTCGTCGGCGGCGCGTTGCTTTCCGGCACGATGGAAGCGATCCAGACGTATCTGCCGACGCGCGTCGCCTCCAATCTCGATCTCGCCGCCAATGCGTTCGGCGCGCTCGTCGGCGGCGTGCTGATCGCGCCCGCGACGAGCGCGCTGCTAGATCGCGGCTTGCTCCGGCGCATCCGTTTCACCTGGTTCGAGCGCGACGCGGCATATGTGCTCGGCCTGACGGCGCTGTGGCCCTTCGCGGCGATGTTTCCCGCGCCGTTTCTCTTCGGTGGCGGCGACCTGCCGCGCGTGCTGTGGGACGAGCTCGATCCGGCGATGCAGGACGCCATTCTCGCGTGGACGCCCTCTTCATGGGACGTCGAAAGCTGGCCCGACCGGCTCGGCGCGCTTTTGCCCGACGACGCATGGGAAGCGCTCATCACGTCGACGAGTCTGTTTGCCGCGCTCGTGCTCGCGACGCTCCTGACGCGCGCCCGCGCGCCGCGCATCCGCCTGATGCTCGGCCTGATCGCGCTGACGCTCTTCGCGAAGGCCGGCGCGACATTCCTGCAATCCCGCGCGGGCCTGACGTTCGACTGGGCCACGGACGGCGCGCTCGAAGGCATCGCGTTCGCGACGCTGGCTGGCGCGCTGTCGGTGTCGCTGCCGCGGGGCTTGAGGGCGGCGCTCGCGGGCGGGGCGCTCGTCGTGTCGCTCGCGCTCGTCAATCTGCTGCCGGTGAATCCGTACTTCGACATCGTGCTCGCAGACTGGCGGCAAGGCCGGTATCTGCATTTCAACGGCCTCGCGCACTGGCTCGCGTGGGTGTGGCCGTATGCGGCGCTCGGCTGGCTGGCGTCGTCGGCGGAGCGTGCGTTGCTGGCACGGCGGCGCGCGCGCAAGGCATCGGAGCGCTAGTCTTCGGCGCCAAAGGGCGGGCACGAACATCGCTCGCTATAATCGACCGACACTCTCATCGCACCCGCTCATGGATTCCTTCTACAAGTACCACGTGTTCTTCTGCCTGAATCAGCGCGATGCCGACGCGCCGCGTCCGAGTTGCGCGAACTGCAACGCGCAGGCCATGCAGGAGCACGCGAAAAAGCGCGTGAAGCAACTGGGCCTCGCGGGCGAAGGCAAGGTGCGCATCAACAAGGCGGGATGTCTCGACCGCTGCGAACTGGGGCCGGTCGTCGTGGTGTATCCGGAAGGCACCTGGTACACGTATGTCGATGAAACCGACATCGACGAAATCGTGGAATCGCATCTGGCCAACGGCAAAGTCGTCGAACGTCTTCTGATCGATCAACCCGCATAAAAGCACGCATAAGAGCACGCATGAACGCGCAAACCGAAAAATTCCTCATCGACGGCCCGGTCGGCAAGATCGAATGCGCGCTCGATCGCACCGATTCGGCCCCGCGTGGCATTGCGCTCGTCGCGCATCCGCATCCGCTCTTCGGCGGCACGATGGACAACAAGGTCGCGCAGACGCTCGCGCGCACTTTCGTGCAGCTCGGCTACACGACGTACCGCTCGAACTTTCGCGGCGTCGGGCAAACCAGCGGCGAACATGACAACGGCATCGGCGAGCAGGACGACCTGCTCGCGCTGATCGACCACATGCGCGCGCAGCCGGGTCAGGCCGATGCGCCGATCGTGCTCGCGGGCTTTTCGTTCGGCACGTTCGTGCTGTCGCACGTCTCGAAGCGCATGCTTGAAGCGGGCAAGGAAATCGAGCGCATGGTGCTGGTCGGCACGGCGGCGAGCCGCTGGGACGTCGCGCCCGTGCCCGACACCACGCTGGTGATTCACGGCGAAGTGGACGATACCGTGCCCATTCAATCCGTCTACGACTGGGCGCGCCCGCAGGAATTGCCCGTTGTCGTGATTCCGGGCGGCGAGCACTTCTTTCATCGCAAGCTGCATATTCTGAAGCGCGTGATCGTCGATGCATGGCGGTGAGCGGCGCAAGCTATTCGAAGGGCTTTGCGCGTGCATCGATTGCGATCGGTAAAAGCGGCTAAGCGCAGCCTGAAAAACGTTAAAACGCGCTGCAAAGGCGCAGATTCAAAGGAAACGGCGAGCGGCCCGCGCGTATAATGGCGCAGATTTTTTACGCTGTTTCCGGCCTCGCGGTGCGCTAGTTCAAGCGTCTCGCGGTCTTCGGAACTCTGGCTTTCGAGAACCGTTTTCGCGTCCGTCTGTCGAACGAGCGCTTTTCTCCGCGGCGCCACGCGTGCCGCTGTCATGGCGAAAAGCCCGACCAACAGCGACGGTCTGCCTGTTCAACCCGTGCTTCGCCGATTTTCCGATCCTTATCGGCATCGTCGCAGCCTGCTTTTTCCGCCGATCGATCCTATGCGCTTTATCCCTTCCGGCTTGTCTCTTCCGTCTGTTTCCGCTTCTGTTTCCGTTCGCGCAAAAACCGCTATTGTTCTGCCCGCCCTGCTGGTGGCCGCGAGCGCGTTCGCGCAAGTGCCGCCGCCCGACGTGACCGCGCGCTCGTGGGTGCTCGTCGATGCAACCAGCAATCAGGTGCTCGCGTCCGGCAATCCCGACGAGCGCGTCGAACCGGCGTCGCTCACGAAGCTGATGACCGCGTATCTCGTCTTCGACGCGCTCAAGTCGAAGAAGATCAACATGGATCAGACCGTCATGCCGAGCGAGGCCGTGCGCCGCGTGCGCACGGACGAGTCGCGCATGTTCATCGAGGCGAACAAGCCGGTCACGGTGCACGATCTCGTGTACGGCATGATCGTGCAGTCGGGCAACGACGCGGCGATCGCGCTGGCGGAACTCGTCGGCGGCAGCGAAGGCAACTTCGTGACGCTGATGAACGCGGCCGCGAAGCGCATCGGCATGAAGCACACGAATTTCGCCGATGTGAACGGCATGCCCGATCCGCAGCACTACACGACCGCGGGCGACCTCGCCGTGCTCTCGACGCGCCTCATCCGCGACTTCCCCGAGTACTACAGCATCTTCTCGGTGAAGGATTTCACGTACAACAAGATCAAGCAGCCGAACCGCAATCGCCTGCTGTGGCTCGATCCGACCGTCGATGGTCTCAAGACCGGCCACACGAAGGCCGCCGGCTACTGCCTGATCGCGACCGCGAAGCGTTCGCTTGCCGGCACACCCGACGCAAGCCGCCGTCTCGTCGCCGTGATGATGGGCGAGCCGAAAGAGCACAACCGCGTGCAGGACAGCCTGAAGATGCTGAACTACGGCTACACCGCGTATGACGCGGTGCGTCTGTACAAGGCCGATCAGGTGATCGAATCGCCGCGCGTATACAAGGGCGCGACCGACAACGTGCAGGCGGGCGTCGCGACGGATCAGTACATCACCGTGCCGAAGGGTCTCGGCGACAAGGTCAAGCCGACCGTCACGCACAACGATCTGATCGTCGCGCCGATCAAGAAGGGCCAGCAGGTCGGCACCGTCAAGATGATGGCGGACGGCAAGGAAGTCGCGCAGTTCCCGCTCGTCGCGCTGCAGGATGTGCCGGAGGCGGGCATGTTCGGCCGCCTGTGGGATTCGGCGTTGCTGTGGTGGCAAAAGCGTAAGTAAGGAGCGAGCGATGAGTCACGCCGAAGCATTCGATCCGGTCGTCTATCTGAACGGCGAGTGGGGGCCGCTTTCCGAAGCGCGCATTCCCGTGCTCGACCGCGGGTTCATCTTTGGCGACGGCGTGTATGAAGTCGTGCCGCTCTACGCGCAAGCCGATGGCGCGCGCCTGCCGTTCCGCCTCAGGCAGCATCTCGCGCGCCTGAATCGCAGTCTCGGCAAGATCCGCATCGACAATCCGTTCGATGACGCCGGCTGGCGCGCGCTGATCGATCGCGTGATCGAAGCAAACGCCAGCGCGGGCGATGCGCTCGTCTACATTCAGGTGACGCGCGGCGTCGCGAAGCGGCGTGGCCACGCGTTTCCGGCGGGCATCACGCCCACGGTGTTCGTCATGCTCGGCCAGCTCGTGTTTCCGAGCGCGGCGGATCGGGCGCGCGGCGCGGTAGCCGTGACCGCCGAAGACAAGCGCTGGCTGCATTGCGATATCAAATCGGTGTCGCTGCTCGGCAACGTCTTGATGGCGCAGCACGCCGCCGAGAACGACGCGCTCGAAACCATCCAGTTGCGCGACGGTTTGCTGACCGAGGGATCGTCGTCGAACGTGTGGGTCGTGAAGGGCGGCACGCTGCTGGGCGCGCCGCGCGGACCGCGCATTCTGGAAGGCATCCGCTACGGATTGATCGAGGAGCTGGCGCGCGAAGCGGGTATCGCCTTCGAGGAGCGCGATATCACCGAAGCCGAATTGCGTTCGGCCGATGAAATCATGATCAGCTCGGCGACGAAGGAAGTCATGCCGATCACCACGCTCGACGGTAAAAGCGTCGGCGACGGCCGTCCCGGTCCGGTCTATGCTGCACTGTACGACGCCTACCAGCGGGCCAAAGCGCGCGAGTTCGCGGAGGAAGCCGCGCGTGCCAAATCAGGCAAGAAGTGAAGGAGAACGCCATGACTGACAAGCCACAATCCACTGACCCCACCGACAGCGCGAAGCACAGCGCCGACGAGCTCTTCGACTTTCCCTGCGATTTCCCGATCAAGGTGATGGGCAAATCGCATCCGGAATTTCACGACACGATCGTCGGCGTGCTCAAGGCGTTCGACCAGGATTTCGACGCATCGCGCGTCGAGTCGCGGCCGTCGTCCGGCGGCAACTACACGGGGCTCACCTGCACCGTGCGCGCGCAGAATCGCGCCCATCTCGACGATATCTATCGCGCGCTCACCGGCCATCCGATGGTCAAGGTAGTGCTTTGAGCTTGCCCGCGAGCGCATCGCACACCGCCGGCGTGCGCTCGTAGAGCAGCCTGAACTGCTCGGCTTCATCGAAAATCCATTCCCTGAACGCCTGCACGCGCTTGGTCTGAAGGAGCGCCGTCGGGCACACGAAGTAGTATTTCCACGGACTCGGGCCGTCGACGTTGAAAAGCCGCACGAGCCGCCCCGCGCCGATTTCCTGCATCGCGAGCGAGCGCCGCACCAGCGCGATGCCTTGCCCGTCGATGGCCGCCTGCAGCAGATTCGACGAATCTTCATACAAGACGCCGCGCTTCGGTTCGGGCACATCCGTGAGGCCGGCCGCGTCGAACCACGGGCGCCAGAGCTCGTCGTCGGAGCGCAACAGCGGCAGCGTGGCGAGATCACGCGGCGCGCGCGGCAACTCGCCGCCACGAAAATTCGGCGCACAGGCCGGAAAGAACACTTCATCCATCAATTCCTCCGCGTGCAGCCCGGCGTACTTGCCGAAGCCAAAGCGAATCGCTACGTCTGCGTCGTCGCGATGGAAGTCGATGAGCGCGCTCGTCGTCAGCAATTCCAGATCGATGTCCGGATGCTGCTCGATGAATCTGCCGACGCGCGGCGTCAGCCAGCGCGCCGAAAACGACGGAATCGTCGAGACGATCAGCCGCCGGTCGCGATCGCCCGAGCGGATGCGGCGCGTCGCTTCCGCCAGCGCGACCAGCGCCGCGCGCACTTCGCCGGCGTATTGCCTGCCGCGATCGGTCAGGCGCACGCGCTTGCCGTCGCGCGCGAACAGCGACACGCCGAGCTCGGCTTCCAGCGCGCGAATCTGATGACTGACCGCGCCGTGCGTGACGAAAAGCTCGTCGGCGGCGCGGGAAAAGCTCTCGTGACGGGCGGCGGCTTCGAAGGCGCGCAGCGCGTTCAGGGCGGGAAGCTGGCGGAGGTCCATGTGGATTGTCGGCGTTGTCGTTGTCAATACAGCTCACATAGCAGTGAAAATTGATCGTTTTGCCTGATGCCTTGCCACGCCTAGGATTGTAGTCATCGAAACGTTCCCAGGCGGAGTGGATCATGCGAGAAATATCAACAAGCGTCACCTTTGAAATCAAGCCCGGCGAAACCGTGCCGATGCGCATCGCGCGCGGCACGAAGCTCTCGGTCAACGGCAACCCGGTGTGGGCGACCCGCAGCAACGACATCGAGGATTACTGGCTCGTTCCCGGCGACAGCCTCAAACTGCGCGAACGCGAGCGGCTGTGGCTGTCGGTCGAGGGCGACCGTCCGGCGTATGTCGTCTTCACGATCCTGCCCCGTTGCGACGAACGCGCGATGCACTGGCTTTCGACGCGCATCGAGCGCCTCGCGCGGCGTTTCGGTTCGGGCTGGAGGACGGTCTGAGCGGGTTTGACGTCAACTATTCGAAATTGCCATCGAAGGCATGCGAATTCACCATCGGCGGGCATGGGGCTATTTCGGTAAACTACCGGCACCATGTCCGCCACACCGCTCGCAGTCCCACAAGAAATTCACGACGCGCCCGACACCGTGCTCAGTTCCGGTGATTATCCGGTCGCGTTGCGCTGGCGCGGCCTCGAGCCGTACGGCCAGAGTTTCGGCGCGATGCGCGCTTTCACCGACGGCCGCACGCCCGACACGCCCGACGAAATCTGGCTCGTCGAGCATCCCCCCGTATTCACGCTCGGCCTCGCGGGCGATCCGGCGCACCTTCTGCTCGCCGGAAGCGGCATTCCGCTCGTCAAGGTGGATCGCGGCGGACAGATCACGTATCACGGACCGGGCCAGATCGTCGCTTATCTGCTGATCGATTTGCGCCGTCGCAAGCTGATGGTGCGCGAGCTGGTGCGCCGCATCGAAGAGGCCGTGATCGAAACACTCGCGACGTATAATCTGGCGACCGATCGCAAGGCTGGTGCGCCGGGCATCTACGTGGCGCGGCCTCCTCAACGTGCGAACGATCGTATTCAAACGCATGAGGGCGCGAAGATCGCTGCGCTCGGACTCAAGATTCGCAACGGCTGCAGTTATCACGGCGTGAGCCTGAACGTGAACATGGATTTGCAGCCGTTCCTCGCCATCAACCCGTGCGGCTACGCGGGACTCGAAACGGTCGACATGGCGACGCTCGGCGTCGCGGCCGACTGGCGCGACGTAGCTCTCCTGCTGGCCGGTCGGCTGGCACTTCAAATCGGCGGCCTTCCCGCAACTGCCGCTGCAACAACCGGATCGACCGAATGACTGACGCAACCGCAAACCTCGCCGGCGACGCTGCCGCTCCTGCTTACGACGCCACTGCCAAGCAGAAGGCGCAAGCGAAGACGTCGCGCATTCCGATCAAGGTCATCCCGATCGAAAAGCTGAAAAAGCCGGAGTGGATTCGCGTGCGCACCGCGACGGGCAATTCGCGCTTCAACGAGATCAAGAAGATCCTGCGCGAGCACAGCCTGCATACGGTGTGCGAGGAGGCGAGCTGCCCGAATATCGGCGAATGTTTCGGCAAGGGCACCGCGACGTTCATGATCATGGGCGACAAGTGCACGCGCCGCTGCCCGTTCTGCGACGTCGGCCACGGCCGCCCCGATCCGCTCGATCCGGACGAGCCGATCAATCTCGCGCGCACCATCGGCGCGCTGAAGCTGAAGTACGTGGTGATCACGTCCGTCGATCGCGACGATCTGCGCGATGGCGGCGCGGCGCATTTCGTCGAATGTATCAAGCACGTGCGCGAGCATTCGCCGGAGACGCGCATCGAGATTCTGACGCCGGATTTCCGCGGCCGTCTGGATCGCGCGATCAACATCCTGACCGCCGCTCCGCCCGACGTGATGAACCACAACCTCGAAACGGTGCCGCGCCTGTACAAGGAAGCGCGTCCGGGTTCGGATTATCACCATTCGCTGAAGCTGCTGAAGGACTTCAAGGCGCTGCATCCGGAAGTCGCGACGAAATCGGGCCTGATGGTCGGCCTTGGCGAGACGGAAGAGGAAATTCTTCAGGTGATGCGCGATCTGCGCGCGCACGATGTCGACATGCTGACGATCGGTCAGTATTTGCAGCCGTCCGAGCATCATCTGCCGGTGCGGGCTTACGTGCATCCGGATACGTTCAAGATGTACGAGGAAGAGGCGTACAAGATGGGCTTCACACATGCTGCCGTCGGCGCGATGGTGCGGTCGAGCTATCACGCGGATGAGCAGGCGCATGGGGCAGGGGTGGTTTGATATTGCCGCTTGCGGTGGATTGGAACAAAACCCACGGGAGACCGTGGGTTTTTTGTTGGCGCGAGCCATTCACCGATCTGCTAACTCGTCCAACTCGTGTTGAATCTGGGGCAACCGCGGATGAAGATACGCTGTTGTATCTCATGGAGCTTTGATAATGGTTGGACAACCCTCGCAGGCAGACGTAGTGCTGTATGAAACAGAAGACGGCAGAGCCAGGTTCTTTCTCAGAGCCGATGACGGCTCAGTCTGGCTTTCACAAGCCGAGCTTGCCGAGCTTTTCCAGTCAACCCCGCAGAACATTACTCAGCACGTTCGATCGGTCTACGCTGAAGGCGAGCTCATCGAGGAGGCAACTTGTAAGCGCGGCTTACAAGTTCGAAGCGAAGGAGCGCGCGAAGTCCGCCGTACAGTCCAGTTGTATAACCTGGACGTCATCCTTGCGGTCGGCTATCGCGTGAAGTCGCAACGTGGAAGGCAGTTCCGGCAGTGGGCGACGGCTCATCTGAAGGAATATCTGACCAAAGGCTTCGTCATGGACGACGAACGCCTGAAAGGCTCCGAACAATCGGATTATTTCGACGAGCTTCTCGAGCGCATCCGGGACATTCGTTCTTCGGAAAAGCGTTTCTATCAGAAGGTGCGCGACCTTTTCGCGCTTTCAATCGATTATGCCGACGACGCTGAGTCCACCCGCCACTTCTTCGCCGAAGTTCAGAACAAACTGTTTTTTGCTGCCACGGGCCACACCGCAGCAGAACTGATCGTGGAACGCGCGGACGCGGACCAGCCGAACATGGGCCTGACGTCATGGAAAGGCGGGCGTGTGCGCAAGGGCGATGTGACGGTGGCGAAGAATTACCTGAACAGCGAAGAACTGCGCGATCTCAACCGCATCGTCAGCCTGTTTCTCGACTTCGCCGAATTGCGCGCGCGCCAGAGACAGAACCTGCGCATGAGCGATTGGCGAAACTACGTCGATAGCTTCATGACGTTTAACGAGCAGCCGCTCCTGCAAGGGAATGGTCGAATGAGCCAGACATCGATGAGCACGATGGTGGCGGAGTTGTACGAGAAATTCGACGTGACTCGACGCAAGCTGGAAGCACGCGATGCCGACGACGCCGATCTGCGCGAGCTCGAAGCAATCGATAAGCAACTGAGGAAACGGAAGCAGGATTCCGTCTGACCGCCCACTTCCTTCCAGAACCCCGGACACCCCTATTCCGGATTTCCGGAAACTCAGATTCCGCCTAAACTCATCGCCATAAATACCTCGACAGATCAAAGGCTTACAAATATTGAAACCTGGCATCGCCCTTGCGATATAAGCGGCACGGCCACCGAGCCGCCCATAAAAGTTTAGGAGACAAGCCGATGACCCCTCTCGCATCCCAACGTCCCTGAATCCGTCGACGAAGCGGCTATCGCTTACGCGACGCGATTCTCCCGTGCGCATCCCACAGAAGCATCGCGCACTGAAAAAGCGTCCACGCTCGCCGCTGGCACCCTTCCGCCAACAGCCTGTCATTGCCTGGAACCATCGTGAAAAAACCTCTCCATAAAGTCCTGTACGTGCAGGTGATCGTCGCCATCATCATCGGCATCGCGCTCGGGCACTTCTATCCGACACTCGCCACCGACATGAAGCCGCTCGGCGACGGATTCATCAAGCTCATCAAAATGGTGATCGGGCCGATCATCTTCTGTACCGTCGTAACCGGCATCGCGGGCATGGAGGACATGAAGAAGGTCGGACGCGTCGGCGGCAAGGCGCTGCTCTACTTCGAAATCGTGTCGACGTTCGCGCTCATTCTCGGCCTCGCCGCGACGCACCTGCTCAAGCCCGGCGTCGGCTTCAACGTCGATCCGGCCACGCTCGATCACAAGGCCGTCGATTCCTTCGCGACGAAGGCGCACGGCCAGAGCACGGTCGACTTCTTCATGCACATCATCCCGGACACGCTCGTGTCGGCGTTCGCGCAGGGCGAAATTCTCCAGATCCTGCTGATCGCGCTGCTGTTCGGTTCGGTGCTCGCGCATATCGGCGAGCGCGGCAAGGTCGTGACGAACTTCATCGAAGGTCTGTCGAGCATTCTGTTCGGCATGGTCGGCATCATCACGAAGCTCGCCCCGATCGGTGCGTTCGGCGCGATGGCGTTCACCATCGGCAAGTACGGCATCGGCTCGCTGCTGCCGATGCTCAAGCTCGTCGGCACGTTCTATCTCACGTCGATCGTCTTTGTCGTGTTCGTGCTCGGCGCGATCGCACGCATGGTGGGCTTCAACATCCTGAAGTTCGTTGCGTACATCAAGGAAGAGATGCTGATCGTGCTCGGCACGTCGTCGTCGGAAGCCGCGCTGCCGCAACTGATGCTCAAGCTCGAAAAGCTCGGCTGCTCGCGCTCGGTCGTGGGTCTCGTCGTGCCGACCGGCTATTCGTTCAACCTCGACGGCACCAACATCTACATGACGATGGCCGTGCTGTTCATCGCGCAGGCGACCAACACGGACCTCACGTGGGGCCAGCAGTTGACGCTGCTCGCGGTGACGATGCTCACGTCGAAGGGCGCGAGCGGCGTGACCGGCGCGGGCTTCATCACGCTCGCGGCGACGCTCGCCGTCGTGCCGACGATTCCGCTCGCGGGCATGGTGCTGATTCTCGGCATCGACCGCTTCATGAGCGAGTGCCGCGCGCTGACGAACATCGTCGGTAACGGCGTGGCGACGGTCGTCGTGTCGGCGTGGGAAAAGGAGCTCGACCGCAGCAAGCTGAGAGCGGCGTTGTCGCGCGATGTCGACGTGACCGACCCCGAAGAAGCGAAGTCGGCCTAAGCACGTTCGGCAATCGGACGACGCGATCATGCAAGCGGCGAAGCCTCAGTCTGCGAGTGCTTCGCCGCAGTCGTCTGCGGCGTCCTCGAAGCCTTATCCCGAAGGCGCGTATGACACAATGACAGATCCTCATCCGCGGGAATCTGCTCACGTGACGCGCCGCATCCTCGTGTTCTTCGCGCTCTTCGCCGCGCTCGTGGCGTGCTGCGCGCTCACGTGGTACATCGCGTGGCGAAGCGGCATCGACGAACTCAGGCTCAATGCCGCCGCGCGCGTCGATCGCACGACGAACACGCTCAAGAGCACGCTCGACCGTTACGAATATCTGCCGTATCTTCTGTCGCGGCATCCGGTCGTGCAGAACGCACTCGATCATCCCGATCCGGCCAACGTCGAACGCGCGAATCGCTATCTCGAAGACCTCAACGCGCGCGCGCATGCGACCGTCACGTATCTGATCCGCGCGAACGGCCTCAGCGTGGCCGCGAGCAACTGGAACGGCGCGGACAGTTTCGTCGGCGTGGACTACAACTTCAGGCCGTATTTCGTCGATGCGATGAGAGGCGGCGTCGGCCGCTTCTTCGGTATCGGCACGATCTCGACCGAACCCGGCTATTACATCTCGCAGCCCGTCTATCGCGACGGCACGAAAGAGATTATCGGCGTCGCGGTCGTGAAGCTCAATCTCGAATGGCTGCAAGGCGCCGATGCGTCCGAGCCGCTCATCGTCACCGATGATCACGGCGTAATTTTTCTGTCGTCGGTGCCGGCGTGGAAATATCACACGGTGCGGCCGCTGCCGCAGAACATCGAAGCGTCCGTCTACGCAACGCGCCAGTACGCACAGCAGGCGATCACGCCGCTGCCGATGACCATCGTGAAAACGCTCGAAGGCGGCGCGCAGATCGTGCGCGTCGGCGGCGGGCGGGACGGGCACCGTGCGCCGGCCTATCTCGCGACGCATCGCTCGATCGGCGAGCCCGAGTGGCAATTGATCACGATGGCCGCGCTCGATCCCGTCGAAAGCGCCGCGCAGAACGCGGTCATCGTCACGGCGCTCGTGTTCGTGTCGCTGTGCCTGCTCGCGTTCTACTGGCGCATGCGGCGCACGCGCGTGCGCGACATGATCCGCAGCCGCGAGTTGCTGCAGACCGCGTATGCGGAACTGAATCAGCGCGTCGCGGAGCGCACGGCGGACCTGTCGGAAGCGAACGCGCAACTCATCCGGGAAGTGAACGAGCGCACGCGCGCCGAACAGGATTTGCGCGCCGCGCACGACGAACTCATTCAGGCAAGCAAACTCGCCGCGCTCGGCCAGATGGCGGCCGGCATCACGCACGAACTGAATCAGCCGCTCGCCGCGCTGCGCAGTTTCTCCGACAACACGCGCGTGCTGATCGACCGCGGCGATCAGGCGGCGGCGCGCGAGAATCTGGAAGCGATCGCGTCGCTGACCGAGCGCATGGGCAACATCACGAATCAGCTGAAGCTCTTCGTCACGAAGGCGCGGCCGAAGAACGCGCGCGCCGACATTGCGCGCGCGCTGCGCAACGTGTTCTCGATGCTGCGTCCGCGCATGAAGGACGTCGCGATCGAAGTCGCGCCGGAACTCGCCGATGGCGCCGCGCCGATCTTCGCGCGCTGCGAGGATCTGCGGCTCGAGCAAGTGTTCATCAACTTGATCGGCAATGCGCTCGATGCGGTCGCGTCGTGCGACAGGCCGCGCATCGTCGTCGAACTGGAAGCGCGCGATGACGCGATCGAGATCGTCGTGCGCGACAACGGTCCCGGCATTCCCGCCGACGCGCTGCCGCGTCTTTTCGAGCCGTTCTTCACGACGAAGGAAATGGGACACGGCCTCGGTCTCGGTCTCGCGATTTCATCGGCGATCGCGCGCGATTACGGCGGCTCGCTCGTCGCGCGCAATCGTGTCGCGCCGATCGTCGCGGACGGCCCCGAAGGCGGCACGCAAGCCGACGCCGACGGCTCGTACGGCGCAGAATTCGTGTTGACGCTGCGCCGTGCGTAACACATCGCTGGAGTAACACATGAGCACCGGTTTGCAGGTGATCTTTATCGAAGACGACGAACTCGTGCGCCGCGCGAGCGTGCAGAGTCTTCAGCTCGCGGGATTCGACGTGACGGGGCACGGGAGTGTCGAAGCCGCCGCGCGCGCGATCGACGCGAGTTTTCCGGGCGTGATCGTGAGCGATATTCGTCTGCCCGGTGCGAGCGGCCTCGATCTGCTCGCGCAATGCCGCGAGCGCGCGCCCGAAGTGCCGGTGATTCTCGTCACCGGCCACGGCGATATCTCGATGGCCGTGCAGGCCATGCGCGACGGCGCGTACGACTTCATCGAAAAGCCGTTTGCTTCCGAGCGTTTGATCGAAGCAGTGCGACGTGCGCTGGAGCGCCGGTCGCTCGTACTAGAAAATCAGGCTCTGCGGCGCGAGCTCGCGGGGGCGGGGCGAAGCCGCATCATCGGACGAAGTTCTGCGATCGAGCAGGTGCGGCGGCTGATCGCGAACGTCGCGCCGACGGACGCTTCCGTACTCATCAACGGCGATACGGGCGCGGGCAAGGAACTGATCGCGCGCAGCTTGCACGAGATGTCGCCGCGCCGCGACAAGCCATTTATCGCGGTCAACTGCGGCGCGCTGCCCGAGCAGATGTTCGAATCGGAGATGTTCGGCTACGAGGCCGGCGCGTTCACCGGCGCGCAGAAAAAGCGCATCGGCAGGCTGGAGGCAGCGTCGGGCGGCACGCTCTTTCTCGATGAAATCGAGAGCATGCCGCTTTCCTTGCAGGTGAAGCTGCTGCGCGTGCTGCAGGACGGCGTGCTGGAGCGGCTCGGTTCGAATCAGCCGGTGCGTGCGAATCTGCGCGTCGTCGCGGCCGCGAAAGGCGACATGAACGAGCACGTCGCCGACGGCACGTTCCGGCGCGACCTGCTGTACCGGCTGAACGTCGTGACGATCACGCTGCCGCCGCTGAACGAGCGCCGCGAGGATATCGTCCCGCTCTTCGAACACTTTCTGCTCGATGCCGCCGTGCGCTACGAGCGGCCCGCGCCGCTCATCACGGACCGTCAGCGCGCGGAGCTGATGCAGCGCGACTGGCCCGGCAACGTGCGCGAGTTGCGCAACGCGGCGGATCGCATGGTGCTCGGCATTCTGGATGACGGCGGCGCGGCGTCGCTCGATACCTCGACGCAATCGCTCAAGGAACGCACGGAGCAGTTCGAGCGCGTGGTGATCGCGCAGGCACTGGAGCAGTGCGGCGGCGCCGTCGCGGTGGCGGCGGACCGGCTGCAGCTCGGCAAAGCCACGCTGTACGAGAAGATCAAAAGGTATGGGATCGCCGTGAAAGGCGATTCCGATCGCTCATGAAAAACGCCCGCTGATGCGGGCGTTTCCTGTGTGCTGTGTCGGATGTCGGGCTCAGGCAGCCGAACCGAGCGCCTTGTCGAGCAGTTGATCCAGCTCCGCGAAAGTCGGTTCGCCGACATAGCGCTTCAGAATCTTGCCGTTCTTGTCGATGACGAAAGTCGTCGGCGTCAGTTGCACGTTGCCGAACTGCTTCGCGGCGCTGCCGTCGTCCATCGCGACCTTGAACGGCAGGTTGCGCGTCTGCGCGTAGTTGCTCACGTACATCGGCGCGTCGTAGTTCATCGCGACCGCGACGAACTCCAGGCCGCGGCCCTTGAACTTGTTGTATGTGTCGATCATCTGCGGCATTTCCTTCATGCAGGTCTCGCAGCTCGTCGCCCAGAAGTTGACGAGATAGACCTTGCCCTTGAGATCGCCGGATGTCGAAATTTTTTGTCCCGAAAGCAGCGTAAACGTGGCGTCGGGCGCTTTCTGCTGGCCGCCGAAGGCGAAATACCCGGTACAGGCGATCACGCCCGCGACGAGCGCCATGACGATATAGCGCAGCGGGCTCTTGGCGCGCGTGGAAGTGTCTTGCGTGGCTTGGGACATGTGGAACCTCGGAATGCTCTCCGGCCGAACGGAGACTGCTGCATATTTTAGCGCCAATTTCGCGATGGGTTCATGACGCGCCGATAAGCCCGGCATCGCAGCGCGATAATGATGGTTTTCACGCATCCGTCTGTCATGAAACGAGCTTTCACGCTTTTTCGTCTGAAAAATATCGCGCGCGCGACGCTGTGCGCATCGATCGCATGCGGCGCGCTGCTCGCGTGTACGCCGTCATACGACTGGCGCACCGTGATGAATAACGACGATGGTTATGAAGTCACGCTGCCGGCCAAGCCGCGATCGGACGAACGCAAGATCGACATCGCCGGCCAGTCGATGACGATGCGCATGCAAAGCGCCGAAGCCGGCGATGCCGTGTTCGCGGTCGGCACCGTCGTGCTGCCGAGCGCCGATCCGGCCTTGCAGCGCGCGACGCTCGAGTTCCTCCAGCAAGGCCTGGCGCGTAACGTGAACGCGAAGCCCGAAGCGCGGGCGACGCAGTTCGACCTGGCCGCGGGCGGCCGCGTGACGGGCAGCGAGATGAGCCTGAAAGGAGAGAGCGGCACGAAGCGCGAGTCCCGCACCATCCAGGCGCGATTCGTCGCGCGGGGTGCACATGTCTATCAACTCGCGATCGTGTCAGACAAAGCGCCGCCGCAAGAGCAGACGGATCAATTCTTTACGTCCTTCAAACTCTTTTAGAGGGACACCTCGAATTCAGCGATTACTGACTTAAGAAGCGCCTTAGGCCATTCTCAAGAGCCAAAGTTTCTTCGTAAGTTAACGCGCTAATTCGCGGATTCATATGGACTTTTTCCGCTATCCACAATGTCTGTGGATAACTATGTGGAAAACAGTGTGCGGTAGCGCCCAAAAGCCCGCTTCATACGGTTTACGTTACTTTGCCTCCGTTCGCGGCAAGTTAAATAGTTCAATAAAATCAATAATCTGTGAAATGAGTGCAAATCGGGGTGGTGGCTGGACCGGAAAGTGGTGCGGAGCGCTTCATTGTGCATAAGTCAAGTCTTGACAAGCTCGTTTCCGGTAAGCAGGGCTCGGACCAACTGTGCGTGCAGGCTTCAAGCACTCGCGAGCGAACGGCGGTACTGCACGGCCTCGGCGACGTGAGAGACGTCGGGCATCTCCGAACCGGCGAGGTCCGCGATCGTTCGCACGACCTTCAGCACCCGGTAATACGCCCGCGCCGACCAGCCGAAGCGCTCGCCCGCTGCACGCAGCAACGCCTCGCCGGCCGGGTCGGGGCGGCAGACGTCATCGGCTTCGCGGCCATTCAGTTCGCGATTGGTTTTGCCCTGACGCCGCGCCTGTATGTCGCGGGCGGCCGCGACGCGCGCCGCGACCATCGCGCTCGATTCGCCGCGCTCCGCACCGCGCGCCGACAGTTCGGCAGGCGATAGCGCCGGCAGCTCGATTTGAATATCGATGCGGTCCATCAACGGCCCCGACAGCTTGCGCAGATAACGCGCGGCGACATCGGGCGAGCAACGGCAGCGCCCGCCCGGATCGCCGCGCCAGCCGCACGGGCACGGATTCATCGCTGCAACGAGCTGGCAGGCGGCGGGAAAGTCCGCTTGCTGCGCGGCGCGCGAGATCGTGATCTGCCCGACTTCGAGCGGCTCACGCAGCGTTTCGAGCACTTTGCGATCGAATTCCGGCAGCTCGTCCAGGAATAAAACGCCGAGATGAGCGAGCGTGATCTCGCCGGGCTGCGGCGGATTGCGCCCGCCGACGAGCGCCGCCGCACTCGACGAATGATGCGGCGCGCGAAACGGCCTTCGCCGCCACTGCTCGGGCGTGAAGCCGACCGCGCTCGCGGAGAGGATCGCGGCGGAGGTGAGCGCTTCGTCGTCGCTCATGGGCGGAAGCAGCCCCGGCAGACGCGCGGCGAGCATGGACTTGCCCGCGCCGGGCGGGCCGATCATCAGCAAATGATGACCGCCGGCCGCCGCGACTTCGAGCGCGCGCCGCGCCGCCGGATGACCGATGACGTCAGCGAGATCGGCGGACGACGCGGCCATCGGGGGAAGCGTCACGGCTTCGATCGGCCGCAGGCGCGCATCCGGCACGCCGTTGAGATGCGCGCAGAGCGTCGGCAGGTCCGCCGCGCCGAACACGTCGATGCCGGGCACGAGCGCTGCCTCGGCCGCGCTCGCGAGCGGCACGTAGATTTCCGGGATGCGTGCGCTTGCCTCTCGCATCGATGCGTAGTGGCGCGCCGCGCCGCAGACCATCGCGAAGGCGCCGCGCATCGGACGCAGCGCGCCGGTCAGCGAAAGTTCGCCCGCAAACTCGCGATGCTCGAGCGATTCGGCCGGAATCTGCCCGCTCGCGGCGAGAATGCCGAGCGCGATCGGCAGATCGAAACGGCCGGATTCCTTCGGCAGATCGGCGGGCGCGAGATTGACGGTGATTCGGCGCACGGGAAAGTCGAAGCCGCAGTTCTGGAGCGCGGCGCGCACGCGCTCGCGGCTTTCGCGGACTTCGAGATCGGGCAGACCGACTATGGAAAACGACGGCAACCCGTTGGCGAGATGGACTTCGACGACGACTTCGGGCGCGCGCCCAGGAGCGGGCGCGCGGCTGCGTACCACGGCAAGCGACATGATTTCACCTGAAACGGCGCTTCGATCGCGCCGGCAATAAAACTAGAAACTCACGGCTCGCTAGCCGAGGTGTGCGATAGGCGTTTCCGGCGCCTTTAGTCTTGCGCGGCGGAGCCTCCGCCGGTCGCGAGACGCTGCTCCAGTTGCGCGACGCGCTTTTCGAGTTCCTCCAGACGGGCGCGGGTGCGCACGAGCACCTGCGTCTGCGTGTCGAATTCCTCACGCGTGACGAGATCGAGCTTCGAGAAGCCTTGCGACAGCATCGCCTTCATGTTCCGTTCGACATCTTTCGCGGGCGAATTCTTGAACAGCTCGCTCATCTTCTGCTGCAAGTCGTTGAACACGTCGTTGGGCTGCTTCATCGTTTCTCCCTTCTTGCACAAAAAAAGTGCATTCGTTGTTAGGTCAGTGCCCCGAAATATCGAATGTTCGAAATTGGTGCGCGCCGCCTTGCGACCGCCGCGCACCTCGAAGCACCTTTGAGGCGCCGCGATTTTAGCGCTGCCGCGCCCTCGCGTTGTCCGCCCATGCCCTTTTTACGGGACCTCCAGACCACTCTAGCAATGAACCTACCCCGACGCCAGCACGCGGAACGCACGTTGGCCGTTCGGCCGACCCTTCGCACGAAGGTTTCCGTAAAGACGCGCAAACCCGCATGAATGCTCGCTTGGCATACGAGTTGCATAAATGGCGCGCGGCTTTTCAGCACGCTTCTCTGAGCGGCCCGGCAGGGCGGACGTGGCGGTAACACCCAGCGCATCCCGCTTTAGAAGGCATCGAAGGACCACACCATAGCGAGAGGGATACATGAAGCTCATTACCGCAATCATCAAGCCGTTCAAGCTGGACGAAGCGCGTGAAGCGCTGTCGGCCATCGGCGTCTCGGGCATCACGGTGACCGAGGTGAAAGGCTTCGGCCGGCAGAAAGGGCACACCGAGCTCTATCGGGGCGCGGAGTACGTCGTCGACTTCCTGCCGAAGGTGAAGATCGAGGCGGCCGTGTCCGACGACATCGTCGATCAGGCGATCGAAGCCGTCGAGCGCGCCGCGCGCACCGGGAAGATCGGCGACGGGAAGATTTTCGTCACCGCGATCGAGCAGGTCATCCGCATCCGCACCGGCGAGACCGGCGCCGACGCGCTCTAACAAGAAATTGGCGACGAATTTTCGTGATAGGGGAACCAGAAGAATGCGTAACTTTTTGATGTCACTGTGCATGGCGGGCGCGCTGCTCGGCGCGGATGTCGGCACTGCGCTCGCCCAGGATGCGTCCGCGCCGGCCGCAGCCTCGGCGCCTGCATCGTCGGAACCCGCTGCAAGCGCGCCCGCAAGCGCCAACACGGCGATGGCGTCGTCGGCGGAAGCTGCCGCGGCCGCTTCGGGTGCATCGGACGCCGCGCCTGCCGCGCCGACCGAGCCGTTCATGGTCGATTCGTCGAAGATCAGCTCCGGCGACACTGCGTGGATGCTGACCTCCGTCGCGCTCGTGCTGTTCATGACGATTCCCGGTCTCGCGCTCTTCTATGCCGGCATGGTCCGCAAGAAGAACGTCCTCGCCACCGTCATGCAAAGCTTCGCGATCTGCTGCCTGATCACGATTCTCTGGACCGTCGTGGGCTACAGCATCTCGTTCACGCCGGGCGGCTCGTTCATCGGCGGGTTCTCGCGGGTGTTCCTGCACGGCATGGCCTACATCAAGGGCGACAAGGCGACGACGCTCACCGTGAGCCATCTCGCCTCGACGATTCCGGAGTCGGTCTACTTCGCGTTCCAGCTGACCTTCGCGATCATCACGCCGGCGCTGATCACCGGCGCGTTCGCCGACCGCATGAAGTTCTCGGCGATGCTCGTGTTCATGACGCTGTGGTCGCTGATCGTCTACTCGCCGGTCGCGCACATGGTCTGGGAACCGACCGGCTGGCTGGCATCGGCAGGCGTGCTCGACTTCGCGGGCGGCACGGTGGTCCACATCAATGCCGGTATCGCGGGCCTGATGTGCTGTCTCGTGCTCGGCAAGCGCGTCGGCTACGGCCGTGAAGTGATGGCGCCGCACAATCTCGTGCTGTCGCTGATCGGCGCATCGATGCTGTGGGTCGGCTGGTTCGGCTTCAACGCGGGTTCCGCGGTCGCAGCCGATGGCCGCGCCGGCTTCGCGATGCTCACGACGCAGATCGCCACCGCGTTCGCGGCGTTCGGTTGGATGTTCGCGGAGTGGATCACGAAGGGCAAGCCTTCCGTGCTCGGCATCATTTCGGGTGCGGTCGCGGGTCTGGTGGCGGTGACGCCGGCTTCGGGCTTCGTCGGCGTGACGGGCGCGATCGTGATCGGCATCGTCGCGGGCGTGGTCTGCTTCTGGTCGGCGACGTGGCTCAAGCACAAGTTCAACTACGACGATTCGCTCGACGCGTTCGGCGTGCACGGCGTGGGCGGGATCATCGGCGCTTTGCTGACGGGCGTGTTCGCGGTGAAGGATATCGGCGGCTTCGATGGCAGCATCCTCGTGCAGGCGAAGGGCGTGCTCGTGACGCTGGTGTACAGCGGCGTCGTGAGCTTCATCCTGCTCAAGGTCATCGACATGACGATGGGCCTGCGCGTCACCGAAGAAGAGGAACGCGAGGGCCTCGACGTCACGTTGCACGGCGAGCACGTCGAGTAACGAGTTCGCCGCAACCGGCGCGTCGCGAGAGGGCGCGCCGGAACGGCCAAGCAACGAGCGCAGCGATTTTGCCCGCCTTCGAAGGCGGGCATTTTTTTGGCCGATGCATTTTCGCGGGTTTCGTCAGGCGCGGAGGCCAAAGCTATCGCGCAGGCGCCGTGTGGCACCGGCCGGGAAACCTTGTCGATTGGTGGTTCATCCCCAGTTAGGCAAAGCAATTGCTCTACAATCTTTCCCTCCCGGTGTCGACCAGAGTCGGCGCTGGCCCACGCAAAGCTCGCGAGAAATTCATGGTTCCGCACTTAGTTACGGCGTTAAGTGGCCCGCTGCTCGACCTCGAGCGGAAAATTCTCGAGGCCATGCCTGCTATCGAGCGGTGGTTCCGGCTCGAATGGCAAGAGCACACGCCGCCGTTTTACTGTTCCGTCGACCTGCGCAACGCGGGGTTCAAGCTCGCGCCCGTCGATACCAATCTCTTCCCCGGCGGCTTCAACAATCTGCCGCAGGAAGTGCTGCCGCTCGCGGTGCAGGCGGCGATGGCGTCCATCGAGAAAATTTGCCCCGACGCGAAGAATCTGCTCGTCATTCCCGAGCGCCACACGCGCAACGCCTTCTATCTGGAAAACGTCGCGCGGCTCGCGCTGATCATGCGGCAGGCGGGGCTGCACGTCCGCTTCGGCACGCTCGACGAGAACATTCACGGCCCGGTGACCATCGCGCTCGCGGATGGACAAAAGATCGTGCTGGAGCCGCTCGAACGCACGCCGCGGCGTCTCGGACTCAAGAACTTCGATCCTTGCTCGATCCTGCTCAACAACGATTTGTCCGCCGGCATTCCGCCGGTGCTGGAAAATCTGCACGAGCAATATCTGCTGCCGCCGCTGCACGCGGGCTGGGCCGTGCGCCGCAAGTCGACGCATTTTTCCTGCTATGACGACGTCGCGAAGAAGTTCGCGAAGATGGTCGAAATCGATCCGTGGATGGTGAATCCGTATTTCGCGCACGTCGAAGGTGTCGATTACGAAGCGCGCACGGGCGAGGAAGCGCTCGCGGAAGCCATCGACGGCGTGCTCAAGAAGATCGCGAAGAAGTATCGCGAGTACGGCATCAGCGAGCGTCCGTACGTCGTGATCAAGGCGGACGCCGGCACCTACGGCAAGGGCGTGATGACCGTGCACGACGCGAGCGAGGTCGCCGCGCTGACCAAGCGCGAGCGCACGAAGATGAACGACGCGAAGGAAGGCCTGCAAGTCCACGACGTGATCGTGCAGGAAGGCGTGCATACCTTCGAGCGCGTCGAGGAAGCGGTCGCCGAGCCGGTCGTGTATATGATCGACCGGTATGTGGTCGGCGGGTTTTATCGCGTGCACGAGTCGCGCGAACGCGACCAGAATCTCAACGCGCCGGGCATGCATTTCGTGCCGCTCGGTTTCGAGCACACGGCACTGCCCGACACGCACGCGAAGCCCGGCGCCGCGCCGCCGAACCGCTTCTACATGTATGGCGTGGTGGCGCGTCTCGGGCTGCTGGCGGCATCGGTCGAGCTCGAGAAGACCGATCCCGAAGCCATTCAGGTGTGATCAGGTGTGAAATTGCGGCTTGCGGTAAGCTCGCAGGCCGCGCACCGAACTAGCAAACTGCCATGAACATCCTCTTTATCGCCGATCCGCTCGATCGCTTCAAGATCTACAAGGACACGACCTACGCGATGATGGCCGAAGCCGCGCGGCGCGGCCACGTGCTCTACGCGTGCGAGCCGCAGCATCTCGCGTGGACCGGCGCAAAGGTCGAGGCCAGCGTGCGGCGTTTCGCGATCGTCGGCGACGAAGCGAACAGTGATCGCTTGCCGTGGTACGCGGCCGAGCAGGCCGAGCATCTGCCGCTCACGCATTTCGATGCCGTTCTGATGCGCAAGGACCCGCCGTTCGATCTGGAATACGTGAATGCGACCTGGCTGCTGGAGATCGCCGAGCGCAACGGCGCGCGCGTCTTCAACAAGCCGCAGGCGATCCGCGATCACTCGGAGAAGCTCGCCATCGCGGAATGGCCGCAGTTCGTCACGCCGACGCTCGTCACGCGCGACGCCGCGCGCCTGCGCGCTTTCCACGCCGAACACGGCGACGTCATCCTGAAGCCGCTCGACGGCATGGGCGGCATGGGCGTGTTCCGCGTGAAGGCGGACGGAATGAATCTCGGCTCGATCGTCGAGATGCTGTCGGAAGACGGCGCGCGCACGGTGATGGCGCAGAAGTTCATTCCCGAGATCAAGGACGGCGACAAGCGCATCCTCGTGATCGGCGGCCAGCCGGTGCCGTATTCGCTCGCGCGCGTTCCGCAGGGCAGCGAAGTGCGCGGCAATCTGGCGGCGGGCGGTCTCGGCCGTGCGCAGCCGCTGTCGGCGCGCGATCGTGAAATCGCCGAAACGCTCGGACCGGTGCTGCAAGCGCGCGGCCTGCTGCTGGCCGGGCTCGACGCGATCGGCGACTATCTGACCGAAGTCAACGTCACGAGCCCGACCTGTTTCCGCGAGATCATGGATCAGACCGGCTTCGACGTCGCGGGCATGTTCATCGACGCGCTCGAACGCGCGGCGCAATAAGTCTGTCGGCGCACGGAACGCGTCCGGACGCCGCGTCAGACTCACTCCGAAGGGACTGTTAGAATTGATGTCCCGGCGCACGGGGTTTTGGGGCGCAATCGTGTCTCGATACTCGTCGGGTAACTGAGCCGCAAGGCGGTTGATTTCCGCCTTGGCAGCATCCACCTTAGCTTTGTGTTCCGCGCCGCTCGCGCGCTTTCGAGCGGAATCGGACGTTATCGTCTGATTTTTGTCGCTAATCGTCGCTTGAGGCAACATCCTGACATGGCTGGCATCCTGATCATCGCGCACGCACCTTTCGCTACCGCACTACGCGAGTGCATCGCGCATATTTACGGCGGCTTGCCCGCGCGCATCGGCGTCATCGATGTGACGCCCGACTGCGATCCCGTCGAGGTCCGCGCGTTCGCGCGCTCCGAAATC
Organism: Caballeronia arvi; assembly: GCF_001544695.2. Taxonomy (GTDB): domain Bacteria; phylum Pseudomonadota; class Gammaproteobacteria; order Burkholderiales; family Burkholderiaceae; genus Caballeronia; species Caballeronia arvi. The sequence continues at coordinate 127,258 of NZ_FCOM02000009.1, forward strand.
GATCGCCTGAAGGAAGACAACGGCGCGATCGTGCTGACCGATGTCTTCGGCGCGACGCCCGCGAATATCGCCGCGAGCCTGCACGATGCCGATGTGCGCGTCCTCGCCGGCTGCAATCTGCCGATGCTCGTGCGCGCCGTCTGCTACCGCGCGACGCCGCTCGACACGCTCACCGAAAAGATTCTTCAGGGCGGCTCGAAGGGCATTCAGGAACTGGATTCGTCCACGCCGCTCAATCCCTGCGCGCTCGCCACCAAAGCCGCCGGCTCGCCCGATCCTGCATGCTCGGCAAGCGCGGATCTCGTGAGCGCCAAGGCGGCCGCCAGCCACTGACGCCGCTCATTTCATTCATCTAGCGTTTCGGAGCATCATGCTGCAACAAGAAACAACAATCGTGAACAAGCTGGGGCTCCACGCACGCGCTTCCGCCAAGCTCACGCAACTGGCGGGCAATTTTCAATGCGAAATCTGGATGAGCCGCAACGGCCGCCGGATCAACGCGAAGAGCATCATGGGCGTGATGATGCTGGCGGCGGGCATCGGCAGCTCGGTGACGATCGAAACCGAGGGCTCCGACGAAGCCGAAGCCATGCAGGCGATGCTCGCGCTCATCGCCGATAAATTCGGGGAAGGGCAGTAAGCGCTTCATCGCCGTATCGGGCCTGTGAAAAGCCGCGCTTCGACGCGGCTTTTTTGCGCCTCCGATTTGCTTGACTTCGAGCAACCGTCCCGGCCCTGACGCGACCGTGTGTTCAGGGACTCATCGCCGCATTCGAATTTATAATGGACGCGCGGTTGGCCCGCCGAGGGGGCTCGAGAGACCGCGACAATCAAAACTAGAGGAGGTGCGCGTGTCCTTCACGCTGCATGGAATTCCCGTCTCGCGCGGCATCGCCATTGGGCGCGCATACCTGATCGCGCCGGCGGCGCTCGACGTAGACCATTACCTGATCGAACCCGATCAGATCGACGCGGAAATCGCCCGATTTCACGCGGCGCAGGCGGCCGTACTCGCGGAACTCGAAGCGCTGCGCGAAGACCTGTCCGCCGATGCGCCCAGCGAAATGGGCGCGTTCATCAATGTCCATATGATGATCCTGAACGATGCCATGCTCGTGCAGGAAACCATCGATCTCATTCGCACGCGCCGTTACAACGTGGAGTGGGCGCTCACCGAACAGCTCGAAATTCTCGGCGGCTACTTCGACGAAATCGAGGACGAATACCTGCGCGAACGCAAGGCCGACGTCGAGCAGGTCGTCGAGCGTCTCCTGAAGGCGCTTGCCGGCGCGCCGACGGCTGCATCGCTCGTCGTACACACGGCGGCGAGCAACGGCCACAACGAGATGATCGTCGTCGCGCACGACATCGCGCCGGCGGACATGCTCCAGTTCAAGACGCAGGCGTTCAAGGGCTTCGTGACGGACTTAGGCGGGCGCACGTCGCACACGGCGATCGTGGCGCGCAGTCTGGGCATTCCGGCGTCAGTCGGCGTGCAGCAGGCGAGCGTGCTGATTCGTCAGAACGATCTCATCATCGTCGACGGTGATCATGGCATCGTGATTGTCGATCCGGCGCCGATCGTCCTCGAAGAATATTCATACCGCCAAAGCGAGAAGCTGCTCGAGCAGCGCAAGCTCCAGCGCCTGAAGTTTTCGCCGACGCAAACGCTCTGCGGCACGAAGATCGAGCTGTGCGCGAACATCGAATTGCCGGACGACGCGCAGGTCGCGGTCGAAGCGGGCGCGATGGGCGTGGGCCTGTTTCGTACCGAATTTCTCTTCATGAACCACAAGGATCAGTTGCCGGAGGAAGAGGAGCAGTTCGAGGCGTACAAGCGCGCGGTCGAGTTGATGAACGGCAAGCCGGTGACGATCCGCACGATCGACGTCGGCGCCGACAAGCCGCTCGATTCGATGACGGCTGGCGACGGCTACGAGACCGCGCCCAATCCGGCGCTCGGCCTGCGTGCGATTCGCTGGAGTCTGTCCGAGCCGCAGATGTTCATCACGCAGTTGCGCGCGATTCTGCGCGCGTCGGCGTTCGGCGCGACCAAGATCCTGATTCCGATGCTCGCGCACGCGCAGGAAATCGATCAGACGCTCGATCTGATCCGCGAGGCGAAGCGACAACTCGACGAAGAGGGCATCGCCTACGATCGCCAGATTCAGGTCGGCGCGATGATCGAGATTCCCGCGGCGGCCATCGCGGTGCGGCTGTTCCTGAGCCGGCTCGACTTTCTTTCGATCGGCACGAACGATCTGATCCAGTACACGCTCGCGATCGATCGCGCCGATAACTCCGTCGCGCATCTGTACGATCCGCTCCATCCGGCGGTGCTGAATCTGATCGCGTTCACGCTGCGCGAGGCGAAGCGCGCGGGCGTGCCGGTGTCGGTCTGCGGGGAAATGGCGGGCGATCCCGCCGTCACGCGGCTTTTGCTCGGACTCGGTCTCACCGAGTTTTCGATGCATCCGAGCCAGTTGCTCGTCGTGAAGCAGGAGATTCTGCGTTCGAGCCTGAAAGCGCTAGAGAAGCCTGTCGCTGACGTACTCGCCGCCTACGAGCCTGCGGAACTCGAAGCGGCGCTTGCCGCGTTGCAGAAGGCCTGATTCAACTCGCGTCATTTCACGTCGCGCGCGCCGCAGACCGGGCAATCCGGCTGGCGCGCGATTCTCATCGTGTTCCATTCCATGCGCAGCGAGTCGAGCATCATCAGACGACCGCCGAGCGTCTCGCCGAAGCCGCCGATCACGCGCAGCGCCTCCGCCGCCTGCATCGCACCGATGATGCCGACCGTCGGCGCGAACACGCCCATCGTCGAACAGGCGACTTCCTCGAACGGCTGATCCGGCGGAAACACGCACGCGTAGCAGGGCGAGTCCGGCGAACGGAAATCGAACGTGCTGATCTGCCCGTCGAAGCGCAAGGCCGCGCCCGACACGAGCGGCACGCCATGCGAGACGCACGCCGCGTTGATCGCGTGACGCGTCGCGAAGTTGTCGCTGCAATCGAGAACGACGGTCGCTTGCGGGACGTTTTCATCGAGCCACTTCGAGTCTGCGCGCGCGTCGACCGCGTCGATGACGATATCCGGATTCAGCGCGTTCAAGGTCTCGCGCGCCGATGTCACTTTGGGCGCACCGACCGACCGCGTCATGTGCACGATCTGCCGCTGCAGATTCGTGAGATCGACGGTATCGCCGTCGACCAGCGTGATCTTTCCGACGCCCGACGCCGCGAGATACATTGCGGCGGGCGCGCCGAGACCGCCCGCGCCGACGATGATCGCGTGAGCATCGAGAAAGCGCTGCTGCGCCTCGATGCCGATTTCATCGACGAGGATATGGCGGGAATAGCGAAGGAGTTGGTCGTCGTTCATCGCGAAAAGAAGCGCTGGCTGGAACGAAGCATTCTAAGCGCGCAAAAGACAAAAGGCTTCGCAGCGTCATGCTGCGAAGCCTTTTGCGGGAACGACAGGCAGATTACTTCGTTTGCTGCGCGGTCGGCGCCGAAGCCGGTTGCGCGCCCGAAGCCGGCGACGAGCCCGGCGTGGCCGGCAGCGCCGGAGGCGCGACGACCGGCGCGGACGCCGAACGCGGCGGCTTGTTCTGCGCGAGCTTGCGTTCGCTGTACGACTTCGACTCGACGACCTGCTTGCCTTCGAGCTTGTTCAGCCCTTGCTGCAACATGAAGTCGTCGCTGCTGCCGAACTCGACCGGCTTGCGCTCGCGATCCTTGCGGCGCTGTTCGGGCGTCTTCTTGTCGTTCTGTTCCTCGAGAATGCGCAGTTGCTCCAGGCGATCCGCCTCGCGCTGTTCCTGCTCCTTCTTCTCGTTCGGGTCCTGCGTGTTCGCGAGGTGATTCGAGTAATCGACTTCGCGCGTGACGAGCGCGTCGTCCGGATCGCCGTCCGCGTATTGATCGACCGGAACGTCCGGGCGCACGCCCTGGTTCTGGATCGACTTGCCGCTCGGCGTGTAGTAGTAGGCCGTGGTCAGGCGCAGGGCGCTGTCGGCGGTCATCGGGCGGACGGTCTGCACCGAGCCCTTGCCGAAGGTCGTCTTGCCGACGATCAGCGCGCGATGATGATCCTGCAGCGCGCCCGCGACGATTTCCGACGCCGACGCCGAGTACGCGTTGGTCAGCACGACCATCGGCACCTTCTTGAAGATTTCCGGCACGCTCTTCAGCGGGTCCGCATCGAAGGACGGCAGGCGGTAGTTGTCGTAGGTGTCGCGGAAGGTTTGCTTCGCGTCCGCGATTTGTCCATTGGTCGACACGACCACCGAGTTATCCGGCAGGAACGCGCCCGCGACGCCGACCGCGCTCTGCAAGAGGCCGCCGCCGTTGTTGCGCAGGTCGAGCACGAGGCCCTTCAGGTTCGGCTGCTGGCGCGCGAGGTCCTGCAGTTTCGCGGCGAGGTCCGGCACCGTGCGTTCCTGGAAGCTTGTGATGCGGATGTAACCGTAGCCCGGCTCCGGCACCTTCATTTTCACGGACTGCACGCGGATCAGGGCGCGCGTCACGGTGAGCGGGAACGTGCGGTCGTCGCTCTTGCGGAAGATCGTGAGCGTGACCTTCGTGCCCGGCTCGCCGCGCATCTGCTTGACGGCCTTGTCGAGCGTCATGCCGCGCACGGGCTTGTCGTTGATGCGCGTGATGAGGTCGCCCGGACGAATGCCGGCGCGGAACGCGGGCGTGTCTTCGATCGGCGAGATCACCTTGATGAGACCGTCTTCCGACGAGATTTCGATGCCGAGGCCCGCGAAGCGGCCCTTGGTCTGCTCCTGCAGTTCTTCGTAATCGGTCTTGTCGAGATAGGACGAGTGCGGGTCGAGGCTCGACACCATGCCCTTGATGGCGGCGGTGAGGAGCTTTTTGTCGTCGACCGGTTCGACGTATTCGTGCTTGATTTGCCCGAAAACTTCGGCGAAGAGCCGCAATTGTTCGAGCGGCAGGGGCGTGGAAGCGGTTTGCTGCGCGGACGCGGAGATCTGCAGGGTTGCGAGTGCGCCGGCAGCAATGCCAACGGCGACCAGGCCGAAGTTTTTCAGGTTCTTTCGCATAGAAGGTGCGGTCGGAATCGTATGGGCTGCAACGTAAGTGTGACGGGCAGTATACCCGCTCGCCTCGATTGACGACTTAATCGCAACTTAAATGCCTGATGCTTTGGCGCCCGGCAGCGTAGGGTTGCGCACGTTTCGCGAAGAATCTGTCGGTACCGCTGGCGCGCCGTCAGCCGCACGCCATATGCGGCGAGGGCGTCTGTTTACGGCACCCTCGCCCGACCCGCGAGACGGGTGTCAGCCCGCTTTGCCTTGCTTGGCGACAGCCGCCTGCGCGGCCGCGATGGCTTCAGGATCGCCCAGATAGTAGTGCTTGATGGGCTTCAGGTTCTCGTCGAGTTCATAGACGAGCGGCACGCCGTTGGGGATATTCAGCCCGACGATGTCCTGGTCGGAGATGTTGTCCAGATACTTCACGAGCGCGCGGATCGAGTTGCCGTGCGCCGAGATCACGATCTGCTTGCCCGTTTTGATGGCCGGCGCGATCGACTCGTTCCAGAACGGCAGCACGCGCGCGACGGTGTCTTTCAGGCATTCGGTAAGCGGCAACTGCTCGCGTGGCACTTTCGCGTAGCGCGGATCGCCGAACGACGCGCGCTCGTCGTCCGGTGCCAGTGCGGGCGGCGGCGTGTCGTAGCTGCGGCGCCAGACGAGCACCTGATCGTCGCCGTATTTCTTGGCCGTTTCCGCCTTGTTCAGGCCCGCGAGCGCGCCGTAGTGCCGCTCGTTCAGGCGCCACGAATGCACGACCGGGATATACATCTGGTCCATTTCGTCCTGCACGTGCCACAGCGTTCGGATCGCGCGCTTCAGCACCGACGTATAAGCGATGTCGAACTTGTAGCCCGCTTCCTTCAGCAGCACGCCGGCCTGGCGCGCCTCGCGGTTGCCCTGCTCGGTCAGGTCGACGTCGACCCAGCCGGTGAAGCGGTTTTCCTTGTTCCACGTCGATTCGCCGTGGCGGATGAGCACTAGCTTGTACATGATGTCGGTCGGTCAGTTGGAAAAGCGGGTGCGCCGATCGCGCCCCGTCATCCTGCACCTGCGGACGGGGCGCCGCCATCGGCCGGACGGCAGAGGCCATCGCGGGAAACGGTTATTTTATAATGCCCCGATTGCCCTGATTTCCCTTTCTTCCTTTCCTACTCAATTTCGGCGGCCCTCGACGTGAAGTTTTTCACTGATTACACGAATATCGCACTCATCGTCATCGCGCTGGTTTCCGGCGCGCTGCTCCTTTGGCCCGCCGTCATGCGGCGCGGACGCGGCGGCGTAAGCGCTGCCGAAGCCACCACGCTCATCAACCGGCGCAATGCCGTGGTCGTCGACCTGCGGCCCGCGGCGGAATTCGCGAAGGGGCACCTGCCGTCGGCACGAAATATCGAATTGACGGAGCTTCAAGCAAAAATCGGCCAGATCGCAAAGAATAAGAGCAATCCGGTCGTGCTCGTTTGCCAAACCGGTCAGGAATCGCAGCGCGCGAGCCGCACCGTGTCCGAGGCGGGCTACGCCGAGGTCCACGTTTTGCAAGGCGGAGTAGACGCCTGGCAAAAAGCAGGCATGCCGGTGGTGAAACAAGGAGCAGTCAAGTGAAGAAAGTCATGATGTACAGCACGGTCGTGTGCCCGTATTGCCAGATGGCCGAACGTCTACTAAAGTCCCGCGGGGTCGACGCGATCGAGAAGATCCTGATCGACCGTGAACCGGGCCGGCGCGAAGAAATGATGACGCGCACCGGCCGGCGCACCGTGCCGCAGGTTTATATCGGCGATACGCATGTCGGCGGCTATGACGATCTGTCTGCACTCGACCGCAAAGGCGGGCTCGTGCCGCTGCTCGAATCTGCCTGAAGACGCATTCGCGGCGCGCGTTTCAATGTGTTTGCGCGCGCCGCATACTGAAATACCTAGGAAATCATTATGTCCGACGAGAACAATCAGCCGTTTTTCAACATCCAGCGCATCTACCTGAAGGACATGTCGCTCGAGCAGCCGAACTCGCCCTCCATCTTCCTCGAGCAGGAAATGCCGTCGGTGGAAGTCGAAGTCGACGTGAAGGCCGACCGCCTCGCGGAAAGCGTCTTCGAAGTGCTGGTCACGGGCACCGTCACGGCGAAGGTCACCGAGAAAGTCGCGTTCCTGATCGAAGCGAAGCAGGCAGGCATCTTCGATATCCGCAATATTCCGGCCGAGCAGATCGATCCGCTCGTCGGCATTGCGTGCCCGACCATCCTGTTCCCGTACCTGCGCTCGAATATCGCCGACGCGATCACGCGCGCCGGTTTTCCGCCGATCCACCTCGCGGAAATCAATTTCCAGGCGCTGTACGAGCAGCGCATCGCCCAGCTCGCGAGCGCGCAGGAAGGCGCGGCGAACGGCGCGACGCACTGACCGCCCACTGAGTCTGCCGGACCGGAGCCGAGCATGAAAGTAGCCGTTCTCGGCGCCGGCGCGTGGGGCACCGCACTTGCGGGCCACCTCGCGACCCGGCACGACACGAAGCTCTGGGCGCGCGATGCCGCGCTCATCGAATCTCTCTCACGCACGCACGAAAACACGCGCTATCTCAAAGACGTTGCGCTGCCGCCCGCGCTCGGCTTCGAGACGGATTTCGTCGCGGCGCTCGCGCATGCTTCGGCGGACGACGCGCTGTGTGTCGTCGCCACGCCCGTCGCCGGCTTGCGCGAACTGTGCCGTGCGATGCGGCAGGCCGGCATCGTGCCGGCGCATATCGTCTGGCTGTGCAAAGGCTTCGAGGCCGACACGCAGAGTCTCCCCAATGAAGTCGTCGCGGCCGAATTGCCCGAGCATCGCAGCAATGGCACGTTGTCCGGCCCGAGCTTTGCACGCGAGGTGGGGCAGGGCTTGCCGGTCGCGCTGACGGTCGCGAGCGCGTCGTCGGAACTGGCGGCGCGCACGGTCACGGCGTTCCATCACGGCGCGATGCGTATTTACACCGGCGACGACGTGATCGGCGTCGAAGTGGGCGGCGCGGTGAAAAACGTGCTCGCCATCGCGACGGGCATCTCCGACGGCCTTGGCCTCGGCCTGAATGCACGCGCCGCGCTCATCACACGCGGGCTCGCGGAGATGTCGCGGCTGGGCGTCGCGCTCGGCGGCCGCGCGGAGACCTTCACCGGGCTGACCGGCCTGGGCGATCTCATCCTCACCGCGACGGGCGATCTGTCGCGCAATCGCACCGTCGGTATGCAGCTCGCGACCGGACGCACGCTCGACGAGATTCTCGCGGCGCTCGGCCATGTCGCGGAAGGCGTGCGTTGCGCGCGCGCGGTGCTGGCCCTCGCGCAGGCGCGGGGCATCGACATGCCGATCACGCAGGCGGTATGCCGCGTGCTCTTCGATAACGTGACACCGCGCGATGCGGTGCAAGCCCTTCTCAGTCGGGACGCAAAAGCAGAGTAAAAGCTGAATACGCGGAGGTGCGTGTGCGATGGCCAAGCTCGAAGCGCTGAAAGCCGACATCACGACGCTCACCGTCGACGCCATCGTCAACGCGGCGAACAAGTCGCTGCTTGGCGGCGGCGGAGTCGACGGTGCGATCCATTGCAAGGCGGGCAAAGGCTTGCTGCGCGAATGCAAGGCGCTCGGCGGGTGCGAAACCGGCGACGCGAAGCTCACCGGCGGCCACGATCTCCCCGCCACCCACGTGATCCACGCGGTGGGCCCGCGCTGGAGCGGCGGCAAAAAGAACGAGCCCGAATTGCTCGCGCGCTGCTACCGGCGTTCGCTCGAACTCGCCGAAGAAGCCGGCTGCAAATCGATCGCGTTTCCCGCGATCAGTTGCGGCATCTATCACTTTCCCGTGGATCAAGCCGTGCCGATCGCGGTGCGCACGGTCATCGAAACGCTGCCTTCCACGCCATCCATCACACGCGTCATCTTCGCGTGCTTTGAGGACGACATGCTCGCGCGCTATCAGGCCGAGCTCGATGCGGCAAAGGCTCAAGCGCCGCCTTCGAAGCCCGCCTGACGCCACGCCTCGAACGTCACGATCGCGACCGTGTTCGACAGATTCAGGCTGCGGTTGCCCGGCCGCATCGGCAGGCGCACGCGCTGTTCGGTCGGGAAGCGCTCCAGCAAGGCGGGCGCGAGACCGCGCGTCTCCGCGCCGAACACGAACCAGTCGCCCGGCTTGAACGCGTGATCGAAGAACGGTGTCGAGCCGCGCGTCGTGAACGCGAACATCCGCGCGGCGTCGGGCGCTTCCTTCGCGATGAAGGCATCCCAATCCGCATGCACGTTCATTTCGGCGTACTCGTGATAATCGAGACCTGCGCGGCGCAACTTCGCATCGTCGAGCGGGAAGCCGAGCGGCTCGATCAGATGCAGCCGCGCGCCCGTATTGGCGCACAGGCGGATCACGTTGCCGGTGTTCGGCGGAATTTCGGGTTCGACGAGTACGACGTTGAACATATAGTGCTGTGGTTAAAGAGGGTTAATCCTTCGGTGTACGCAGTGCCACGAAATTGGTCACGCGCCGCGCGCCGGCAAGCTTGAGCATTCGCGCGAGGGCATCGAGCGTCGCGCCGGAGGTCATCACATCGTCGACGACGCCGACATGCTTGCCGCGCACATCGCCCGAAATCGAGAACGCACTCGCGACATTGCGGCGGCGCGCATCCTGATCGAGCCGCGATTGTGCTGACGTATGCCTCACCCGCGCGACGATCGACGCATCGCTCGGCACACCCATCGATCGCGCGAGCGGCCGCGCGATCGCCCACGCCTGGTTATAGCCGCGCGCGACGATCCGTGCGCGCGAGAGCGGCACCGGCACGATCACGTCGGGCACGGGCAGATCGCTGTCTTCGAAGAGCGCATGCAGATTTCGCGCGAAGGTCTCGCCCGCGGCAAGCCGTGCGCGAAATTTCAGCTCGACGGCGAGCGTATCGAGCGGCGCGCGATAGTCGGCGAGCGCGAGCGTGTCGTTGAAAGCGGGCGGCGATTCGAGGCACGCGGCGCAGTGCGCGCGCGTGTCGTCGCGTTCGCGTCTCATGTCCGATGCGCCGAGCGGCAGCGCGCAAGTCGCGCAGCGCAGGCGCGGCTCGTTCCAGTATTGCGCGTCGCAGCCTTCGCACAGCAGCTCTTGCGACAAATTGCCGCACAAAGCGCACTGATTCGGCAAAGCGATATCGGTGAGCCGTTTGATCGTCGACGCGAATTTACGAACGCGCGACGGCATGGGCGTTCGGAACGGGAGACGAATACGGTCGGCTTTCATGACGGCGAGATCGGAAAAATCACGGCTCGAAGCGCTAAACACGCGCAATCGTTGCGCCTCAGGAGGCGTTTATGCCTCGTATCAGCGGTTCGCATGGGTTGTTTTCGAGACGACCGAGTATACTTCGCACTCTCATCGAAAAGATCGACATGTCCCCGACATCCCCCGACACTAGCCGTCCGGCCTATGATCCGCGCCGTCTGCGCGCGATCTTCGACGGACGCGCCGCCGCCTTCGACGACGTCGCTTTCCTGCCGCGCGAAATCGCGCAGCGCATGCGCGAACGGCTCGAATACATCAAGGTCGCGCCGCTGCGCGTCCTCGATGCGGCGTGCGGCGTCGGCGCGGACCTGGGCGGTCTTCGGGAACGCTTCGCCGAGGCATCGGTAATTGGTGTCGATATTTCGTCCGCGATGCTCACGCGCGCCCACGCCGCCGAATCCGCGGATGCCGAGAGCGGCGCAGGCTGGCGCCGTTTTCTTCCGTCGACGCTCGCGAAAGCGTTCGGTGCGCGCGGTCCGCAACTCGCGCAGGCGGATTTTTCCGCGCTGCCGTTCGCATCGGACGCGTTCGAATTGCTGTGGTCGAATCTCGCGCTTCATTGGCACGTGCGCCCCGACCTCGTGTTCCCCGAATGGCAGCGCGTGCTGAAGGTGAATGGCCTTTTGATGTTCAGCACGTTCGGCCCTGACACGCTGCGCGAACTCAGAGCCGCCTATCGCGAAGCGGAGCGCACGCTCGGTCTTGCGCCCGTGCCGCACGCGATCGATTTCGTCGACATGCACGATCTCGGCGACATGCTCGTGGAAAGCGGCTTCGAAATTCCGGTCATGGATCAGGAAGTCCTGACGATCACGTACAAATCGCCCGAATCGCTTTTCGCCGACGTGACGCGCTGGGGCGCATATCCGTCCGAGCGCGCATTCGAGGCGGGTCGCGCCGACGCGAAAGCCATGCGCGACGCGGTTCATCGCGCGCTGGAAGCGCTGCGCGGCGACGACGGCACCATTGCGCTGACCTTCGAAGTGATCTACGGCCACGCGTGGAAAGCGGTGCCGCGCATGACGGCCGAAGGACACGGCATCGTGCGGCTGGAAGATATCGGACGAGGCTCAAAACCGAAACGGTAAAGGGGTAAAGAGCGCCGTTGTTATGTCTGAAATTTGCGCGAAAAAAGCGCGCAAAAAGGTGCGTCAAAAGGGCGCAGAAGCTTGTGGCGCTTGGCTTTGCGACGTTACGACCCTTGCTTGTGGATGCCACCCAAGACGCCTATAATGCGTCAGTTTGTCGCCCGGACTGACACAATTCTGGGTGAAATCCGAGCAAAAGTGTGTGATTGCGTGCGGATTGACGGAGACAGCGATGCAGGCCAGTCAGACGCTGACGGAGTCCGAGCCGGTCATCAAAGACTGGCTGATGAAGCGAAACTGCTCGGTGTCGCCGCGTCAGTTTGTGGGCTTTTACCTGTCGCTTGCTTTGTTTTCGCTGGCAATCGCAACGCCGCTGTTCCTGAACGGCGCCTGGCTGGTGCTGCCGTTCACCGGAGTCGAGTTGGCGGTCGTGGGCATCGCGTTCGTGAATTACGCACGCCATGCCGTCGACTACGAACGAATCCGGTTGTATCGAAACCGGTTGTTGATCGAACAGATGAACGCCGAAGTGCTGACGCAGTTCGAGTTCAACCCGCGCTGGGTGCGGGTCGAAACTGGCGCGACACCGAGAGAGCCGCTCACGATCGTATCGCGCGGTCAATCGGTGAAAATCGGACAACACCTTGCACAGCATCGTCGCGAACAATTTGCAGCCGAGTTGCAGGCGTCATTGAGACGTCTTTGAGAGGAGCCGGCGCTCGCGCGATGTAACGGGGGGTCGAGGGTTTGAATGGAAAATTTGGGTAAGGATGCTATGAAAACAATCAAGCGAGCCCTCTCGGGCGTGCTGGCGGCAGGCGCACTGCTCACCGCCGGCGCGGCCTTGGCGGTCGAAAACAGTCCAGGCGGTCCCGCTGTCAACGAGATCAACTTCCAGCCGCCCGTGACGAAGATCGCCGAGGAGCTCTACGGCCTCCATATCTTCATGCTCATCATCTGTACCGTCATCTTCCTTGGCGTGTTCGGGGTGATGTTCTATTCGCTCTTCAAGCATCGCAAGTCGAAGGGCTTCAAGCCGGCCAATTTCCACGAAAGCACCACGGTCGAAATCATCTGGACGATCGTGCCGTTCGTCATCGTCATTCTGATGGCGCTGCCGGCAACGAAGGCCGTCGTCGCGATGAAGGACACGAGTAACGCCGACCTCACCGTCAAGGTCACGGGTTATCAGTGGAAGTGGGGCTATGACTACGTGAAGGGTCCGGGCGAGGGCATCGGCTTTCTCTCCACGCTTTCCACGCCGCGCAGCCAGGTGAACGGCCAGCAACCGATCTCCACGCTGTATCTGCAGGAAGTCGACAACCCGCTCGTCGTGCCGGTCGACAAGAAGATCCGCATCATCACCACGGCGAACGACGTCGTGCACTCGTGGTATGTCCCGGCGTTCGGCGTGAAGCAGGACGCGATTCCGGGCTTCGTGCGCGACACCTGGTTCAAGGCCGAGAAGGTGGGCACGTACCGCGGCTTCTGCACGGAACTGTGCGGCAAGGAGCACGCGTACATGCCGGTGGTCGTCGAAGTGCTGTCGGCTGACGACTACGCGAAGTGGGTCGACGCGCAAAAGAAGAAGATGGCCGCAGGCCAGGACGATCCGCTCAAGACCTACACGATGCCGGAGTTGATGGCGCGCGGCCAGCAGGTCTATACGTCGAACTGCGCGGTCTGCCACCAGCCGACCGGCAAGGGCGCGGGCCAGTTCCCGGCGATCGACGGCTCGAAGATCGCGACCGGCTCGATTGCCGAGCATCTGAACATCGTGTTGCACGGCAAGGGCGCCATGCCGCCGTGGCAGGGCGTGTTGAACGATGTCGAGCTTGCATCGGTCGTCACGTTCGAGCGCAACAACTGGAGCAACCATACCGGCGACCTGCTTCAACCGAAGCAAGTCATCGACGCCAAAGCGGGCAAGATGCCGCAAGGCGGCGGCACCTCGGCGGCGGCATCGGCGCCTGAGGCTGCGAGCGCCGCGCCCGCGGCCGCGGAAGCCAGCGCGCCGGCTGCATCGGCTGCGCAAACGACGCAGGCAGCAGCGCCGGCAGCAGGCCTCCCCGCCAGCATCTATTTCGAGACGGGCAAGGACACTCTGCCCGCCGACGCCAGCAACGCCGTGCAAGCCGCGGCCGCTTACGTGAAGGCCCACCCGGACGCGAAGCTCGCGCTGTCGGGCTTCACGGACGCGACCGGCGGCGCCGACCTGAACGCCGATCTCGCCAAGCGCCGTGCGCAAGCCGTGCGCGATGCGCTCAAGGCGGCGGGCGTTCCGGAAGATCACATCGTGCTGAAGAAGCCCGAGTCGATCACGGGCGGCACGGATGCCAAGGAAGCACGCCGCGTAGAAATCAGTCCGGCTGCTTGACGTGACTCACTTCCGCTCTTCCTTCGCACACTGGATGCAACGGAAGAGCAGGTGGGAAAGCCAAGTGCCCCGAGTATTCGCTTTAGGAGATGATTGTCATGTCTAGCATCGGACACGATGTAGGCGCAGGCCACGACCACGCGCACGACGACCATGCGCACCATGTGCCGCATGGCTGGCGCCGGTGGCTGCTCGCCACCAACCACAAGGACATCGGTACCCTGTACCTGCTGTTCTCCTTCATCATGTTCCTCTCCGGAGGCGTGATGGCGCTTGGCATCCGTGCCGAGCTCTTCGAGCCGGGCCTGCAGATCATGCGCCCCGAGTTCTTCAATCAGCTGACCACCATGCACGGCCTCATCATGGTGTTCGGCGCGATCATGCCGGCGTTCGTCGGCTTCGCGAACTGGATGGTGCCGCTGCAGATCGGCGCATCGGACATGGCGTTCGCGCGTATGAACAACTTCAGCTTCTGGCTGCTGCCGGCCGCTGCCGTGCTGCTCGTCGGCTCGTTCTTCGTGCCGGGCGGCGCAACCGCCGCAGGCTGGACGCTGTACGCGCCGCTTTCCACGCAGATGGGCCCGGGCATGGACTTCGCGATCTTCGCGGTCCACATCATGGGTGCGTCGTCGATCATGGGCGGCATCAACATCGTCGTGACGATCCTGAACATGCGCGCGCCCGGCATGACGCTCATGAAGATGCCGATGTTCGCGTGGACGTGGCTCATCACAGCGTATCTGCTGATCGCCGTGATGCCGGTTCTGGCCGGCGCGATCACGATGGTGCTGTTCGACCGTCACTTCGGCACGTCGTTCTTCAACGCGGCGGGCGGCGGCGATCCGGTCATGTACCAGCACATCTTCTGGTTCTTCGGTCACCCCGAGGTGTACATCATGATCTTGCCGGCGTTCGGGATCGTGTCGCAGGTGATCCCGGCGTTCTCGCGCAAGCCGCTGTTCGGCTATAGCTCGATGGTGTACGCAACCGCATCGATCGCGATTCTGTCGTTCATGGTGTGGGCGCACCACATGTTCGCGACCGGCATGCCGGTGACGGGCCAGTTGTTCTTCATGTACGCGACGATGCTGATCGCGGTCCCGACGGGCGTGAAGGTGTTCAACTGGGTGGCGACGATGTGGCGCGGCGCGCTCTCGTTCGAAACCCCGATGCTCTTCGCGATCGGCTTCCTGTTCGTGTTCACGATGGGCGGCTTCACGGGCCTGATCCTGTCGATGGCGCCGCTCGATATCCAGATGCACGGCACGTACTACGTGGTGGCGCACTTTCACTACGTGCTCGTAGCGGGGTCGCTCTTCGCGCTGTTCTCGGGCTGGTACTACTGGGCGCCGAAGTGGACCGGCTGGATGTACAACGAAATGCGCGGGAAGATCCACTTCTGGGCGTCGATGATCACGTTCAACGTCACGTTCTTCCCGATGCACTTCCTGGGCCTGGCGGGCATGCCGCGCCGCTATGCGGACTACCCGGCGCAGTTCACGGACTTCAACCAGGTCGCGACGATCGGCGCATTCGGTTTCGGTCTCTCGCAGGTCTACTTCCTGTTCGCGGTCGCGTTGCCGACGTATCGCGGCGGCGGCGAACTCGAGAAGGCCGGCGACAAGCCGTGGGATGGCGCGGAAGGTCTCGAATGGACCGTGCCGAGCCCGGCGCCGTTCCATACGTTCGAGCATCCGCCGACGGTCGAGTAATCAGAGTGTCCGGTTCGCGGGGCTTTTCGAGGAACGCCCCGCGAACGAGAAAGCAAGGAAAGCATGGCCCCGGATCCACAAAAAAGACGCACGCCCGAAGAAATACGCGCGGGCAACAAGCGGCTCGGAATCATCATGATGTTGATTGCCGCCGTCTTCTTTCTGGGTATCGTCGTCAGGCAATACCTGTTGTCGCGAGGGTAGGAAAGCAACGTGTCGACTCCGCAGGAAAATTCGCATATCGACCGGTCCTTCAACCGGTCGATGCTGGTGAAGCTCTTCGTCGTGGCCGCGCTGATGTTCGGCTTCGGATTCGCGCTCGTGCCGATGTACCGCGCGATCTGTGAGATCACCGGCATCAACAATCTCGTGCAGCGCGACGTCAGCGCGCGCGAGGCGAAGAACACGCAGGTCGACATGAGCCGCACGATTTCGATCGAGTTCGACGCGAACGCGCGCGGCCCGCTGGAGTTCAAGCCGGAGCAGCACAGTCTCGATCTGCACCCCGGCGAAGTGACGACGGTGATGTACGAGGTGACCAACGAGCAGAACCGCACGGTAAAGGCGCAGGCCATCCCGAGCTACGCGCCGAAGCAGGCCACCGAGTATTTCAACAAGATCGAATGCTTCTGCTTCACGCAGCAGACGCTCGCACCGAAGGAAACGAAGCGCATGCCGGTCGTGTTCGTCGTCGATCCGAAGCTGCCGAAGGACGTGAAGACGATCACCTTGTCGTACACGTTTTTCGAGCTGGATGCGCCGAAGCAGGCGGCGAACTGAAGATGAACGACGCGCGCGGGAAGGGCGGCTTTCTCAAGCTCGTGAAAGCAGTGTTCTGGTCGTTTTTCGGCGTGCGCCGCCGGGCCGACCTCGAGAGCGATGCGGCGCAGCTCAATCCGCTGCATCTCATCGCGGCGGGCATCATCGGCGCGGTGTTGTTCATCGTCGTGTTGCTGCTGATCGTGCGCGCAGTAGTGGGATAGACGGAACGCTGGAAGCATCAGCGTCGAAAGAAAACTCAAGCAACTGGATCGAAGTGGAGAATCAACAATGAGCGGTCAAAACGAGAGCCCGTACTATTTCGTGCCGCATCCGTCGCGGCATCCGGTTATGGCCGCGACCGGCCTGCTGGTGATGCTCGCATCGCTGGCATCGTGGGTGAACGGCCATACGTGGGGCCCGGCCGGCACGTTCATCGGCCTGCTGTTCGTGCTGTTCGTGCTGTGGCACTGGTTCGGCGACGCGATTTCCGAATCCGAAGGCGGCATGTACGGCAAGCGCGTCGACGTGTCGTACCGCTGGAGCATGAGCTGGTTCATCTTCTCCGAAGTGATGTTCTTCGGCGCGTTCTTCGGCGCGCTGTTCTACGCGCGCGCGATCGCGATGCATCAGCTCGGCAGCCTCGACTACAAGCTGATCTGGCCGGACTTCACCGCCGTGTGGCCGAACAACGGCCCCGCTGCGCTCGTCGGTCACTTCCGCGCGATGGTGCCGTGGCCGCTGCCGACCATCAATACGGCGCTCTTGCTGTCGTCCGGCGCGACGCTGACCGTGGCGCACCATGCGCTGCGCGAAGACCATCGCAAGAAGACGATCATCTGGCTGGGCGCGACGGTTCTGCTTGGCATCATCTTCCTGTTCTGCCAGGGCTACGAATATTTCCACGCGTACAACGAGCTGAACCTCACGCTCAATTCCGGCGTGTACGGCTCGACGTTCTTCCTGCTGACCGGCTTCCACGGTTTCCACGTGTTCCTGGGCGGCACGATGCTGGCGGTCGTGATGATCCGGCTGATCCGGGGGCACTTCACGGCGGAGCACCACTTCGCGTTCGAGGGCGCCGCGTGGTACTGGCACTTCGTCGACGTCGTGTGGCTGGGTCTGTACGTCGTCGTCTACTGGCTGTAAGCGGAATATCGAAAGCGGGCGCGCACTGCGCGGCCCGCGATGCAAGACTGGCGGCGACGCCGGTCCGAGAGCAAAGAAGCAGTGACCAACACGCCGCCCTCGATGTCCCAAGGGGCGGCGTTGTCGTTTGAAGGGGCGCTTGGCGAAGCGGAAGCGTGAAAGTGCCGCGGCGCGACAATACGTCTCGTAGGGACGAACCCGCGCGGCGGGTTATCGTCGGGATCAGCGTCCGATGGGAATGCCCGACGATTGAATCCAGCCCATCCAGTGCGCAAACAGGATGAAGAGGAAGAGGGAAATGGACAGCCCGACGCGCATGGCGAGCGACCACACCATCCGCTTCGTCCTGCCCCGGTCGGTCATCATGAAATAGAGCGCCGAACCCAGGCTGCCGATGATCAGGATGAATGCAATAGCAACGATGATGTGCATGAAACCAGCCAGCGATTGTGCTCAGGAACAACGGTGAGCAGTATTAATTTGGATCATCTCATTATCTCACTCGATCCCATGCGCCGTGCGGCGCCTCAGCGGATGCCGCGCATATGAAGATTCGCTTCTGGCCCACGCTGCTGATTTTGATCGTCGTCGCGGTGACGGTGCGTCTCGGCTTCTGGCAGCGCGACCGCGCGCATCAGAAGGAAGCGCTCAACGCGCAGATCGTCGCTTTCGAGAATGCGCCCGCGCGCGAGATCGGCACGGAGCCGTTGCCGCTCAAGTCGATCGAATTTCATCGCGTCGAGGCGCGCGGCGTGTTTCTGCCCGAGCGCGTCGTGTATCTGGACAATCGTCCGTATAACGACCAGCCGGGCTTTTATGTCGTGATGCCGCTTAAACTCGAGGGCGGCGGCTACGTGCTCGTGAATCGTGGATGGCTGCCGCGCAACATGGCGGACCGCACGGGCATCGAGCGCTACGAGACGCCGAAGGGCGTCGTCGAGGTGAAGGGCATTGCGCGCGCGAATGCGTCGCAGGCGTACGAGCTGGGGCATGGCGGATCGGCGGCGCACGAGCAGATTCGTCAGAATCTCGACATCAAATCGTATGCGGC
The DNA here is from genome assembly GCF_001544695.2 of Caballeronia arvi. GTDB lineage: Bacteria > Pseudomonadota > Gammaproteobacteria > Burkholderiales > Burkholderiaceae > Caballeronia > Caballeronia arvi. The sequence goes on from NZ_FCOM02000009.1 coordinate 145,746, forward strand.
GGAAACCGGGCTCGCGCTGCAGCCGTTCGTGATCCAGCAGACGAACGACACCGGCGACAGACTCGTGCGCGACTGGCCCGCGCCGACGCTCGGCGTCGAGCGCAATTACGGCTACATGTTGCAGTGGTGGGGCATGGCCGCGGCCGCCGTCGCGTTCGGCTTGTACGCCGCGCGCCGCGCCGCGAAGAAAGACGACGTAAGCGACGGCGAAGCCGAGCACCACGCCTGAAATTTGACCGAACAGAGGCAGTCTTACCGATGCAATCACAACGCTCCACCGCCGACGCAGACAAGACGCGCACCCGGCAACGCACGGCCTCGAAAGGCTCGTGGATCAGCGGCCGATGGATGCTGCTCCTGCTCGCGCTCGTGTGCGCCGCGCCGGTGATCGCGTCGTACCTGATGTACTACGTGTTCAAGCCGGCGGGCGGCACGTCCAGCTATGGCAGGCTGATCGATCCGCAGCGGCCGATTCCCGCGCAACTCGTCGTCACCGACGAAAAAGGGCAGAGCCTGCCGTTCAAGTCGCTCGAAGGCAAATGGCTGATGATCATCGTCAACGGCAGCGACTGCGACGAGCAATGCGCGACGCGCCTCTACTTCATGCGCCAGGTGCGTGCGCTGCAATCGGGCGAGCGCGAGCGCGTCGTGAACGTATGGCTGCGCACCGATGACAAGCCTGTTTCCGACGTCATCAAGACCGCCTATCCGCAGCCCGACACGCGCATGCTCGTCACCGACGAGAAGGCGGTCGCCGCGTGGCTGCCCGTCGATGACGGCACGAAGCTCACGGATCACATCTTTCTCGTCGATCCGAACGGCAATCTGATGATGCGCTTCCCGAAGAACCCCGATCCCAAGAAGATCAACGCGGATGTGGCGAAGTTGCTGAAGTGGTCGCGAATCGGATAAACGCGGGTTGAGGTAAGCGAATATGTTTCTGCTGCAATTGGGTCTGATCGGCATCTGCGTCGCGCTGCTGCCGCTGTCGTATGTCTGGGTCAAGGCCGATGACGATAAATTCAGAAAGCTCGTCTGGCTGACGACCTTTCTGACGCTCGATCTCATCATGTTCGGCGGCTTCACGCGCCTGACCGATTCCGGTCTCGGCTGCCCCGACTGGCCGGGTTGTTACGGCACATCGTCGCCGTTCGTCGCGCATGCGCAGATCGCGGCCGCGTATCACGCGATGCCGACCGGTCCCGTCAGCATGATGAAGGCGTGGATCGAAATGCTGCACCGCTATTTCGCAATGGCGATCGGCGTGCTGATCATCGCGCAGGTGATCATCGCGTGGACGGCGCGCATCAAGAAGCGCCCGCTGCACGTGTCGCCGTGGTGGCCGACGGGCATTCTGCTGCTCATCCTGCTGCAAGGCGCGTTCGGCGCGTGGACCGTCACGCTGAAACTGCAACCGGTCATCGTCACGACGCACCTGCTGCTCGGGCTCGCGCTGCTCGGCGTGCTCGGCTGGCTCGCGGCGCGCATGACGCCGATTCCCTCGCTCGACTCTGCCGCCGCGCGCTGGATGCCCGCCGCGGCATTCGGCTTGCTCCTGCTCGTCGTGCAGGTGGCGCTCGGCGGCTGGGTCAGCACGAACTACGCAGTGCTCGCCTGCACGGACTTCCCGCTGTGCAATGGCCAGTGGATTCCGCCGATGAACTTCGAGCACGGTTTCCATCTGTGGCGCGCGCTCGGCATGACCGGCGATGGCGACGTGATCTCGCAGGATGCGCTCGTCGCGATTCACTGGACGCATCGCATGTTTGCGGTCGTCGTCGTGCTGTATCTGCTGTGGCTCGCCTTGCGGCTGCGACGATTCGAATCGCTGCGCAAGCCCGCGAACGGCGTATTGTTGATGATCGTGATCCAGTTCCTGACGGGCATGTCGAACATCGTGCTGCAATGGCCGCTGCCGGTCGCCGTAGCCCACAACGGCGGGGCCGCGATCCTGTTGCTGCTGCTCGTTATGCTAAACTTTCGAATCTCTTCAAGCCGTCCCGGCCGCGCCGCAGTTCCCGCGCGCGACGTCGTTTCAGCGTGACTCCACATTCTCATGGATAGCACGACACTCCATTCCCACTTCGGCAGCCGCGTCTCGCAATATCTTGCGCTGACGAAACCGCGCGTCACGCAGCTCGCCGTGTTTTGCGCCGTCATCGGCATGTTTCTGTCCACGCCCGGCATGGTGCCGTGGGACAAGCTCGTCGGCGGCGCAGTCGGCATCTGGTTGCTGGCCGGCGCGGCTTTCGCGATCAACTGCCTCGTAGAACAGAAAGTCGATGCGAAGATGCGCCGCACCGCGTGGCGTCCGTCCGCGCGCGGGCAGATCACCACGACGCAGATTCTGATCTTCTCCGCGATATTGGGCGGCATCGGCATGTGGACGCTCTACACGTTCACGAATCCGCTCACGATGTGGCTCACCATCGCCACGTTCGTCGGCTATGCGGTTATCTATACGCTGTTGCTCAAGCCTTACACGCCGCAGAACATCGTTATCGGCGGCGCGTCCGGCGCGATGCCGCCCGCGCTCGGCTGGGCAGCCGTCACGGGCACGGTGCCCGGCGACGCGTGGATTCTCGTGCTGATCATCTTCGTGTGGACACCGCCGCATTTCTGGGCGCTCGCGCTCTATCGCCGCAAGGACTACGAGAACGCCGGCCTGCCCATGCTGCCGATCACGCACGGCGAGAAATACACGCTGCTCAACATCTTTCTGTACACGCTCGTCTTGTTCGCCGTCACGCTGATGCCGTATATCTCCGGCATGAGCGGCGTGGTGTATCTGGCGAGTGCCATCGCGCTCGGCGCGGTGTTCATCGGTTATGCGTGGAAGATGTACCGCGACTACTCGGACGCGCTCGCGCGCAAGACCTTCCGCTATTCGATCGTGTATCTGTCGCTGCTGTTCGGCGCGCTGCTCGTCGATCATTACGTGCGCACGGTGATCGGCGCATGACGGCTGCTCTTCGTCGCATCTTCGCGCTGATGTTCGTGGTCGCGCTGCTCGCCGCATGCGAGAAAGCGCCCGAGTTCAAGAACCTCGACATCACCGGCAACAAGCAGTTCGGCGCCGATTTTTCGCTGCCCGACACGCACGGCAAGACGCGCACGCTCGCGGACTTCAAGGGTAAGGCGGTCGTGCTGTTCTTCGGCTATACGCATTGTCCGGACGTCTGCCCGACGACGCTCGCCGAACTCTCCCAGGCGATGCAGCAGCTCGGCGACAAGTCGAAGGACGTGCAGGTGCTGATGGTCACGGTCGATCCCGCGCGCGACACGCCCGAACTGCTGGGCCAATACGTTGCCGCGTTCAACTCGTCGTATATCGGTTTGCGGCCGGCGAACGATGCGCAGCTCGCGCAGATCGCGAAGGACTTTCGGGTGTACTACGCGAAGTCGCAGGGCAAGACGCCCGACGACTACACGATGGACCACACCGCGGCCAGCTACGTGTTCGACAAGGACGGCAAGCTGCGTCTCTTCGCACGCGACGGGCAGGGCGTCGATCCGTGGGTTCACGACCTGAAGCTGCTGGTCGACTGATCGCGACAGCGGTCAGCAAGGGCCGCTTTCCAATTCACTTATCCAGCCGACGGCTCGGGCAGATTCAAACCCGGCGCGAGGCGCGTCGCTTTGAATTCGATGATGTCGTAGTGCGCGAGTCCCTGCCTCGCGAACGGATCTTCCGCGATGATCGCATCGAGCCGCTCGCGTTCGATGCCCGATGCCAGAATGACACCGCCTTCGCGCGGCACCTTCGGCCCCGCGACGACGAAAACGCCCGCGGCGAAATAACGTTCGAGATAGACACGATGCGCGTCGAGCGCATCATCGATTTCGGCGAGCGCGCCGGTATATCGCAGGTTGATCACGTACATGTCGCTTGCCTCCGGCGCAAGAATTTGTGACTTCGTGTCGCGATTTTATCCGCCCTTGCCGCGCGTGATATTCACATGAACATTCTGTATTTACCCTCGCACCAACGCTGTGCGAATATCCGTCGCGTCGGTTCGTATCACTGACCGAACACGAAACCGGAATCCCGCAGCAAGAACGCATCGAAACAGGAACACCATGCAGCGCAGAAATTTGCTCAAAGCCATTGCCGCCGTCGCGACGTCCGCCTCCTTGTTCACCAGCCTCGCCGCTCACGCCGATGACAAGGTCATCAAGGTCGGCACGATCAGCGGCCCCGATGCGCAGATCTGGCAAGTCGTCCAGAAGGTCGCGAAGCGCGAAGGACTGAACGTGAAGGTGATCGAGTTCAACGACTACGTGCAGCCGAACGCCGCGCTCGATGCCGGCGATCTCGACGCGAACAGCTTTCAGCACCAGCCGTATCTGGATAGCCAGGTCAAGCAGCGCGGCTACAAGATCGTGAACGCCGGTCTCACGTACATCTCGCCGCTCGGCGTGTACTCGAAGAAGCTGAAGTCGCTGAAAGACTTGCCGCAAGGCGCAAAGGTTGCAGTGCCGAATGATCCGTCGAACGAAAATCGCGCGCTTCTGCTGTTGCAAAGCCAGGGCGTAATCAAGCTGAAGCCGGGCGCCGGCACGAACGGCAACAACGCGACGGCACTCGACGTGGCGGAAAATCCGAAGAAGGTCAAGCTCGTCGAGCTCGATGCCGCGCAGTTGCCGCGCACACTCGCCGATGTCGATGTTGCCGCGATCAACACGAACTTCGCGCTTGCGGCAGGCCTGCAACCCACGAAGGATGCAATCGCGCTCGAGGACGTTCATAGCCCGTACGCGAACCTGATCGCCGTGCGCGCGAAGGACAAGGATCAGCCGTGGGTGAAGAAGCTGGTCGCGGCTTACCAGTCCGAAGACGTGCGTCAGTTCCTCAAGAGCGAGTTCAAGGGCTCGGTTGTGCCTTCGTTCTGAGAGAGCGATCGCGCGCGGTAGCCTCAACGGCGTCCCTCGGGACGCCGTTTTTCATGGCGAAGCGGTTCAGTCGACGCAAATCGGCTGCAGCTCTTTTTGCCACAGGATGCCCGGCCCGTCCTGCGTAGCGGTGAAGCCGGTTCGCAGGAACAGCGCGCACAGATCTTCCTGAGATGCCTCGAGCCGGCAGGTCACCTGATCGTAACGCGCGCCGTGCGCGAAGTTCGTGCATGCCGCGACGAGTTGCCCGCCGAGTCCCCGCCGGCGCGCACCCGGTTCGACGAACAGCAATTCGATACGTGCCCGACGCTCGGATTCTGCCGTGAGTATGGCGGCGCCGACGCGTGTCGCGTTCGCCTGTTCCGCAACCCAGCATGCGATGCGCGGCGTATTCACCTGCATCGCGAAGAGGAAGCCCGACACCATCTTCGCCGCATAGGCCTCACTGAAAAGCTTGGGCTTTTCGCCGGAATAGAGATGCGCATGGCGCTCGATCATCCAGCCGAAGTCGCCACCTCGCGGCACGCGCAGCCGCGTCTCGCCGTCGGTATGCACCGGTGAGAGCAGCCGCTCGACGTCCGCCATCGCCGTGCAAAGCTGATCGATTTCGGCAGCCGTCAGCCGCTTGAGCAGCGTGGCGGTTTCGGCAGAAACGTGAAGGTCGATCTCATCGACCTGCGCTTTTGCCTCGGCCGTGATCCGCAACAGATGGGCGCGGCCGTCCGCCTCATTCTTTCGCCGTATGACCAGACCGAGCTTCTGGAAGTTGTTGATGAGCCTGCTCAGATAGCCCGTGTCCAGACCCAGGTTGCGTGACAGGTCGGCCGCCGTGGTGGCGCGCCCGTGCGCAAGCTCGTGCAGGATCCGCACTTCAGTTAACGAAAAGCAGCTTTTATGCAGCCGCTCGTGAAGCGCGCCCGTATGGCGTGCATAAAAACGGTTGAAGCGGCGCACCGCTTCGACGGCCCGGCCCGGATCAGAACTGCCCATCGTGTGAGTCTCTCAAAGTTTTGTTGAAATTTAATTTTGATTCCGAACTAATGGGTACATTGTGCCAAAGAAGCACGACCGTGCGAATACGAAAATGCCCGAAAAATGGGTAAGTTGGCAATCAAAGGACCAATTCGGCAACTGGATCGTTCATACGGGTAATTCCCGATGGCGAAGGTCCTCGTGGCTAGCGCAGTAAATACGCGACAACCTATTGATTTGTATAGTATTTTGACGTTTGTTCTCAAGTCGTCTCTTAGAATTGACTGGTATTATGTTGGTTATATAATGGGCTCCAATTCGGCTGGTGAGAGCATTCGATGGACCATCGCTGGGAGCCTTTGAGACCTGACGCACGAAGCGATACGCCGCTTTACCTTCAGTTGGCCTCGCGTCTGGCAGCGGCGATTCATGCAGACAACTGGACGGCCGGCGAGGCGCTGCCTTCGGAGCGCACGTTGTCGGAGGGAGTCGGGGTATCGCGGATCACGGCGAGAAAGGCCATCGCGCTGCTCGTCGAGCAGGGGTTGATCCGGCGGGTGCGCGGTGCGGGTAATTTCATTACGCCGCGCGTCGAAGATCCGCTGTCCCGGCTGACCGGTTTCACCCGAAAGATGGAGCAGCGCGGCTTCACGCCTGACTCGATCTGGCTCGATCGCGGACTGCGCGCAGCGAATCGCGACGAAACCGTGCGTCTGGGTCTGCCACCGGGCGCGGCCGTTGCAAGTCTGCGGCGGCTGCGGCGCGCGGACGGCATCGTGATGGCGGTCGAGCATTCCGCCTTGCCCGTCGCCGTCGTGCCGGACCCGCTGGCGATCGGTGCATCGCTTTATCGCTATCTGGAGGAGAACGGGTCGTCGGTGGTGCGGGCGCTGCAACATTTCCGCGCGGTGAACGCGGGCGCCGAGATCGCGCGGCTGATGGGCGTGGCGCCGCGCGCGGCGCTCCTCGTGATCACGCGCATCGGCTATTCGGCGGATCAGCGCGCGATCGAATTGACGGACACCTACTGTCGCGACGACTACTACGACTTCGTCGCGGAGCTGCATCGATAAGCGTCGGCACAGACGCGCATCACGTAAAGAGCATCACGAGAGCGGAAAACAGAACCAGAGGACCCAAGGAAGCCGTTCGCATCTTTCTAACGAAAGCCTGCTCGCAGCACGGCGCGGACGGCGCTGAACCTCACCCCAAGCATCGCGTACTTCCAGAGAACTTCATGCTGAAAGGAAACATACTCACGACCGACGGCTGGATCCACGGAACCGTCCGCTTCGAGAACGGCCGCGTGACGGCGCTCGAAGGCCATATCGCCGATCCGCTCGCGAACGACGCGCCGTACATCCTGCCCGGCTTCATCGACCTTCACGTGCACGGCGGCGGCGGGCGCGACATCATGGAAGGCGGCGACGCGGCGGACACCGTCGCCCGCCAGCACGCGCAACACGGCACCACGAGCCTGCTCGCCACCACGATGACCGCGCCGCGCGACGAACTCATGGCCGTCGTCGCGGGCCTGGGCGAACAGGCGAAGCAACGCGCAGCGGGCGGCGCGCGCATGCTCGGCGTGCATCTGGAAGGCCCGTACATCAATCCGGGCAAGCTCGGCGCGCAGCCCGACGCGGCCGCCGTCGCGGTGCGCGACGAAGTGCTGAAGTACCTCGAACTCGCGCCGATCCGCGTTGTCACGATCGCGCCGGAAATCTCCGGGCATCTGGACATCATCGCGGAGATGGCCGCGCGCGGCGTGCGCGTGCAGCTCGGCCATTCGCTCGGCACCTACGACGACGCCGTCAACGCGCTCAAACACGGCGCGCGTGGCTTCACCCATCTGTTCAACGCGATGTCGCCGCTGCATCACCGTGACCCCGGCATGGTCGGCGCGGCGCTCGCGCATGCCGAATACGCCGAACTCATCCCCGATCTGCTGCACGTGCATCCGGGCGCGATCCGCGCCGCGATGCGCGCGATCCCGCGTCTGTACGTCGTGACCGACAGCACGTCGGCGGCCGGCATGCCCGACGGCGAATATCGCCTCGGCAGCCAGCACGTCACCAAATGCATGGGCGGCGTGCGTCTCGCGGACGGCACGCTCGCCGGCAGCACCCTGACGATGGATCAGGCGCTGCGCAATCTCGTCTCGCTGGGCATTCCGCTCGCGGACGTCTCGAATCGCCTTTCGCGCTATCCCGCCGACTATCTCGGGCTCGAAGATCGCGGCCGCATCGCGCGCGGCGCATGGGCCGATCTCGTCGTACTCGACCGGGAACACGCGCTGACCGCCACGTATGTCGAAGGAGAATCAATTGTCGAATATGCTTAATGAGGCGCTGGAGTCCGCCGACGTCGTCGCGGCCCAGCTCGCCGATACCTCGCGCATCGAAGCGCTCGCGGACAAGCTCAAGGAGCAGCCGCGCAATGTCGCGCTGACGGTCGCGCGCGGCAGTTCCGATCACGCCGCCAGTTATTTCGCAAGCCTGACGATGAGCCGCATCGGCGTGCCGGTCGCCTCGCTGCCGATGTCGGTCGCGACGCTCCAGCAGGCGCCGTTGCGCGTGTCGGGCCAGCTCGCGGTCGCGTTTTCACAATCGGGCAAGAGCCCCGATCTCGTCGGCACGATGCAGGCGCTACGCCAGGCCGGCGCGTTCACGGTCGCGGCTGTCAACGTCACCGGCTCGCCGCTCGAAAGCGCGTGCGAATACTTCCTGCCGTTGCTCGCCGGTCCGGAACTGTCGGTGGCCGCGACCAAGAGCTATATCGCGATGCTGTCGCTGTCGGCCATCGTGATCGCGCACGTTCAGCGCGACGTCGAACTGCTCAACGCGCTGAAGTCGCTCCCGGATGCGCTGCGCGCCGCGGGCAAGCTCGACTGGACGCGCGCCGTGAACGAACTGAAGGACGTCGACCGCATGATCGTGATCGGGCGCGGTCTCGGTCTCGCCATCGCGCAGGAAGCGGCGCTCAAGCTGAAGGAAACCTCGGGCATCCAGGCCGAAGCGTTCTCCAGCGCGGAAGTGCGTCATGGCCCGATGGAAATCATCGACAAGGACTATCCGTTGCTCGTATTCGCGCCGCGCGGGCCGGAGCAGGCGGGCCTCGTCCAGCTTGCAGCCGACATGCGCGCACGCGGCGCGCGCGTGCTGCTCGCAGCGCCCGAGGATGTCGCGGAGGCGGAATTGCCGCTCGTCGCGACCGATCACCCGGCGCTCGATCCGATCGCCGCGATTCTTTCGTTCTATGTGATGGCCGCGGGTCTGGCCGCCGCGCGCGGGCGCAATCCCGACGCGCCGCGTCACCTGAACAAGGTCACCGAAACCCATTGAGTGAGATAGCCGATGCGCCGTGCCGAGGAGTCCCTGTTGAATCATTCCATCGATAACCCGAACGACGTCGTGTTGCTCGCGCCGTTCACCGGCCCCATCGTGCCGCTCGCCGATGTGCCCGATCCCGTGTTCGCCGAGGGCATGTTCGGCGATGGCATCGGCATCGATCCGCTCGATAACGTGCTCGTTTCACCCTGCGACGGCACCATCACGCATCTCGCGCGCACGCATCACGCGGTGACGCTGCGCACGAAGGAAGGCGCGGAGATTCTGGTGCATATCGGCATCGACACGGTCGAGCTGGGCGGCGAAGGCTTCGCGCCGTTGGTCGAGCAGGGTGCGACGGTGCGCGCCGGTCAGCCTTTGATCGAATTCAACGCCGATTACGTCGCGCAGCACGCGCCGAGCCTCGTCTCGGTGATCGCTATCGCGAACGGCGATGCCTTCGACGTCACCGAACGCGCCGGCCGCGGCGTGCTGAAAGCGGGTGCGCGACTGCTGGTTCTGCGCGCCAAACACGGTGAAAAGGCGGAAACGGCGCGCAGCGGCGCGGTGGTGCTCGAAGAGGCGCGCCGCAGTCTGACATTGGCGCACGCGGGCGGTTTGCATGCGCGTCCGGCCGCGAGGGCGCGTGAAGCCGCGCGCGGTTTCGACGCGAAAGTCGAAGTGCGTTACGAAGGCAAGAAGGCGCCCGTCGAAAGCGTCGTCGGTCTGCTCGGTCTCGGCGCGGGCGAAGGCGCGACCATCGAACTGGTCGGTATCGGCTCGCAGGCGCAAGAAGCGGTCGAAGCGGTCGCCGTCGAATTGCTGCGCGCCGCGCACGGCGAAGTCGAAGAGACGCCCGCGCGTCAGAAGTCGCCTGCGCCGGTTGCGAAGGCAGCCGCATCGGGTGAGCCGCTGCCGCCGAACACGCTCGCGGGCGTGTGCGCGTCGCCGGGCATCGCGGTCGGCAAGCTCGTGCGCTGGGACGATCAGGAGATCGTGCCGCCCGAACAGGCAAACGGTTCGTCGGCAGCGGAAAGCCGTGCGCTCGATAAAGCCATCGCGCAAGTCGATGCCGAACTCGGCGAAACCGTGCGCACCGCGTCGCAGCGCGGCGCGGTCGGCGAAGCGGGCATTTTCGCGGTACATCGCGTGCTGCTCGAAGACCCGACGCTCGTCGACGCCGCGCGCGATCTCATCAGTCTCGGCAAAAGCGCGGGCTTCGCGTGGCGCGAGGCGATCCGCGCTCAGATCACGCTGCTCTCGAACGTGCAGGACGATCTGCTCGCCGAGCGCGCGGCCGACCTGCGCGATATCGAAAAGCGCGTACTGCGCGCGCTCGGTCTCACCAACACGGCGGCGCGCGAACTGCCGCCCGAAGCGGTGCTGGCTGCGACCGAATTCACGCCGTCGGATCTTTCGTCGATCGACCGCACGCGCGTCACCGCGCTCGTGATGGCGCGCGGCGGCGCGACCTCGCATGCGGCGATCATCGCGCGTCAGATCGGCATTCCGGCGCTCGTCGCGATCGGCGATGCGCTTCAAGCGATTCCCGAAGGCACGCAAGTCGTCGTCGATGCCTCGGCGGGCCGCTTCGAGCATGCACCGACGCAAGTCGACGTCGAGCGCGCACGCGCCGAACGCGAGCGTCTCGCGAACGTGCGCGAGGCGAACCGCAAGCTGTCGCGGGAAGCGGCATCGACGAAAGATGGCCGCGCGATCGAAGTCGCCGCGAACATCGCGACGCTCGACGACGCGAAGGCCGCCGTCGAAAACGGCGCGGACGCGGTCGGCCTGTTGCGCACGGAACTGCTTTTCATCCATCGCCAGTCGGCGCCGACGGTCGACGAGCACGCGCAAAGCTATCAGGGCATCGTCGATGCGTTGCAGGGTCGCACCGCGATCATCCGCACGCTCGATGTCGGCGCGGACAAGGAAGTCGATTATCTGACGCTGCCGCCCGAAGAAAACCCCGCGCTCGGTCTGCGCGGCATCCGGCTCGCGCAAGTGCGTCCCGATCTGCTCGACGACCAATTGCGCGGCCTGCTCGCCGTGAAGCCGCTCGGCGCCGTGCGAATTCTTCTGCCGATGGTGACCGATTCAGGCGAGTTGCAGCGCCTTAGGAAGCGCATCGACGAACTGGCGCGCGAAGCGGGCCGCACCGAGCCGATCGAAGTCGGCGTGATGATCGAAGTGCCGTCGGCGGCACTCCTCGCCGATCAGCTTGCGAAGCACGCGGACTTTCTCTCGATCGGCACCAACGATCTCACGCAGTACACGCTCGCGATGGACCGCTGCCAGCCCGATCTCGCCGCGCAATCCGACGGCCTGCATCCGGCCGTGCTACGTCTCATCAAGGCGGCGGTGCAGGGCGCGGAGAAACACGGCAAGTGGGTCGGCGTGTGCGGCGCGCTCGGCGGCGATCCGGTCGCGGCGCCTTTGCTCGTCGGCCTCGGCGTGACCGAGTTGTCGGTCGATCCGGTGTCGGTGCCCGGCATCAAGGCGCGCGTGCGCAATCTCGATTACCAGCTTTGCCGTCAGCGCGCCGAGGATTGCCTCGCGCTCGAATCGGCACAGGCAGTAAGAGCGGCAAGCCGCGAAATCTGGCCGCAGGACTAACCGTCCGTCCTTTGGCTGATTTCGTGGAAGCCTTTCAGCAAATCCCGAAGCAGTAACGACAAGACTTATATTTTTGGAGAACCCGATGTACGCCAATCCGTTTGCAAAGATGCAGCGCCTGGGCCGTGCCCTGATGCTGCCGATCGCCGTGCTACCGGTGGCCGGCCTGCTTTTGCGTCTCGGCCAGCCCGATGTCTTCAACATCAAGATGATCGCCGACGCAGGCGACGCGATCTTCACCAACCTGCCGCTGCTCTTCGCCATCGGCGTCGCGGTGGGCTTCGCGAAAGACAACAACGGCACGGCGGGTCTTGCCGGCGCGATCGGCTATCTCATCGAAGTGGCCGTGATGAAGGACATCAACGACAAGCTCAACATGGGCGTGCTGTCGGGGATCATCGCCGGTATGGTGGCCGGCTACCTGTACAACCGCTACAAGGACATCAAGCTGCCCGAGTATCTGGCGTTCTTCGGCGGCAAGCGCTTCGTGCCGATCGTCACCGGCGTCGCGTGTCTGATACTCGGCATTATTTTCGGCTACGTGTGGCAGCCGGTGCAGGGCGCGATCGACGCGGCCGGCAACTGGCTCACGACAGCGGGCGCACTCGGCACCTTCGTATTCGGCGTGCTGAACCGCATCCTGCTCGTCACGGGCTTGCATCACATCATCAACTCGCTTGCGTGGTTCGTGTTCGGCTCGTACACGCCTGTCGGCGGCGGCGCAGTCGTGCACGGCGACCTGCATCGCTTCTTCGCGGGCGATCCGACCGCAGGCGGCTTCATGACCGGCTTCTTCCCGATCATGATGTTCGGCCTTCCGGCTGCCTGTCTCGCGATGTTCCATGAAGCGCCGAAGGACCGCCGCGCGGTCGTCGGCGGCCTGCTGTTCTCGATGGCGCTGACTGCGTTCCTCACGGGCGTGACCGAGCCGATCGAATACAGCTTCATGTTCCTCGCTCCGGTTCTCTACGCGATCCACGCGGTGCTGACGGGCCTGTCGCTCGCGATCTGCTCGGCGCTCGGCATCCATCTGGGCTTCACGTTCTCGGCGGGCGCCATCGACTACGTGCTGAACTACGGCCTGTCGCAGCGCGGCTGGCTGGCGCTCGTGATCGGCGTGATTTACTTCGTCATCTACTACGGCCTGTTCCGCTTCTTCATCCGCAAGTTCAACATGGCGACGCCGGGCCGCGAGCCGGCCACGACCGACGCGCAAACTGATGTCGATACCACGGTCGAAGGCGGCCTGATCCCTCCGCTTCCGGGCTCGGTGGCCGTGTCCGCGTCGAATACGCGCGCTGCGAAGTACATCGCGGCGCTCGGCGGCGCGTCCAATCTGACGCTCGTCGATGCCTGCACGACGCGTCTGCGTCTGTCGGTGGCGGATACGGAGAAAGTGTCGGAACCGCAGTTGAAGAGCATCGGCGCGCGTGGCGTGCTGAAGCGCGGCGCGACCAGCGTGCAGGTGATCATCGGGCCGGAAGCGGACCTGATCGCCGATGAAATCCGCACCGAGCTCGAGCATTCGTCGACGCGCGGCGCGACGCCGGCATCGTCCACGCCGGCGCACTCGGCACAACCCGTGGCGGCGGCAACGAGCGTCGATCAGACGCCCGGCCCGCTCGATCCGGACCCGTTCCGCTGGCTCGCGGTGTTCGGCGGCGCGACCAATGTCGTATCGCTCGACGCAGTCGCCGCGACGCGCCTGCGCGTCGTAGTGCGCGATCCGTCGTCGGTGGATAAGCAGCGTCTGTCTTCGCTGGATGTGGCGTGGGTTTCGGCCGATACGTTCCACATCGTCGTGGGCGCGGCGGCGCAGCGTTACGCAGCGCAACTGTCGACGCGCCTGTCGGCCAACGGCGGCGGCGCTGCACCGATGCCGGCGTGATGCGGTAGTCGATGTTTCAAGCAAACGGCGCCTGCGGGCGCCGTTTGTTTTTCCGCGCAGAGCCAAAAGAAAAAGCCCGCCGTCTCATCGACGGCGGGCTTCGCAATTTCTGCGACGGCAACGTCAGGAATTACGCGTAGTCGTGCAGCGCCGAACGCATTTTCTTCATCGCGCTCGCCTCGATCTGGCGAATACGCTCCGCTGAGACGCCGAACTCGTCGGCCAGTTCGTGCAGCGTCATGCCGCCCGAACCGTCGTCCTGCACGTCGAGCCAGCGCGCCTTGATGATGCGGCGGCTGCGCTCGTCCAGCGACTCGAGCGCGTCGGCGAGGCCGTCGCTTTGCAGCTTGTCGAACTGGCGTGCGGCGATGACGTTGGTCGGCTCGTTGTGTGAGTCGGCCAGATAGGCGATAGGCGCGAACGCTTCCTCGCCGTCCTCGACCTGGCCTTCGAGTGCGATGTCGCCGCCCGACAAGCGCGTTTCCATCTCCGCGACTTCCTCGCGCTTCACGTTCAGCTCGCTGGCGAGACCCTCGATTTCATCCGGCGTGAACGCCGAATGGCTGCTCTTGTGGCTGCGCAGGTTGAAGAACAGCTTGCGCTGCGCCTTGGTCGTGGCGACCTTCACCATGCGCCAGTTGCGCAGGATGTACTCGTGGATCTCGGCCTTGATCCAGTGCATCGCATACGACACCAGGCGCACGTTTTGCTCCGGGTCGAAGCGCTTCACCGCCTTCATCAGACCGATGTTGCCTTCCTGGATCAGATCCGCGTGCGGCAGGCCGTAGCCCAGATAGTTGCGGGCGATCGACACGACGAGGCGCAGGTGCGAAAGCACGAGCTGGCGCGCCGCGTTCAAATTGCCGTGTTCGCGGAATTCGGTGGCGTACTGACGTTCCTCTGCCTGCGACAGCATAGGAATGCGGTTCACTGCTTGTATGTATGAGTCGATGTTGCCGATCTGGCCGGTCAGCATCGACGATTGTGCGTACGTCAGCGCGCCTGCCGAAGATCCCTTGGCAGGTGCCGAGCTCAAAACATTCGGAAGGGTCATCGCATGGGTCACGCTCATAAGCTCCTTATCAACAATTCGCGTGCCGCTTAATGGCGGCGCAAGTCAGACACGATCTTAGCACTCCGGTTCAGCGAGTGCTAAGTGTTAGAGCGAAGGGCAATGTGGGAGTTCCCACAAAAACTATCGTATTTGCGGGAGTGATAGGACAGACTGTTGCGTGTCGATGGGAAATACGTGCCGTTTCGGTGCTCGCTTTCGAATCGGTTACTTCTCTTGTGCGCTGCGGCGAAAGAAAATTCAACAAAATGCGGCGTGCTGTTGCGATTCCTGCAAATGTGTCAAAAGATCACTAGAATCGGCCAACAACATCCTCGATGAAAACACGCCCGTCTTGCGAGTAAATGGGGTGCTCATGCAGAAAAACAAGCTTTCCTGGCATCGCCCGCTGGTGCGCCTGTCTATTTGCGCGGCGCTCGGCATGGCGTCGGCGGCGGCACATGCCGACCGGTTCGGCGTTCAGATCGGAGGCGGCGTGTCCAACCGCGACTTCAAGAAAGCCGATCTCGGCCTGGTCTGGGACCCGAATCTGACGTGGTGGGAAATCGGCGGATATCACTTCACGCTGCTCGGCGAAGGGCACGTGGGGTACTGGCACTCCACCCTGGACTACGCCACCAACCCGGATATCTGGGAATTCGGCGTTACGCCGATGTTGCGGTTCGTGAAGAGTTCGGGCTACTTCCGGCCGTTCATCGAGATCGGCGTCGGTGTGCGGCTGCTGTCGCACGCGCGCATCACGCCGTTTTTCACAGCATCGACGGCATTCCAGTTCTCGGACGTGGTGGGCGTCGGCATGATCTTCGGCGAGAAGCAGAGCTATCAGGCGGGCTTTCGGTACCAGCATCTTTCGAACGCGGGTATCAAAGAGCCGAATCCTGGTATAAATTTCAGCCAGCTATATCTGCAATACAACTTCTGACGAGGCGCCGGCGCATCGGATCCTCGACACAAGGGGAATGGACAGATGCCGGCAAAAACCATTGAGGCCATACGCGGCCTCGAGCGCGATCGCTTCCGTGCGATGGTCGAGGGCGATGGCGTGGCGCTGGACGCGCTGCTGGCCGAAAACGTCAGCTACGTGCACACGAACGGCAAACGGGAGACAAAGCGTCAGTTCATCGACGCCATCACCGCGGGCCGGCGCCGCTATCGCCAGATCGAGATCCAGTCGCAGGATGTGCTGCCTGCCGGCCGCGATACGTGTCTGGTGTCGGGCCGCGCGCTGGTGGAAATGGAGTCGAAGAACGGCGCGCTGCTCTTTCCGATCGCCTACACCGCCGTGCATGTCCAGACCGAAGGCCAGTGGCAACTGCTCGCGCTGCAGGCAACGCGCGTGGCCCTCGAATAGCCACGCGCGCCGTCCTCAGGCTTCGAGGGCTGCCTCGTCCTGCCCCTGCCGCACGCTCTCCACGCTCTGCGCGATCCGTCCCGATCGATTCACAGCGCTCACGACCGCATCGGCGACCGCGAGCGCCGGATTCGCATGCACCGCGACGCCGAAGCGCGTCGGGCCATCGCCGACCCGGCAGCCGACGAAAGCCGCGGTGTCGCCGCTCGCCGTGACGGCCGTCTCGAACCAGTTGACGGTCGCATCGACATCGAGCGCCGCCGCGACCGTCCGTGCGTAGGCATCGCCGCTTGCCGCGCTCGCTGCGGGAGAAACCGCGACGCGCCTTCCGAACACCGCGAGCGTCGACGCATCGACGCGCGATACCGGTCCGCCCGCGTCGAAATATTCGCGCCTGAAGAGTTCGCAGATCGCTTCGCCGCTGATTTCGGCGCCGGACGTATCGGTCACTTTCTGAACGGCGTGGCTGAATTCGATCTGCACGCGACGCGGCGGCGTGAAGCCGAGCCCGCGTTCGAGCAGATACGTCGAGCCGCCCTTGCCGGACTGGCTGTTCACGCGGATGACGGCGTCGTAGCTGCGGCCGAGATCGGCCGGATCGATCGGCAAATAGGGCACTTCCCACACGGTGCCGGGCACGCGTTGCGCAAAACCCTTGCGGATCGCGTCCTGATGCGAGCCGGAAAACGCCGTGAACACGAGATCGCCCGCGTAAGGATGGCGCGGATGCACCGGAATCTGATTGCAGCGCTCGACGACGCGGCGCACGGCGTCGATATCGGAGAAATCGAGGCCCGGATCGATGCCCTGCGTGTAGAGATTCATCGCGAGCGTGACGAGATCGACGTTGCCGGTGCGCTCGCCGTTGCCGAAAAGACAGCCTTCGATGCGGTCCGCGCCCGCGAGCACCGCCATTTCCGCCGCCGCGACCGCCGTGCCGCGATCGTTATGCGGATGAACCGACAGCACGATGCTGTCGCGATAGCCCATGTTGCGGTCCATCCACTCGACCTGGTCGGCGAATACGTTCGGCATGGCGGCTTCGACCGTCGCGGGCAGATTCACGATCATTTTGTGATCGGGCGTCGGACGCCAGGTTTGCGCGACGGCGTCGCACACTTCGCGTGCGAACGAGAGCTCCGTCATGCTGAAGGTCTCGGGCGAGTATTGATAGATCCAATGCGTGTCCGGCCGTGCTGCTGCGCATTCCTTGATGATGCGCGTGCCTTCGACCGCCAGCGCCTTCACGTCTTCCTTCGACTGATTGAACACGATCTTGCGGAACGACGGCGCGATTGCGTTATAGAGATGCACGATCACCTTGCGCGCGCCCTCGACGGCTTCGAACGTGCGCTCGATCAGTTCGCGGCGCGACTGCACGAGCACTTCGATGGTCACGTCGTCCGGAATGCGCTTTTCGTCGATCAACTTGCGCACGAAATCGAAATCCGTCTGCGATGCCGACGGAAACCCCACCTCGATCTCCTTGAACCCGATTTTCACCAGCATCTCGAAGAACTCGAGCTTCGCCGCGATGCTCATCGGCTCGATCAGCGACTGGTTGCCGTCGCGCAGATCGGTGCTCATCCAGATGGGCGCCTTCTCGATCGTGCGGGTCGGCCAGCGGCGGCCAGTCAGACGGACTTGCGGAAACGGGCGGTATTTCTCGGCGGGGTTCGGCATCATGATCGTCGATCTCTCTTCGGACGGTTTGCGTAGCGCCTGCGAGAGAGTCCGTGTCCGGCGGCTGGCCGGGCGTGGCGGAATGCACGAAAGACCAAGCCGCGCGCGCGTTCACACGAATCACCAGCGACGGTGACGCCTGTGACCAACGTGAACGTGCGCGAAGCAGCGTGCATGTGACCCTCGCGTTTTCGTTTCGCGGGATGCGCGAACGAAAAGCTGACGACTACAGGTGGTAAGAAAAGGAACTACAGGACACTGCGGGAGGACCACGCGCTTTGCAGCGCGCGGCGCTACGTCTGGCGACTTACGCTAGACGTAGCGATAGGGGCCGCGCTAGGCGGCCCGAAATAATTCGGAGGGAGGAGGACTGGGTGAAGCTCATGCGTTCGACTTTAAACCAGCGTTGAATACCGTGTCAAATGGGGTTTGTCTGATCGGCGATCGGCTTTCGCACGGTTTCAGCGATAACTTCCACCTGGCGCGCCACTGCGGGCGGCACCGGCACGTCGCCGCGCAGCACGCATTCGATCCAGCGCGCGGTGGTCGCGGCATCGAGCGCTTCGGGAAGATCGATGTGCGGCGCGTGCGGTTGCGAGTGCTCCGGCGAGATCAGCGTTTCGACGCGGCCGTCGTGAAACCAGTCGACCTGGACCTGGCGGCGCGTGTCCGCAACGGCTTCGCCTTCGGTGCCGCGCGCGAGCAGCGCGCCGCCCGCCGCCGCGTCGGGATGTTCGGATAGCAATCCCGTCAGGCTCTCGCGATATTCCGGATGCGTGTAGTTGACGAGCCTCAAACCCGGGTCCGCGAACGGCTGAAGAATCTTCACTAGCGTATGCGTCGAGTTGCGCACGCCCATGCGTCGCCGGAGCGCGAGCAGGCGTGCGAGCTTGGGCGCCAGCACGGTGATCGGCGCGAAAGCGAGACGGCGAGACGCGAGGCTGTCTTCGATTTCATCGTGCGAAGCCGCGTGCGCGATGCCGAGTTCCGTGAAGATTTCAGCGCTCGTCACGCGGCCGGGATCTTCGATGACGCCGTGAACCAGCACCGGCACGCCTTCGCGCGCGAGCAGAAGCGACAAGAGCGGCACGAGGTTCGGCGTCTTGCGCGCGCCGTTATAGCTTGGAATCGATACGGGTCGCGCGTGCTCGCGTCCGTCCTGCACGTGCAGCGGCTCGAACGAGCGATGCGCGGCAGAAAGCATCGCGGCGAGCTCCGCCGATGTTTCGCCTTTCACGCGATAGGCGAGCAGCACCGCGCCGAGTTCGAGCTCGGGGACGCGGTCTTCGAGCATCGCTTCGTAGAGCGCGTAGGTGTCATCGCGGGAGAGGGCGCGTGCGCCGTTCGGCCCGCGGCCGATTTCCTTGATGTAGCGTGCACAGGCGAAAGTGGGGGAAGCGGATTCGGTCATCGGAAAGGGGATGCGTGGATCGGGCGCTCATTTCCGTAACGGGAGCGATGCCACCGCGCGTTTCAAGGTGCAGGAGGTTATTGAGTACCGCATTTGACGGGCGCTGGCAAGCTGCGGCGGCCGAACGTTTCGCGCGGATCTCGTCCTGAGCTTACGATCGAGCCGGTGTCACGCATCACAGCGAAGGCTCGGCGAAAGCTCGCAAAGCCGCGCCGCGCAAGCCTTGCAGGCCTCGCCACGATTTATGCGCGCGCGTTAAACTCGACTTTCTCGCCGGCCGTCCACGCCAGCGCATTCGTCCATCAATCTGTACATCAAAAAACAGCAACAGGAGAGCGGGATGAGTTACGTGTTTCCTCCGGCGCCGGCAGCGGCCGTGCCCATCGACGGTTCGAACGAGCAGTTTCCCGTGCGCCGCATCTATTGTGTCGGCCGCAACTACGAAGCCCACGCGCGCGAAATGGGCCACGATCCGGACCGCGAGCCGCCGTTCTTCTTCAGCAAGCCCGCCGATGCCGTGCTGTACGTTGCGCCGGGCTCGACGGGCGAATTCCCGTATCCGTCGCAAACGAAAAATTTGCACTTCGAGATGGAGCTCGTCGCCGCCATCGGCAAGCAAGGCAAGGACATTCCCGCCGATAAAGGGCTGGATTACGTCTACGGCTACGCCCTCGGCCTCGACATGACGCGCCGCGACCTGCAAGCCGAAGCGAAGCAGCTCGGCCGCCCGTGGGACACCGCGAAGGGCTTCGATCGCTCCGCGCCTATCGGTCCGATTCACCGCGTGTCGAAAGTCGGCCATCTGGAAAAGAGCGCGATATGGCTCTCCGTCAACGGCGAGGAAAAGCAGCGCTCGGACATCTCGCAACTGATCTGGTCGGTCGGCGAGACGGTCGCTTATCTGTCGACGCTCTTCGAGCTCTTCCCCGGCGATCTCATCTTCACCGGCACGCCCGAGGGCGTCGGCGCGGTCGTGAAGGGCGATTTGCTGAAGGGCGGCGTGGAAGGCATCGGCGAATTTTCGGTGCGCGTCGTATGAAGCTCTACAGCTATTTCCGCAGCTCGGCGGCGTATCGCGTGCGCATCGCGCTGAATCTGAAAGGGCTCGACTACGAGTACGCGCCGATCCATCTGCTGCGCGACGGCGGCGAGCAGCTCAAGCCCGCCTATCGCGCGGTGAATCCCGACGGCATCGTGCCTGCGCTCGTCGATGGCGACGACGTGCTCACGCAGTCGCTCGCGATCATCGAATATCTGGAGGAGACGCATCCCGAGCCCGCGCTTCTGCCGAAAAGCCCGTCCGATCGGGCGTTCGTGCGCTCGGTGGCGATGCAGGTCGCGTGCGAGATTCATCCGCTCGACAATCTGCGCGTGCTCAAGTACCTGAAGCACACGGTGAAAGTGCCCGACGAGACGAAGGACGCGTGGTACCGGCATTGGGTCGAGACCGGCTTCGAATCGCTCGAAAAGCGCCTCGCCGCCGATAAGCGGGTGGGCGCGCTGACTTTCGGCGACACGCCGACCGTCGCGGATCTGTGCATCGTGCCGCAGGTGTTCAACGCGCGGCGCTTCGGCATCGACGTGAGCCGTTTTCCGACGATCGAGCGCATCGCCGATCACGCCGATCAGCTCGATGCATTCCGGCGCGCCGCGCCCGCAGAGCAGCCGGACGCTGAATGACGGGAGATTTTGCGAGTTATCTGTCGGGCGCGGGGCTGGGCGCGAGCCTGATCGTCGCGATCGGGGCGCAAAACGCGTTCGTTTTGCGGCAGGGCTTGAAACGCAGACACGTGGGCATCGTCGTATCGATCTGCGCGTTCATCGACGTGCTGCTGATCGGGCTCGGCGTCGGCGGAATGGGCGCGCTCATCGCGCGTGCGCCTTTTCTGCTCGACGTGATTCGCTGGGCGGGCGCGATCTTCGTGTTCCTGTACGGCTTGCGCGCGTTTCTCGCGGCGTGGCGCGGGCCGGGGCATCTGAACGCGTCCGAGGGCGAATCGCAGACGGCGCTCGGCGCGGCGTCCACCGTGCTGGCACTGTCGCTGCTCAATCCGCACGTCTATCTGGACACTGTGGTGCTGCTCGGCGGCATCGGCGCGCGGCGCGGCTGGCCCGGCAATGCGTGGTTCGCGGCCGGTGCGATGTGCTCGTCGATCATCTGGTTCACCGTGCTCGGCTACGGCGCGCGCCTGCTGGAACCGTGGTTCGAAAAGGACGTGTCATGGCGCGTGCTCGATGTGATCGTCGGCTGCGTGATGTGGTGGATCGCGGCTTCGCTTGTCTTCGCGCGATGAAAAAAGGCGTCCACACGGACGCCCTTTTTAGCTTCAGCCGAGCAGCGCGTCTGAGAATTCTTCAGCGCTGAACGGCTGCAAATCCTCGACCTTCTCGCCCACGCCGATGAAATACACCGGAATCGGACGCTGCCGCGCGATCGCGGCGAGAATGCCGCCCTTCGCGGTGCCGTCGAGCTTCGTCACCACGAGGCCGGTCAGGCCCAGCGCATCGTCGAACGCCTTCACTTGTGCGAGCGCGTTCTGGCCCGTGTTCGCGTCGATGACGAGCAGCACTTCGTGTGGCGCATCGGGCATCGCTTTCGCGATCACGCGGCGCACCTTGCGCAGCTCTTCCATCAGATGCAATTGCGTCGGCAGGCGGCCGGCGGTGTCGGCCATCATCACGTCGATCTTGCGCGCGCGCGCCGCACCGACGGCGTCGTAGATGACCGCGGCGGCGTCGCCGCTTTCCTGCGCGATCACCGTCACGTTGTTGCGCTCGCCCCAGACCGTCAGTTGCTCGCGCGCGGCGGCGCGGAAGGTGTCGCCGGCGGCGAGCAGCACGGACTGGTTGAAATGCTGCAAATGCTTCGCCAGCTTGCCGATACTCGTCGTCTTGCCGACGCCGTTCACGCCCGCGATCATCATCACGAGCGGTTGTGCGCGCCCGAGCATCAGCGATTTCTCGAGCGGGCGCAGCAGATCGATCAGCAATTCGCGCAATGCCGCTTTCACTTGCGATGCGTCGGTCAGGCGCTCCGCGCGCACTTTCTCGCGCAGCGATTCGAGCAGGAATTCGGTGGCGTCGACGCCGGCGTCGGACATCAGCAGCGCCGTTTCGAGCTCTTCGTACAAATCTTCGTCGATCTTCGCGCTGACGAAAATGCCGGTCAGGTTGTTGCTCGTCTTCGAAAGCCCATGACGCAGGCGCGAAAGCCACGACTTCTTCGCGGCGGCATCGAGCGTGGGCGGCGGCACGATCTCTTCGCTCGCCTGGTCCGTTTCAGGCGCGCGCAGCCATTGCGACGATGTCCGGCCTTGCCAATATTCCTTCGATTCCTCGGAGCGAGGCGCAGCGGGGGCAGCGGGCGCGATGGGGGCGGCGGGTTTCGCGGCCTCGGGCGCAGCCGGCGCGGGTTCGGCTCGCGGCTTAGGCTTCGCTTCTTCCGCTGGCGCCTGTTCCGGCAGCGCGTCGGCGCCGAGCGCCTGCCGTTCCAGTTCGGCCTCGGAGATTTCTTCGTCCTCGGCCGCCTCGACGGATTCGTCCTGAGGCATGTCGAGCGGCTCGTCGGCCGGCTTTTTGAATCGTTTGAAGAAGCTGAACATGGATGTGTGACGATGATGCGCGTGTGATCCAGCGGCCCGTGCGCGCCTTCGAGTCGCTTCACGCGAGGTCCGCGCAGTGGGATAGGAGGCGCATATTTTATCAGGCGCCGCCGTCCGCGCCCGTGCGGCTCCCGGCATGGCGCGCGCGTGTGGTAACGTTGGCTTTCATTGCCTGCGCCGGCCGATCTTCAAGCAAAAACACCCGGCGTGCACGATTCCAACCATTCGTTTATGTCCCGCTCGTCCGCCACCCGAACCGCCTTGCCCAGCCACACGCCGTCGCGCGGAGGCAATCCGCACACGATCCGCATCATCGGCGGAGACTGGAAGCGCACGCCGCTGCCCGTGCTCGATCTCGACGGCCTCAGGCCCACGCCCGATCGTGTGCGCGAGACGCTCTTCAACTGGCTCGGCCAGGATCTGACCGGACAACGCTGCCTCGACATGTTCGCCGGCAGCGGCGCGCTCGGTTTCGAGGCCGCGTCGCGCGGCGCCGCGCGCGTGCTGATGATCGAGCGGAGCGCGAAGGCTGCGGCGCAGATGCGGGCGAATCAGACGAAACTCGGCGCCCGCAACATCGAGGTGGCGGAAGCGGACGCGCTGCGCCTCGCCGCCAGCCTCGCGCCCGGCTCGTTCGACGTGATCTTTCTGGATCCACCGTTCGGCGATCAGGCGCTGTTGCTGCGCGCGCTGGAAATCGCAGTGCCGCTCGCCGCGTCCGATGGCGCGATTTACGTCGAATGCGGCGATGCGCTCAATATGGCGGAGATCGACGCGCTGGCCGGCTGGACGGTCGTGCGCGAAGGCAAGGCGGGCGCCGTTCGCTATCATTTGCTGCGCCGCGAAAATGAGGAATAATGCGCGTTCCCCATTTTGACGCAGCCGAACGGCCGAAAAATGGGCAGGAAATGAGGCAGAGTTGGTCGTCGCAGCCACGCGGCCCAATGTAAATAGAAGAGGAGAAAGCTCATGGTTGTCGCCGTGTATCCGGGTACGTTCGACCCGCTCACTCGCGGGCATGAAGACATCGTCCGGCGCGCATCGAGCATATTCGATCAGCTCGTCGTCGGAGTCGCGGACAGCCGCGCCAAGAAGCCGTTTTTCTCGCTGCGCGAGCGGCTCGATATCGCGCACGATGTACTCGGGCACTACCCGAACGTGCAGGTGAGCAGTTTCACAGGGCTATTGAAGGATTTCGTGCGCAAGAACAACGCGCGTGTGATCGTGCGCGGCCTGCGCGCCGTGTCGGATTTCGAATACGAGTTCCAGATGGCCGGGATGAACCGCTATCTGCTGCCCGACGTCGAGACGATGTTCATGACGCCGTCCGACCAGTACCAGTTCATTTCGGGCACCATCGTGCGCGAGATCGCGCAACTGGGTGGCGACGTGAGCAAGTTCGTGTTCCCGTCGGTGGAAAAGCGGCTGATCGACAAAGTCACCGAGCTGACGCAGCAAGACCCCGCGGCGCCTTGAGTGTCGGGCCCGCGCGCTCATTCATCCGAAGCGCGCGGGCGTCATGCCGGTTTCGACACCGGCGCAAGAGAGTGAAGCATGTCCCTGATCATTACCGACGAGTGCATCAACTGCGACGTTTGCGAGCCCGAGTGCCCGAACGACGCCATTTCGATGGGTCCCGAGATCTACGTGATCGACCCGAACAAATGCACGGAATGCGTCGGCCATTTCGATGAGCCGCAGTGCCAGCAAGTGTGCCCGGTCGAGTGCATTCCGCGCGACCCGGCGCACGTCGAAACGCCCGAGCAGTTGCTGGCCAAATATCACGCACTGATGGCGGCGAAGGGTTCTTCCTAAGCCAGTATCTCGCCTAGAGCCGCGACGAGCGCGTCGCATTCGGACGGCGTGCCGATCGAGATGCGCAAATGCTGATCGATGCGCGGCAGCTTGAAATGGCGCACGAAAATCTCTCTCGTCTTGAGCGCGGCCGCGAGCGTCGCGGCATCGTGTGCAGAATGTCGGGCGAACACGAAGTTGGCCGCGGACGGCACGACGTCGAAGCCTAGCGCTTGCAATTGCCCGATCAGCTTTTCCCGGCTCGACACTACTTTCGCGCAACTATCCTCGAACCACGCCCGATCCTCATACGACGCCAGCGCTGCGGCTTGCGCGAGGCGATCGAGCGGATACGAGTTGAAGCTGTCCTTCACGCGCGTGAGCGCTTCGATCAGCGCCGGATCGCCGAACGCGAAGCCGACCCGCATCCCCGCCAGCGAGCGCGCTTTCGAAGTCGTCTGCACGACGAGCAGATTCGGATACGTATCGATCAGATTCACGGCCGACTCGGCGCCGAAATCGACGTACGCTTCATCGACAATGACAGGCGCATCCGGGTTGGCCTTCAGCAGAACCTCGATCTCCGAAAGCGGCAATGCGCGGCCCGTCGGTGCGTTCGGATTCGGCAGCAGCACGCCGCCGTTCGGCGCGCGGTAATCGTCCACATCGATGGCGAAATCGGAATTCAACGGCACCGTCTCGTACTCGACGCCGTACAACTGCGCGTACACCGGATAGAAGCTGTAGGTGATGTCGGGAAAGCGGATCGGCTGGTCGTGCTTGAGGAGCGCCTGGAACGCGTGCGCGAGCACTTCGTCGGAACCGTTGCCCGCGAACACCTGCTCGACGCGCAGCCCGTGATGCTTCGCCACGGTTTCGCGAAGCGCGCGCGCGGTCGGATCAGGATACTTGCGCAACGACGCGCCATCCTCGCCGAGCTCGCGGCGAATCGCCTCGACGACGCGCGGCGACGGCGGATACGGGTTTTCGTTCGTGTTCAGCTTGACGGGATGCGCCAGCGCGGGTTGCTCGCCCGGCACATAAGGCGTCAGTCGATGGACGATATCGCTCCAGAAACGGCTCACTTTTTTCGACTCCAGATCAAGAGTTGCGGTGCAGGTTCATCACGGCGCGCTCGGTCTCGCCGGCGACGACGAAAGGCATCACGGCGAGCGCGCGCTCGATCGACTGATCGATCACATCCTGTTCCTCACGGCGCGGCGGCTTGAGCACGAAGTTCGCGACGTCCGGTTTCGCGCCGGCGCGCGCGCCTTCGGGAATCAGTTCGCGCGGATGCCCGATGCCGATGCGCAACCGCCAGTATTGCTGCGACGACAGATGCGCGGAAATGTCCTTGAGCCCGTTATGTCCGCCGCTGCCACCGCCGAGCTTCATTTTTACGGTGCCGGGCGGCAGGTCGAGTTCGTCATGCGCGACGAGAATCTCATCGGGAAGAATCTTGAAGAACTGCGCGAGCGCGACCACCGATTGTCCCGAACGGTTCATGAAGGTCTGCGGTTCGAGCAGATGGATTTCGTGACCGTGCAGGCGTCCCTTGCCATAGAAGCCGTGGAAGCGGCGTTCTTCGCGCAGCGTCGCGCCGGCGTCGCGTGCGAACTGGTCGACGAACCAGAAGCCCGCGTTATGCCGCGTCGCGGTGTATTCGGCGCCCGGATTGCCCAGGCCGACGATCAGCTTGATCATTTCAGTTTCGTCTAGTGCGAAAAAAACCCGCCGGGCTTGCGCTCCGGCGGGTCACGTCGACCGTTCCTGAGAACGAATCGAGAGGATAGCGTATTTCCGCGTGCTTATTTGCCCGCTAATTTTCGAGCTTGTCTGCCAGCTTACTCGGCAGCCGGCGTTTCGCCTTCAGCAGCTTCGCCCGCTTCCGACTGGACAGCAGCCGGAACGGTCGCCGATGCCACCACCGGGTTTTCCGCTTCGACCGAGACCGTCAGGCTCACGCCCTTCGGCAACTGGATGTCCTTCGCGTGCATCGTCTGGCCGGCTTCGATCTTCGCCAGATCGATTTCGAGGAACTCGGGCAGGTCTGCCGGCAGGCATTCCACTTCCAGTTCCGTCACGACGTGCGAGATCACCGCGCCCGACAGCTTCACGGCCGGGTTGGTTTCCTGGTTCATGAAGTGCAGCGGCACCTTGGTGTGCAGCTTCTTCTTCGCGTCGACGCGCTGGAAGTCCACGTGCAGCACGAGCTGCTTGAACGGGTGGTATTGCACGTCGCGCAGCAGAACTTGTTGCGACTTGCCGGCCACTTCCAGATCCAGAATCGACGAGTGGAAAACTTCTTTCTTCAGGGCGTGCCACAGGGCGTTGTGGTCGAGTTCGACCAGTTGAACGTCCGTTTCACCGCCGTACACGATACCCGGGGTCTTGCCCGAGTTACGCAGGCGGCGGCTCGCACCCGTACCTTGCTTGCTACGCTCGAAAGCGACGACTTTCATGTTTGACTCCTCTATCTGCCCGCGACCAGGCAGGGAAACCGGGATCATCGAAAAAGTGTGATCCCAAAACAAACGATGCGAACCTTCGTCCGTTCGCATCGATCATGCAAAAACGCGAAGCCCGAGCTCCGCGTTTCTTGCTTAATGCTTTTAACCTTCGGCGAAGAGCGACATCACCGAGTCGCCGCGCCGGATTCGAGAGAACGTCTCCGCGAGCAGACCCGCGCTCGACAGCGGACGAATCTTCGGGCACGCGAGCGATTCGGCGGACAGCGGAATGGTATCCGTGACGACGAGCTCGTCGAGTTCCGACGACGCGATGCGTTCCGCCGCGCCACCCGACAGCACCGGGTGCGTCGCGTAGGCGAAAACCTGCTTTGCACCGCGCGCCTTCAGCACTTGCGCCGCCTTGCACAACGTGCCGGCGGTATCGACCATGTCGTCCATGATCACGCAGGTGCGGTCTTCGACTTCACCGATGACGTTCATCACCTCGGCGACATTCGCCTTCGGACGGCGCTTGTCGATGATCGCGAGGTCCGTGTTCAACTGCTTGGCGAGCGCACGCGCGCGCACCACGCCACCGACGTCAGGCGACACGACCAGCAGATGATCGTGGTTCTGCTTGCGCAGATCGCCGAGCAGGACGGGCGTAGCGTAGATGTTGTCGACAGGGATGTCGAAGAAACCTTGAATCTGGTCGGCGTGAAGGTCCATGGTGATCACGCGATCGACGCCGGCAATTTCCAGCATGTTCGCGACGACCTTCGCCGAGATGGCCACTCGCGCGGAACGCGGACGGCGGTCCTGGCGCGCATAGCCGAAGTAGGGAATAGCTGCGGTGATCCGGCCTGCGGATGCGCGCTTGAGCGCATCGACCATGATCATCAGTTCCATCAGGTTGTCGTTCGTCGGAGCGCAGGTGGACTGCAGAACGAATACGTCTTTGCCCCGAACGTTTTCCTGAATCTCGACCATGATCTCGCCGTCTGAGAAGCGGCTGACCATCGCTTTGCCGAGAGGAATTCCAAGGATTTTGACGACTTCCTGTGCAAGCGCGGGATTTGCGTTGCCAGTAAAAACCATCAGGCCGTCACTGCTCATCGTGCACCTGTCTGCGGCTGGAAACGAGAGGAAAAACGCGAGAAAAGAAATGGCAGGGGAGGAAGGACTCGAACCCTCGCATGCCGGAATCAAAATCCGGTGCCTTGACCAACTTGGCGACTCCCCTACACAAACTTTGAGTTTCGCCGGAAGTGTAGGACATGCCCGGCAAAACAAAACCTATGACGCGAAAGCGAAGAGAGGATGAGAATCCAGACTTGCCGTTACCACGCTCTTCCAGCTTGCCGGCAGTTTGGCTTGCGCCATTTCCGCTTCGGCCTGGCTTTGAAAGGCAGCAAACACGCTTGCTCCAGATCCGGTCATTCGCGCCGGTGCGAGATTGGAAAACCACTCGAGCACCTTTGCAACTTCCGCGTACTTTCCTGCAACTACAGCCTGCATGTCGTTTCGACCGAAGCTGTCTGGCCAGTTTGTGTCTGACCTTTGCTCTGCAAGAAAGTCCATCATTGTGACGACTTTCGTATTCCGTGTCAAGCTTTTCTCGGAGAAAATCGCCGCGGTCGGGACGTGAGCATCGGGCGCTACCACCAGGAAGAAACGTTTCGGCAGATCGACTGCCTGAAGCGCCTCGCCCACACCTTCTGCGAATGCATTTTGTCCGAAGACAAAAAACGGCACGTCCGCGCCGAGTTGCAGGCCGAGATTCTGCAGAATCTCACGCGAAAGATCAACACCCCAGAGACGATTCAGCGCTAAAAGTGTTGTTGCCGCGTCGGAACTGCCTCCGCCGAGGCCCGCACCCATCGGCAGGTGCTTGTCGATCTCGATTTCTACGCCGAACTTCGTGTCCGTGTGCTGCTGAAGCAGGCGCGCGGCACGCACGATGAGATCGTCGGCTTCAGGCACGCCTGGCACGTCCGTCTTGCGCGTGATGACGCCATCGTCGCGACGCGTGAAGTGCAGCCGGTCGCCCCAGTCGAGCAACTGGAAGACGGTCTGCAGCGAGTGATAACCATCCGGACGGCGGCCCGTGATGTGCAGGAAGAGGTTCAGCTTCGCGGGCGCGAGGCAGTCACGGAGCGATTCGGTCGATGAGGCCATACGTGATGCTTGGAAACGAATGCGGCAAAGTTATTGATCGAGCACGAGCTTGATGTCGAGCGGCGGTTCGTTGCGCACGAGATTCACGCGCTTGACGCCCGTGGCAGGCGCATCGGCATAGGCGAGGTAGTCGATCGTCCATCCGTCCTGCTTGATTTCCTTCGGACGGCCATTGGACGATTCGGGATCGAGCGTAGTCTGCGCGCGCGAACTCGGCGCGGCGGACGGCTGCAGCCAGTAGCGCAAGCCTTCCACCGGCAGCGCGAAACCGAGCGTGTTTTGCATGAGCTGCGATACGTTGTCGGCGCTCATCGGTTGCCGGTTGGGTAATTCGAGCGTCGCGAGCGACGGCGACGACGTGACGATCGCCATCGTCTGGCCGAGCGGATTGCGCAGTTGCAGCGTGACGGTATCGCCCGTTTCCTGCCAGTCGAAGTTGCCGTATGCGTTACGCTGCACGCCGTTCTGGTCGTTGTACTGAACGGCGAAACGTCCGTGATACGCGCGGCTCGTCTGCGTGGCGAGGGAGGTGCTTGCGTTCGTCGTCGTGGGTACGCGCGGCTGTACCGCGCAACCGGACAGGATCAGCGCAGCGAGCGCCGTGAAGCCGAGCGCGCCACGCCGGAGCGACGCGCCGTTGAAGAACTCGAATGCCATCAAAGGTCGTTTACCTGGAGTCGTTTTAGCGTTTTGACGAGCGTGTCGTTATCCGGTTCGAGCTTCTGCGCCTGCCGCCAGGTGGCGCGCGCCTGATCCTGCTGCCCGGACTTCCACTGGACCTCGCCCAGATGCGCGCCGATTTCGGCGTTCGGCTGAAGGGTATAAGCGTTCTTGAGAATCTTCTCCGCTTCGGCCGAATTGCCCTGACGGAAGCGCGCCCAGCCGAGGCTGTCCATGATGAACGCGTCGTTGGGCGCGAGCGACACGGCCTTTTCGATCAGCTTCACGGCCTCGTCGAGCCGTTGATTGCGATCGACGAGCGAATAGCCGAGCGCGTTGTACGCCTGCGGATTGTTCGGCTGCGTGCGCATGAGCGTGCGCAGCTGAGCCTCCATGACGTCGTAATGGCCGTTCTTCTCCGCTGCCATCGCGTAGTCGTAGATGAGGTCGGGATCGTCCGGGAACGCGGCCACGGCCTTCGCGAGATTCGCTTCGGCTTCCTTGTAGCGATGTGCCTCGAAGAGAATGGCCGAGTCGGTGCGCGCGAGCAGCGCGAGATCGCGCGGATCGGAACTTTGCAGACTGCCGATCAGCGCCCGGGCGTCGTCGACCTTGCCTTGCTTCGCGAGCAGTTGCGCGCGCGTGATCTGCGCGGGCAGATACTGCTGGCTCGTGCGCGGAATCTTGTCGAGCCACTGACTCGCGGCGGCGTCGTTCTTCTGCTCGAGCGCGAGTTGCGCAAGATAGATGTACGCCTGGCCGGGGTCCGCGCCTGGCGTGCTTTCCGCCGTCTTCGCGTAGAGATTCAGAAAGTCCTGCGCCTTGTCGAACTGCTTCTTCTGGATGTTGATGAGCGCGAGCGCCATCAACGGCGTCAGGTCTTTCGGATCGTTCTTGCGCATGATCTCGAACTGCTTTTGCGCATCGTCAATCCTGTCGGCCGACAGATACAACTGCGCGAGCGCGAGCCGTGCGTCATGCGATTTGGGATTCTTGTCGAGATATTTCTCGAACGAGGCGATGCCTTCCTTGCGCTCGTCCGGGCCCATGCGCGCGAGCGTCAGCGCGGCGGGAAGATAGTCCGGCTTGAGTTGCAGCGCCTTTTCGAGCGATGCCTTCGCGCCCGGCGGATCATCGGCGACCAGTTGTTGCCGCGCGAGCGCGAGCTGCGTCTCGGGCCGGTCCAGATCGTTTTTCGTCAGATCTTTGAGCACGTTGAGCCCGCCGATGCGATTCGGTCCGCGCGCGAGCAACGTCTGCAACGACAGGATGGCCTCGCCGCGCTGCTCGGGCGATACCTTGGCGAGTTCACGCTCGAGCGTGGGCTTCGCGTCTTCGGGCTTGCCCGCGACGATCAGCAGCGATGCGCTCAATTGCGCCGCGCGCTCCGAATGCGGCGCGAACTGCTGCCAGAGTTGCGCCGACGTGAGTGCATCGTTCGGGCTTTGCGCGGCGATCGCGATTTCAGTTGCACGCTGCGCGAAACGCGGATCGTGCGTGTCGCGGGCGAGCGCGAGATAGGTCTGGAATGCGGGCGCGGGCTGGCCGCGCTGCAACGCGACTTCGGCGGCCAGAACCTGAAACACGATCTGGCTGGACATCGAGACGTTCGGCAAGTCCTGCTTCTCCGCGCCGCTCACCGGCGCGGTCAGCAGATCGGCCGCGCTTTGTGCGTCGGACTGCTCATCGGCACTCGGAACGGGCGTCGCGTTCGGTTCCTGAGCGTGCGCGGGCGCGCACGCCAGCGCGGCCATCGCGAGCGCAATGGCGCCAGCGATTCGCGACATTGGCACGGCGAACGAATGCGTCGAGCTGACCCGACGCTTCGCAAACAGCTTCATGACGAACGAGTTCATGGAAATCCAGACGATGTTTCGGTCGATTGTAACGCGGTCGCTAAAATACCGGCACACTCGTCCCAGCAAGACGCTCTCCAGAAAAATGCCCGAACTGCCGGAAGTCGAAGTCACCCGCCGCGGAATCGAACCCTATGTCGCCGGACGCCGCGTCGAGCACGTCGACGTGCGCACGCCCGCGCTGCGCTGGCCCATCCCGAAGCATCTTCCGAAGACGCTCGATCATCAGAAGATCGAGAAAGTCGAGCGGCGCGGCAAGTATCTGCTGTTCGAAACCGCCGAGGGCTGGCTCATCGTTCATCTCGGCATGACCGGCACGCTGCGCGTGTTGCGTCACGTGCCGAAGCCGCCCGAAGCGGCGAAGCACGATCATGTCGATATCGTGTTCGACGACTTCATCCTGCGCTTTCGCGATCCGCGTCGCTTCGGCGCGATCCTCTGGCATCCGCGCGCGGACGGCGACGTGCTCGATCATCCATTGCTCGCGGGCCTAGGCGTCGAGCCTTTCTCGCCGGAATTCTCCGGCGCGCTGCTGTTTCGCGAGACGCGCGGGCGCAAGGTGTCGGTGAAGCAGGCGTTGCTCGCGGGCGGAATCGTCGTGGGCGTGGGCAATATCTACGCGTCGGAGAGTCTCTTTCGCGCGGGCATCCGGCCGACGACCGCCGCCGGGCGCATCTCGCTCGTGCGCTATGACCTGCTTGCGGACGCCGTGCGGGTGACGCTCGCCGCCGCCATCGAGAAGGGCGGCAGCACGCTGCGCGACTTCGTCGGCAGCAATGGCGAATCGGGCTACTTCCAGCTCGACTATTTCGTCTATGATCGCGCGGGCCTGCCGTGTCACGTCTGCGGAACCGCTATCAAACAGATCGTTCAAGGGCAGCGTTCGACTTACTTCTGTCCGCGCTGCCAGCGCTAATTTCCGATGCTCGCTCTTACAGATTTTTCGTCGCGCCTCATCGCGTGGCAACGCATTCACGGCCGCCACGACCTGCCGTGGCAGAACACGCGCGACGCATATCGCATCTGGCTTTCGGAGATCATGCTGCAGCAGACGCAGGTCTCGACCGTCATCCCTTACTACGCGCGCTTTCTCGAACGCTTTCCGACGGTGACGTCGCTCGCCGATGCGCCCATCGACGACGTCATGGCGCTCTGGGCCGGGCTCGGCTACTACTCGCGCGCGCGCAATCTGCATCGATGCGCGCAGACGGTGGCGCACGAACTTGGCGGCACGTTCCCGCAGACCGTCGACGAACTCTCGCTATTGCCCGGCATCGGCCGTTCGACGGCGGCGGCGATCGCGTCGTTTGCGTTCGGCGCGCGGGCGACGATCCTCGATGGCAACGTGAAGCGCGTGCTCGCGCGTGTGTTCGGCGTCGAAGGCTTTCCGGGCGAAAAGAAAGTCGAAAACGCGATGTGGGCGCTCGCCGAATCGCTTCTTCCCGATGCCGCGAACAAGGAAGACGTGACCGCATACACGCAAGGCCTGATGGACCTCGGCGCGACGCTCTGCGTGCGCGGCAAGCCGGATTGCGCGCGTTGTCCGTTCGCGTCGGATTGCGTGGCGAAAGTCGAAGGGCGTCAGCGCGAATTGCCCGCTGCGCGCCCGAAGAAAGCCGTGCCGACGCGCAAGACATGGATGCTCGTTCTGAAGGACGGCAATTCGATCCTGCTGCAGAAGCGTCCGTCGATCGGCATCTGGGGCGGTCTGTGGAGCCTGCCCGAAGCTGCGGACGAGGCTGCGCTCGTCGAAGTCGCGCAGAACCTCGGCGCCGATGTGCATTTGCAGCGTCTAGCGCCGCTATCGCACGCGTTCACGCATTTCAAGCTGGATATCGAGCCGCGTCTGGCTGAAGCGCGCTGCGCGCCGCGCGAGTTGATGGACACGGAAACGGTCTGGGCGCCGCTTTCCCGCATCGATGCCTACGGCGTGCCCGCTCCGGTGCGCAAGCTGATCGATGCGCTGACCGGCCCGCTCATCTAAAGCAGTTGATGGTGCTGCATGTAGTGATGCACCACGTCGATGCGCGCACCCGCGTCCATCAATTCCATGAGCTTCTGGCGCGCGCGCATCGGGATCGGCAGGATTTCGGCGAGGCGGTTCGACACCCACGTCGGATCGTCATATAGGAACGGCTCGACGAAAGGCAGGTTCTGCGGCTCGC
The DNA here is from genome assembly GCF_001544695.2 of Caballeronia arvi. Lineage (GTDB taxonomy): Bacteria > Pseudomonadota > Gammaproteobacteria > Burkholderiales > Burkholderiaceae > Caballeronia > Caballeronia arvi. Next base: position 179,663 of record NZ_FCOM02000009.1, read on the forward strand.
GTTCCTTTATCGTGTCGACGATCCGCTCAAGCACTTCCGCGCACGCGCCGAACTTGGCGAGCGCCTCGGCGCCTTGCAGCGGTTGATCGTCGCCCAGCAACTCCGCCGTGCCGACGAGCAGATTGCTCGGCTCCACGCGATGATCCGTCAGTCTGAAGCGCTCGGTCCCGCGTGCCTGGACGAGTAGAAGGCCGAAGGTATCGACATCGCATTCCGAGATTTCGGCGAGACAGCCGATGTGCTCCGGCACCGAAGGATCGCCCGGCGACGCGACCTCGTGCCCGCTTTTCAGCAGGCACACGCCGAACGGCGTCTGCTCGCGCAGGCACTCGCGCGCCATGTCCAGATAGCGTGCCTCGAAGACTTTGAGCGGCAGCAGGCCGCCCGGAAACAGCACGGTGTGAAGCGGGAACAGCGGCAAGTCGGCCAAAACGGGATTCGCGGACATCGCGCCCCTCCAGAGTGGACCGCCGGCGCGGCGATCAGGTTCGCGTGTGAGGCGCGCTGTCACCCAGCCGGGATGGGCGCGTCACGATGCCGCACGATCACATTTGCCGTCTCGCAAAAGCGCGCGGCGAGCGCCTCCGCGATGAACACCGAGCGATGCTGGCCGCCTGTGCAGCCGATCGCGACAGTGAGATAGCTACGGTTGTCGTCGCGAAAACGCGGCAGCCATTTGCCGACGAATGCGCCGACGTCGTCGATCATCTCGCCGACCAGCGGTTGCGCGGTCAGAAAATCGATGATCGGCTGATCGAGGCCCGTGAACGGACGCAACTCGCGGTCGTAATACGGATTGGGCAGCGCGCGCACGTCGAACACGAGATCGGCGTCGAGCGGCACGCCGCGCTTGAAGCCGAACGATTCGAACATCAGCGTGAGATCGGCGGCGTCCGTCTCGACGAAGCGCTTGACCCATGCGCGCAGCACGTTCGAACGCAAGTTGCTCGTGTCGATCTGATGGCCGTATTCGGCGAGGCCCGCGACCAGTTCGCGCTCGCGTTCGATGGCCTCGGCGAGCGAGTTCAGCACGCCGACATCGGCCTCGCGCATCGGCGGGCCGGAGAGCGGGTGGCGGCGGCGCGTCTCGGAGAAGCGCTGGATCAGCGACTGCGTGCTCGCGTTCAGGAACAGCACGCGCAGATCGTAGTCGTGCGAAAGCGTGTTGATGATGGCCGGCACTTCGTCGAGCGAGAGGCTCGAGCGCGCGTCGATCGCGACGGCGAGTCGTGTCTGGCCTTCCTTCGCAAGATAGGCGGCGAGTTCGGGGAGAAAGCGCGGCGGCAGATTATCGACGCAGTAGTAGCCCCCGTCTTCCAGGGCGTTCAGCGCAACGGACTTGCCGGAACCGGAGATGCCGGTGATCAGGATGATACGCATGGGTTTTCGGGGTTCGCTTTCTCTTAGCTTAGCACCTGCGCTCGATTCGATTCGATACGCGCAACGTCCTCCCGGCGCGCTCAGATCAGCTTGCCGGGAAACTGGCTGTCGGGGTCCTGCATGGCAAGGCGCTGACGATCCATGAAGTCGCGCAGAGTATCGATGCCGCGCAACTGCAGAATCGTGTTGCGCACGGCGGCCTCCACCAGCACGGCCAGGTTACGGCCCGCCGCGACCTGAATCGTCACTTTGCTGATCGGCAGGCCGAGCACGTCGACGGTCTGACTTTCGAGCGGCAGGCGCTGGAATTCGCCATCCGGCCGGCGCACGAGCTGCACGATCAGCTTGAGCTTCATTTTCCGGCGCACGGCGGTTTCGCCGAAAATCGTCTTGATGTCGAGCAGGCCGAGACCGCGCACTTCGAGCAGGTTTTGCAGCAGCGGCGGGCAGCGGCCTTCGACGAAGTCGGGGCCGAGGCGCACGAAATCCACTGCGTCATCCGCGACGAGACCGTGACCGCGGCTGATGAGCTCGAGCCCGAGTTCGCTCTTGCCGAGGCCCGAGTCGCCGGTCAAAAGTACGCCCATGCCGAGGATGTCGATGAACACGCCGTGCAGCGTCGCGCGCGGCGCGAGAATGCGCGACATGTACGCACGCAGGCTGTCGATGACCGCGGCCGCGGACATGCGCGTCGTGAAGAGCGGCGTGGACGAGCGCGTGCAGCGCAGGACGAGTTCCGGCGGCGCGCCGACTTCGCCCGCGACGACCAGAAACGGCGGCTCGAGCGCGATCAGCTCCGCCATGTGGCGCGAGCGGTCTTCATCGGACTGGCGTTGGTAGTAGTTGATCTCGGCGTCGCCGAGCACCTGGATACGGTTCGGGTGAATCAGGTTCAGGTGGCCGACGAGGTCGGCGCTCGATGTCGCGTTTGCGACGGTCTCGCTCGAGAAACCACGTTCCCAGCCCTCGTGCCCCGTGAGCCAACTGAGCTTCAGGGCGGCGGCGTTGTCGTCGAAAATACTTTGGGCGTTGATGCTGGACGTATCCATGAGGCCGGAACTCCGTTGGAAGCCGGGAGCAGCCTTCGCGTGCAGACGAAGCGGGTTGCTTCGCTCTTTTCGCATGGCGCTGCGTTTGACCGATTGTGCCCCAGAAGCTTTACGTAAGCGAGGCGCGCCGCGTGCCGGAGCAGCGGGCGCAAGTCGCTATGTTTTCAGGGCTATCACGGTTGCCATTGCGTGAGCACTTGATAAAGCGCCTCACGATCTTCTTCCTTGTGCAGACGCTCGCGCGCCTCGCCATCGGAGAGCAATTGTGCGATCTCCGAGAGAATTTCCAGATGCTGTTGCGTCGCCTGTTCGGGCACGAGCAGGAAGATCAACAGCGAGACCGGCTGGCCGTCGGGCGATTCGAACGCGACCGGTTCGGCAAGGCGCACGAACGCGGCGACCGGTTGCTTCAGCCCTTTTATGCGGCCGTGCGGAATGGCGACGCCCTCGCCGAGGCCGGTCGAGCCGAGGCGCTCACGAGCGAAGAGATTGTCGGTGACGGTGCTGCGGGCGATGCCGTTCTGGTTCTCGAAAATCAGGCCCGCTTGCTCGAATACGCGTTTCTTGCTGGTAACGGGCAGTCCGAGAACCACGTTCTCGATGGGAAGAAATTTGGCTAAACGATTCATGTTGGCAGGCAGATGCGTGGCCTGATAGCTCCTCATCGTGGCCGCTGTCTGAAAGCGCTCACGGCGATGGTGAAACGAAAGTGCGCTGGCGGCGTTTTTCCTGCAGCGTGCGTGTCATAACCGAAATTAACCGGACCATTATAGAACAGGGCACAGTCCGATGGTGCGCCGCGCCATTGCACCATTCCCGATCAAATGTGCAGGACAAAGCCCTGAAAATCAATGGCTTGTACCTCTCTACGGCCAAAATCCAACAAAAAAGCCGCCAGTCGGGGCGGCTTCGGTTGGGCGCATGCTCGTGTCGACCGTTTTCGGATAGTCGAGGTTTTCCTCGAATCATGCCCGCCGTCCGTGGCGGCGGGGCTTCCCTGTCATCCGTCGGTCAGGCCGTGAGCACGCGAGTCGAACGCTCAGGGCGACGGCGCTTCCACTTCGTGCGGTTCGCCGCGGTACTTGACCGATTCGTGAGCGTGGCCCTGAATCTTGTCCTTGTGCTTGATGACTTGCCGGTCCAGCTTGTCGACCATCAGATCGATCGCCGCGTACATATCAGCGTCACAACTCTCGATAAAAATGTCCTTGCCCTTGAGATGCAGGTTGATTTCCGCCTTCTGCCTCTTTTCCTTTTCCCTATGATTGTCGACCGAGAGGACAACGTTGCCGTCGATAACTTGATCGAAGTGACGGAGCACCCTGTCCAGCTTCGTGATCACATACTCGCGCAACGCAGGCGTCAATTCGAGGTGGTGTCCGCTGATCTTCAGATTCATAGTTGCTCTCCAAGCTAGTGGCCGTGAGATCACGTCGGCTCGTCCGATACCGGTCGGCTGTGCTTCCCGTCAGCGCGTCATGCCGGCGCGACTGAAAAACGGGATGCATCGGCCGGCACGTCCGCGCTTTCGCAATGCGGCCGGTAAACGCCCACCGCAACACGCGATGGACTACAGAGACGGGTCATAGAGACTTGCGCAGATTCACTGCCGGGATCTTGAGGGCTTCGCGGTACTTGGCGACGGTGCGCCGCGCGACCACGAATCCTTGTTCCGCCAGCAGTTCGGCGATGCGGCTGTCTGAAAGAGGAGTTTTGGTGTCTTCCGCTCCTATCAGTTGCTTGATGAGTGCGCGAATCGCCGTGGACGATGCCGCGCCTCCTGTGTCGGTCGAAACGTGCGATCCAAAGAAGTACTTAAATTCAAGCGTCCCGAATGGGGTGAGCATGTACTTGCCTGTGGTCACACGTGAAACCGTCGACTCGTGTAATCCCAGCGTATCAGCAATCTCCCGCAAAACCAAGGGCCGCATGGCGATTTCGCCATGTGCAAAGAAGTTCTTTTGACGCTCCACAATCGCTTGTGCGACGCGCAGAATCGTCTCAAACCTCTGCTGAATATTCTTGATGAGCCAGCGCGCTTCCTGAAGCTGCTGACGCAGTGACCCGCTGCCCGGATCGCCGCGATTGTTGCGCAGAATGTTCGCGTACAAATGATTAATGCGCAGCTTCGGCACGATCTCGGGATTGAGTTCGGCGGTCCATCCGCTCGCGGACTTTCTCACGAGAATGTCCGGCACCACGTAATCCGCTTCGCTTTTGCCGTACGCCGCGCCCGGAAACGGCTCCAGCGACTTGATCAGCAGATGCGCGTCCCGAAGGGCGTCGTCGCCGGCTTTCAACTGTTTGCGCAAACGCGTGAAGTCGCGCGCCGCGAGCAGTTCCAGATGATTCGTGACGATTTCGAGCGCGAGCGTGCGCGTGGGGGAGCCGTCGAGCCGCAGCAACTGCAGCTTCAGGCATTCCGATGCCGACCGTCCGCCGACGCCGGGCGGATCGAAGCTCTGGAGCAACGCGAGTGCCGCGCTCAGTTCGTCGATCTCGACTTCAAGCTCTTCCGGCAGATCGGTTTGAACTTCATCGAGCGATGAAGTCAGATACCCGTCCTCGTCCAGCGATTCGATCAGGAAAATGACGAGCGCGCGGTCCCGCTGATTCGCCGCGGTCATGCGCAACTGAGCGGTCAGATGGTCGCGCAGCGTCGTGGTCGATTCGTGGATCTGCAGCGGCGGGAGATCGTCGTCGTCGGAGGCGTTGTTCGCGCGGCCGTAGTCTTCGAGATTCCATGAACTGGAATCCTGGCTGTTGTCCGAACCCAAGCCGTTGTATTCGTCGACGCCCTGCGGCTCGCTGTTTTCCGAACGTTCGGAACTCGACGACGACGATGACGAGCCATTGTTCATCATCGGCTCGGAGGGCGCGCTCGGCGCTCCCGGCTGTGCAATCAGCGAGCCGTCCGCGGCGACGCGCAGCGGGCTCGCGATCCAGTCGTCGTCGTTCTCGAGGAGCGGATTCTGGGCGACCGCCATCGCGACTTCCTGCTGCAGTTCGAGCGTAGACAACTGCAGCAGCCGGATCGACTGCTGCAGTTGCGGGGTCAGCGCAAGATGCTGCGAGAGGCGGAGTTGGAGGCTGGCTTTCATGGCAAAGTTTTAATCATTGTAGAGAGTTTGCCACGCGCGCGAAACCTCGCGGGGATTCCAAAAAAGCCGTGCCGCCCGGGAAGGCGGCACGCAAGTTTTGCTGGTTCGGACTGGTGCGGCGCACTATGCGCGCCACACCACGAGCGCGGTCACATCCGGAAATGCTCGCCGAGATAGACGCGCCGCACGCTCTCGTTCTCGATGATCTCGCCCGGCGCGCCGGCCGCGAGCACGGAGCCGTCGCTGATGATGTACGCATGATCGCAGATGCCGAGCGTCTCGCGCACGTTATGGTCGGTGATCAAGACGCCGATGTTGCGCTGCTTCAGAAACTTCACGATCTTCTGAATTTCCAGCACGGCGATTGGGTCGACGCCCGCGAACGGCTCGTCGAGCAGGATGAAGCTAGGGTTGGTCGCAAGCGCGCGCGCGATTTCCACACGACGGCGCTCGCCGCCCGACAGCGACAACGCCGGATTCTCGCGCAAATGCGCGATCTGCAATTCGTCGAGCAAGGCTTCTGCGCGCTGGGTTATGGCGTCTTTAGACAGGCGTTTTCCCGAGGCGTCCGTCTGCAGTTCCAGCACCGCGCGGATATTTTGCTCGACAGTGAGCTTGCGGAACACCGACGCTTCCTGCGGCAGATACGACAAACCGAGATGCGCGCGCTGATGAATCGGCAGAAGGCTGATCGATTTGCCGTCGAGATCGATCTCGCCGGCATCGAGCGGCACGAGGCCGACGATCATATAGAACGACGTGGTTTTGCCCGCGCCGTTGGGCCCGAGCAGTCCGACCACTTCGCCGCTCTTCACGTCGAGCGACACGTCTTTCACCACGGTGCGCGACCCGTAACGCTTCTTCAGATTGCGGACGACGAGCGAACTCGATTCGCCTTCCGGCTTGCGGTGGGGCATGGCGGGCGAATTCACTGCTGCGGCTGTCCTTGAATGGTGTTCGACGGAGAAAGCGTGGCGGGTGATCCGTTCAGCGGCGCGGCGCCGCCCGAACGCGGTGCGAGCATAGCGCGCACCCGGCCGCCCGGATTGCCGGGACCGACCTGGTCCTTGCCCGCGGTCGCCGTGTAGAAATCCTTCTGGCCGTCGTAGGTGATCACGCTGCCGTGCACTTCGTCCTGCACCTTCGTCTGGCCTTGCAGGCGGCGCACGACGGCGCGCGTCGTGAGCTTGGTGAAGTCATTCTTGCCGTCGTAGTCGATGCGCACGGCGTTGCCGTCGATGTACTCGTCCACGCCGTCACGCTTCTGGCGGAAGTACGAGAGATTGTTGCCGGTCGACGTGCCCGTCGCGTACTGATAGCCCTGCGGATCCTGCGTGACTTCCACGCGATCCGCCTTGATGATGATCGTGCCCTTGGTCGCGACGACGTGACCAGTGAAGATGTTCTTCTGGTTGAGGTCGTCGTAGGACATGTTGTCCGCTTCGATGTTGAGCGGCTTGTCGCGGTCGGCCTTCTCGGCGTGCGCGGGCAGCGTAACGAACGCGGCGGCGATGGCCAGGGCGGCAGCGAGCCCGGCCCGCGCGGCGTGCGTGGCGCGGCGCGCGGGCGTTGCGCGCGCATGGCCGCCATCGGGACGAGGGAACCTTTCGTTCATGCAGTCAAAATTCGGATGGGAGTGCCGGGATTATTTGGACGAGCCGCCGTTGATATCCGTGGCGGCGATCGCGCCGCGCACGTTACCGAATAGCTTCATTACCCGGGTCACGTTGTTGTAGTTCATGCCAGCGGCCGTCATCACGGACGGGCCGCGCTGAAGTCTAACCGGTTTTTCCGTTTCGATGACATCGTCGTTCACCAGCACGCGAAAATGCTGGGAATCTGCCTGCATCTGCGGATCGCCGTAACCGGCCGCGCGCAGGATGCGTGCGTCGTCATAGAGATCGACGATCGAGACGTCGCCGTTGACCGTGCCGCGCAGCGCCGTCGCCGTGACGGTCGGCTTTTGCGGCTGGAACATGCGGAGCGCGGGCAGCGTCAGGTCGCTGATTTCATCGTCTTCGTAATGCACCATCGACTTCGCCGTCAGACGATATTGCGTCGTGCCGGTGGCGTCGAGCTCCGACACGGAAAAGTTGTTCGCGAAGTAATCGGGCGTGTGGCGCTTTTCGGCCGCCGGCGCCTGCTGGGCCGGCGGCAGCGTGGCCTGCAAGAGCCAGTAGGTGATGCCCGCAAGCGCCGCCATCGCGAGGAGCGGCAGCAGCGAGGCGAGGCGGCCTGGACGGTGCATGCGCTCAGCCTCCGAGCGCTGCGGCGAGCAGCGCGTCGTAGCGATGCTGCGCGCGCAGGATCGCGTCGCACACTTCGCGCACCGCGCCGTGGCCGCCGCGCGCTTCCGCGACCCAGTGCACGCGCTGGATCACTTCGGGATGCGCGTTCGCGGGCGCGGCCGCGAAGCCGCAGCGGCGCATCACCGCGAGGTCGGGCCAGTCGTCGCCCATGTAGCCGCATTCGTCGGCGGCGATGCCGGTGGCTTGCAGCAGTTCGGCGAGCGCGACGGTTTTATTCTCGACGCCCTGATAAAGATGCGTGATGCCGAGTTCGCGCGCCCGTGCCGCGACGATGCCGGATTGCCGCCCCGTGATGATCGCCGTCTGCACGCCGACCGACTGCAGCATTTTCACGCCGTGGCCGTCGAGCGAATTGAACGACTTCATCGAGTCGCCCTCAACGCTGAAGTACAGGCTGCCGTCGGTGAAAACGCCGTCGACGTCGAACGCCATCAGCTTGAGCCGGCTCGCGCGTTCGGCGGCGGTGGGAGGCTTTTGGGCCATCAGATTACCTTCTTGGAGAAGAGGTCGTGCATGTTCAGTGCGCCGATCAAAGTGGCATCGGCGTCCACGACCAGCATCTGATTGATGCGATGGCGCTCCATCAGTTCCACGGCTTCGACCGCGAGATGGTCCGGCGCGATCGTGCGCGGATTACGCGTCATGACGTCGCCGATCTTCAGTGCGCGGAAATCGCCGTCGCGCTGCAGGATGCGACGCAGGTCGCCGTCGGTGAAAATGCCGTGGACGTGGCGACTTTCGTCGATGACGGCCGTCATGCCCATGCGTTTGTCGGTGATCTGGAAGAGTGCGTCCGAAACGGTCGATTCCAGTGACACGACCGGCACTTCGTCGCCCACGCGCATCACGTCGCGCACATAGGTCAGCAGGCGCCGGCCGAGCGCGCCGCCCGGATGCGAGCGCGCGAAGTCGTCGGGGCCGAAGCCGCGTGCGTCGAGCACGGCGACGGCGAGCGCGTCGCCGAGCGCCATCGCGGCGGTCGTGCTGGCCGTGGGCGCGAGATTCATCGGGCATGCTTCCTTTTCGACGCGCGCGTTCAGGTGCATATCCGCCAGTTGCGCGAGACTCGATTCGGGACGGCCGGTGATCGCGATAAGCTTTGCCCCGAGTCGCTTGATGAGCGGCAAAATGGCGACGAGCTCTTCGGTTTCGCCCGAGTTGGACAGCGCGATGAAAATGTCGTCGGCAGTGACCATGCCGAGGTCGCCGTGGCTCGCTTCGGCCGGATGCACGAAGAACGCGGGCGTGCCCGTGCTCGCGAGCGTCGCGGCGAACTTGCGCGCGACATGGCCCGATTTGCCGATGCCCGACACGACCACGCGGCCGCGACAGCCGAGCAGCGTTTCGACCGCGTTCGTGAAGTTTTCGTCGAGTAGTTCTGAAAGCCCGCGAACGGCGTCGGCTTCGATCTGGATTACGTTGCGAGCCAGCGCCAGCGCCCGGTCGCCATTGATTTTCGCTATCATTCGCGGAGTATAGCAAAGGCGTTTCCGAGCCGCCCCCGTGGGGGCTCCGCGCGCCGCCGCCTATCCGCCCCCCGCAAGCCCCGTCGTCAGGGGCCGTTTTCGAGATGCCGGAGCGCGCGAGCAAGCGCCTCGGAAAACTGACGAACGAGGACGCTAGACGGATGACCTCTCCGCTCGAAATGACGCTGTTGCTGCTGCTCTGCTCCGTGGCAGGCGTCGTTGTATTCCGCTATTTCAATCTGCCGCCGATGCTCGGCTATCTGGCGGTCGGCATCATCGTGGGTCCGCACGCTGCCGGTATCGCGCCGGACGCGGACCGCGCGCAGCATCTCGCCGAATTCGGCGTCGTTTTCCTGATGTTCTCCATCGGGCTCGAATTCTCGCTGTCCAAGCTACGCTCGATGCGGCGCATCGTGTTCGGGCTCGGCGCGAGCCAGGTCGCGGCGACCATCGGGCTCGCGATGCTCTTCGGCTGGATCGCGAGCATGTGGACGGAGATGTCGTGGCAGGCGAGCTTCGCGCTCGGCGGCGCCATGTCGATGTCGTCGACGGCGATCGTCAGCAAGCTGCTCGCGGAACGGCTCGAACTCGAATCGGAGCACGGCCGCAACATCTTCGGCGTGCTGCTGTTCCAGGATCTCGCCGTCGTGCCGCTGCTCATCATCATCGCGGCGTTCGCGAACGGCAAATCGTCGCAACTGGCGATGTGGCTCGGCATCGCGGCCGTGAAGATCGTCGTCGCGTTGACGGTGCTGCTGTTCGTCGGCCAGAAATTCATGACGCGCTGGTTCGATCTCGTCGCGCGCCGCCGTTCGCAAGAACTCTTCATGCTGAACCTGCTGTTGGTGACGCTGGGCGCGGCGTTCATCACCGACAAATTCGGTCTGTCGCTTGCGCTCGGCGCGTTCATCGCGGGCATGTTGATCGCCGAAACGCCGTACCGGCATCAGGTGGAAGAGGACATCAAGCCGTTTCGCGACGTGCTGCTCGGTCTCTTTTTCGTGACGACCGGCATGCTGCTGAATCCGCGCGTGATCTGGGAGCATCCGTTTCTCGTGCTCGGCTTTTTCGTCGTGCCGATTCTGCTCAAGGCCGTGATGATCACCGGTCTCGCGCGGCTCTTCGGCGCGACGCCGGGCGTCGCGATGCGCACCGGTCTCGGGCTCGCGCAGGCGGGCGAATTCGGCTTCGTGCTGCTGAATCTGATTCTGGATTCGCATCTGGTCAACTCGACCGTCCTTCAGGCGATTCTCTCGGCGATGCTGCTTTCGATGCTCGCCGCGCCGTTCATCATCCAGAACGCGGACCGGATCGTGCTGCGGCTGTCGTCGACGGAATGGATGCTGCAATCGCTGCAGATGACGAAGATCGCGACGCAAAGTTTGAAGCAGAGCGGCCACGTGATCATTTGCGGCTATGGCCGCGCCGGGCAGAATCTCGCGCGCATGCTTGAGCAGGAGGGCATCTCCTACGTTGCGCTCGACCTCGACCCGGATCGCGTGGCGGCAGCGGCAGCGGCGGGCGAATCGGTCGTGTTCGGCGATGCCGGGCGGCGCGAGTCGCTGCTCGCAGCGGGCCTGCATCGCGCGGCGACGGTCGCGATCACCTACGCGAACACGCCTTCCGCGATGCGCGTGCTGCACAACATCCACGAACTCGCGCCGACTTTGCCCGTGATCGTGCGCACCGTCGACGACGCCGATCTCGAAAAGCTCACCGCGGCCGGCGCGACGGAAGTGATTCCGGAAATCGTCGAAGGCAGTCTGATGCTCGCGTCGCACACGCTGGTGCTGATGGGCGTGCCGATGCGCCGCGTGGTGCGGCGTGTCGAAGAAATGCGCGATGCGCGCTACAGCCTCTTGCGCGGCTATTTCCACGGCGCCGATGACGCCGACGACGACGATGGCCACGAGCAGGTGCGGCTACAATCCGTACCGATCGACGCAAATTCCGAAGCCGTCGGGCATTCGCTCGACGATCTCGGGCTCGTCGGCAATGGTGTCGAGGTGACCGCGATCCGGCGCCACGGCATCCGGGGTGTCGAACCCGACCCCGACACCAAGCTGCGCGCGAACGATATCGTCGTGCTGCGCGGCCTGCCCGAAGTGTTGGCGCTCGCCGAAGAACGGCTCTCGCGCAACCGACGGGCGGCGTAATTTCCTCTTTTGTCACCAAGGCGAACGCGCGGCCTCACGGCGCGGACTCCGGAGAAGTCATGTCCCTTACCCCTTCGAACGCCCAGCTCGACGCCGCGCGTTTCATCAAGGAGCGCGTGCGCACCGTCGAGAACTGGCCGCAGCCCGGCGTGCAGTTCCGCGACATCACGACGATCCTGCAAGACCGCCGCGCGCTGCGCATGCTGATCGACCTGTTCGTCCAGCGTTATATCGACGAGGACGTCGACGTGATCGCCGGCATGGACGCGCGCGGATTCATCATCGGGCCGATTCTCGCGTATGAACTGAGCCTCGGTTTCGTGCCGATCCGCAAGAAGGGGAAGCTGCCGTACAAAACGCTCTCACAGTCGTACGACCTGGAATACGGCAGCGCGACCGTCGAGATTCACGAGGATGCGTGCAAGGCGGGCGATCGCGTGGTGATCGTCGACGACCTGGTCGCGACCGGCGGCACGATGATGGCCGGCAAGATTCTGCTTGAGCGGCTCGGCGCGCAAGTGGTCGAAGCGGCGGCGATCATCGATCTGCCGGATCTCGGCGGCTCGAAGCTGCTGCGCGACAACGGCGTGCCGCTCTATACCGTGTGCGAATTTGGTGGACATTGAGATGCCCAATTTTCTGCTCTTTCTCGCCGCATCGGTCGCGATCACGGTCGCGCCCGGTCCCGACAACCTGCAAGTGCTCGCGCGCGGCATCTCTCAAGGGCGGCTCGCGGGCGTCGTCGCGGCGTTCGGCTTCGCGTTCGGCGTGATCTTTCATACGACGCTCGCGGCGCTCGGCATCGCGGCGCTGCTGAAGTCTTCGCCGCTCGCGTTTCAGGCCGTGAAGCTCGCGGGCGCGGCGTATCTCGTTTGGATCGGCATCAAGGCGCTGCGCAGCCACGGCCTGGCGACCGCGCACGCGCGCCCGAGCCAGCCGCTCACGACCGTGTTCCGTCAGAGCGTGATCGGCAACATGCTGAACCCGAAAGTCACGCTGTTCTTCATCGTGTTTCTGCCGCAGTTCGTCGATCCGCACGGCGCGCAAAGCGTCATGCTGCAGATGTTCGAACTCGGCGGCCTGTTCATGCTCCAGACGGTCGTCGTGTTTTCGCTGTTCGGCATCGGCGCGGGCATGATCGGCGTGTGGCTGAAGCGCCGTCCGCGCCTGGGCGTGTGGCTCGACCGTCTCGCGGGCGTGACGTTCATCGCGCTCGGCATTCGCGTCGCGTTGCGCGACTGATTCGTCATGACGCTGCCTGCCATCATCGCTGCGCGCCGCTTCGACGTAGCCGCGCACGCGCCGTTTTTCATCGCCGATGAGCGCGTCGGCTGGATTCGCCGTTTCGATGTCGACGCGCTGCGCCGCTGGCCGTCGATCTTTGCGATCGACGATGAAAGCGTGCGTTTGCATCCGTCGCTCGAAACCGTCGAAGCGCGCACCGAAGCGCTGCGCGAAGTGATCGCCACGCTGCATGCCGAAGGCAAAATCCCCGGCTGGCGCGACGAAACCTACGCGATCCGCAATCACTTCGACGCACCGCCGCTCGCGTTCATCGAACGCGCGGCGTCGCGCTTCTTCGGCACGATGACCTACGCGGTGCATCTGAACGGCATCGTAAAATATCGGGATAAAGCGCCGCAGTTGTGGATCGCGCGCCGTAGCGACACCAAGGCGACCGATCCCGGCATGCTCGACAACGTCGTGGCGGGCGGCATCGGCTGGGGTTTCGAAGTCATGCCGACGCTCGTGAAGGAGTGCTGGGAAGAGGCCGGCATGAGCGCCGAGCTCGCTTCCACGGCGACGGCCGGCGGCACGTTTCACGTGTTGCAGTCGCTTCCCGAGGGCACGCAAGCCGAGCAGATTTTCGTCTACGACGTGTCCCTGCCGCCCGATTTCGCGCCGCGCAATCAGGATGGCGAAGTCGGCGAGCACCGTCTCGCGCGCATCGAGGATATCGCGCGCTGGATCGAGGAGGGCGCGCTCACCGTCGACGCCAGCCTCGCCACGCTCGATTGCATGCTGCGGCATCAGTGGATCGACGAGGACGCGTGCGAAGGCATCGCCGCGCTTTTCGATCCGCCGCAAACGTAAAAAGAACCGAACGAGGACAGGTCATGTCGACCGAACACAGTTTTTACCTGAAGTTGTCGTGCCCGGACCGCCCGGGAATCGTGCATGCCGTGTCGGGCTTCCTGTTCAACCTCGGCGCGAATATCCTCGACTCCGCGCAGTTCGGCGACAGCCGCACCGGCGAATTTTTCATGCGTGTGCATTTTCAGGAAGTCGGCGGCGATCCCGGTCTCGATGCGCTGCGCAAATCGTTCGCCGATCTCGCCGATGAATTCGGCATGCGCTGGGAGTTGCACGACGCATCGGTAAAGCCGCGCGTCGTCATCATGGTGTCGAAGATCGGGCACTGCCTGAACGATCTGCTGTTCCGCTACCGCACCGGTCAGTTGCCGATCGAGATTGCCGCGATCATCTCGAATCACAAGGATTTTTATCAGCTCGCCGCGAGCTACGACATTCCGTTCCATCATCTGCCGCTGCTCAAGGCCACGCCGGAAGCGAAGGCTGCGCAGGAAGCGCGCGTGCTGGAAATCGTCGATCAGCACGACACCGATCTCGTCGTGCTCGCGCGCTACATGCAGATTCTGTCGGCGGACATGTGCGAGAAGCTCGCGGGCCGCGCGATCAACATCCATCACTCGTTCCTGCCGAGCTTCAAGGGCGCGAAGCCGTACTATCAGGCGTTCGACCGCGGCGTGAAGCTGATCGGCGCGACCGCGCATTACGTGACATCGGATCTGGACGAAGGTCCGATCATCGAGCAGGAAGTGGAGCGCGTCGATCACAACATGACGCCGGATCAACTGACGGCGATCGGACGCGATGTCGAATGCGTGACGCTCGCGCGCGCGGTGAAATGGCACGCGGAGCATCGCATTCTGCTGAACGGGCACAAGACGGTCGTGTTCCGTTGAGCTTTTCCCTTTCTGAAGCTGTATAAGCAAACGCCCGCGAAAGCGGGCGTTGTTATTTCTGGCTCCTGGTCGACGCTCAAACCAGCCGCAAATAAATCAGCTCTCGCTTGATATACGCGTAAAAGATCGGCGCGGCGATCACGCCGGGAATGCCGAACGCGGCCTCCATCGCGAGCATCGCGAGGAGCAGTTCCCACGCACGCGCCTCGATCTGCCCGCCGATGATGCGCGCGTTCAGGAAATACTCCAGCTTGTGGATGAGGATCAGAAACGCGAGCGACGCGACCGCCGTGCCGAACGACACCGACAGGGAAATGCCGACGATGATGGTGTTGGAAATCAGATTCCCGATCACCGGCATCAGCCCGACGATGAACGTGATGAGCACGAGCGTTTTCGAGAGCGGCAGCTTTTCGTGAAAGAGCGGCAGCGCGACGAGCAGATACAGCGCGGTGAAAACGGCGTTGATCGCGGAAATCTTGATCTGCGCGAACACGATGCGGCGGAACGCGTCGGAGAAGCGCGACGCGCGGGCGACGAGCGCGGTCGACAGCGGCAAGCGATGATGCGACTGCCGCGGCGCGCTGACGGCAATGATCGCCCCGATGATCATTCCGATGAGGATATGCCCGAAGCCGCGCGCCATCTCCTTGCCGCCTTGCTGAAGCATCTCGGCGTGCCTGTGCATCAGGTCGGTCGCCTTTTCCTTCATCTGGATGGAATCGACAGGCAGGTAATTCGCGACCCAGTCCGGTACGGAAAGCCGCGCGCTCGACGTGATGCTCATCAGCTGATCGAGCAGTTTCTGCATGCTCGGGAAATCGTGCTCGAAATGCTCGATCGTCGCGACGGTCGCGCCCGTGAGCCCGCCGACGATGATCGCGGAGATCAGCCCGACCGAAATGAGCCGCGCGCCTTTGCTGACGACGTGGCGCTCGATCACCGGCGCGATCATGTGCGTGAGCTGGTACACGAGCATTCCGGCCAGCATCCCGCCGAGCAGTTGCAGCCTGAGCGTGAGATACAGCGCCAGCAGCGCGAGGAGATAGCTGCCGATCTCCACCGCGGACAGCTTCGGCGAGCTCATATCGCTCGTCAGCCTGACATGGCGAGTGGGCAAGTCCCGGACTCGCGCCTCCTCGTTGGCCGCTTCGTTGCGCTTCGCCATGACTGCGTTCCTTTCCCCTGCTGCATACGACGGTTATTCGTGCCGCGGCGCGCGCGGCGCATTCGACAGTCCGGCTGGCAGCGCACGGCGCCCCGTTGCATGAGGCCGGCGCCGTGGATCAGGCCGCCGATTTAGCTCGTTGCAACAAGGGTGCCAGATATCTGCCGGTAAAACTCGCCTTCGATTTCGCGACCTGCTCCGGCGTCCCCTGCGCGATGATCTGCCCGCCGCCCGCGCCGCCTTCCGGACCGAGGTCGATCACCCAGTCGGCGGTTTTGATCACGTCGAGATTATGCTCGATGATTACGACAGTATTACCCTGATCTCGCAGCCGATGAATCACTTCGAGCAAAAGCGCGATGTCGTGGAAGTGCAAACCGGTCGTCGGTTCGTCGAGGATATATAGTGTCCGACCGGTATCGCGCTTGCTCAGTTCCAGCGAAAGCTTGACGCGCTGGGCCTCGCCGCCCGACAGCGTGGTCGCGGACTGGCCGAGCCGGATGTACCCGAGGCCGACGTCGAGCAGCGTTTTCAGCTTGCGCGCGACCACCGGCACCGGCTTGAAAAACTCGTGCGCGGCCTCGACCGTCAGGTCCAGCACTTCGCTGATGTTCTTGCCCTTGTACTGCACTTCGAGCGTTTCGCGGTTGTAGCGCTTGCCGTGACACACGTCGCAGGGCACGTAGACATCCGGTAGAAAGTGCATTTCCACTTTCAGCACGCCGTCGCCCTGACACGCTTCGCAGCGTCCGCCCTTCACGTTGAACGAGAAGCGGCCGGGGTCGTAGCCGCGCTCCTTCGCCGCCGGCACGCCCGCAAACAGTTCGCGGATCGGCGTGAACAGCCCGGTGTAGGTGGCTGGATTCGAGCGCGGCGTGCGGCCGATCGGCGATTGATCGACGGCGATCACCTTGTCGAAATGCTCCAGACCTTCGATCGACTCGTACGGCGCGGGCTCGGTCGACGAGCCGTATAAATGCTGCGCGACCGCGTGCTGCAGCGTGTCGTTGATGAGCGTCGACTTGCCCGAGCCCGACACACCCGTCACGCAGGTCAGCAGTCCGACCGGCAGATCCAGCGTGACGCGCTTCAGATTGTTGCCGTGCGCTTCGACGATGCGCAGCATGCGTTCGTCGGGCGCGTTGCGCTCGGCGGGATAGCTGATCGTGCGCTTGCCGGACAGATACTGGCCGGTGATCGAATTCGCGTCTTTCTGCACCTGGTTCGGCGTGCCCTGCGCGACGATCACGCCGCCGTGCTCGCCCGCGCCCGGTCCCATGTCGACGACGTAATCTGCCATGCGGATCATGTCTTCGTCGTGCTCGACGACGATCACCGAATTGCCGATATCGCGCAGATGCTTGAGCGTGTCGATGAGGCGGTCGTTGTCGCGCTGATGCAACCCGATCGACGGTTCGTCGAGCACGTACATCACACCCGTCAGCCCCGAGCCGATCTGCGACGCGAGCCGGATGCGCTGCGCCTCGCCGCCGGAAAGCGTTTCGGCGCTGCGTTCCAGCGACAGATAATCCAGTCCGACGTTGTTCAGAAACGAGAGCCGCGCGACGATTTCCTTGATCACCTTGTCGGCGATTTCGCCTTTCGCGCCTTCGAGCCGCAGCGTCTGGAAATAGCCGAGCGCGTCGCGCAGCGGCCAGCCGCTGATTTCAAAGATGCCGCGCGCCTGTTCTTCCGCGCCGACTTTCACGAAGCGCGCCTCGCGCCGCAGACGCGTGCCTTCGCATGCCGGGCAGGGCTGATTGTTCTGATACTTCGCGAGTTCTTCGCGCACGGCGGACGAATCGGTCTCGCGATAGCGCCGCTCCAGGTTCGGGATGATGCCTTCGAACGCATGCTCGCGCACCGATGCGCGCCCGCGCTCGTTGATGTACGAGAACGGAATCGACTGCTTGCCCGAGCCGTAAAGCAGGATCTTGCGCACCTTTTCAGGCAGGTCTTCGAACGGCGCGTCGATCTCGAATTCGTAGAACGCCGCAAGGCTTTGCAGCATCTGAAAATAGAACTGGTTGCGCCGGTCCCAGCCTTTCACCGCGCCCGCCGCAAGCGACAGCGACGGATGCGCGACCACGCGTTTCGGATCGAAGAACGTGATCTGGCCGAGACCGTCGCATTCCGGGCACGCGCCCATCGGATTGTTGAACGAGAAGAGACGCGGCTCCAGTTCCGGCAGCGAGTACGAGCAGATCGGGCACGCGAACTTGGAGCTGAACAGCTTTTCGCGTTCGGTGTCCATTTCGAGCGCGATCGCGCGGCCATCGGCCAGGCGCAGCGCGGTCTCGAACGATTCCGCAAGACGTTGCTTCACGTCCGCCCGCACTTTCAGGCGGTCGATCACCACGTCGATCGTGTGCTTGTCGTTCTTCTTCAGCTTGGGCAGCGAATCGACTTCGTAGATTTTCGCGACGCCTTCGTTCGCCGTGCCGCCGCCCGAGCGGATGCGAAACCGGATGAAACCCTGCGCCTGCATTTCCTCGAACAATTCGACGTGCTCGCCCTTGCGATCCGCGACGACGGGCGCGAGGATCATCAGCTTGGTCTCTTCGGGCAGCGCGAGCGCGGCGTCGACCATTTGCGAGACGCTTTGCGCCTCGAGCGGAATCAGATGATCAGGGCAATACGGCGTGCCGACGCGCGCGTACAAAAGACGCAGATAGTCATGGATTTCCGTGACGGTGCCGACCGTGGAGCGCGGATTATGCGAAGTCGCCTTTTGTTCGATGGAAATAGCCGGCGATAAACCTTCGATCAGATCGACGTCCGGTTTTTCCATCAACTGCAGAAATTGCCGCGCATAAGCCGAAAGGCTTTCCACGTAACGGCGCTGGCCTTCCGCATACAGCGTGTCGAACGCGAGCGACGACTTGCCCGACCCGGACAGCCCCGTGATCACGATCAGCTTGTGGCGCGGCAAGTCGAGATTGACGTTCTTCAGATTGTGGGTGCGAGCCCCACGAATGCGAATTTCTTCCACGAGTTCGTTCCGGCGTTTTTTCGGATGCTTTCGGATGTTTTCAGCGGCTTTTTTCTCGCTCCGGCTGGGCATGTCGGCTCTGCCGGGCGGAAAGAGAGAGGGCCAAACCTGCTACTATAACGACTTTTAAAGGGCGCAGCGCCCGAGCCCCCCGGGGCCGGATGCGCGTCGATCGGTCGGCGCGGGGACTTGCCGGCCGCCACGTGCGGCGCGCTTGGGCCGTGCGTTCCATATAGTGCCGTTTCGAGCAAGAACAAGGCGGCCGCGCCTGGCTGCGCCGCAGGCCAGGCCAGACGCGACCCTCATCCATTTCCCGTTTCTGATGTCCAATCCGTCTGCCACGTCCACACGTCTGAGCGCGCCGGAATTGCGCGCGACCGTGTCGCTCGCTGCCATCTTCGCGCTGCGCATGCTCGGGCTCTTCATGATCATGCCGGTGTTTTCCGTCTACGCGAAAACCATCCCCGGCGGCGACAACGTGCTGCTCGTCGGCATCGCGCTCGGCGCCTACGGCGTCACGCAGTCGATGCTCTATATCTTCTACGGCTGGGTTTCCGACAAGTTCGGGCGCAAGCCGGTCATCGCGTTCGGTTTGCTGGTGTTCGCGCTCGGCAGCTTCGTCGCGGCGATCGGACATTCGATGACGTGGATCATCGTGGGCCGCGTCATTCAGGGGATGGGCGCGGTGTCGTCGGCGGTGATTGCGTTCATCGCCGATCTGACGCATGAGGAAAACCGCACCAAGGCGATGGCGATGGTCGGCGGCAGCATCGGCGTGTCGTTCGCGGTGGCGATCGTCGGCGCGCCGATCGTGTTCCACTGGGTCGGCATGAGCGGGCTTTTCACGGTAATCGGCGTGCTGTCCATCCTCGCGGTGGGCGTAGTGTTCTGGATCGTGCCGGATCCTCCTGCGCATCCGGTCCACGTCAAAGCGCCTTTCGCCGAAGTGCTGCACAACGTCGAATTGCTGCGCCTCAACTTCGGCGTGCTGGTGCTGCACGCCACACAGACGGCGCTTTTCCTCGTCGTGCCGCGCATTCTCGTGGACGGCGGACTACCGGTCGCGTCGCACTGGAAAATCTACCTGCCCGTGATGGCGCTCGCGTTCGTCATGATGGTTCCGGCCATCATCGCGGCCGAAAAACGTGGAAAAATGAAGAGCGTCATGCTGAGTGCGATCGGGCTTATCCTGATCGGCCAGTTGTTATTGGGCGCCGCTCCCCATACGCTATGGTCCGTAGCCGCCATTCTGTTCGTGTACTTTCTCGGCTTCAACGTGCTGGAGGCGTCCCAGCCGTCTCTGGTGTCGAAGCTCGCACCGGGCACGAGAAAGGGCGCGGCGGCGGGCGTCTACAACACGACGCAATCGATCGGCCTTGCGCTCGGCGGGGTGATCGGCGGCTGGCTGCTGAAGCTCGACGGCCCGAGCGCGGTCTTTTTCGCCTGTTCCGCGCTGGTGCTCGCATGGCTCATCGTCGCGGCGAGCATGAAGCCGCCGCCGCGCAAAACCGAGCGCACGGCCTGAGAGAATCGTTGAATCATCGAATCGAACCGGCACGGTGCGGCTGAATCCACGTCTGAAGACGGGGCCGGCCCAATCGCATCGTACGGTTGACAGTTTGCAAGGAATTTACCGGAGAAATCATGGCATCAGTCAACAAGGTCATTCTCGTGGGTAATCTGGGTGCCGACCCGGAAACCCGCTACCTCCCGAGCGGCGACGCCGTGGCCAATATCCGTCTCGCGACGACGGACCGTTACAAGGACAAGGCCTCCGGCGAATTCAAGGAACTCACCGAGTGGCATCGTGTGGCGTTTTTCGGCCGGCTCGCGGAGATCGTGAACGAATATCTGAAGAAGGGCTCGTCGGTTTATATCGAAGGGCGTATCCGCACGCGTAAATGGACCGATCAATCGGGCCAGGAACGCTATTCGACGGAAATCGTCGCTGATCAGATGCAAATGCTCGGCGGCCGTGGCGGCGCGGGCGGCGGCGGCGATGAGGGCGGCTATAGCCGTAGCGCCCCGATGGAGCGTTCCGGTGGCGGCGGCGGACGCGCGCCGGCTGGCGGACGCGCGAGCGGTGGCGGTGCTGGCGGCGGTGGTGCCGGCGGTTCCAGCCGTCCGAGCGCGCCAGCGGGCGGCGGTTTCGACGATATGGACGACGATATTCCGTTCTGACCATCGGGCAACACTTCGCGCATCTATCGATGGGCCTCCTGCTTTAGAGCACGAGGCCCATTTTGCATTGCGGCAAGGCGCTTTCTGAATTCTCGCGCGGGCTCTCCCTTTTTTCGCCGCGAAATATTAATCTCTCGGCATCGCGTGGATGACCGAGTTCGCCTCAATTCAGAGGTTTGAGAGCGCATGAAAGGCTAATCGGATTTTTCCTATGGTCTGCGAAATATTCGCATTCTATTTTTGAAATAATTATTCAAGAATTAAAAAGCGATATTTATTTGCTTGTTGTCATCGAGTTGGACGCGTTGGCTGAGTTTGTTTATCGAGCTTCACTAAACGCTGTTCGACAAATAAATAAGGGGTTAGGAATGCAAAAGAACATTCTGCATTTTTTGGCCCGCAATTCGACAAGCAAACCAAGACCAACAATCAACCGGGGGCCCTCTTGAAGCTTCGAATAATATTGGCTGACGATCATCCTTTTGTTCTCTTGGGGATGAAAGCGCTCTTTGCGGCTGACGACGGAATGGAAGTCGTCGGCGAAGCGAACAACGCGAGCACTTTGCTGGCTGAACTCGCTACCAAGCCGTGCGATGTGCTGGTCACGGATTTCGCCATGCCCGAACCGGGCGTCGATGCAAATGACGGGCTCAGGCTCATCCGACAGGTGCGTCAGGATTACGCGAATATCAGCATCGTGGTGCTGACCAGCGTAAGTAATGTGGCGATCCTGCGCTCGATTCTGAACGCGGGCGCGATCAGCCTCGTCAACAAGGCGGAGCCGATCGAGCTGGTGGCAACGGCTGTGCGGCATGCGTGCGTCGGAAGGCGTTTCGTCAGCGCTTCGTTTGTCGCCGCGCTCGCGGAAGCAGGTACCGAGACTGAGTTTTCCTCGGAAGAGCCGCGTCTTTCCCCCAGAGAGATCGAGGTCGTCCGATTGTTTGCCAAAGGGCATTCGATTACGGAGATCGCGAGAGAGCTCGATCGCGACGTGCGGACCATCAGCCGTCAGAAGCGCGATGCGATGAACAAGCTCGGGGTTCGGAACGATCCCGGACTGTTCGCATTTGTCCGTGCGCGCGGACTCGGCTGATTATTAGATTTACGTATACAAATTCGGATGCGTCTTATGTGTCTCAATGTTTCGGTATCCGATGCTTGTGTTTCACCCCTTTATGTTGATTTGAGTTCGCGGAAAGCAATGAGGTTGGAGTCGATGGAATTCGAGAACGAGGACCGAGTGTTCTCGCACGCCAAGCGGATAAAACTGGCCATAGCGGATGATCATCCGCTGGTCATCCTCGCAATCGAGCGGCTTGCCGGACATTTTCCCAATGTCGAAGTGGTGAGTCGGAACACGAACTCCACGCAGCTCGACGAGTCGCTCGCGCGGCACGAATGCGACGTAGCCGTCATCGATTTCTTCATGCCGGGTGGCCGCTATGGCGACGGAATCGAATTGATCCAGCACATCGCGAGTCAGTATCCGGAGGTTCGCATCGTTGTCATGTCACGCAACGACGACGCCGCGCTCGTCAAGCAGGCGCTGGATGCGGGAGCCCATGCGTTCCTCAGCAAGGAGGACCGGCTCGATCTGATTTACGTCGCTATTGTTTCTGTCATCGCCAACGAAACGTATCTCGGACCTGCCATACGCCGCATGCTGGCCCTGGCCGATGCCGAAAGCCACGCGCGTTTCATCCGGCAGAGGCTAACGAATCGCGAACTGGAAGTCATCGAGCGCTATGCACGGGGGGCCAACGTCACCGAAATAGCCCGGGAACTCGGACGCAGCGTGAAGACCATCAGCGCACAAAAATGCGCGGCGATGCGAAAACTGGATTTATCGACGGACACTGATTTGTATCGATTCATCGCGGACAGCAGTTTGATATAGCCTGCCTTGCAGGCGCGACACGTAGTTTTCCGGAGCCGGCATGAGACAACGCGCAATCGATTGACGACTGACGCGTGCCGGATAGTCTCCACATAACGCATAAGAAAATGAGAACGAAAACGCCGCTACGAGCGATCGTTGCCGACGACCATCCGGTTGTCGTTAAAGGAATTCAAAGCTTTCTGGAGCGTGATGGCGCGGTCCGAGTCGTCGCCACTGCGCGGGACACATTGGAACTCGCCGACGCAGTTGATACCACACCGTGTGACTTCGTCTTTTCGGACATCGGCATGCGTGGCATCGACGGCGAAAACAGTTCCATCTCGTTTCTCAAGCGCTTGTCGTGGCAGGAACGCAGACCGAAAGTCATCGTGCTCACGATGCTTTCCCAGACACGAATGCTGGCGGGGCTCGTTCAAATCGGCGTCGACGGCATCATCGACAAGCGCGACGGACTCGAATGTCTGGGCGACGCGATTGCCACGGTCGAGGCGGGTGGCTGCTTCCTTTCGCCATGCGTCGAAGCGGCGGTGAGGAGCCTGCCGCTTACGTCGCCGGCGCGCGCGGGCGTGCTGAGCCGGCGCGAGTGGGAAGTGTTTCAGCTCTATGCCCGGGGGCTGCTGGTTCATGAGATCGCGGATCACTTCGGGCGAAGCCGAAAAACGATCGCCACGCAGAAACGAAGCGGCATGCGCAAACTCGGACTCGAAAGCGAAACGGAACTCGTCAGCTATTTGCAGCAGGTCGGTTTGATCTGAACCTGTGTGTCCTAATGGCCCCGTTTAATTTCGGAGCAAATTGGGATGGTTCTGATTCGATCTCGATGCGTTGCGCCTCAGACTCAAGCGACTAGCCTTCGACAGGCAAGCACGAAGCGCGGATGCACTTGGCATTCCCGCGGTCTTGCTCAGCCGGCGAAGCAACTGTCGTTGCAAGCGTCGGCCCGGATTTTAGGGGTTCGAATTGAGATCACTGTTAGCGCGTTGCCTGCTTCTTCTCTGGCTTTTCGCGCCTCTTTATTGTCACGCCGCCGAGCCGGGCATTCCCGCCAGCGCCGCACAGGGAATCGCCGCGGCCAACGCGGATACGAATAGCGCAACAGTCACATTCGAGCTCGACGATTCCGAGCGCGGCTATCTGCACACGTTGAAGCCGATCGTCGTGGGCGTGATCGAGGGAGAAGGTTCCGCGGACGCGCCGCTGGAACCGCCTCGAGTGGCGCTCGCGGAAATCGAGAAATCGCTGGGCGTGACGTTCGACGCAAGAAGCTTCGACGATTGGGCCAAGGCGGCATCGGCGCTTCAGCGTGGCGAGATCGACATGATCGTGGCGTCGAGCCCGCCGGGACGCCTGAATTACGCCATGCGCTCCGAATTGCATCCACTCGATTCATTGATCAAGCGGGCGTACTCGCAACCCCCCGAATCGCCTTCCCTCGCTGAACAGACCGGTTCATCTGTTGCCACAGTCTGGAACATCACGGCCTTGCGCCTGCTGCCGGCCCTCATCGGCATTGCCGCGGTGCTGTTCGTGACGCTTCGCGCCTTCATCCGCTTGCAACAGGAAATGAGCCGGCGTGTAGAGACCGAGCAGCGCCTCGGTACGCAGCTCAGTTTTCAGCAAACCATGATGGAGGTCGTGCCGTATCCGCTCGTCGCGAAGGACATGCACAATCGCTATGTCGCGGTGAATCGCGCCTTCGAAGGGGCGCTCGGCGTGCGGCGCGAAGACATTCTTGGGCGTACAAGCCTCGAGGTCGCCGCGTGGGGCACCGAACATAGCCGTGTGCTCCACGAACTGACCGCCATGACGCTGAATACGGGCCAGCGGCAGGAGGTCGAAGCGGAATTCCGCGATGACGAGAATCATCCGCGCTGCGGCCTGTTCTGGACCGGTGCGTTCACGGCGTCGAACGGAGAGCGCGCGGGCGTCGTCGGCACGATGATCGACATCACCGATATCCGCGACGCCGAAACGCGCGCGCGGCAGACCGAGCGGCGTCTTCACGACGTCACGCGGTCGCTGCCCGCAGTCGTGTTCCAGTTGCGACGCGCGAATGACGGCACGTACAGCCTTCCTTATATCGATGGCGATACGCGTCAATTGCTCGGACTCAACGTCGCCGCTCTCGCCGATGACCCGATCCACGCGTTGACGCACGTCCACCCTGAGGACAGCACCCGTCTGCTCGGCGAAATCGAAACGTCGGCGCGCACGCTCGAGCCCTTGCATACCGAGTTCCGTTCGACCATCGATGGCGTCACTCGCTGGATTCGCGCCGATCTCGTCGCGCATCGCGAAGACGAGGGCGCCGTCGTGTGGAGCGGATATTGGGCCGATGCCAGCGTGGAACATGCCCGTGCAGACGAACTCGCGCGCGCGCGATATCGCCGAAGCCGCGTCCCGCGCGAAGGACGATTTCCTGGCAATGATGAGCCACGAAATCCGCACACCGATGAACGGCGTCCTGGGGCTCGTCGAAGTGCTCGAGAACACACGGCTGAATCCCGACCAGTCGCAGATGCTCGGCATGATTCAGGATTCTGCGAGCGCACTTTTGCAAATCCTCGACGACCTGCTCGATTATTCCAAGATCGAGGCCGGGCGATTGGCGATCGAGTCGACTTCCATCGATCTGCGCGAACTGGTAGATAGCGCCGTCGGCCTGCTCGCAGGGCGCGCGCATGAGAAGGGCTTGCGCGTGCGC
Organism: Caballeronia arvi; assembly: GCF_001544695.2. GTDB lineage: Bacteria > Pseudomonadota > Gammaproteobacteria > Burkholderiales > Burkholderiaceae > Caballeronia > Caballeronia arvi. Next base: position 205,056 of record NZ_FCOM02000009.1, read on the forward strand.
GTCGACGTGGCGCCGGAAGTGGCTGCGACCGTCAGAGGCGACAGCGTGCGTCTCAGACAGATTCTCTTCAACCTGATGAGCAACGCGATCAAGTTCACGATCAAGGGCGAAGTGGCGCTCCTTGTTCGCGTAGTCGAGCACCGCGACTGCGAGCAGGTGATCGAGCTGTGCGTCAAGGACACGGGAATAGGCATTGCCGCCGAGGCCCAGCAGAGCTTGTTCGAACCGTTCGTGCAAGCAGAGACATCCACGACGCGCCGATTCGGCGGCACCGGGCTCGGACTGACCATTTGCAATCGCCTCGTCGAACTTATGGGCGGATCGATGAGTCTGGAAAGCGCAATCGGCGTCGGAACCGCGATGGCCGTTCGCCTCGCGATGCCCGTCGAAACCTTGAATTATCAGATCGAGGGGCTTCGCGGTAAGCGAGGCATCGTCGCGATCGACGACGACCGCGTCGCGGCGGCGCTGATGCACTATGGCGAAGCGCTTGGTCTCGCGCTGCAGCGTCACGCTCCCGGCGAGCTCGCGCGGAAGAAGCTGCAATCGCTCGAGGACGTCGATATCGTCTTTATGAGCGATGCGCAGAAAAGCTCATCGCCGCTCGGCTCGCGCGTGATTCACGTAACCGAGAAGCCGAAGCCCACTGGCTACCGGATCCTCGATGACGACATCCGTGTGAGCGTCAATCCGATCTCATGGCACGGACTCGGAGCGGCGTGCGTCGCCGCACTGACGGGCATGCCGCAGATCGCATCCGGCCTGACGCTCGGGCCGGAAACGAAGATGGCGGCGCCGGATCGGGAAGATGCACTGCGTCTTGGAAAGCTCGTGCTGGTGGCCGAAGATCATCCGGTGAATCAGGAGTTGATCCGTCATCAGCTGTCGTTGCTCGGTTTTGCCTGCGACGTCGTGCACGATGGCGCCGAGGCGCTCACGGCGCTGTCGTATACGCGCTACGGATTCCTCATCACCGATTGTCACATGCCGAACGTGACCGGCTACGAGCTCGCGCGCCGCATTCGGGCCGGTGAAGCCGGCACGTCACGTCGCTTGCCGATTCTCGGCATTACGGCTAGTACCGCGCCCGACGAGTTGCACAGATGCCGCGAAGCCGGCATGGACGACTGCCTCGTCAAGCCTACTCGCCTTGCAACGTTGCGCGAGCATCTGAACCGCTGGTGGGCCACTGATAGCGCCGTGCCTGTTTTCGACGCGCACTCGCAGCAAGTTACTGCCGAGCCGGCACGCGATGCAGACGAACTCGATCTGAGTGCGATGGCGCAACTATGGGGCAGTGAATCGACGGTAAAGGCGCTGCTGGATGCGTTCGTGTCATCGTTCCGCGAAGATCTCGTCGCGCTTGCGCAATTGCTCGATCGCGGCACGGTCGACGATCTGCGCGACTGGCATCATCGCGTGATCGGTGCGGCCAGTGTGTTGCAGTATCGACCGCTGATTCAGGCGCTCGAAGACTTCCGTCACGATTTGTCGAAGAAGTCGCGGGAAACGCGTCATCGCGAAGGATTGGCGCTCATCGAGCGATGTGAGCAGTTGCTCGATCGGATCGATGCGCAGGGCGCCACGATAATTTAGATCGTGCACCGCATGCGATGCGGCGCACAGGTGGCCGCATCGCGCATTTCAGTCGATTGACGATTCGAGACTCTCGCTGGTCGACTCGCTGTCGCGGAAAAAGCTCAGCGCGAAGTCCACGAACGCGCGCGTCTTGGCCGGCACGTGTTTGCGTCCAGGGTAGACGATCGACACTTCCTTGTCGGCATCTTTCAGTGCGTAGTTGGGCAGGATCCGGACGAGCGCTCCGGTTTCGAAGTCCTGCGCCACGTGGCTCTCTGGCACCACCGCGATTCCCATTCCCGACAAGGCGGCTTGCCGGAGCATCGGCGAACTGTTGACGGAATAAACAGGATCGAGCGTGACGCTTTCTGGCACGCTCGAAGGCCCGATAAACGACCACGCGGACCCGTGGATCTCAGCGGACGGTGCGAGAAAGTCGTGCTTCGCGAGTGCGGCGGGGCGAGCGGGCGTGCCTTGCCGCGACAGATATTCCGGCGATGCCACGAGCACGGCGCCTACCCTGAACAGCGGACGATTGATGAGCGTTCCACTGCTGACCAGATGAGGAACGACGATACCGACATCAAAGCCTTCCGCGACGATATCGACCGGACGATGCAACAACGACAGGCGCAGTTTCACGCTCGGATAGCGCTCGTGAAACGCACGCAGCATCGGCGTGAGACCTAGCAGGGAAAACGAGGCCGATGCGACGAGCTTGAGTGTGCCGGACGGATCGGCGGAGTTGTTTGAAATGGAAGCTTCGATGGTCTCGACTTGCTCGATCACTGCGCGGCAGCCGTCCGCATAGGCGCGGCCGGCTTCGGTCAGTGCGACGCTGCGTGTCGTGCGGTTCACCAAGCGAGTGTTGAGGTGCGCTTCCAGTAGCGAGACGTAGCGCGTGACCACGGCGTTCGACAAGTCGAGCGCGGCGGCAGCGCGGCCGAATGATTCGGTTTCCGCAACCTTGAGAAAGACACGCATTGCGTGGAGTTGGTTCATGCAGAAACCGATCGGAAAAGCATTCGATGAACGCGCCGTGACGACGGTTGCGTGCGAAGCGTCATGAGACTGCATCGCGTGCGCGATATTAAGGCCTACGTTGCAATGGTCGAATCGGAGGTTTCCGAAGGCTAGCGAGTGTGGCGGTTTTGGCACTGTCGCGTGGATGCAACTGTTCTGCAGCCGCGCCCAAGGGTATACGCGCCATGAGCACGCGCAACTATAGGTAACCTAAGCATTTATTCATCTTGAAAATGCACTTTTCGAAATGTTCGAAAAGTCTTTTGTGTTTCCTTTGTCGTCTTCTCAAAAAAACAGGCCAATAAACTTTGCTTCGCCGTCTATCGGTGCTGAGGCAAGCGAGTGAATCAGAAGACTCCCCACTCGAAAGGCGTTCAGGCTGAAGCAACTCATCGAGTCGCAAGGCTCACTCAAAGGAATTCGCATGAAAAAGAATCTGATCGTAACGGCCGTCGCAGCACTGGCCGCATCGTTCGCAACCGCTGCGAGCGCGCAAAGCAGCGTCACGCTGTATGGCGTGGTCGACGCCGGCTTCACGTACGTGAATAACGTGTTCAACGAGAACGTGAACCGTGACTCGTTCAAGGGCACCTACGTCGGCATGACCGGCGGCAACGTGCAGCAGAGCCTTTGGGGCCTGCGTGGCGCAGAAGATCTGGGCGGTGGCATGAAGGCGATCTTCACGTTGGAGAGCGGCTTCAACTTGGGCAATGGCTCCCTCGCAAACGGCGGCGCGCTCTTCAATCGCCAGGCTTACGTCGGCGTGTCCTCCTCGCAGTTCGGCACCGTCACGCTGGGTCGTCAATACGACTCCACCATTGACTACCTGGCTCCGCTCAGCGCGGCAGGTACGTGGGGTGGCACCTATTTCGGCCACATCGGCGGCAACGATAACCTGAACAGCAATTTCAGCATTGCAAACGCTGTCAAATACCAGACCGCTAACTACGCTGGCTTCTCCGCGAGCGCACTGTATGGCTTCTCGAACCAAGGCGGAAACTTCAGCAACAATCGTGCATACAGCCTCGGCGCAGGTTATGCCAATGGTCCGTTCAAATTCGGTCTCGCTTATATGCAAGCGAATGGCGTGAATTCGGAGACAAATCAGGGTGGTGCAGTCGTGGGCAACCAGTATGTCTCGTTGAATGACGGTGACGCCGGTTCGGTGCCCGGCCGCCGTCTGCGCACGTTCGGCGCCGGTGCCGGCTACTCCTTCGATGCGATGACGTTCGGTGTTCTGTGGACTCAGTCGCGCCTGGATAACACGTACCTGAGCAACAATTCGACGTACGTGAACAACTTCGAAATCAATGGCCGATACATGCTGAGCCCGGCTCTGTCGCTCGGTGCCGCATACACCTACTCCCAAGGCAAGAGTGAGGTCGCAGGCGACTCGGCAGACACGTTCCGCTATCATCAGCTCGGCCTTCAGGCTGACTATTCGCTCTCCAAGCGTACCGACGTCTACGTCGAAAGCGTAGCGCAACTGGGTTCTGGCGGTGCTACGGCATGGATCTCGAACAACGGCACGTTCGGTCCGTCCACCAGTTCGCGTCAGATCGTCTTCAGCACGGGTCTGCGTCACCGCTTCTAAAAGCGGTTGAGTTGTAGGCTGTAACAAAAGGGCACCGCAAGGTGCCCTTTTGCATTGGTTTGCGGGACGGGAAAGATATGCATCGCGAAGCCGTATGCTCTACGATGAGATCGCGGCCGATATCCGTGCGGAGATCGATCTTCGAGTTCTGGCCGTTACGAGGAGAGCAGGCATGATCGCGTTACGCAGAATGCATCGTCGTTGGATCGCAGGATTGGTTTGTTCGCTCATCGCTTCGAGCGCCGCACTCGCCGACACCGTCGCGCTCAAAGCCAACCTGCAACCCTCGAGCGAAGTGCCGCCGCGCGTCAGCAAGGGCCACGGCGTACTCGACGCCACCTTCGACACCGACACGAAACTGCTCACCTGGACTGCGACCTACGCCGAGCTATCTGGCCCGGTGACGATGGCCCATTTCCACGGCCCCGCGCCCGTCGGACAGAACGGGAAAGTTCAAGTGCCCGTCGATAAAAAAGCCCTCGCGAGCCCGATGACAGGACGAGCAACGCTCACGGAGCAGCAAGAAATCGACCTCATGGCGGGGCAGTGGTACTTCAACGTTCACACGCAGGAAAACCCGACCGGCGAGATACGCGGTCAGGTGATGCCCGCCAATTGACGCAAGCAAGAGCGACGATCCGCCGATGAGCTGGCAAAGCGTCCTGGCCTGCTGGTCTGTGCGCACAGGCATGCGTCCTCACTCGGCGAAACCGCAACTCGACGTCGAGTTCGCGCGAAGATACGCATCCCGTCGACTGTGGACGCCGCGCGTGCCGAAGGGCTGGCAGCTCGATATCCGCGATACGAGCGCCGATGCTCCGTTGCGCGGCGAATGGCTCACACCCGGGACGATCCCGAGCGCAACCATCCTCTACCTTCACGGCGGCGGTTACTACTTCTGCTCGCCGCGCAGTCATCGTGCGATCACATTCGGCCTTGCCACGCGGGCAAGCGCGCGCGTGTTCTCACTGGCCTATCGACTTGCGCCGGAACATCGCTTTCCCGCAGCGCTCGACGATAGCGTCGCCGCCTACCGCCGTTTGCTCGCCGATGGCGTTCCCGCGCAATCGATCGTGATCGCGGGCGATTCCGCCGGCGGCGGCCTCGCGCTCGCGACGCTGCTCGCATTGCGCGATGCAGCCGATCCATTGCCCGCGGCGGCGGTCCTGTTCTCCCCGTGGACGGACCTGACCTGCGGCGGCGATTCGATGCGACTCAACGAAGGCCGCGATCCGATGTATCACGCGTCGGTGTTTCCACGCGTGGCCGCGCAGTATCTCGGCACCGCCGACGCGCGCGATCCTCGCGCATCGCCGCTATTCGGTGACTTCGCAGGTTTGCCGCCGCTCCTGATTCACGTCGGCGACACGGAACTGCTGCTCGACGATTCGACGCGCGTCGCGACGAAAGCGCGCGCAGCGGGCGTTCGTGTCGACGTGGAAATCTGGCGCAAGGTTCCGCACATCTTCCCGATCTGGGCGCCGTTCATGCCCGAGGCGCGTGAGGCGCTCACGCACGCCGCTGCGTTCATCGAAGCGGCGACGTCGGCGGCGCGGAATCATCGTCCGCTCAAAACCTCGATGGTCTGATAAGCGCGCTCGACGGCCGACGCGCCATAGCGCCGCTCCAGCCTGCGCACGGTGAAGTGGCCATGCGCCATCTGCTGAAAGTGATCGATGAACACCGTGTTGACCATCGCGCCGAGCACCGCGCCGATCGCGGGAATCGACTTCGCCGCCACTTGCTCGCTGACCTGCACCGAGAAGCGCGACGCGATCGTCTGCAGAAACTTGAGCAGCGCCGTCGAGCCATGACTGCTCAGCCCCTTCGCGGCGACTTCACTGGTCGCGCGCGAAACCGACTGCGCGAGCGCGCCCCGCACGATGAAGTAGCCGATATCGGCGTTGTCGTCGCTGGCTTTGGCGCCGCCCATGCCGAGCACCATCAGGCATTGCAACTGCGTCTCGACGCGATGCACGTCCTCACCCTCGCTGCGCGCGATATCGCAGATCGAGCGGAACATCAGCGTGGTCGTGACCGGCAGTTCGACCGGCAGCGCGAAAAGTCCGAACGCGCCGCCCGCCGCGCCCGTCGTCGCGACGGCCAACTTGTGCATCAGGTTATGCGGCTTGTCGGGCGGCGGCGCGAGCAACGAATCCGACGGCGCGCTCTTCCCGATCGTGCGCAGCGCGAGCTGAAGGCACTTCTTGAGCGCGAGCTGCGTCGCCTCGTCGACCTTTTCCTGCGCGACGGACGGCATGCGGCCCATCAGCTTTTCGATGGGCGCCCCGACGACGCTCGCAAGCTTCATCGTCAGCGACGGGCTTTCCAGCAATTCCTTCGCGCGCGAGAGGGCCGCGAAATCTTCGGGCGTAAGCGGCGAGGTGATGATCGGCGTCGGTTCCATGCGATGTTTTCAATCCGAAAAGGGTGAGTCGGCACGCAGAATTAGAGTATGCCCGCGTGCTATGATTCCATTTCCGTTGACTCGTCAATCATTGCGCCCGCAATTATGGCCGTTCATACAGCCGCGAATCATTCCAGCGGACAGGTTCTGCCTTTTCGCGAATCCCTCATGGCGATGCTGGGCGTCTCGTTCGTCACGATGCTCGTCGCGCTCGATCAGACCGTGGTCGGCACCGCGCTGCCGACGATTGTCGCCGAGCTCAAGGGCTTCGATCTCTACGCGTGGGTCGCCACGTCCTATCTTCTGACTTCCGTCATCACGGTGCCGATTTTCGGCCGGCTCGGCGATTACTACGGGCGCAAGCCGTTCGTGATTGCGTCGATCGTGGTGTTCACCGTCGCTTCCGTGCTGTGCGGGCTCGCCAACAGCATGATGTTCCTCGTGCTCGCGCGCGGCTTGCAGGGCATCGGCGGCGGGATGCTCGTCGGCACTGCGTTCGCCTGCATCGCCGATCTTTTTCCGGACAATGTCGTCCGCCTGCGCTGGCAAGTTTTGATGAGCTCCGCGTTCGGGATCGCGAATGCGGTCGGGCCGTCGCTCGGCGGCATTCTCACGCAATATTACGGCTGGCGTTCGGTGTTCTACGTCAACTTGCCGGTGGGCATCATCTCGCTGTTTTTCGTGTGGCGTTTCCTGCCGCATCTTCGTCACGTCGCGCATGAAGGCAAGATGCGCCTCGACTGGCCCGGCGCGGTGCTGATCGCAGTGGTGCTCGGCGCGCTGCAATTGTTCGTCGAAATGCTGCCGAAGCACGGCTTCAGCGCGGAAATCGTCGTACTGCTGGCGATGAGCATCGCCGCCGGCTTCGCGCTGTGGAAATGGGAGACGCGCTGCGACTACGCGATCCTGCCCATCGACATGTTCCGCAACAAGGCGCTTGCCGCGCTCTTCACGCTCGCGATTCTCGGCGGCTTTACGATGTTCTCGCTGCTCTTCTACGCGCCGCTGCTGTTCCAGGGCGGTTTCGGCATGTCGCCGAAAGATGCGGGCATGATGATCACGCCGCTCGTCGTGTTCATCACGATCGGGAGTATCGTGAACGGGCGCATCGTGACGCGGCTCAAGAACGCGAATCTCATGCTGTACGTCGGCTTCGCGTTGCTCGCGGTGTCGTGCCTGGGCGTCGTCGTCGCCACGCACAACATGCCGCGTTCGCTGCTGCTCGTGATCATGCTGCTCGGCGGCCTCGGACTCGGCTTCGTCATGCCGAATCTCACCGTATTTGCGCAGCAGACGGCCGGGCGCGCGCATCTCGGCATCGCGACCGCGCTGCTGCAATCGTTGCGTATGATCGGCGGGATGATCGGCACAGCGCTCACCGGCACGCTCGTGAGCCATTTGTACGCGAGCGGCGTGAACATCGCGCTCGAAAAGGATCACGCGTTGCACTGGGCGAGCGATCTCGCCGATCCGCAGATTCTGATCAATCGCGAAGGCCAGCAGACGCTTCTCGCGCAACTGACGGCCGCGGGGCATAACGGCGCAATGCTGCTCGAAGCGGCGCGCGAGGCGCTCGTCGCCGCGATTCACATTGGTCTGGCGCTGGCGGCCTTGGTTGCAGTGGTGTCGTTGTGGCAATCGCGCCGCGTGCCGCCGGTGCGCCTGAAGGGACCGCAGGAACCGGTCATCCTCGCCGAATGACTACGGAAATCGAAAGCATGAATGAACAGGACCGTATCGCCGTGATCCAGCAGTTCGGGCGCACGTATCGCACGTTCATGTCGGCGTTCGAAGCGGCCGTTGGCCAGCCGATGCCGCGCTGGCGCATCCTGCTCGCGTTGCACGAGCATGCGGGCGTGCTGTCGCAGAAGAAGCTCGTCGAGCGGTTGAAGGTCGATCCGGGCGCGTTGACGCGGCAACTCAAGACGCTGGAAGGCCTAGGCTGGATCGTGCGCAGCGTCGATGCGCGCGACAACCGCGTATCGAATGTCGCGCTGACGGCGCAAGGGCGCGCGGTCGCCGAAGAAAGCCTGCCGCGACGCAACGCGTTCCTGCACGACACGATGGCGTCGCTGCCCGACGAGGCCATCGAAGCCTTGTCGAGCGCGCTGCACATGTTCGAGGGACGCATTCAGGAAGTGGCGGCCGCGAACGCGTCGCAGGCGGCCGCCGTCGAGGATCGCGTTTAAAAGAACGTTTCGATCACTTCGGTAACGCGATACTTCGGATCGACGACGAGAACCTGACGCCACTTGTCGAAGGTCAGGCACGGGTGCGAGATGTCGAACGCGATCATGTCGCCCACTTTCACGTCGTCGCCCGGCTTGATGCGCAGATACGCGTGCTGATCCATCAGGCCGAAAATCTCCCAGCCTTCGTCGGGCGATACATCGCGCGGCGCGTCGTTGCCCGGACGATAGTGCTTCGCCGGCTCGGGCATGCCCGCATCGAATGCGGAATCGCGCTTGCCGAGCCCGATGATCGCGCGGTCCGGTTCCGGAATCGACTGCACGTACGCCCACAATTGCAGCGCGGGTTTCAAACCCTGGCCCATCTTTTTCGCGATCGGATTGCGCGCGAAAATTTCGTTCTGCGCCTTCTTGTAGATGCCGACGTCATGCGTCAGATAGCAGCCCGGACGCAGCACGACTTCGATGGCGTCGCTGTTGGCCTTGGCGAACTCGTCGGCGACGACGTCGTACCACGCCGAACCCGCGCCCGACAGAATCGCCGGCTTGCGCGCGATCTTGCCTTCCGCGTTCAGCTTGCGCGTGATGTCCACCGCGCTTTGCAGGAATTCGCGCACCTTCGTTTCGTCCTGCAACACGCCTTCATACAATTCGATGCCCGCGAGCTCGATCGTGCCTTCCCAGCGCCCGATCGCGGCGAGCACGGCCTCGCGCTGCGCGTCGTCGCGCACGCCGGTGCGCCCGCCCGGCACGCCGAGCTCGATCAGGACATTCAGTTTCTTGCGCACTGAACTGAAGAATTCGCCGAGCTGATCGACGCCATCGGCCGAATCCACCAGACAGAAGAATTCGAAATTCGCATCCGTAAGCAACTCGGCGATCATGCCCATGTTGCGCTTGCCGACGAGCTGATTCGCCAACAAGATTCGATGCACGCCGCCGCGATACGCCGCGCGCACCTGATGCGCCGTCGCGAGCGTGATGCCCCACGCGCCGTTCTCGAGCTGACGGCGAAAGAGCTGCGGCGCCATCGTCGTCTTTCCGTGCGGCGCGAGCTTCACGCCGTACTCGCCGACGAACGCCTGCATCCACTTGAGGTTGTGCTCGATCCGATCGGAATAGAGCACGGCGGCGGGCAGGCTCACGTCCTCTTCGAGCAGATTCCATTGCAGGCGCGACGCGTCGTTCAACTGGATGCTCGTGCCCGGCACCATGCCGAGACCCTTGCCGAACGGGTCGATCGTCGCGTTCTGATAGTTTGTAACTTTCATGTGCTGCTACTCCATCGTCCGTTTAAATAAACCTCGTGCATGATCCGATGCGCATCAAGGTTGACGGTGCTATGTTAATCAAAGTAGCATCCTCGATGGAAATGTTATTTAGTAACACACGCCTCTCGTAAACCCTTGTAGAGACCATGAACGGCCACGCCGACTCGCTCAGCATCGATATCGTCGCACGCATCGCCGAACGCGCGCCGGAGTTGCGCAGCGCGGAGCGCAAGGTCGCCGCGCTGATCCTCGACGACATCGTGAGCGCGTCGCGCGCGAGCATCGGCGCGCTGGCGGACAAGGCCGAAGTCAGCGTCGCTACGGTCACGCGTTTTGCGAAGGCGGTCGGCTGCGAGGACGTGCGCGAACTGAAGCTGCGGCTCGCGCAGGCCGCGGGCGTTGGGCAGCGGTTTTTCAGGCGCGATCCGGATGCGGTGCCCGATTCGCTCGCCGCGCGCATCTTCGAGGAAGTGCAGGCGACGCTCGCGCAGAATCAGGGCGCGCTCGCAGCCGCGCCGATCGCGGAAGCCGCCGATGCGCTCGCTGCCGCGTCGATGATCTACGTGTTCGGCATGGGCGGCGGCTCGACCGCGCTCGCGGACGAGATGCGCTTTCGCCTCGTGCGGCTCGGGCGGCCGGTCGCGTCGTATCAGGACGGGCTGCTGCAGCGCATGGTGGCGTCGACGTTGTCGAGGGAGCAGGTCGTCATCGCGCTTTCGGTGACGGGGCAGACGCCCGAGATGGTCGACAACTGCCGCCTCGCACGCGAGTACGGCGCGCGCGTGATCGCGCTGACCGCGCCCGCGTCGCCGCTCGGGGCGCTGGCGGACTGGCTGATTCCCGTCATCGCGATCGAAACGGACTTCATCTACAAACCGTCGTCGTCGCGCTACGCGATGATGATGGCGCTCGATTTGCTCGTCACCGAACTGGCCGTCAAGCAGGCCGATCACAGCCGCGAACTCTTGCGCCGCATGAAGCTCGCGCTCGATTCGCATCGCGGCGGCGAGCGTCAACCCCTGGGAGACTGATCATGGAAAAAGCCGACACGCTGATCATCGGCGCGAGATTGATCGATGGCACCGGCGCGCCTGCCATCGAGCGCGATGTCGCGGTGCGCGACGGGCGTATCGTCGCGATCGTCGAGCCGGGCGGTTTGTCCGCGTGGAGCGCCGATGAAACGTTCGACGCGCGAGGCAAAGTGCTCGCGCCCGGTTTCATCGACGTCCACACGCACGACGACACGCACGTGATCCGCTCGCCGCAGATGATGCCGAAGATCACGCAGGGCGTGACGACGGTGATCGTCGGCAATTGCGGGATCAGCGCGTCGCCGGTGACGCTGAAAGGCGATCCGCCCGATCCGATGAATCTGCTCGGCGATGCCGCCGCGTTCAAATATCCGACCTTCGCCGCGTATGTCGACGCCGTGAATGCCGCGCGTCCCACAGTGAACGTCGGCGCGCTGATCGGGCATACGGCGCTGCGCAACAATCATATGGACCGGCTGGATCGCGCCGCCAGTTCCGATGAAGTCGCGGCGATGCGCGCGCAGCTCGAAGAAGCGCTCGATAACGGCGCGCTCGGCTTGTCGAGCGGGCTCGCGTACGGATCGGCGTTCAACGCGCCGCCGGAAGAAGTACAAGCACTTGCCGAGCCGCTCGCAAAAGCGGGCGCGCTTTACACGACGCATATGCGCACCGAGTTCGACGCCATTCTCGACGCGATGGACGAGGCGTACCGCGTCGGGCGACATGCGCGCGTGCCGGTGGTGATTTCGCATCTGAAGTGCGCGGGGCCGTCGAACTGGGGGCGCAGCACGGAAGTGTTGAAGTCCATCGAAGCAACGCGCGAAGGACAGCCTATCGGCTGCGACTGCTATCCGTACAACCGCAGTTCGTCGACGCTGGATTTGAAGCAGGTGACGGGCGATATCGACATCACGATCACGTGGTCGACGCCGCATCAGGAGATGGCGGGCAAGCTGATCCGCGAAGTCGCCGATGAATGGAAGGTGAGTCAGCAGGAAGCCGCGAAGCGTCTGCAACCGGCGGGCGCGGTGTATCACAACATGTCGGAAGACGACGTGCGGCGCATCCTCTCGCATCCCGCGACGATGGTCGGCTCGGACGGCTTGCCGAACGATCCGCTGCCGCATCCGCGTTTGTGGGGCGCGTTTCCGCGCGTGCTCGGGCATTACGCGCGCGACACGGCGCTGATTTCGCTCGAAGAAGCCGTGCGCAAGATGACGAGCCTGTCGGCGCGGCGGTTCAGTCTTGTGGAGCGCGGTGAAATTCGAGTGGGCTATCACGCGGATCTCGTCGTGTTCGATCCCGAGCGGGTGCGAGATGCCGCAACGTTCGCAGAGCCGCAGCAGGCGGCGGACGGCATAGACGCGGTTTGGGTGAATGGGGTTTTGACGTATCGCGAGCAGGCCGTGACCGGCGCGCGCGCGGGACGTTTCGTGGCGCGCGGCGCTGCATCGAAGCTGGATGCGGCGGGCGCGTTCTGAATATTGGTTGATTTGGTAAAGGAGTGAAACGATGAAGCGTTATGGCGTGGAAGGTGGCAAGGGACAAGGCGGCGCGCATATGCCGTTCGCACGCGCGGTCGAGGCCGATGGCTGGCTGTTCGTGTCGGGCCAGACGCCGATGGAAGACGGCGAGGTGATCAACGGCGGCATCGTCGAGCAATCGCACAAGACGATTCAGAATGTCATCGCCATTTTGAAAGAGGCGGGTTACGGCACGGAACACGTCGTGCGCTGCGGCGTGTGGCTCGACGATCCGCGCGACTTCGCGTCGTTCAACAAGGTGTTCAAGGAATACTTCGGCGCGAATCCGCCGGCGCGCGCTTGCGTGGTTTCGTCGATGGTTGTCGACTGCAAGGTCGAGGTGGATTGCGTGGCTTATAAGAAGGCGTAAGGGACAAGGCGGCTCTGGTTCATGAGAAGCAGAGCCGCATCTCTACTCACTGCCTCGCCAGCCGCGCATTATCCGGCATCGGCAAATTGAAGTTCGTGCGAAACGGGTTGATATCGAGCCCGCCGCGCCGCGTGTAGCGCGCATAAACCGCGAGTCTTTCCGGCTTGCATTCCCGCATGATGTCCATGAAGATGCGCTCGACGCATTGCTCATGAAAGCCCGTGTGCTCGCGGAAAGACACGATGTACCGCAGCAATGAAGCATGATCGATCTGCCCGCCGTAATAGCGGATCTGTACGCTGCCCCAATCCGGCTGTCCCGTCACCGGGCAATTCGACTTCAGCAGATTCGAGAACAAGGTTTCATCCACCGACCCTTCATCGTGCACCGCCTTCAGCAAAGAAGGGTCCGGCGAAAAAACCTCGCAATCGAGATCGAGCCGGTCGAGCGACAAACCGTCGAATTCCTCCATCGCCAGCTTGCCGAAATCCGCCGGCGCCGCGAGTTGCACCGAAACGGTCGCGCCGCAAATCGCGGAAACATCGCGCTTGATGGCGGCGCGAACATCATCGATCGAATCGAATTGCGTCTGCGCGAACGAGCCGAGATACAGCTTGAACGACTTCGACTCCACGATGTTCGGCGAATCCGCGGGCACGAAGAACGTCGCCACCGCGATCTGCGGCTTGCCGCGCCGGTTCAGCCACGAAAGCTCGTACGCATTCCAGATATCGGTGCCGAAGAACGGCAGGCGCGCGGGCACGCCGATCGAGTCGCGCGCGCGCTTGCGGTCGATCGGAAACAGCAGCGACGCATCGTACTGTTCGGTGTAGTGGACGGGCTTGCCGAGCGGAGATTGATCGGGTGTCATGTTGCGTTCGCTATGCCGCTGAGAACGTGCCCGGTCGCGGTCACGACGCGAGCCGATTCGCAGTGGCGAATTTGATCGTCGAAGAAAAAGTCGGGCTCGAATTCGCGCAGGAATTCGCCCTTGTCCAATCCGCCGAGAAACATCGCTTCGTCGATTTCGATGTCCCAGGCCATCAGCGTGCGGATCGCGCGTTCATGCGCAGGCGCCGAGCGCGCGGTGACGAGCGCGGTGCGGATATGCATCGGCTTGTTGTCGTGGTCGTCGGCGATGCGCTGCAATTTGTTGAGCGCCGCCAGCAGCGGCTTCAAAGGTCCGCCGGGCAACGGCTGTTCGCGCTTGTCGATTTCGTGACCGACGAACGCGCGCAAGCCATCGCTTTGAAACACGCGCTCGGCTTCATCGGAGAACAGCACGGCGTCGCCGTCGAACGCAATGCGAATCTCGTCCGCGTAACGGCTCGCCGCGCGCGGCGTTTCGGGCAGCACGCGCGCGGCGGGAAAACCGGCGGCGAGCGCATCGCGAACGTCGTCCGGATTCGCCGACAGAAACAGCGACGCGTGCAGCGGCTTCAGATACGCGAACGGTGAACGTCCACGCGTGAACACGCCGCGTTCGATCGCGAGGTCATGCTCGCGGCACGAATGAAACGCGCGCAGGCCGCTGATCGGATCGCTGCGCGACAGAATCACCACTTCCACGCGCTGCTCGCCCGCATTCAGCGCGAGCAGCTTGCGGATCAGGCCGAAAGCGACGCCCGGCTTCGCGGGCGTGTCGAGCCGCGAGCGTTGCAACGCCTCGTATTGCGCGAGATCGCCCGTCTCGAAGACGCGGTTCTCATCCTCGAAATCGAAGAGCGCCCGCGACGAAATCGCGACGACGAGCTTGTCTTCGAGCGTGAACTTGGGCATCGCTTACGCCAGGAACAGCTTGTAGACCGGATTCGCCTGCTCGTCCCACCACGGATAGCCGAGCGTCGCGAGGAAGCGCTCGAACTCCGCGTTGTCCGACTGCGGTACCTGAATGCCGACGAGAATCGAGCTGGTGTCCGCGCCCTGGTTCCGATAATGGAACAGGCTGATGTTCCAGTCCGGCGCCATCGACGACAGAAACTTCATCAGCGCGCCCGGACGCTCGGGAAATTCGAAGCGCAGCAGGCGTTCATCGTGCGCGAGCGGCGAGCGGCCGCCGACCATATAACGGATGTGCTGCTTCGAGAGCTCGTCGTGCGAGAGATCGACGGTCGCGAAACCATGCTCGATGAACGCCGACATCATCTGCGCCGTCTCTTTGCGCGACTTGATCTGCACGCCGACGAAGATATGCGCGGCTTTTTCATCGGCGATGCGGTAGTTGAACTCCGTCACGCTGCGGGTGCCGACGAGCTCGCAGAACCGCCTGAAGCTGCCGCGCTCTTCCGGAATGGTCACGGCGAACACGGCCTCGCGGGCCTCGCCGACTTCCGCTCGCTCCGCGACGAAGCGCATGCGGTCGAAGTTCATGTTCGCGCCCGACGTCACCGCGATCAGCGTCTTGCCTTCGATGCCCTCGCGCTCCGCATACAGCTTCGCGCCCGCGACGGCGAGCGAGCCTGCCGGCTCCAGCACGCTGCGCGTGTCCTGAAACACGTCCTTGATCGCGGCGCAGAGCGCGTCCGTATCGACGGTGACGACTTCGTCTAGCAATTCATTGCACAGCCGGAACGTTTCCTCGCCGACGAGCTTCACCGCCGTGCCGTCCGAGAACAAACCGACTTCGTTCAGCGTGATGCGCTCGCCCGCTTCGATCGACCGCGCCATCGCGCAGGAATCCTCGGTCTGCACGCCGATCACCTTGATCTCGGGCCGCACCGCCTTGATGTACGCCGCGACGCCCGCCGCGAGTCCGCCGCCGCCGATCGGGCAGAAGATCGCGTGAATCGGGCCCTGATGCTGGCGCAGAATTTCCATCGCGATGGTGCCTTGTCCGGCGATCACATCCGGATCGTCGAACGGATGCACGAAGGTGAGGCCACGCTCCTGCTGAAGCTGCACGGCGCGCGCGTAGGCGTCGCTGTACGACTCGCCCGCGAGCACTACTTCGACCGTCGGGCCGCCGTGCGCGCGGATCGCGTCGATCTTCACTTGCGGCGTGGTCGTCGGGACGGCGATCACGGCGCGGCAGCCGAGCCGCGCCGCCGACAATGCCACGCCCTGCGCGTGATTGCCCGCCGACGCCGTGATGACGCCGCGCGCGAGTTCATCGGCGGTGAGGTTCGCCATCTTGTTGTACGCGCCGCGAATCTTGAACGAGAAAACCGGCTGATTGTCTTCGCGCTTCAGGAACACGGAATTGTGCAGGCGCGCGGACAGGTTGTGCGCGGGCTCGAGCTCGCTTTCGCGCGCGACGTCGTACACACGCGCGGTCAGCACTTTTTTCAGGTAGTCGGGATGTGTCATGCGAGGAATCGTCTGGCGGCCGCAATGCGCGCGGGTTTTTGAGGGCGAAAGCATCAATGATAGCGCCAACCGCGCGTTTTCCGGGCGCGCCATGCGTTTAGACCGTCCGGACGGTCGTGCAAAAAAGTGTCGAAAATGACATGAACTCGTCGCGAATATGCACGCAAAAGCCCCTTCTGGCTGCTAGCGCCCGCCGACGCGCGTCATCGCGATGGGTTAGAATTTCCTTTTACGAATCAGCAATCAGGATCGGCAGATGCACCGGCAGCTTCGGATCGAATTCTCGGCGCATGTCTCCCGCGAGTCGCACCCCGCGGCGGAGCGGCATGCCCGTCACGCGCGATCGTGGCGTTGATCCAGGGCACATCGAAGGCGCCGTGAATGATGCTCGCCAGACAGGCAGATAGCGAGCGATCCGGCGGCCTTCGCCAAGATAAGTCTCATTCGAAAATTTGCGCCCCCACGCGCATCGCCGGCGTTTCCGCTTCTCAGAGCGCGAGCGCCGGCACACCGAACCGTCGAACATGAACGCACCTCAAGCCTTCGATCCGAACGGCGCCCATGCCGCCTTGGCGCTCGATGTAGAGCCCCGTCTGCGCGAAATTCCCTATAACTACACGTCGTTTTCCGATCGCGAAATCGTCATGCGGCTCCTGGGCGACGATGCCTGGGCCGTCCTCGACGAACTGCGCAACGAGCGCCGCACCGGCCGCTCGGCGCGCATGCTGTACGAAGTGCTCGGCGATATCTGGGTCGTGCGACGTAATCCGTATCTGCAGGACGACCTTGTCGACAATCCGAAGCGCCGCGCGCTGCTCGTCGAAGCGCTGAATCACCGTCTCGCCGAAATCGAGAAGCGCCGCAGCGCCGATCTCTCCGCCCACAGCGACGAAGCCGGCAGCCGCGAACGCGCCGAGCGCGTGCAATTGCTGATTACGGCCGCGCGCCGCGCCGTCGACGACTTCGCCGCGGAATTCGGCAGTATGGCCGACCTGCGCCGCCGCGCAGCGCGCGTGCTCGGCAAAGAGACGCAGAAGGACAACATCAAGTTCGACGGCCTCTCGCGCGTCTCCCACGTGACGGATGCGACCGACTGGCGCGTCGAATATCCGTTCGTCGTGTTGACGCCGGACAGCGAAGCCGAAATCGCCGGTCTGATCAAGGCGTGCTTCGAGCTCGGACTCACCGTGATTCCGCGCGGGGGCGGCACCGGCTATACCGGCGGCGCGATTCCGCTGACGCCGTTCTCGGCCGTCATCAACACCGAAAAGCTCGAACAGCTCGGTCCGGTCGAAATGACGGATCTGCCGGGCGTCGATCACAAGGTCGCGACGATTTTCTCGGGCGCGGGCGTCGTTACGCGGCGCGTCACGGAAGCGGCGGAGCAGGCGGGCTTCGTGTTCGCCGTCGATCCGACTTCGCTCGATGCATCGTGCGTCGGCGGCAATGTCGCGATGAACGCGGGCGGCAAAAAAGCGGTGTTGTGGGGCACGGCGCTCGACAATCTCGCCTGGTGGCGCATGGTCGATCCCGACGGCAACTGGCTCGAAGTCACGCGTCTGGATCACAACTGCGGCAAGATTCACGACGTGGAAGTGGCGCGCTTCCGGCTCGACTGGTTCGACGGCAATCGTCCGCCGGGCGAGAAGCTTTTGCGCACCGAAAACCTCGACATCACGGGCCGCACGTTCCGCAAGGAAGGTCTCGGCAAGGACGTCACCGATAAATTCCTCGCTGGTCTGCCCGGCGTGCAGAAGGAAGGCTGCGACGGTCTGATCACGTCCGCGCGCTGGATTCTGCACAAGATGCCCGCGCACACGCGCACCGTCTGCCTCGAGTTCTTCGGCCAGGCGCGCGACGCGATTCCAAGCATCGTCGAGATCAAGGATTATCTGTTCGAAACGTCGAAGCAGGGCGGCGCGATTCTCGCCGGTCTGGAGCATCTCGACGAACGCTACCTGCGCGCGGTCGGCTACGCGACCAAGAGCAAGCGCAACGCATTCCCGAAGATGGTGTTGATCGGCGATATCGTCGGCAATGATGCGGATGCCGTCGCTGCCGCCACGTCGGAAGTCGTGCGCATGGCGAACGGCAAGAGCGGCGAAGGCTTCGTCGCGGTGAACGCCGAGGCGCGCAAGCGCTTCTGGCTCGACCGCTCGCGCACGGCCGCGATCGCGAAGCACACGAACGCGTTCAAGATCAACGAAGACGTCGTGATCCCGCTCAATCGCATGGGCGAGTACACGGACGGCATCGAACGCATCAATATCGAACTGTCGATCAAGAACAAGCTGCAACTCGTCGATGCGCTCGAAGCGTTCTTCCGCACCGGCAAGCTGCCGCTCGGCAAGACCGACGACGCCAACGAAATCCCCAGCGCGGAGCTGCTCGAAGATCGCGTGCAGCAGGCGCTCGATCTGTTGAAGCGCGTGCGCGAGCGCTGGACGTTCGTCGGCGACAAGCTCGACATGCCCTTGCGCGAGGCGCAGCACTATCTCGTGAATCTCGGCTACGAGGCGCTCGCGGAGAAGTTCGCGGATCGCGTCGACGTGCAGCCGGACGCCAATGTCTTCCACGTCGCGCAGGACCGCACGGTGCGCATTTCGTGGAAGCAGGAGATTCGCGCGGAACTGCGTCAGATTTTCAATGGCGGCGAGTTCAAGCCGATCCTCGACGAAGCGCAGGCCATCCACAAGCAAGTGCTGCGCGGCCGCGTGTTCGTCGCGCTCCACATGCACGCGGGCGATGGCAACGTGCACACGAACATCCCCGTCAACTCCGACAACTACGCGATGCTGCAGGACGCGCATCACGCGGTCGCGCGCATCATGAGGCTCGCGCGTTCGCTCGATGGCGTGATTTCGGGCGAGCACGGCATCGGCATCACGAAGCTGGAGTTCCTGACGGAAGAGGAAATCGGCGATTTCCGCGCGTACAAGCAGCGCGTCGATCCGCACGGCCGCTTCAACAAGGGCAAGCTGTTCGAAGGCGCGGATCTGCGCAACGCCTACACGCCTTCGTTCGGGCTGATGGGCTACGAGTCGATCATCATGCAGCAGTCGGATATCGGCGCGATTTCCGAGTCGATCAAGGACTGTCTGCGCTGCGGCAAGTGCAAGCCGGTCTGCGCGACGCACGTGCCCCGCGCGAACCTTCTCTACAGCCCGCGCAACAAGATTCTCGCCACATCGTTGCTCGTCGAAGCGTTCCTGTACGAAGAGCAGACGCGCCGCGGCGTGTCCATCAAGCATTGGGACGAGTTCAACGACGTCGCCGATCACTGCACGGTCTGTCACAAGTGCGTGACGCCGTGCCCGGTGAAGATCGATTTCGGCGATGTCTCGATGAACATGCGCAATCTCCTGCGCAAGATGGGCAAGAAGAAGTTCAACGCGGGCAACGCGGCGGGCATGTTCTTCCTCAACGCGACGAATCCGCAGACCATCAATCTCGCGCGCAACGTGATGATGGATTTCGGCTACAAGGCGCAGCGCTTCGGCAATGACGTGCTGAAGAAAATCGTCAAGAAGCAGACGGCCAAACCGCCCGCGACGGTCGGCAAGCCGCCGGTCGTGACGCAGGTGATCCACTTCGTCAACAAGAAGATGCCGGGCAATCTGCCGAAGAAGACGGCGCGCGCGCTGCTGGATATCGAGGACAACAAGATCGTTCCGATCATCCGCAATCCACAGACGACTACCGTCGATTCGGAAGCCGTGTTCTATTTCCCCGGCTGCGGGTCGGAGCGTCTGTTCTCGCAAGTCGGACTCGCGACGCAGGCCATGCTGTGGGAAGCGGGCGTGCAGACCGTGCTGCCACCGGGTTATCTGTGCTGCGGTTATCCGCAGCGCGGCTCGGGCCAGTACGACAAGGCCGAGAAGATCGTCACGGACAATCGCGTGCTGTTCCATCGCGTCGCGAATACGCTGAACTATCTCGATATCAAGACCGTGGTCGTGTCGTGCGGAACGTGCTACGACCAGCTCGCGGGCTATGAATTCGAGAAGATTTTCCCGGGCTGCCGGATCATCGACATTCACGAATTCTTGCTGGAAAAGAACATCAGGCTCGATGGCGTCAAGGGCACGCGCTACATGTATCACGACCCGTGCCATTCGCCGATCAAGACGATGGACCCGGTCAAGCTCGTCAACGAATTGATGGGCGCGCAGAACGACGGCTACAAGATCGAGAAGAACGATCGCTGCTGCGGCGAATCGGGCACGCTCGCAGTGACGCGTCCGGATATTTCCACGCAGGTGCGCTTCCGCAAGGAAGAGGAAATCCGCAAGGGCGCGGCCAAGCTGCGCGGCATTCCGCTCGTCGCGGAAGCGGGCGCGAACGCCATCAACATGGCGAACGCGGCGGCAGGTTCGGCGGGCGCGCAGCCGGGTTCCGTGCTCAAGGCCGGCGACGGTCCGCAGCCAACCAACGGAACCGCGGGTCAGGACGTGAAAATTCTCACGAGCTGCCCGTCCTGTCTGCAAGGCCTGTCGCGCTACAACGAGGACGCCAACGTCGAAGCGGACTATATCGTCGTGGAAATCGCGCGCAAGGTGCTCGGCGAAAACTGGATGGAACAGTACGTCGAACGCGCGAACAATGGCGGTATCGAGCGCGTGCTGGTGTAATAGCGAAATCGAGGTTTGATTCGCTAGAGGTATGAGATGGACTGTGTGTTTTGCCGTGAAGACGGCGGCGAAGTGCTGTGGTCGGACGACGCGTTGCGCGTCGTCCTCGCCGACGAGCCGGACTGGCCCGGCCTGTGCCGCGTGATCTGGGGCGCGCACGTCGCCGAAATGTCCGATTTGTCGGATGGCGATCGCGTGCGCGTGATGACCGCCGTGAACGGCGTCGAGCGCGTGATGCGCCGCGTGCTCGTGCCCGAGAAGATCAATCTGGCGAGCCTCGGCAATCAGGTGCCGCACGTCCATTGGCACGTCATTCCGCGCTTTTCCAACGATTCGCGCTTCCCCCTGCCAATCTGGGCGCCGCGTCAGCGCACGGTCTCCGAGTCGCAGCTGTCGAAGCGCCGCGCGCAGGCCACGCTGCTGCGCGAGCAACTGCGCAACGAGCTGAACCAGGCGTTCGGCACTCAATAAGACGACTTCATCATGACCGGACTCACCTCATCGACGCCGATTCCCACCGGCGTCGTCGTGCATTCGAAATCCCGTGTGCTCGAACTGCAATACGGCGACACGTCGTATCGCGTGCCGTTCGAACTGCTGCGCGTCTATTCGCCGTCGGCGGAAGTGCAGGGGCACGGGCCGGGACAGGAAACGCTGCAGACGGGCAAGCGCGACGTGACGATCATCGGCATCGATGCGGTCGGGCATTACGCGCTGCAGCTCAATTTTTCTGACGGCCACAATACCGGCATCTATTCTTGGGACATCCTCCACGATCTGGCGACACGTCAGGAAGCACTGTGGAGCGAGTATCTGGCGAAGCTGGAGGCCGCGGGCGTGGACCGCGATACGCCGATGGCCGTCAAGCCGTCCGGTGGACATTGCCACTGACTCATACCGAAGCGGCATAACGTCGCACAGCCGGCGCGATGATTGCGCAGACTAGAACGAACAGACAGGCGAGGAAGAAGCACGATGAGCAAGACCCACTTCGGATACGAAACGGTCGACGAGCAGGACAAGGCGAAGAAAGTGGCGGGCGTGTTTCACTCCGTCGCGAGCAACTACGACTTGATGAACGACCTGATGTCCGGCGGAATGCATCGGATCTGGAAGCACTTCACGATCGGGCAAGCCAAGGTGCGGCCGGGCTACAAGGTGCTGGACATCGCGGGCGGCACGGGCGATCTGGCGATGGCTTTCGCGAAACAGGCGGGCGAAACCGGCGAAGTCTGGCACACGGACATCAATGAATCGATGCTGCGCGTCGGGCGAGACCGGCTGATCGACAAGGGCGTGCTGACGCCGACGCTGCTGTGCGACGCCGAGAAGATTCCGTTTCCGGACAATTATTTCAATGTGGTTACGGTTGCCTTCGGTTTGCGTAACATGACGCACAAGGACGGCGCGCTGGCCGAAATGGCGCGCGTCATCAAACCGGGCGGCAAGCTGCTGGTACTGGAGTTCTCGAAAGTGTGGGAACCGCTGAAGAAGCCGTACGATATCTACAGTTTCAAGATTTTGCCGTGGCTTGGCGAAAAAGTGGCCAAAGATGCGGATAGCTATCGGTACCTTGCCGAGTCCATCCGCATGCACCCGGACCAGGAAACTCTGAAAACAATGATGGAACAAGCGGGCCTGGATCGAGTCGAATATTACAATTTGTCAGGTGGCGTGGTAGCGTTACACGTCGGGACCAAATTTTAGTGTTCCACTCTCTTAAGGATTCGATATGTTCGATTCGCGCAAACCCCAATCCCGGGGTTTCCTGAACATCCTCTTCAGGAAGGCCGGAATCTTGGCGCTGGCTGGCGTTATTGCGGCTGGCGCAATCTTCGCGGAAACGGCGGAAGCCAAGCGCATGGGCGGCGGCCGCAGCATGGGCCGGCAGTCGGCCAATGCCACGCAGCAGCATCAGGCGACGCCGCCGTCGCAATCCATGCAGCAGGGGCAGCCGGGTCAGGCCGCGCAAGCCCAGCGCGCGCAACCTGCGCCTGCCGCGCCAGCTGCGGCACAACCCGCGCGCAACCGCTGGCTCGGACCAATCGCCGGTCTCGCGGCGGGTCTGGGCATCGCGGCGCTGCTGTCGCACTTCGGGCTGGGCGAAGCGTTCGCCGGCGCGATGGCCAACATGATCATGATCGCGTTGATCGTGCTGGCGGCCGTCATGCTGTTCCGCTTCATCATGCGTAAGCGTCAGGGCAGCCAGAGCAACGGCGCGCCCGCGTATGCCGGCGCGGGGTCGGCCTCGGGTTCGCCGTACGGCGCGACCGCGCGCACGAGCCTGAACCAGGATCCGCCGCAGGTGCCGCAACAGCCGACGGGCTTCGGCGCGAACTACATCGAGTCCGCAGCCCCGCAGCAGGCCGTGCCGGCGAATGTGCCGGCGGGCTTCGACACCGAAGCGTTCGTGCGTAACGCAAAGGTCTACTTCGTGCGTCTGCAGGACGCGTGGGATCGCGGCAACGTCAACGACATCCGCGAGTTCACGACGCCCGAAATGTTTGCCGAAGTGAAGCTCGACGTCGATGCACGCGGCAGCGCGCCGAATCGCACGGACGTGGTGCAGCTCAACGCCGATGTCCTTGGCGTCGAGGATCGCCCGGCCGAGTATCTCGCGAGCGTGCGCTTCCACGGCCTGATCCGCGAGTCGGAAGGCGCGGCGGCGGAGCCTTTCGTCGAGGTCTGGAATCTGTCGAAACAGAAGGCGGGCAACGAAGGCTGGCTGCTGGCGGGGATTCAGCAGGTCAGCTGAGCGTGACCGCGCGCCGGGGCGCAAGTATCCGGCGGCCGCCATTGGCCGAATGGCCAGGAGCCGGCAACCGTCAGTGTGATCATCGGTTGCGGCGGTAGAATAGAAACCCGCGCGAGCTTCTCGCGCGGGTTTTTTCATCTCATAGCCGATGACGAACGCAGACGAATCCGCCCGTCCCGCAGCAAATCCCGCCTTGAAGACCGCGTCCAGTGGGTTCGCGGCCGCCGTGAATCATCTGCTCGTTCGCGAGCCCTGGGCTCGCGAACGCGTGAAGCCGTACGCCGGCAAGCGCGTGAAGCTGTCCTGCACGCCGGTATCGATCGCGCTTGTGGTGCAACCCGACGGTCTCTTTGCCGCCACGACCGCGGCGGAAGCCGGCGCGTTCGACGTCACGATCGCCGTGCCGCTCGACGCGCTGCCCGCATTTCTGCAAGGCGGTCAGGCCGCGGTGATGAAGCACGTGCGCATCGAAGGCGATGCCGAATTCGCGACGACGCTCGCAAAGCTCGCGGAACATCTGCGCTGGGATCCCGAGGAAGACCTCGCGCGCGTGATCGGTGACGCGCCCGCGCATCGCGTGGGGCTCATCGCGCGCGCGGTGCAGGAGCAGGCGCAGCGCACCGGCCGTAATCTGCTGGACACTTTCACCGAGTATTTCCTCGACGAGCGTCCGCAACTCGTGCGCAAGAGCGCGCTCGACGCGTTCAACGCCGAGTTGTCGAAAACGCGCGATGCGCTTGCGCGTGTCGAAAAGCGCATCGAACGAATCGAACAGAAAGCTGATCAATCAAGACCGGATCGCGGCGCCTCAGCGCGAACCGGTGGCGAGTCCGTGCGCGACTCGCACAAATAACGAGCTGAAGCGAAATCCAACATGCGTTTTCTGCGTTTCCTCAAGATATTTTTCACGATCGTCCGCTTCGGGCTCGATGAGCTCGTGATGAGCGGCATCGACGACCGCCGTGTGCGCTTTCTCATGCGCATCACGACGTTCGGCCGCAGGTTCAACATCGAGCGTGGCATCCGGCTGCGGCTTGCGCTGGAAAGTCTCGGCCCGATCTTCGTCAAGTTCGGCCAGGTTCTGTCGACGCGGCGCGACCTGCTGCCCGTCGATATCGCCGACGAACTCGCAAAGCTCCAGGATCGCGTGCCGCCGTTCGATTCCGCGGTGGCCGTGGCCATCATCGAGAAATCGCTCGGCGCGCCGATCGACGTATTGTTCGACGATTTCGAGCGCGTGCCGGTGGCGAGCGCGTCGATCGCGCAGGTGCATTTCGCGAAGATCAAGACCGGCGAGCATGCGGGCAAGCACGTCGCGGTGAAGGTGCTGCGTCCGGGCATGCTGCCGGTGATCGACTCCGATCTCGCGCTGCTGCGCGATATCGCCATCTGGGCCGAGCGCCTGTGGGCGGACGGGCGGCGTCTGAAGCCGCGCGAAGTGGTCGCCGAATTCGACAAATATCTGCACGACGAACTCGACCTGATGCGCGAGGCCGCCAACGGCAGCCAGTTGCGCCGCAACTTCCAGGGGCTTGACCTTCTGCTCGTGCCGGAAATGTATTGGGATATGTCGGCGCCGACGGTGCTCGTCATGGAGCGCATGGTCGGCGTGCCGATAAGCCAGGTCGACACCTTGCGCGCGGCGGGCGTCGATATTCCGAAGCTCGCGCGCGAAGGCGTCGAGATTTTCTTCACGCAGGTGTTCCGCGATGGCTTTTTTCATGCCGACATGCACCCCGGCAACATTCAGGTCAGTCTCGATCCGGCGACGTTCGGACGGTATATCGCGCTGGATTTCGGGATCGTCGGGGCGCTGTCGGATTTCGACAAAAACTATCTCGCGCAGAACTTCCTCGCGTTCTTCAAGCGCGACTATCACCGCGTCGCGACGCTGCACCTCGAATCCGGCTGGGTGCCGCCGAGCACGCGCGTCGAAGAACTGGAAAGCTCGATTCGCGCCGTCTGCGAACCGTACTTCGACCGCGCGCTGAAAGACATTTCGCTCGGGCAAGTGCTGATGCGCCTTTTTTCGACGTCGCGCCGCTTCAACGTCGAAATCCAGCCGCAACTCGTCCTGCTGCAAAAAACGATGCTCAACGTCGAAGGACTCGGGCGCTCGCTCGACCCGGAGCTCGATCTGTGGAAAACGGCGAAGCCTTATCTCGAACGCTGGATGAACGAGCAGATCGGCTGGCGCGGCTGGTACGAGCGCCTGCAGATGGAAGCGCCGCAGTGGAGCAAGACCATTCCGCAGTTGCCGCGGCTCATTCACCATATCTTGGCGGAGCGCCACGACGCCCCGAAGAGCGGCAGCGACGAACTCATGCGCCTCCTGCTCGCCGAGCAGAAGCGCACGAATCGTCTGCTCGTGACGTTGCTCGTCGGCGGTCTCATCGCGACGGCGGGCGCGGGCGTCGTGATCGCGCAGTGGTGGCTCGGCCAACCGTGAGGACTTCAGCATCATGAGCGATCCGACGAATCCGGACGTCCCCGATTTCGAAAACCGCGATCCGAATTCGCCCGGTTTCTGGAACGAGCGCTTCGGCCAGCACTTCATGCCGTGGGATCAGGCCGGCGTGCCCGAGGCGTTCAAAACTTTCGTCGCCGCGCGGCAGACGCAAAACGTGCTGATTCCCGGCTGCGGGAGCGCTTACGAAGCGCTCTATCTCGCCGAACGCGGCTGGCCGGTGCGCGCGATCGACTTCGCGGCAGGCGCGGTCGAGGCGGCGCGTTTGCAGTTGGGCGCGCACGCGGGTCTCGTCGAAGAGGCGGATTTTTTCGCTTACGAGCCGCCATTCTCGACTGACTGGGTCTATGAGCGCGCCTTTCTTTGCGCGCTGCCGAAGGACCGCTGGCAGGATTACGCCGAACGCATGGCGGCTCTTCTGAAGCCGGGAACGTTGCTGGCGGGCTTCTTTTTCATCGGATCGACGCCGAAGGGGCCGCCTTTTGGCATCGAGCGCGGCGAACTGGACGCGCTGCTGTCGCCGCACTTCGAACTGATCGAAGACCGCGAGGTGAGCGGCTCGCTGCCCGTGTTCGCGGGACGCGAGCGCTGGATGACCTGGCGGCGTATTTGAGCGGCACGGCTTGAAATCTGCCGACGGCGCCCTGAAATATTGCGCGACTAATCTTGTATCCGCGATCCCGAAAATCGCGGGTCGATATGGGTTTGCGGCTATAATTCAAGGCTTTGCAAGCGTCGACAGATCATTGTAGGAAGAGTGCCATGCCGATTTACGCGTACCGC
Source organism: Caballeronia arvi (assembly GCF_001544695.2). Taxonomy (GTDB): domain Bacteria; phylum Pseudomonadota; class Gammaproteobacteria; order Burkholderiales; family Burkholderiaceae; genus Caballeronia; species Caballeronia arvi. Next base: position 231,984 of record NZ_FCOM02000009.1, read on the forward strand.
TGCGCACACTGCGGCCACGAAAAAGACGTGCTTCAGAAACTGAGCGATGCGCCGCTCACGCAATGTCCCGCCTGCGGAAAGGACACGTTTTCGAAGCAGGTGACCGCCGCCGGATTCCAGTTGAAGGGTTCTGGCTGGTATGTCACCGATTTCCGTGGCGGCAATAGCGCATCGAAAGATGGCAACGCTGCGCCGAACGCGCCGGCGGCGAAATCGGATGATGCTTCCTCCAGTTCCGCCAGCTCGAACGATTCGAGCAGCTCGAACGCGAGCGACAGCTCGACTCCGGCGAGCACTTCGTCGTCGGAGGCTGCCAAACCCGCCGCGGGCGCGTCCGCATCGTCGGGCGCAGCCTGAAGCGCAAGACGGCCGGTGCGTCCGGCCGCAACCCGCAGACGATCTCGCCGACCGCGCCTGAAACCGGCGCGGCCCGCCTTAAGCCGAATCTCCTACGCAACCGAGAGCCGGCGCAGCCTTCGCCCGTGTAAATGACGACGAAAAAGACTACGCTGAAAACCGTGTTCCTCACCGGCCTGCTCGTGCTGGTGCCGCTCGCGATCACCTTGTGGGTTCTCGGACTCGTCATCGGGACGATGGACCAGACGCTGCTTCTCCTGCCGCAGTCGTGGCAGCCCGAGCGCGTCGTCGGGTTTCATCTGCCGGGCGTGGGCGCGGTGCTGACGCTCGCGTTCATTTTCATCGTCGGCTTGCTGACGCAGAATTTCGTCGGACAGAAGCTCGTGAAATGGTGGGACGCGATCCTGCGTCATATCCCGGTGGTCGGGCCGCTGTACACGAGCGTCAAGCAGGTATCGGACACGCTGCTCTCGTCGAGCGGCAATGCGTTCCGCAAGGCGCTTCTGATCGAATATCCGCGCAAGGGCTCGTACACCATCGGCTTTCTGACGGGCATTCCGGGTGGCGACGTGCTGAATCATCTCGACGAAGATCACGTGAGCGTCTACGTGCCGACGACGCCGAATCCGACGTCCGGCTTTTTCCTGATGATGCCGAAAAACGAAGTCGTCGAACTGGACATGACCGTCGACGCCGCACTGAAGTACATCGTCTCGATGGGCGTGGTGGCTCCCGCGCCGAGCGCGCCGGCAGCGGTCGCGCCCGCCCGCCGCCCCACCGAGCCGCCGATGTAATGCCGGCGCGCGCATTCGCGAGTCTGCCGAAGGAAGAGCGAGACCCGAACGCGCGAGCCGTTGATCAACGAACAACGAAAGACACAACATCATGTCGATGCGATCTGAATACTGCGGTCTGGTGACCGAGGCCCGACTGGGCGAAACCGTCTCGCTGTGCGGCTGGGTGCATCGCCGCCGCGATCACGGCGGCGTTATCTTCATCGACTTGCGCGATCGCGAAGGGCTCGTTCAGGTCGTCTGCGATCCGGACCGCGCCGAGATGTTCAAGGTGGCCGAAGGCGTGCGCAACGAATTTTGCGTGCGCGTGCAGGGCGTCGTGCGCAACCGTCCCGAAGGCACCGTCAACGCCAATTTGACGAGCGGCAAGATCGAAGTGCTGTGCCACGAGCTGACCGTGCTGAACGCGTCGGTCACGCCGCCGTTCCAGCTCGACGACGACAACCTTTCCGAGACCACACGCCTCACGCATCGCGTGCTCGACCTGCGCCGCCCGCAGATGCAGAAGAATCTGCGCCTGCGCTATCGCGTCGCGATGGAAGTGCGCAAGTACCTGGATGCGCAAGGTTTCATCGACATCGAAACGCCGATGCTGACCAAGAGCACGCCGGAAGGCGCGCGCGATTACCTCGTGCCGTCGCGCGTGAACGCGGGCCAGTTCTTCGCGCTCCCGCAATCGCCGCAGCTCTTCAAGCAGTTGCTGATGGTCGCCAACTTCGACCGTTACTACCAGATCACCAAGTGCTTCCGCGACGAAGACCTGCGCGCCGACCGTCAGCCGGAATTCACGCAGATCGACTGCGAAACCTCGTTCCTCACCGAGCAGGAAATCCGCGATCTGTTCGAAGCGATGATCCAGCACGTCTTCAAGGAGACGATGGACGTCGAACTGCCTTCGAAATTCCCGGTCATGCTGTACTCGGAAGCGATGCGCCGCTTCGGTTCGGACAAGCCCGACCTGCGCGTGAAGCTCGAATTCGCCGATCTCACGGACGCCGTGAGGGACGTCGACTTCAAGGTGTTCTCGATGCCGGCAAACTCGAAGGACGGCCGCGTCGCTGCGTTGCGTGTGCCGAAGGGCGGCGAGCTCTCACGTGGCGATATCGACGGCTATACGGAATTCGTGCGCATCTACGGTGCGAAGGGTCTCGCGTGGATCAAGGTCAACGACAAGACCAAAGGCCGCGACGGTCTGCAAAGCCCGATCGTGAAGAATCTGCATGAAGCGGCGATCGCGGCGATCCTCGAGCGCACGGCGGCGGAAGACGGCGACATCATCTTCTTCGCGGCGGATCGCGCGAAGGTCGTGAACGACAGCCTCGGCGCGCTGCGCCTGAAGATCGGTCATTCGGAATTCGGCAAGGCCAATGGCCTGCTCGAAACCGGCTGGAAGCCGCTGTGGGTCATCGACTTCCCGATGTTCGAATTCGACGAGGAAGAGAACCGCCACGTCGCCGCGCATCATCCGTTCACGAGCCCGAAGGACGAGCACCTCGAATATCTCGAAACCGATCCGGGCCGCTGCCTCGCGAAGGCGTACGACATGGTGCTGAATGGCTGGGAAATCGGCGGCGGTTCGGTGCGTATCTTCCAGGAAGACGTGCAGAGCAAGGTGTTCCGCGCGCTGAAGATCGGCGCGGAAGAAGCGCGTCTGAAGTTCGGCTTCCTGCTCGACGCGCTGCAGTACGGCGCGCCGCCGCACGGTGGTATCGCGTTCGGTCTCGACCGCATCGTCACGCTGATGTCCGGCGCCGATTCGATCCGCGACACCATCGCGTTCCCGAAGACGCAGCGCGCGCAGGACTTGCTCACGCAAGCGCCGAGCGAAGTGGACGAGCGCCAGTTGCGCGAGTTGCACATCCGTCTGCGTCAGCCGGAGCAGAAGGCGCACTAAGCACGTTCAGTTGTCGTAGTGATGAAAAAGGCGCCGGGTGCGCCTTTTTCGTTTTTTGCGTTACAGTCTTCAGGCCAATGCAGACAAAGAAACGCGCGTTCAAAACGACATGCTCAAGCCGCCGAAAATCCCCGAATCCGTACTCGTCGTCATTCACACGCCGGATCTCGACGTGCTCATCATCGAACGCGCGGATCACAAGGGCTTCTGGCAATCGGTGACGGGCTCGAAGGATCGCATCGACGAGCCGTTCATAGAGACCGCCGCGCGCGAAGTGCAGGAAGAGACGGGCATCGTGATCGGCAGCGCGCTCGTGCCGGAGAAGGCGCTCATCGACTGGCATCACAGCATTCAGTACGAGATCTATCCGCAATGGCGGCATCGCTATGCGGAAGGCATCGTGCAGAACACCGAACACCAGTTCAGTCTGTGCGTGCCGCATTGTCTCGAAGTGACACTCGCGCCGCGCGAACACACCGCACACTTGTGGCTGCCGTTCCGGGAGGCCGCCGACCGGTGCTTCTCGTGGTCGAACCGGGAAGCGATCCTGCAATTGCCCGAGCGCCTCGCGGCGCATAGCCGATGATCGGACTGCGTCCGCGGCGCAGTTTCAAGCGGCTGCGCCAGGCGCTGTTTTCGGGCCGTCGGCCTCCGCGCTTCTGCTTCACGGCCGGCAATCACGTCCGGATCTTCAGGACCGGCGTGCAGTTTTTTCCGGCGTTGATCGAACGCATCGACAATGCGAAAAAATCGGTGTCGCTGGAAACCTACATCTTCGCCAACGACGACATTGGCCGCGCCGTCTCCGATGCACTCGTACGCGCCGCCGAACGCGGTGTCACGGTTCGTGTGATCACGGATGGCATCGGCACCGAGAGCAATCTGCCGATGTTCAAGCTGTGGCAGGAACGCGGCGTCGAACATCGCATCTATAACCCGCATCTGCTGTTCGGACCGCAAGGCTGGTCGCGCACGCATCGCAAGCTCGCGCTGATCGACGAGACGTACGCGTTTTGCGGCGGCATCAATATCGTCGACGATTACGACCAGAACGGTACGCACCTCGAGCGGCCGCGCTGGGACTTTGCGATGGAAGCTCAGGGCCCCGTCGTCAAGGACGTGCGCGAGGCGTTCGACCTGCAATGGCAGCGCATTCGTCTCGGCGTGAAGCCGCGTCAGCCGTCGCAGCCAGGATGCGAGCCGCAGGAAGACGAGCGCGTGCCAGGCCGCTGGAACACGCGCCGCGCGATGCTGGCGCGCAGGCGCGCGCGGCTCGGGGAGATTCACGCGGTCGATCGGCCCTGCGTCGCGTTCGTCGCGCGCGACAATCTGCTGAATCGACGCGCGATCGAAAAGGCGTATCTGCGGGCCATCGCTCACGCGGAGAGCGAAGTGCTGCTCGCGAATCCGTATTTCATGCCGGGGCGCAAGCTGCGGCGCGCGCTCGTTCGTGCGGCCGAGCGCGGGGTCCGTGTGTCGCTCGTCATCGGCCGCAAGGAATTCGTCGCGCTGGATTACGCCACACCCTTTCTCTACGGCAACCTGCTGAAGCACGGCGTGCGCATCGCCGAATACGAGAAAACGATGCTTCACGGCAAGGTCGCCGTCGTGGACGCAGACTGGGCGACGATCGGCTCGTCGAACCTCGATGCGCTCTCGCTCGTGCTCAACAACGAGGCCAACATGGTGCTCGTCAATCATCCGGAGATTGCCGGATTGCACGACGCCATTCTTCAGGCTTTCGACGAAGGCCGTCCCATCGACGAAAAACACTATGCGTCGCGACCGCTTACCGAGCGGACGCTTAATTGGCTGGCCTACAACACCTATCGTCTGATGATGAAAATGATCACCATCGGCCAGTACGATTAATCTGGCAATCGGCAGCCAATACGCAAGAATAAAGGCCAGCAAGCAAGTTTAGATAAAGCCTCCCACGAACTGGGAACTCGGGCAGTCACTTACAGGCAGTCCGTACATAAAACGCGACAATGGCCGCGGGCAATGTTGAGATTTATCCTATAGACATGTCCTGGCGTTTTAGAAACGCGGATCTAAAAATTAGCTTGTATCAGAAACGTTCGGCCACAATAATAGAACGGCCGTTCGATTTTACGGGTCACACAAGAACGGTAGGGACATCATGCGAAAAGGCGAACAGACGCGGGCCGCGATTCTCGACGCAGCATTGGAATTGGCGAGCCGTGACGGTCTTGAAGGGCTGACGATCGGCCTGTTGGCCGAACGGATGCAGATGAGCAAGAGCGGTGTGTTTGCGCATTTCGGGTCGCGCGAAGACTTGCAGGTGGAAGTGGTGCGCGAGTACCACAGGCGCTTCGAGGATGAAGTGTTCTTTCCTAGCCTGCGCGAAGCCCGCGGCCTGCCGCGATTGCGCGCGATGATGAATCGCTGGATGGAAAAGCGCATCCAGGAAGTGACCACGGGTTGTATCTACATCAGCGGAGCGGTCGAGTACGACGATCGCGCCGCGAGCGCCGTGCGCGAGCAGTTGGTGCACAGCGTGAGCATGTGGCGCGAGGCGCTGTTGCGCGCGATCCGCCAGTCGAAGGACGAAGGGCATCTGAAGGCGGAGACCGATCCGCATCTGATGCTTTTCGAGCTGTACAGCTTTACGCTTGGCCTGCATCACGACGCGCGCTTCCTGCATCTGCCGGAAGCGGTGCAACTGACGCGGGACGCGCTGGAGAAGACGATCGTGTCCTATCAGACGCCGAATGGGAACGCCGAAGCAGGCGCGTCGCAGCCGGTGCCGAACGGGGCCACGAACGTGACTTCGCATCAAACCGATAGCCGTTAGCGGCGCCGTTCGCATCGACAAGGTGGTACGGCGGCGCGCAAACCAGAAGCCCAAGGAAACTGGAGAGACACATGGGACAGTACGCCGCCCCCCTTCGCGACATGCAGTTCGTGCTGCACGAAGTGCTGAAGGTCGAAGCTGAATTGAAGAGCATGCCGAAGCATGCCGACCTCGACGCCGACACCATCAATCAGGTGCTCGAGGAAGCCGGCAAGTTCTGCTCCGAAGTCGTGTTTCCGCTCAACCAGAGCGGCGACCGCGAAGGCTGCGCTTACGAGGGCGACGGTGTCGTGAAGACGCCCGCCGGCTTCAAGGAAGCCTACCGCCAGTACATCGATGCAGGCTGGCCCGCGCTCGGGTGCGATCCCGAGTACGGCGGCCAGGGCTTGCCCGCGTTCGTGAACAATGCGCTTTACGAAATGCTGAACTCCGCGAATCAGGCCTGGACGATGTATCCCGGTCTTTCGCACGGCGCATACGAATGCCTGCACGCGCACGGCACGCCGGAACAGAAATCGACCTATCTGCCGAAGCTCGTCTCGGGCGAGTGGACCGGCACGATGTGCCTGACGGAACCACATTGCGGAACGGACCTGGGCATGTTGCGCACGAAAGCCGAGCCCAACTCCGATGGTTCGTACGCGCTCACCGGCACGAAGATCTTTATTTCGAGCGGCGAGCACGACATGGCCGAGAACATCGTCCATCTGGTGCTTGCGCGTCTGCCGGGCGCCCCGATGGGCACGAAGGGCATCTCGCTCTTCATCGTGCCGAAATTTCTACCGGATGCGAGCGGTGCGGTGGGCCAGCGCAACGGTATCAAGTGCGGCTCGATCGAGCACAAGATGGGCATTCACGGCAACGCGACCTGCGTGATGAACCTCGACGGCGCGACGGGCTGGCTCGTCGGCGAGGCGAACAAGGGCTTGAACGCGATGTTCGTGATGATGAACGCGGCGCGCCTGGGCGTCGGCATGCAGGGTCTCGGTCTCACCGAGGTCGCGTATCAGAACTCACTCGTGTACGCAAAGGAGCGCCTGCAGATGCGCGCGCTCACGGGCCCGAAAGCGCCCGAGAAGGCTGCCGATCCGATCATCGTGCATCCGGACGTGCGGCGCATGCTGCTCACACAGAAGGCGTATGCCGAAGCGGGCCGCGCGTTCACGTACTGGGCGGCATTGAACATCGACAAGGAACTCTCGCATGCGGACGAATCCGTGCGCGCGGAGGCCGCTGATTTCGTCGCGCTGCTGACGCCGGTCATCAAGGCTTTCCTGACCGACAACGCGTTCGAAGGCACGAACATGGGGATGCAGATCTACGGCGGCCACGGCTTCATTTCCGAATGGGGCATGGAGCAGTATGTTCGCGATGCGCGCATCAACATGATCTACGAGGGCACGAATTCGATTCAGGCGCTCGATCTGCTTGGCCGCAAGATTCTCGGCGACATGGGCGCGAAGCTGAAGCGCTTTGGCAAGCTCGTTTCGGATTTCGTCGAGGCCGAGGGCGTGAAGCCGGAGATGCAGGAGTTCATCAACCCGCTTGCGGATATTGGCGACAAGGTGCAGAAGCTCACGATGGAGATCGGCATGAAGGCCATGCAGAATCCCGATGAGGTTGGCGCTGCGGCCGTGCCTTATATGCGTACTGTCGGGCACCTCGTGTTTTCTTATTTCTGGGCGCGGATGGCGCGGGTCGCTTTGGATCGGGCCGGTTCCGGCGATACGTTTTATGTCGCCAAGCTGGCGACTGCGCGGTTTTATTTCGCCAAGCTTTTGCCTGAGACGGCTTCGACGATTCGTGCTGCGCGGGCCGGTGCAAAGCCGATGATGGATTACGACGAAGCGCTTTTTTGATTGCTTTGTGTCGTTTGCGTTTGGCTTTCGTGAATCCTGCTTTCGTGTTGGTTTATTAGCTTCGCCCCTATGCGGGGCAGCAGTCACTTTCTTTGCTGCTGCAAAGAAAGCAACTGTATTGAGAGTCAAGGTTTGAAGCGCAAAAGATCATGGTTTGGAGGG
>NZ_FCOM02000306.1 GCF_001544695.2 Caballeronia arvi
GCCAGCGCGTTCAGACGCCCGCATAACTCGGGGCTGAGCGCAAACGGCAAGGTCGCGCCGCGTCCGCTGATCTGCGCCGGGCGTGGACGATCGGTGGGCAAATCCAGCGGCGCGAGATCGGCGAGTTGATTGCGCCAGTAGTGCGTCTGTCGTTCGAGTTCCGCACCGGCGAGCCAGTCGCGTTGCCACAAAGTGAAGTCGGCGTATTGCACGGCCAGCGGCGCTAACGCGACCGGTTCATGGCGCAATGCAGCGGTATAGCACGCGCCGAGCTCGCGCACGAGCACGCCGGTGGACCAGCCATCGGAGATGATGTGATGCATCGTGAAGAGGAGCACGTGTTCATCGGAGGCGAGGCGCAGCAGTTGTGCGCGAAGCAGCGGCCCATGTTCGAGATCGAAGGCGCGTGTGGCTTCGACTTGCGCGAGACGGTGCACGTCGGTGGCTCGAGTATCGAGCGAGACCAGCGGCAGCGCGATCTGCAATTGCGGTGCGATGCACTGCACGGCCTGTCCGTCATGCTGCGCGAAGGACGTGCGCAAGCTCTCATGACGCGCTACGAGCGTGTTTAACGCGACCTGGAATGCGCCGACATCGAGTGAACCGCTCAAGCGCACGGCTATCGGAATGTTATAGGTGGACTGACCCGGATTGAGCTGTTCGAGGAACCACAGACGTTCCTGCGCGAAAGACAG
>NZ_FCOM02000275.1 GCF_001544695.2 Caballeronia arvi
GTGTATAGACCGGAGACATGGGTAACACCTGTTCCAGGACATGGGTAACACTTCCGGACGAATGGTTCGTCCGGAGTTGATCATGACCTGGATAGCAAAGACATCATGGACCTGCGGCTTGAATTCGTGGAGTTTGCTACACAAGAAGGCGCCAATCGGCGCGCATTGTGTCGGCAGTACGGCATCAGCCCGAAGACGGGCTACAAATGGATCAGGCGCTACGAACAGGGCGATACCGCGTTGGCCGATCACTCCAGACGTCCCCTTCATAGTCCGGCACGTACTGCCGCCGAGACCGAAACACGCGTGGTCGAGTTGCGCGAAGGCCAACCGGCCTGGGGCGGGGCGAAGATCAGTCGCCGCATGCTCGACTTGGGCTGCGCTCAGGTGCCTTCGCCCAGCACGGTGACGCGCATCCTGCACCGGCATGGTTTGATCACGGCCGAGGCCTCCGCGGACGCCTCGCACTGGCAGCGCTTCGAGCACGAACATCCCAATGACCTGTGGCAAATGGATTTCAAGGGCTGGATCGAACTGGACGGTGGCCGGCGCTGCTGGCCGTTCACCGTACTGGACGATCATTCGCGCTTTAACCTCGTGCTCGATGCGTGCGGCAGCACGCCCACCCGAGTGGTGCGTGAGTGCTTGCGCACGGCGTTTCGCCGTTACGGGCTGCCGCTGCGCATCAACGCGGACAACGGCCCCCCGTGGGGCTGTCCCGCGCATCCAGGGCAACTGACAACGTTGGGGGTCTGGTTGATCCGCCTGGACATCCGGCCCTCGCACAGTCGTCCGGCGCATCCGCAAACCAACGGCAAAGACGAGCGGTTTCATCGAACGATGAAGACTGAATTGCTCGCAGGTCGGCACTTCAAGAACCTGAAGAGCGCTCAGCAGGCCTTCGATGCGTGGCGCCGCGTCTACAACCACGAGCGGCCGCATCAGGCGTTGG
>NZ_FCOM02000022.1 GCF_001544695.2 Caballeronia arvi
CCTGGACGCGGGGCTTATCGAACTGCTTGAACACCGTAAACAGCACCAGTGCGATCACGAGCCACACTGCCGCTTTAGAGAACATATTGTTGTTCAAAGCACCACTCCTCACTCATTGACGGGCGCCTACATAAACCTTGCGACGCCACCAAAGCATTCTAATCCAGACCGCTAACCCCTGCCATAAGGTTTACCTACCGCACAAATAGCAGCGGACGGGTCTTTTTCGGCATAATCCGCGAAAATATCGCCGATTTTCGCCGAATCGCTTAAGCGGGCATTCAGTTCGGCCGCTTGAGTCCTCGCCCTAGGATGAAAGTCTCCGACGATTTGTCGCGAGACGCCTTGGGCTTGCGCGGCGCCACCACTTTGAACTGGTGCTTGAACTTCTCCACGATCTGGCTATAACCGCTCCCGTGAAAACATTTGACCAGTAGCGCACCCTCCGGTTTCAGATGGTTCTGCGCGAACTCCAGCGCCAGATCGCAAAGATGCTCGATACGCGCGGCATCCGCACTCGCTACGCCTGAGAGGTTGGGGGCCATGTCCGAAATTACAAGGTCCACCTGCCGCTCGCCGACGATTTCGTCGAGTCGCGCGAGTACGTCGTCCTCGCGGAAGTCGCCCAAGATGAAGTCAACGTCCGCAATCGGTTCCATCGGCAGAATATCCAGCGCGATGATCGTGCCGTCGATGCCGCCCTCGCGCTCGGTATTGCGCTTCGCGCCGCGCGCAAGTTTGTTGCGCGCGTACTGACTCCAGCTTCCTGGCGTCGAGCCGAGATCGACGATCACCTGCCCCGGTTTGATGAGCTTGTCCTGCTCGTCGATCTCCTTCAGCTTGTAGGCGGCGCGCGCGCGGTAACCTTCGCGCTGCGCCATCTTCACGTAGGGATCGTTGATGTGGTCATGCAACCACGATTGATTGAAACGATTCTTTGCCATTCAACTAAGCTCAATTGACGCGCTCCTGGCGCGCCCGGTGCGTATTTTGCTGCATCGCGTGATGCTTTTAGCGGATAATACGCGTCTTGTCGGCCGGACCGGTCATCGGGCGCTCGCGCGCGTCGAAATCCGGCATCCGGCCAGTTCTGTTTCTGATGGGCGGCGGCGCGATCGACCCATGCGCCGTAGATCCGGCGCGAACCGTGCGTTTTCGCGTCCAAGCGTGTTCAAACCGCCTCGCGAGCGCGCTGCGCTCATTTCATGCCGCCCACATTTTAGTCGAGTCCCGAATTTCTCATGCCAGCTCTTAAACTCTCCCCCGCCGAGCGTTCCGATTTGCGCTCCCAGGCCCATGCGCTCAAGCCCGTCGTGCTCGTCGGCGCGGAGGGTCTGACCGATGCCGTGCTGAAAGAGATCAACGTCCATCTGGAAGCGCATCAACTCATCAAAGTCCGCGTGTTCGGCGACGAACGCGAGGCGCGCGTCGAAATCTACGACGAAATCTGCGATCGCCTGAACGCGGCGCCCATCCAGCATATCGGCAAGCTGCTGGTGATCTGGAGACCCGAAGGCGCCGCGCCGAAGAGCCGTGCCACGCGCACCCGCAGCACGATGCCGCCGAGCGCGGGCGAAGCCGCCGATGACCGCCCGGCTAAAGGCCGCGCGCCGCGCACCGTCAAGGCGGTGAAGATCACGCGCGATGCACCCGCGTTCAAGAAGCCCAAGAAGCAGACGCTGAAAGTGCTCGGCAACGAGCGTGTGACGGCTGGCGGGAACGTGAAGCGCGCGAAGAAGCGTCAGTCCAGCGCGAAGCGCCAGCATCAGGCCGTGAAATAAGCTAACGGCGCGTGCGTTCTCAAAAGAACTCACGCGCCGTTTAACTACAAGCAAGATTCAGCTTCGCGCCCGTTTCGCCGCCACCTTGGCCGATTTGCCCTTCGGCACGATCTTGGCCGGCGTCGCGCCCGGCAGGCGCCACACCAGCGCAATGCCAAACAGGCATTCGATCAGATAAATCGCGGTCGATATGCCATGCAGAATGCCGAACTCCTTCGCATACGGCGAACTCGCGAGATCGGTGCCCGCTTCCTGCGCCGCCATGCGCAGCGAGTTCATGAACGGCTGCAACGCAAAGTAGCCGATCAGCACGCAGACGAGCATCGCCGCAACGATCCAGCGCACGCGCTTGTAATCGACGATGCCGCTCTTCACGAAGCGATTGCCGATGACGATCAGCACGAGCGCGCTGATCACGCCGATGATCGCTTCGATCCGGAAAAACTGCGCCGCCACCGAGCCCGCCGTCGTGCGGTCGAGCATCGAAAAGAGAACCGGCGCGCCAATGAGGCCGAGGGTCAGCAGGCTGCCGACCCAGACCATGCTGACGGTGCGAAAGAGCCGGTGCTCCATCAGACGTAGCGAACCGCGATGATTTCGTATTCGCGTGCGCCGCTCGGTGCCTGCACCGACGCCACGTCGCCTTCCGACTTCGCGATGAGCGCGCGTGCGATCGGCGAGCTCACCGAAATGAGACCGTGGTCGATGTTCGCTTCGTCATCGCCGACGATCTGATACGTCACCGTATTGCCCGACTCCAGATCTTCGAGTTCCACCGTTGCGCCGAACACGACGCGGCCTTCAGCCTCGACCTGCGTCGGGTCGATCACTTGCGCGGCGGCCAGCTTCGACTCGATGTCCGCGATGCGGCCCTCGATGAATCCCTGCTTTTCTTTCGCGGCATCGTATTCCGCGTTTTCCGACAAATCGCCTTGCGCGCGCGCCTCCGCGATCGCAGTGATGACCGCCGGACGCTCCACGGCCTTCAGGCGTTGCAATTCGTCGCGCAGCAACTCCGCGCCGCGCTTCGTCAAAGGAATCGTGCTCATAAACCACTCACAAACAATTTCGTCAAAAAAATTACCGCGGTTAAGCGCATCTCCCGGTAAAGGAGACGCCGCTTAACCGCGGCTCGTGTTGCTTAGACCAGTAATCGAAGCCCTAGTTTAGGCGAGCATGCAAGCCTTGTAAATCATAGACTTCCAAATCCCGGAGATACCGCAGCCCTTCGACCGCCGCGCGCGCGCCGGACATCGTCGTGTAGTACGTGACCTTGTTGGCCTGCGCGCTCATGCGGATCGAACGCGAATCGGCGATCGCCGCGCGCGTTTCGTCGACGGTCGTGAAGACCAGCGCGATCTCGCCGTTCTTGATCATGTCGACGATGTGCGGACGGCCGTCTTTCACCTTGTTGACGACCTTCACCGGCACGCCCGCCGCCGCGATGGCCGCAGCGGTGCCCTTCGTCGCGACGATCGGATAGCCGAGCTCGTGCAGCATCTGCGCGACTTCGACGGCCTTCGGCTTGTCGGCGTCCATCACGGTCAAGAGCACCGTGCCCGATTCCGGCAGGCGCGAGCCCGCCGCGAGCTGCGACTTGAAGAGCGCTTCGCCGAACGTGCGGCCCACGCCCATCACCTCGCCGGTCGAGCGCATTTCCGGCCCGAGCACCGGATCGACCGCCGGGAACTTGACGAACGGGAACACCGCTTCCTTCACGCTGAAGTACGGCGGAATCACTTCCTTCGTGACGCCTTGTTGCTTCAGCTTCTGGCCGACCATCGCGCGCGCCGCGATCTTCGCAAGCGGCAGGCTCGTCGCCTTCGACACGTACGGCACCGTGCGCGATGCACGCGGATTCACTTCCAGCACGTAGATGATGTCCTGCTTCGAGCCATCGGGCTGCGGAACTTGCTGGATCGCGAACTGCACGTTCATCAGGCCGACGACGTTCAACGCCTTCGCCATTGCGGCAGTTTGTCGCTTCAGCTCGTCGACGGTGTCCTTCGACAGCGAATACGGCGGCAACGAGCACGCCGAGTCGCCCGAGTGCACGCCCGCCTGCTCGATGTGCTCCATCACGCCGCCGATGAAGACATCGTCGCCATCGGAGATGCAGTCCACATCGCACTCGATCGCGTCGTTCAGGAAGCGGTCGAGCAGCACCGGCGAATCGTTCGATACCTTCACGGCCTCGCGCATGTAGCGCTCGAGGTCGCGCGGCTCGTGAACGATTTCCATCGCGCGGCCGCCCAGCACATACGAAGGACGCACGACGAGCGGATAACCGATTTCTTCCGCGAGCTTCAGCGCTTCGTCTTCGGCGCGCGCGGTGCGGTTCGGCGGCTGGCGCAGATCCAGATCCTTCAGCAGCTTCTGGAAACGCTCGCGGTCTTCGGCGGCGTCGATCATGTCCGGCGACGTGCCGATGATCGACACACCGTTCGCTTCCAGGTCGAGCGCGAGCTTGAGCGGCGTCTGACCGCCGTACTGCACGATCACGCCGACCGGCTTTTCCAGATCGACGATTTCGAGCACGTCTTCCAGCGTCAACGATTCGAAGTACAGACGGTCCGACGTGTCGTAGTCGGTCGACACGGTTTCCGGATTGCAGTTGACCATGATGGTTTCATAGCCGTCCTCGCGCATCGCGAGCGCGGCGTGCACGCAGCAATAGTCGAACTCGATGCCCTGCCCGATCCGGTTCGGCCCGCCGCCGAGCACCATGATCTTCTTCTTGTCCGTCGGGTTCGCTTCGCACTCTTCCTCGTAGGTCGAGTACATGTACGCGGTCTTCGTCGCGAACTCGGCCGCGCACGTGTCGACGCGCTTGTACACCGGGCGCACCTTCAGTTCGTGGCGCTTCTTGCGCACATCGGCCTGATTCGAACCGGTCAGCTTCGCGAGACGGCGATCCGAAAAACCGCTCTTCTTCAGATAGAGCAGTTCGTCGCGCGTCAGGCTCGCAAGCTTGCGGCCTACGAGCGCCTTTTCCTTCAGGATGATCTGCTCGATCTGCGCGAGGAACCACGGATCGATCGACGTCTCTTCGAAGATTTCCTGCATCGTCAGGCCGAGACGGAACGCATCGCCGAGATACCAGATGCGGTCCGGACCCGGCTCGCCGATTTCGCGGATGACTTCGTCGCGGCTCGTGGTCTTTTCATCGAGACCGTCGACGCCCACTTCCAGACCGCGCAGCGCCTTCTGGAACGATTCCTGGAACGTACGGCCCATCGCCATCACTTCGCCGACGGACTTCATCTGCGTCGTCAGGCGCGAATCGGCTTCGCGGAATTTTTCGAACGCGAAGCGCGGCACTTTCGTCACGACGTAGTCGATCGTCGGTTCGAACGATGCGGGCGTCTGGCCGCCGGTGATTTCGTTCTTCAGCTCGTCGAGCGTGTAGCCGCACGCGAGCTTCGCGGCAACCTTCGCGATCGGGAAACCCGTCGCCTTCGATGCCAGCGCCGACGAGCGCGACACACGCGGATTCATTTCGATGACGACCATGCGGCCATCGTTGGGGTTGATCGCGAACTGCACGTTCGAGCCGCCCGTATCGACGCCGATCTCGCGCAGCACCGCGAGCGATGCGTTACGCAGCACTTGATACTCTTTATCGGTGAGCGTCTGCGCCGGCGCGACCGTGATCGAATCGCCGGTATGCACGCCCATCGGGTCGAGGTTCTCGATCGAGCAAACGATGATGCAGTTGTCCTTCTTATCGCGGACGACTTCCATCTCGTACTCTTTCCAGCCGAGCAGCGATTCTTCGATCAGCAGCTCGCGCGTCGGCGAAAGATCGAGACCGCGACGGCAAATCTCTTCGAACTCTTCCTTGTTGTACGCGATGCCGCCGCCCGAGCCGCCCAGCGTGAACGACGGACGAATGACGGTCGGATAACCGCCGCTGCCGGTGGCTTCCGCGATCTGCGCCTGCACGGCGAGCGCTTCTTCCATCGAATGCGCGATGCCCGACTTGGCCGAACCGAGGCCGATCTTCGTCATCGCGTCCTTGAACTTCTGGCGGTCTTCCGCCTTGTCGATCGCTTCCGGCGATGCGCCGATCAGCTCGACCTTGTACTTCTCCAGCACGCCGTGGTGGAAGAGATCGAGCGCGCAATTCAGCGCGGTCTGTCCGCCCATCGTCGGCAGGATCGCGTCCGGGCGCTCCTTCGCGATGATGCGTTCGACCACTTCCCACGAGATCGGCTCGATATACGTGACGTCGGCCGTGTTCGGGTCGGTCATGATCGTCGCCGGATTGCTGTTGACGAGGATGACCTTGTAGCCTTCCTCGCGCAGCGCTTTACAGGCTTGCGCGCCCGAATAGTCGAACTCGCACGCCTGGCCGATGATGATCGGGCCCGCG
Organism: Caballeronia arvi; assembly: GCF_001544695.2. Lineage (GTDB taxonomy): Bacteria > Pseudomonadota > Gammaproteobacteria > Burkholderiales > Burkholderiaceae > Caballeronia > Caballeronia arvi. The sequence goes on from NZ_FCOM02000022.1 coordinate 6,157, forward strand.
CCGATGATGAGGATGCTCTTGATGTCTGTGCGCTTCGGCATAACTGTGCTCTATGGTGTTCTTTAGGCGGCGACTTTCGCCGACTCCATCAGCTTGATGAAGCGGTCGAACAGATACGCGATGTCGTGCGGGCCGGGCGACGCTTCCGGGTGACCCTGGAAGCAGAACGCGGGTTTATCCGTGAGCGCGAAGCCTTGCAGCGTGCCGTCGAAAAGCGAGACGTGCGTGACTTTCGCGTTGGCGGGCAGCGTCGATGCATCGACGGCGAAACCGTGGTTCTGCGACGTGATCACGACACGCCCATCTTCCATGTCCTTCACCGGATGGTTCGCGCCGTGGTGGCCGGTCTTCATCTTCATCGTCTTCGCGCCGACGGCGAGGCCCATGATCTGATGGCCGAGACAGATGCCGAAGGTCGGAATGCCACGCTCGATGAATTCACGCGTCGCGCGAATCGCGTAGTCGCACGGTTCCGGATCGCCGGGGCCGTTCGACAGGAAGATGCCGTCCGGATTGAGCGCGAGCGCGTCAGCGGCCGTTGCCTGCGCCGGCAGCACCGTGACGTGACAGCCGCGCTCGGCCAGCATGCGCAGAATGTTGAACTTGACGCCGTAATCGAACGCGACGACACGATACTTCGGCGCTTCCTGCTTGCCGTAGCCGCTGCCCAGACGCCATTCGGTCTGCGTCCACTCGTAGGGCTTTTCCGTCGACACGACTTTCGCGAGGTCCATGCCCGCGAGGCCGGGGAACGAGCGCGCGAGTTCGAGGGCCTTCGCTTCGTCATCGGAACCGGCCAGAATGCAGCCGTTCTGCGCGCCCTTATCGCGAAGAATGCGCGTGAGCTTGCGCGTGTCGATGCCCGCGATCGCGACGACGCCTTGCGCCTTCAGATAGTCTGCAAGCGTCTGCTCGGAACGGAAGTTGGAGGCGAGCACCGGCAGGTCGCGAATGATGAGACCGGCGGCATGGACTTTGGTGGCTTCGACATCTTCGGCGTTCACGCCGTAGTTGCCGATGTGCGGATAGGTCAGCGTGACGATCTGGCGGGCGTAGCTCGGATCGGTCAGGATTTCCTGATAGCCGGTGATGGCGGTGTTGAATACCACTTCGCCGATCGTCGAACCGGGCGCGCCGATCGACTGACCACGAAAGACCGTGCCGTCGGCAAGTGCGAGCAGTGCGGGGGAAAATGACGGCAACACGGGAAGCTCCTTGGGAACACCCTGTTACCGACCTGTCTGTCCGAATTTCTGCTTGGCCTCCCGCCGTTCGAAGAACGCGGGTTTCCTTGGCGCATGGCTGACGGCGGCTCGCGAAGCGCGCATCGCGGCTCGAACCGGCACGCTTTGGGCGTGGCAACGGAGTCTTCAAGCAGGCGATGGGCGGCGTGCGGCGCGCAGTTGATGCGCAGCGAACGACGGTGAATGGGAGGTAGGCGCTAGGGTGCGGGTTGATGTGCTCAAACCTTTGAATTATAGCGTAAAAACGTCGCATTCGCCAGATTTGAGAAAGGTCCGCTTGCAGACTGCTGTCGCGCTGCGCCCTTCCAGTCAGGGCGCGGCGCGCCCCGCTTCGCGGTCGACCTTTTGCAGAATCCGGCTCGGGAAGATGTACCAGACCGCGCTCGCGGCCTGCAGCGCAATCAGCGCGATCCAGACCGTCAGGTGCGCCGACGCCGGATAGCGCCCGCCTTCTGCCGGCCAAAGCGAAAGCATCGCGCCGACGCCGACCTGGAAGCCGAAGATCAACAGGAAGATGACGAGCGTGAGCGTGGTATGCGCGCGACCGATCATGTGCGACGGGAAATACTCCGCGGCAACCGCATAGCTCAAAATCCCCGTACCGCCGAAAACGCCGTACGCCGCAATCAGCACCGAAGGCGGCAACGGAACGCGCAGCACCATCAGCAATTGCGTCGCGACGAACAACGCCATGCCGGTGCCGCAGAACGCGTAGACCGACACGCCGCGCCGCTCCATCCCGCGCGCGGCCGCGCCGAAGCCGATGCAGCCGAACATCATCGCGAAGCCGAGTATCGACACGAGCGCCGCGGCGTGCGCAGGCGTGAGGTTCATCACGTCGAGCAAATAGGGGCGAATCCACAGCGATTGCATCGCGAAGAAAACGCCTTGTGTGACGACGGAAAACGACGCGATCTTCCAGAACACGCCGCTGCGCAGGATGAGCCAGGTGCCTTTGAACTGCGTGACGATGTCGGCGCGATGATGCGGATCGGCCTCCGCTTTGCGCGGCGCGAGCACGACGATCACGGCGGCGACGGCGACCGTGAACACGCCGAGTCCGACGCACACCTGGCGCCAGCTCGCGACGTGCAGAAGCGACGCGAGCGGTGATCCGACGGCGACGTCGCCCAAACCGCCGACTGCCATCGTGAAACCATTGACGAGTGGCAGGCGCGCGAGCGCGAAGTGCTGCGCCGACGCCTTGAACGCCGCGCTCAGGCACACCGACACGCCGACGCCGATCAGCAGCCGGCCGATCATCAGCCCCGCGAGGCCGCGAGACGCGCCGAAAACCCAGATGCCCGCCGCTGCGAAGAGCAGCATGCCCGCGGTGACGCGTCGCGGGCCGAAATGATCGAGCAGCACGCCGACGGGAATCTGCGCCAGCGCAAAGCCGATGAAGTACAGCGAAGTCAGCAGACCGAGATCCGCGGCGGACAAGCCGAGGTCGTGCGTGATGAGCGGCGCGAAGCCGAGATTGACGCCGCGGAACACGTACGAGACGAAGTAGCCGGCGGCGAACAGGAAAAAGACGCGGAGACGAACGGTGGACGGCATGCGAAACGGGCGCTTCTTCGATTCTTCTGGAACGCCAGTTTAGCGGGACGCTTCAAAGAAAACGCCGTCACCTTGGTGACGGCGTGGATTAGCGCGCGGGTGAAACGCCTGCGCTTATTTCTTCTTGCTGCTCTTCGTCGCGGCGGCCGGCTTCGTGGTCTTGGCCGTGGCAGCAGGCTTAGCCGCATGCGATGCCGTCGATGCCGATACTTTCGTCACTTTCCCGGAGGCATGGCCCGACGCCTTCCCGTGCGACGGTTTCGAGTCCGGCACGCGCGTGCCGATCTTCGACACGCCGCCCGACGAACGGCTCGACGCCGCCACCGTCTCGACGCGCGCCGGACCCGGCTCGGCCGGCACCGCACGGCCATACGGCACGTGCAGAACAACGACCTGACCCGGCATGACCATGTCGCCACGCGTGCGGTTCCAGGCGCGCACCTGCGCCGCCGACACGTTGTAACGGTCTGCCAGCGTCGTGACAGCCTGCTTGCGGCGCACGCGGATTACGAGCCTGCGCGTGTCGGGCACGTCGCGCTCGATCGCGAGCATCGCGTTTTGGGCGACGTCGGCGCTGATGTCTTCGTCGTCGTCATCCGTGCGCGGCACGACGATCGTCGAGCCGGGCTTCAGGCGCATGCCCGCCGGAATGCGGTTGACGGACATGAGTGTGTCCGCGTCGACACCGATTTTCTCGGCGATCGCCGCCGGGCGCGAGCGTTCGGTCACGGTGTACGTGGTCCACGACGACAGCGCGCCCGTGTACGACGACAGATTGCGCTGGAACGACGTGGCGTTGTCGAAGGGCAGCAAAATCTGCGGATTGGTCGCACCGAGAATCACCGGCTTCGAGAACGACGGATTGAGCGAGCGGAATTCCTCTACGCTCATGCCGGCGAGCTTCGCGGCCATCGTCACGTCGATGTCGCGCGCGGTCGTGACCGTCACGAAGTACGGATGGTTCGGAATGTCCGGCAGCGTGAGCCCGTACATCTGCGGGTTGCCCACGATGTTCTTGACCGCCTGCAGCTTTGGCACGTAATTGCGCGTCTCGTTGGGCATGCGCAGGCTTTCGTAGTCGGTCGGCAGACCCGCAGCCTCGTTGCGCGCGATCGCGCGCTGCACGTTGCCCTCGCCCCAGTTGTATGCGGCGAGCGCGAGATGCCAGTCGCCGAACATGTCGTGCAGGCGCGAGAGATAGTCGAGCGCGGCACTCGTCGACGCGAGCACGTCGCGGCGCTCGTCCTGCCACATGTTCTGCTTGAGGTTGTAGTCGCGACCGGTGCCGGGCATAAACTGCCACATGCCCGCCGCCTTGGCCACCGACAGCGCCTGCGGGCTGTACGCCGACTCGATGAACGGCAGAAGCGCCAGCTCCGTCGGCATATGGCGCTGCTCCAGCTCCTCGACGATGTGATACAGGTACTTCTGCGAACGCGTGGTCATGCGCTCGACGTAGTCCGGGCGCTGCGCGTACCAGTTGACCTGCATATCGACGAGGTCGCTTTGCAGATCGGGGATCTGGAAGCCACTGCGAATGCGGTTCCACAAGTCGGACGAACCCACGAGCGAAGTGACCGGGGTTTTGTCGACGTTGATGGTTTCCTTGGCTGCTGCGGTGCGGCGAATGGTGTCGGCGACTTGTTGCTGCGAGGCGTTGGAAGTGGCTGAGGCTGAAATTGGATCGGACACTGTCGGTCCCTGGCTCGCGCACGCGGCAAGCATCAGGACGGACAGCGCACTAAGAGTTAGTCGCATGGAACGTCTCGGCTTCCAAAAAATATGCTTGGAAATTTGCAGCCGATGGTACGGAACAGCACTTAAGACGTCAATAAGAATGCGCGCAAAACCCCTGCAAAATCCTGCATCTAACGCCGATTCCAACGTTTCGGATGAGGTTACCCTCAATAGTTATATGTCAGCGGAACTTATCCTTCCAGCCTCGCATCATTCGAAACGCTTCGAGCCGGTCCGAAACCGGCGCGCCGAACTGTGACGAAAGTGTCGCGTGAATCGAGGGAACGTCCGCGCGCAGAAATGGATTCACCGCTTTTTCATGCCCGATGGTCGTCGGCAGAGTCGGCTTGCCCGCGGCGCGCAGCGCCTGTGCATCGTCGCTCCAGCGAAGCAGCGCTGCGTTGTCCGGCTCGCACGCGCGCGCGAAACGAATGTTCGAGAGCGTGTATTCGTGCGCGCAGTGAACCTGAGTGCTCTCGGGCAGCGCGGCGAGCGCGTCGAGCGAACTCAGCATCTGCTGCGCCGTACCTTCGAAGAGGCGGCCGCAGCCGCTCGCGAAGAGCGTGTCGCCGCAGAAGAGATGTGGCGTGCCCTTCGGATCGCCGGCCTGGAAATAGGCGATATGACCTGCCGTGTGGCCGGGTACGTCGATCACGGACAGCTCGAGCGCCGGATGTTCGATACGCACGGTATCGCCGCCCGTGACGCGCGTGGTCAGATGCTCGATCCGCTCCCCGGCCGGGCCATAGACGGGGATGCCACCCTCTGCCGTTCGGCTATCGAGGAGCGCTTTCACGCCGCCGACGTGGTCCTGATGATGGTGCGTGAGTAAAATAGCGGTCAGCCGCCAACCGCGTCTGGCGAGATACGCCTCGACGGGCGCGGCATCGCCGGGGTCGACCACGACCGCATCGCGCGAGTCCGAGACGAGCCAGATGTAGTTATCCTCGAACGCCGGAACCGGCACGTATTCGAGCGCATTCCGAACCAATGCATCCTGAGCAGGCGAATTCTTCATTAGCGAATCCATAGCGATCTTCTATGCGGCAACCCGACCATGTCTGACCGATCGATTATAGACTGGCCCACCTGGACGAGCTCGGCGCCCGGACGCTACGTGCTCGACTGGGAGCAGGCGCAGCTCGATCACGTGGTGTCCGACATCTTCGGCTATCACGCGCTGCAGCTCGGCATGCCGCAGCTCGACGCGCTGCGCGAAAATCGCATGACCGGACGTGCGCTCGTGCTCGACGCCGAAAGCGCATCGAGCGCGCCCTATGCGCCGCCGCGCGCGACTACGCCCGGCGTGAGCGCGCTGCCCGCCGCGAGCGCACCGGATGGCCGCAGCACTGTATGGTGTGATTTGCTCGACCTGCCATTCGAGGCGCAGAGCGTCGACCTGCTCGTGCTGCCGCACACACTCGAATTCTCACCCGATCCACACCGGCTGCTGCGTGAAGCCGAGCGCGTGCTGGTTCCTGAAGGGCAGTTGATCATCCTCGGCTTCAATTCGCTGAGCCTGTGGGGCGCGCGGCAATCGCTCGGCAAGGTGGCGGGAAGGCCGTTCGTGCCGTCGGCGCACGAAATGATCGCCTTCACGCGTATCAAGGACTGGATCAAGCTGCTCGGATTCGATCTTGAACGCGGGCGCTTCGGCTGTTATCGTCCGCCGCTCGTCACGGACAAGTGGTTGCAACGCTATCAATTCATGGAGGCCGCCGGCGACCGCTGGTGGCCCATCTTCGGCGCGGCGTACATGATCACGGCGGTGAAGCGCGTGCGCGGCATGCGCCTCATCGGTCCGCGCAAGCTGAAAAAAACCGCGCTCGCGCCTGGCCTCGCGCCGGTCGCCGCTCCGCACACGCGCAACGAGACTCGCAACGAGCATTGATGACTCAAGAATCCGCATCGAACAAAGTAATCGACATCTACACGGACGGCGCCTGCAAAGGCAATCCCGGTCCTGGCGGCTGGGGCGCCCTGCTCCGTTTCGGCTCGCAGGAGAAGGAGCTGTTCGGCGGCGAAGCCGCGACCACCAATAACCGCATGGAACTGATGGCGGTGATTTCCGCGCTCGAAGCGTTGAAACGGCCGTGCCGCGCGATCATCCACACCGATTCGCAATACGTGCAGAAAGGCATCAGCGAATGGATCCACGGGTGGAAGAAAAAGAACTGGATGACGGCCGCGAAAACGCCCGTCAAGAACGCCGACCTATGGAAGCGGCTCGACGGTCTCGTCGCACAGCATGAGATCGAATGGCGCTGGGTCAAGGGCCACGCCGGCCATCCCGAAAACGAACGCGCCGATGCGCTCGCCAATCGCGGCGTGACCTCGCTCGCCGACAACTGATCAACGAATACGCCATTTATGCGCCAACTGATACTGGACACCGAAACCACCGGCCTCAATGCGAAGACGGGCGACCGGATCATCGAAATCGGCTGCGTCGAGCTGGTGAATCGCCGGCTGACCGGCAACAACCTGCATCTCTACGTGAACCCGGAGCGCGACAGCGATCCCGGCGCGCTCGCGGTGCACGGCCTCACAACCGAATTTCTCTCCGACAAGCCGAAGTTCGCGGAGATCGCCGCGCAACTGCGCGACTTCATCGCGGACGCGGAACTGATCATCCATAACGCGCCCTTCGACGTCGGCTTTCTCGACATGGAATTCGCGCTGCTCGGACTGCCGAAGGTGAGGCAGACGTGCGCCGGCGTGATCGATTCGCTCGCGCAGGCCAAGCAGATGTTCCCCGGCAAGCGCAATTCGCTCGACGCGCTGTGCGACCGTTTCGGCATCAGCAACGCGCATCGCACGCTGCACGGCGCGCTGCTCGACTCGGAGTTGCTCGCCGAGGTCTATCTCGCGATGACGCGCGGTCAGGAAAGCCTCGTCATCGACATGCTGGGCGACGAGCCGTTGTCGGGCTCGGTATCGACGTCGCGCATCGCGCTGGACGATCTCGACTTGCCGGTGATCGTCGCGAGCGCGGACGAACTCGCCGCGCACGAAGCGGTGCTGACCGATCTCGACAAGGCTCTAAAAAGCGCGAGCGTGTGGCGCACCGAACCCGCGCCGGCTGAAGGCGAAGCCGTGCCCGCTTGAGAAGCGGTGCCCGTTTGATTTTTTCGAATTTACTTAACGAAGCACTAGACGGGACGCGAAACGCCTGACATAATCTCGTTTCTCTTCGGGTGGTTAGCTCAGCGGTAGAGCACTGCCTTCACACGGCAGGGGTCACTGGTTCGATCCCAGTACTACCCACCAGAATTCCTGGTGCTGGTAAAGCCAAGACACCGAAGATCAAAAGGGCTCAGGTTTAACGACCTGAGCCCTTTTTCATTTGCGTCGGCGAAGGCTACGAAGCCCACACGCCCCGCGCCATTCCGCTCGCCGCGATCACCATCACCATCACGAGTGCCGCTTCGAGATCGCTCATCCACGCGAAGCGCCGCGCGCGCGTGAGATCGATCGCCCCGCCCTGCGCAAGCGCGATGCGCCAGCGTATCAGCGCGAGCATCGGCGAAACTTCGATCAGCAGAATCACGACGAGCGCCGTCATCTTCAAATGAAATAGCGGTTCGTGCAGATAGTACGCGCCGCCTTTTTCGAATCCGCCGAACGCGCGCATCGCGCCCGTCACGATCAGCACGATCGCGGTGATGCCCCACACCGAATCGGATCGGAATACGTCGCGCAGGCGCAGCTCGTTGGCCTGAATGGACTGCGCGGGATCGAGACGGCGCAACGCACGCGCCCGAGCCAGCACGGATCCGAGCGCAAAGCCAAAAGCAAGAAGATGAAGCGCGGCCAGCAACCAACGTATCAGCATCCTTTCCTCCCGAATGAGACAGGAACGACGTGTACGGCAAGATCGGCTTAAGTCAATGAAATAAGCGAAGTCAGACCTGACGCAGCGTCGCGTCGAGCGCGCGCGCCGCGTTGCGATCGCCTTCGCTGGCGAGCGGCGCACGGAATACGGTGGTGCGATTGTGCCCGGCTGCGGCGGGCGAATCCCACAGCAATTCGACTTTGGGCCGCCGCGCGAGCAAGCCGCGCCGTGTCGCGCTGCCCGAACGAACCGATGGCGCCGCGGGTTCGGTAGCGGGCGTGAGCATCGTCGTTGACGGTGACGCATCCGGCGACGGCGCGGGCCACTTCACCGACAATTCACGCGCGTCGTACTGCCCGAGCTTGCGGCTTTCTGCCCAGACGACAGCCGTGCGCAGAACCGGGTCGAGCGATATCGCATAGCGGCCGATCGCGAAGCGGCGCGCCGCGATGTTCGTGCGCCAGAGCGCGCGCGGCCGGCAGATCCACACGACGACCGCATAGAGCGCCGGCCCGACGACGAGCCAGCCGTTGGTCTCGGCGAGCGCTTGCGTGAAGCGGCGCCAGCCCGAACTCCAGATGAACGCGGCGACGGAAAACATCGCGAATCCGAACGCCAGGAGCGCGAGAAAGCGCAGCGCCTGCCGCAGCCATTGCGGCAGCGGATGCAGCGGCCGCTCGACACGCGCCTTCGCGCCCGGCAATACGATCAGAAGAAAGATCAGGACGAGATTCAAGCACGCCCACGGCGACGACGTCATCGCGCGCAGCGAAGACAGGTAGCCCATCTGCGACATCGAAAACGCCCAACGCGCCGCGAGCACCAGTCCGATTGCCCGCAGGGCGAACACGGTGCCGGCGCCCGGTGCCGGGCTCGCGCTGATTTGCTTGGGTCTCGCCAAAAGAAACACTCCTGTCCACGTACGATGCATGCCGCTTCGCAAGGCAAAGCCCGGTCATTATAGGGAGATTACGGATGTCGTCAGAGGTTTCCCGAGCGTAGCGCGGTCCCGCGCTCCGATGGCATGCCCGCATGTGCTATTACGACAACGCCCCGCGGGCCTTGAGGCGCGCGGGGCGTTGTTTTGCAGCCGATGCCGCCGGGGCGGCAAGACTTGCTTAGCTGGCGTTGACTTCGCGCAGCACGGTGCGGCGTTTCTGGCGCAGCAGCTCTTCGTACACGTTGACGTAGTTGGCCGCCATCACCTTCGACGAGAAGCGCTTTTCGAACGCGCCGCGCACTTTTTCGCGCGACAGCGTGTCCAGACGCTTCACCGCGGCGATCGCGCTCAGCTCGTCTTCGACGACGAAGCCCGACACGCCGTTCTCGATGACTTCCGGCACCGAGCCGCGGTTGAACGCGATCACCGGCGTGCCGCAGGCCATCGCTTCGATCATCACAAGGCCGAAGGGCTCCGGCCAGTCGATCGGGAACAGCAGCGCGTGCGCGTTGCCGAGGAACTCGGTCTTTTCGGCTTCGCTGATTTCACCGATGTACTCGACGTGCGGCAGCGCGAAGAGCGGCTTGATCTCTTCTTCGTAGTAGGCGCGGTCGGCCTTGTCGAGCTTCGCCGCGATCTTGATCTTCATGCCCGCGGCCTGCGCAATGCGGATCGCGCGATCGACACGCTTTTCCGGCGAGATGCGGCCGAGGAATGCGAGATAGCCGGGCTTCACGTTCGGGATCGGCTTGAGCAGATTTTCCGGCAGGCCGTGATAGACGGTCGACAGCCAGTTCGCCTGCGACAGCGGCTGACGCTGGTTGTCCGAAATCGAGATGACCGGCACGTCGCTGAACGTGTTGAAGATCGGCTGCAGTTCGGGCAGATCGAGACGGCCGTGCATGGTCGTCAGGAACGGCACCGGCTGGCGCGCGAACAGCGAGAACGGGTAATAGTCGATGTGGAAATGCAGCACGTCGAATTCGTCAGCGCGGCGGCGGACTTCCTCGAGCAGCAGCATGTGCGGCGCCATCGTGTCGCGGATGGTCGGGTCGAGGCGCAGCGCCTGCGGCCAGAATGCTTCGAGCTTCGCGGAAGTCTGCGAATCACCGCTCGCGAAGAGCGTGACGTCGTGTCCGGCATCCACGAGTGCCTCGGTCAGATAAGACACCACGCGTTCCGTGCCGCCATACAACTTCGGCGGAACAGCCTCGTGGAGGGGCGCGATTTGAGCGATTCGCATGTCGTGAAACTCCTAATGAAAGGTCAGGCTAAGTGCTGCTGTCGTGTTGACGTTGGAAGCGAATCGCTCGGCTCGGGCGAAGCTTTCCGCGGCGCGATCGCCGCGGCGCTGGAGCTGATGCTCGAGTGAAAAAGCGGGGTCGCTGATCACCGGTTTGTCGCGCAGGCGTTCCGACGAAGCAAATAAGGTTCCACATCTCAAAAACCGCCGCGCGCCAGCAATTAACGCGCATTCGCTTCGGCGGTTGACCGGAACTTGCAAAAACCTGTCGATGACCTAAGGGCAAACCCGGAGCGGATTATGGAGCTTTTTACTGAGCACCGGCGGCAGTCATTTCAACTTATTTACCTTGTTACAAGGGGGAAACACTTTGCAAACCCCTGTTTATTAGGGTTGTTCTACATTTGAGCACGGGCTTCGACGATGCTCGGGCGATGACACGTGCTTTGCGGTGGCTGACTGGCGCATTTGCGGCGCGGCAGCACTTGCCGCCGATGTCTGGCGCGGGACATGCTTTTTTGAAACCTTGCGTCTGGTCGAACCGTCAGCCCGGCGAGCACTGCATCGCAAAAGTTGCGCAGTGTGCTTACAATGCGCGCCCGTACCGTGAGCCGCGCGCCCGGCGGCGCCGGGCCGCAGCCCATATTTAGCGCGGACGATGTTCGGAGGGCCACATGCGCCGAGCGTCATATGCCCGAAGACGCGTTGCCCCTGCCCGATACTGGCTACAATTCGGGATGGAGACGGCGCAGCGTCGCCTCGCTTGACGTCAGTCGCGCCGGATCGGGCGACGCATCGCATGCCGGTTGCCGCAGATTGCACCGCGCATGGCAGTGCCCGAAGGCGCAACATACGCTCAACCGCTCTACGACCAAAAAAGACCATTGGACCAACTCACCGTCTCCCAGCGTAACGCGCACAACGCGAAGCTTTCGAGCTACGCGCACCGACCGCTCGCGTTCCTGTTGCGTTACATCCGCCGGCACCCGGTGGCGCATGCCATCGTGCTCTTCAGCGTGTTCGCGGCAGTCGGCTGCGCCCTCGCCTCCCAATATGCGATCAAACATCTGATCGACGTGCTCGGACAAGGCCGCGGGCATCCCGGCCCACTTTGGGGCGCGTTCATGATCCTGGTCGGCCTGATCGCCGCCGATAACCTGCTGTGGCGGGTCGGCGGCTGGGTCGGCGCGCACGTGTTCGTGATCGTCACCGGCGACTTGCGCAAGGATCTCTTTTCCTACTTGTCCGGCCACTCGCCGACGTATTTCTCCGAAAAGCAGCCGGGCATGCTTGCGAGCCGGATCACGGCGACATCGAACGCGATCTATACGTCCGAAAACGTGATGGCGTGGAACGTCCTGCCGCCGTGCATCGCGGTGCTGGGCGCGATCGTGATGATCGTTACCGTGAATCCGCTGATGGCGGCCGGTTTGATGTTCTCGTCGCTGGTTCTCGCGCTGATCCTCTACCGGCTCGCGAAGCGCGGCTCGGCGCGGCATCACAGTTTCGCTTCGAAGGCGGCGTCGGTGGATGGTGAACTCGTCGACGTGATCGGCAATATGTCGCTCGTGCGCGCGTTCGGCATGACCTTCCGCGAGCAAAAGCGCTTCGGCTCGACCGTGAAAGCCGAAATGGTCGCGCGCCAGCAAAGTCTGCTCTATCTCGAAAAGCTGCGTCTCTTTCACGCGGTCGTGACGGCGATTCTCTCCGCCGGCCTGCTCGGCTGGGCGCTGTGGCTGTGGTCGCAAGGCCGCGCGACGTCTGGCGACATCGTCCTCGTCAGCTCGCTTGGCTTCACGATCCTGCACGGCACGCGCGATCTCGCCGTTGCGCTCGTCGATGTGACGCAGCACGTCGCGCGTCTCGCCGAAGCCGTGCAGACGCTGCTCGAGCCGCACGGCATGCCGGACCGCTCGGACGCGACTGAGCTCGTGCCGCAAGGCGGGCGCGTCGATTTCGAAGGCGTCACGTTCGCGTATCCGCGCCGCCGCCCGATTCTCGACAACTTCCATCTGCATATCGAACCGGGCCAGCGCGTCGGCCTGATCGGCAAGTCGGGCGCGGGCAAGTCGACCGTGCTCGCGCTGCTGCAACGCTTCTACGAGACGCAGAAAGGCAGCATCAGGATCGATGGTCAGGATATCGGCGCGATCACGCAGGACAGCCTGCGCCATGCGATCGCGCTCGTGCCGCAGGATATTTCGCTGTTCCATCGGACCGTGTTCGAAAACATCGCGTACGGGCGTCCGGAAGCAAGCCGCGAGGAAGTGCTCGCCGCCGCACGCGAGGCGCGCTGCACGGACTTCATCGAGGCGATGCCCGAAGGCTTCGACACGATCGTCGGCGACCGCGGCGTGAAATTGTCGGGCGGCCAGCGCCAGCGCATCGCGATCGCGCGCGCGATCCTCAAGAACGCGCCGATTCTGCTGCTCGACGAAGCGACGTCCGCGCTCGACAGCGCATCGGAGGAAGCGATCCAGCAGGCGCTCGACCGGCTGATGGTCGGCCGCACGGTGATCGCGATCGCGCACCGGCTGTCGACGCTGCAAAACTTCGACCGCATCATCGTGATGAGCGCGGGCAAGGTCATCGACGACGGCTCGCCGCAGGAATTGCGCGACCGTCCGGGGCTCTACCGCGAGTTGCTCTCGAAGCAGCACGGCAAGGTGCCGTCGATCGTCGCGACGCCGCACAAGCAGCCTGCTTGATCCGGCTCCGAAGAAGAAAAGCCGCTGTTCCTTTCTGGACAGCGGCTTTTTTTACGCCTTCAGATCCCGCATGAAGTTGTCGCGCCAGACCGAGACATTGTTCTCACGCAGTTGCGCCATCATTTCGTCGTAGCGCGCTTTTCGCTCGTTCAGGGGCATCTGGAGCGCGGCGGCGAGCGCATCGGCCATGCCGTCGACGTCGAGCGGATTCACGATCAGCGCCGCCGTCAGTTCGCGCGCGGCGCCCGCGAACTGCGACAGCACCAGCACGCCGGGATCGTCCGGATCCTGCGCCGACACATATTCCTTCGCGACGAGATTCATGCCGTCGCGCAATGGCGTGACGAGGCCCACGTGCGCCTCGCGAAACAGCGCCGCGAGCACCGGCCGCTCGTACTGCCGATGGATATAGCGAATCGGCGTCCAGTCGAGCTCGGCGTACCGGCCGTTGATGCGGCCCGATTCCGCTTCGAGTTGCAGACGGATATCGCGGTAAGCGTCGACATCCGTGCGGGTCGGCGGCGCGATCTGCAGGAACGAAACGTTGTTGCGTTGATGCGAGTCGTGCTCGATCAGCCGCTCGAACGCGCGGAACCGCTCGACGAGACCTTTCGAATAATCCAGCCGGTCGACACTCATCACCAGCTTGCGATGATGCAGCGTCGACTTGACGATCTCGACGTCGCGCCCGCTTTCGCCGTGCTTCGCGAGTGCGGCGATTTCATCGGGATAGACGCCGATCGGATACGCCGCGGCGCAGAGCGTCCGGCCGAACGCACGCACTTCGACCGGCTTCGCGCCGTCGCGCCGCAACGCGCCGCCCGCCTCCGTCTCGACGTACTCGCAAAACGCGCGCAGATCCGGCTCCGTCTGAAAGCCGAGCAGATCGAACGCGCAGAGCGCCTCCACCAGCTCGCGATGGCGCGGCACGGCGAGCAGAATCTGCGACGCGGGAAACGGAATGTGCAGAAAGAATCCGATGCGATTCTTCACGCCCAGCGCACGCAGCGCCTGCGCGAACGGAATCAGGTGATAGTCGTGCACCCAGATCACGTCGTCGGGCTTGAGCAGCGGTGCGAGCTGCGCGGCGAGCCAGCGATTCACGCGGCAATAGCCGTCGTATTCGTGTCGATCGAACTCGATCAGATCCGGACGATAGTGAAACGCCGGCCAGAGCGTCGCGTTCGAGAAACCGCGGTAGTACTGGTCGTAATCGCGCCGCACGAGCCCGATGGTCGCGAAGGTCACCGGGCCGTGTTCTTCGAGCTTGATGTCGTCGGGCGCGGAGCTCAGCACGTCGCCGCTCCAGCCGAACCACATGCCACCGGTTTCCTTGAGCGCGTCGTACACGCCGACCGCGAGACCGCCCGCCGCGGGGCCGCCTTCGGAAATCGGCGCGACGCGGTTCGAAACGATGATGAGGCGGTTCACGCGTGCTTCCCCGCCGTGCCCCCGATCACTTGCAGCCAGTCGAGCAGCAGTTCGACCGATTCGATGCGCGCCCGCGCGACCGTATCGCCGGCGCCGATTTTGACCGAAAGTCCATCGAACTCATTGACGACGGCGAAGCCTTTCTCATCGGTGAGATCGTCGCCGATGAACACGGGCTTGCGCCCCGTGAACGGCGGCTCGGCCATGTAGGCGCGCACCGCGCGGCCCTTGTCGACGTCCTTCGGCTTGATCTCGTAGACCATCTTGCCCGGCTGCAGCACATACGCATCGGCGTAGTCGGCGACGAGCTTTTCGGTCGCCGCGCGCGCGGCCGGTTCGCGGTCCGGCGCGTTGCGGTAGTGCAGCGCGAGCGCCGCGCCCTTGATTTCGAGCAGCATGCCGGGATTCGCGCTGACGACCTTCTCGAGCGCGTGCTCCATGCGCAGCAGCCGCTCGTCGTTGAAGCCGATGCGCTGCACGTCGCCGTTGGAATCGCGCCGTTCCGCGCCGTGCATGCCCGCGACGGGCAAATCCGCCATCTGCAGAAACGAATCGATGTTGTCGATGCCGCGCCCCGATATGACCGCCACCGCGCCGTTGGTCGCGCGCCGCAGCGCCGCGAGAATGTCCGGAACTGAGCGCGGCACGAAAATGCCATCGGGCGTGGAAGCGAGTTCGACGAGCGTGCCATCGAAATCGAAGAAAAAAGCGGTCTCGGCAAGAGACAGGGAATCGGGAAGAATTTGCATCGATCTTGAGCCTGTGGTTTGCCTGTGAGGTGGCGCGCGCCCGTTTCGGACGACGCAATGCGAGCGCATCTTACCGCGCGAAGGCTTTCGATTAGGAAAGGTCTTAGCTTACAACCTTGTCGATCCGCCCTTTCAGCGCGCTTGAACTGTGCGGCAAATCGTCTCAAAAATAGTCCGATAGCGACATGATGCGCTGGCGGCGCGGCGAAAGGCGTGTATTTTGCGACGGTTCCCGTATCGAATCATCCTGCAACACGCTCCCCGATGCACGCTTCGTTCCTCGATTTCCTCCGCCGCTCGCTACGCTTGGTCGCCGTTTTTGCGCTGTGCGCGCTCGCCGCCTGCTCGAAGCCGGCCGAGCCGTGGCGCCTGACCGACGTATCGGGCCATCTTCCGGATCTGGACTTTTCCCTCGTCGACGACGGCGGCACTCATGTCACCGGACAATCGTTCGCGGGCCGCACGACGCTCGTCTATTTCGGCTACACCCATTGCCCCGATGTCTGCCCGGAAACGATGGCGCGGCTCATGCAGGTGTTGCAGCGCGTCGGGCCCGACGCGGACAAGACGCGCATCGTGTTCATCTCCGTCGATCCGGCGCGCGATACGCCTGCGCTCCTGCACGCCTACGTGCGCGCGTTCGACGACAAACACGCCGTCGGCCTGACGGGCACGGATCGCGCGATCGAATCGGTTGCGCAGCGTTATCGCGTTGCGTATCAGATGGAAAAGCGCGATCCGGACGGCGCATACGAAGTCACGCATAGCTCCGCCGTCTATATCTTCGATGCTGCCGGTCACGCGCGCCTGCTCGCGACCGACCACGATTCCATCGAAGCCATCGCGAGCGATCTGAAGCGTGTGATCCACGCGAAGGACGCCTGACGATGAGCACGCTTCTGTACTGGCTTGATCCGTGGGAGCCGTCGCCGACGGTCGTGATCGCCGTGCTCGTCGCCGGAATTCTGTTCGCGCGCGGCGCGCGGCATGCGCGGGTGCCGGTCGGGCGGCGCATCGCGTTCTGGTTCGGTTTGACGGCGCTGTACGTCGCGCTGCACACGCGCCTCGATTACTTCTTCGAGCACGAGTTCTTCATGCATCGCCTGCAGCATCTCGTGCTGCATCATCTCGGGCCGTTTTTGATCGCGTTGTCGTATCCCGGCGCGGCGCTGCGCGCGGGCATTCCGTTCGCCTGGCGTCGGCGCCTGCGGTGCGCCACGCAAACGCGCGTCGCGCGCGGGTTCTTCGATTTCGTGTTCAACCCGGTGATCGCGGTCACGCTGTTCGTCGGGCTGATCTATTTCTGGCTGCTTTCGCCGATCCACTTCAAGGCGATGCTCGATTACCGGCTCTATCGCGTGATGAACTGGAGCATGGTCATCGACGGTCTGCTGTTCTGGTGGCTGATTCTCGACCCGCGCCCGGCGCCGCCCGCGCGGCTCGCGCCCGGCCGGCGGGTTCTCGTGGTGATCGCCGCGATTCCGCCGCAGATCATCCTCGGCGCGTACATCTTCTTCACGCCGCACGAGCTGTATCCGATCTATTCGATCTGCGGCCGCGCGTTCACCTGGATCACGCCGATGCGCGATCAGCAGATCGGCGGCCTTCTGCTGTGGATTCCCGGCTCGATGATGAGCGTGATCGGCGCGTTGATCGCGCTGCGTCACTGGATGCGGCTGTCGGCGCGTTCGCGTCTGCGAAAAGAGCGCGAAGTCGAAAAGTCAGCGCGTCATGAAGGCAAGCCGGGACGGCGCATCCAGACGTGCGGAATGCCGTCCTCGTCGTGCACGCCCGACGACGGCTCGAAGCCGAACGCGCCGTAGAAACGCTGCAGGTGCGCTTGCGCGTGCAGGCTGATCGGCTGATCGGGCCATTGCTCGAGGATGCGTTCGATGGCGCGCTCGAGCATCGCGTTGCCGAGCTTCATGCCGCGAAAGTTCACGGTCGTCAGCACGCGGCCGATGCGCACGTCCTTCTCGCTGTCGTCCGGACAGCCGGGCAACAACACGCGCAAATAGCCCGCGAGCGCCGGGCGCTTCTTGCCTTTGTCATCGCCTTCGCCATAGGCGAAGAGATGCCACGCATCGACGTCGAGCCCGTCGATATCGCCATACACGCAATTCTGCTCGACGACGAACACGGCGCTGCGCGCGGCAAGCATGTCGTAGACCTCGGCGGTCGTCAGGTCGTCGAAGCGCTTCCAGCGCCATTCGAGTTGGGAGAGTCGATCGGTCATGGGAGTCGTGTGCAAGAAGTACGGAGATTATGCCGCTCGGTGAGATGACACGAAATCGCCGGCAAAAACGGCGTGCAAATAGAAAAAGCCCTGACGAATCAGGGCTTTTTACTTGGAGGCGCGGACCGGAGTCGAACCGGTCTAAACGGCTTTGCAGGCCGCTGCATAACCGCTTTGCTACCGCGCCGTTATGCGTTCTGATGCATGCCGCCATTCCGACGACAAACTCACCAAACAAAAAGGGAAGCTTGGCTTCCCCTTTGACTGGAGCGGGAGACGAGTCTCGAACTCGCGACCTCAACCTTGGCAAGGTTGCGCTCTACCAACTGAGCTACTCCCGCATTATCCTGCGACGCTGCTACTGCCGATTTCCGATGCTTCGTTACGCCGAGCCAATTGGCGCCGATTACATCGAAAATTTCAAAATCTGGAGCGGGAGACGAGTCTCGAACTCGCGACCTCAACCTTGGCAAGGTTGCGCTCTACCAACTGAGCTACTCCCGCAGATTTACTGCTGAACTCTTCTGCTACTGCGCTTGCTGCGTCGCGCCGTGCATCAGAGAAACGAGATTATGTAGAAGGCAAACAGGGCTGTCAACTGTTTTGTGAGAGGAATTTGGCGCTTCGATTTCCCGAATGCGCAATTTCTGCGCGCGCGCACGCTGCCCCGTCACAGCATGCCGCCGCGCTCGCGGATCTGCGGCCACGCGAGCTTCATGTAGTAGAGCATCGACCAGACGGTGAGGAACGCCGCGACATAGATGAGCCACAAGCCCCATACGCGCGCGTCGAGGACCCATTGCGTGCCGGCGATCCTGAGCGGCCCGTAGAACAGCAGCATCGGAATGGCGACCATCTGGCATACGGTCTTGAACTTGCCGAGCTGATTCACCGCGACGCTCTTCGATGCGCCGATCTGCGCCATCCATTCGCGCAGCGCCGAGATCGTGATCTCCCGCCCGACGATGATCAGCGCGATCACCGCATTCAGACGTCCGAGCTGGACGAGCACGAGCAGCGCGGCTGTGACCATCAGCTTGTCGGCGACCGGGTCGAGGAACGCGCCGAACGAGGACGTCTGATCGAGCTTGCGCGCGAGAAAGCCGTCGAACCAATCGGTGAGTGCGGCGAGCACGAAGATGAGCATGCCGAGCAAGTTGCGATGCTCCGGGCTCATCATCATGTCCGGCAAATAGAACACGCCCACGACGAGCGGAATCAGCACGATTCGCAGCCACGTCAGGAAGATCGGTAGATTGAACGGCATGGGCGAAAGCGGTTGAGGGACATGTAAGGAAGCCGCCATTGTGCCGCGTCGACCCCGCGCTCACAAGGCGCGGGCGAGCGCGGCGCGCCTTTCCTGCTCAATGCAACTGACGATAAATCTGCTGCGCGAGCGCGAGCGAAATGCCTTCGACGCTCGCCAGATCCTCGACGCTCGCCGCCTGCACGCCGCGCAATCCGCCAAAGCGCGACAAAAGCTTCTGGCGTCGCTTGGCGCCGACGCCTTCCAGCTCCTCCAGCCGCGACGTCTGCCTCGCCTTCGCCCGCTTCGCGCGCATCCCGGTGATGGCGAAGCGATGCGCCTCGTCGCGGATCTGCGCGACCAGCATCAGCGCCGCGCTTTCCTTGCCGAGTTCGAGCGCGGGCCGGCCATCGGCGAAGACGAGCGTTTCGAGTCCGACCTTGCGCCCTTCTCCCTTCGCTACGCCAACCAGCATGCCGTGATCCAGCCCGAGCTCGGAGAACACCTGCCGCGCGATCTCGACCTGGCCCTTGCCGCCGTCGATCAGGACGATGTTCGGCAGCGTGCCGCCCGCGGCCACGGCGGTCGCGGCGTCAGGCGTGACGTTGGGATCGGCGGCATCGTCGGGTTGCAGGGTCGTGGCTTCGTCATTTGCGTTCGCGGCCGCCTGCGCGACCATCTTTTCGTAGCGGCGCGTGAGCACCTGGCGCATCGCGGCATAGTCGTCGCCGGGCGTGATGCCGGCGATGTTGTAGCGCCGATACTCGCCCGACTGCATCTTGTGATGGTGATACACGACGCACGATGCCTGCGTCGCCTCGCCCATCGTATGACTGATATCGAAGCACTCGATGCGCAAGCTCGCGAGGTCGTCCATCTCCATGCTCAGCGTGTCCGCGAGCGAGCGCGTGCGCGCCTGCTGCGAGCCTTGCTCCGACAAAAGACGCGCGAGCGCGAGCTTCGCGTTGTTTTCGGCCATCGACAGCCATGCGCGCTTCTGCCCCTGTGGCTGCCGCAGCAGCGTCACCCTGTGTCCCGCCTGCTCGATCAGCAGATCGACGAGCTGGCGGCTCGCCGGCGCATGGCTCACGACGAGCACGGGCGGAACGCGATTGCCAATGTAGTGCTGCGCCATGAACGCTTCGAGCACTTCGGATTCGAGCGCGCCTTCGCGCAGCGTGGCTTCGCTTTCGTCTGACGCCTCCGCGGAATCCACCGCGTCCAGGTCGGCTTCGTCTTCGAAGGTCTGCGCGGGTACATCGACGAGCGTGTCCGGCGCCGCTTCGACGATTTCGTCGTCTTCGAGACCTGCTTCGTCTTCATCGCCGAGCGTCATCGCGCTTTCGACGTGCGCCGGGAAATACGCCTTGTCGCCGAGATGCCGGCCGCCGCGCACCATCGCGAGATTCACGCAGATCTTGCCGCCGAGCGCGACGACCGCGAGGATATCGACGTCGCTCTCGCCGCCCACTTCGATCGCCTGCTGATGCAGCACGGTCGCGAGCGAACTCATCTGATTGCGCACCGCCGCGGCCTGCTCGAACTTCAGATCGGCGGCGAACGCGTGCATCTTCTGCTCGAGCTCCTTCATCACTTCGCCCTGACGCCCGAGCAGAAAGCGCGATGCGTTCGACACATCGCGCGCGTAATCTTCCTCACTGATGAGGCCGGTGCACGGCGCGGTGCAGCGTCCGATCTGATGCAGCAGGCACGGCCGCGTGCGGTTGCTGAACACCGAGTCCTCGCACGTGCGCAACTGGAACACGCGCTGCAGGATCTGGATGCTCTCGCGCACCGCCCACGCGCTCGGGAACGGGCCGAAGTACTGGTTCTTCTTGTCGACGGCGCCGCGGTAATAGGCCATGCGCGGAAATTTGTGGCCGGTGAGCTTGAGCAGCGGATACGACTTGTCGTCGCGAAAGAGAATGTTGTAGCGCGGCGCGAGCGCCTTGATCAGATTGTTTTCGAGCAGCAGCGCTTCGGCTTCCGAGCGCGTCACCGTCGTCTCGATCTTGCGGATGCGCGTGACCATCATCGCGATGCGCGGCGAGTGCAGCGTCTTCGTGAAGTAGCTCGACACGCGCTTCTTCAGATTGCGCGCCTTGCCGACGTAGAGCACGTTGCCCTCGCCGTCGTAATAGCGATACACGCCGGGCAGATGCGGCAGTTGCGCGAGCGTCTTTTTCGGATCGAAGTCCGCGATTTCCGGATTGGACGGCTTGTCCGTCTTACGCGGATCGGAAGCGGGTTCGTGTGCGGCGGAATCAGTCATGCAGCGAAGTCGCGAGGATGCGGGGACGGCACGGGCGGACAAGCATGCGCCGCGCCGCGGGCAATATTCTAGAATCGCCAGTTTAGAACATTACGCCGCGCGCCTTCGTCCCATGACTTCGCTTCCCGACGCCACGAAAGCCCCTGAACTTGCCTGTGACATCGCCTGCGACATCTTCTGCGCGGTGGTCGACAACTTCGGCGACATCGGCGTGTGCTGGCGCCTCGCGCGGCAGTTGCATATCGAACACGGCTGGCGCGTGCGGCTTTTCGTCGACGATCTGACCGTGTTTCATGCGCTCTGCCCGGAAGTCGACGCGACGCTCGACCGACAGCAGGCGCAGGGCATCGTCATCGAGCACTGGCGCGAGCCGGCGCACGCGGGCGACACGCTGGCCATCGCCGATGTCGTGATCGAAGCGTTCGCGTGCGAGCTGCCGCATGCGTATATCGCCGCGATGGCGCGCCGCGCGCCGAAGCCCGTGTGGATCAACCTCGAATATCTGAGCGGCGAGGACTGGGTCGCCGATTTCCACATGCGGCCGTCGCCGCACCCGCGTTATCCGCTCGACAAGAGCTTCTTCTTTCCGGGACTCGGCAAGGGCACGGGCGGCGTGCTGAAGGAACGCGATCTCGATGCGCGGCGCGCGCGCTTCGATGCGGCGGCGTGGTGGAAGGAGCGCGTGGGTATCGAACGGCCCGGCGCCGGCGCGACGGTCGTGTCGCTGTTCGCCTATGAAAATCCCGCCGTCGATGCGCTCCTCGCACAATGGCGCGACGGCGCCGCGCCCGTCGTCCTGCTCGTTCCGGAGGGCCGCATTTCGGGCGCGCTCGCCCGCTTTTTCGACGTGCCGAAGTTCACCGCCGGCGTAACGGCACGCGCGGGCGCGCTGGAAGCGCACGCGCTCGGCTTCGTCGAGCAGCCGCGTTTCGACGAACTGCTCTGGGCCGCCGACATCAATTTCGTGCGCGGCGAAGATTCCTTCGTGCGCGCGCAATGGGCGAGGAAACCGTTCATCTGGCACATCTACCCGCAAGCTGACGACGCCCATCTGCCGAAGCTCGACGCCGCGCTCGCGCACTACACGAGCACGCTCGATCCGTCCGCGCGGGATGCGGTCTCGCGCTTCTGGCACGCGTGGAACGGCACGGGCGTACCGGACTGGGCCGATTTCTGGCGGCATCGCCCGGCGCTCGACGCACGCGCCGCGCGCTGGGCCGACGAACTCGCCGGCATCGGCGATCTGGCGGGCAATCTCGTCGCACACGTCGCCGCGCGCAGGGCCGGATGAAACGCGCGCCGCCTCGTCCGGATATCGCCGCGATGGCGCGCCGCGCGCCGAAGCCCGTGTGGATCAACCTCGAATATCTGAGCGGCGAGGACTGGGTCGCCGATTTCCACATGCGGCCGTCGCCGCACCCGCGTTATCCGCTCGACAAGAGCTTCTTCTTTCCGGGACTCGGCAAGGGCACGGGCGGCGTGCTGAAGGAACGCGATCTCGATGCGCGGCGCGCGCGCTTCGATGCGGCGGCGTGGTGGAAGGAGCGCGTGGGTATCGAACGGCCCGGCGCCGGCGCGACGGTCGTGTCGCTGTTCGCCTATGAAAATCCCGCCGTCGATGCGCTCCTCGCACAATGGCGCGACGGCGCCGCGCCCGTCGTCCTGCTCGTTCCGGAGGGCCGCATTTCGGGCGCGCTCGCCCGCTTTTTCGACGTGCCGAAGTTCACCGCCGGCGTAACGGCACGCGCGGGCGCGCTGGAAGCGCACGCGCTCGGCTTCGTCGAGCAGCCGCGTTTCGACGAACTGCTCTGGGCCGCCGACATCAATTTCGTGCGCGGCGAAGATTCCTTCGTGCGCGCGCAATGGGCGAGGAAACCGTTCATCTGGCACATCTACCCGCAAGCTGACGACGCCCATCTGCCGAAGCTCGACGCCGCGCTCGCGCACTACACGAGCACGCTCGATCCGTCCGCGCGGGATGCGGTCTCGCGCTTCTGGCACGCGTGGAACGGCACGGGCGTACCGGACTGGGCCGATTTCTGGCGGCATCGCCCGGCGCTCGACGCACGCGCCGCGCGCTGGGCCGACGAACTCGCCGGCATCGGCGATCTGGCGGGCAATCTCGTCGCACACGTCGCCGCGCGCAGGGCCGGATGAAACGCGCGCCGCCTCGTCCGGCCCGGCCATACGACTCGCCAAATAAGCAAAAACTCAGTTAAAATAAGCGGTTATCCGAGGAATCGGGCGCACGAGCGCGTGCAGCCCGGACGGCCAGAATGCGCATTCCTCGTTAGCCATTCATTTCAGGCATTCCAGCCAATTCCATTCGTACAGGACCCAGTTTTATGAAGACCGCACAAGAACTCCGCGTCGGCAACGTCGTCATGATCGGCAGCGATGCCATGGTCGTGCAGCGCGCCGAGTACAACAAGTCGGGCCGCAACGCCGCGGTCGTCAAGATGAAGTTCAAGAACCTGCTGACGAACGCCGGCATGGAAACCGTGTACAAGGCGGACGACAAGTTCGACGTCGTCGTGCTCGACCGCAAGGAAGTCTCGTACTCGTACTTCGCAGACCCGATGTACGTCTTCATGGACGCCGACTACAACCAGTTCGAAGTCGAAGCCGAAATGATGGGCGACGCGCTCAACTACCTCGAAGACGGCATGGCGTGCGAAGTCGTGTTCTACAACGAGAAAGCCATCTCGGTCGAACTGCCGACCACGCTGGTTCGCGAAATCGTCTACACGGAACCGGCTGTCAAGGGCGACACGTCGTCGGGCAAGGTGCTGAAGACCGCCAAGCTGAACACCGGGTTCGAGTTGCAAGTGCCGCTCTTCTGCAACATCGGCGACAAGATCGAAATCGACACCCGCACGAACGAATATCGCAGCCGCGCGTAAGCCGCACGCGACTCAGTCGTAAGCCAGGCGGCTCACAGACCGCCGCCGGCCCCCAGAAAAGCGCCCCTTCGCGGGCGCTTTTTCTTTTGCATGAATTTTTTGACAATTTCAGGCAAACTTTACCGCTTCCCTGCCGTTCGATTTCGGTGCCAATCGACCGATGGATTCGCGTCCGGACCGCGCGGATCGTCCCTATCGGAAAAATTAACTGAGTGGCACGATTTCTGCTCTTGAAGCAGATCAAGTTTTCGGAACCGACATGCCAAACATGCCTTTCGGCGGAAGCCGGTTTCTCTGTGCCGCGGCGCTCGTCGTGACGGCGCTCGCTTTCGTCGGGTGCAAGTCGACGCCGTCGGCATCGGCGAACACGGGCGGCGAGATCGCCAGCGACGATGCCGCACTCGCAGCTCGCGTGAAAGCTGCGCTCGTCGCCGATCCGGGACTGAAAGCTCTGCCGATGAGCGTTGCGACTTATCGCGGCGTCGTGCAGTTGTCCGGCTATGTGGATTCGGAGATGCAGATTCAGAAAGCGCTCGCCGTGGCGCGAGGCGTGCCGGGCGTGCAGTCGGTGAGCAACGAACTGCATCTCAGGCCGCAATGACGCACGCGCGGTAAAGATGACGAACGAGGAGTGACGCAGGACAAAAACCGCAGCGGGGAACGCGACGAGGCGCCAGACGCCGGAACGCGGCGTCCAGCGTCGTATCCCGCTCACGAGACGCCCGAGCCTGAATGAGCGACGGCGCAATACAGTCCACTTTGATACGTTGGTCCGCCATGCCACACGCACTGATTGTCGAAGACGATCCCAATAGCCTCTCCGGCCTGTCCGCGATCCTCACGGCAGACGGCTTTTCCGTCGATACCGCGACGACGCTCGCCGAGGCGCGCTCCGCGCTGACTCGCTTCATCCCCGATGTCGTGCTGATCGACCTGAATCTGCCCGACGGCAGCGGTCTCGATCTGCTGCCGAGCCTGCCGTCGCAACCGCCCGATGGCGCGCTGCCCGTTATCGTGATGACCGGCAACGCGACGGTCGAAAGCGCGATCGAAGGCCTGCGGCACGGCATCTGGGACTATCTGCTGAAACCGGTGAACATTCCGCGGCTGCGCAGCCTGCTTGCGCGCATCCCGCGGCCGTACGAGCTCACCGAAGAAGTCCAGGCGCTGCGCTCGACGCTGCGCGAGCTCGGCCACTTCGGCGACATGATCGGCCGCAGCGCAGCGATGCAACACGTCTACGATCTGATCGAGCACACGGCGCCGACGGAGGCCGCCGTGCTGATCTGCGGCAATCCGGGCACGGGCAAAAAAATCGCGGCGCGCACGATTCATCAGTTGAGCCGCCGCCGCAAGGGTCCGTTCGTGACCTTCGACTGCTCTGCGCACCGCACCGCCAGCGACGGCTCGCAGCGCACGATGGAAAGCGTCCTCTTCGGCCATGAGCGCAACGCGTTCGCGGGCGCCGAGAATCGCGAGCCGGGTCTGCTCGAACAGGCGGGCGGCGGCACGCTGTTCCTCGATCAGATCGATTCGCTGCCCGCCGCGCAACAGGAGGCGCTCCTGCGCGCGCTCGATTCGCAGACCTTCATGCGCGTCGGCGGCAGCAACCGCATCATGACCGACTTCCGCCTGATCGCCGCGTCCCGCACGCCGATACGCGAAGCCGTCGCGAGCGGCGCGATGCGCGAGGATCTGTTCCAGCGGCTGTCGGCGTCGTCTATCATGCTGCCGCCGCTTTCCGAACGCGACGACGACATCGCGCTGATCGCCGAGACGCTCGTCGACGAACTGAATCGCGAGAATCACATCGCCGGCATCACGAGCGGATCGCCTAAGCGCGTCAGTCCGGCGTTCATCCGCGAGTGCATCGCCAACGAATGGCCCGGCAACGTGCGCGAGATGCGCGAGCGCGTGCGGCGCGCCTATCACGCGTCGGGCGAGACGATCGAAACGCTGCGCGTCGACGAGCCGGGCGGACTCGGTGGCCGCGGCCTGAACGGCAGCAGCGTGCAGGTGACGGTCGGCACCGCGCTCGCGGACGTCGAGGACATGCTAATCCGCGCGACGCTCGAAGCGGTCGGCGGCACGCGTCATCGTGCAGCGACGCTGCTCGGCATCAGCCCGAAGACGCTCTATAACAAGCTGCAGCGGATGAAGCTGGAATCGTCCTGATTCCGCCTGGCTCGAAAAAAAAAGCCACGGAATCCGTGGCGTTTTTCGTTCAACCGAGCATTTCTGTGATCAGCGTGCGCGCCGCCTGATACTCCGCCTGCGCCTGCAGCTTGCTCCAGCGCAGCGCCTTGCCGCGCGGACGCATCTGGCGGATGCGCTGCTCCGACGCCTTCGAAGGCGCATAGCGCAACTGCTCGAGCACCTTGCCCGCCTCCGCCGGCTGATTGCAGATCAGCACCATGTCGCAGCCCGCGGTGAGCGCAGCCGTCGCGGCTTCGGTGAGCGTGCCGCCGGCGCGCGCGGCTTCCATCGAGAGATCGTCGCTGAAAATCGCGCCGGTGAAGCCGAGCTTGCCGCGCAGAATGTCCTGCAACCAGATGCGCGAGAAGCCGGCAGGTTTGTCGTCGACTTGCGTGTAGATGACGTGAGCCGGAATCACCGACGCCAGCGACATGCCGAGCCAGTCGTACGGCCGGACGTCGGCGGCGAGGATTTCTTCGAGCGGACGGTCGTCGGTGGGCAGCGCGACGTGCGAATCGGCCTCGGCGAAACCGTGACCCGGAAAGTGCTTGCCGCAGTTCGCCATGCCCGCGAGCGCGAGACCGTGATTCAGGCTCTTCGCGAGCATCGTGACGACGCGCGGATCGCCATGCAGCGCTCGATCGCCGATCACTTTCGACTGCCCGTAGTTCAGGTCCAGCACCGGCGTGAAACTCATGTCGATGCCGCATGCGCGCAACTCCGCCGCGAGCACGTAGCCGAACGCGGTCGCGGCCCTGGTCGCGGCGAGCACGTCGCGGTCCCACAGTTCGCCGAGCTTGCCCGGCGCGGGCAGCGAGGTGAAGCCGTCGGTTCGAAAGCGCTGCACGCGGCCGCCTTCGTGATCGACGGCGATCAGGATGTCATCGCGCACCGCGCGGATTGCATCGGTCAGCGCGACGAGCTGCGCGCGATCAGTGAAGTGCCGCGCGAAGAGAATGATGCCGCCGGTCATCGGATGGGTGAGGCGCTCGATATCGGCGTCGGTCAGCGTCGTGCCGGCGACGTCGTACATGACGGGGCCGGGAGTGCGTTTCATCGAATTCAATTGGCTTCTTGTCTTGGTTGGATTGATTCAGGACTGTCCGTCCGGCGTTTCCGCGATCACGAACGACACCGCGTAATCGCGCTCATCGCTGACCGTCACCTTCGCGGTGATGCCGCGCGCTTCGAGCCACTGCGCGAGCTCGCCCGACGCGGCGATCATCGGCTTGCCGCTCGGCTCGTTGAGCGTTTGCAGCGCGCGCCAGGTCATCGGCCAGCGCATGCCGAGGCCGATCGCCTTCGAGAACGCTTCCTTGGCCGAAAAGCGTGTGGCGAGAAACGCGATGCCGCGCACTTCCGAGCGCGCGTTGCGTGCGTGATAAATGCGCAGCTCGTCGGGCCCGAGCACCTTTTCGGCGAAACGGCCATTGGTGCGCTTCATCACCGCCGCGACGCGGCTCACCTGCACGACGTCCGTGCCGATTCCGTAGATGGCCATGACGCGCGGTTACCGGGCGTTGACCGATGCGAGGCGCGACGCGACCATGATCGCCTTCATCTCACGCACGGCGTTGTCCCAGCCGGCGAAGATCGAATGCGCGACGATCGCGTGCCCGATGTTCAGCTCGACGATGCCCGGCAGCGCGGCAATCGCCTGCACGTTGGTGTAGTGCAGGCCGTGGCCCGCGTTCACCTTCAGTCCGAGCGAATTGCCGAAATCGACGCTCGCCGCGACGCGCTCGAACTCGCGCTGCTGTTCCGCTTCATCGTGCGCTTCGGCATAGCGGCCCGTATGCAGTTCGATGACGGGCGCGCCCGCTTCCTGTGCGGCGCGAATCTGCGTCTCGTCCGGATCGATGAACAGCGACACGCGCGAACCCGCATCGGCGAGCTGTTCGCATGCGGCCTTCACCGCTTCGAACTGGCCGGCGACGTCCAGCCCGCCTTCGGTCGTCAGCTCGGCGCGTTTTTCCGGCACGAGACAGACATCGTGCGGTTTGATTTCGCACGCGATGTCGAGCATCTCGCGCGTCACCGCGCATTCGAGGTTCATGCGCGTTTTCAGGAGCGGCCGCAGCGTGCGCACATCGGCATCGACGATATGACGGCGATCTTCGCGCAGATGCAGCGTGATGGCGTCGGCGCCCGCTTCCTCGGCGGCGAGCGCCGCGCGAATCGGATCGGGGTACGACGTGCCGCGCGCATTGCGCAGCGTGGCGACGTGATCGATATTCACGCCCAGATCGATCACGCTCGCAGGCGATGAGAGAAAGAAGCTCATAGTTTTTGCAGGTCGATCAATATCTGACGGGTGGCGAGCGGCGTGCCGCCCAGGTAATGATTCAGCAGGAAGCGCATCAGCGTCTTGCTCTGCGCGGCGGTCTGCGGATTCGTGTAGTCGTCGCGCTCCATATCGATGAGCGTCTGCCCCGACATCACCGGCCATTGCGTGTGGAGATCGTCGGAGGCGTCGCGCACGCCGCGGTCGGGATCGAAGACATAGCGGCCTTCGGGCACGACCGGCTGGCGCGTGACGGTGCGCATGAGGTTCATCGCGTAGCCGGTTTCGCGCAGCAGCACGCGCTCGAAGGAACGCAGCACCTGCACGGCGGGCTCGTCGTGCGCGAGGCGCGAGAGCGTGAGGACATAGTGATTGAAGAGCGCGGGATGCGCATCGTCGCGCGCGCAGAACTTGACCAGCAGCTCGTTCACGTAGAAGCCGCACAGCAGCGCGTCGCCGGCCAGGGGCAGCATGCCGCCGACCCATTCGGCCGTCGTCAGCGTGCGGACTTCGCCCTTGCCTGACCACGAAAGACCGAGCGGCTGGAACGTCTGCAAGACACCGCGCAGCGCGGAATGCGGACGCTTCGCGCCCTTCGCGACGAGCGCGATGCGGCCGTAGTCGCGCGAGAACACATCGATGATGAGGCTCGTCTCGCGATACGGATAACTGTGCAGCACGAAGCCCGGCTGCTCGGCGATGCGGAAATCGGAACGCGGCTTGCGCGGCGCGCTCCCGCCCTCGGACGATGATGACGAAGAAGGCGCGCGCGTGCGCTTCTTCGCGGCCCGCGCGACGGGACGCTCGCTCGCGTCGAAATCGTCGTCAGGACGATCGTCGGCGGGAGGCATCATCCGGGCGTCGTTCGGGCCGTCGCTCATGTCCGCTCAATACATTACTCGTAGCCGTATGCGCGCAGGCCCGCTTCGTTGTCCGCCCAGCCGCTCTTCACCTTGACGAAGGTTTCGAGATACACGGGACCGTCGAAGAGCTTCTCCATGTCGAGCCGCGCCTCGGTGCTGATCTGCTTCAGCTTCGCGCCCTTCTGGCCGATGATCATCGCCTTGTGCATATCACGATCGACGAGGATGGTCGCGAACACGCGGCGCAGGCGCCCTTCGGTCTCGAACTTGTCGATGAGCACCGTGCTCGTGTACGGCAACTCGTCGCCGGTCCAGCGGAACACCTTCTCGCGCAGGATTTCGGCCGCGAGGAAGCGCTCGCTGCGGTCGGTCAGATCGTCCTCGCCGTAGATCGGCTCGCCTTCCGGCAGATACGGCTTCACGACCGCCATCAGGCGCTTGATGTCGTCGGGATGCTTCGCCGACAGCGGCACGATCTCGCGGAAGTCGCGCAGTGCGGACATCTGCTGCATGAACGGAAACAGCGAATCCTTGTCGCCGACGCGATCGAGCTTGTTCGCGATCAAAAGCGTGGGCGTGCCGGTCGGAATCAGGTCGAGCACTTTCTGATCGTCGGGGCCGAAGCGGCCGGCTTCGATCACGAAGAGAATCGCATCGACGGATGTCAGCGTCGACGTCACCGCGCGGTTCAGCGAGCGGTTGAGCGCGCCGCTGTGGCGCGTCTGAAAACCGGGCGTGTCGACGAAGATGTACTGCGCGTCGTCGAACGTGTTGATGCCGGTGATGCGGTGGCGCGTCGTCTGCGCCTTGCGCGACGTGATGCTCACCTTCTGGCCGACGAGCGCGTTCATCAGCGTCGATTTGCCGACGTTCGGGCGGCCGACGATCGCGACCATGCCGCAACGGAAGCCAGAGGTAGTAGGAGCGTTCATAGATGTGTGCGGCAAGAAATCGTTGGGGCGCGAATGCGCGATGGGCGCGGCGGCGCGCGTCAGTGACCGGCGTCGGCGGCGCGCACGATGCGGCCCGCGGGCGCGTCCGAACCGGCGCCGTTGCGCGCCTCGGTGTCGGCCGCGTGGTCGTCGTCACGGTCGGGGGAAGGCGCGGGCTTTTCCGCTTGCGCGCTGCGCTCCGGCGCATGCGCCGCTTCGCTCTTCGCCGCTCTTTCCGGCTTGTGCTCCGGCTTGTGGATTACGGCTCGCTCCGCTTTGTCGGCGGCGGCATACGCGCCCGCCGACGGCTCGACGTGCGTCGCCCGGATCACCGCGAGCGGCGCGGTGGCGGGCCGCTCCTGCGGGCTCTGCTGTGCGCCGTGCGATCCGTGATGACGCTCGCGCCGGTCGGGCGAGCGCAGATCGAGCGCGGCCTGAATGCCGGTGACGCCGGGCACCACTTCGAGCTCAGACAGCTTCGCCGCGCGCGCGCCTTTGCGCTTCGGTTTCATGCCGAGCGTCGGCGCGGCGGTCATCACTTCATCGAGCGCCTTCTTTGCTGCCGCCTGTTCGGCCGCGCGGCGGCTCGCGCCGGAGCCCGATACTTTCACGTCGAGCTTCGGCACCGTGCATTCGACTTCGAATTGCTGATTGTGCGCGGCGCCGTGCGTCGCGATGACCGTGTAGGTCGGCAGTGCGATCTTGTGACCCTGGAGATATTCCTGCAGGAGCGTCTTCGCATCTTTGCCGATGGTGCGCGGATCGATGTGATCCAGCACCGGCGTATAGAGCCGCTTGATGGCGGTGTACGCAGCGTCGAAACCGCCGTCGAGGAAGATGGCGCCGAAGATGGCTTCGAGCGTGTCGGCGAGAATCGACGGACGGCGGAAACCGCCGCTGCGCAGTTCGCCTTCGCCGAGGCGCAGGTCTTCGGACACGTTCAGCGCCTGCGCAATTTCGTAAAGCGACTGCTGCTTGACCAGATTTGCGCGCACGCGCGACAGGTCGCCTTCGTCGAGTTTTCCGAATCGTTGGAACAAAAGCGCGGCCACCACGCAATTTAGAACGGAATCGCCGAGAAATTCGAGCCGTTCATTGTGCGTGGCGCTGTGACTGCGGTGGGTCATCGCCTGGCGCAGCAATTCCGCATTGCGAAATTCGTACCGCAGCCGGCTTTCCAACGGAGAAGATGGCATGGAGAGAGTATAACGCGGGCGCGAAGGCGGACGATTCCGCCGGTCGGCACCGGAAAACGCGTGCCGAGACGGTGTTAGCCGCGCTTCTTCACGCCGTTTCGAAGCTTGATTCGATCATGAAGATCGCCGGCTGCTTTGCTTCAGACGAGCCGGCGATGTGTGTGTCATTCGAGGATGTCACTGGAAGCCGCCGATGCGCTTCAGATTGCTGAAGTTCATCCAGATGAAGAACGCGCGCCCGACGATGTTCTTGTCCGGCACGAAGCCCCAGTAGCGGCTGTCCGCGCTGTTGTCGCGGTTGTCGCCCATCATGAAGTAGCTGCCCGGCGGAACCTTGCAGGTGACGCCGCGTGCGTTGTAGTTGCAGTTGTCGCGGAACGGAAAGTCGTCCGCGCCGACGATGAACGGCGGCACCTGAGGGTTGTTCAGGATGCGGTTCTTGCGGCCGTCGAGGTCTTCTTCGAACTGCTTCGCGTAACCGATGCGCTCGTCATCGAAATAGTCGGGCAGCGCGGTTTCGGGCACCGGCTTGCCGTTGATCGTGAGCTTCTTGTCTTCGTACGCGACCGTGTCGCCCGGCAGGCCGATCACGCGCTTGATGTAGTCGACCGATTCGTCCTTCGGATAGCGGAACACCACGACGTCGCCGCGCGTGAGGGGGCTGCCGTTCGTCATCTTGGTGTTGGTGATCGGCAGACGCAGGCCGTACTCGTACTTGTTGACCAAAATGAAGTCGCCGACGAGCAGCGTCGGGACCATCGAGCCGGACGGAATCTTGAACGGCTCGATGATGAACGAGCGCACCACGAACACCGCGAGAATCACCGGAAAGAAGCTTGCCGTGTATTCGAGCCACCACGGCTGACGCAGCTTGTCGTCACGCAGGCGGGCACGCGTCTGGTTGGCGTTTTCATCGGCGAAACGCTCGCCCACGCGCTCCTGCTGGCGGTCGAACTCGGCCACCGCGGACTCGGCGGCGCGGCGCCGTTGCGGCAGAAACACCAGCTTGTCGAGCACCCATGCAATACCCGTCAAGACGACGAGAATCAAAAGAATCAGTGCGAAATTCATCAATCGCTTCCAGTTGTTATCGTTGTTTGCTTCGCGGCGGACTAAGCGCGTGGAACGACGCGAACGTCACTCGTCGACGCGCAGGATCGCCAGGAAAGCCTCTTGCGGGATTTCGACCGAACCGACCTGCTTCATGCGCTTCTTGCCGGCCTTCTGCTTCTCGAGCAGCTTCTTCTTGCGCGAGATGTCGCCGCCGTAACACTTCGCGAGCACGTTCTTGCGCAATGCCTTGATGTTCTCGCGCGCGATGATGTTCGAACCGATGGTCGCCTGAATCGCCACGTCGTACATCTGGCGCGGAATCAGCTCGCGCATCTTCGACGCCACTTCGCGGCCGCGATGCTGGCTCTGCGAACGGTGCACGATGACCGACAGCGCATCGACCTTGTCGCCGTTGATGAGCATATCGACCTTGACCACGTCGGCCGCGCGATACTCCTTGAACTCGTAGTCCATCGACGCATAGCCGCGCGACGTCGACTTCAGGCGATCGAAGAAGTCGAGCACGATTTCCGCCATCGGGATTTCGTACGTGAGCTGCACCTGGCGGCCGTGGTACTGCATGTTGATCTGCGTGCCGCGCTTGTTCGTGCACAGCGTGATGACCGAGCCGACATACTCCTGCGGCATGTACAGGTTCACCGTGACGATCGGCTCGCGCACTTCCTCGATCTTCGGCGGCTCCGGCATCTTCGCCGGATTCTCGACCGAGATCGTCGTGCCGTCGCGCTGCTGGACTTCGTAGATCACCGTCGGCGCGGTGGTGATGAGATCCATGTCGAACTCGCGCTCGAGCCGTTCCTGCACGATTTCCATGTGCAGAAGGCCGAGGAAGCCGCAGCGGAAACCGAAGCCGAGCGCCTGCGAGACTTCCGGCTCGTATTGCAGCGAGGCGTCGTTGAGCCGCAGCTTTTCGAGCGATTCGCGCAGCGCGTCGTACTGGTTCGCTTCGACCGGATACAGACCCGCGAACACCTGCGGCTTCACTTCCTTGAAGCCCGGCAGCGGTTCGGTGGCGGGACGGTTCGCGATGGTGACGGTGTCGCCCACCTTCGCGGCCGTCAGCTCCTTGATGCCCGCGATCACGAAGCCCACCTGCCCCGCCGACAGTTGCGGCAGGCTGGTCGATTTGGGCGCGAACACGCCGAGATTCTCGACCGGGTATTGCGCCTCGGTCGCCATCATCTTGATCTTGTCTTTCGGCTTCAACGTGCCGTTGACGATCCGCATCAGCATGACGACGCCAACGTAATTGTCGAACCAGGAATCGATGATGAGCGCCTGCAGCGGTGCGTCCGGATCGCCCTTCGGCGGCGGCACTTTCGCGATCAGCGATTCGAGCACGTCTTCCACACCGAGACCGGTTTTCGCGCTGCAATGCACGGCGTCGGTCGCATCGATGCCGATCACGTCCTCGATCTCCGCGATCGCGTTCTCGGGATTCGCCGCCGGCAGATCGATCTTGTTCAGCACCGGCACGACTTCGACGCCCAGTTCGATCGCCGTGTAGCAGTTCGCGACCGTCTGTGCCTCGACGCCCTGCGACGCATCGACGACGAGCAGCGCGCCTTCGCACGCGGACAGCGAACGGCTGACTTCGTAGGAGAAGTCGACGTGCCCTGGGGTATCGATCAGATTGAGGTTGTAGACCTGGCCGTCGCGCGCCTTGTAGGAAAGCGCCGCGGTCTGCGCCTTGATCGTAATGCCGCGCTCGCGTTCGAGGTCCATCGAATCGAGCACCTGCGCTTCCATCTCACGATCGGACAAGCCGCCGCACAGCTGGATGATGCGGTCGGCCAGCGTGGATTTACCGTGGTCGATGTGCGCAATGATCGAAAAGTTGCGAATATGATTCATTCAGTGCCGATCAAGCGAAAAAGGCGCGCCCTCACCAACGCGGAGCACGCCTTGAAAATTTGGGGAAAACTTCTGCATTTTAGCCGAAAACGGGGTTGCCCCGGAGGAATTCGGCTCAGACCGGTTCACGACGCGTGCGCGCCGCGCTGGCTCAGCGCCGCATGCACCGCGTCGACATCGAGGCGGTACTGGCACAACTCGACGCCATCGAGCGTAAGCACGGGCACGCGTTCGTCATAGCGCGCCTCCAGCAGCGGATCTTCGTCGATATCGATCCATTCGACGCCCAGGCCATGCCGAGCCGCGATCGGCTCCAGCTCCGCGCGCATGTCCTCGCACAGATGACACCAGGCGCGCCCGTACAGGGTGAAGGTCGCGCCCGGCTTCGACGTCATCGCGCTTACTTTTGCGGCGGCACGCGCGGGCGCAGCGGCACGAACTGCGTGTTGTCGCCACGGCGCACGAGCACCGCGACCATCTTGCTGGCGTCCAGACCTTGCGCGACTTCCTGGAACTGCTTCGCGCTCGTGATATCCGTATCGCCGAGGCGCATGATGATGTCGCCCTTCTGAAATCCCGCGCGCGCCGCCGGCCCTTCCACGGCATCGACCTGAACGCCGCTCGACAGCTTGAGCGCCTTCTTCTGATCCGCCGGAATGTCGCTCACCGCGAGACCGAGCGAATTGCTCGCGCGCTCCTTCGGCTGCGGCGACTTCTTCTGCTCGGTCTTCGCGACCTTGTCCGGCTGCATCTCGGTGACCGTGATCGACAGATCGCGCGTCTGGCCCTTGCGCCAGATCGTGAGCGTGGTCTTCGTGCCCGGCTTGGTATCGCCGACCATGCGCGGCAGATCCGTCGCGGTATCGACATTCACGCCGTTGAACTTCGTGATGATGTCGCCCGGCTGGACGCCCGCTTTGTCAGCAGGGCCGTTCGGTTCGACGCTCGACACCAGCGCGCCTTGCGCCTTCGGCAGCCCGAGCGAATCCGCGACGTCCTTCGTGACCTCGCCGATCGCCACCGCGATGCGCCCGCGCACGACCTTGCCCGACGTCTTCAGCTGGTCCGCGACGCGCATCGCTTCATCGATCGGAATCGCGAACGAGATGCCCATGAAGCCGCCCGTGCGGCTGTAGATCTGCGAGTTGATGCCGATCACCTCGCCCGCCATGTTGATGAGCGGACCGCCCGAGTTGCCCGGATTCACGGCGACATCGGTCTGGATGAACGGCAGATAGTCGCCCGTGTCGCGCCCCTTGGCGCTGACGATGCCCGCGGTCACCGTGTTGTCGAGGCCGAACGGCGAACCGATCGCGAGCACCCACTCGCCGACACGCACCTTGTTCGAATCGCCGATGGTGATGGCCGGCAGATTCGTCGCGCTGATCTTCACGACGGCCACGTCCGTGCGCTCGTCCACGCCGACGAGCCGCGCCTTGAACTCGCGCTTGTCGGTGAGCGTGACGTAGATGGTGTCCGCGTCGTCGACGACGTGCGCGTTGGTCATCACGTAGCCGTCCGTCGACAGGATGAAGCCCGAGCCGACGCCGCTGCTTTGTTCCGAGTTGTCCTGGTTGTCGTCAGGCGCATTGCGGCTGCCGCCCTTGCCCTGATCGCCCTGGCTTCCGCCGCCACCGCCGCCTCCGCCACCGCCGCGCGGCGGCTGGCCCGGCATCGGAATGCCGAAGAAGCGTCGGAAGAACTCGGACATGTCGCCCTCGTCGAGGCCGGGCGGCAGTCCGCGCAGCTCGCTGCCGGAACCGACGCGCGAGGTCGTGCGAATGTTCACGACCGAGGGCCCCACTTTATCGACGAGTGTCGTGAAGTCCGGCAAGTTCACCGTGGGCGCCGCTGACGCAGATTGTGATACGAACGGCAGGCACACGGCGAGCGCCGCGGCCGCGATGAACTTGCGCAGCGAGAAGTTGCTCATAGGTTGGAGGCCGGGAACAGAATTACTTGGAAGGCTTGTATTCTATGGTAGAAGCAAATTGCTGCAATGTGGCTTGCGGCACTTCACCCAGCAAGGTGATCCAGAAATCCCCGCGACGCTTCACCAGCACATGCGTGGCGCCGCTATTGCCCGCGCCTTCCTTGCGCGTATTTTTCTCCACCGGCTCGACGAAAACGGAGATCGTGGCGAGACCGTCCGAGAACACGGCCTGATCGACCGGGATCGGCGGCTGGCCTTGCTGGCTCGACGCCATCGGACGGCGCAGCTCGCGGATCTTTCGAAAGCCCGCGATATTGGGCGTCAGTTGCCAGCCCTGTCCTTCCATGTCCACCGGCTGTACTGGCGGCCGCACGATGGTCCAGCCGGACGTGCTGCGAATGCCGTTCGCGATGGGCGCCTTGTCGATCGGCCCGCCGATGCGCACCTGCGAGAACGACAACTGCTCGAGCACCTGACCATCCGGATCGAGCGTCTGCGCGCGCAGCAGCAGACCGGTTTTGGCATCGGCCCAGAGTTTGTAGGCGAAACGATAGGAATCTTTCGGATCGAGCTCGATCACCTGGCTGTCGACGCCCGCGACGCGGTCGCTGCCCAACAGCTTCGGCTCGTAGACGGACAGCACCTGATCGCCGCTCGTCGCGAGCAATGCCGGGAACGAGTCCCGGTTTTGCCGATGCTCGACCACGAGCAAATGCCGCTCGGGGACGAACGTGAACATGTCGTCGTCGTGACGCAGCATCTTGCGCGGCGCGCCGTCGAGACTTTCGAGCGATTCGTACTCGCCGTCGCCGCGCGTGGCGACATGCGTGATGCGCGACGACTGAACCGTCGCGCCGCGCTGATAGACGAATGTGCCTTCGTAATTCTGCTGCTGGGCCGCTTCATGAATGCGGTTGAGCAGGCCGGCGGCTGTCTTGCGGACAGCGGCGGGATCGTCTCCCTGAGCGAACGCGCTCGATGCCGCCGTCAACAACGCGGCTGCACAGAGCATCAACGCCGGCAGCCGCCCCCAATAGTTCGTTTTATTCAACCGCACACTCGGCATTAAATTATTGACCTTGCGATGTAGCCGCGGCGCGAATCAAGGGCATGGAACCGGGCATCACAGGCTGTTGAGAGAACTGCTGATGCGCTTCGAGGTACTGGTCGAGACTGGCGTCGCGGATGATGTTCGCCTCGACGATCGGCGCGCGCACGGTCGCAGCCGGCACGGACGCCATCGCGACGCGCTGCATCGAATCCGCCGCCGGTGCGACGCTCGCCACCTGCGTGCCGGAACGGCTGTCCACGCCTTGCAGTTGCGGCACGACGATCCACGTCAGCGTCGCGGCCGCCGCAGCCACGGCAAAAGCCGGCATCACGCGACGGCGCAGCATGCCGCCACGCGGTTTCGACGCCGCCGCGGGCAGCGCAGCCGGGGCGAAGACATGCGCCTCGGCTTCGAAACGTTCGGAAAATACGGCCATGAACGCGCTGCTGCGCGCCGGGCTGACCGCGAGATCGTCGGAGCGCAGGGCGTCGCCGATCAAATGATATTGCGACCACGCCGCGCGTTCGTCGCTTTTCAGTTCGGCGAGAAACTGGCTGACGCTGCCAATCTCGTCGAGCGATTCACCGTCGACGAATGCCGACATGCGCTCGCTGCGCGAACCCGCCTGTGTTTGATTTTGCATCGAGACCGACCCCATGATGCGCCCCATCTTTGACCCCACCCCGTAGTGACACCAACTAACCCAGATATCGCGTCCCTGCCCCGTGGATTGCCGCCTACCAGCGCTTACCCTCGGGAGTGTCCAACAACGGACGCAATTTTGCCGCAATGGCTTCGCGAGCACGAAAAATTCTCGATCTGACGGTGCCGATAGGGCAATTCATCATTTCGGCGATTTCTTCGTAGCTCAGTCCTTCAATTTCCCGGAGCGTGATGGCCGTGCGCAGTTCCTCCGGCAGCAACGCCATCGCGGCGTTGACCGTCTGAGCAATCTGCTTGCTCATCAACATCGACTCGGGCGTGTTGATATCCCTTAGTTGGTCCGCGTCTGAGAAAGTTTCCGCTTCTTCAGCATCGGCTTCGGTAGAAGTGGGAGCGCGGCGGCCCTGGGTCGCAAGGTAATTCTTTGCGGTGTTGACCGCAATCCGGTACAGCCATGTATAGAACGCCGATTCGCCGCGAAACTGGGGCAGCGCGCGGTAGGCCTTGATGAAGGCGTCCTGGGCGACGTCCTCGACCTCGGCGGGGTCGCGCACGAGGCGCGAGATCAGTCGAATGATCTTGCGGTGGTATTTGGCGACCAGCAGTTCGAACGCGGCCTTGTCACCCTTCTGGACACGTTCGACCAGCAATTGGTCGATTTCTTTTTCACTCACCTGGGAAATCCGATTAGCTTGGGGAAGTTGGGCGGACGGCTATTGTAGCGTTACCGCCTGTAAGGCAACCGGAACGCTCATGCGCCGTTACAGTCGTTACAGGTGGGAAGCGGCGGCGCGGCGCGCCTGAACGGCGAGCTGGCGGAAGGTGCCGGCGTCGACGGAATCGGCCGGCACGAGCAGCGTCTCGCGGCGACCGCGCACGCCGGAAAGCGTCAGCGCGAGCAGCAGATCGCTCCATTGCGCGCATCCCGCGATCTGCATGTGGCGCGTTTCGCCCTCGCGGGTGAAGAGCGTGACGCCGTCCGGATGCAGGCCGATGGCAACCGGTCGAGCGCGCATCCATCGAT
Source organism: Caballeronia arvi (assembly GCF_001544695.2). Classification (GTDB taxonomy): domain Bacteria; phylum Pseudomonadota; class Gammaproteobacteria; order Burkholderiales; family Burkholderiaceae; genus Caballeronia; species Caballeronia arvi. Next base: position 45,331 of record NZ_FCOM02000022.1, read on the forward strand.
ACGACGCGAGTCCGAGCGCCGCAAGCGTCACCGCGCACGCTACGGCCGCGTGCCCGGCGTGTTCCGTGTGCGCAAAAACGCACTGGAATACCGAGGCGCTCGCCACGCCCAGGAGTCCGAGCATCGCGCCACGCAAAAAGCGCGACGGCCGCATCGCGACGTTTCCATCGCCATGCGGCCGATCTACGAACGCGCTCGCCATTTCGACCCCGATCCGACGAGCGCGCCGCGTTTACTGATGACGCTTGAAGACGAGCGAGCCGTTCGTGCCGCCGAAGCCGAACGAGTTCTTCACCGCCACGTCGATCTTCATGTCCCGCGCGGTGTTCGCGCAGTAGTCCAGGTCGCACTTCGGATCCTGGTTGAAGATGTTGATGGTCGGCGGCGACACCTGATTGTGGATCGCCAGCACGGTGAACACCGACTCCAGGCCGCCCGCGCCGCCCAGCAGGTGACCGGTCATCGACTTGGTGGAGTTGACGACGGCCTTCTTCGCCTGATCGCCGAGCGCGCGCGTGATGCCGATCGTCTCGGCAATATCGCCGAGCGGCGTCGACGTGCCGTGCGCGTTGACGTAGTTCACCTCGTCGGCATTGATCCGCGCGTTTTTCATCGCGTTGACCATTGCGCGGCGGCCGCCGTCGCCGTCTTCCGGCGGCGCGGTCATGTGATACGCGTCGCCGCTCATGCCGTAGCCGAGCACTTCCGCGTAGATCTTCGCGCCGCGCGCCTTCGCATGCTCGTACTCTTCGAGCACCATCACGCCCGCGCCTTCGCCGAGCACGAAGCCGTCGCGGTCCGTATCCCACGGACGGCTGGCGGTGGCCGGGTCGTCATTGCGCTGCGACAGCGCGCGCGCCGCCGCGAAACCGCCGATACCGAGCGGAGAGACGGTTGCTTCCGCGCCGCCCGCGATCATCACGTCGGCGTCACCGTATTCGATCAGGCGCGATGCCTCGCCGATACAGTGCAGGCCGGTGGTGCAGGCCGTGACCATCGACAGATTCGGGCCCTTCAGACCGAAGCGGATCGACAGATGGCCGGAGATCATGTTGATGATCGACGCGGGCACGAAGAACGGCGAAATGCGGCGCGGACCGCGATTGAGCAACTCGGTCTGCGTGACTTCGATCATCGGCAGGCCGCCAATGCCCGAGCCGACCACGACGCCCACGCGCTCCGAATTTTCATCGGTGATTTCGAGGCCCGAGTCCTGCACGGCCTGAACGCCCGCCGCGAAGCCGTAATGGATGAAGGTATCCATATGGCGCGCTTCCTTGGCGGGCATGTAGTCTTCGATATTGAAGCCCTTCACCTCGCCGGCGAAACGTGTGGAGAAGTTCGTCGCGTCGAACTTCGTGATATTGGCGATGCCCGACTTGCCCGCGACCAGATTGGCCCAGCCGTCGGCAACAGTATTGCCGACAGGCGACACGAGCCCCAGGCCTGTAACAACAACTCGACGACGGCTCACGGTAACCCCTTATCCATAAAATGACGAAAAACAAAAGCCACAGCGGCCACAGGAAACCGCCCTGTGAGCCCTGTGGCTGTCAAATCGGTCTGCAGCGACGAATGCTTCAAGCTGGTTGAGCGATGAGTCGCTGGCGCGTCCGGCCTCAGGCCTTGACGTTCGCGCGAGCGTAATCGATCGCCTGCTGAACCGTGGTGATCTTTTCGGCCTCTTCATCGGGAATTTCCATGCCGAATTCGTCTTCCAGCGCCATGACGAGTTCGACCGTATCGAGCGAGTCAGCGCCCAGATCGTTCACGAACGATGCTTCGTTCTTGATTTCGGCTTCCGCCACGCCCAGTTGTTCGGCGACGATCTTCTTCACGCGCTGTTCGATGTTGTCCATGCAGCCCTCCGAGGGGAAAAAAGTTCAAAAATACGAGTGCGCGCATTTTATCAGGTTTGAACCCGCAAAATACGGCGCGTCAGTTCCATGCTCTACTGTCCGGCGCCCTTCATCAAGACGGCTGCCGACGGCTTTGCATCGATTCTTCACTGCCGCGCAGGCGCGGTGCGCACGATGTTCGTCCGAGCATTTTGCGCGCCCGTCCCGGCGCGGATATTAAGCGAATTTCGGTGAAATGCCTATTAAGGCCTTACATGTACATGCCGCCGTTCACATGCAGCGTCGTGCCGGTGATATAGCCGGCAAAAGGCGATGCCAGGAACGCCACAGCATGCGCGATGTCTTCGGGCGCGCCCAGTCGGCCAAGCGGGATAGTCGCGGTGAGCGCGGCGCGCTGCTCTTCCGGCAGAACCTTCGTCATGTCCGTGTCGATGAAACCCGGCGCGATGCAGTTCACGGTAATGCCGCGGCTGCCGATTTCACGCGCGAGCGCGCGCGTCATGCCCGCGACGCCGGCCTTCGCCGCCGCGTAGTTGGCCTGACCCGGATTGCCCGACGAACCGACCACCGACGTGATGTTGATGATGCGCCCGCCGCGCGCCTTCATCATCGGGCGCAGCACGGCGCGCGACAGGCGGAAGACCGCGCGCAGATTCGTGTCGATGACGGCGTCGAATTCGTCGTCCTTCATACGCATCGCGAGCTGATCCTTCGTGATGCCCGCATTGTTCACGAGGATGTTCAGGCCGCCGAATTCCTTCACGATACCGTCGATGAACGCATCGCTCGACGCCGCATCGTTCACGTTCAGCACCGCGCCGCGACCCTTTGCGCCCGCCTGCTGCAAGGCTTCGCCGATGCCGGCCGCGCCGCTTTCGCTCGTCGCCGTGCCGATGACCGTCGCGCCCTGCTTTGCGAGTTCGAGCGCGATCGCGCGTCCGATGCCGCGCGACGCGCCCGTGACGATTGCTACTTGGTTTTCCAGGCTCATATTCTCGTCCTTTATCCAGCGATCAGTTTGCGCGTCTCTTCGAGCGATGCCGGATCGAAGATCGAGCCACCGACGAGATTGCCGTCGATGCGCTTCGTCAGACCCGCGAGCACCTTGCCCGGACCGCATTCGATAACGTGCGTGACGCCGTCCTTCGCCATCGCCTGCACGCACTCGACCCAGCGCACCGGACCGGCGGCCTGACGCACGAGCGCGTCCCTGATCGCGGCGGGATCGGAGACCACGGCGACATCGACGTTATTGATCAGCGGAATCCGCGGCGATTTGATCTCGACTTTCGTGAGATAGTCGCGCAACTGATCCGACGCCGGCTTGAGCAGCGACGAATGGAACGGCGCGGACACCGGCAGCGGCAGTGCGCGCTTCGCGCCCTTCGCCTTCGCCACTTCGCATGCCTTCTCGACAGCGGCCTTGCTGCCCGCGATGACCACTTGCGCGGGCGCGTTGAAGTTCACCGCTTCGACGACGCCCGCCGACGATGCTTCGGCGCAGACCGCGCGTACGGTGTCGTCGTCGAGGCCGAGGATCGCGGCCATGCCGCCCTGGCCTACGGGAACTGCGCTTTGCATCGCCTGCGCACGGAAGCGCACGAGCGGCACCGCGTCGGCGAAGGCGAGCGCGCCAGCCGCGACGAGCGCGGTGTATTCACCAAGGCTGTGACCCGCGACGATGGCGGGCGTGAGGCCCGTTTCCTTTTCCCACACGCGGTAGATCGCGTAGGCCGCCGTCAGCATGACGGGCTGCGTGTTCGTCGTCAGGTTGAGCTCTTCCGCGGGGCCTTCGGCGATCAGCTTGCCGAGATCCTGGCCGAGTGCGTCGGAGGCCTGCTGCACGGTCTCGCGCACGATGGCGTGATCGGCGAATCCGCCAAGCATGCCGATCGACTGCGAGCCTTGTCCGGGGAAAACGAACGCAAATTTCATATCGTCCTCGTTGATTGGAATGATCCGCGATGCCTTCACGGACCGCGCGCTACGCGAGCGCGCGGGGTCGGCGATGAAGTGGGATCAGTTGCGAATGAGTAGAGGGGAATGAGTAAGGGGATCGATAAACGCTCAATAGCGGATGACCGACGCGCCCCACGTGAAGCCGCCGCCCACGCCTTCGATCAGCACGTTGTCGCCGCGCTTGATGCGGCCGTCGCGCACGGCGACGTCGAGCGCGAGCGGGATCGAGGCGGCCGACGTGTTGCCGTGCTCGCCGACCGTCACGACCATGCGCTCGGGCGGCAGACGCAGCTTGCGCGCCGTGCTCTGCATGATGCGGATATTGGCCTGATGCGGAATCAGCCAGTCGATGTCTTCAGCGGTGAGCTTCGCCTTGTCGAGCGCTTCGAGCGCGACCTTTTCGAGCACGTTGACCGCGAGCTTGAACACGGCCTGCCCGTCCATGTGCAGGAACGCCGTGCCTTCGATCACGCCGCCGTTGACGTTGCCCGGCGTGCAGAGAATGTCGGAATAGCTGCCGTCCGCATGCAGCGCGCTCGACAGCACGCCCGGCTCTTCCGACGCCTGCAGCACGACCGCGCCCGCGCCATCGCCGAACAGCACGCAGGTGGTGCGATCGTTGAAATCGAGAATGCGGGAGAACGTTTCCGCGCCGACGACGAGCGCCGTGCGGTTCAGGCCGCTGCGAATGAAGCTGTCCGCCGTCGCGACGCCATACGCAAAGCCGGAGCACACGGCCTGCACGTCGAAGGCCGCGCCGTTGTTCCTGATGCCGAGCTTGTTCTGCAGCAGACACGCGGTGCTCGGGAAAACGAAGTCCGGCGTAGAGGTCGCGACGATGATCAGATCGATCGATTGAGGATCGATGCCGGCCGCTTCGATCGCCTTCTGGGAAGCGATGAGCGCGAGGTCGCTGGTGGTTTGATTCGGAGCCGCGAAGTGACGCGCGTGAATGCCGGTGCGCGCGACGATCCATTCGTCACTCGTCTCGACGCCCTGCTTCGCGAGACGGTCCGCCAAGTCCTGATTCGTGACGCGCTCGGACGGCAGAAAGCTGCCGGTGCCCAGCACGCGAGAGTAAAGATTGGATTGAGCCATTATGCCTTCGAATGTAGCGCAGTACCGGGTTGGTCCGGTGGGTTCGGCTGTACAGCAGGCTGTGAAGCAGGCTGTTGAGCCGCGATGCCGGAAGCGTCGGGCGCCTCGGTCGCGCGCGCGGCGGGCGCGTTCTCTTCCATCGCGCGCACCAGGCGCTCGAGCACGCCATTTTTGACGGCATCATACCCGCGTTTGATAGCCCACTCAAACCCGAAGGCCTCGGCCGAGCCGTGACTTTTGATCACGAGCCCGCGCAGGCCGAGCAACGCGGCGCCGTTATATTGCGCGGGATCGACACGCTTTTTGAAACGCTTGAGAACGGGCAGCGCGACGAGCGCCATCAGCTTTGACGCGAAGTTGCGGCTGAACTCTTCCTTGATGATGTCGGCGAGCATCTTCGCGAGACCCTCGGAGGTCTTCAGCGCGACATTGCCGACGAAGCCGTCGCACACGACGACATCGGTCGTGCCTTTATAGATGTCGTTGCCTTCCACGTTGCCGTAGAAGTTGAGCGTGCTCGCGCGCAGGAGCTCGCCCGCGCGCTTGATCGTTTCGTTGCCCTTGATGACTTCTTCGCCGATATTGAGCAGGCCGATGGTGGGCCGCTCACGGCCTTCGATCGCCGCCACGAGCGCGTGGCCCATCTCGGCGAACTGCAGCAGATGCCCAGGTTCGCAATCGACGTTGGCGCCCAGATCGAGCACGGTGGTATAGCCCTTCTGGCTCGGCATCGCGAACGCGATGGCCGGACGTTCGATGCCGGCGAGCGTTTTCAGCACATACCGCGACACCGCCATGAGCGCGCCGGTATTGCCGGCGGAAATGCACGTCTGCGCCTCGCCGTCCTTCACGAGGTTGAGCGCCACGCGCATCGACGAATCTTTTTTCTTGCGCAGCGCCACTTCGACGGGATCGTCCATCGCGACGACTTCGCTTGCGGGAACGACTGTCAGGCGAGGCTCGTCGAGAGCCTTCGACTTCTTCAGTTGCGCGCGGATGGGCTGCTCGAGACCGACGAGCATGAGATGTGCGTCGGGATGCGAGCGCACGAAACTGACGGCAGCGGGAACGGTCACGGCCGGGCCGTGGTCGCCTCCCATGCAGTCGATGGTTATCTTTACAGTCATGGAACGCGACGAATTTCGGGCACAAAAAAGCGGCAGTGAAATGCCGCCTTCTCGTCGTACCGGGAAAGTGTCAAGAGCGAGTTGCGCCCGGGCGCCCGCAGAACGGTTCCGACAGGCGCTTCAAGCGCTGCTGAACGCTTAGTCGTTCTTCGTCTTGACGACTTTCTTGCCACGATAGTACCCGTTCGGGCTCACGTGGTGACGCAGATGCACCTCACCCGTGCTCGGCTCGACAGCCAGCGGCGCTGCGCCGAGGAAGTCGTGGGAACGGTGCATGCCGCGCTTCGACGGCGACTTCTTGTTTTGCTGAACTGCCATGATTACTCCAGAAAAATTTTGCGAATTCTAACACAGGGAGAGGTCCATCTCCGCGTTCGCGGAGGAACTTCAGGGCCGCATGGCCCACCGCCTGAAGCGGGAGTTCGCGTTCAGCGGATACTTCCCCGCTTTCGCTACATCAATGCTTCTTGCCGTCCGGATCGCTCGATTTGAGCTTTTCCAGCACGGCGAACGGATTCGGTTTCTCGACTTCTTGCTCGCCGCCCTCCGCCACCTCGCCCTCGTCGCTGGCCGGGAGCAGGCTTTCATGCACCTCGGGGCAGACGTTGTGCTTCGGCACGAGCGGCAACGACAACAGCAATTCCTCTTCGATCAAGTCGACGAGATCGAACTGGCGCGAGCCTACGATCACTTCCACTTCATCGTCGTCGAGCGGATATTCGTCCGCTTCTTCTTCCGTCGCCACGATCCGATACGTTGCATCAACATCGAGATGTTGCGAATACGGCTGAAGACAGCGCTGGCACGTGAGCCACACCGAGCCGTGCACCGCGAGGCGCAGATAAGGCTGTGGCGCGTCCGTGCCGTCGTCCTGCAGTTCCGGCTGGGTCGAGCCCTCGCCCTGCCAGGTGAACACGGTGTCGCGATCTGGCACATCTGCCGGCACTTCGGCTAACATGCGCGGCATCTGCGACGCGCGTAGCGCGCCGGCCGCCTGCCTGCCGCTCTCGGCGAAGTCATAAATGTCGAGCGCGCGCAGATCGGCGGGGCTCACAGGTTTGCCAGGATTCTGAGTCATGTGCGCTCCCTGCTTGGCCTTGCTGGGTTAGTGCTTCCGGTGAGCGTTCAGTATGCACCGCGACGCCGCTTCGAGGCAGGCGTGGCTTGCCCGAATTTGCATCGCACCGGCATTCGTGCTGGATTCATGCCGCACTCGTACTTGCTGCGATGCTTTTCTGAGCTGCTTCCGACCGCTTTGCCACCGGGGTCCACCGGCGTCGGGCGCAAAGACCTGCAAGCGCACGTACCGATGAAAAGCCCAAAATCATATCGGCTTTGTTCTTTCGAGTCAAACACTTAAGAACCGGTCCACTGCCCGTCGTTTTTACATTCATCCTTGCTGATCCATCCATGTCCGACGCTTCAAACTCGCCGCCACGCCTGATTCTGGCGTCCAGCTCGCCCTACCGGCGCGAATTGCTGCAACGCCTGCGCATTCCTTTCGATGTCGTCACGCCCGATATCGATGAAACGCCGCTCGCCGGCGAAACGCCCGAAGCAACCGCCGTGCGGCTCTCGATCGCCAAGGCGCGTGCGGCGGTCGGACGCATCGAGGACGGCGCGGGCGCGCTCGTGATTGGCTCCGATCAGGTCGCGACCTTCGACGGAAAGCAGATCGGCAAGCCCGGCACGCATGAAAAAGCCGTCGCGCAGCTTCAGGCGATGCGCGGCCGCAGCGTTCAATTCCACAGCGCGCTATGCCTGTTCGACAGCCGCACGGGCGACGCGCAATCCGCCGATATCGTCACGCGCGTTCGCTTTCGCCGCTATTCGGACCCGCAGATCGAAGCCTATCTGCGTGCGGAAACACCGTACGACTGCGCTGGCAGCGCGAAGGCCGAGGGCCTCGGCATCGCGTTGCTGGAAGCCATCGAGTCCGAAGATCCGACTGCGCTCATCGGTTTGCCGCTGATCGCGCTGACCGGCATGCTCGCGAACGCCGGATATCCGGTTCTGGGGGTTGCATGAGCGGCGTTCTGTTCCTGATCCCGAACACGCTCGGCGAAGGCGACGCCGACGCGCTCGCCCAAGTTTTGCCCGAGCCGGTGCGCGCGCAGGCCGCCGCACTCGCGTATTACATCGGCGAAAACGCGAAAACCACGCGCGCTTTTCTGAAGAAAGTCGGAACGGAACGCCCGATTCAGGAAATCGAGGTGCGCGAGCTGAACGTGAAAACGCCGCCCGCGGAAATCGACAAGCTGCTTGCGCCGATCCTCGCCGGCACCGATGCGGGCCTGGTCTCCGAAGCCGGCTGCCCCGCCGTGGCCGATCCTGGCGCGCTGCTCGTGCGGCGTGCGCATCAGCGTGGCGTGAAAGTGGTGCCGTTCGTCGGACCGAGCTCGATTCTGCTCGCGCTGATGGCGTCCGGCATGAACGGCCAGAGCTTCGCGTTCAACGGCTACCTGCCCGTCGATGCCGGCGAGCGCGGCAAGCGCCTGCGCGAGCTGGAGCAACTGTCGCGCAAGGCCAATCAGACGCAGATTTTCATCGAGACGCCCTATCGCAATAAGGCGATGCTCGACGGGCTCATCGCAACCTGCGCGCCATCGACGCTAATTTGCGTCGCCGTCGATCTGACGCTGCCGGGCGAAACCATCGTCACGCGCACGGCGGCGGACTGGAAGAAGCAGGCCGCGCCGGAACTGCACAAGCGTCCGGCGATCTTCCTGCTGCTGGCGTCGTAGCGATCAGCGCAATTGCGGCTTGCCGCCGAGCGTGAGCGCGCGCACGGCGGCATCGCCCACCGATGCGCCGAAGCGTCGCACCACGCGCTCGCTGATGCTCTCCTTCTGCGAGTAATCGACGATATCCGGCTGCTTGATGACTTCGCGCGCCACGTAGCTGGCGTCCCCGAAGCCGTCGGCGAGACCAAGCTCGACACTCTTTTCACCGGTCCAGAACATGCCGGAAAAGAGCTGCGGATCATCCTTCAGACGTTTGCCGCGACCCAGCTTTACCGCGTCGATGAACTGCGTGTGGATCTGGTCGAGCATCTCCTGCGCGTGCGCATTCATCGCGGGCGATTCGGGCGAGAACGGATCGAAAGCGCCCTTGTTTGCGCCGGACGTGTGCATGCGGCGCTGGATGCCGAGCTTGTCCATCAGCCCGGTGAAGCCGAAACCGTCCATCAGCACGCCGATCGAGCCGACGATGCTCGCGCGATCGACGTAAATCTTGTCCGCCGCGGCCGCGACGTAATAACCGCCCGACGCGCACATGTCGTCGACCACGACGTAGAGCGGCGTCTTCGGATGCTTCGCGCGCAGCCGCCTGATCTCGCCGTTGATGATGCCCGCCTGCACCGGACTGCCGCCCGGGCTGTTGATGCGCAGGATCACGCCGGCCGTGTTCTCGTCCTCGAACGCGCTTTGCAGCGCGGCGTCGATGTTGTCGGCGCTCGCATCGCTGTTCGCGGCGATTTCGCCTTGCAGATCGATGAGCGCCGTGTGCTTGCCCGCTTTCGCGACGCGATCGCCGGTGAAATCGAACACGCCCCACGCGATCAGCGCGATCACCGCGAGAAACACGAAACGGAAGAAGATGCGCCAGCGCCGCGCGGCGCGCTGCTCGCGGATCGCGGCGAGCGCGATGCGTTCGAGCGCGTCGCGCTCCCAGTTGTCGTTGCGGCGCGGCGGAAGGTCGTCGGACATGCGTTGTTTTGTGTGGTGAAAAGTAAATCAGGCGGGACGCAGCGCGTCGTCGGGCAGCCAGAAGACCGCGCGGCCTTCCGGCGTGTCGCGCTCTTCGACCGTCACGGGCCGAAGCCTCGCGCCGCGGCATGGACCGCCGACGCATTTGCCGCTGTCGGGCTCGTAGATCGCGCCGTGTGTGGCGCACATCAAGTATAGGCCCGAGCTTTCGAAGAACTGGCCCTCGTTCCAGTCGAGTTCCATCGGCACGTGCGCGCAGCGGTTCAGATAGCCGTACGGCGTGCCGTCGTAGCGCACGAAAAATACGACGGCGTCGCCGCTCGCCTCTTTCGCCGGCAGGCGCACGCCCGCGCCGCCATCGACGAGTTCATCGGACGCACACACACGCACCGCATCCTGCACAGGCTCGCTCATGCGTGCTCCCGCAGCCAGCCGGCGAGCGAGGCGACGCTATCCGCGCAGAACTGCGGCTCGAGCGCGATCAGCGAATTTGCCGGATGCGCGCCGTAGCCCACGCCGATGCCCGCCGCGCCGGCGTTGATCGCCATCTGCAGGTCGTGCGTCGTGTCGCCGATCATCACCGTGCGCGCGAGGTCCTGACCGAGCTGGCGCGTGAGTTCCTGGAGCATCGCGGGATGCGGTTTCGAGAAGGTTTCGTCGGCGCAGCGCGTGCTGTCGAAAAGGCTCGTGAGCCGCGATTCGTCGAGCGCACGATTCAGCCCGACGCGGCTCTTGCCCGTCGCGACCGCGAGAAAGTAGCCGAGATCGCGCAGTTCGTGCAAAAGCTCGCGCACGCCGTCGAAGAGCTCGGTCTTCTGGCCCATCGTCAGGAAATGGAAGCGATAGCGCTCCGCGAGGCGCGGATACTCCGACGGATCGAGCGTCGGCGCGCAGATCTGCAGTGCGTCCTTGAGGCCGAGGCCGATCACGTAGCTCGCGGATTCATCCGCCGGCACCGGCAGCCCGAGGTCGCGGCACGCGGCCTGAATGCTGCGCGTGATGTGGACGGTCGAATCCATCAGCGTGCCGTCCCAGTCGAAAACGATCAGATCGAATTGCTGCCGCGCCATTTATGGTGTCTCTTGGTTTTTGAGTTGCTCGATGAAGCGTTTGCATTCGGCCGGCAGCGGCGCCTCGAACTGCAACGGCTCGCCCGTCGCCGGATGCGTGATTTTCAGTCGATAAGCGTGCAAAAACATGCGTTTGAGCGACGGTTTCGCGCTCGAACGCGCGAGCTCCTTGTTCAACGCGAAGTCGCCGTATTTGGCGTCACCCGCAATCGGCAGGCCGATGCTCGCCATATGCACGCGGATCTGATGCGTGCGGCCGGTCTTCAGTTCCGCCTCGACCCACGCGTAGTCGCGCCAGCGCTCGATCAGATTGAAGACCGTATGCGACGGCAGCCCGTTTTCCTGAATCCGCACGCGCCGTTCGCCGTCCGCCGCGACGTACTTGTGCAGCGGCGCCTTCACGATGCGGCGGCGGCCCCAGTCGGCATGCCATTCGCCGTGTCCGCACGCGTAATAACGCTTGTCGACGCGATTTTCGCGAATCTGCTCGTGCAGATCGACGAGCGCCGAGCGCTTTTTCGCAAGCATCAACACGCCGGACGTCTCGCGATCGAGCCGATGCACCAGTTCGAGGAATTTCGCGTGAGGCCGCGCATTGCGAAGCTGTTCGATGACGCCGAACGCGACGCCGCTGCCGCCATGCACCGCGACGCCGCAAGGTTTATCGATGACGATCAGATGGTCGTCTTCGAAAATGATCGGGAACTCGGCCGCGGGCGCGTTCGACGACACCGGCGTCTCGTCGGCTTGCGCCGTGCGGATCGGCGGGACGCGCACGATATCGCCCAGCTCGAGCCGGTATGACGCGTCGATGCGGCCTTTGTTCACGCGCACTTCGCCGCTGCGCAGAATCCGGTAGATATGGCTTTTCGGGACGCCTTTGCAGACGCGCAGCAAAAAATTGTCGATTCGCTGACCGGCTGCGTTCTCGTCGACTTCGATCATCGACACCTGTTCGCTTGCGACCCGTTTATGGGATGTTTTGCCTAACTCATTCATTCTGAATATAATTTGCGAGCAGCCTGAAAAGGTCGACGCTTAGGATCAAGCAGCGGCCGTAATTGATCAGACTGTTGAGGTGCAAGCGATAAACCATCATTTTACTTGCGCCCAAGGTCAGTTGCTCACCCGGGATTCGAAGAGCAACGAGTTGCACGCACGGCGATATCACCGGCAGGGACGGAGCCCACAGGCGCGTTCGGTCGAGTCGATCGCCGACGGTAACGGATTTTTGGTCAAAAAGAATTTTATCGGCGAGAAGCGACGGCGCCCGGCAATCCAGCCGGACGCCTGCCCGAATCGGCCCTGCCATCGCGCGGGAGAATCAGGCAAATCGCGGCTCGCCGGATTGTGAACCATCGACGACGTGAATCGCTGCTGCGCTGATTGCTGCGAAGCGCGATACGAAACAAAGCGTCGCAAAGAGGCGAGACACGGACGAACCGCTGGCGGCTGAGAAGCTCGCGGTCATGCCGGCGCGGTCAAGCCGCAAGGATGGAGATTGGTGACGCAGCACCGCGAAGCATTGCGCGGCCCTGCACGATACCGCCCCGCCTTGCTGCTGCCGTTGGGAGGAAACAGGCTCTGTTGCAAGAGCGCCCTCGGGTTTGGCGCGTCAAATTTGAGACGCGAGAAGCCGCGGCGCCGCCGTGCATCCTCCGCCGCGCAGACAGCCGCGTCGGCGTCTCTTCGATGATTCGCATGTGCCCCACGGCGCGGCCGGCTCACTCGCCGCGCGCCTGCTTTCGGCAATTCTCCCGCCAGAAGTCCCGCTCCAGCGTGCTTTGTGACAACACACAAAAAGCGTGGCACGCCCACCTTCCCGCTTCGTGCGCGTGATCGCGAATTTCGATCACCGACGCCGATTCGCCTGACGAGGGGGGACGGAGCTGCTCTGGAGCCGTTTCATGAAACGCATGCTGTTTAACGCGACGCAGCAAGAGGAATTGCGCGTCGCCATCGTCGATGGGCAGAAGCTCATCGACATCGACATCGAAACCGCCGGGCGCGAACAGCGCAAAGGCAACATCTACAAGGGAGTCGTCACGCGCATCGAGCCGTCGCTCGAAGCGTGCTTCGTCAACTACGGCGAGGACCGCCACGGCTTTCTGCCGTTCAAGGAAGTCGCCCGCCAGTATTTCCGCGACGGCGTCGAGATGCGCTCCGCGCGCATCCAGGACGCGCTGAGGGAAGGTCAGGAACTCATCGTTCAGGTCGAGAAGGAAGAGCGCGGCAACAAGGGCGCGGCGCTGACCACGTTCATCTCGCTGGCCGGCCGCTATCTCGTCCTGATGCCGAACAACCCGCGCGGCGGCGGCGTGTCGCGCCGGATCGAAGGCGACGAGCGGCAGGAACTGCGCGAAACCATGTCGCAGCTCGAACTGCCCGACGGCATGAGCATCATCGCGCGCACGGCGGGTATCGGCCGTTCGGCGGAAGAGCTCCAGTGGGACCTGAATTACCTGATGCAGCTGTGGCGCGCGATCGAAGCCGCGTCGCAGAGCGGCGTCGGCGGCCAGCCGATGCTCATCTATCTCGAATCGAGCCTCGTCATCCGGGCGATTCGCGACTATTTCCAGCCGGATATCGGCGAAATTCTCATCGACACGACCGAAATCCATGATCAGGCGCGCGCCTTCATGGATATCGTGATGCCCGACAACCTGCAAAAGGTGAAGCGCTATCACGACGACGTGCCGCTCTTCTCGCGCTTCCAGATCGAGCATCAGATCGAGACCGCGTACTCGCGCACGGTGCCGCTGCCTTCGGGCGGCGCGATCGTGATCGATCACACCGAGGCGCTCGTCGCCATCGACGTGAACTCGGCGCGCGCGACCAAGGGCGCGGACATCGAGGAAACCGCGACGCGCACCAATCTCGAAGCCGCCGACGAAGTCGCGCGCCAGCTTCGTCTGCGCGATCTGGGCGGGCTGATCGTGATCGATTTCATCGACATGGAATCGGCCAAGAGCCAGCGCGAAGTCGAGCAGCGCCTGAAAGACGCGTTGAAGCACGACCGCGCGCGCGTACAAATGGGCAAGATTTCGCGCTTCGGGCTGATGGAGCTGTCGCGTCAGCGTCTGCGTCCGGCGCTGTCGGAAGGCAGCCATGTGACGTGCCCGCGCTGTAACGGCACCGGCCATATCCGCGATACCGAATCGTCCGCGCTGCAAGTGCTGCGGATCATTCAGGAAGAAGCGATGAAGGAAAACACCGCGGCGATCCATTGCCAGGTGCCGGTCGAGGTGACCGCCTTCCTGCTGAACGAAAAGCGCTCGGAAATCAACAAGATCGAGTCGCGCTTCAAGGTCAACGTCGTACTGATCCCGAACAAGCATCTCGAAACGCCGCACTACAAGCTGGAACGTCTGCGTCACGACGATGCGCGCCTCGACGAACCGCGCGCCTCGTGGAAGATGGCCGTCGAAGCGGCGAGCGAGCTGGAATCGGAAACGGGCTACAGCAAGCGCACCGAAGAAGTAAAGCCGAAGCAGGAAGCAGCCGTGAAGGGCATCACGCCCGAGAAGCCCGCGCCGAGCGCGCCGGTCAAGCCCGCGCCTGTCGAAGCCGCGCCCGCTCCTGCGCCCGTGCCGGCGAGCGGCGGTTTCATCGCGTGGATCAAGAATCTGTTCGGCATTCAGCCTGCGGCGGCGCCCGCTCCGGCGCCGGTCGAAGTGCAACCGGCAACGCGTCCGCAGCGTGAGCGCGGCGAGCGCCCGGGCGGCGGTGATCGCAACCGCAACCGCCGTGGTGGTGGCGCCGGTCGTGAAGGTGCTGCAGCCGGTGCGACGGCGAGTGGCAATGGCGCGGGCCGCCAGGGCGCGCGTCGTGAAGATCGCGAGGCACGTGGCGGCCGCGAAGGTCGCGAACTGCGTGAGGTCCGCGAGCCGCGTGAAGCGCGCGAGCCGCGTGAAACACGGGAACCGCGTGAGGCACGCGAGCCGCGCGATCGCAACGCGGAACGCGCCGCACGTCCGGAAGCTGGCGAGCGCCAGGAACGCCGCGAACGTCCGGATCGGGGCGAACGGGCTGAGCGTGCCGATCGTCCGGAACGCGCTGAACGTGGCGAGCGCCGCAAGCCGCAGCCGGAAGCCGCCGTCGAGGCGCTGACGCAAAGCGAAACGGTCGCGCCGGAGTTCGTCGACGCAGCGCAAGCCAGCGCCGACGCGCAACAGACCGACATCGACGCACTGTCCGCCGATCAGAGCGCAGCCGCGCGTGAAGGCGAAGAACGCCGTCGCCGCCGCCGTGGCCGCCGTGGCGGCCGTCGCGATCGCGATGACGATGGCATGACCGTGAATCACGCAGCCGATGTCGCGGAAGCAGAAGGCGCGGCGGAAAGCGTCTCGGCGCAAGCCGGCGTATTCGACGCCGAAGCCGCGCAGGAAGCGGCCGCTCGTCGCGAAGCACGCCCTGCCGCCGCACAAGCGGCCGAGCAGCCGGCGGAGCAGCCTGTTGTCGAACCGATCGCTCAGCCGGTCGAAGCGAAGCCGCAGGAGCAAGCGCCCGCAGCAGCCGAGGAAGCACCGGTTGCCAGGACCGCCGAAGCGGAGCCGTTCGAGCTGAAAGCGCAAACGCCCGAGCCGACGACGTTCGATCTCTTCGAGAAGCCCGCCCCGGCGCCTGCGGTCGAGAATCCGTTCGGCCCGTCGCCGAAGGCCGCCGAGGTGCAGACGGCCGATCCGTTCGCGCCGGCGCCGACGCCCGCGCCTGTCCTCACGGAAGCGCCGAAGCCTGCCGTCGTCGAAGCGCCGGCCCAGCCTGCCGAGGAAGTTCCGGCTGCGGCGCCCGTCGCCGCAACGGAACCCGCCGAAGCGGCCGAGCCGGTGAAAACCGCCGCGGTCGCGCCGACGCCCGAAGCGACGGCCGTCGAGCCGGTGAAGCCGGTCGAGCGCACGGAAGCGCAAGCGCCGGTCGCAGCTCAGGAGCCGGTCGCCGTCGTTTCGGAGCCGGTGAAGGCAGCCGCGCCCGCCGCGCCTGCGACTTCGACGCCGATCGCAGTCGCCGCTCTTCAGCCGATGCTGGAGCGCGCAGGCCTCGTCTGGGTCAACACGGACGAAGGCAAGCTGCGCGACGCGAACGCCGCCGCCGCGCGCGAACCGGCGCCGGTGCGCGTGCCGCGCGAGCGCAAGCCGCTCCCGCCGGCCGACACCACGCCGATGCAGCAAGTGGAAACCAGCAAGAGCATCCACTGAGCGTGAAAGCGCGGGCCGGGTCGCTTCGGCGATCCGGCGGCAGTCAGACAACGCCATCGATTTTCGAATCGATGGCGTTTTTCATTGCTTTATCGAAAATTGGCCGAAACCGCGGGAAAACCGGGACGCCGTGTCGCTGCGTCCCGATGCCCCGGACCGCGCGGTTCCGCTAAAATGGGACGATTCAATCATCATTCGAACAAGGCCTTAGCGGCCGAAGCGAGCCCCGAGTCATCATGTCCCGACGCATCATTCCCCTGGCCGATGTCAGCTCGATTCCGGACTTTTCCGGCGCCGCGACGTCGCCGTCCGGGCTGCTCACGGACACGCTCGCGCGCCCGCTGCGCGACTTGCGCATCTCGGTGACGGACCGCTGCAACTTCCGCTGCGTGTACTGCATGCCGCGCGAAGTGTTCGACAAGGACTACCAGTTTCTTCCGCACGCCGCCTTGCTCTCGTTCGAGGAAATCGAGCGGCTCGCGCGTGTGTTCGTCGCGCACGGCGTCGAAAAAATTCGTCTCACGGGCGGCGAGCCGCTGTTGCGCAAGAACATCGAATTTCTGATCGAACGGCTCGCGCTTTTGCGCACGCCGGAAGGCCGCCCGCTCGATCTCACGCTGACGACGAACGGCTCGCTTCTCGCGCGCAAGGCGCGTTCTTTGAGGGACGCGGGCCTTTCGCGCGTCACGGTCAGCCTCGACGCCCTCGACGATGCCCTCTTTCGCCGCATGAACGACGCCGATTTCGCGGTCGCCGACGTGCTGGACGGCATCGAAACGGCGCAAGCCGTCGGTCTCGATCCAATCAAGATCAACATGGTCGTGAAGCGCGGCACGAACGACCAGGAAATCGTGCCGATGGCGCGCCACTTCAAAGGCAGCGGCGCCGTTCTGCGTTTCATCGAATATATGGATGTCGGGGCGTCGAACGGCTGGAACATGAGCGAAGTGTTGCCGTCGGCGCAAGTCGTCGAGCGTATCGACGCGCATTTTCCGCTCGACCCGCTCGAAGCGCACACGGCTGCCGAAACGGCGCAACGCTGGGGCTATCGCGACGGCAGCGGTGAAATCGGCGTGATTTCCAGCGTCACGCGCGCGTTTTGCGGCGATTGCACGCGCGCGCGGCTGTCGACGGAAGGCAAGCTCTATCTGTGCCTCTTCGCGGTATCCGGCCACGATCTGCGCGGCCTGATCCGCGGCGGCGCGAGCGACAACGAAGTCGGCACCGCCATCGCGCGCATCTGGGAAGCGCGCGGCGACCGCTATTCGCAACTGCGCGGGAGCGCATCGGCGCCGTCGCGCGATGACGCGCGTCGCGTCGAAATGTCGTACATCGGCGGCTGAGCGCGGCGGATCGCTCGTGCTGAACGTTCATTCATCCTCGAATGTCACTGCGCTCGTGCTCGCGGGCGGACGCGGCTCGCGCATGGGCGGCGTCGACAAGGGCATGCAGCCGTTTCACGGCGAGCCGCTCGCGCTGCACGTGATACGGCGCGTCGCGCCTCAGGCGGCCGCGGTGCTGATCAGCGCGAATCGTTCCCTCGACGACTACGCGCGCCTCGGCGCGGCGTTCGGCGCGCACGTGATCGCCGACACGCGCGCGGATTTTCCCGGGCCGCTGGCCGGCATCGCCGCCGCGTTGCGCGCCGCGACGACGGAGTTCGTGCTGATCGCGCCGTGCGATGCGCCGTTCGTCGACGAACATCTCGGCGCCGCACTGATGCACGCACTCGAGGCAAAGCGCGCGAGCATTGCCTACGCCGCAACGATCGATGCCTCCGGCGAAGTGATGGCGCATCCGGTTTTCGCGCTTTTGCGAACCTCGCTCGCCGACGATCTCGACGCCTGGCTCGACGCCGGCGAACGCAAAGTCCGCGCGTGGTACGCGCGCCACACGGCGGCGGAAGTCCAATTTCACGACGAACGCGCGTTTTACAATATCAACGATTTACAGCAGCTGGCCGAGCTGGAACGCCGCTGACTCGTAACCCGACCGTTGCAGCCCGACTGTTCGCGCGATTCCGCCTTGCGGCCATCCGACGTTCGGGCGCTCAATCACCGCGCGGCCTCGTGGCTGCTTCTTCGCCGGGCTCCGGCCGCGATCACGCCGATTCATGACCACGTCCAAGGAATTCTCCGCCTGCGTCGCCCATTACGATCCGAACGCGCTGCCCGTCATCGCAGCGCAGGAAATCGTGCGTCAATGGGCCACGCCGCGTACGCGTGACGCGCAGATTGAGCGCGTAGGCTTGCACGACGCGCTCGACCGCGTGCTCGCCGAAGACGTGATCTCGCCCATCGACGTGCCCGCCTTCGACAATTCCGCTATGGACGGCTACGCATTCGCCGGCGAGGCGCTCGCGGGCGGCGCTGCCACGCTGGGTCTCACCGTCGCGGGCGCCGCGCTCGCCGGACGGCCGTTCGATGCCGCGCCGGGTGCGGGCCAATGCGTGCGCATCATGACGGGCGCGCTGATTCCGCCCGGCTGCGACACGGTCGTGCCGCAGGAACTCGTGACCCGCGAAGGCGATGCGATCCGCTTCTCCACGGCCGCAGTTCGTGCCGGCCAGAACCGCCGCCTGTCGGGCGAAGATCTCGCGAAAGGCAAGCCCGCGCTGATCGCGGGCCGCATCGTGCGCGCGTCGGATCTCGGCCTGCTCGCGTCGCTCGGCATCGGCGAGGTGTGTGTCTACAAGCGCCTCACTGTCGCGTTTTTCTCGACGGGCGACGAATTGCGCTCGGTCGGCGAAACGCTGAGCCCGGGCAGCCTTTACGACAGCAACCGCTACACGCTCTTCGCGATGCTCAAGCGCCTGAACGTCGAGAGCGTCGATCTCGGCATCGTGCGCGACGACCGTGCATCGCTCGAAAAGGCGTTGCGCGAGGCCACCGAACGCGCGGACGTGGTCATCAGCTCGGGCGGCGTCTCGGTCGGCGATGCGGACTTCACGCGCGAACTGATGAATTCGCTCGGCGACGTCGCCTTCTGGAAGATCGCGATGCGCCCCGGACGGCCGCTCGCCTTCGGCCGCCTCTGGTCGGGCGCGCGCGCGGGCACGGGCGAATCGGCGCTATTCTTCGGCTTGCCGGGCAATCCGGTCGCCGTGATGGCGACGTTTTACTTCATCGTGCGCGAGGCGCTTCTGGCGATGTCCGGCGCGACGCGCCAGCCGCTCACGGCGATCCGCGCAATCAGTGCCGAGCCGATAAAGAAGCGCGCGGGCCGCACGGAGTTCCAGCGCGGCATCGCCACACGCGACGACGACGGTCGCTTTCACGTCGTCACCACGGGTCCGCAAGGTTCTGGCGTGCTCAGTTCGATGAGCGAAGCGAACTGCTTCATCGTGCTGGAGCACGCGCGCGGCGACATCGACGCCGGAGACGAAGTCGAGATCGTGCCGTTCGACGGCCTGATCTGACGGGCGCCACGGCACGCGCCGCCAGGACCAAACATTCCTACATCGATAGACGGGGCTTTCCTTCCATGAAAAAGCAGATCTCATTTATCGCACCGGGACAGACCGCCAAGGCGCTGATCCTCGTGTACCTGACTTTCAGCGTGCCGATCGTGCTGCTCGGCGTGGTGGTCGCGTTCGTCCGATTCGGCTCGGTGGAAGTAAGCACCGTCACGAGCGCGCTGCTGCTGAACGCGATTCTCGGTTTCGTCCTGCTTTGGATCGCGTGCCATGCGTATAACTGGGTGGCGTCGCGTTTCGGCGGCATCGAGATCGTACTGTCCGACGCGCCGGAGGAAGCATGAGTGCGTCGAACCCGGGTGCAACGATTCGCGCGGCCACGCCCGCCGACATCCCCGCGATTTTCGGCCTGATGTACGAGCTCGCCGAGTTCGAAAAGCTCACGCATCTGTTCATCGCGACTGAGGAAGGCGTGCACGATGCCCTCTTCGGCGCGCGCCCTGCCGCTGAAGCGCTCGTCGCGGAGCAGGCGGGCGAAGTCGTCAGCTATGCGCTCTTCTTCCAGAACTTCTCGACCTTTCTCGGCAAGCGCGGTCTTTATCTCGAAGACCTCTATGTGCGTCCGTCGATGCGCGGCAGCGGTCTCGGCACGCTGATGCTGAAAGAGCTCGCGGCGCTTGCGGTCGAGCGTCAGTGCGGCCGCTTCGAGTGGTCGGTGCTCGACTGGAATCAGAACGCCATCGACTTCTACGAAAAGATGGGCGCGACCGTGCTGCCCGATTGGCGCATCGTGCGCGTGACGGGCGAGCCGCTCGAACGCCTCGCCCGGTGATTCAGACGTCGTCGTCTTCGGGCGACGACGTATCGCCGAGCGCATCTCCCAACAGCCCCGCAGTCTGTTCTCCCGGCAACGCCTCGACATCGCGCAGGCGCTTGCCCATCTGCCGCGTGCGCGTCTGCGCCGCTTCGATCGAGCGCGCGACTGTTTCGAGCTGCGACTTCGTCTTCGCCAGCACTTCGCCGAACTTGCCGAACTCGGTCTTCACCGCGCCGAGCACCTGCCACACCTCGCTCGAACGCTTTTCGATGGCGAGCGTGCGAAACCCCATCTGCAGGCTGTTGAGAATTGCGGTCAAGGTAGTCGGCCCGGCGATGCTCACGCGATACTCGCGCTGCAACGCATCGCTCAGACCCGGACGGCGCAACACTTCCGCATAGAGCCCTTCAGTCGGCAGAAAAAGCAGCGCGAAGTCCGTCGTATGAGGCGGCGCGACGTACTTCTGCGCGATCGACTTCGCCTCCGCGCGTAGCCGCCCTTCGAGCGCGCGCGACGCGTCCTCGACCGCGACCGGGTCCGCGCGCTCCTGCGCATCGATGAGACGCTCGTAATCTTCGCGCGGAAACTTCGCGTCGATGGGCAGCCACACGGGCGTGGCGACATCGCCCGGCGAACCCGGCGCATCGTGCCGGCCCGGCAGCTTGATCGCGAACTCGACGCGCTCGCCCCTGTTCGGAATCGTCGCGACGTTCTTCGCGTACTGGTCCGGCGTGAGCAACTGTTCCAGCAGCGATTCGAGCTGCACTTCACCCCAGATGCCACGCGTCTTGACGTTGGTGAGCACCTTCTTCAGATCGCCGACGCCGGCCGCGAGCGTCTGCATCTCGCCGAGCCCGCGATGCACCTGCTCCAGCCGGTCCGACACCAGCTTGAACGATTCGCCGAGACGCTGTTCGAGCGTTGCGTGCAGCTTTTCATCGACGGTTCTGCGCATCTCGTCGAGCTTCGTCGCGTTGTTCGATTCGATGTCTTTCAGACGCGCTTCGAGCGTCGCGCGCACCTCGCCAAGCCGCCGCTCGTTCGCTTCCGACAACTGCGCGAGATGCAGCGACACCGAATCGGCGAAGCGCTTCAACGCATTGCCCTGATCCTCGCGCGCCTGCTGGCTCTGCTGCGCGAGTTGCTGCGCGAGCGCGTCGAACTGCGCGTTCTGCACGCTCGACGTGTTTGCGAGTTGCGTCGACAGCGTTTGATGGAACTGCGTGAAGCCGCTTTGCGATTCCATGCGCGACACGCGCGCGCTCTCCGCGATATCGCCGCGCAAGCCGCGTTCGAGCCGCTCCTGCGCGCGCGCATGCGCCTCGCCCATGTCGTTCACGCGGTCGGTGAGCGCTTCGAATTCATCGAAAATCACGGCGTTCGAGTTGCGCCGCATCGACATGACGAGCGCGATGAGCGCGGCCACCAGCGCGATCGCCAACACGACGATCGCGCCAACCAACAGTTGCGTCATTTCTTCAGTACGTCCGGATTGATCGGGTTCGGCGGATTGCCGGCGCGCGGGCCTTCGCCCAGTGCCGCGATGAGATTGTCGGCAGCAAGATTGGCCATCGCGCGGCGCGTGCCTTCGGTCGCGCTCGCGATGTGCGGCGTCAGCACCACGTTGTCGAGCGAGAGGAAGTCGCGGTCGAAATCCGGCTCTCCTTCGAACACGTCGATGCCCGCTGCCGCGATGCGTTTCTCGCGCAATGCGACGATCAGCGCCGCGTCATCGACGATGCCGCCGCGCGCGATGTTGGTGAGCGTAGCCGTCGGCTTCATCAGCGCAAGCTCGGCCGCGCCGATCGTGTGATGGCTCTCCTTCGAGTAAGGCACGACGAGCACGACATGATCCGAGCGCTTGAGCAGGTCTTCCTTCGACGCATATTCGGCGTTCAGCTCCGCTTCGATCTCCGGCGCCACGCGTGAGCGATTGTGATAGATCACGCGCATGTTGAAACCGATCGCGCGCCGCGCAAGCGCCTGGCCGATGCGCCCCATGCCGATCACGCCGAGCGTCGCGCCGTACACGTCCGCGCCGAGGAACGAATCGAAGGACCACTTCTGCCACTTGCCCGCGCGCAGATGATGCTCGGACTCGGTGACACGGCGCGCCGCCGCCATCATCAGCGCCCAGCCGAAATCGGCGGTGGTTTCGTTCAGCACGTTCGGCGTGTTGGTGCCGAGCACGCCGTGCGCGTCGAACGCCTGCATGTCGAAGTTGTTGTAGCCGACCGCCATGTTGGCGACCACCTTCAGGTTCGGCGCGCCCGCCAGTTCCTTCTCGCCGACCCATTCGCCCGCTGTGAAGGCGCCGTCCTTATCGGCGAGACGGCGCGCGAATTCGTCTTGCGGGAGCACGTCGCCGGGGTTCGCGTCGACATCGAAATACTGTTTCAGCCGCTCGATCACATCGGGGAACGTGGGACGCGCGACAAGTACCTTCTTCATCGATTGCTCCTAGAAAAATAGCCAGCCCATGACGGCGAATAGCGGCAGAAGGATCGCGCCCGACCATGCCATGTAGCCGAAGAAACTCGGCATGCGCACGCCGCGCGATTCGGCGATCGCCTTCACCATGAAATTCGGCGCATTGCCGATATACGTGTTTGCGCCCATGAAGACCGCGCCCGCGGAAATGGCGGCGAGCGTGGTGGCGTCGGTGGTCATGAGTGTTTGAGGATCGCCGCCCGCGAGATTGAAGAAGACGAGATAGGTCGGCGCGTTGTCGAGAAACGAAGACAGGAGACCCGTCGCCCAGAAGTAGGCGATGTCGATCGGCTTGCCCTGAGCATCCGACACCGCATTCACGATGCCCGCGAACGCGCCCCCCTCGCCCGCGCGCAGGATCATGATGACCGGCGCGATGGTGATGAAGATCGCCGCGAAGAGCTTCGCGACTTCCTCAATCGGCGCCCAGGCGAACGCGTTGCCCGCGCGCGCGCTTTTCGGCGTGAGCGCGAGCGATGCCAGCAGCACGGCGGCGAGCAGCACGTCGCGCACGAGATTCTGCAACTGCACCTGCGTGCCGAAGACATCGACCGCGATGCCCGGCTTCCAGATGCCGCTCATCAGCACGAGCGCGACGATCGCCAGGAGCAGCGCGAAGTTGATCTTGCCGTCGATGCCGAGCGGCGGCGTGTCCGGCGTCGGGTCGAGAAACGCGCGCTTCGCGTCGTGCCTGCGCCAGTAGTAATGGTCGAGCGCGTAGAAGACCGCGAGCAGCACGGCGCAGACGAAGAGCATCGGCAGCGCGAGATGCAGCGTCGTCCAGAAGAAGCCGATGCCGTTCAGAAAGCCGAGGAAGAGCGGCGGATCGCCGAGGGGCGTCAGCGAGCCGCCCGCGTTTGCGACGAGGAAGATGAAGAACACGACCACATGTACCACATGCTTGCGGTTGTCGTTCGCGCGCAGGAGCGGACGAATCAGCAACATGGCCGCGCCGGTCGTGCCCATGATGCTCGCGAGCGCGGCGCCGAGCGCGAGCAGCCCGGTATTCAGACGCGCCGAGCCGTGCAGATTACCGCGCACGCAAATGCCGCCCGCCACCGTATAGAGCGCCGCCAGCAGGATGATGAACGGCACGTACTCTTCGAGCAGCGCGTGAACCAGCACGCCGCCGGCCGTGCCGAAGCCGAACGCGAACGCGAACGGCGCGAGAAACGCGATGGCCCACGCGGCTGCGATCTTGCCGAAATGGTGATGCCAGAACTTCGGCGCGACGAGCGGAAACACGGCGATGGACAACAAGACGCCGACGAAAGGCAGGCCCCACGCCGCCGAGAGCGTTGCGCCATCGGGCGTTGCCGCCGAGGCGGCAGAAGCCGCAATGAACGCTGCCACGCCTGCAAAAAAACGCCGCATCGGACTCACGCTCCGCGCACGATGATCACATGCACGCGATACGGCCCATGCGCGCCGAGCACGATGGTCTGTTCGATATCGCCGGTGCGCGACGGTCCCGACACGAAGTTCACCGCGCGCGGCAGTTCGCCCCGCTCGGTGCGCATCAACGCGAACGCGTCTTCCTGCCCCGCGACGATGCGCGATGCCGGCACGATCGCGATATGCGTCTGCGGCAGCAGCGCGCCGGAAGCCGGCGTTTCGGTGCCGGAGAGCAGCACGAGCGAACCGGTTTCAGCCGTCGCGCAAAAGCAGCCGGTGATGCCGACGAGATCGGCGTCGGCAGGCTTGCGCAACGCTGCCTGAATGCCGGCTTGCGCCCAGGGAAGATCGGCGAGCGCGGGCCACGCGACCACATCGGCGGGAAGATTCAGCGACTGGAGATAGCGCGCGGCTTCGGCGGGAGCATCCGCGAGCGATTCGACTTCGGCAACGGTCGTGGAGAGTCGCTCGGCTTCGAGCCTGAACCGCGCGACGAGTTCGTCGAGCGTCTCGGGCAGCGTCGGACGCGGGCCCGCCGGGTGCCGTTCCACGTATTCGCTCGCGGCTGCGTACTCGGCGTCCGTCGGCGTGCCACGGCGGCCTTGCGCGCTGCGGATGCGCGCGAGAATGTTGCGGCGCGCGGCCGATGTGTCCATGGGTGCCGTCCTCGTGGTTACGTGCTCTGGATTCGTGCGCGCCGGATCGATCGACGCGTCCGAATTATAGCGAGCGATGTCCGCGTAAGAACCTCGGCCGAACGGCATAGGCCGATTGTACGAACGCTCGCGGACGCGCAGGAAATCAGTCGTCGCCTACAGGCTGCTCGATGCCGAACACCTGGCGCAGATAGGCGAGATAGGCCTTGTCCTCGCACATGTTTTTGCCGGGCGAATCCGACAGCTTCGCGACCGGCTGACCGTTGCAGCGAACCATCTTGATGACGATCTGCAGCGGCTGATAGCCGAGATCGTTGGTGAGATTCGTGCCGACGCCGAACGCGAGCTGGCAGCGTCCGCGAAAACGCTCATACAACTGGAGCACTTTGGGGATATCCAGCGCGTCGGAGAAGACGAGCACCTTCGTGCGCGGGTCGCAGCGGTTGTCCTCGTAATGCCGGAGGAGGCGCTCGCCCCAGTCGAAGGGATCGCCGGAATCGTGACGCGCGCCGTCGAAGAGCTTGCAGAAATACATGTCGAAGTCGCGCAGGAACGCCTTCATGCCATAGACGTCCGACAGCGCGATGCCGAGGTCGCCGCGATATTCCTTCGCCCACATCTCGAAGCCGAAGATCTGCGAGTCGCGCAGGCGCGGACCGAGCGCCTGACACGCCTGAAGATACTCATGGGCCATCGTGCCGAGCGGCCGCAAGCCGTGCTTCATCGCATAGAACACGTTGCTCGTGCCGGCGAACTGCGCGCCGAGCTTGTCCTTCAACGTAAGCACCACTTCCTCGTGCCACTGCCCCGAGAAGCGGCGGCGCGTGCCGTAATCGGCGATCTTGCAGTCGGAGTATTCGGGCGGCGTGGCGAGCAGCTTGATCTTGTCGCGCAGGCGCACGCGGCCGGTTTCGTACTCCGGCTTGCGCTGCGTGTTGCGGAAGTAGACCTCGTTGACGATCGCGAGCACCGGAATCTCGAAGAGAATCGTATGCAGCCACGGC
Organism: Caballeronia arvi; assembly: GCF_001544695.2. Taxonomy (GTDB): domain Bacteria; phylum Pseudomonadota; class Gammaproteobacteria; order Burkholderiales; family Burkholderiaceae; genus Caballeronia; species Caballeronia arvi. The sequence goes on from NZ_FCOM02000022.1 coordinate 71,126, forward strand.
CCTTCGATTCCGATCTCGATCTCGCCATTTTTCTTCGGCGACGGCGAGATGCGCACGGACTTCTCGTTCAGATGAAAGAGCGCGAGAAAATCGATGAAATCGCTCTTGATGAAGCGCATGCGCCGCAGATAGTCCAGCTCCTCTTCCGTGAAGCGCAGGTTGCAGAGCTGGCGCACTTCGTCGCGGATTTCGTCGATGTACGGGACGAGATCGACATTCGGCGTGCGGCAGCGGAAGCGATACTCGACGTGCGCCGCCGGGAAATGATGCAGCACGACCTGCATCATGGTGAACTTGTAGAGGTCGGTATCGAGCAGCGAATTGATGATCATGGTTCTGACTGAGACTTCACCGAAGAGGCCGCGCGGGCCTTATGCCTTTAGGGTCATGTTACCCGAATGTCCGCAGAGGCATGACCATGCGCCATCCTTTTACGAAGCTGTGCATACATACATCACGAATCGATATAAAAGGCGGGCCGCGCCGCTCGCGCCCGCTTTTACCGTTACGCTACAATATGCGTTTTGGCAAGCGCATCTCCGGCCTATGTAGCCGCTCTGAGCGCCGCCCCCACGAATTCCGCATGCAGGAGCCTGAATGACTCACGTTGTGACCGAAAGCTGCATCAAGTGCAAGTACACCGATTGTGTGGACGTGTGCCCGGTGGATTGCTTCCGCGAAGGTCCCAACTTTCTCGCGATCGATCCGGACGAGTGCATCGACTGCGCCGTGTGCGTGGCCGAGTGCCCGGTGAACGCCATCTACGCCGAAGAGGACGTACCCTCGGACCAGCAGCATTTCACCGAACTGAACGCCGATCTGTCGCGCAACTGGCCGAGCATCACGAAAACGAAGGGATCGCTTCCCGAAGCGGACGAGTTCAAGGACGTGAAGGACAAGCTGAACCTGCTCGAGCGCTGAAGCGCGCATACGTCAACGCATCTGGCTTCGTTCGATTGCAAAAATGGTTATCGAATGAAGATTGGGCGTTGACACGTTAGCAGCAGCCCCCTATACTTTCGCTTCTCTGCTGTAGATGTTCCCCGATAGCTCAGTCGGTAGAGCGCCGGACTGTTAATCCGTAGGTCCCTGGTTCGAGCCCAGGTCGGGGAGCCAAAACTCCAGCAAGTCGGTTTCAAAAAAAACCCAGTCGATCGGCTGGGTTTTTTATCTCAGTTGCATATGTTTCAGTTGTTCCCCGATAGCTCAGTCGGTAGAGCGCCGGACTGTTAATCCGTAGGTCCCTGGTTCGAGCCCAGGTCGGGGAGCCAAAAGCTTCACTTGAAAAGCCCAGTCGCGCGACTGGGCTTTTTCGTTTTCTGCAACGCTTTCCCGCACGCCAGAGCCAGCCGTTTCATCCAAGCCACACGACAGTCAGCGAGCGCACGCCCTGTGCGCCGCGAATCAGCACGCCTTCGATATCCGCCGTCGCCGATGGCCCCGTCACGAGCACCGCATAACGCGCCGATTTGAAATCGTCACGTCGATACACCTGCTGCAAGCCATCGACGAGCGAGGCGGGATCGAGCAGCACGACGAGATGTTGCGCGAGATAGCCGATCGAATTCACGACGTATTCGTCTTCGCTGAACCACACCGAGCCGGTTTCCGCGACGCCGAAGCGCCCTCTCACGATGCCCACGTCGACATCTTCGAGCGATGCCGGCACGGTGTCGGGCGAAAGCGCGCGGTTGCCATCGACGCCGGCAACCGCCGATGCGATCACGTTCGCGTCCGGAAAACGCGCGGCGATCAGCGCATTCACATCGCTCAAATTGACCGCTTCGATGCACGTGCCGCCCATCGCCGTGAGCGCCGCCGTGAAGCGCGCCTTCGGATCGCCATCGGCAGAGGGAACGACGGGAAACACGGGCACCTCGGGGCGCGGGCGCGACGCGGGCTGCGCCGCGCGGATCTTCGAGAGAAAAGCTTCGCGAGTCGTCATTTGGCAGGCTTCCGGTTCTTGCGATACCACTCGTGAAAAGTCTCGACGGGCGCTTCGGGCAGATCGCGCTGACGTCCCCAGATGTTGAGCGGGTTATAGAGCACGAAGTTGGGCAAGCGCTTCAACGCGCCGCCGAGCGATGCGACCGTCGCGCGATAAAGCGTCGGACTCGCGAGCAGCCGCCCGGCCATCTTCAGGACTTCCTGCTTGACGAACGGCACCTCGTGCTTCTCGGCGATCACCGCGCGCCACTTGTAAATCTGCTCGTGGATATTCACCTTCACCGGGCACACGTTGGTGCAACTTCCGTTCATCGTCGATGCGAACGGCAGCGCGCTGTAGCGCTTCAGATCGTAAGTCGGGTTGATGATCGCGCCGATCGGCCCGGAATACGTGCCGCCATACGACAAGCCGCCGCTTCGCCGATACACCGGGCACGTGTTCATGCACGCGCCGCAGCGGATGCACTTGAGCGAGTACCAGAAGTCATCCATCGCGAGCCGTTCGGTGCGGCCGTTATCGACGAGGATGAAGTGCATCTCCGTGCCCGGCCGCGGCTTGCAAAAGTGCGACGTGTATTGCGTGATCGGCGAGCCGAGCGCGCTCCTCGACAGCATGCGCACGAAGACGCCGAGATCGGCGATCGTCGGAATGAGCTTTTCGATGCCGATCGACGCGATATGCAGCGGCGGCACGTTCGCCGACAAATCCGCGTTGCCCTCGTTCGTGCAGACGACGACCGTGCCCGTTTCCGCGACGGCGAAATTGCAGCCGGTCATGCCCGCCGTCTTCTCGCGCACGAAATACGGCCGCGTGTGCATGCGCTGGCTTTCGGCGAGATAGTGGATGTCGCTGTTCTTCGGATCAGTGCCGATGGTCTTGCCGAACAGATCGGCCACGTCCGCGCGCAGCTTGTGCACGGCCGGCACGACCATGTGGCTCGGGTCTTGATGATCGAGCTGCTGGATGCGCTCGCCGAGATCGGTTTCCATCACGGTGATGCCGCGCGGCTCCAGGTAGTCGCGCATGTAGCACTCGTCGGTGAGCATCGACTTGCTCTTCACGAGCGATGTCATGCCGCGCTCGCTCATCAGCTTGTAGACGAGTTCGTTATGCTCCTGTGCATTCGCCGCGAAATGCACGACGACGCCGTTACGCTCGGCCTGATCGACGAATTGCCCGATGTAGTCCGCGAGATTCGACAGCGTGTGCTCCTTGATGCCCGACGCGAGCTCGCGCATCGTTTCCCATTCGGGAATTCCGTGCGCCTGCGCATCGCGCTTGGAGCGCAAATCCCACAATCGCTTGTCGTGGAACGCGACGTGATCCGGCTTTTGCAGGAACGCGCTCGCCGCCTTGGCGTGATCGATACGAACGGTCTTACTCACGGTTTTGCTCATGCCCGCGCTCCGTTCAGAACCTGCGCGATGTGGATGAACTTCGCATCGAGCTTCATGCGTTCGGCGCAGCCTTGCTGATGCATGAGACACGACATGTCGCCCGACACGATGTACTCCGCGCCCGCGCCGACGTGATCGCGCACCTTGTCCTGTCCCATACGCACGGACACGGCTTCTTCCGTCACGGAAAACGTGCCGCCGAAACCGCAGCACTCGTCGGGGCGCGCGGGCGACACGAATTCGATGCCCTTCACGCCGTCGAGCAGCGCGCGCGGCTTCGAAAAGCGTGCGCCCGCGACTTCCGAATTCGATGTCTCGCGCAGATGCCGAACCGCGCTGCAACTGTTGTGCAGCCCGACACGATGCGGAAACTCGGCCCAGGGAAACTCGCGCACCTCGAGCACGTCGTGCAGGAATTCGACGAGCTCGTACGTATTGCCACGCACCTTCTGCACCGCGCTCGTCTGTTCGATCGACGTGAAGTGCTCGCGCACGTGATGCACGCAACTCGCCGACGGCCCGACGATGCAGTCGTAATCGGCGAAATTGCGGGCGAACACGCGCTCGGCGCCCGCGGCTTCCTTAAGTGCGCCGCTATTGGCCATCGGCTGGCCGCAGCAGGTCTGATCCTGCGGATAGTCGACGTCGAGCCCGAGCCGCTCGAGCAGCTCCAGCGTGGCTATGCCGATCTGCGGATAAAAGGCGTCGATGAAACAGGGAACGAACAAAGCGACTTTCATGGAGATCGGGTGCCTCGACGTGTGGGGAATTTGGTAAGCTTGGTCTGACCAAGACTTTAAAGAGATGCCTCATTCGTGTCAAACTCGGGCAATCCCATGCTTTCAACCTGCCTTCGCGTCGAACGATGACTTTCCAGCCTGTCCATGCGCATTCCTACGCCCGCGTGCGCCTCTCCGACGTCGTGTCCGGGCAGATTCGCGAGCTGATTTCGAACGGCACGCTGTTGCCGGGTCAGCGCCTGCCCGCCGAGCGCGATCTGGCCGAGCAGTTGAACGTGTCGCGCCCGTCGCTGCGCGAGGCGCTGATCCGGCTCGAATCGGACGGTTTCATCCGTTCGGCCGGGCGCGGCGGCTTCGTCGTGTCCGATGTGACCGCGCCGCTCGTGTCGCATCCGCTCGCGGCGCTGCTCGAAGAACAGCCGAACGCGAGCGCCGACGTGCTCGAACTGCGGCATGGACTCGAGACGCTATCCACCGCCTATGCCGCCGAGCGCGCGACCGAAGCCGATCTCGAGCGCATCGCCACCGCTTTCGACGCGCTGCAGAGCGCCGTCGCCGAGAAAAGCACGCGCATCGCGGAGAAAGACGCGGCGTTCCATCTCGCGATCGCGGACGCGACGCACAACGTCGCGCTCGCGCACGTGATGCACGGACTCGACGAATTGGTCCGCGAATCGATGCTCACGTCGCATCGGCTCGTCGATTACGACGACGAAGTCGAAGCGAGCCTGATGGCGCAGCATCGCGCGATCTTCGAGGCGATCGTCGCGCGCGATCCGGCGCGGGCGCGCGAGTGCGCCGGCGCGCATCTCGACTACGTGCGAACGCTGTATCGCGACCGGCCGGCGAAGAAAAACCGCGCCGCTTAAATCCGATGACATTACGAATTTGTAAGCCGCGCGAAAGTGATGATAGGACGCGGCCTACATGGATTTCGGACGCGCACGGCTAACGCAAACCAATCCTCCCCGCGATACTGGAATCGTCAACAAACAACACTCGAAGGAGGACACCATGCCTTACCTACTCGGATGGCTGCTCGGCGTACCGGTGATCGTTCTGGTGATTCTGTATCTGATCTTTCATTGACCGGCAACGCGGCAATGCATCAAAAGAGCCAGGGGCGTCGATACAATACGACGCCCTTTCTCTTTTCCGAAGGCTGCCGATGAAACGCTCTGCCCGCGCGCTCGCCGCAACGCTCACCCTGATTTCCGGCGCGGGCCTCGCGCACGCCGAAGAAATCGCCAGCGTCAACACCAACTTCCGCTTCACCGGTTCGGACCGCGTCACGGTCGAGGCTTACGACGATCCGCTTGTCGAAGGCGTGACCTGCTATGTGTCGCGGGCGCGCACGGGCGGCGTGAAAGGCACGCTCGGCATCGCGGAAGACCCGACCGAAGCGTCGATCGCGTGCCGCCAGGTCGGCCCGATCAAGATCGCGCAGCCGCTCAAGCAGAAGACCGACGTGTTCTCGGCGGGCATGTCGTTCATCTTCAAGACGCTGCATGTGGTGCGCATCGTCGATGCGAAGCGCAACACGCTCGTCTATATGACCTACAGCGACCGCGTCGCAACCGGCAGCCCGAAGAACAGCGTGACGGCGGTGCCGGTTCCCGCGGGCACGACCATACCGGTGAAGTGACGCGCAACTGTCCGGTCCGGGGCGAAACAAAGTTGTAAACTGTGCGATTCCGCTGACCCTTCCCCGCTTCCGTTCCCCTTCTTCGCGCCATGACCGCCGCCCGCTTCCGCAATGCCGCACACTACTGGCGCTCGCCGCTCGTGCCGGACGCGGACATGGTCACCGCCGAATACTACGATCACGAGTTCACGCCGCACTGGCACGACGCCTACACCGTGCCAGTGATCGAAGCGGGCGCGGAGTGCTATGACTATCGCGGCGCGCATCACGTCGCCGAAGCCGGCTCCGTGCCGGTGATCAATCCCGGCGAAGTGCACACGGGCGCGCGGGCCGTCGATGCGGGCTGGCGTTATCGCGTGTTCTATCTGCCTGTGCCGTTCGTCGAGGCGCTCGCGCGCGACATGTCGGCGCAAACGACGTCGCCGCCGTGGTTTCCGGTCGACATCATTCGCGATCCCGATCTGGCGCGGCGGCTGGTGATCGCGCATCGGCTGCTGGAAGAAGGCGCCGATCCGCTCGCCGCGGAACTCGCCCTCGTCGATGCGACGACGACGCTGCTCGGCCGCCACGCGCTCGAGCGCCCGGATATCGCGCCGCTCGCTGCGGACGCCCGTCGCGTCGCGACGATGAAATCCCGCCTCGCCGACGATCTGCTCGAACCGCTGACCCTCGCCGAACTCGCGCAAACGGTCGGCCTCTCGACCTTTCACGCCGCTCGCCTCTTCACGCGCGAAACCGGTCTTGCGCCGCACGCGTGGCGCAATCAGTTGCGCATCGTGCGCGCGCTGCCCGCGTTGCGCGCGGGCGCATCCGTCACCGATGTCGCCGCGGCGAGCGGCTTCACCGATCAAAGCCATTTCACGCGCCATTTCAAACGCACGTTCGGCGTGCCGCCCGGCCGCTGGCGCTGAGCGCATCGGCGGGATCGGCGGCAGGAAAGCGCAAGAACGTACAAGCATTCGAAGCGGCGGTTTGCGTATCCTCGCTTCCATAGGAGGACATCTTGAAAGCAACACCTTTGCGCGAATTCGCCGCCGGCGCCCGCGACACCATCCCGATGATGATCGGCGCCGCGCCCTTCGGCGTGATCTTCGGTACGCTCGTCACCGCGAGTCCGCTGACGCTCTGGCACGGCCAGCTGATGTCGCTCGCCGTGTTCGCCGGCTCGGCGCAGTTCATCGCGGTCGGGCTGATCGCATCGCACGCGAGCTTCGCCGTCATCTGGGCGACGACGCTCGTCGTCAATCTGCGTCACGTGCTCTATTCCGCGACGCTCGCGCCCTATGTCGCGCATCTGCCGCGCCGCTGGCGCTGGGCGCTCGCGGGCGTCATGACCGACGAAGTCTTTGCCGTCGCCTACGCGCACTATCAGAAGCGCGCGCCGGGCGAGACCGGACCGCACTATTTCCTCGGCTCGGGCCTCTCGATGTACCTGAACTGGCAACTGTGGACGCTCGTCGGCCTGCTGTTCGGCGCGGCGTTCCCCGGCCTGAAATCGCTCGGCCTCGACTTCGCGATGGTCGCGACGTTCATCGCGATCATCGTGCCGCAACTCGTCGCGGTGCGCTTCGTCGCGGCGGCGGCGGCGTCCGGCGTGCTGTCGTTCGCGTGGCAAGGCTGGCCGTACAAGCTCGGCCTGCTCGCCGCCGTGTTCGTGGGCGTCGCGGTGGGCATGGTGCTCACGCTGATGGAAAACCGGCCGCCGACGAAGCATCGCCTGAAAAACGCCAAGGAGCGCACGCAATGACGATGAATTACGTCTGGTTGATCATCGGGATGGCGCTCGTGACCTACGTGATCCGCGCGGCCGTTTTCGTGCTGGGCGAGCGCCTGCCCTTTCCGCGGGTCGTGCGCAGCGCGCTCTCGTTCGTGCCGGTGACGGTGCTCACCGCCATCATCGTGCCGATGACCGTCTCGCCGCACGGCAACGGCGCCGAACTCACGTGGCGTAATCCGCAACTGGTGGCGGCGCTCGTCGCAGTCATCGTTTGCGTGTTCACGAAACGGCCGCTTTTGACGATTGCGGTGTCGCTCGCGGTGTTTTTCCTGTGGCAGTTCGTCGTGCTGCGCTAAACGTTTTCCGCCGATTCACTGCCGATCGGCTTTCAAAAAGCCTCGAAGAAGTCTCAAGTTCCCGGAAAGCGCGCCGATATCAGAAACGAATGGACTCCGCCTGCAAGAGCGGCGCCGCCAGCATTTCCCGCCCTCGGGGCACCGAAGGGCGGAACCGGGAACCAACATGCGTCAAATCACCCTTTCGCTTCGCGACGAGACGATTGCTTCGCTGGAACGCGACTTCGAAGCGTTTTTGCGTCTGTCGCTGAAGCTCGATCCACAATTCGTCACGCCGTCGTTCGAGGACTTCCTGCGCGCGAAGCTGCTCGACAACAACACGCCGCTCACCGAGCAGGCCGTGCAGCGCATGCTCACGCACGGCCAGTACGCGTGGGCGAAGCGCGCGCTCGACAAGGAGTTTCCCGACGTCGTCGAAATCCTGATTCGTCAGGCGGCCGAGCACGGCTTCGCATTCGCTATCCGCGCCGACTGGACCGCGGAGGATCTCGTGCGAGCGTCGCGCGAATGGGCGATGGCGATCGTCACCGAAGCAAAGGGCGACGTGTCGCAAGTGGACATGCTCGCGTCGCAGATCAAATCGGCGGCGGCGGATATCCGCGAGGTCGAGGAAAAGATGCAGACGCCCGCATGGCGCCTCGCCGATTCGCTGCGCCAGCGCGTGTACGAAACGAAGATTTCGGTGGAGACGAGCATCGGTTCGACGGCGCGCGAAAAGCTCGGCGAATTGCGCTGCCTGCTGCGTCTTGGCATCGTTTATGGCTCGATCCAGAAGCAGGAAGCGCAACAGGTGCTCGAATACCTGCGCTCGCTGCGGCCCGAGCTTTTCGTCGAAGAGCCTCACGACGGCTTCACACGTTTCGCCGCTTGGCTACGCAGCATCTTCGCGCCGGCGCCGCGTGCGCCGAGCACGTCACGCGCGCCGAGATAGGCGTTTCAGTCCCACATGCCTTTCAGGCGCGCCGCGATATCGATTTTCGCCTTCGCGGCCGCCGCGAGCCCCGCAGCCGTCGGCGCGGCAGGCGCAACAACCGGTGGCCACGCCGCCGCCTCGAAGTTCTGCATCAGATGCGGCGGGATGAAGCGCGTGCGCTGCGCCCATACGTGCCGGTCGCCGAGATGCGTCTGGTTGTGCACGTAGAAACGCTGTGGCGTGACGATGTGCAAGTCTTCCTTCGCGCGCGTCATCGCGACGTATAGCAGACGCCGTTCTTCATCGATTTCCTCGTCGCTGCCCGTGCCGAGATCGGACGGAATGCAGCCATCCACACCGTTCAGCACGAACACGTTGCGCCACTCCTGCCCCTTCGCCGAGTGAATGGTCGAGAGAATCAGATAGTCCTCGTCGAGCAACGGCACGCCGGATTCGTCGCTCGTCGCGTCGGGCGGATCGAGCGTGAGCTCGGTGAGGAAACGCTCGCGCGTCGGGTACGTCGACGCGATGCTCTCCATCTGCAATACATCGCCGATGCGGATCGCGGCGTCTTCGTGATTGCGCTCCAGATGCGGCTCGTACCAGCGGCGAATCATCTCGAATTCGGCAGGCCAGCCGGATTCGCGGCCGCAGAGCTTCGCCATCAGGCCGACGAAGCGCGGCCAGTCATCGCTGGCGCGCGCGGGCGCCTGGAACGCAGCGATTGCGCTCGATGCCACCGCGTCGGGCGCGCTCACGCTATCCAGCAAGCGCCCGGCAATCGCCGGGCCGACACCCGGCAAAAGTTGCGCGACGCGAAAGCCCGCGACGCGATCGCGCGGATTCTCCGCCCAGCGCAACACTGCGAGCACGTCCTTCACGTGCACGGAATCGAGAAACTTGAGGCCGCCGAATTTCACGAACGGAATGTTCCGGCGCGTGAGCTCGATTTCGAGCGTCGCGCTGTGATGCGCCGCGCGAAAGAGCACCGCCTGCGCCTTCAGCTTCATGCCCGATTCGCGCGCCTCCAGCACTTTCTCGACGACATAACGCGCCTGATCCGCCTCGTCCGCGACGCAGACGACGCGCGGCTTTTGCGCCGATGCCTTGTCGGTCCACAAGTTCTTCGTGTAGCGCTCGGACGCAAGTCCGATCACCGCGTTCGACGCCTCCAGAATCGGCTGCGTCGAGCGATAGTTGCGCTCGAGCGTGACGGTCGCGGCGGGCGGATCGAAATGGCCGGGGAAATCGAGGATATTGCGCACCGTCGCGCCGCGGAACGAATAGATGGACTGCGCATCGTCGCCGACGACCGTGAGGCCGCGCCCGTCCGGTTTCATCGCGAGAAGGATCGACGCCTGCAGCCGATTCGTGTCCTGATATTCGTCGACGAGCACGTGATCGAAACGGCTCGCGAGATCCGCGGCCACCGACGGCTCCGCCGCGAGATGCGACCAGTAGAGCAGCAGATCATCGTAATCGAGCACGCTTTGCGCCTGTTTCGCGCTGACGTAAGCGGCAAAGAGGCGCTTGAGATCGGCTTCCCATTCGCCGCACCACGGATACGACTGATCGAGCACGGTGGCAAGGGACGCGCCCGTGTTGACGACGCGCGAGTAGATCGCGAAGCACGTCGACTTGGCCGGAAAGCGTTTTTCCTTCGACGACAGACCGAGTTCATGCCGCACGAGATTCATGAGATCGGCGGAATCTTCGCGATCGTTGATCGTGAACGACGGCGCAAGTCCGACGAGATCGGCGTAGTCGCGCAGCAAGCGCGCGCCCACTCCATGAAACGTGCCCGACCACGTCAAACCCTGCGCGATGGCGCTCTTTTTCCCGAGCGCGTTCATCGCGATGCGAGACACGCGCCGGGTCATTTCGAGCGCCGCGCGCCGTGAAAACGTGAGCAGCAGGATGCGATGCGGGTCCGCGCCCTTCACCAGCAGATGCGCGACGCGATGCGCGAGCGTGTTGGTCTTGCCCGAGCCCGCGCCCGCGATCACGAGCAGCGGTCCGCCACGACGGTCGGGTTCATCGACGCCGAATTCGACGGCCTCGCGCTGCGCCGCGTTGAGCTTCGCGAGATAGTCGGCGACCTGCTTTGCCGTGGATTCGGCGGTGGATTGGGAAGCGGCGTCGGCGGTATCGGGAAGCGTGAGCACGGAAGAAAGGCGGCGGGAATCGGGTGACGCACACTGTATATCCATACAACCCGCGCGCGCAAGTCTTTGGGCCGGTTACGCTTTCGGCCCCAAATGCAGCGAGCCCGGTCCGCAGGGAACCGGGCTCGCATCGCTGCTTCGGTGAGCGTTACTGCGCCTTCTTCGCGTTCTTCACTTTCGCGTCGGCGGCGGCTTCGTTGGCTTCGGATTGCGCTTCCGTCTTCTTCTTGTCGGCCTTGGCCTGCGCGACGGCGGAGTCCTTGTCGGCTTCGGCCTGCTTCTTCGCGGCCTTCTGATCGGCCTTCGTCGGGGCGTCGCTCGTCGTCTGCGCGAACGATGCCACGCTCACGCTCGCGAACGTTCCCGCCATCAACGCGGCCAGCAGTGCATGGGTTTTTCGATTCATGATGTTCTCCCTAGTTTTCGATGACGCATCACGGTCAGTGCTGCAGGCCCGCGTCCTTCGGCGTGCCCGGCTCCGTCGCGTTCAGTTCGGCCTTGGCGGCGTCCTTGTCGGCCTTGCGGTTGATCTTGGCGTTCTGCAGTTCTTCCTTGTACTGCGCCTTGGCCTGCTGGTTCTGCGCCTTCAACTCGGCCTTCGATGCCTTCTTCGACGCGCGATATTCCGCGTTCGCCTCGGCGTTCGCGTTGCGACGCTGGACGAGGGGATCGGTCGGCGCCGGCGCGACGACGTTATGCGGCGGCGGCGTCACGGGCGCTTGTCCGGCCATTTGGCCCGGCATCTGTGCCGGCGCAGGCTGCATGGTTTGCGGCTGAACCGGCGCGGGTTGCGTCGTGGTCTGCGCATAAGCGCCGGATGCGGCGAGCGTGGCGATGGCGGAGCCGATCAAAAGGATTCGTGCGCGAGTCATGAGCTAGTCCTCTCTGTAGTTGGCGTCGGCGGCGCTCTGACGAAAATGAAACGAGCGATCCGCGCGACTTTTGTCGATTGGAAAGATGACCGAAGCTGCATCGATCAAACAGTCGGACGGCGTGCGGTCTGGCGAGTTCTCGAAAACCAGTCATTGTTACCGACGGTTTCATCTGGCTACATTTGCCATTCACTGCGCATGGCGACCGTATTACCGGCGTCCGCGATGCGAACAGCACGGCGCATGCCCGGAAGAGCGGCGGCGGTGGTTTATCATGGAGGCCTTTCCCGTTTCACCGTCCCATGCCTGCACTTCAATTCACCCTCACGGGCGACTACATCGAACTTCACAACCTGCTCAAGCTGATGGGTCTCGCGGACAGCGGCGGCTCGGCGAAGGCGCGCGTCGCGATGGGCGACGTCACCGTCGACGGCCAGATCGAGATGCGCAAGACCTGCAAGATCCGCGCGGGCCAGAAAGTGAAGCTCGACGGCCAGACCATTCAGGTACGCGCGCCCAAATAGCTTCGCGACGACTTGCGCGCGCACGCCGCGCGCTTGCCAAAACCCGGCCATAAGCGAACGGGTGATCGACATGCGGCACGCGACGCAATAAGCTAGTCGTCTTTCGTTCTGGTTTCAGCGTCGGTTTCCATCAGCGCGTTTGCGCTCGAGCCTCACGTCCCTTCGCTCTCCAGTCCGCGGCGTTCAGTGCACTGACTGATGCGCCGTCATCGTTTCGAATCCGATCGACCATGCAACCGCACGTCACGCGCGCCGCACGCGCGCATCAAGGACCGCCGAGTCTCTCGCGTCACGCCGTCGATACGGCGCGCCTCGCCGCGCCGCTCGCCATCGCGCAACTTTCGCAGATGGCGATGGGCGTCACCGACACCATCCTGCTCGGCTCGCTCGGCCCGGACGCGCTCGCCGCGGGCGGTCTCGGCGCGAACCTCTTCTTCGTCGTCGTGACGCTCTTGCAGGGCGTGCTGACGTCGGTTTCCGTGTCGGTCGCGCATGCACGCGGCGCGAATGCCGAAGACCGCGTGCCAGGAATCTACTGGACGGGGCTCGTGCTCTCGGTGCTGCTGGCCGTGCCCGCGTTCGTGCTGCTGAGCTATGCCGAACCGATTCTGCTCGCGTTCCACGAGCCCGCGACGCTCGCGAAGAACGTCGGCGAATACTGTGCGGTTTTGCGCTGGGGGACGCCGGGCAGTCTCATCGGCGTCGGGATGATGCGCGCGTTTCTCCCCGCGATCGGCGCGGCCCGCAGGCTCCTGTGGATTTCGATCGGCGGCGTCTTCGTCAACGGCTTTCTCAACTACGGGCTGATCCACGGCGCGTACGGTCTGCCGCGCGAAGGTTTCCTCGGCTCGGCGGCGGCGACCGCGATCACCGTATGGGGCATCGCGATCGCGCTCGTCGCGGTACTGCACCTGCGCCCGCGCTACAAGCATTTCGTCACGCGCGCCCGCCCGCGTCTGCCGCTGATGGGCGAACTGTTCAGCATCGGCTGGCCGGTCGCCATCACCTACGGCGTGGAATCGACGCTCTTTCTCGCCACTGGCATGATGGTCGGCCTGCTCGGCGAAGCGCCGCTCGCCGCGCATCAGATCGCGCTCAATGTCGCGTCGGTCGCGTTCATGGTGCCGCTCGCGATCGGTCAGGCGGCGAACGTGCGCGTCGGCTACTGGGTCGGTGCGGGCGTGCCCGTTGCGGCGCGGCATGCGGGCTTCGTCGCGCTCGCGCTCGGCGTCGGGTTCATGATGTGCTCGGGGCTCGTGCTGATAACCGTGCCACGCGCGATCGTCGGCATGTATCTGCATCTCGACGATCCCGCCAACGCGCATACCGTCGCACTCGCGGCATCGCTGCTGGGCGTCGCGGCAGTGTTCCAGATCGTCGACGGCATGCAGACGGTCGGCTCCGGCTGTCTGCGCGGCCTGAAGGACACGCGCATCCCGATGCTCGCCGCCGCGTTCGGCTACTGGGGCGTCGGCTTTCCGACCGGCTACGTGCTCGCGTTCCACTTCGAACTCGGCGCGAAGGGATTGTGGTGGGGCCTCGCTGCGGGCCTCGCGAGCGTCGCAGCCTTGATGACGCTGCGGTTTCATCGCATCAGCCGGCGGTTCATCGAGACGGGCGTCGCGCCCAGGCCCGACGATGCCGATGCCGCGAGCGCCGCGCCGCATGGCCACGGTTGATAAGCACCCGAGTTACGCACCGATATGCAAAGCAGGAATGCTTGGTTGGTCCGCGCGGGGCGCATTGCTACGATGAAGCCGTCTCCTCCTTGAGACATCTGTGACAGGGGTTGTCAGCCCGCTTTCAGCCAGCGGGCTTTTTTTCGTCCTTTCGCTTTGTTTCCTGCGGCGCGCGCGGCGTCCCGCACGGCCGTTTGCCGATTCCCCTTAAAATATTTTGAGACGCAAGGCGCAAGAACGCTTCTTGCTTTTCACCTTTCGTCCGCCGCACGTGTGAACACGTGCGAGCCGGAACAACTAAAACGAGGAATCGTAGTGTCGGAAAGCCGGGGGATCGGGGAAGTGGCAGCGCGTACTCAAGATGATGTAAATCGGCGTGTGACGTCGACAGGACGGTTTGGCGCCGCCGTGCGCAACGTGGCCATCGTCGTGATGATGACGGCGCTCGCCGCCTGCGCGGAGCGCCCGCCCGCGACGGCGCTCGACCGCCAGGAGAGCCAGGCGCTCTCCACGAGCGAAGCGACGCCCCTCGCGGCCGCGCTCGCGCCGCAGGAACGGCAGCATCCGAACGAGTCCGCCGTGCGCCTCCTGCGCACCGGCACCGATGCGCTTCAGGCCCGCATCGCACTCGCGCGCGCGGCCACGAAGACCCTCGACATGCAGTACTACATCGCCGAGGAAGACAACACCGGCAAGCTGCTGCTCGGCGCCGCGCTCCACGCAGCGGATCGTGGCGTGCGGGTGCGCATGCTCGTCGACGATCTGAACTTCAAGGACATCGACCGCATCATGGCGGCGCTGAACTCGCACGACAAGATCGAAATCCGCGTGTTCAACCCGTACGGCAGCGCACAGCGCAGCTTCTCGGAGCGCACGCAGAACTTCTTCACGAACCTGAGCCACTTCACGCGCCGCATGCACAACAAGGCGATGATCGCGGACAACCAGATCGCGATCGTCGGCGGGCGCAATCTCGGCGACGAATACTTCAGCGCGAGCCCGACGCTGCAGTTCCGCGATCTCGATGTCTTCGCGGCCGGCCCTGTCACGCAGCAGATTTCCGCGAGTTTCGACGACTACTGGAACAGCTCGCTCGCCTACCCGCTGCGTGCGCTGAACAAGCAGAAGTTCGATCCGTCCGAGCTCGACAAGACCCGCGACGATCTGCGTGCGCACTGGCGCCAGCAGGCCGATCCGCTGAACGCGAAGCCGCTCAACGCGACGCCGCTCGCGCAGCAGATTTCGCGCGGCGAGATGGGGCTCGTGTGGGCGCCGACGGAGTTCTGGGTCGATTCGCCGTCGAAGATCGAGCATCCGAGCGACGACTACAAGAGCCCGCCGATGACGCGCCTCGTCGATCTGCTGAAAGACGCGCAGAGCGAATTCCTGATCATCTCGCCCTACTTCGTGCCGCACGATGCGGGCGTGAAGGCGCTCGGCGCGTTGACGAAGCGTCGCGTGCGCGTCGCGGTGCTGACCAACTCGCTCGCCGCCACCGACGCCGTCGCCGTGCAGGCCGGCTACGCGCCGTATCGCGTGCCGATGCTGCAAAACGGCGTCGAGCTGTACGAATTCAAGCCGATTCAGGCGGAAGGCGAAGCCAGTCCGCGCGCGGGCCTGTTCGGTTCGCAATCGCGCGCGAGCCTGCATGCGAAGGCCTATGTGATCGATCGGAGTATCCTCGTGATCGGCTCCATGAATCTCGATCCGCGCTCGGCGAAGCTGAACACCGAGCTCGCGCTCGTGATTCACGACAAGGCCATCGCCAGCGAAGCAGCCCAGCTCTTCGCCGATGGCATCTCGCCGAAGGTGAGCTGGCGGGTGCAACTGGCGAGCGCGGCGGTCACCGACGAGCTGCGGCGCACGGGCACGCCGGAGTCGGGCCTCGTCTGGACCGCCGAGGAGAACGACAGCCTCGTCACCTGGAATTTCGATCCCGAGGCGGGTTTTTATCGCAACCTGATGACGGGCGTTTTCATGCTCCTGCCCGTCGACAAACAGCTCTGATCCAATTTCGAGGGAATCTCAGGCCATGACACAGAACGCGAAGGGCGACGTACGGATGGAGAAGGACACGTTCGGCGAGATCGCCGTGCCGAACGGCAAGCTCTGGGGCGCGCAAACCCAGCGCTCGCTGCAGAACTTCAAGATTTCGACGGAAAAGCAGTCGCCGGAACTGATCACGGCGCTCGCGATCGTCAAGCACGCGGCCGCCGAAGTGAACCAGGGGCTGAAGGTGCTCGACGCGAAGAAGGCCAAGGCGATCATGCAGGCGGCCGAGGAAATCATCGACGGCAAGCATCCCGATGAATTTCCGCTCGCCGTGTGGCAAACCGGCTCGGGCACGCAGACCAACATGAACCTGAACGAGGTGATCGCCAATCGCGCGAGCGAGATCATGGGCGGGCCGCGCGGCGAAGAGCGCCTCGTCCACCCCAACGACGACGTGAACCGCGGACAGTCATCGAACGACGTGTTCCCGACGGCGATGCACGTCGCGGCGGCGGTGGCCATCCACGCGCATCTGATCCCGTCGCTGAAGACGCTGCGCGATACGCTCGACAAGAAAGCGAAGGCCTTCGAAAAGATCGTGAAAATCGGCCGCACGCACCTTCAGGACGCGACGCCGCTCACGCTTGGCCAGGAGTTTTCGGGCTACGTCGCGCAGATCGATCAGGGCATCCGGCATGTCGAGGCGACGCTGCCGCATTTGTATCAGCTGGCGCAAGGCGGCACGGCGGTCGGCACCGGCCTGAACGCGCATCCGGAATTCGCGGCGAAGGTCGCGGCCGCGATCGGCAAGCTCACGAAGCTCCCCTTCGAGACCGCGCCGAACAAGTTCGAGGTGATGGCCGCCGCCGACGCGCTCGTCGCCGCGCACGGCGCGTTGAAGACCGTCGCCGCGGGCTTGATGAAGATCGCCAACGACATCCGCTGGCTGTCGAGCGGGCCACGCTGCGGGCTCGGCGAGTTGTCGATTCCGGAGAACGAGCCGGGCAGTTCCATCATGCCGGGCAAAGTGAACCCGACGCAGTCCGAAGCCGTGACGATGCTGTGCTGCCAGGTCTTCGGCAACGACGTCGCGGTGAACTTCGGCGGCGCGAGCGGCAACTTCGAGCTGAACGTGTTCCGGCCGATGATCGCGCATAACGTGCTGCAGTCCGTGCGCCTGCTTGCGGACGGCGCGCGGAGCTTCAACGACAACTGCGCGGTGGGCATCGAGCCGAACGAGAAGCGCATCGACAGCCTGCTCAACGAATCGCTGATGCTCGTGACGGCGCTCAACCCGCACATCGGCTACGACAAGGCCGCGCAGATCGCGAAGAAAGCGCACAAGGAAGGCACGACGCTGAAGGCCGCCGCGCTCGCACTCGGGCATGTGACCGAGCAGCAGTTCGAGGAGTGGGTCAAGCCGGGCGATATGGTGGGGGAGAAGTAAGTCTGCAGTATCGCCGCGCCCGATTCTAGGCTGGCGAAGCGTCCCACGGATTGATGACGCGAAGGCCGCACGGCGCGTAGTCGGCGACATTTCGCGTCACGACCGTCATGCCGTGCACGATGGCAGTGGCCGCGATATAGGCATCCCGCTCGGGACGGGGGTCGGGTACGTGGAGCCTGGCGCAGCGCATCGCCACGGTCGAATCGAGCGGCAAGGTCCGTTCGGCGAATTCAGGAAGGACACGGGTGCGCATCCAGGTGCGCAGCCGCGCGCCCTGCTCGGCGTCGCGCCGTTCCATGCGGAGAATGCCCAATTCGAGTTCGAACAGGGTCACGGCGGAAACGTAGAAGTCCGTTGCATCCTCGCTCGACAGCCAGGCGATGACATTGGCATCGGCGCGGCCGTCGCCGGCTTTGCGTAGTTCGGAAATGACGTTGGTATCGAGCAAAAACATTATTCGATGTCGGCAGCACGGGGAAGCGCGCGGGAACGCGGAAATTCGACGTCGATCTCAGCGAGACCGGGCATCGACAGCGCATCGACGAGGCTTCGCTTCTTGCCCGCAAGCCGCTGATATTCCTCGATGCTCAACAGCACGTGCGCTGGCCTGCCACGGTCCGTAATGAACACGGGTCCATCCTTGGTCGCTTTTTTGGCGCGAGTTACGTCCTGATTGAGTTCCCTGCTGGATAGGGTCGTGATGCTCATGGCGGCGCCCTCCTTTCACATTCAACGTAGTGATGTTACTACAATGAATGTGGACTTTCAAACCTTCCCCGCCGCCACTTCCTCCGGCTTCAGCTCGACGATCGCATCGAGCGCATCTTTGACGTCCATCGCATATTTGGCGAGCCGCTTTTCCTCATCCGTCTCTGGCACGAACGAAGGCACGGGCGTGGGCTGCCCTTTCTCATCGACGGCGACGAACACCATCAGGCAATCGGTCGTCTGCTGCAACTCGCCGACTTTCGGATCGCCCGCATGCACGGAGATGTGGATATGCATGCTGGTGCGCCCGGTCGACACCACGCGGGCGCGCAATTCCACCAGATTGCCGACGAGAATCGGCCGCCGGAAGCGGATATTGCCGACGCTCACGGTCACTGCATAGCGGCCGGACCACATCGCGGCGCATGCGTAAGCAGTTTCGTCGATCCATTTCATCAGCGCGCCGCCGTGCACCTTGCCGCCGAAGTTCACCGAAGTGGGCTCGGCAAGAAAGCGGAAGGTGGTTTCGGCGCGGCTTTTCGGGACCGCGGGAATGGGAGAGGAAGTGGGCGTGTTCATGGGCGTCATCGTTGGAGGCATGTGACGCCGATTATACGAAGCGAAAATTCGCTAGTCGTGAACGGTGATGCCCCGATCGATCGTGCCGTACATCGTGATGCTGCCGCCACCGCCGCCCGCCGATGACGACGGCCCGCCAGCGCATCCCGCGCACAGCATCAGCGCGGCGAGCACGCTGGCAAGTATGAATCTGGTCATGACGATTTCCCCTGCTGCTTCGGACATGCAAGCGGTCATTCTAGCGCCGGCCTCGCGCATCGACATTTCGGCGCACGGTGAAACATCGGTTGCGATGACGCGCTAGCATGAAGGCATCGACAAAAGGATATCGCCATGAATTCCCTGCTCGACGACACCGACTCGCGCGCACGCCATTTTCCCGGCCTGTCGCGCATCGGCGCGCTGATTGCCGATCCGGGCCGCGCCGCGATGCTCTGGTCGCTGATGGACGGCACCGCGCGCCCGGCCGGCGAACTGACGATGATCGCGGGACTGTCGCCATCGGCGGCGAGCGGCCATCTCGCGCGGCTGACCGAAGGCGGCCTGCTCGCGCTCGAAGTGAGCGGCCGGCACCGCTACTACCGCATCGCGACGCCGGATATCGCCGCCGCCATCGAAGCGCTCGCCAATCTCGCGCGGGCGAGCGCGCCGCAACGCACGCCGGAACGTCCGCCCTCTGCTGTGCCGGTGGAGATGCGCTTCGCGCGCACGTGCTACGACCATCTCGCGGGCGAACTGGCCGTGCAGATCTTCGACGGGATGATCGCGCGCAACTGGCTCGCCGCCGCCGATGATCCCGGCCTAACGAGCGCGCAGACGCACGGCCCCGCCGCGCTCGACGCGACGCCGGAAGGCGCGCAGGCGTTCGCCGAACTCGGCATCGACCTGAAGGCGGAGCGCGCGCGGCGTCGCCGGTTCGCGTGTACGTGCATCGACTGGAGCGAGCGCCGGCCGCATCTGGGCGGCGCGCTCGGCGCGGCGTTTCTGGAAGCGTGCGAGTCGCACGGCTGGATCGAGCCCACCGCGAAGCGCCGCGTGCTGCGCGTGACGCCGGCGGGGCATCGGCATTTCGAAGACTTTCTGTCAGCGCGTCAGGCGCGGTAAAGCGTGTTACGCGCGCCTGCGCCTACACGGCCATCGGCGCGGTCAGCGGCTCGTGGTGCTTGTATCCTTCGAGCGCGAAATCCTTCGGCTCGATCTTCTCCAGCCATTCCGGCTCGTAGCGCTTCGTCACCGCGTAATCCGGCACGCGATCCGAGATGATGAGTTGCGGCGCCGGCAACGGCTCGCGCTTCAGCTGCTCGTGCAGCATGCCGAGCTGATTCTCGTAGATATGCGCGTCGCCGATGAAGTACGTGAACCAGCGCGGCGTGTACCCTGTCAACCTGCCGACGAGATGCAGAAGCGCCGCGCCTTCGGTCAGATTGAAAGGCGTGCCGAGCCCGACATCGTTGCTGCGGATATACAGACACAGCGAGATTTCGCGGGTCGTCGCGTTCGGTATGAACTGATAAAGCAGATGGCACGCGGGCAGCGCGATCTCGTCGAGCTTCGCCGGGTTCCATGCGTGAAACAGAATGCGCCGGTCGGTCGGGCGCTCGATGATGGTGTCGAGACACTGACGCAACTGATCGATCGCCTTGTACAGCAACACCTGCTCGCGCCCGTTTTCAACGAAGCTCGTCACGAGTTGAAAGCCGCGATTGGTGGCGTCGGAAATCTGATCGTTCGCATCGGCGTCGATCAGCTTGTACGCGGGCCACTTGCGCCACTGCACGCCGTAGACGTCGCCGAGGTCGTCCGGCCCCTGCCGGTAGGGATTTTCGAGCCATTGCGGGTTTTCGTTCGCGTTGGCGTCCCAGACCTTGCAGCCGAGCGCGCGAAAATCCGCCGCGCTCTTCGACGCACGCAGAAAGCCCACCAGCTCGCCGATCGCCGATTTGAACGCGAGCTTCTTCGTGGTCACGGCCGGGAAGCCCTGCTGCAGATCGAAGCGCAGCATCGCGCCAGGAATGCTGATCGTGCGGATACCCGTGCGGTTTTCCTGCCAAGTGCCGGTGTCGAGGATCGTCTGGACGAGCTCGAGATACTGTTTCATTCGATGTTCCCTGGGGTGGGCTGCGCGCCCTCGCAAACGGAAGACGTAAACGACAGATTTTAGCAAGCGCGGGGAACGGGCGCTTGGTGCAACGGCACGAAAAAACGGGCGCCTCGAAGCGCCCGTTTCGCGAGATGCCGTGCGATGCATCAGCCGCGCGTGGCGTGCTCCGATGGCGCATCGACTTCGATATGACGCATGCCGTGCGCCGACAGCAGGCGATACAGCGTCACGCGCGAAATGCCCAGCTCGTGCGCCGCGTCGCCGAGACGTCCGCGATGCCGCAGCAACGCCAGTTCGATCGCCTGCCGCTCAGCCGCCTCGCGCGCCTGCGCGAGCGACACCGGCGCCACTTCGACATATTCGCCGAGCTCGAGATCGCGCGCGGTGATCTGACGCCCTTCCGACATCACGATCGCACGACGTACGCGGTTGATGAGCTCGCGCACGTTGCCCGGCCAGCCGTAGTTGTGGATCGCGGCGATCGCATCGGGCGAGAAGCCGCGCAGACGCCGGCTCGCGTCTTTCTTGAAGCGGTCGAGCATGTGCTTCGCCAGCAGTTCGATGTCCTTGCCTCGCGCGCGCAGCGGCGGCTCGTCGATCTGCAGCACGCACAGGCGGTGATACAGGTCCGCGCGGAACCGGCCTTCGATCATCGCGGTCTGCATGTCGACGTGCGTCGCCGAGATGATGCGCACATCGACGGGCGTCGAACCATGTCCGCCGAGTCGCTCCACCTTGCGCTCCTGCAGAAAGCGCAGCAGGCTCGCCTGGCTTTCGAGCGGCAGGTCGCCGATTTCATCGAGGAACAGCGTGCCGCCGTTGGCCGCTTCCACGCGCCCGATCTTGCGCTGATTCGCGCCCGTGAACGCGCCGCGTTCGTAACCGAAGAGCTCGGATTGCAGCAGATGCGCGGGGATCGCGCCGCAGTTGATGGCAACGAACGGCTGATCGCGGCGCGCGGAGCGCTCGTGAATGGCGACCGCCGTCAGTTCCTTGCCGGTGCCGGATTCGCCTGAGATGAAAACGGGTGCGTCGGTCATCGCGACTTTGCGGATCGAGCGGAAGAGCGCGAGCATCGCGTCGCACGAACCGACCATTTCGCCCTCGGCGCGGCCTTCGCTGCGCGCGTCGTTCGACGCGGCGTCGTGCAGCGCAACCATGCCGTACGCATGACCGACGGAATCGACGATGCGGTCGTTCGACGTCGGCAACGTCACGTAGTCGAAGCAATAGTCGCGGATCAGACGCCGCACGGCGGCATCTTCCAGTTGTCCGGCAACAGTGGTCGCGACCCAGCCCACGTTGGTCATCGTCAGCGACGATTCGAACGCCGCCAGTTCATGAGATTCGAAATGACTCGACAGATCCAGCAACCCGCCGGTCGCCAGATCGCTTCGCAATGCCTTGCGCGTGTCGCGCGCACTCGCGACGATCTCGATGTGCCAGCCGCGCTCCTCGAATCGCGCACATAACGTCTCGTCTGGATCGCGAGTCACATAGATAAGTTGCCGCCGAGCGACGTCCATTATTCAGATCCTTTGTTCAACATTCGTTGAAAAGGTCACGTAGTTCAGGCTCGCGCTACATCGCAGACTTCGTTGCCCTCGCACGTTTGCGGAAAACGTCTGGAGAGGGACTTGCCATTCGATACGTCGCCCCCGGGACACGGCGCGATACATCACGCACGCCTTCCACGAAACCCTTTATGTCTGATTGTGTGCTGTTTTTGAGAGACTACTATAACCCAGAAGGCCCGGAAACAAATATCGCGGGAAGCGCCGTATCAGCCACAAAAGCTTGACAGGACGGGCCTGACGTGAATTTCTCACACGATTATTAAAAGCTTTGCGCACAATTTAATAAGACAAAATCTTATACCGGATTCGCGAGAAGTTCATGTTTTTCTGCCTCTGTGTTTCAGGCGTGAAACGTTTTCGCAAGGTTTCACGCGCCGTGCTTTCCACTGATCCTGAGAGACCGTTACCGGGCAACGGATGCAGGGTTGTGGCACATATTTCGCTAAATTTGATCACACCAGGAGGTAAGAAATTCTTTGTATCGAACGAGCGTTCATATTCCACTCGACATTCGATTTCACATATTCGTTCTTACCGGTCGGACGATTACTTTATTTCCGGAGTATTTCATCGCCGGGAATAGTTACTTGGATTATGTGGTCAAGATGGCTCTCGATAGTTCATTAACGCGCGATGACGCTACCGCCGCGCATCAAAAACGCGATGACGCCGACGAAGCGGGCTGCACACCCGGCACGCGTCCGGCGGCCTCGGGGATCAGCGTCAGGTTGTGGGACGAAATAGCCCCTGAGCCTTCTCATGCGCAACCGCCGCTGGAAGACGAATTGCCCGAGGCGTGAACCGCGCGCCGCGTCGGGCGCCGGCCGGAACGGAAGTGTCGGTTAGAATCGTGGCCCCGGCGGCGCGGCCCGCGCGCGCCAGTTTGCCCGACCTCATTTTCCATGACGACGCTGACCCTGATCGTCGCCCGCGCGCGCAATGGCGTGATCGGACGCGACAACCAATTGCCCTGGCGCCTGCCCGAGGACCTCGCCTTCTTCAAGCGCACGACGATGGGCGCGCCCATCATCATGGGCCGCAAGACGCATGAGTCGATCGGCCGACCGTTGCCCGGGCGGCGCAATATCGTCGTGTCCCGCGATGCCTCGCGGCGCTACGACGGCTGCGATGTCGTGACGAGCCTCGACGCCGCGCTCGCGCTGGCGCCCGCCGACGAAGCGTTTCTGATCGGCGGGGCGCAGTTGTACCGCGATGGCTTCGAACGCGCGGACAGGCTGATCGTCACCGAGATCGACGCCGACTTCGACGGTGACACGCGCTTCCCCGCGCCGGACCCGGCGCACTGGCGGGAGGTGTCGCGCGAAACGCACCGCGCCGCCCCGCCGAACGCGTTCGATTTCGCGTTCGTCACTTACGAGCGCATCCACGGCTGAAAAGAGAAAGCCCCGGACGTGTCCGGGGCCTTCGCAATTTCATACGGTCCTCAGGGCGCAGATTACTGACCCGCGACCGTCATCCGCTCGATCAGCACCGAACCGATTTCCTTGGTGCCGCGCACGACCGTATCCGCGCCGATCGCCTCGATATGGCGGAACATTTCCTGCAGCGTGCTCGCCACCGTGATTTCCTCCACCGCGTGCACGATCTTGCCGTTCTCGACCCAGAACCCCGACGCGCCGCGCGAATAATCGCCCGTCACATAGTTGACGCCCTGGCCCATCAGTTCCGTCAGCAGCAAGCCCGTGTCGAGCTTTTTCAGCATGGCTTCGAAATCATCCTCGGGCTTCGTGTGCCGGCTCTTCATCGTGAGATTGTGTGAGCCGCCCGCGTTGCCGGTCGTCTTCATGCCGAGCTTGCGTGCCGAGTACATCGACAGGAAATAGCCCTGCACCACGCCGTCTTCGACCACGCTGCGTCGCTGCGTGCGCACGCCTTCTTCGTCGAACGGCGCGCTGCCCATGCCGCCCTTCACGTGCGGATCCTCGACGATCTGGACGTGCGGCGCGAACACCGGCTTGCCGAGACAGTCGACGAGAAACGAGGTCTTGCGATACAGCGCGCCGCCGCTCACCGCCTGCACGAACGAGCCGAGGATGCCGGCCGCGAGCGGCGCCTCGAACAGCACGCGGCACTTGCGCGTGTCGAGGCTCCTCGCGCCGAGACGCGCGAGCGCGCGTTCGGCCGCGTAACGACCCACCGCTTCCGGCGCGGCAAGACCGGTGGCGTCGCGCTTCGACGTGTACCAGTCGTCGCGCTGCATGTCGCGGCCGGCCGCGGCGATCGGCGCGCAGGAGATGTAATGCCGCGAGTACGGATAGCCCGCCATGAAGCCGCGCGAAGTGGCGAGCACGAACTGCGAATGCTGCGCGGAGACGCTCGCGCCTTCCGAGTTGGTCACGCGCTTGTCGACAGCGAACGCGGCGGCCTCGGCGCGGCGTGCGATCTCCGCGGCTTCTTCCGCGTCGATGTCCCACGGATGATAGAGGTCGAGATCCTGCGGCGCCCTTTCCAGCAGCTCTTCATCGGCGAGGCCCGCGGCGCTGTCCTCGGCCGTGAAGCGCGCGATGTTGTACGCGGCGGCAACTGTGTCGCGCAGCGCGTCGCGCGTGAAATCCGCGGTGCTCGCATTGCCGCGCTTCTTGCCGATGAACACCATCACGCCGACCATCTTGTCGCGATTGTGCTCGATGGTCTCGACATCGCCGCGTCGCACGCTCACCGACAGGCCATCGCCTTCGGAGATTTCGGCGGCGGCATCGGTCGCGCCGAGTTCCTTCGCATAGCGCAGGATGTCGGAGGCGATCTCCTTCAGCTCGTCCTGCGTATGCGGGAAGTAGCGTTGCTTGACGTCCATGTCTGCTGCCATTTTGGGTTGCCTTTGGAAGTCGGGCGGCGTGCGCCCGCGCATGTCGTGGTTGCTTCGGAATTCCCGGCCGATGCGCCCGCGACCGGTCGCGAAACAGCGGAATTGGCGTATCACGCGATCATAGCAAGGACGGCGTGCATTCACCCGCCAAGCTTTGTCGCACGATGTCGGCGGCAGGCTCAGGCACGATGCGACCGCAAGCTACAATGTCGGGATGAACCGTAAAACCCGCATCCAACCGATCGATTCCGGCCGCGACGACGCGCGCGAGCCCGACGAACACGGCTACGACCGTCCGAGCAAGTCCCAGCTCAAGCGCGACATGCATGCGCTGCAGGAGCTGGGCGAAGCGCTCATCGCCTTGCCGAAAGACGCGCTGAAAAAGATGCCGATGCCCGAGCATCTCGACGACGCCGTGCGCGAGGCGCGCCGCATCACCGATCACGAAGGCAAGCGCCGTCAGTTGCAATACGTCGGCAAGCTGATGCGCTCGCTGGCCGAAGGCGAAGTCGCCGCGCTGCGCACCGCGCTCGATACGCATCGCGGCGTGAACAAGAGCGAAACCGCGCGGCTGCACTGGATCGAGCGCACGCGCGAGCAACTGCTCGCCAGCGACGACGCACTCACCGAATTCATCCGCAATCATCCGGGCGTCGATCCGCAGGAAGGCCGCACGCTGATCCGCAACGCGCGCAAGGAGCGGGAGCAGCAGAAGCCGCCGCGCTACTACCGCGAGCTCTTCCAGTGGATCAAGAACGCCGCGGGCGCGGACGATGACGACATCGAAGACGACGAGGACGAGCGCGATGACGACGGGCAATGAGCTGTTGGTCGGACTGGTGTCGATCAGCGATCGGGCATCATCCGGCGTGTACGAGGACAAGGGCTTGCCGTCGCTGCAAGACTGGCTCGGCGCAGCGCTCACGACGCCGTTTCGCGCCGAAACGCGCCTGATCCAGGACGACGCCGCGACCATTTCCGCGACGCTCGTCGAACTGGTCGATACGATCGGCTGCGATCTCGTGCTGACGACCGGTGGCACCGGCCCGTCGCGCCGCGATGTGACGCCCGAAGCGACGCTCGCCGTCGCGACGAAGCCGATGCCCGGCTTCGGCGAGCAGATGCGCCAGATCAGCCTGAATTTCGTGCCGACGGCCATTCTTTCGCGGCAGATCGCGGTGATTCGCGAGACGGCGGATCACGCCGCGCTCATCATCAACCTGCCGGGACAGCCGAAGTCGATCCGTGAGACGCTCGAGGGATTGAAAGACGCTGACGGCAAGACGAAAGTGCCGGGCATCTTCGCGGCGGTGCCGTACTGCATCGATCTGATCGGCGGGCCGTATATCGAAACGCGGCCGGAAGTGGTCGCCGCGTTCCGTCCGAAAAACGCGATCCGCCCGCCGAAAAGCTGATCAGGCAGCGGGTGCCGACGGAATCAGGAAGTGCTCGCGGTAGTACTTGAGCTCGTCGATGGACTCGTGGATATCGGCGAGCGCCGTGTGCATCGCGCGCTTCTGGAAGCCCTTGTAGATCGCCGGCTGCCAGCGGCGGCACAGTTCCTTCAAGGTGCTGACGTCGAGATTGCGGTAATGGAAGAACGTTTCCAGTTCCGGCATCCAGCGCGCCATGAAACGGCGGTCCTGACAGATGGAGTTGCCGCACATCGGCGACTTGCCGGGCGGCACGTATTGCCCGAGAAAATCGCGGATCTGGCGCGTGGCCTCGGCTTCATCGACGGTCGATGCCTTAACGCGCTCGGTCAACCCCGAGCGGCCGTGCGTGTTGCGGTTCCACTCGTCCATGCGGGCAAGCGTTTCGTCCGTCTGATGAATCGCGAGCACCGGGCCTTCCACCATTTTGTCGAGCGTCGAATTCGTCACGACCACCGCGATCTCGATGATGCGGTCGTTGACAGGATCGAGACCGGTCATCTCCATGTCCAGCCACACGAGATTCATGTCGCTGCGCACCGGAACAGTTTCAGCGGATTCGGGCGCGGGTTCGGGCGCTGCGGAGATGTCGGTCATGAGCGAAACCTGAGAAATAGGAAAAGCCGCTGTCGGCGCCTTGCAGGATCGAACGGCGGCGGCACGGCCAAGAACCTATAATTCTCGCATAGTCCCATCGGAATGCCCGGATGACCAACCTTACTCTCGCCTTCTCGACGATCTTCGTCGTCGCCCTGGTCGCAATGGTCTCGACGAAGCTGTGGCTCGCGTCGCGTCAGATCCGCTACGTCGCCGCGCATCGCAACGGCGTGCCGGCGCAATTCTCCGGCACGATTCCGCTCGCCGCTCACCAGCGCGCAGCAGATTACACCGTCGAGCGCACGCGCCTCACGATGATCGAAGTCGTCACAAGTGCGGTCGTGCTCGTCGCACTCACCCTGCTCGGCGGCGTCCAGGCGCTCGACATCGGCATCACGGACTGGCTCGGCCGCGGCTATCTCGGGCAGATCGCGCTGGTGGCGTCGGTCATCGCGATCACGAGCGTGATCGACTTGCCGTTCGACTACATCCGGCACTTCGTGATCGAAGAGAAGTTCGGCTTCAATCGCATGTCGAGGAAGCTCTTTTTCGTCGATCTCGTGAAGGGCGCCGTGCTCGCGGCCGTGATCGGCGCGCCGCTCTTGCTGCTCACGCTCTGGCTGATGGACCGCGCCGGCACGTTCTGGTGGCTCTGGACGTGGATGGTGTGGATCGCGTTCCAGTTGCTCGCGATGATCATCTACCCGACCTTCATCGCCCCGCTCTTCAACAAGTTCGAGCCGCTGAAGGACGAAGCGCTCGTCGCGCGCATCACGAACCTGATGTCGCGCACCGGCTTCGCGGCCAAGGGCCTGTTCGTGATGGACGGCAGCCGCCGATCGGCACACGGCAACGCGTATTTCACCGGCTTCGGTGCGGCGAAGCGCATCGTCTTCTTCGATACCTTGCTCGCACGCCTTTCCGGCAGCGAAATCGAAGCGGTGCTCGCGCACGAGCTCGGCCACTTCAAGCGCCGTCACGTGCTGAAGCTGATGATCGTCATGTTCGGCATCAGCCTCGCGATGCTCGCGCTGCTCGGCTGGCTCGTGCAGACGACGTGGTTCTACGAAGGGCTCGGCGTGCGGCCATCGCTCGTCGGCAGCAATAACGGACTCGCGCTCGTGCTCTTCATGCTCGTGCTGCCCGTTTTCATGTTCTTCATCACGCCGCTCGGCAGCCTGACCTCGCGCAAGAACGAGTTCGAAGCCGATGCCTTCGCCGCCAGCCAGACCGATCCGAAAGATCTCGTGAACGCACTCGTGAAACTCTACGAGGACAACGCGTCGACGCTCACGCCCGATCCGATCTACACCGCGTTCTATTACTCGCATCCGCCCGCTTCGCAGCGCATCGATCGCCTGATGCAGCACGCCGCATGACGCGCGGTTCGAAGCGGTCAGGCGCAGAGGCGCGTCTCGAAGGCACCGTGATCGCGGCGCATGGGCGGCACTATCTCGTCACGCCGGAAGACGGCGCCGCGATGCTCCAGTGCTTCCCGCGCGGCAAGAAGAGCGAGGTCGCCGTCGGCGATCGCGTGATCTACGAGCAGTCGTCGGCGGATCAGGGCGTGATCGTCGAGATTGGCGAGCGGCGCAATCTGCTTTATCGCTCGGATCAGTTCAAGTCGAAGCTCTTTGCCGCGAATCTCGATCAACTGCTGATCGTGCTCGCGACCGAACCGCATTTCAGCGGAGACCTGCTCGGACGCGCGCTGATCGCGGCCGAAGCGCATGGGCTCGAATCGCTGATCGTGCTCAACAAGATCGACGTTGGAGCCGCGCTGCCGCTCGCGCGCGAACGTCTCGCGCCTTACCGCGAGCTCGGCTACACGGTGATCGAGCTGTCGGCGAAGATGGCGCCCGGCGATGTCCACCCGCAACTCGACGCGCGCCTCAAAGAACGTGCGACGATCCTGCTCGGCCAGTCCGGCATGGGTAAATCGACGCTCGTGAATTTGCTCGTCCCCGACGCGGACGCCGCGACGCGCGAGATTTCATCGGCGCTCAACAGCGGCCGCCATACGACCACGTTCACGCGTCTCTACGAGCTGCCGGGCGGCGGCGCGCTCATCGATTCGCCGGGTTTTCAGGAGTTCGGCCTGCATCATCTCTCCGAAGGCCAGCTCGAACGCGCCTTCGCGGACTTCCGGCCGTATCTCGGCCATTGCCGCTTCTATAACTGCCATCATCTGCACGAGCCGGGCTGCGCGGTGCTCGAAGCCGTCGAAGCCGGCAAGATCCGTCCGGAGCGCCACGCGCTCTATGCGCAACTCGTGCACGAAGCCAGCCAGATCGTTCGATGAAGCGGCTCACGCGCGCTCCCAACCTGATCACGGCGCAGCATTGGGTGAACGTGCTGGCGACGGCGGGCGTGCCGTGCGAGTTGCACAATCGCTATCTGAATGGCGCGATGGGCGAGATTCCGGCAGATCAGTGCGCGCCGGAGATATGGATCGTCGATGATCGCGACGAAGCGCTGGCGATGCGCCTGATCGAGCGCGCGAGAAACGGGCCTGACGCGAACGCCCGACCGTGGAAATGCAGGCAATGCGGGGAATGGCTGGAGCCGCAGTTCACCGTCTGCTGGCAGTGTCAGACGGCGCGCGATCCGCTCGACGACTGATCAGGCCAGCCACACGGCGATGGTCAGCATCAAAAGCAGCAACATCCACAGGATCACGGCGCGCCACACGAGGCCGACGGCCGATTGCAGCGTGCGCGGTGTGCAGTCGTCGCCGACAGGCAGCGGGCTTGCATCGCCGACGGCGAGCGCCTCGACCGACAGCGGCTCCGCAAGCGGCCCCGCGAGACGCGCACCCAGCGCGCCGCTGCCCGCCGCGAGCAAAACGCCTTCGTTGGCGTCGGGCCACTGGCGCGCGTGATTGCGCCACGCGTAGATCGCATCCTCGAAATTGCCGACGATCGCAAAGCCGAGCGCGGTCAGGCGCGCGGGCACCCAGTCGATGTAGAAGAACGCGCGCTGCGCGAACGACGAAAATTCGGCGGTGCGCTCCGGATTCGGCTGCGCCCATGCGCGCGCCAGATATTCCGCGATGCGATACAGCACCGCGCCTGCCGGGCCGATCGGAATCAGGAACCAGAAGAACACACCGAACACATGCCGATGCGACGCGACCACCGCGTGAACCAGCGTATGCCGCACGATTTCGGAAACGGGCATGTCGACGGTGTCCATGCCGGTCCATTCGGTCAGCACTTCGCGCGCGCGGGGCACGTCGTCGTTGTTGAGCGCGAGATGAATATCGGTGAAATAGTGGCTGAACTGGCGAAAGCCGAGAGTGAAATACACGATCACCACGTTCCAGAGAAAGGCGAGAACGAAGTTGATCTGGTACAGCACGTAATAGACGAGCCCGACTGCGAGGGTCCACGGCAGCACGACGATCAGCCACGCGACGAGGCCGTGCTTCTCCTTGCCGGCGTCGAACCCGTGCGCGGCGGATTCCGCATGATATTTAAGCAACGCCGAAACCGGATTGTGCGGCGAGAGTGCGCGCACTTGCTCGATGATGAGAGCCAGCAATACGGAGAAAAAAGTCATGCGAAGCGCCGAAACGGTCGGATTAATTCGAGTTTCGCGTAACGATAGCACAGCGCCTGTCGCGTATTGCACGCGAAGTAATCGCGCGTGCGATTACGGCAACGCAAACTTCCCGCGCCGTCACGCACGAGCCGCGAGAAAGCGATAAAAATTGCGCAACATGCCGGCCGTTGCGCCCCAGATGAAATAAGGCGCCTTTCCTTCACCCGGTGAATAGGGCATGGCAAAAAAACGACGCTCGCCGCCTTCCCAGCGAAACACGCGCACTTCGTGATTCGCCGGATTCATCAGCCATGCGAGCGGCACTTCGAAAATATCGGCAACCTCGCGTGTATCGGCTTCGAGCGTAAACGGCGGATGGACCAGCGCGACGACTGGCGTCACGCGGAAGCCCGTGCCTGTCAGATAGTCGGGCATCGCGCCGACGACCTCGCAGTGCTCCGCGCCCAGGCCCACTTCCTCGTCAGCTTCGCGCAGCGCCGTGGCGGCGGCATCGGCGTCTTCGGGCTCGCGGCGTCCGCCGGGAAAACTGATCTGGCCGGCGTGATCGGAAAGATGATCGGCGCGTTGCGTCAGCAACACGGTCAGCCCGCCCTCGCGCAGGACGAGCGGCACGAGCACCGACGCGACGCGCGGATCGCCGCCGATCGCCTTGATGCGCTGCTCGGGCGCCTCCTGCGCCCATTCGAGCGTCAGCCCGAAGCGCGCGCGCAGGCCATCGGGCGTGAGCCGGTCGGACGGGACGGGCGGCAGCGATTCGCCCGTCGAGAGCACGGGCATGCGTTCGGGTTCGAGGATGCGTGGAGTCGAAGTCTTGCCGATGGACACGGGTCGGGAATGGGGCTGTCGAAGCCTCAATTTGAACACACCAAAGAAAAAAGCACCCGGGAGGGGTGCTTTTTCCGTACTACGTCTGGCGGGACGCTTACTCGGCCGAAGCAGCAGCCTTGTCCTTGAACACCAGCTTTTCCTTGATACGAGCCGACTTGCCCGAACGCTCGCGCAGGTAGTAGAGCTTCGCGCGACGAACGTCACCGCGGCGCTTCACGACGATGCTCGCGAGCAGCGGCGAGTAGGTCTGGAACGTACGCTCGACGCCTTCGCCCGACGAGATCTTGCGGACGATGAAGTTCGAGTTCAGGCCACGGTTACGCTTTGCGATGACGACGCCTTCGTAAGCCTGGACACGCTTACGCGTGCCTTCGACCACGTTCACGTTGACGACGACGGTATCGCCCGGCGCGAAGTCGGGGATGGTCTTCTCGCCCAGAACGCGTGCGATCTCTTCCTTCTCGAGTTGCTCAATCAGATTCATTACTGACTCCTTGTGCCATCTTGCCGGAGTTGTGTGCCTTGTATGAGTCAGGCCCCGGTAGAGGATGGGTTTGCTTCAGGCGCCGATACGGCTCGACGCCCCCATTTCCCCGCTCGTCCGCTCTCGGTCTATTCAGACTTCGACGCTTCCTTCGCGAGTTCTGCGAGCCACGCCTCGTCGGCACGGCTCAACATCTTGCTTTTGCGCGCCCGCTCGATCAGATCGGGCCGCTTGTCCAACGTATTGCGCAATGCTTCGCGCCTGCGCCAGGCGTCGATTTCCTTGTGATGGCCGCCGAGCAGCACATCCGGAACGCGCACGCCTTCGTACTCTTCGGGCCGCGTGTAGTGCGGACAATCGAGCAAAACGTCGACGAAACTGTCCTGCACCGCCGATTGCGCGTCGTTCAGCACGCCGGGTAACTGGCGCACTACGGCGTCCATCAGCGCCATCGCGGGCAACTCGCCGCCGGACAGCACGAAGTCGCCGAGGCTCACTTCTTCGTCTACTTCGCGGTCGATCAGGCGC
Organism: Caballeronia arvi; assembly: GCF_001544695.2. Classification (GTDB taxonomy): domain Bacteria; phylum Pseudomonadota; class Gammaproteobacteria; order Burkholderiales; family Burkholderiaceae; genus Caballeronia; species Caballeronia arvi. Next base: position 103,747 of record NZ_FCOM02000022.1, read on the forward strand.
TGGTCGATCGCTTCGTAACGGCCGCACAGCAACACGAGACCCGGTTCCTGCGCGAACCGCATCACGCGGTCGTGGTCGAGCTTCGCGCCCTGCGGCGACATCAACACGACGCGCGTCGACGCAATGCCCTGCTCGCTTTGCGCAGCCTTCGCCGCGCGGATCGCGTCTTCCAGCGGACGCGCCAGCATGACCATGCCGGGGCCGCCGCCGTACGGGCGATCGTCGACGGTGCGGTAGTTGTTCGTCGTGAAATCGCGTGGATTCCACGTCCGCAAACCGAACCGTTGCTGCGATACCGCCCGGCTGGTGATACCCCAGTCGGTCAGCGCGCGAAACATCTCGGGAAAGAGCGTCACGACATCGAACTGCATCGTGCTCTCTCCTTGCGTCGATGCCAATTAATAATCAGCGTCCCAGTCGACGACGATACGCTTCGCCGCCCGGTCCACCGTTTTCACGTACACGCCGACGAACGGAATCAGCCGCTCGCCGGTGACGGACTCGCCATCCTTGTTCGTACCCGGATACTCGATCCGAAGGATGGAATGCGCGCCGTTGTCGATCAGATCGGCGACGCGGCCCAAAGCCACGCCCGCCTCGTTTTCGACATCCAGGCCGATCAGATCGACCCAGTAGAATTCGTCTTTGTCGTCGAGCTTCGGAAAATCGCTGCGCGCGATATGCACCACGTGGCCCTTCAACGCTTCGGCGGCGTTGCGGTCGTCGCAACCGCCTAGGCGCGCCACGATGGTATCCGCGTGCACTTTCGACTGCATGCAGCGCGCGGACTTGCATTCAAGGCCTTTCGTCAGCCACCAGCGTTTGGCCGTCAGCAGCGCGTCGCCGCCCTGCTTGCCGTTCGCGTGCGGCACGATCTTGACCCAGCCTTTGAGACCGTATCCGTCGGCGATGTAGCCGACTTCGACCGCGTCCTCAGGCAAGGCATCGACCGTCTCGATGACGTCTTCCTTCGTTCCGCTCGAAACGTCGACCGCCACGCGACGCGCGCCCGGCTTGCGGGCAAACGCGCCAAACGTGGCGGCACCTTCATCTTGCCCCGGCTTCGGTCGGCTGATGGCACCGTCGCGGCCGTTTTGTGGATCACGCGCGGACATCAGCGAACCTTTGGGCAGTTTCGAGCGTTCGATACAGCGTCGGCTCAGCGAGCTTAAGCAGCCGGCTGGGCTTGCTGAGCTTGCTTGACCAGGCGCTCGACGGTCGGCGACAGTTGCGCGCCAACGCCTTGCCAGTACGTCAGGCGATCTTGCGCGATGCGCAGCGATTCGCCCTTGGTTGCGACCGGGTTGTAGAAACCCACGCGCTCGATGAAGCGGCCGTCACGACGGCTACGCGAATCGGTTGCAACGATGTTGTAGAACGGGCGCTTCTTCGAGCCGCCACGAGCCAAGCGGATGATGACCATGCTGAAATCCTTGAAAACCGGGGTTCGGAACAACGAGAACAGGCGATTATAGCTGGATTCCGACGCTCGAACAAACACTTAACGCATTTTTTGGATACGAGGCGTCGTTCGCGACGAAGCGGCAGCGTTTCCGCATATCGAAAATAACGCCGATGCGGCAGCGTGCCTTTGGTGGCGAGCCCGGTCGTCGGCGTAGAATGGCAGGCCGGCGGCGTCGGTTCAAAGCCCTGCCCGCTTCCTTCTCACCACCGCTTTCGCTGATGACTTCCTCGTCTGTCGCCACGCAATCCGGTTCCAAACCGGCCGGCAAGCATGTTCCGCCCTACTTCCGCTCAAAGACGCTCACCGCGGCGCTCGCGTTCCTGTTCGGCTACATCGGGCTGCATCGCTTCTATCTGTATGGCATGCGCGACAAGTACGGCTGGGCGCATATCGTCGGCATCATTCTGGGCGCATTCGGCTATCTGCTGCTCAAGGAAACGGAGCGCGCGTCGCTGCTCGGCTGGGCGCTGGCGTTCCCGGGCGCGATCTCGCTGCTCGCGGCGTTTCTATCGGCGATCGTGTACGGGCTGCGGCCCGACGCCAAATGGGACGTGCAGTTCAACGCGCACACGGGCCGCAACAGTCGCTCTGGCTGGACGGTCATTTTCATCGTGATTTTTTCGCTGCTGATCGGCGCGTTCCTGCTGATGACCGGCCTCGCGCTCACGTTCCAGACGTATTTCGAGAGTCAAATCGAAGCGGCAAAGACGCTCTCGCAGTGAGCCGTCAGAAGAGATCGAGTTGCGGGCTGGATGGCGTCGCAACTCGCTTCGCGGGACGCTGAAACTCCGACATATCCAGAATGCCGCGCTGACGCGCACTGAGACCGAGGCGCTTCGTCGCTTTCTGAAAGCGCTGTTTCAGCATGTCGGCCCACAGACCTTCGCCTTTCATGCGCGTCGAGAAGTCCGAGTCGTAGTCCTTGCCGCCGCGCATGTCGCGCACGCGGCTCATCACGCGATCCGCGCGATCCGGAAAATGCGCGGCGAGCCAGTCCTTGAAAAGCGGCGCGACTTCCCACGGCAAGCGCAGCACGATATAGCTCGCGCTCGATGCGCCCGCCTCGGCGCAGGCCTCCAGCACACGTTCCATATCCGGCTCCGTTACGAACGGAATAACCGGCGCGATGCTCACGCCCACCGGAATGCCTGCCTCGGCGAGCGTGCGGATCGTGCGCAGACGCCGCGACGGCGTCGCGGCGCGCGGTTCGAGCGTGCGCGCGATATCGGCGTCGAGTGTTGTGACCGTGATGGCGGCCATCACCTGCCCGCGCCCGGCCATCGGCGCGAGCAAGTCGATGTCGCGTTCGATCAGCGATGACTTCGTGATCGCCGCGAACGGATGCCCGCAGTCGTGCAGCGTTTGAATCACGCGCCGCGTAAGCTGAAGTTCGCGCTCGACGGGCTGATAAGCGTCCGTGTTCACGCCGAGCGCGATCGGCTCGGGTTCGTAATTCGGCTTCGCGAGTTCCCGCTCGAGCAACTCGGGCGCGTTGACTTTCGCGTAGATACGGCTTTCGAAATCGAGCCCCGGCGAGAGGCCGAGATAGCTGTGTGTCGGCCGTGCGAAACAATAGATGCAGCCGTGCTCACAGCCGCGATACGGATTGAGCGAAACAGAGAACGGAATGTCCGGCGAGCTATTGCGCGTGAGGATGCTCTTCGCGCGCTCCTCGAAAACCTGCGTGCGCAGCGGCGGAGCGCCGCCCTCTTCAGGATTGCTGGTATGCAGCCAGCCATCGTCGACGCGTTCGCGCTCGTCTCTCTCGTAACGGCCCTGAATGTTCGTGACCGCGCCGCGCCCTTTCAACGGAGCGGGCGGCGCGACGGGATATTCACGATCAGGCGATGACATTGCGACGAAATCCTACGTTCGATACTGTATAAATATACAGTATCAACACACCGCCGCAAGCTAAAAATCACGTCTCGACGAAGATCCTCAGCGTCTCCTTGATCTCCTCCATCACGACGTAGCTCTTCGACTGCACCGCGCCCGGCAACTGCAGCAGGATGTCGCCGAGCAGCTTGCGATAGTCCGCCATTTCGCCGATGCGCGCCTTGATCAGATAGTCGAAGTCGCCTGACACGAGATGACATTCGAGCACTTCGGGAATCTTCTGCACTTCGCGCCGGAACTGCTCGAACATGTTGCCGCTCTTGTGATCCAGCGTGATCTCCACGAAAACGAGCAGCGCCGCGCCCAGTTCCGTGGGATTTACCCGCGCGTAATAGCCCGTGATCACGCCATCGCGCTCCATGCGCTTCACGCGCTCGATGCAAGGCGTCACGGACAGCCCGACGCGCTCCGCCAGGTCCTTCATCGCGATGCGGCCGTCGTCCTGAAGGATGTTCAGGATCTTGTGATCGAGCTTGTCGAGTGCACGGACCGGATTTCGCTGTGTTCGCATTGTGTTTTTCCTGAAAATCCACCAAATACGATAACTAAAACTGGCTTGATCCCAATACTATAGTCGATAACACTGGACCGGCAGAACGTAGCAGCACATACGGACTGTCCGGCGAATTCGAACCGGAGATCACATGCGAATCGTTATTCTTGGAAGCGGCGTCGTCGGCGTGACGAGTGCGTATTACCTTGCCCGCGCTGGCCACGAAGTCACGGTCATCGACCGCGAAGCCGGCCCCGCCCTCGAAACGAGTTTCGCGAACGCCGGACAGATCTCGCCGGGCTACGCATCGCCGTGGGCCGCGCCGGGCGTGCCGCTCAAGGCCGTGAAGTGGATGTTCGAAAAGCACGCGCCGCTCGCCATCCGCCTCGACGGCACGATGAACCAGTTGCAGTGGATGTGGCAAATGCTGCGCAACTGCACGCAGGACCGCTACACGGTCAACAAGGGCCGCATGGTGCGTCTGGCCGAATACAGCCGCGACTGCCTGCAGGCGCTGCGCGCCGACACCGGCATCAGCTACGAAGGCCGCACCGGCGGCACGCTGCAACTGTTCCGCACGCAGCAGCAATTCGACGGCGCGGGCAAGGACATCGACGTGCTGAAGGACGCGAACGTGCCGTTCGAGCTGCTCACCGCCGACGAACTGAAGAAGGCCGAGCCTGCGCTCGCCGCCGTATCGCACAAGCTGACGGGCGGCCTGCGCCTGCCGAACGACGAGACCGGCGACTGCCAGATGTTCACGACGCGCCTCGCCGCGATGGCCGAAGCGCTCGGCGTCAAGTTCCGCTACAACACGTCGATCGACGCGCTCGCCGTCGCCAACGGCCGGATCGCGGGCGTGCATTGCGGCAAGGAATTGGTGACGGCGGATTCGTATGTCGTCGCGCTGGGTTCGTATTCGCCGAAGCTAATCGGCGACCTCGTCAAGATTCCGGTTTATCCGCTGAAGGGCTATTCGATCACCGCGCCGATCGTCGATGCGAACCGCGCGCCCGTCTCGACCGTGCTCGACGAAACGTATAAGATCGCGATCACGCGCTTCGACGACCGTATCCGCGTGGGCGGAATGGCGGAGATCGTCGGCTACGACAAGAAGCTGAAGCAGGCGCGCCGCGAAACGCTCGAAATGTGCGTGAACGATTTGTTCCCCGGCGGCGGCGACACCGCGAGCGCAACGTTCTGGACCGGACTGCGCCCGATGACGCCGGACGGCACGCCGATCGTCGGCCGTACGCCGGTGCCGAACCTGTTCCTGAACACCGGCCACGGCACGCTCGGCTGGACGATGTCCTGCGGTTCCGGTCAGTTGCTCGCGGATCTGATGTCGGGCAAGCAGCCGGCTATCCGCGCGGACGATCTATCGGTGCATCGCTATTTCGGCGATGTCGGCGTGAATCGTCGTCCGGGCTACGCGAACGCTTGAGTTTTTGCCGAGCTGACGAAAAAAACGGCGCCTTTCGAGGCGCCGTTTTTCGTTCTCAGAACTGATCTTCGCTCAACGCGAGCACTCCTTCGCTGCCCTTCGCGCTGACGATCGATGCCTCTATCCCCGGCGCGAGCGGCAGAATGTGCTCCGCGAAGAATTCGGCGGTCGCGATCTTCGCCGTGTGAAAGCGCTCGTCTTCCGAACGCTTCGCGTGCGAAACGAGCATCGCGCGCGCCATCTGCCAGCCGCACAACGTAACGCCCGCAAGCCGCAGATACGGCACGCTGCTCGCGAACACCGCATTCGGATCGCTCTTGAACTTCGCGACGATGAACTCGATCGAGCGCGCCAGCGACAGGCTCGCCGCGCTCAGGTGCCGATGCATCGACTTGAACGGCTGGCCGTCGACTTCTGCGAGCGCCGCGATGGTCTGATCGATCTGCGCGAGCAGCGCCTGCGCCACGCGGCCGCCGTCGCGCACCGTCTTGCGGCCGACCAGATCGTTCGCCTGGATCGCCGTCGTGCCCTCGTAGATCGTCAGAATGCGCGCATCGCGATAATGCTGCGCCGCGCCCGTCTCTTCGATGAAGCCCATGCCGCCATGCACCTGCACTCCCAGGCTCGCGACATCGATCGACATTTCCGTGCTGAAGCCCTTCACGATCGGCACGAGATACTCGTAGATCGCCTGATGGCTCGTGCGCGCGTCCTCGTCCGGATGGCCGTGCGCGAGATCGCTGTGCGCCGCCGCGACATACGCGAGCGCGCGGGCGCCTTCGGTATAGGCGCGCATCGTCGCGAGCATGCGGCGCACGTCAGGATGATGGATGATCGTCACCGGCTCTTTCGCGCTGCCATCGACCGGACGGCTCTGCACGCGCTCCTTCGCATACGCGACCGCCTGCTGATACGCGCGCTCGGCAATCGCGACACCCTGCATGCCCACCGCAAAGCGCGCCGCGTTCATCATGATGAACATGTACTCGAGACCGCGATTCTCCTCGCCGATCAGATAGCCGGTCGCGCCGCCGTGATCGCCGTATTGCAGCACGGCCGTCGGGCTCGCCTTGATGCCGAGCTTGTGCTCGATGGACACGCAATGCACGTCGTTGCGCGCACCGAGCGAGCCGTCGTCGTCGACGAGGAACTTCGGCACGAGGAAGAGCGAAATGCCTTTCACGCCTTCGGGCGCGTCGGGCGTGCGCGCAAGCACGAGATGCACGATGTTCTTCGCCATGTCGTGCTCGCCGTACGTGATGAAAATCTTCGTGCCGAAGATCTTGAACGCGCCATCGGATTGCGGCTCGGCGCGCGTGCGCACGAGCGCGAGATCGGAGCCCGCCTGCGGCTCGGTCAGGTTCATCGTGCCGGTCCATTCGCCGGTGATGAACTTCGGCAGATAGCGGGCTTTCTGCTCGTCGCTGCCCGCGGTGAGGAGCGCTTCGATGGCGCCATCGGTGAGCAGCGGGCACAACGCAAAGGACAGGTTCGCCGAGTTGAGCGCTTCGATGCACGGCGTCGCGATGAGCTTCGGCAAGCCCTGGCCGCCGAAGTCCGTGGGATGCACGACGCCTTGCCAGCCGCCTTCCGCGAACTGGCGAAACGCATCCTTGAAGCCGGGCGTCGTCGTGACTTCGCCGTTCGCCCACGCGCTCGGATTGCGGTCGCCCGCGACATTCAGCGGCGCGATGACTTCGCCGCAGAAACGCGCGGCTTCTTCGACGACGGCCTGCGCCGTATCGAAGCCCGCGTCCTCGTGACCGGGCAGCGCGGCGATGCGGTCGATATCCGCGAGTTCCTTCATGACGAACAGCATGTCCTTGATCGGGGCGCTGTAGCTCATTGTCCTGTCTCCTCCATCGAATGTTCGGCGCAAAAAAAGGGCGCAACGTTTGTCGCGCCCTTCGTTTTTATTTTTTGGCGAGTGTTCGACTCACACGGCGCGGTTTAGCCGAGCTCTTTCACCAGTTCCGGCACGAGCGTGAACAGATCGCCGACGAGACCGTAATCGGCCACGCTGAAGATCGGCGCTTCGGGATCCTTGTTGATCGCGACGATGACCTTCGAATCCTTCATACCGGCCAAGTGTTGAATCGCGCCCGAGATGCCGACGGCCACGTACAGCTGCGGCGCGACGATCTTGCCGGTCTGGCCGACTTGAAAGTCGTTCGGCACGTAGCCCGCATCGACTGCGGCACGCGATGCGCCGAGCGCCGCGCCGAGCTTGTCCGCCAGCGGTTCCAGCGTCTTCGTATAGTTTTCGCCGCTGCCCAGACCACGGCCACCCGACACGATGATGTGCGCGCTCGTCAGTTCCGGACGATCGAGCTTCGTCACTTCGCGGCTCACGAACTG
>NZ_FCOM02000330.1 GCF_001544695.2 Caballeronia arvi
ATCTGGCTTGCTCGCCATCGCTTCGAAGCGTTGACTACCCTGCCGCTCGACGAGTTCGGGGATTTGATGTACCCGCTTTATGAGCGCAGGTGCCGGCAAATAGTCGCCTCAGCCACGGAGACTCTCACTGTTGAGCAAGCGACGGAGGAGGACGTGGCTGCGCTACGAGTCGAGTTCGGCAGCGCGATCATCCAGGTTCAGCGCATCGCTGCAGACTTCGCGGGGACACCGATTGAATGGCGGACGACCCGGGGCGCTGCCGCCGGCTTTCAATATCAAGTCGACATTCGCTAAATATCCCGCGGTCGCGCTTGTCTTCTGTCCGCGCTTTCTCCCCGTTCAGCTGGTTTCACCCCCGCGCAGGTTTCCCCCACCCTAATTTCGCACCGAGCCACTGCCGTCTCATCGGACAGTGAGCCGGCGCGCGACCGTCCGCATCCGGGTAACACCCCATGGAACGCCAGAGTCATTCAGAGATATAAAGATATATATGTTTATATCTTTTGCCTTAGCTTGATCCGCCGCAGAGGTCGTTGTGGTCGGAGCGGCAGGCGTTCTCCCTGGAGGGACCATGGACACAACTCCGATTTCTGAACAGCATGTCATGCGAAAAATGGCATGGCGCCT
>NZ_FCOM02000106.1 GCF_001544695.2 Caballeronia arvi
GCCGATCAAGTGGAAATATGACGATCCTTCGCGTCGGATCCGTCCGGTGCCAAATCAATGACGCGGTCGACTAGCAATGCGGTTGCGTCGAGGTCTGCGATCCTCCGCTGCAGATAGCGCTTCAGGTGGTCGGCCCTCCCCTGTGCGTCTGCAGCCATGTTCTTGATCATCTGTTCTAGCTGCGCAGGCAATGGGTGTCCGGGGCTGGAGAGTGCATTCTGGTAGACAGCCACCTGTTGATTGACGATCGGTAGGCAGTACGCCGCTCGAAGGTCTACATCGGACGGAGCCTGCTGCGCGAAGGCCTGAGGCAGATACGCACTTGAAATCAGAAACGCCGCTGCTGTTGCCTCTTTCATGCTGGCCCTCGAAATGTGGCGACTAACGCGGGCCGGCTAGCTACGGAAAAGACGGTTGTACTCAAACAGGCGGACTGCTCGTGGCGTAATCTTCTGCGATAGCGAATGCTTCGGGTTAGTGAGGCAACTCGTTCCTCAGGGACGATTACCGACGGTACAAGCAATATTAGCGAACGCATCGAGTCCAACCCTTCACAACCGATCTTAACGCTTGCCTGGCCGGCGGGAATTGCCGACCATGCCGGCGGCAGACGAGGCACATCGAGTTCTTCTCGCAAATTCCATACTTCATTGGGAAACTCGAGCTCGACTAGAAAGCGATTTTGCGGCAAACGACCGTCGTCCAGGCCGCCGCGGGGCCACCATGCCGGACCGCGTTGCCAACAACTACAACTAAACTGTCGTCGCTGCCAGCAGAAACAGGCGTGCGACGGACGATACAGTTCGTGACTGGCGGCCAGCCGTCGCGGAATCATGGCTTGACTCTCATTTCAAATCGACGGACACAAAGTTGCGCGTACCGCCACGCTGAATTAGCAAGGCGGCCTTCTTGCCGGACTTGGACGTCAACGCGGCGAGTTCCTGTTGTGATTCGACGAGCGCATCGTTCACGCCGAGGACGATGTCGCCGGCCCGTATGCCCGCCTTCGCCGCCGCCCCGGACGCGGCCTCGACCATCAGGCCTTGCGGCAGATCGTTCGTGCGGCGCTCGGCATCGGTCAGCGGATGCACGGTGAGACCGAGCCGGTCCGCTGCGCTCGCTTCGGTCTTCGGCGCTTGCGTGGCCTTCGCGGCTTTCACGGCCTTCACGGTCTCGTGCGGGTTGATCGTCACGGTCATCGGCCTGGCGTCGCGCACGATCCGCAGCGCAACCGTTGCGCCGGGCGCGAGCGCCGCATCCTGCGCGACGAAGTCCGCGGCATGGTCGATCGGCTTGTCGCCGACCTGCTCGACGACGTCGCCCGGCTTCAGGCCCGCGTCGAGCGCCGGCGAAGCGGGCGCGACCGAAATCACGAGCGCGCCCGCCGCCCGCGGCAAGCCGAAGGCGCCCGCGAGTCCCTGGTCCACGTCCTGCACCTGGATGCCGAGCTTGCCTTTCGCTACCTCGCGCGGTCCTTCGGGCTGGATGCGCGCTCTGGCCGCGTCAATCGGAATGGCGAAGGTCAGGTTCGGGACGTGCTCCGAGCCGCCATACACTTCCACGTCGATGCCGATGACCTCGCCGGCGCGATTCAAGACCGGGCCGCCGGAATTGTCCGGATTGCTTGCCACCTCGGTCTCAAAGAAGGCAGGGCGCTTGCCGTCCGATGCATCGCGCGGCGTCGCGCTGACGATGCCCGCCGTGACCGTCGTCTGATAGCGCGCGGGCGAGCCGAGCGTCAGCACCTGTTCGCCGGGCCGCACCTTGGTGGAGTCGCCGAGCCTGACGGCGGGAAGCCCGGTCGCGTCGATGCGCAGCAGCGCGACGTCGCTTGCGGCATCGATGGACAGGACCTTCGCCTTGAACTCGCGCCGGTCGGTCAGGGTCACCCTGACTTCGTCGGCCTGGTTCACGATATGCGCGGTGGTGAGGATGAGACCGTCGGCAGTCACGATGAACCCGGAGCCCCTGGCGAAGATGACGCCCGGAGGATTGGCCGGTTCCTTGAATTGCGGCGCAACACTCTTGAAGAAGGCGAGGAGCGGATCGTCGGCATCGAGGGTGTCGGGGGTGGCCGTTTGCGGCTGAACGTCGGGCGTGGCCGCCCTGACATTCACGACGGCCGGCCCGTATCGCTCGGCGATGGCGGGAAAATCCGGCCCTCCGGCGGCGCTCACCGCAGGCGCTGGTTGTGCTTTGGGTGTGGCGCTTGCCGCGATTTCGGGTGCCCGCGCCGCTTTCGGTGCCGGCGCGGATTGCTCAACGCTTGGCGGCGGCGTGCCTGCCGGAGTCGTCGCAAACGCAGGGCACGCAATGCTCGCGAGTATCGCGACGGGCACCGCGACGCCCAAAAGAAAATGGGCAAGCCACTGGTGCCACACGACACACCGGTCGCAGCACCAGGTACAGACGGCGGCGACAGATGCTTCTAGGAAGCGGATCATCTCTTTCCCCGATGGACTGCCGGTAATGCGCGAAGTGTCTTTGTTGTGGGCTCGACGGCGCGCCTATGCCGCTCGCCAATCAGACTTAGAGTGAACTCGATCAGCCTCGAACACGGTTAGCTATCGCGCGCTCCAATAAAAGCTTCTTCGCGGATCGTGCCTTGTATACCTGATCGCGACTCCCTGCAATCGACTGCAGCCCAGCCGCGAACGAAGAAGCGTCCTCGGATGGCTGCGTGATCCACGTGTATCGGAATGTTGATTCCAGCGCAAAAGTGAAAAGGAATGCCGCGACAAACTGGACGCCGACACGACCGCCCCGCCTAAAGGCCGAGACCCCGAAACTCCGCCCTGACGGGCCTCCGCTCGCCGTGCCTGGATTGCACGCTGTCAGCCACCGCGCGATCAGCGATCACTGCAGCATGACGGCAGACAGCGTCAGTGGCCCGTCACGCGTTCCCAGCCTTGCCGCACGGCAGCCTTGAATCGTTCTCACCTGCTTTCCGGATAACGTGACTCCCAATCCTCGCGAGCGCTCGGTTCAATCCGTTCCCACCTCCTGCCCGCGATATCGCTCGTCCTGCCCGAGCGCGGCTCCGTGTGTGTAGGCCCGCCGAGATTCATCGTATGGCGCGCCAGTATTTGCGTAACGAGCGTCATAGTCGCTGCGAAATGCATCATCGTAGGGATCGTCCTCAAGCGGGGTGCCTATGAGAGGATCGCCCACGAGACCGGTCTCCGAAGTCTGCTGCGCCTTTTCGGCGCTGCTGCTGGCATCGGGTCGGGACGCTGCTCGGGAGCTGAGATCCCCGTCCACACTTGCTGATGTGCGCGCGAGCCCCACGTCGGGTTCAGCCGATAACTGCGGCTTCCGTACCACCGACGGAGCCGAGCTGCGCCCCTCCGCGCGTGTTGTGACCTGCTGCATCCCGCCGACCATGTCCGGCCTGCCCGACGGGAAGGCAGTGCGCTGCGTTCCGGTTCCTGCGGCAGCATCGCCGGTGGGTTCCGGCGTCAATGCCGAAGCCTGCAAGGTGGCGCGCGGAATGGCTGGCTCTTCCGTTATCTCCAATGCCGGCGCCGTGCCCACGACCCGTCCGCTGCGTAGCGTCGTGTCGTCCTGCTGACCCATCCCCGGCTCATGCTGGCTGAAGGAATCGCGGGCCGTCGGATTACCGCCAAGTGGCAGGCGCTGCGACATGCCCGTGTCGACGGAACCATTCCGCAATACATTGCTGCGCTCCGCGATGTCGGCTGCGCCCGCCCGGCGCATCACTTCACGCACAGATCGACGTGCATTTCGGAAACGTCCGCACTGATCGGTAGCGGGCGCGTTCATGTCGAATTCGGGCATTGAGCTGACTTTACTGTCAATTGACCGGAGCAAAGGCGCGTCACGTTTTTGACGAGGACGGACGCGGCAGATTCGGGTTCGGGAATCGGGCCCCCGTCGGGTATCTGTCTGAGCGTCACGGCGGGCACCTCTATCTCGACCGCAGACGGCCGCAAGGGCACCACGGCAGTCGTGCTGACATTCATGAACGCCTTCAGATTTTCTTGCCGCCCCGTTGGCAGGAAAGTGTGAGCGGGCGGATGAAATGAGTTCGTCGCGCATCGGGGGACCCGGATGGACCAGCTCCTCTCGGCCAGCTGAGTGAGCGTAAAGCCGTTGCAACTGGCCTGCGGACATGCGAGGGACACTGGTTATCCGGGACGCAGCCATAACATTGAACTGAAGCAGCTCGCCGCCATGGTAGCCCAGAGGATCAAGACCAAATCCCGGTGGGACTAATCGGGGCTCTCGATCATTCAGGTCAGTGGAGTTGACGCTTCAGGTCAGAAAGTTCCGAATGCATCGAAGTGACGAGCATCCTAGATCCTGGCGTCCAGACGCGCTGCCTGTTGGCAAGCGCGATCTGCGCGATCACCCATCCGCTCGAGATCATCGACGCACCGCCGGATCCGGTCCTCGTTGTTGGACGACATGACTTTCTTTGCCGATTGGCATTCCTTATCAAGCTTATCCCTCGAGTCCATCAGGTCTGTTGGAATCGACTTGTCGGCATGACAGGTCCGTGACGTGTCGCTGATCGTTTTGCTGAAGATGATTGAAGCGCTTCTGAATTTCACTGGTTTGCAGCATAATGCCCCCTTCTTGAACATCAGTTCTAGTTGAATTCGGGCAGCAGACAACGTGTGTTGCCCGTGCCGTTCGCCCGTTTCGGCCGGATGCCACCGACGTCGCATCGCGTCAAGGCGGCCTGCGGGCACGCGAACGGCGCGTTTCTGGCGAAGGCCTATAATCGCTCAACCGCTTTGGTGCGTCCCTGAGGCAGAGGTGCCGGCTATCGGCGATCAATTTCAAGCGCCCGTGGCTGGGTTCAGCTAGCACCCTGCCTCGCGATCTGCCTTTCGCGCAGACAAAAATCGGCGCCTCAAAATCCAACGGTCGCGTTAACTGAATCGCATCCAGCAGCCGGCTCACCGCTATCCTTGGCCGCGTCAAACCGAAGCCCGGTTGATAGCGTGCAGGCGTCCACCTAATGATTGCCGGCGACGGCAAAGCGCTTACCTCTGGCTTTTTTTTCGGGATTTTTGCTCCGGATTTCCGGGCCTGGTCCAACGCTATCGCCGCGGATTGTTTTTGAGACTTTCCATGCTTTTTCTCGGTCTTAATGTTGTGCGACACCGTTTCCTTTGATGTTCCTCGTTTGAGAGGCATGACATCTCCTAGGTTGATAGTTTCCAACAGCCCCGCATACTGCGTCCCCGATCCGCTTGGGTTCCGGAGAACGACCCTGAAGCGACGTCGTCCCTACGCGTCACAGACGTCCTGTGGGCAGGTGATTGATTTGCAGCGGAACAAATGTCGGGGCTACCGTAGCGGCGCACGGCGCAGCGAGGTCCATGAACGGCGCCACTGGCCTCGGGCTTGCGATGGAGAACAGTCAGTAAAGCGGTCGCGCACAATGACTGGCTGTAGAGCGGGCGCGCTAACGACCCGGCGCAAAAGCTCACGGTTAGGCCCAATACTATTCACTTACAACCACTTTGGGCGCGATCGGCTGATTCAGCGGTTCCGATCGTCGCCGGATCGGGAAAATTCGACATCTTTCGTTTCACGCCGCGGGGATTGGCACTTGCCGCGGCTTTGCACCGCGCGCCCCGGCGATCTCCCGCAGCAGCTTGAGCCTCCAACTTTGCCACTGATCAGGGGGAATAGCCGCCGCCTCAGACAGGCGTCGGTTCAGCACGCAGACGGCATGAACAAACGAAACGTCTTTGGGTTGCTGTCCTGGACCGCGCCTCGGCCGCCTCGTACATCATTCGACGGATCGCCGCGTGGGTAAGCATAAACGCGTAGTATTCCTGACGTACTGGATCAAGCGCCTGTGCGGCACCTTCTCGCCATCGCACAAGTGTGTCTTGATCTCGTCAAACATCTTTTTTCGGGTAGCCTCATGCGGCACGCGTTCCAGTGCGACGTTGCGAAACGATTTCCACATGTCCATCACGACAAGCCGGATGCCGCGGGCGGCGGTTGTCATACTCACGGCCAGTCAAGTGCAGTGCGCTTTAGACTGAGTGTGGTGTCCTGCGCGGCACGGAGGCCTATGGAATCCGTCAGTTGCGATGCAAGGAGTCGCAAACGGATCTGTTGCCCCAGATCAAAGATCGCGAACGACCGATGAGGCTCGGAAGCATATATCTCATTTCGATGAAAGAGACCGGAGGTGCCGCCTGCGAGCACTTTAAGCTAGGCGCGGTGCACATCAGGCCGTGCTGGCGCGTTGCCCGGCTTCACCTCGGTGCCGCTGCTGCCACCCGGCGGCGTGTCGCCGGACGGAGGCGGCACGTTCTTCGGCGGACGCGGCGGACGATCCGACATGATGTCGCTGATCTGGTCCGCATCGATGGTTTCCCATTCGAGCAGCGCCTTGGTCATCGCTTCGACCTTGTCGCGATTGTCCTCGAGTAGCTTCCGCGCAAGCGCGTATTGCTCGTCCAGGATGCGGCGGATTTCCGCGTCGACCTTCTGCTGCGTCGCTTCCGACACCGTCTTCCCGCCCAGCTTGCCGAACATGCCGTCCGGCTCCGTATCGACATAGACCATCGTGCCGAGCACATCCGACATGCCGTAACGCGTCACCATGTCGCGCGCCATCTTGGTCGCGCGCTCGAAGTCGTTCGAAGCGCCGGTCGACATCGAGTTCAGGAACACTTCCTCCGCTGCCCGGCCGCCGAACAGGATCGCGATTTCCTCGAGCATCTTGTCGCGATAGAGGTTCACGCGGTCATGCTCCGGCAACTGCCACGTCACGCCCAGCGCCCAGCCGCGCGGCATGATCGTGACCTTGTGCACCGGATCGGCATGCGGGAGCAGCTTCGCGACCACCGCGTGGCCCGACTCGTGGTATGCCGTATTGCGGCGTTCTTCCTCGCGCATCACAGCGGACTTGCGCTCCGGCCCCATGAAGATCTTGTCCTTCGCGTCCTCGAAGTCCTGCATTTCTACGATACGCTTGCCGCGACGCGCCGCGAACAGCGCGGCTTCGTTGACGAGGTTCGCGAGATCCGCGCCGGAGAAGCCCGGCGTGCCGCGCGCGATGACCGATGCGTCCACGTCGTTCGCGATCGGCACCTTGCGCAGATGCACCTTCATGATGTGCTCACGGCCCCGGATATCCGGCAGACCGACATACACCTGGCGGTCGAAACGGCCCGGACGCAGCAGCGCTTTATCGAGAACGTCGGAACGGTTGGTCGCTGCGATCACGATCACGCCCGAATTCGCCTCGAAGCCGTCCATCTCGACGAGCATCTGGTTCAGCGTCTGCTCGCGCTCATCGTTGCCGCCGCCCAGGCCAGCGCCACGATGACGGCCGACCGCGTCGAGTTCGTCGATGAACACGATACACGGCGCACGCTTCTTCGCCTGCTCGAACATGTCGCGCACGCGGGCCGCGCCCACGCCGACGAACATTTCCACGAAGTCCGAACCTGAGATGCTGAAGAACGGCACCTTCGACTCACCGGCGATGGCGCGCGCCAGCAGCGTCTTACCGGTACCCGGAGGGCCGACCAGCAGCACGCCGCGCGGAATGCGGCCGCCCAGCTTCTGAAATTTCTGCGGGTCGCGCAGGAAGTCGACGAGCTCCGCGACTTCTTCCTTGGCTTCGTCGCAGCCCGCGACGTCGGTGAAATTGATTGCGTTGTTGTTCTCGTCGATCAGCCGCGCTCGCGACTTCCCGAACGAAAACGCCCCGCCTTTGCCGCCCCCCTGCATCTGCCTCATCATGTAGATCCAGAAGCCGATGATCAGAATGGTCGGACCGAGGTAGTACAGCGCGGAGACGAGCGCGCTCGGTTCATCGTCAGCCTTGCCGCTGACTTGAACGCCGTATTTCATCAGATCGCCGACCATCCAGATGTCGCCGGGCGACACGATCTGGTACGTCTGGCCGGCTGTCGGAGTGACCGTGAGATTGCGGCCCTGAACGGTGACGTTCTTGACTTTGCCGTTCTTCGCGTCGTCCATGAACTGCGAATAAGACACACCTTCCTGGACGCGGGGCTTATCGAACTGCTTGAACACCGTAATCAACACCAATGCGATCACGAACCACACTGCCGCTTTAGAGAACATATCGTTGTTCAAAGCACACCCCTCACTCATAGACGGGCGCCTAATGAGGCTGCGTCTTACATGCATTTTAATCCATCCGTTCGCGTAGCCGGCCCGTGTTCATAGTATGGTTCGTCTCGGGCGTCGAGCACTGCGCAGTTGATTCTGCAACATCGGGCTCGAGAGCAGGAACCGCGTCTCGCGGACGAAAAGTCGTCGTTGCAGACAGTGGACCCCCTAACCGACCCGGGAACGCTAAGGCCCGGCGCGGCCCGCGTCACGCTAGACGGCGTGGGGGACAAGATCACGAAAGACCCCGACGTCCTTCCCCTGAAAGTGCGAAATCGATCCGGAAGAGACTTTAGGAATTCCCGGTAGCAGCCATTCAAATGACCATTTGAGGCTGCGTCGGACATCTCAAAACCGAGGGGTGGATCAAATCTCTGGATGGGCGCGTTTTTTTCTCCAGGACCAAAGAGCGCCGCACAAAAAGCGGCCGCCGATTGGTCAGGCTTCATTCGACTGGTTGCTCGCTCGTCCTGCTGGCCGCAGTGTCGGCGATCGGAAGTTCCTTCCGGCAATTGCGTCGGGGCACGATGCTTTTCATAGTGAGGTGCAAGGCCTAGCTCGTGGACGGCAGCCGCATTGGTCACGATCCGCGTCGATGGCAAGACCATCGACTACAACGCGACGGCCGGAAATCTGCTTCTGCGCGACAAGGCCGGACGCGCAACCGCAAGCGTCTTTTACGTCGCGGATAAGGCTAACGCGCGAGACAGCGCAAAACGTCCTGTCACGTTCCTGTTCAACGGCGGCCCAGGAACGGGCAGCATGTTCCTGCTCATGGGCTCGATCGGGCCGAAGCGCGTAAGAACAGCAAGCCCGGCGGCCACGCCACCCACCCCTTACGTCCTGGCGGACAATCCCGACACTCTGCTCGACCGTTCCGATCTCGTCTTCATCGATGCCGTGGAAACGGGCTTGTCCCGGCCTGTAGGCCGCGCCACCGACAAGGACTTCTGGGCGTCGACAAGGATCTGGACGCATTCGACCGTTTCATCGAGCGCAATCTGACTGTTACAGGGCGCTGGAATTCTCCGAAGTACCTGTTCGGCGGGTCGTACGGCACCGCGCGAGCTGCGATGCTTGCGTACCGGCTCAATCAGGACAACATTGCCCTGAACGGCGTCATCCTGATGTCGTCCGTGCTCGACTCCGCGGCGCGTGGTATCACGACAGGATTGCGCCAAAGCGGCCCGATTTGGCCGCCTTCCTGGCCGAGGTGCGCGCTTTCGCACGCGGTCCCTATGCGCAGGCGCTCGCGCTCGGCGACGCGCTCCCAGACTCCACGCGCGACGCGATGGCCGCGCGGATCGCGGCCTACACCGGACTCGATCCGCAATATGTGAAGGAGACGCATCTCCGTGTGTGGCCGACGCGCTTCCGTAAGCAGTTGCTAAGAAGCGAATCGCGCTGTGTGGGCCGCTTCGATGCCCGTTTCGCAGGCGTTCATTATGACGATTCAGGCGAGCGGCCGGAATATGATCCGTCGGCGAGCGGGATTTCCGGCGCGTTCGCCGCCCACTCCAGCGGCATCTCACGCAGGACCTGATGTACAAGATCGAGGATCGTTATCTTGTCTTCAATAATAATGCGTTGAAACAGTGGGACTGGAAGCACCGGGAAACTGGGGGGAGGTGCTTCAGTTGCCATACGCGGCCGGCGATCTCGCAGCGACCACGCGGCAGAATTCGGCGATGCGGGTGTTGTCGCTAAACGGCTATTTCGATCTGGCGACACCGTTCTTTGCAACCGAATTTGCGTTGTCGCATCTCGGCCTCGATAAGTCGCAGCGCAGAAACGTTCAGATCACCTACTATCCAACCGGCCACATGATCTATCTGGATGACTCAGTGAGGTTGACCCGGTCTGACGGACAGATTCGTAGTCAGCCATTTGGTTTGGTCTAGCCTCCTTTAAGGGTTGACTCGCGGGTTGTCCACGGCCGGGCGGCGGGTCGCTTTCTCTCGACCATGACGCTGTCCGGCGGTGGGCAACCCACGCTGCGATGACGGTTGATGTGGCGCGTGCAGGTTTTCGAATTCGAGCGGCGAGCAATACCCGATGCTGCTGTGCAGGCGGCGTACGTTGTACCAGCCTTCCAGGAATGAGAAAACTCGCTGACGCGCCTGTTCATGAGTTGCGAGATGTTCGCGCGATAGCAACTCTGCCTCGAGCGTGCCGAAGAACGACTCACACATCGCGTTGTCATAGGCGTCGCCGGCTGTCCCCATTGACGGTTGCACGCCGGCCTCACGACAACGTCGCCCGAAGGCAATAGACGTGTACTGGGCGGCCGTAAGCTTGCTGCGTGGGAGATGAATTGAGTCATGCCGGATTATAAGGGTGGCCGAGGACGAGCCGACGCCAATGTCTCGGCGACTGCGTAGATGCATGCGCCGCAGTTCCCGACCGCTAACTGCTTGGCACGACGGGCGGCAGCCGACTCATTACTGGCATTAGGCGAGACCGCGTTGTACGTCAGCTGCGGTGAATTCCCGACCATCGAGCATCGAGCCGCCAGACGGCAGTTTCCTCGAACCACGAACGTGCGCTCACGACCCGGACCAGCTCCGCTTTCAACGCGACGACCGTTAGCCGAGGGAGGATCCTCGTTGGAGAGCGGACGATACGGGTTGCTGCAAATGGGGATACGATAGGGTGTTACCCATCCATCGGTGAGGCGCCCATGTCAAGCAAGTACGCATTCAGCATCAGCGTAACGGAACATCTCTCCTCATTCATCAGGTCGGAAGTTGCTACCGGTCGGTACAGTTCGGCAAGCGAAGTTGTCCGTGCAGGGCTGCGGCTTTTGGAGGAGCAGACGGCGCTTCGTGCTTCGTCGAGGAGCAAGGCTACTGCTCAATCGAAGCGACCGACACCGGCGCAGGGTAAGGCGAGCGCTAGGTTGGAGAAGAAGACATGACATCAGCCGCGGATTTTCCGATTGTGGGCCTAGGCGCCTCCGCTGGCGGGGTTGAGGCACTGGAGGGCTTCTTTCGGGGCATGCCTGAGAAGCCCGGGTTGGCGTGCGTAATCATCACCCACCTGAGCCCCGACCGTGACAGCATGCTGCCGGAGATCGTGTCGCGCTTCACTCCCATGCCGGTGCACGTCATTACCGATAACACGATTATCGAAATCGACACTGTTTATCTTTTACCGACCGACGCAGTCGTAACCGTGGAAGATCGTAGGCTGCACGTCCATGCACATGATTCGCACCGACGAGAGCGCAGACCCATTGATCTCTTTTTCAGCACACTGGCGGCCGACGTGGGCGAATTGTCCGCCGGCGTGGTGCTGTCCGGCGGCGACTCGGACGGAACACTGGGCATCAAGGCCATCAAGGAGCGCGGCGGGCTCACACTCGCCCAGGTGGCCGACGGGTTCGGTCCTCATCATTCAAACATGCCCGAGAGCGCAATTTCCAGCGGCTTGGTCGACTTCGCGGTACCGGCAGAGCAGATGGGGGCCAAGCTGGCTCGCTTTGCAACGGGTAGATTCATGCTCGACAAGCTGGTCGGCGCTGCCGATGCGCAAATCGAGAGCGCCGCTTTTGACGAAGCCCGCAATGCAATCTACACAATCCTGCGTCACCAGGTCGGCCATGATTTCAGCGGCTATAAGGTAAAGACCTTCCTGCGCCGGGTGCAGCGGCGCATGCAAGTCCTGGAAATTGAGACGCCGGAAGCCTATGTCGCACGACTGTCCAAAAACGCGGAGGAGGTCACGGCGCTATTTCGCGACCTGCTCATCAATGTCACCAGCTTCTTTCGCGATGCCGAGGCATTTGAAGCGCTCTCGGACGTTGTCTTGCCGAAACTGTTCGACGCGCGCGGTGTTGGCGACACCATCCGCGTTTGGGTGCCCGGTTGTGCGACCGGCGAAGAAGTGTATTCCATCGCCATGCTCATGCGCGAACACATGGATCGGTTTGACCACGCCCCGCGCGTGCAGATCTTTGCGACCGATATCGACGACGCGGCGCTTGGCGTTGCGCGCTCAGCACGTTATCCGCTGCCGTTGCTGGACGGCGTGTCGGAGGAGCGGCGCCAGCGATTCTTTGTTCCTGATGGCAGCAGTTATGTGCTCGCAAAAGAAGTCCGCGATCTCTGCATCTTTTCGCCGCACAGCGTCATTCGTGACCCGCCTTTCTCGCGGATCGACCTCGTCTCCTGCCGCAATCTGCTGATCTACTTCGGCACAGAGATTCAAAACCAGGTCATCCCGACCTTCCACTACGCGCTTCGCCCGGATGGATACCTGTTTCTCGGTACGTCGGAAGGCGTCAGCCAGTTCGACGAGCTTTTTGTACCGATCGAAAAGAAGCACCGGATCTTTCGCCGCCGCGCTGATGTGTCGCCGCAGCTTCGCGTGCCGCTGTCGGTGTCTTCCCTAAAAATCGGTCACATCGCCGGGCTTGCACCGGGCCGGCCCGCGCTGAGCGGTGCGTCGCTGCGCCTCGTGGTCGACAACCACATGCTGGAGCGGTTCACGCCACCTCATGTGCTCGCTTCGCGCGATGGCGATGTCCTGTATTACTCCGCACGCACGGGCAAGTACCTGGAGAACGCAGCCGGTGCGCCGTCCCGCCAGCTTTTCACCATGGCGCGCAAAGGACTGGGCCTTGATCTGCGCTCCGTGTTTCGCGAGGCCGTCGAGTCGGCTCGCCCGGTTACCCGCGAAGGGGTGGTGATCGAGAGCGAGGACGGCCGCGTACAGGAGGTCACCCTCACCGTCGAGCCGCTGACCGACCAGACCAACGGCGAGCGAATGTACCTCGTGGTCTTCAACGATCAGGGCCCCGTGCTCTCACGCGAAGAAGCGCTCGTGCGCGCCCAGGCCACGCACGAGGGGACGGCCGTGCAGGTCGAAAAGGAGTTGCGCGACACCCGTGAACGCCTGCAGTCGATGATCGAAGAGTACGAGACTGCGCTCGAGGAACTCAAGTCATCGAACGAGGAACT
>NZ_FCOM02000189.1 GCF_001544695.2 Caballeronia arvi
AGGAACGACGGGCCGCCCGGAGCGAGCTCGAACGGCTTCAACGAGAACTTGACGTTGATGTCGTCCGGGAAGTGCGCGATGTGGATCGATGCGACGGCGGCCGCGGGCACGCTCTACAACAATTCGCAGCCGAAAGTGGCGAACAAAATAGGCTTCGCTGCAGCGCCGATTGCGGTGACGCCGAAGGGATCGCACTGGCTGTAGTCGTGGTCGCTCGCGATCCCCAAGACCTCGAAGTCGCAGGATGCCGCGAAGAAGTTTGTTACCTGGGGAACTTCGAAACAGTACATCGAGATGGTTGGACAGGACGAGGGTTGGGCATCCGTTCCTCCGAGCAGGAAGTCGACTTTCGCCCGCCCCGAGTACAAGCAGGCCGTTCCGTTCGGAGAATTTGTATTGAAAGCGATCGAATCGGCCGATCCGAACGACTCATCGCTCAAGAGGGTGCCGTACAGCGGCATTCAATTTGTTGCCATCCCCGAGTTCCCGTCTTTCGGGAGTGTGGTAGGGCAAGCGATTGCGGGCTTCGTCGCTGGGCAAACCAGTGTGGACGCAGCGCTGAAGGCGGGTAACGCTGCTGCCGATCGCGCGGTGAAGCAGGCGGGTTATCAAAAGTAGAATTCAGCCCCGAAATTGTCCTTGGTGTTGAGGTTCGTTAATTCCGGGAGTGGGACCTTACGGCGAGTTCGCGCCTGCGGTACATCCATGGGCGCCGAGCCCCTCGCACTTGTCGGCCAAATCGAGGTTCGTGCGGTGTGCAACAAGCCACGGAATCCCTGCGTACCCGATAATCGGACGCTTCACACGATACTCGAAGAGTTCGTGGCCGACACGTTCGAAGAGAACCGCGTCGTTCGGGTGCTGTGCAGCGTAGATGACGCTGACCAACCCCAATTCCGCCGCGCGAGGCATGGAGAACGAGCCATCGTAGGAAGATTGGAAGCTGATGTTTGAAAGTGCGCAGTAGCCGATGGAGATGGCGACCACCGGTTTCGCCACTACTGAGGCAAGCACCCGGGCGCTCCGTGTTCCTTGCCTTCGCGAAATCAGTGCAGCGACAGGCATCGCGATCTGCTCCGTAGGGTTTACGTGGACGAATAGTAGCTGTGCGTCAAATCGGTGACAAGAAAAACATGCAACGTTGCGAACGCTTTCGTCTCAACAACGCACGGCCACGATAGGCGGACTCGTTCGAACGCCGATTCGTCCACCGAGCATTCGAGACAAAAGCGATTGCGCAGGGCAAGCGCTACCGCGTTGGACGCACCTAAGCGAGGCGCCCACTTGTTAGACCGTTCAAGCTCGCGCATGACCCGACCGCGCTCGCCGATCATCCCCGAGCGATATTGCGATGAGATCAACCGGAGCGGACGTATGAGGTGCATTGACCGGCCGTGAAGCATTCTCAGCGGAACGGCCCTTGCTTCACTAGGGCAGTCGCAGTTGCTGAGTTCGGGATGCTTCGCTGCGTCGACCTTCGCCTTTGATCATCAACAAAGCTGCCCACCATTCGCGTCGTCGAGGTCAACATGCTCTTTCTCTTCGTCGACGGCGATGAAAGCGTTGCGATCGCGTTCGCCGAGCTCGCGGCATCGCTTGGCCATCGCGCTGAGGTGGCGCGTTCGGGCGGCGACGCACTGCGCCTTACGGGTCAGACTCGGTTCGACACCGTCTTCGTAGACATCCAACTACCTGACATTGACGGGCGCAGGCTTTGCAATTACATCCGCTGCGCTGGAGCCTCGCAGGACGCGTGCGTAGTTGCGGTCGCCGATCGCGGAGCTCTCGATGCGACTGGACTCCAACAATTCGACGGTCGCCTGCAAAAACCAGTTACGGAAGAAGAGCTGACGGCCATCATTCAACGTTGCTAGTAAGACCAATCCAGCAGTGTCACCAGTGCTGCGCCTTCTTTGTTGTTCACCGACACTGCCTGACGGTTCCCGAATCCAGATGCATGGAAGAACGAGGTTCACCACATTGGCGCCGGTTGACACGCACAAGGCCTTCTGGCGCAGCTCACGGACGCGAACGATGGTTTATGCTAGACGGGCGTCACTGGCGCTATCAATCGTCGTGAGCAGGTCGCTTACCATCGAAAACTGATGGTG
>NZ_FCOM02000057.1 GCF_001544695.2 Caballeronia arvi
ATCGATGACGGCTTCGTGCTGACGTGTCAGTGTCATCCGCTGAGCGAGCGTGTCGTCGTGAGTTTCGACGAGCGCTAGATCACAGCCGGGCGTCATTCGATTCGCGTAAACTAGGACCGCCCGACCGAGCGGTCCTTTTGTCTTTCCTGCGTCCCGACACCGATGAACATGATTCACGTCACGAATGGCGATTGCGCGGCCCAAGCCCTCACGGAAGCATTGCGGCGCGCGGAACGCGACGAGCGCGTCATCGCGCTGCGCGACGATCTAGCCGTCGGCCCGATCAGGGATATCGACGAATCGCCGCTCGCACGCGCGGCGTTCTGGCGTCAGGTCCTGAACAGCGCGATCGACTTCGAGGACGAACTCGAAGAACAGCAGGCGCTCGTCGGCAGCCTCTCGCGCGGCGATAGTCAGATCGTCGTGTGGCACGGTCAGAGCGCGGCCGATCAACTCACGCTGCGGCGCGTGGCCTATCATCTGCGCAATGCGCCGCAGCGCCTGAACGAAGCGAAGCTGAATCACGACGACCTCGCGCTCGCCGACGACGACAAAGACGCGGATCACATAGGCCGCGCCGATCGCGCGACGGCCGTCGGCATGTTCTCGCCAAAGCAGTTGCTCGCGAAACTGCCGACCGCGGCGCCGATTTCCGTGCTGCGCATCAGCCGCCTGGCACTCGAATGGCAGGAAGCGAAGCACGCCAGCGCCGACACGCGTCGCCTGCGCGACAACATGCTCGTCTCCGGAACGTGGCTCGATGTCGACGAAGCGCTGCTCGATCTCGCCGGCCCCGAATGGCAACCGGCACGCCAGATCGCCGGCGCCGCGATGGGTCAGCGCTTCGACTTCATGCTCTCCGATTCCATCGCTTTCTGGCGCTGCCGCGAGCTCATCACGGCCGGACGGCTTAAAATCCGCGGCACGCCGTCCGAGATCAATCAGGCCGAGCTGCGCCGCTAAATCTATAAGAACGCATTCTTCGAACACATGGCCCGTACCAAAGCGCCCGATCACGAGACGCAACGCGAACAGATCCTCGAACTCGCCGCCGCGAAATTTGCGCAGACGAGCTATCCCAGCACCTCGATGGCCGATCTCGCTGCCGCGAGCGGCACGTCGAAAGCGCGGCTCTATCACTATTACGAGAGCAAGGAGGCGATCCTCTTCGATCTCCTCGACCGTTACACGAAGCGGCTGATGCTGATCATCGCGGAGGTGGAAGGCGCGAGCCAGCGGCGCGGACTGGGCGAGCGCGAGGCTTTCGCCGAGCTCGTACGCGCGTTTCTTGCGGAGTACGAGACGTCGCACAGCCGGCACGTCGCGCTTCTGAATGATGTGAAGTATCTAGAGGAAGCCCAGCGCGCAATCGTGCTCGACCGGCAGCGCGACATCGTGGCGGCGTTCGCCCGTCAGCTCGCGCGCGCCTATCCGAAGCGCGCGACGAAGGACAACCAGACCGCGCTCACCATGATGGTCTTCGGCATGATCAACTGGACGTTCACGTGGCTGAAGCCTGGCGGCAAGCTCGGCTACGGCGAGTTCGCCGAACAGGTCGTCGGCATGATCGAGCACGGGCTCGGTGGCGACTAATTTGATGCAGCACAACAAACCGGTCGGACGGTGAATCGTTGCTTTCGCGCAATATATTTAAGTCATTGATTTTTATATAATTTAATCGTTTTCATTAGCTGTTTAGAACGTAGCGCCTAGGGTCTTTTAAGGGTTTTCCCGTATCCGTTTCTCCGCAATCGGCTAAAATTCGTTTTGCTTTGCAGCATGCTGCATCACGAATGAAGGAGGAACAACCGTGGAACTGACCATCAACCGCACTGCCGAGCAGATCGTCGCGAGCGATCAGCCGCTCAAAGACGCGCGTATGCCGGTTCTCGTCCGTGAACTGTCGTCGGCAGATCGCGAACGTCTCCTCACGCACTTTCTCGCTCTCGACGAAGACGACCGGCTCTTGCGCTTCGGGCAAGTCGTGCCGGACCACGTCATCGAGAATTACGTGCGCAATCTCAACTTCTCGAACGACAAAGTCTTCGGTGTGTTTGGAAGCGCGCTGGAACTGATCGGCGTCGGCCATTTGGCGTATCTGCCCGCCGAGGGCGACAAGCGCACCGCCGAGTTCGGCGTGTCCGTTCTCGAAAGCGCGCGCGGCCGCGGCATCGGTTCAAAGCTGTTCGAACGCGCCGCCATGCGCAGCCGCAACACACAGGTTTCGGTGCTGTACATGCACTGCCTGTCGCGCAATTCGACGATGATGCACATCGCGAAGAAGTCCGGCATGAAGATCGAATACGCGTACGGCGAAGCGGACGCTTATCTGTCGCTCACGCCCGCGGACCAAGGCAGCCTCATGAGCGAGCTACTTCAGGAGCAAGCAGCCGTCTTCGATTACGCGATCAAGCGCCAGGCGCATCGCGCATCGCAAGTTTTTCAAGCGTTCATGCCGACGGCGGACGCTGCGTAGTCTTCTCGGGGTATGCGTTACGAGTGGGACCAGCAAGGGCGGCACTGACCGCCCTTCATCGTTTCTAACGCAGCGGCAAAACCGTCGTTTCCTTGATGCGCTCCAGAGAAAAACTCGAACGCACATCGATGACCGACGGGTGATGCAGCAGTTCGTCCTGCACGAAGCGCGAAAAATCGTCCATGTCGCGCACCTGGACGCGCAGCAGGAAATCCATCTCGCCGGTCATCGCGTCGCAGGCGACGACTTCCGGCCACGAACGCACCGCTTCGCGAAAAAGATCGCCGTGCGTCCGCGCTTTCGGTGTGCCGGCTACCGCCTGCATTCCGCCGCGTTTCTCCAGTCGCACGTTGATATACGCGAGCAATCCGAGCCCGAGCTTTTTGGCGTCGAGCAACGCGACGTACCCGCGAATCACGCCGATTTCTTCCAGCCGCCGGATGCGGCGCAGACACGGACTCGGCGACAGATTCACGCGATCCGCGATCTCCTGGTTCGACAGCCGTCCATTTTCCTGAAGAATCGCGAGAATTTTGCGGTCGATCGTATCCAATTCCGGTTCAGCCATTTTATTGCTCCACAGCGCGCCGATTTGGCAGCTTCGTGTGCAATGTTATGAACCAGCGATTTGTTTCGCAAGTTTTTGCCAGCGCAATCTTATTAAACTGTCTCCACGTCGCGCAATCGCGCCACATTCAAATCAGGAGACACGCATGACCGCAACGACTTGGGAGAATCCCGTCGGAACCGATGGCTTCGAATTCATCGAATACACCGCGCCCGATCCCGTCGCGCTCGGCAAACTGTTCGAGCAAATGGGCTTCACAGCAATCGCGAAGCATCGTCACAAGGACGTGACGCTGTATCGCCAGGGTGAAATCAACTTCATCGTCAACGCGGAACCTGATTCGTTCGCGCAGCGCTTCGCGCGCCTCCACGGACCGTCGATCTGCGCGATCGCGTTCCGCGTCGCCGACGCCGCCAAGGCTTACCAACGCGCGCTCGAACTCGGCGCGTGGGGCTTCGACAACAAGACCGGCCCGATGGAGTTGAACATCCCGGCGATCAAGGGTATCGGCGATTCGCTGATCTATTTCGTCGATCGCTGGCGCGGCAAGAACGGCGCGCAGCCGGGCAGCATCGGCGATATCAGCATTTACGACGTCGACTTCGAGCCGATTCCCGGCGCGGAGCAGAATCCGGTCGGCCACGGTCTGACCTATATCGATCACCTGACGCACAACGTGCATCGCGGCCGCATGGTCGAATGGGCGGAGTTCTACGAACGGCTCTTCAACTTCCGCGAAGTCCGCTATTTCGACATCGAAGGCAAGGTGACGGCGGTTAAGTCGAAGGCGATGACGTCGCCCTGCGGCAAGATCCGCATTCCGATCAACGAGGAAGGCTCGGAGACCGCGGGGCAGATTCAGGAATATCTGGACGCGTATCACGGCGAGGGCATCCAGCACATCGCGCTCGGTGCGGGCGATATCTACACCACGGTCGACGGCCTGCGCGGGGCGAAGATCGCGCTGCTCGACACCATCGACACGTATTACGAACTCGTGGATCGCCGCGTGCCGGGTCACGTCGAATCGGTCGCCGAACTGAAGAAGCGCAAGATTCTGATCGATGGCACCAAGGACGAAATCCTGCTGCAGATCTTCACGGAAAACCAGATCGGGCCGATCTTCTTCGAGATCATCCAGCGCAAGGGCAATCAGGGATTCGGTGAAGGCAACTTCAAGGCGCTCTTCGAATCGATCGAACTGGATCAGATGCGGCGCGGCGTGCTGAAGGACACCACCGCCAACTGACGGAAACGACAGCCGAAAAAAAGGGACATGCGATGCATGTCCCTTTTTCGTTCCGGCGGCCGGTGCTCGAGGCACGGCCGCGATGACGGGATCAGCCCGCCGTCTCGTCGTCGCTGCTTTCCGATTCGCGGCGTTTCGTGACGCCAGCCTGAACGGACTGAACGCGCACTTGCGCGACCTGTGCAACCGACGACGCTCCGAACGGCGTCGCATTATTTGCCCGTGCACCGCCCACCGGCGCGCTGATGGCAAAAAAAGCCGCCGAAACCATCAAGAAATTCTGGACGTGGCGTTGTTTCATCGTTATCTCCTTCTAACTACGTGCGTACAGCCTGCCTTCGGAAGCCAAACGTGCACAAAAAAAACGGCACGGGGTCTCCGGAAGCCCATTTTAGACAGTCATGAGGCGCAAGGTTCCACTAGTCGGTCGAATTTACACGCGGTAACAAAACCCACTCCAAGACGGTCAAATCGTCAAGGAATCGACGCAAAGCATAAGTAAGTGAGGAATTTTTAACGGGTTTGTCCCACTGTCTCGAAAACCCTTAGAACGGCACACTGGAATCCCGGCCCGACCGTTCACAAGACGCGACGGCCCGAAACATGCTTTGGTGATCCCAAACCTCGGGTGGAGGAAGACACATAATGAACGCCCCGCTAGACGCAGAACAAAGAGCTTCACTAGAAGCCGCGCTGAAGTCCGTCACGCTAGACGACAAATACACGCTCGAACGCGGCCGCGCCTATATGAGCGGCATCCAGGCGCTGGTGCGTCTGCCGATGCTCCAGCAAGAGCGCGACAAGGCCGCGGGTCTCAATACCGCAGGATTCATCTCCGGCTATCGCGGTTCTCCCCTCGGTGGTCTCGACCAGTCGCTATGGAAGGCGAAGAAGCATCTCGCCGCGCATCAGGTCGTGTTTCAGCCGGGCGTGAACGAAGATCTCGCCGCCACCGCCGTGTGGGGCTCGCAGCAAGTCAACCTGTACCCGAGCGCGAAATACGACGGCGTATTCTCGATGTGGTACGGCAAGGGCCCGGGCGTCGACCGCTCGGGCGATGTCTTCAAGCACGGCAATTCGGCAGGATCGGCTGCGCACGGCGGCGTGCTGGTGCTCGCGGGCGACGATCACGCCGCGAAGTCATCGACGCTCGCGCATCAGTCGGAGCACCTTTTCAAGGCGTGCGGCCTGCCGGTGCTGTTTCCGTCGAACGTGCAGGAATATCTCGATTTCGGCCTGCACGGCTGGGCGATGAGCCGCTACTCCGGCCTCTGGGTCGCGATGAAATGCGTGACCGATGTCGTCGAGTCGTCGGCGTCCGTGGATATCGATCCGCATCGCACGCAAATCGTGATTCCGACCGATTTCGCGATGCCCGATGGCGGCCTGAATATCCGCTGGCCCGATCCGCCGCTCGTGCAGGAAGCGCGTCTGCTCGATTACAAGTGGTACGCCGCGCTCGCCTACGTGCGCGCAAACAAGCTGGATCGCGTCGAAATCGATTCGCCGCATGCGCGCTTCGGCATCATGACCGGCGGCAAGGCCTATCTCGACGTGCGCCAGGCGCTCACCGATCTCGGCCTCGACGACGCAACGTGCTCGCAACTCGGCATTCGTCTCTACAAGGTCGGCTGCGTGTGGCCGCTCGAAGCGCAAGGCGCGCAGGAATTCGCGCGCGGGCTTGAGGAGATTCTGGTCGTCGAGGAAAAGCGTCAGATTCTCGAATACGCGATCAAGGAAGAACTGTACAACTGGCCGGATGCGCAACGTCCGCGCGTCTACGGCAAGTTCGACGAGAAAGACGGCGCCGGCGGCGAATGGTCCGTGCCGATGGGCAACTGGCTGCTTCCGGCGCACTACGAGCTGTCGCCTGCAATCATCGCGAAGGCGATCGCCACTCGTCTCGAAAAATTCGATCTGCCCGCCGACGTGCGAACGCGCATCGCCGCGCGACTGGCCGTGATCGACGCGAAGGAGAAGTCGCTCGCGCGGCCGCGCGTCGAGGCGGAGAGGAAGCCGTGGTTCTGCTCGGGCTGTCCGCACAACACGTCGACGAACGTGCCGGAAGGCTCGCGCGCGATGGCCGGCATCGGCTGTCACTACATGACGGTCTGGATGGACCGCAGCACGAGCACGTTCAGCCAGATGGGCGGCGAAGGCGTCGCGTGGGTCGGCCAGTCGCCGTTTTCGAACGACAAGCACGTATTCGCCAATCTCGGCGACGGCACGTACTTCCACTCGGGCCTGCTCGCGATCCGCGCGGCGATCGCGGCGAAGGTGAACATCACCTACAAGATTCTTTACAACGATGCGGTTGCGATGACGGGCGGCCAGCCGGTCGACGGCGTGCTGACCGTGCCGCAGATCACGCACCAACTGGCGGCGGAAGGCGCGACGAAGATCGTCATCGTGACGGATGAGCCGGAAAAGTACGACGCGAATGTCGGTCTCGCGCCAGGCATCGAAGTACATCATCGCGATGAACTCGATGACATTCAGCGTCAGTTGCGTGAAATTCCCGGTACGTCGATTCTGATCTACGACCAGACCTGCGCCACGGAAAAGCGTCGACGCAGGAAGCGCGGCGCGTTTCCCGATCCGGCGAAACGCGTCGTCATCAACGAGGCGGTTTGCGAGGGTTGCGGCGATTGCTCGGTCAAGTCGAATTGTCTGTCGGTCGAGCCGCTCGAAACCGAGTACGGCACGAAGCGGCAGATCAATCAGTCGACGTGCAACAAGGACTACTCGTGCCTGAACGGTTTCTGCCCGAGTTTCGTCACGGTGGAAGGCGGGCAACTGAAGAAGCCGAAGGCGACGAGCGTTTCCGACGATGCGATGCCCGCGGTGCCCACGCCCGAACTGCCGGAAATCGGGCGGCCTTACGGCGTGCTGGTGACGGGCGTCGGCGGGACGGGCGTCGTGACGATCGGCGCGCTGCTCGGCATGGCGGCGCATCTGGAGCAGAAAGGCGTCACAGTGCTGGATGTCACGGGCCTCGCGCAGAAGGGCGGCGCCGTGATGAGCCACGTGCAGATCGCGAACCGTCCGGCCGATATCCACGCGACGCGCATTGCGATGGGCGAGGCGGATCTCGTCATCGGCTGCGATGCGATCGTCACCGCGAGCAACGAATGCGGCTCGCGAATGCAGCCGGATCACACGCGCGTCGTCGTGAACAGCGCGCAGACGCCGACCGCCGAGTTCATCAAGAACCCGAACTGGAGTTTTCCGGGCGCGAGCGCGGAGGCGGATATCCGCGCGGCGGCGGGCGAGCACGTCGCTTTGGTCGATGCGAACCGCTTCGCCGTCGCGCTGATGGGCGATGCGATTTATACGAATCCGTTCGTGCTGGGCTTCGCGTGGCAGAAGGGATGGGTGCCGTTGCGGCATGAATCGCTGGTTCGCGCGATCGAGCTGAACAACGTGCAGGTCGAGAAGAATCTCGCGGCGTTCGAGTGGGGACGGCGTGCGGCGCACGATCCTTCGAGTGTGACGCGGCTTGCGCATGGTTCGGCAGAGGCTGCGCCGGGCAAGATCATCGCGCTGCATACGCCGAAGGCGCTCGATGCTTTGATCGATAAGCGGCTCGACTATCTCGCGCGGTATCAGAACGCGGCGTACGCGGCGCGCTATGGGCGGCTGGTGGCGTCGGTGCGTGCTGCCGAGGCCGAGTTGGGCAACGGCGATTATTCGCTGACCGAAGCCGTCGCGAAGAATCTGCACAAGCTGATGGCCTATAAGGATGAATACGAGGTCGCGCGCTTGTATGCCGATCCGGCTTTCATCGAAAAGGTGCGCGCGAGTTTCGAAGGCGACTGGAAGATCAAGGTGCATCTCGCGCCGCCTTCTCTTTCGCGGAAAGACTCGCACGGACATCTCGTGAAGAAACAGTACGGACCCTGGATGATGTCAGCGATGCGGGTTCTGGCGCGGTTCAAGTTCTTGCGCGGGACTGCGCTGGATCCGTTCGGGCGCACCGAAGAGCGGAAGATGGAGCGCGCTTTGATCGACGAGTATGAGGCGCTCGTGCGTGAGTTGATCGGCGGGTTGACCGTGCAGAAGTTGCCGCTGGCGATCGAGCTCGCAAGTCTGCCGGATTCGATGCGCGGGTACGGGCACATCAAGGAAAACAACGTGAAGGCGGCGAAGGTGAAGTGGGAGAAGTTGTTGGCGCGGTGGCGCGATCCGCAAGGCGACGCGCGGCAAGTGGCCTGACGCTTCTCGCTTGACGTTCGGAAGGCGGTTCGCGAAAGCGGATCGCCTTTTTGCTTTCTGCGCGGCCAATTGAAACGCAAGAAGCGGGACGCGCCTTCACGACGAGAGCGATAGCCTGACCCCATGATGCTCACGTCATTGGATGGAGCCGAACATGCTGCCGCTTCTCTCGTTTCACGCTCTAGCCGCTCATCCGGGTGATGGATTGCGGCCCGAACTTCTGGTCCTGCTTACGCGCCAAACCGGATCTGAAACCAGTCTCAGCGTCTCCTTCGACCCGGACGCAAGCGCCGACGCGCTTTTGGACGACACTTCGGAGCGACCCATCGGAGCCGAATCATCAACGGCGTCCAAGCCATAAAAAAACGGCGATCCAGTCTCCCGGATCGCCGTTCTTCCTTCGGCGCTAAACCTTACTTCGCCTTCGCCACGCTCGCATTCGCGCTCGCCACCGCCGTCATATTGATGATCCGCCGCACGGTCGCTGCCGGCGTCAGAATATGCACCGGCTTCGCAGCACCCAGCAGGAAAGGCCCAACCGTCACGCCCTCGCCGCTCACCATCTTGAGCAGGTTGTACGTGATGTTCGCTGCCTCGACGTTCGGCATGATCAGCAAGTTAGCCTCGCCATGCAGCGTCGTTCCCGGGAACGCGGCCTTGCGGACCGTTTCCGACAAAGCCGCATCGCCGTGCATTTCCCCGTCGATTTCCAGATGCGGCGCACGCTCCGCGATCAGCTTCCGCGCTTCAGCCATCCGCTTGCTCGACGCGCTCGGCACGCTACCGAAATTGGAGTTGGAAACCAAAGCCACCTTCGGCTGAATCCCGAATCGCTCGATTTCGCGCGCCGCCAGAATCGTCATATCGGCGAGCTGCTCGGGCGTCGGCGTCTCGTTGACGTACGTATCGCTGATGAACAGATTGCGCCCTTGCAGCATCAGCAGATTCATCGCGGCGAAGTTCTTCGCATCCCGCGACTTGCCGAGCACCTGATCGACGAACTTCAGATGATCCTGGTACGTATCGATCAAACCGCAGATCATGCCGTCGGCATCGCCCATATGGACGAGAATCGCGCCGATCAGCGTGTTGAACTTGCGCAGCGCGGCCTTCGCGCTTTCGGGCGTCACGCCCTCGCGCGCGGCGATCTCGTGATACGCCTGCCAGCTCTTCTGATAACGCGGATCGTCTTCCGGATTCACGATCTCGAAATCGACGCCCGGCTTCAGCTTCGACCCCATCTTCTGCAAACGCATCTCGACGACAGCCGGCCGCCCGATGATGATCGGCTTCGCGATCCTCTCCAGCAGCACGAACTGCGCGGCGCGCAGCACGCGCTCGTCCTCACCTTCCGCGAACGCGATGCGCGCAGGCGCCGCCTTCGCCGCCGCAAACACCGGACGCATCACCATGCCGGTGCGATACACCGTCGCGCCAAGCGTCTCGCGATACGCATCCATGTCCTTGATCGGACGGGTAGCGACGCCCGAATCCATCGCGGCTTGCGCGACAGCCGGCGCGATCTTGATGATGAGGCGCGGATCGAACGGCTTCGGAATCAGATATTCCGGACCGAATTCGAGCGAATGGCCTTCGTACGCCTTCGCGACTTCATCGCCCTGATCGGTTTCTTCCGCAAGTTCAGCGATCGCGCGCACGCACGCGAGCTTCATCTCTTCCGTGATGGTCGTCGCGCCGACATCCAGCGCGCCGCGGAAAATGAACGGGAAGCACAGCACGTTGTTGACCTGGTTCGGATAGTCCGAACGGCCCGTCGCGATGATCGCGTCCGGACGCACCCGCTTCGCTTCTTCCGGCCGAATCTCCGGCTCCGGATTCGCGAGCGCGAGAATCAGCGGCTTGTCGGCCATCGTCGTGACCATGTCGGCCTTGAGCACGCCCGCGCTCGAGCAGCCGAGGAACACGTCGCAGCCGTGCATCGCGTCGGCGAGCGTGCGCGCGTCGGTCGTCGCCTGATAGCGCTCCTTCGATGCGTCCAGATTGCCGCGCCCTTCATAGATCACGCCCTTCGAATCGACAACGAGCGTGTTCGACTTCTTCAATCCGAGATCGACGAGCAGATCCAGACACGCGATCGCCGCCGCGCCCGCGCCGGAGCAGACGAGCTTCACTTCGTCCAGCTTCTTGCCGACGACTTTCAGGCCGTTGAGAATCGCCGCCGAGGCGATGATCGCCGTTCCATGCTGATCGTCATGGAAAACGGGAATCTTCATGCGCTCGCGCAGCTTCTTCTCGATATAGAAGCATTCCGGCGCCTTGATGTCTTCCAGGTTGATGCCGCCGAGCGTCGGTTCGAGCATCGCGATCGCATCGACGAGCTTGTCCGGATCGGTTTCGGCCAACTCGATATCGAACACGTCGATGCCCGCGAACTTCTTGAACAGACACCCCTTGCCTTCCATCACCGGCTTCGCGGCCAACGGGCCGATGTTGCCGAGCCCGAGCACCGCGGTGCCATTCGTCACGACGCCGACGAGATTCGCGCGCGACGTGTACTTCTGCGCATCGAGCGGCTCGTCGTAAATCGCCATGCACGCGGCCGCGACGCCCGGCGAATACGCGAGCGACAAGTCGAGCTGATTGGAAAGGGGTTTCGTCGGCGTCACCGAAATCTTGCCGGGACGGGGATTCTGGTGATACGCGAGGGCGCTTTGCTTCAGTTGTTCGTCCATGATTGACCTGAGACGTTTGGGAATTTTTTAACAGGGTTCACACTGCCGTCGACCGTGCTGCATGAATGCGGAAATGTGAATCTATGGACCAGTTCAGTTGCCCGGCGCGTCGGATAGACGCAACGTGCCGCTCGCCAAGGATGAAACGAGCGGACGGAGCTTGGTTTTTTTGGGACGTTCAGTGTACACCGGGCACATGAATTGACGCGATGCAACGTTTCAGCGCAATTTCGTCCGATGACACCGCACTCAGTCGAGCTCGGCGCCGCGTTTTTCGGGGATGAGGAAGAGCGTCGCGATCACATCGAGAAGATAGATCGATGCGAGGAAGGCCAGCGCAACGGAGAACGAGTAACGCGCTGCGAGCGCGCCGACCGCGACCGGACCGAGCCCGCCTACCGCCCGCCCGATATTGAACAGCACGTTTTGCGCAGTCGCGCGCGCTTCGGTCGGATAGATCTCGGAAATCAGCGCGCCGTAACCGCCGAGCATGCCGTTCACGAAGACGCCCATCACCGCGCCGCCGATCAGAAGCGCCGAGGGGCTCGTCAGATTCGAGTAGACGAACACCATCGCGACCGCGCCGAACTGGTAGACGAGGAACGCGGGCTTGCGCCCGAAGCGATCGGCCGCGAGCCCGAAGAGCCAGATGCCGAGCGCCATGCCGAGCACGGTGACGGCGGTCCAGAGTCCTGATTTCGTGAGCGAATAGCCGAAGGTCTTCGAGAGATAGGTCGGCAGCCAGATCATCAAACCGTAATAGCCGAAGTTCTGCACCGAGCACAGGATGATCACGCCGAGGCTCGCGCGCGCGGTGCGGGCGTCGTCGAAGAGTCGTTTCAGCGGGATTTCGCGTCTTTTGACCGTTGCCCGGCGCTGCGTGAACAGCGCGGGCTCTTCCACGCCCCGCCGCACGAAAAACGATACGACCGCGGGCAACAAGCCGACCGCGAACATGCCGCGCCAGCCGATGACGGGCAGCAGCATCGGCGTGATCAATGCGGCCGCCAGCACGCCCAGTTGCCAGCCGATGCCCACATACGACGACACGCGCGCCCGCATCCGCGCGGGCCATGCCTCCGCGACGAGCGCCATGCCGATGCCGAACTCGCCGCCCAGCCCGATCCCGGCGATGGTGCGATAGATCAACAGATCGCCGTAGCCTCGCGCGAAGGCGCACATGCCCGTGAAAACCGCGAAGACGAGGATCGTCCAGG
Organism: Caballeronia arvi; assembly: GCF_001544695.2. Classification (GTDB taxonomy): domain Bacteria; phylum Pseudomonadota; class Gammaproteobacteria; order Burkholderiales; family Burkholderiaceae; genus Caballeronia; species Caballeronia arvi. Next base: position 12,419 of record NZ_FCOM02000057.1, read on the forward strand.
TCAGCACGCGCACGCGGCCGAAGTAGTCGGACAGCATGCCGAACACGACGCCGCCCGCGACCGCGCCGGCCAGCGTCCACGTGACGAGCGCGCCCGATTGCGCGGACGTGAGATGCAGATCGGCGGCAATCGCCGGCAGCATGAAGCCGAGGATCAGCAGGTCGAAGCCGTCCATCGCGTAGCCGAGAACCGACGCGAGGAGCGCGTGCAGCGCGTGACGGGAGAGCGGTTCGGAGGAAGTCGAAGAGGAAGCGGGCGTCATCGGAGGGTTCGGCGGAGAGTGCCGCGAGTGTACGCGCGAGCGCGCGAACCGTTCAACCGATCGAGAAAAGCCTGCTCGCCCGCATTCGTCTGCTCGGGTAAAATGGCGGGCTACGCGCGCAGTGAATGCGAAAACGCCGTCCAAAACGGCGCGTTTCGCATCGTAAGCCTGCGCCAAAGGCCCTCGCGGCCGCCTCCCCGCTTTTGCAAGCGCCACACATAAGTCCAAGGATTCGCCCATGACAGGCTTCGATCGCCAGACGATCTCCGACACCACCGCCAAGATGTTGCTCGAAGTGCAGGCGGTGCACTTCAACGCGGAAAAACCGTACATCTTCACGTCCGGCTGGGCGAGCCCGGTGTATATCGACTGCCGCAAGCTGATCTCCTACCCGCGCGTGCGCCGCGGCCTGATGGAGATGGCCGAAGCAACGATTCTGCGCGACGTCGGCTACGAGCAGATCGACGCGGTCGCGGGCGGCGAGACGGCGGGCATTCCTTTCGCGGCGTGGATCGCCGACCGTCTGATGGTGCCGATGCAATACGTTCGCAAGAAGCCGAAGGGTTTCGGCCGCAATGCGCAGATCGAAGGCCTGTTGACCGAAGGCCAGCGTGTGCTGCTGGTCGAAGACCTGACCACCGACAGCCGCAGCAAGATCAACTTCATCAACGCGCTGCGCACCGCGGGCGCGACGGTGAACCACTGCTTCGTGCTGTTTCACTACAACATCTTCAAGGAAAGCGTGTCGGTGCTGAAAGACATCGACGTCGATCTCCACGCGCTCGCCACGTGGTGGGACGTGCTGCGCGTCGCGAAGGAACAGGGCTATTTCGAGTCGAAGACGCTCGATGAAGTCGAAAAATTCCTGCACGCGCCGGCCGAATGGTCGGCGGCGCACGGCGGCGCGACCGCTGCGCCGCAATAAACACTGACGTTCTCGCAGCAATTAAACAAAGAGAGCCGCTGATTCAATCAGCGGCTCTCTTTATTTTTGCGCGTCAAAGTCTGGCTTATAGCGAATCCGGATTGCGGATCGCCGAATCGTCGAGTGAGCCGTCGCCGGAATAGGCGGAAAGATTCATCAAGCCGTTGCTTTGCGCATACTGAAATAATTCGGAATCGCGCTCGATTCCGAGTTTTCTCATCGCCGTGTTTTTTTGCGTGCTGATCGTTTTGATACTGCGCCGCAATTGTCCCGCTATTTCCGTAATGGTCATGCCCGAGACAAAAAGGCGCACCACTTCGAGTTCACGCTTGGACAGGATCACGCTGCGTTGCTGCCCGCTCGCGCCGAGGCCCATGCTGTCGAGCGCCGCTTTCACGGACGGGCCGAGATACTCCTGCCCGCGCATGACATGCTGGATCGCCCAGCCGATATGGTTCATGTCGTCGGCCTTGTTGATGATGGACATCACCCCGACTTCGCGCAAACGTTTGAGCAAGGCCGGATTTTCGAGCATCGTCAGCACGACGAGCTTCACGCGCGGAAACTGGCGTCCGATATAGCCCAGCAAAGGCATGCCGTCACCGTAGGAGCCGCCGGGCATGGCGAGATCGGTGACGAGGACATCGCAGGCCGCTTTCTGAAGCAGCTGAATGAGTTCGGTCGACTGACGCGCCTGGCCGACCACGTCCACCTCCGGAAACTTGCTGAGCGCCTGGGTCGCGCCAAATAGAATCACCGGGTGGTCGTCTGCAATGATGACTTTTATTCGCTGGCTCATTACTTTCTCCTGAATATCGGTCGATTAGTTGCCGTGCGAATCTGCGTCGAATTACTCATTTCTACGTTCAATAGAGTCAGAAGTCATCGCCGTCAAGGCGCTTTACACTACGTCGAAACTGATAAGCGCGCAGCGCGCTATCGGTTAAGTCTCAAGGAATCGAAGCTTTTATGCTTTGTTGCAATGTTAAACTGCATCCCGTCACGAAGCGCATCACTGAGACAAAAAACATCGTTGCAGCTAGCGAAACGCTGTTATATCGCGCAACGATACTGACAGGAGTTCAGCACATGCGCCTCACCGGTCGACGCGTGAGTTCGGGTGGCCAAGTCGCATCAGCACTGTTCCTCGCCTTCGTGGCGGCGGGTTTCTTCGGTTCGCGCGAAGCCGCGGCCGACCCGGCCTTTTCCGTTTCGAGCGCGGATCTCGCGCCGGGCAAGACCATCGGGCGCGATCTGCTTTTCGATCAGTCCGAGTGCAAGGGCGGCAACCGCTCGCCGCAGATCTCGTGGCGCGGCGCGCCCGCGAACACTCGTAGCTTCGCCGTGACGATTTTCGATCCCGACGCGCCCGGACGCGGCTGGTGGCATTGGGCGGTCGCCGGCATTCCCGCGGGCACGGATCGCCTGCCGAACAACGCGAGCGCCTCGGGCGCGCTGCGCAAGCTCGGCGCGATCGAGGCGCGCAACGACTGGGACACGGACGGCTACGGCGGCCCGTGCCCGCCACCCGGCAAGCCGCATCGCTACATCGTGACCGTCTACGCGCTAAACAGCGCCGATCTGCGTCTGCGCCAGGGCACGCCCGCGCTGATGTTCGAGCACGAAATCCGCACATTGGCGATCGCCAGCGCGCAAATGACTTTCACGTACGGCCGATAGGGTCAGAAGCGTGCGGTCGCGCCGGTCGGATAAAAATTGTCTTTGCTAGACTGACCGGACCGTCCTACAAGGCACGCCTCGAGCGTGTGCCGCGGCGCGCGGGAGACTCGGGGACATCATGTCGAACATCATCATCGTTTATCACAGCGGCTACGGCCACACGAAAAAGGTCGCGGACGCCGTCCTCGGCGGCGCCGCCGATGCGGGCGCGAGCGTGAGGCTGATCGCCGTCGCCGATATCGACGAAGCCGCCTGGGCCGATCTCGACGCCGCCGATGCCATCGTTTTCGGCGCGCCGACCTACATGGGCGGCCCTTCTGCCGACTTCAAGAAATTCGCCGACGCGAGTTCGAAGCCCTGGTTCGCGCAGAAATGGAAGGACAAGATCGCGGCCGGATTCACCAATTCGGCGCACATGAACGGCGATAAATTCCTGACGATCTCCTATTTCGTCACGCTGGCGATGCAGCACGGCATGGTCTGGATCGGGACGGGCATGATGCCGTCGAACACGAAGGCGGCCACCCGCAACGACCTGAACTTCGTCGGCGGCTTCACGGGTCTGCTCACGCAGTCGCCCGCCGACGCCTCGCCGGAAGAGGCGCCGCCGCCCGGCGATCTGGAAACGGCGAGAGTCTTCGGCGCGCGTATCGCCGAGGTGACGGCGCGCTGGATCGGCACTCGCGGGGCCGTCGAAAACGGCGGACATGAACCCGCCGCGGAATCGCCTTAAAATAGCGCTTTTGCGGCGAGTGCCCGCACGAACCAGCGAGATCGAGATGACCACGAAAGTATTCGTCGACGGACAGGAAGGCACCACCGGCCTGAAGATTTTTGAATATCTGTCGCAGCGCCGTGACATCGAAGTGTTGCGAATCGAGGACGCGAAGCGCAAGGACGTCGAGGAGCGCCGCAGGCTCATCAACGCGTCGGATGTGACGTTTCTGTGCCTGCCGGATGTCGCGTCGCGCGAGTCGGTGTCGCTCGTCGATTCCGACAACACGCGCACCGTGATGATCGACGCCAGCACTGCGTTTCGCACGCAGGACGACTGGGCGTACGGCCTGCCCGAGCTGTCGCGCGCGCAGCGCGAGCGCCTGCGCGCGTCGAAGCGCATCGCGGTGCCGGGCTGCCATGCGTCGGCGTTCGTGCTGTCGGTGCAGCCGCTCGTCGCGGGCGGTCTCGTTCCCGCCGACTTCCGCGCGCACGCGTACTCCATCACCGGGTACAGCGGCGGCGGCAAGAAGATGATCGCGGAGTACGAAGCGGGCGGCGACGAGAAGCTCATGAGCCCGCGCCCGTACGCGCTTGCCCTGACGCACAAGCATCTGCCGGAAATGTCGGTGCGCACCGGTCTCACGCACGCGCCGATCTTCACGCCGATCGTCGGTCCGTTCCTGAAGGGCCTCGCGGTTACGACGTATTTTTCGCCGGAACAGTTGAAGCGCCCGGCCAAACCACAGGACGCGCGTGACATGCTCGCCGAGTATTACAACAACGAGCCGTTCGTGCGCGTGATGCCGTTTGACGCCGAGAGCAATCTCGACGCCGGCTTCTTCGACGTACAGGCGTGCAATGACACGAATCGTGTCGATATCTTCGTATTCGGCAACGACGAGCGTTTCGTGACGGTCGCGCGTCTCGACAATTTGGGCAAGGGCGCGTCGGGCGCGGCGATTCAGTGTATGAATCTGGCGATCGGCGCGGACGAAGACGCGGGTCTCGCGCGCTAAAGCACAACGACCGCTAAGCAGAAGAAAAGGCCGGTCCGCGTCACTGCGGATCGGCTTTTTTTTTGCCGCCAGTGCGCCGTGACGAAACGCATGGGCGAAAAAAAGCCCGCCAAAGCTGGCGGGCTGAATCCATATCAGTGGAGACATGGAGGAGACAGGAGTAAATATACCAATAATTTTGGTGCGCCGCAACATTGGCGGCTGCGGCAGGCCGACGCACGGGCATGTGCGCGCTCACTCATGGCTGCATCATCGACAGGATGAAGTGCAGTTGATCCGCCGAAATCGGCTTGACGAGATGAACGTCGAAGCCGGCGGCCTGCGTCATTTCCCGATGTTGCGGCTGGCCCCAGCCCGTCAGCGCAACGAGCATCATCGCGTGACCGTTCGGCAGGCGGCGCAGCTCGCGCGCCGCCGCGAGACCGTCGACGAACGGCATGCCCAGATCGAGAATTACCACTTCGGGATCGAATTTGCCGGCGACGTCGACCGCCTGCGCGCCGTTCGCCGCGAGCGCCACTTCATGGCCCATGCCGTTCAGCAGGTTCGCGAGACCGGCGAGCGCATCGTCGTCGTCGTCGGCTATGAGGATGCGCTTGCTCACGATGGCCTCACCGGGAACCGTAAATCTCAAGGGTCAGCTTGTTCGAGCCCGCCTGCGCCGCGGTGATCTCGGTGCGCGCGCCGCGTGCGCCCAAGTAGAAATGCTGGCGCGCGGGAGAATTCTGATCGTGCGTCGCGTCCGGCATGCAGGATGCGATGTCCGCCGCGACGCCTTGCAGCGCTTCCGCACCCGAGCCGCGACGCGGCGTCCACGTGCATCGATAGTTCGTCTGCGATGCGGCGCACTTCACGTCGTCGCCGTGGGACAGCGCGATCGCGCGGCCGTCGATTGCGGATAGCGACGAAAAATTCGGCGCGGCAGCCACTATGCGCTTCAATGCATCGCAGGGATTCGGCGTGTCGTCGGCATGCGCGGGCGCCGTCGCAATCAGGCAGCAAAAGAACGGCAAAAGCGCGGCAAGTTTGGCGCTTGGGCCAGTCATGTGCATGCAGCGCCCTCCCCTAGCTGTTCTTCTTGATTTCGCGGCGAACCGGGACGAGCGCTACTATCCGCCCGCCGGTTGCGCCTGTATGTTCGAAAGCGAATGAAGCACTGCAAACGAAGCAAGTCACGCGCCCGTTCATGCAGACGTTTCGGCGTGCGCTTCAGTGCCGCACGAGCGCCATCATCGCGCCGAAGCCGACGAACACGCCGCCCGTCAGCCGGTTGAACGCCTGCGCGACGCTCGCGCTCTTCAGCTTGTCGCCGATGCGCGCGCCCAGTCCCGCATACACCGCGTACCAGCTCACTTCGATGACCGCGAACGTCGACACGAGCACCGCGAACTGCGGCAACACCGGACGGCTTGCGTCGATGAACTGCGGCAGCAGCGCCGCCGCGAAGAGAATCGCCTTCGGATTGCTGCTTGCGACGAGAAAGCCATTGCGAAAGAGCGTCGCGCGTTTCACCGATGGCGTGCCCGCGCTTTCATCGCGGACATCGATCGCGCTTGCTTTCGCGCGCCAGCTTTTCACGCCGAGCCAGACGAGATACGCCGCGCCGGCCAGACGCAACGTGTCGAAGAGACGCGGCCACGCTTCGAGAAACACGCTGAGCCCCGCCGCCGATACCGACAGCATGATGACGAGCGCCGTGAGACAACCGGCCATCGTGGCCGTCGAGCGCCTGAGGCCGTGCCGCGCCCCGTGCGTCATCACGAGCAGCATGTTGGGACCGGGGATCGCTGATACGACGAATACGGTGGCGACGAACAGCCACCAGAGATGCAGGCTCATTGCGGCGTGGCGAGGAAGTTGAACGGATTCGCATTATGCCGTCCGCCCGCCTTCGCCACGACATCGATTTGATTCGAAATCAGCGCCCCGCGCGACGCGCCGCCACTTGTCCGAGCACGGCGAAGTCCTTGTCGCCGTCGCCGTGAGCGATGGCGTCGACGAGGTTGTCGCGCACGACGCTCGCCACGGGCAGCGGCACGTTCACGGCATCGCCGGCGGCGATCGCGAGGCGCACGTCCTTCAGCCCGAGCCGCGCCCTGAAGAGTGCGGGTTCGTAGCGGCGCTCGGCGATCATCTTGCCGTAGCCCTGATACACCGGCCCCGGAAACAGCGAATTCGTGATGACGTCGAGAAACGTCTGCGCCTCGATGCCGTGGCCGCTCACGAGCGCCGCCGCTTCGCCGAAGCTTTCGATCGCCGACGCCAACATGAAATTCGCCGCGAGCTTGAGCACGTTCGCGTGCTGCGGCTCGCTGCCGACGCGCCAGGTTTTCTGGCCGAGCGCATCGAGAACGGGCTGCACCCGGTCGATCGCATCGCTCGCGCCGGCCGCGAGAATGTTGAGCTTGCCGGCCGCCGCGACGTCCGGCCGCCCGAGCACCGGCGCGGCGACATACGCGACGCCGTGTTGCGCGTGCAGTTCGGCGAGTTCGACGGCGAGCGCCGCGGAAATCGTCGCCATGTTGACGTGCACGAGGCCCTTCGGCGCGTGCTTGACGAGGCCGCCATCGACGAGCACCGAGCGCAGCGCGTGGTCGTCGGCGAGCATGGAGAACGCGGCGTCGCCGGCGAACGCCTGCTCGGGCGTATCGACCACCGACGCGCCCTGATCCGCGAGCGCGCGCGTCTTGTCGCGTGAGCGGTTCCAGACGCGCACCGTGTGCCCCGCCTTGAGCGCGTTGCTCGCCATCGCGCCGCCCATTTCGCCCAAACCGATAAATCCGATATCCATGCTTGTGTGCTCCTTTGCCTTGTCTGCCGCCGCGCGGGCCTTGGTCCCTGGAGAACCAGTAGAGCACATCGAAGTGAAGCGCGCAGGAACGCGCAATGCGATACTGGCTGGATGGTCAAGGCGCAGTTTCACTTCCATCGTGAACTGAACGATTTCCTCGCTCGATCGCAGCGCGGGCACACGTTCGCGTGCGCGTACGCCAAGTCGTCATCGACGAAACACATGATCGAGGCGCTCGGCGTGCCGCACACGGAAGTCGGATTGATCGTGCGCAACGGCCTGCCGACCGGCTTCGACACGCTGATCGAAGCCAACGATCTCATCGAGATTTATCCGACGCGCCACGCGCCCGAAGGCATGGCGAACGGCGCGCTGCTGCTGCGGCCGCCGCTGCCCGCGACCGATCTGCGTTTCATCGCCGATGCGCATCTCGGCGGGCTCGCGCAACTGCTGCGGCTCGCGGGCTTCGATACGCGTTACGACAACAATTTCCCCGACGATGAAATCGAACAGCTCGCGCACGACGAAGCGCGCATCGTGCTCACGCGCGATCGCGAGTTGCTGAAGCGCCGCACCGTGCTGCGCGGCTGCTACGTGCGCACGCTGCAGCCCGACGAGCAGTTTCGCGAAGTGTCGGCGCGCTTCGATCTCGCGCCGCATGTGCGCGCATTTCGCCTTTGCCTGATGTGCAACGCGCCCTTGCGTCGTGCCGGACCTGGCGATATCGACGGCCGCGTGCCCGACGGTGTGCGCGAGCGGCATACGCGCTTTGTCACCTGCGACGTGTGTCGTCGCGTGTTCTGGGAAGGCTCGCACTGGCGGCGCATGCGCGCACGCATCGACGCGCTGGCGGTTCCGTACAATACGGGCCTTTCTACTCAATCGTCGCCCGGGAGCATCGCGTGAACAAATTCCAGCTGGAACAGAACAAGGCCTTCAAACTCGCCAACGATTTGAAGCAAGGCGGACGAGGACGCGCGGGCGCGGCGGACGCGCAGAAGGTCGATCGGCGCGAGCAGCGCAAGCTCGATCAGGCGAAAGGACTCGTGCCGTTTGCCTGCAAGCTCGATGAAAAGCTGGTGAAGCAGTTGAAAGAGCGCGCCGAAGCGCATGAAGGCGGGATGACGGACGTGCTGACGGAGTTGCTGGTGAAGGCGGGGCTGGAGGGGTAAGTCGCGTCGCTATTTGTCGCCGTAGTGGCCGCGGCAGTGGAAGACGACAAGAAGCTCATCCGTGACGTCGTACACCAGGCGATTCTTCTCGTCTATGCGGCGCGACCACGCCTTCTCGTGCTTGAGCCGCTCGGGCTTGCCCGTTCCCTTGAACGGGCTGCGGCAGCACTCGTTAATCAGGCCCGTCAGTTTCTCGAAGATTTTCGCATCCGAACCGCGCCAGAAATGATAGTCGCGCCAACTCGGCATTAAAAACTTCACGCCGCGCGCCATCATCCGACCTGTTTCGTTCGCCTGGCAAACAGGCTGCGGAGCATATCGACGGGCGAGATTCTTTGCGCTCGCGTTCCGCTTTCGATTTTCCGCTTGCGCGGCACTCGCTCCGACATCTCGCCGTGCGACGCTTCTTCATCTTCGAGATCTTCCGGCGTAAGGAACCTGATTCCCTGTGCCTTCATCTGTTCGAGCGCCTCATCGACATGCCGCCGGCATAGTTCGTTTTCGACCAGTTCGAGCCGGTCAACATACAGCGCCAGCCTTTCCCTCGACACCACGACGAGCTCCTCCGAATCCAGCAGCGGCATCGCGCCCCACTCGCTCAACCGCCCCGCCTCCCGCGCTTCGTGATAGTCACGTTCGATTAATTCAACCATCCTAACCATTTCCTACCCTCGCTCACGTACAACGATGCGCAGATTATCACCGCCAACGCCCGCGCTGCGCCACCTGTCCGAACGGATTAGGAACAAACGCCATCAAACGCTTCCTTCCTTTTCGATCACCAGAATCCGCGCCTCGCCGACCGGTTCCGCGAAATGCTCATCGCCGGCCTGTGCGTGGAAGATATCGCCCCCGCGCAGCGTCAGCGTGCGCTCGCCTTCCGCATCGCGCACGTGCATGCGCACTTCGCCCTGCATGACGGCGAATACTTCCTCGCCATCGTTCACGTGCCATTTGTACGGCTCGTTCGTCCAGTGCAGACGGCACGATGTGCCGTTCATCACGCAGATATCGAGCGCGCCCCACGCGCGTTCGGCCGTGAACTTGCCGCTTTCGATCACTTTCATTTGATTGCCGCCTAACGGATGAAATCGCGCGCTTCGTCGACGTCCGCGTGACGCGTCGCCGGAATGCACGACACCGCGATCAGCGAGAGCGCGAGCCCGCCCATCACGTAGAAGGTGGGCGCAAGTTGCGATTCCGTGACGCGAATCAGCCACGTCACGATGAACTGCCCGAAGCCGCCGAAGATCATCACCGCGATGTTGTACGCAAGCGAAAGCCCCGTCGAGCGCACGTGCGCCGGAAAAAGCTCGGCGATCAGCGCGCCGAACGGCCCATAGTAGCCCGAGAGCGCGATCGACAGCAGTGCCTGCACGATGATGAGCCGCATCACGCTCGGCTCCGCGGCGAGCCACGCGAACAGCGGATAGATGATGACGAACGTGATCGCGAGCGACCACATCGAAAGGCCCTTGCGCCCGATGCGATCCGACCACGCGCCCGCGACCGGCGAGAGCACCGTCAACAGCAGATTGCCGACGATCAGCGCCGTGAACGACTGCCCGAATGGCAACTTCAGTTGCTTGACGGCGAACGTCGGCAGATAGGCGATCAGCACGTACACGGTCACCGTCAACGCGATCACCGAGCCGAGCCCGCACAGCACTTCGCGGCTATGCGTGCCGAACACTTCGCCGAGCGTCGCGCGGCGCGCGGTCTTTTTCGCGTGCAGGAACGCTTCGGTATCGGCCATGTTGCGGCGGATATACAGCCCGATAGGCCCGATGATGAGACCGAGAATGAACGGCACGCGCCAGCCCCACGATTCGAGCGCTTCGGGCGAAAGGCCGCGCGAGATCGCCGAACCGACGATCGCGCCGAGCAGCAGCGACGCCGCCTGGCTCGCCATCTGGAAGCTGCCGTAGAAGCCGCGTTTCGAGAACGGCGCCGCTTCGATCAGGAGCGCGGTCGAGCTGCCGAACTCGCCGCCCGCCGAGAAGCCCTGCAGAAGCCGCGCGAACACGATGACGAGCGGCGCGCCGATGCCGATCGCGGAATACGGCGGCGCTATCGCGAGCAGGAGAATGCCGAGCGTCATCAGCCCGATGACGAGTGTCAGCGCGGCCTTGCGCCCCGCGCGATCCGCATAGAGACCGAGCACGATGCCGCCGACCGGCCGCATCACGAATGCGACGCCGAAAGTCGCCGTCGTCAGAAGAATCGATGAGTAGTCGCTGTCGCTCGGAAAGAACAGGCGCGCGATGACCACCGTCATGAAGCCGAACACCGTGAAGTCGTACCACTCAAGCGCGTTGCCGATGACCGCCGCCGTCACGGCGCGCGGGTTCAATGGTCTTCCGGGCATGCGTTCCCCTAGTCATTGGGTTCGTGCTGGGCCAGCGCCCTCATGCGTGCGGGCCCGCTCGTCTCGTCGTCCGCGCTTTATAAAGATGCACATGTGCGGCTCTTTTTTGCCTTGGCGAGTGTAAAGACGGATTTTCTCCTGAGCAAGCTAATTACAAACGAAGAAAAGCGCGCCGGGCCTTTCGGCCGGGCGCGCTTCCGGACTCATGCCGGTTCTGCGTTATGCCTTCTTCACGTAGGCGCTGCACCAGCCCTTCGATGCGACCTGCTTGCCGGCGAACATCGGGCACGGCGCGTAGGGGTCGCTTGCCTTGCCCTGATAGAACTGACAGTTGCCGCAATCCTGGCCGGCCGCGTACTTCGCGTACTTGGCCTTGTCGACCTTGCTCGCGTCTTCCTTGTAGCCGAGCGCCTGTGCGGTGGGATCGCTTTCGGGAACTTTGGGCGCGTCGGCGGCGAGCGCGGCGCGCGACCCGAGCGCGAACGTCGAGGCGACGCCCACGCTGGTAATGAGGAACGTGCGACGTGATGTCTTCATGGTGACTCACTCCATGTTGTATTAGGGGATATGCGCCGTTCTTGGCGACGGCGATGTCCGAGCATATCAACCTGGAAGCGAGTCGACGACGTCAAATGTTAGAGATAAGGGACGAGTGAAAGTCGCATGTAAGTCAGCGCGTCATGTCGGCGACGCGCTCGGCGATCGCAAGCGATGCCGTCAGTCCCGGCGACTCGATGCCGAACAGATTCACGAGCCCCGGCACGCCGTGCGCCGACTTGCCCTGAATCATGAAATCCGCCGCCGCCTGCCCCGGACCCGAGAGCTTCGGCCGGATGCCGGCATAAGCGGGCTGCAATGCGTCGTCGGGCAGGCCGGGCCAGTACGCGCGAATCGCGGCGTAGAACGAATCGGCGCGGCGCGGATCGACGTCGTAGTTGAGCGCGGGCACCCATTCGACGTCGGGGCCGAACTTCGCCTGCCCGCCGAGATCGATCGTCAGATGCACGCCGAGGCCCGCTTCGTTGGGCATCGGATAAATAAGCCGCTCGAATGGCGCGCGACCGCTCACGCTGAAGTAATTGCCTTTCGCGAAGTAGAGCGGCGGCACGTGGCGGTCGTCGAGACCGCGAATGTTGCGCGCGATTTCGTTCGCATGCAGCCCTGCGCTGTTGATCAGATACGACGCCCGAAAGCGCGTCGGCGACTCGCCGCCCGTCTCGACGATGAAACAGCCCTCGCGCGCGTCGATGGACGCGACCGGCGTATGGAACACGATGTTCGCGCCGTGCTTCTCGGCTTCGCCCTGCAGCGCGAGCATGTACTGATGACTATCGACGATGCCCGTCAGCGGCGAATACACCGCTTCGACGCATTGCAGTTGCGGCTCCATTTCCGCCGCCTGCGCGCCGGTAAGACGCACGAGTCCCTTCACACGATTCTCGGTGCCCTTCTGCTCCAGCGCAGCGAGTTGCGGCACCTGATTGCGCGCCGTCGCGACGAGCAGCTTGCCGCATTGCCGGTGCGGCACGCCATGCGCCTGACAGAATTCGTAGAGCATGTCGCGCCCGCGCACGCACAGTTCCGCCTTCAGCGATCCGCGCGGGTAGTAGATGCCCGCGTGGATCACCTCGCTGTTGCGCGAGCTCGTGCCGATGCCGATGCCCTCGCCCGACTCCAGCACGATGACTTCGCGTCCGCGCATCGCCAGCGCGCGGGCGATCGCCAGTCCGACGGCGCCCGCTCCGATTACCACACACTCGATCCGGTCCATGTCTTTTCCCGCCGCAGAATTCTTCCCAATTATTTTACGTTCGGGACTGTTGCGCGATACACAACAAACACACGCAGATTGCATCGTTTTCCGGTGCAATTCAGAAAAAGGCAAGAATCTGGCCGCCAGATGTCAAAAATGACAGGTTTTGATGGCTTTTTTGGCAATTTCGCAAAACAGGACTTTTTAGAATCCGATCGCCTTCTTGCGCGAATTCCGGTCGAGCTGGATATCGCGCGCCTCGACATGATGCCGTCCATCGATGCGCGCGTTGCCGAACGCGTTCAGCATGGCGCGCCGCATGCCGCGCGGCGACGCCCGCGTGAACGCGTCGAGCGGACCGTCGCCGAGCGTTTCCGGAAAGCCCGCGCCCCATGCGTGCGCGTTGCGGATTTCGGCGTAGATCGTCTGCGCGATGCGCCGCGCGCCCTCGCGGTCCGGCGCCGGAATCTCGTAGACGTTCATGCGGTTCACAAGCGGCTCGGGAATCGCGCGCGCGTCGTTGGCCGTGGCGATCCACACGACATTGCCCGCGTTGATCGGCACCTCGGCGAATTCGTCGATGAACGTCTGCGCCGTATCGTGCTCCAGCAGCGCGTAGAGCGCGCCGAGCGGATCGTATTGCGCGTCGCCGGTCGCCTTGTCGATTTCATCGACGGTAATGACGGGGTTCGCGTAGCTGCCGTTCACGAGCGCGTCGAAGACCTTGCCGGGCTTCGCATTGCGCCATTGCGACGACGCCCCCGACAGGATCCAGCCCGCCGTCAGCGAACTCATCGCGACGTAATGACAGGACGTGCCGAGCAGCCGCGCGAGCTGCTTCGCGAAGTGCGTCTTGCCGATGCCGGGCTCGCCGAGCAGCAGCATCGGCATGAGTTCGAGGCGATCGTCGGTTTCCAGGCACAGCGCGATCTGTTTGCGGATATCGTCGAGCGGCTCTTCGAAATTCGGCAGCGTGGCCGCGAGATCGTCGATGGACGGCATGCGGTTCGGCTTCACGCAAAAGCGCAGATTGCCCGCCTTGAGCATTTTTTCGTAAGTGGCGCGCAAGGCGTCGCTCGCGCCTTCGGGCAGATCGTTGAGCGCGGTTTCCACGTCATCGAGACTGTAGACCTTGCTGAACGACGCCACCGAGAGTTCCTGTCTGACCACGGCTGTCGTCATGTCACACCCCGTCATTTTCTTGTGTCGACAAGTCCAGTGTATCGACGCCAAAAGCCCATGCAAGCGAGCAGTCGAACGCGTGTGCTGCTAACCACAATGCGCCGTTTCATCGATAAAGCCGCGAGCGACGCGCCCTAGTATCATCGTCGGGATCGACGCGGCCGGGCGGGTTCGAAACATGCTGTTTCTTCTGGCGTGCTGAACCCGACGCGCGCCGCCGTGTCACACGAAATTCGCCGGGAACACCGATCCCGCGGCCGCTCGCCATCGCGCGCCGCCATCCGAACAGTCCGCGCGCAGGAGTCGCTCTCAATGCATAAAACGATACGAACCGCTTTTCTGAACGCCGCGCTCATGACGGCAGCCTGTTTCGCAGCCGGCGCGCAGGCGCAAATCGCGCCGCCGCAACCGGTGACTTGGGAGTTGCAGGTCGTGCGCGACGGACAACAGATCGATTCGTTTTCCGGTACGACCAACGTTGGCCAGGCGCGCACCGATACGCACCACAACAAGGTGAAGAATCGCGTCGGCTGCGCGGATCAGCCCGCGGGCGACATCGATCTGCAACGCACGCTAACGATCTCGCCGACACACGCGAACGCCGACGACATCACGCTCGCCATCGATGCGCAGGAAACCTTGCAGGAAGACAGCACGCGCGTGTCGCCTTCCGGCTGCAAGCTGCCGCCCGTGCCGCGTCAGGTGAGCGCGTCGCATCCGGGCATGGTGCTCAAACCGGGCGAATGGGCGCAATGGCAGATCATCGAAAGCAATCCGTCGCTTGCGTACCGGGTGCGCGCGAGCCTCGGTTCGGCCACGGCGGCGCAATGAACATCGCGGTGACATAGACTCAAAGTCCGCCGCTCGACACGAACAACGCATGCGAAACCCAGAACATCTTCCGCCAGGCCCGTCCTCCCGCTCGGCCACGCCGGATTTCACGGCCGTCAGCTGGAACCTGCACAAGGGCCGCTCGCCGCTCGGTTTGCGCGCCTGGAACGCGATGCAGCGATGGGTCCAGACCACCAACGCGGACGTCTATTTCCTCCAGGAAGCGATGGCGCGGCGCATGCCTCAGCCCGTCCTCGCAAGCGGCTTCGGCAATCCGCTCAACGCGCCGCTCGACGACGTCTGGCATTGTCAGGCAACCGAAATCGCCACTGCGCTCGAATTGCAGATCGCGCTCGGGCCGAACGTGTTCAAACCGTCGTGGCGGCACGGCAACGCTATTCTGTCGCCGCATCCGCTGGACCTTTCCGGGCGCTGGGACATCTCGGCGCATCGCTTCGAAAAGCGCGGCCTATTGGTTGCGCGCGCCACGTTCTCCGGCCAGGCGATCACGCTGTTGTGCGCGCATCTGGCGCTGACTCGTCAGGCGCGGCTGCGTCAGATGAACTGGATCGCGCACTGGATCGCGAAGGAAGCGCCCGACGGCCCGCTCGTGCTCGCGGGCGACTTCAACGACTGGCGCAACGATTCCGTGCCGCTCTTCGGCGAGCTCGGCATGCACGAAGTTGCGACGATGCTCGGCGAATCCGGCCGCACGTTTCCGGCGTTCTCGCCCGCGCTCGCGCTCGACAAAATGTTCGTGCGCGGCCTGAGGCCCGTCGAATGGCTCGTGCCGACGCAGGACACCGCATGGCTGTCCGATCATTTGCCGTATATGGCGCGGCTGCGCGTCGAATAGCAGCGCTTACGCTCGCGGTCCCGCGATCAGCGCTTCCAGATCCGCGATGGTGACGGGTTTCGTCAGGTGATGGTCGAAGCCCGCGTCGAGCGCGCTCTGCCGGTCGGCGTCGCTGCCCCAGCCGGTCAATGCGAGCAGCAGCGCGTGTTTCGTCGCGTCGCGCTTTCTCAGCTCGCGCGCGACATCGAAGCCGCTCATGCCCGGCAAGCCGATATCGAGCACGATCACATCGGGTTTGAAATCATCGATCGATGCGAGCGCGCGCGGCCCGTCGTACTCCGTGCGCACTTCGTGGCCGAGCGCTTCCAGCAGCATCGACATGGCAAGCGCCGCATCGACGCTGTCGTCGACGAGCAGGATACGGCGGCCTTGCGCCGCGCCGCCGCTTGCTTCGGCGGTGGTGTTCATGTGATTCCCCGGGGAGTCGTCGCCCGTGCAGGAGCAGGACGAAGCCATGTTCCGACCCTTGCACGACTTTATTGAGATGATTCAGGAAATGTAGCACAGCGTCCGGACGTGCAAGAAAATGAAGCAGCAATCACGCCGCGCAAAGGCTCTGCTATCGTGAATGCTTCATTTGCCGTTCGTGCATCACCGCTATGTTCGATCTCTTCGACGACATTCCCAAGCCTGACATCGTGTGGCATCCCGACTGGATCGGCGCCGACGAAGCCTCCGATCTGATGGGCGCGCTCATCGAAGAAGTGAGCTGGCAGCAGGACACGATGACGACGCCCGGCGGCCGCGTGCCGCTGCCGCGCCTGACCGCGTGGCAAGGCGAGCCGGATGCGGTGTACGTGTATTCCGGCATCCGCAACGTGCCGCAGCCCTGGACGCCCGCCGTCGCCGCTTTACGCGAGCGCGCGCAGGCCGCGTGTGACGCGCGTTTCAACAGCGTGTTGCTGAACCGCTATCGCAGCGGCCTCGACAGCATGGGCTGGCACGCCGACAAGGAACGCGAGCTCGGGCCGGAACCGGTGATCGCATCGGTGAGCCTCGGCACGACGCGCACGTTCGAGTTCCGCCATGCGCGCACGCACGCGACGCACTCCCTCGCGCTCACGCACGGCAGCCTGCTCGTGATGCGCGGGCGCACGCAGCAGGAATGGGTGCATCGCGTGCCGAAGGAGCCGGGCATGAACGGCGAGCGCATCAATCTCACGTTCCGCTGGATCGATGCGTCGAAACGCAAATAGACGCGCTCAAGGCCGCTTTGCGACGAAATCGATCTCCACGAGCGCATCGCGCGCGAGCCCGGTCACGCCGATGCACGTGCGCGCCGGCAGCGGCTTCGGCAGAAAGTACGATCGATACACCGCGTTCATCGCTTCGTAGTCGCGCTTGAATTCGGTCAGGAAAATCCGCACGCTCACCACGTTGTCGAGCGTGAGGCCGACGCCGCCCAGCACGAGATTCAGGTTGTCCATCACGCGACGCGTCTGCGCCGCGACGCCTTCGGGCAGCGGCGCGTTGTCGTCGTCCGGATCGGTGGGCATCTGGCCGGTCAGGAACACCCAGCCGTCGGCTTCGGCCGCGTGCGAGAAAGGACCGACGGGCGTCGGCGCGGCATCGACCATCGTGAATTTGGGCAGTTGGCTCACTTCGTCTCCTCTTTGTGTTTGTCGAGAGCGGCATCGGCACGTTAGCGCACCAAAATTGCCTGCGTCGATGAACAAGCCGGAAGACGAACCTCAGGCGAGCGCATCGGCGGCGGGCGCCTTCACGCGATTGCGGCCCGCGATCTTCGCGGCATAGAGCAGGCCGTCCGCGCGCGCCATCAGCGAGGCGAGCGGCTCGCGTCCGTCCCACGCCGCGATGCCCGCGCTGAACGTGTAATGCAGCACGCCACCGGGCACGCCGCACGGCGTCGCTTCGACGGTCTCGCGCAGACGCTCGACGAGCGCGGTGACATCGTCGATGCGCGCCGCCGTGCAGAACAGACAAAACTCCTCGCCGCCGATGCGCCCGAACGCGTCGTGATCGCGGATGCGCGCCTGCACGATCGACGCGAAATGGCGCAGCACTTCATCGCCCGCCGCGTGGCCGTAGCGGTCGTTCACGGTCTTGAAATGATCGACGTCGACGACCGCGACGTACTCGCGCGTGCCTGTCTGCGTCGCGCGTGCGAGACGCCCGGCGGCGGCCGCGAGCAGCGCCTTCCGTGACAGCGCGCCGGTGAGATCGTCGAAACGCGCGAGCCGTTCGAGCCGCTGCGCGAGCCGGTCGTGCGCCATCATCACGAGCCCGATGCACAGCGACGGCAGCACGAGAATGCCGAGCGCGAGAAACGTGATCTGCATCGGCCCGGGCTGCAAGAGCGCGGCCTGCGCCGGCGGCTTGACGACGTAGATCGCGCCGCGGATCGTATGCCCGAGCGCGCCGAGCGCAGCGGCGCCCGCAACGAACAGATAGTTGTAGCGCGGCCGCTCCTTCGGGCGCTCGATCAGCACGCGCCCGGCGATCGCGAGACAGCACGCGGCATGAAACGCCGAGACGATCACCACGCGCACGTGCGCGTCGGGCGCGACGTACGTGAAATACGCGATGCCCGCCATCACGCCGAGCCACATGATCCAGCCCGTCCAACACTGCGCGGGACGCATGGGCACGTCGAAGAATTCGTTGCAGCCTTCGTAGATCAGCAGGATCGTCGCGGCAAGCAGTTGATTCGCTACGACGACGCCGAGCCACGCGGGCGTGATGCTCTGCACGGAAAAGAGCACGAGCGAAACGATGGCGAGCACGTTCGCCCACAGCCAGCGCGGCACGCCCGCGATCGCGTGCGAGAGCAGCGAAATCAGCACCAGTATCGAGAGAATGCTCGATAGCGCAGTGACGACGAGAATGCTGACTGGACTGAACATCGCTGAAAGTGAAGGGGTGCCGCTCGCGTGGCGAAGGAAGCACGACTATCCGGCATCGCCAGCGTGTTTACGGCACGAACGGCCGCACCTTGAACGGCGCCATGTGCGTCACGCGGTCGCATCGCGGCGCACGAAATCGCAAAAAGAAACGCGACGCAGCCTCCCGGCTCGCCGCGTTCGACAGCAATGCGCAGTCCAGACGAATCGTTACCAGCCGCGACGGTCGCGCCAGCGGTCCTCACGCCGCATTTCATGGCGCCACTGACGCTCGCGCCACTCGTGGCGGCGCCATTCGCGCTCGCGCCAGCGCTCATGGCGATCTTCATAGCCGCTATACCTGCCGTAACCGCCGTAGCCGCCATAACCGTAATAGCCGACCGGCGCGGGCTGCGCATACACCGGCACGCCGACGCCCACGGCTACATCGACGTGCGCATTCGCCGATGCCGATATCGCGAGCGCCGCGATTCCCGCAATCCCGACAGCCAAACCCAGCAGTTTCTTTTTCATGCCGCTTCCTCCCTGCACACGAGTGCTTCGTGAGTCAGATGCAGTCTAGAAAGCGATGCCGGATACAGGTGCAACGGGTCTGCCAGAAAGGTAACGTCAGGTAACGGTCAGGTTCAGCGCATGTGCGTCAGCGCACACGCTTGCCCTTTTCGTCGATGACGACTTCGCCGTCTTCCTTCGTGAACGGGCCTTTCTGCGCTTCGGGCAGGATGTCGAGCACGAGCTCCGACGGGCGGCACAGCCGCGCGCCCTTCGGCGCATCGACGAACGGGCGGTTGATAAGGATCGGATGCGCGAGCATCGCGTCGATGAGCTGATCATCGCTGAGACCCGGATCGTCGAGGCCGAGCTCGGCATACGGCGTACCTTTTTCGCGCAGCGCGTCGCGCACCGAAAGGCCCGCGCGCGCGATCAGCGCGATGAGCGATTCGCGGCTCGGCGGATGCGTCAGATACTCGATCACGGTCGGCTCGATGCCCGCGTTGCGAATCAGCGCGAGCGTGTTGCGCGAGGTTCCGCACTTCGGGTTGTGGTAGATGGTGACGGTCATGGTCGCGATGTCCTTGCGTTCTTGAACAGAAAATGTACGCCTCGCATTCTAGAACCGATGCGGCACTGACGTGTTCGCCAGCCTCGCGCCACGCGTGCGTCCCGAAGCGATGCGCACGTTCAATTGTCCTGTCCATTCGCGCGTCTGCGGCCTATAACGAAGTGTGCAGCGCGGCATGCGTCTTCTGCGGACTCGCGGGTCCGAAACGGTTCTTCCGCCGGCAAGCGCACCGGCGCTCCGTCTGCATCGCATCGGCGAGATGCCGTGCGTGAATCGCATACGAACAAGTTCGGGATACCGGCAGCGTCACACATCGCCCAAGCCGGGAACCGGCGCCGATGTCCGTCCGACCGGCAAGCCACGCATGGCGAACGAAGGGCACGTGGCACGTTCCGTGCGGAATCACGATCCGAATCAGCGAACAGCGTTACGCGGTGTGCACGCGAGCGCGCCTTCCGATCAAGGAGTCAACATGAAATCACGTATCGCAATGGCGGCGCTCGCCGCCTCGTTACTCGTCGCCGCTGGCGTCGCCTCGGCTCAGCAGACTTACTATCGCACCGCGCAGGTGCCCGGACAGGCCACCGCCGACACCTGGACCGATCCGAGCGCGCCTCAGCAGAGCGCCATGCAGGGACAGCCGGGCGACATGTCCTATGGCGGCGCACCGATGACGCATGGCCAAGCTGGCATGACGACGATGGGCAGCATGGACGGCGCGTCGTCCAAGCCGTGCGTCCGTGGGCCGCAATGCAATATCTTCTTCGGCAACTGAGCGCGGGAAACCGAACTTTTGTAGCTGCGTTAGCATCAGGTGCACGACACGGCGCGTCTGCTCGAAACGAGCTGCGCGCCTTCCCTTTTTCACGGAACCGCCGACATGCACCGCGACGAATTTCTCGCACTTCTTTCCCGCGAAGGTTTTCACGAAGTCGTCACGGTCACCCGCGAGCCGCACGGTTCGCTCGATGTCCACGCGCATCCGTTCGAAGCCAAAGCGCTGATCCTTGAAGGCGACGTGACGATCCGCATCGGCGCGGACGCCAGCACGTATCGCTCGGGCGAGCTCTTTCATCTCGCGACGAACATCGAGCATTCGGAGCAGTACGGGCCGCAAGGCGTCAGCTATCTGGTCGGCCGGAAGTAACGACACGATGGCGACCTCGAAAAACAAGACCGCGCGGATTCGCGTCGGCATCGGCGGATGGACGTTCGAGCCGTGGCGCGGCACGTTCTATCCGGAAGGCCTCGCGCAGAAGCGTGAGCTCGAATACGCGAGCCGCGCGCTCACCAGCATCGAAGTGAACGGGACGTTCTACGGCTCGCAAAAGCCGGAGACGTTCATGAAATGGCGCGACGAGGCGCCCGACGATTTCGTGTTCTCGCTCAAGGCGCCTCGCTA
This sequence comes from Caballeronia arvi, assembly GCF_001544695.2. Lineage (GTDB taxonomy): Bacteria > Pseudomonadota > Gammaproteobacteria > Burkholderiales > Burkholderiaceae > Caballeronia > Caballeronia arvi. The sequence continues at coordinate 33,298 of NZ_FCOM02000057.1, forward strand.
CGCGACGAACCGCCGTGTGCTTGCGGACGCGGGCGATACGATCGAGCGATTTTTCGGCAGCGGCGTGCTCGAACTGAAGGACAAGCTCGGCCCGATCAACTGGCAATTCGCGGCGACCAAGAAGTTCGATCCCGAGGACTTCGAGCGCTTTCTCGAACTGCTGCCCGCGAAAGTCGAAGGGCGCGCGATTCGTCATGCGATCGAAGTGCGGCACGAGAGTTTCTGCGATCCGGCGTTCGTCGCGCTGGCGCGGAAATATCGCGTTGCGGTGGTGATCGCGGGCGATTCGAAGTATCCGCAGATCGCGGATGTGACCGCGCCGTTCGTCTACGCGCGCATCATGGGGACGACGGACAAAGAGGCAAAGGGCTACGCGAAGGCGGCGCTCGATCGCTGGACCGAGCGCGCAAAGACATGGGCCGCGGGCGGCTCGCCCGACGACTTGCAGACGTTCGGCAAGGCGGCTGCAAAGGCCGCATCGCGCGATGTCTTTCTCTATGTCATCAGCGGATTCAAGGAGCGCAATCCCGCGGCGGGGATGGCGCTCATCGAGCGGTTGAAAGCGTAAAACTCAACGCACCAGACACGGCTTCTTGTTGTCGAACTTCCAGTTCGGGATCAGGTATTGCATCGCGACGCCGTCATCGCGCGCGCCGAGGCCGTGCTTCTGATACAACTCGTGCGCCTTCGCGACTTCGTCCATATCCAGCTCGACGCCGAGCCCCGGCACTTCCGGCACCTTCACCTTGCCGCCGACGATCTGCAACGGATCGCGCGTCAAACGCTGGCCGTCCTGCCAGATCCAGTGCGTGTCGATCGCGGTGATCTTGCCCGGCGCGGCAGCGGCGACGTGCGTGAACATCGCGAGCGATACATCGAAGTGATTGTTCGAATGCGAGCCCCACGTCAGGCCCCAGTCATTGCACATCTGCGCGACGCGCACCGAGCCCTGCATCGTCCAGAAATGCGGATCGGCGAGCGGGATATCGACCGATTGCAGTTGGATCGCGTGGCCCATCTGACGCCAGTCGGTCGCGATCATGTTCGTCGCGGTCGGCAGGCCCGTCGCGCGGCGGAACTCGGCCATCACTTCGCGGCCCGAATAGCCGTTTTCCGCGCCGCACGGATCTTCCGCGTAGGCAAGCACGTCGTGCTTGTCGCGGCACAGTCGAATCGCTTCCGCGAGCGACCACGCGCCGTTCGGATCGAGCGTCACGCGCGCTTCCGGGAAACGCTCGGCGAGCGCAGTGGCCGCTTCCATTTCGGCATCGCCTGAGAGCACGCCGCCTTTCAGCTTGAAGTCGTTGAAGCCGTAACGCGCCTGCGCCGCTTCCGCGAGACGCACGACCGCTTCCGGCGTCAGCGCGACTTCGGTACGCACGCGCTCCCAGTCGTCCTTGCCTTCCGCCCCGGACGCATACGGCAGATCCGTCTTGTTGCGATCGCCGACATAGAACAGATAGCCGAGCATTTCGACTTCGTCGCGTTGCTGGCCTTCGCCGAGCAGCGCCGCGACCGGCACGCCGAGATGCTGACCGAGCAGATCGAGCAGCGCGGCTTCGAGCGCGGTGACGGCGTGGATCGTCGTGCGCAGGTCGAAAGTTTGCAGACCGCGGCCGCCCGCGTCGCGATCGGCGAATGCGGTGCGCACGCGGTTCAGGATCGCCTGCATGTTGCCGATCGATTGTCCGACGACATACGCGCGCGCATCGTCGATGGTCTTGCGGATATTCTCGCCGCCCGGCACTTCGCCGACGCCCGTGTTACCGGCGCTGTCCTTCAGGATCACGATGTTGCGCGTGAAGAACGGACCGTGCGCGCCCGACAGGTTCATGAGCATGCTGTCGCGGCCGGCGACCGGCACGACGCGCAATTCGGTGACTTTCGGAGTGGCGTTCGGTTTGACTGCGTTCGTGGACATGAGCGTGATCCTTGACAGAGATGTTGTGCGTATTAATGCGCGCTTTGATGAGCGTGAGCGGCGTCGCCAGTCGGCGTGCGATCCGAGCGGCGAGTGCGCGTGAAGAAGACCGCGACGGCCGCGATCAGCGATGCGACGCCGAGCCCGTACAAGCCGCCCGATACCGAGCCCGTATGTTGTTGAAGATAGCCGAAAGTGGCGGGCGCGAAGAAGCCGCCGAGATTGCCGACCGAATTGATGAGCGCGATCACGCCGGCCGCGACGCGCGCATCGAGATAGCCTTGCGGAATCGGCCAGAACAGCGACGACGCCGCTTTGAAGCCGATCGCGGAGAAACAGATCGCGACGAACGAGAGCACCGCGTCGCCGGTCGTCGAAGCGAAGAGACCGCATGCCGCGATCACCAGCGCGACGGCGACCCACGCCTGCTGGAAGCGCCAGCGCGCGGACAAGAGCGCGAAGCAGTACATCGCGACGATCGCGATCATCCACGGAATCGTGTTGTAGAGGCCGACCTGGAAATCGGTGAGGCCGCCCATCTTGCGGATGATCGTCGGCAGCCAGAAAGTGGCCGCGTAGATCGTCAGCTGAATCGAGAAGTACATGAAGCAGAACAGCACGATCTGCGGATCTTTCAGCAGCTTGATCGCCGGCAGATGACGGCCGCCCGACGCGGCTTCGCGTTCCGCCTGTTCCGACGCGATCGCGCTTTGCAGCGCGAATTGCTCATCGGCGGACAGCCAGTGCGCGTCGCTGATGCGCGATTTCAGCAGCATCCAGCTCACGCCGCACAGGAACACGGAGAATGCGCCTTCGATCAGGAACATCCACTGCCAGCCGTGCAGGCCGAGACCGCGGATCGACAGCAAAGCGCCCGTGATCGGACCGGAAAGAATCGATGCGAACGCCGAGCCGCCGAGAAAAATCGCGATCGCCTTGCCGCGCTCTTTCTGCGGCAGCCATTGCGTGAAGTAATAGACGACGCCCGGAAAGAAGCCCGCTTCCGCGATGCCGAGCAGAAAGCGCAGCACGTAGAACGAGGTTTCGTTCTGCACGAAGGCCATCATCGCCGCGACGATGCCCCACGTCCCCATGATGCGCGTGAGCCAAGCGCGCGCGCCGTACTTCTGCATCAACACGTTGGACGGCACTTCGAACAGCGCATAGCCGATGAAGAACAGGCCGCTGCCCAGACCGTACGCCGCGGCGCCGATGCCGAGATCGGTCTGCAAATGCGAACTCACGAAACCGACGTTCACGCGGTCGATGTAGTTCGCGATGAACATGATGAGAAACAAGGGCAGCACGTGGCGCTTGACCTTGGAGCTGGCCGATTCGAGCAGATCGACGGCTGGCCTGGCGGAAGCTGTGTTCAAGGGATGTCTCCTGAGCGTACGATGTGGTACGTTGTCTGATGACATTGTATTGCGATGTGCGGTGCAGGCCAATCACGTGTTTACCCTTCGTCGCTTAAAGGCTTATCCGGTGGCGCTTGTGCCCGAATTAAAGCGGCTTATACACGGGCCGCACTGGTTTCAAGCTAAGACGTCAGATGACTAGAACTAACCTGCTCGCCGCGCGCCCAAAACGTCAAAGCCGGCTCGCGCCGGCTTCGTTCGTCCCGCCCGCCTCGGAAATCAGGTTTTCAACTGAACGCGCCGGAACGGTCCCGCGAGCAGCCCGTACGCGAGCATCGCCGCGATGCCGTGCGCGCCGACGAACCACAGCGCGCGATCGAACGAACCGGTACTTGCGACCACGAACCCGATGACCAACGGCGTCACGATGCCCGCCGTATTGCCGATGCCGTTGAACACACCGCCCGACAAGCCTGTCATCTCACGCGGCGCGACGTCCGAAAGCACGGCCCAGCCGATCGCCGCGAGCCCCTTGCCGAAGAACGCGAGCGACATGATCACGACGATCGCCGTATTGGTCGACGCGAGCGGCGCGGCCATGATCGCGGTCGCGAGCAGCATGCCGATCATGAACGGCGTCTTGCGCGCCAGCGACACCGACACGCCGCGCCGGATCAGAAAGTCCGACAGCAAGCCGCCGAGAATCCCGCCCGAGAATCCGCAGATCGCGGGCAGCGCGGCGACGAGGCCCACCGTCATCACGTTCATGCCGCGTTCCTTGATCAGATAGATCGGGAACCAGGTGATGAAAAAGTACGTGAGCGCCGTGATGCAGTACTGGCCGATGTAGATCGCCCACAGCATGCGGCTCGTGAAGAGCGTCGAAAGCTCGCGGCGCGTGAAGCGGCGGCGAGTCGTCGCGACGCTCGTGTCGAGACTGACGAGCGCGCCGTTACCCGCGATGTAGTCGTACTCCGCGCGGCTCATGCGCTTGTGCGACTTCGGATCGTCCATCACGGCGAACCACACGACCGCGACGATCAACCCCAAGCCGCCCATGAAAAAGAACACGTGATGCCAGCCGAGCGCATGCGTGAGCCACGCCATCAGCGGCGTGAAGAGCACGACCGCCAGATACTGCGCCGAGTTGAAGAGCGCGCTCGCGGTGCCGCGCTCGTTGGTCGGAAACCAGGTCGCGACGACACGCGCATTCGCCGGAAACGCCGGCGATTCGACCAGTCCGAGCATGAAACGCATCACGAAGAGCGCGGCCGTCGCGGAAGCGGCCGTCGAGAAAAGCGACACCGTGCCCTGGCTGAGCGTGAAAATCGACCACAACGCGATGCTCGCGCCATACACGCGTTTCGCGCCGTAGCGGTCGAGCAGCCAGCCGCCGGGAATCTGGCCGATCGCGTAAGCCCAGCCGAACGCGGAAAACACGATGCCGAGCGCGGACGCCGACAAGCCGAGGTCCTTCGAAACGAACGTGCCCGCGATGGACAGCGTCGCGCGGTCCGCGTAGTTCAGCACCGTCACGAAGAAAATCAGCGCGAGGATCGCGTAGCGAAAATGTCCGACTTTAACGAGGCTGGCGCTCGCTGCGGACGTGGCGATATCGAGGTTCTTCAAGAAGTGTCTCCTCCCGGATCTCGTCGGGATGGTTGTGATGGCGGGCGATGCCGCGCGTCAGGACGTCAGGGCATCAGGGCGTCACGCTGGTTTCGGGCCGCTCGCCCGCGAAGCTTGATGCGAGGCTCGCGAGCACGATGTCGCCCATCGCGATGCGCGTCTGAACGGTCGCGCTCGCGCGATGCGGCTGCAGCACGACGTTCTTCAGCGCGAACAACTCGGTGGGCACGTTCGGCTCGTCGACGAACACGTCGAGGCCCGCGCCCGCGATGCGCTTCTCTTCGAGCGCGCGCACGAGATCCGCTTCGTTCACGAGCTTGCCGCGTGCGACGTTGATGAGGTAACCATCGGGACCGATCGCATCGAGCACGGCGGCATCGACGATGCCTTCCGCGCTGTCCGCCGACGCCGCGAGAATCAGCGCATCGGAATCGCGCGCGAGCTCGCGCAGGTCCGCGATGAAGCGATAGCGCACCTCCGGCATTTCGCGCAGATCGGTGTAGGCGACGGGACAGCCGAACGCCGCCGCGCGCGACGCGATGGCGCGCCCCACGCGCCCCAATCCGACGATGCCCACCTTCATGCCGCTGAACTTGCGCGCGAGCGGCAGGCCGCTTTTGCCCCACTGGCCGTCGCGCACGTAGGCATCGCCGACGCACAGGCCGCGGCACGCGGAAATCAGCAGTCCGATGGCGAGATCGGCGACGTCGTCGGTGAGCACACCGGGCGTCGTCGATACGTGGATGCCGCGCGCACGGGCGTGCTCCAGATCAACCGCATCGGTTCCGATACCGTTGATCGCGACGATCTTCAGCGCGGGCAGCGCGTCCATCAATTCATTGCCGATTCCGGTCGCGCCGCCCGTCACCACGCCGCCGATATTGCCCGCGACTTCGCGCAGGAATCCGGCCTTGTCGGCGTGCTCGTACCAGCGATGCACGGTGTAGCGGACGCTCAGTTCGCGGTCGAGCGACGGGAGTACGGGATTGATCAGTAGCACATCGAACATTCGGATTCCCTGAAGGTGTCGGCTTATCTCGGAAATCAGTATATTCACGCGATCGATTGAGGTCTAAGCTATATTCCGCATCGATCAATACCTAAATTGACATGATCATCGAGCTGAATCATCTGCGCTGCTTCGTGGCCGTGGCGGAGGAATTGCACTTCGGGCGCGCGGCCGCGCGGCTCTTCATGACGCAGCCGCCGCTGTCGCGGCAGATTCAGTTGCTCGAACAGGCGCTCGACGCCGTGCTGTTCGAGCGCAACAGCCGCAGCGTGAAGCTGACTGCCGCAGGCCGCGCCTATTACGAGGACGCCGTGCGCATCCTGCGGCTTTCGGCGCAGGCCGCGGATTCAGCGCGGCGCGTCGCACGTGGCGACGCCGGGCAGGTCGCCATGGGCTTTACCGCCGTGTCGGGCTATCACCTCGTTCCGGGCTTCATCGCGGCCGCGCGCGACGCCTTGCCGGGCATCAGGATCGTGCTGAAGGAAATGGTTTCGCTGCAACAGATGAAGGCGCTGGAGTCGCGCGAGATCGATCTCGGCATCATGCGCGCGCAGTTTTTCATGCACGGCATCGAGTTTCAGCGCATCGCGCGCGAGCCGCTGCAACTCGCGATTCCATCGGCGCATCCACTCGCGAAGCGCCGTGCCATCGCCGCAAAGGATCTCGATGGCGAACCCTTCGTCATGTATTCCCACGACGGCGGCAAGTACTTTCACGACCGCATCGCCGGGCTGTTCGCGGCGAGCGGCGTGCAGGCGGATTACGCGCAGTTCATCGACCAGACGCACACGATCGTGGCGCTGGTGCGCGCGGGCATCGGCGTGGCGATCGTGCCGGCGTCGGCGCGGGAATTGTGTTTCGGGGAAGTCGTGTACCGGCCGCTATGGACGCATGACGCGCATGCGGATATCGATCTCGCGTGGAGCGAGGAGCAGACGAATCCGGCGGTGAAAAACGTGCGGCGCTTCGCGATCGAGCATTTCGCGCGGATAGCGAAGCGCGCGCCGGAGACGAGTTGATGCGGCGCAGCCGGCATTGCGCCGGCTGTGCTTACTTCTTGTCCTGCCCGATCTCGTGATTGGCCATGATTTCGAGCGCGCGCACCATGCCCGAATGATCCCACGCCTTGCCGCCATTCGCGGCGCACGAATTGAACAACTGCATGCAGGTCGCGGTGTTCGGCAGCGCGACGCCGAGCGCTTGCGCCGTTGCGAGCGCCAGATTCAAATCCTTCTGATGCAGCTCGATGCGAAAGCCCGGATTGAACGTGCGCTTGGTCATGCGCTCGCCGTGCACTTCGAGAATGCGCGACGACGCGAAGCCGCCCATCAGCGCGGTGCGGACCTTTTCGGCATCGACGCCGGCCTTCGATGCGAGCAGCAGCGCCTCGCCGACCGCTTCGATCGTCGCCGCGACGATCACCTGATTCGCGACCTTGCACACCTGTCCCGCGCCGACTTCGCCGATCAGCGAGATGTTCTTGCCCATCATGTCGAAGAGCGGCTTGACCTTGTCGAACGTGGCCTGCGCGCCGCCGACCATGATCGTGAGCGATGCGGCCTTCGCGCCGACTTCGCCGCCGGAAACCGGGGCATCGAGATAATCGGCGCCCTTCTCGCGCACCTTCGCCGCGAATTCACGCGTGGCGATCGGCGAAATCGAGCTCATGTCGACGACGATCTGCCCGCTCTTCAGCTTGCTCGCGACGCCGTTCTCGCCGAACAGCACGCGCTCCACGTCCGGTGTGTCCGGCACCATGATGAAGATCACGTCGGCTTTTTCGGCGACCGCGGCGGGCGAATCGCAGGCCGTAGCGCCCGCGCCCGTCAGCTCGGCGTTGACGCCGCTGCGCGTGAACGCCGCGAGCTGGACGCCGTTCTTGAGAAGATTGGCCGCCATGGGATTGCCCATGATGCCCAGTCCGATGAAACCTGCCTTTTGCATGTATCGCTCCTTGATGTCGGTTTTCGATGTCAGCCCGGTAAGCGTGGCGCTCACGCCGGGATGAAATGTTTCTTCACGGCCTGTGCGGCGTTTCTGAGCATGCCGAGATCGGCGCACACGGCGACCATCGTGCAGCCGAGCGCGAGATAGCGCTCCGCGTCGTCCTGCACGGGCGCGAGAATGCCGCTCGGCTTGCCCGCCGCGTGCGCGCGCTCGAACACATGAGCGATGGCCGCCTGCACGTCCGGATGATTCGCGTTGCCGAGATGACCGTACCCGGCGGCGAGATCGGACGGGCCGACGAACAGCGCATCGACGCCTTCCACCGCGATGATCTCGTCAATCGCTTCGACCGCCGCGCGGCTTTCGATCTGCACCGCGACGCTGATATTGTCGTTCGCCACCTTGAAGTAGTCCGCCACGGTGCCGTAGCGGTTCCCGCGATGGCCGACCGATACGCCGCGAATGCCCTGAGGAGGATAACGCGTCGCGGCGACTGCGCGCTTGGCGTCGGCGGCGCTGTCGACGAACGGAATCAGAAAATTGACGAAACCGCCGTCGAGCAGCTTCTTGATCGCGATGGGATCGTTCGCCTGCGGGCGCACGACAGGCGCGCTCGGGCTGTCTTTCAACGCCATCAGTTGTGGGATGAGCGTGAGCGCGTCGTTGGGCGCGTGCTCGGCGTCGAGCAGCATCCAGTCGAAGCCGACGACGCCGACGAGTTCGGTGACGATCGGACTTGCCAGCGACATCCAGCAGCCGATCAGCCTTTTGCGCTCGCGCAGCGACGTTCGGAAAGTATTGGGCAACGGTTGATACGGTGAAGATGACGGCATGAAGCCTCCCTGTGACGACGGCGATCTGAATGGAAAGCGGTACGTCCGAGAGCGGCTATGTCATCAGACGTCTTAACACAGAGTACTTTGAATTCGGGCTTATACGACAGGAGAGTAAACCCTGCTTTCCTTGAATTTCAGATACTTCGCGGCAGTTTCATCATCTTTAACTTATACGATGTCTTATTTCTTTGTTCAATTGTACCGCTGGAATGGCCGAATTGACGAAAATTCCGGGCAGCTGGATGATGTGTTGTCGGACATCTGCAATCGCTTGTCATGAAGACTGCGATTGAAGGCGTGACAAAGACGTCCGATGACAGAACCACAAGCAGAAGAGAACCGATATGGCCAGCCTCACCGATAAAGTCGTTGCGTCCTTGTTCGGGGATATCGAAGGCGGCGTCCTCCGTCCCGGCGACAAAATTCCGACCGAAGTCGCGCTGATGAAGCAACTGTCGGTGAGCCGCTCAGTCGTGCGAGAGGCAGTCTCGCGCTTGCAGGCGGCCAACGTCGTCGAGACGCGGCATGGCGTCGGCACGTTCATCCGGGCGCCGGAGGATCGCGAAGCGGTGCGCCTTCAGGATGCCGATCTGTCGAGCCTGCTCGACATCATGGCGATCATCGAGTTTCGCATCGATCTGGAAGGTGCGGCGGCCGCGCTCGCCGCGGGACGTCGCACGGACGCGCATCTCAAGCAGATCGCTGCTGCGCTCGAGCGCTTCGAGGAACAACTGTCGAACGGCAGCACGGATGTCCTGCAGCATGACATCGAGTTCCATTTGCAGATCGCGCGGGCGAGCGGCAATCGCTATTTCTACGATGTGCTGAGCCAGATGGGACGCGGTGTCAGTCCACGAACACGTCTGGGCAAGGCGGAGATCGCGGAACTGGATCAGATAGAACGGCTGCGCAACGTGTTCAGCGAACACAAGGCGATCTATCAGGCGATCGTGCGCCAGGATCCCGATGACGCGCGAGCCGCGATGCGCATGCATCTGAGCAACAGCCGCGAGCGGTTGAGGCAGGTGCATGGCGCTGCCTGAGGCTTGAGCAGGGCGTCCACGTTGCTTAAGTAAACAAAAGGATTCGTATGTATACGTGGTAGTAGTTAACAAGCACGGCGCAAATCGGTGGATAACAGGTGTTCGGCGTTATACGTCAGAGGTTTACCGATCGAACAAGTCCGGTATGGCGCGTCCGGTTTCGGATCGAAGCTGGGACAACTTTCGCTGCGCGGCGCAAGTCGTCGAGTTGTTCAGAAAGCGCCAACAGTAAACGCGGGGACGTGCCAACAAGGTTGTCCACAGGCGTCAGGCCATTCGCGATTGATTCGCGAATACGATCGTCTCCATTTCATCGAGCGTCGTTGGCTCGACAGGAAAGTCATCGGCGAAGCTTCGGAAGCCGGAAGCGACCGTCGCGATTCGCTCGATCGACTGAGAAGCCGTGCTCGCCGCGATGCCGGTCATGCTGGCCAGCTTCATCAACTGATCTCGCGCAGGCGCGCGTGCTTCGCCGCAGACGTCAATCTGATGCTCGCCGCCCGGTCCCTGATTGAACGTGAGGTCATACGCGGGCGAGAACATCCATCGGCCGTCCGACGCCATCACGAATGAGAAATTCTTCGAGTGATCGTCACGGTTGTTGAAGACGACGTTGAACACGCAGCGTTCGAATGCCTGCAACACTTCGCGCGCATCGCGGGTCATGAACTGCGTGAGTCGCAACAACGTCACGTAGTCCATTTGGGGAACACGGAAATCCGCATGCGCGACGCCCGCCGCGGTGTGCATCGGGATGCGCATGCCGCCGGAACGATCGAATCGCTCGATGCCGAACGCGGACAGCGACGGCGCAAGATCGAAGTATCGTGTGGCCGGCATCCGCAGTCCGCACGCGGCGGCGATCGCGCCGTACATCGCCTCGACGGCGCAGACTTCCTTATGCTCGTGTTGCGCGGGAAACTTGACGAGCCACGGCACGCCGGCGCCGCTCTCCGTGTTCGACATCCGATCGCTCGTTGCCTCGTAATTGACCAGCACTTTCGGGCGCGCGCCATGCGGTGAGCCGCCCATCAGCGCGAGTTCGCGAAGCAGTGCGTCGCTGCCGTCTTCCATGACTTGCCGGACTTCGCGCGCGAGCGTCAGCAGTTGAACATCGTGCGGCGCCAGTTCGTCGCCCGTGCCTGGTTCGAACGTCAGCGCGCCCATCGCTTTTTCGCCGATGAAAGCAAGCCGGTCGAGGGGAGATAACCGTCGAGGCTCCAGACCTTGCTTGCGGAACAGCCGATCCATCAGCAGCATGCCCCAGCCATCGGGCAGCGCATCGCTTACGAGGCCGGGTAAGCGAAGCTGATGCGCGGGAAAATCGCCGAAGCTGCCGGAGCCCAGTGGAAGCTTGAACGGAGAGAGCTGAAGCCCTCGTTCGAGCGCCGCCGCCGAATATTCGAACAGCAGGTCGCGGCCATCGTCGGCCAGTTGCCCCAGTTCGAAACGCTCGCCGTAGCCCGCGTAGATGACGCTCAGTTTTTTCATGGCTGCGACCGCGATGCGCGTTGCCGTTTGATACTGGCCTTTTCCATCGCCTTGATGGATCGTGGCTTCAGCTCGAACAATGTGTCGAAGTTGCCTGCAAGTCCGAGCGCCGCTGCGATGCGAATGAAGTTATCGAGCGTCGCGGGACCATTTCGCTCGATGTTGCGTAGCGCGCGCTCCGAGATCCCCGCGCGAGCCGCGAGTTCGGCCTGCTGGAGATTCTGCGCCAGCCGATGTGCTCGAAGGCGCTGCCCCAGTTCGTCGGAGATTTCGCTGGAGCTGGCGAGGTCAAAGTTCATATTGGTGCCGGTTATGGCATGTTTTCGGCTATAAACGGCATGATATTAACGGTTATTCGAACGGACGTCGAGACGGTTAATCGGCGTTTTTATACCGATTACGCGCTCGTCGTCCTTAAAAGCAAAAGCGCCTCCGAAGAGGCGCTTTCGAGAATATAGTGCTCGCAAAGAATGAAAGCGTCCCTTGCCGAGGTTCGCAAATCGCTGAAAGCCATGTCCGGTCTGCCTCAGCCAGGTTTGCGGGACGCTTTTAGAAACCCTCACAACCCTAGAATATCGGGATATTCCCCAAAGTGGGGCAAAAAACAATTGATAGTGTCCTCGCCCCCGCCACGTATGGGTCGGCGGGAAAAATCACCCCCCGATTCGCTCGATTCCCGCCAGCTCAGCAGTTCGTGCGGCAGCAATCGTCGAAGCCTTCCCGGAAGCGACCCTCTACCAGTCAGCCAAGATACGACCTCGCGGACGACTGGGCTCGATAAACCCTGGCGTCGGTTGCTTCGGGGCGACCTCACCCTTGGAGCCACGCTTTCCGCTCAGCCCGTCAATCAAATCGTCCGTGTCGGCTTGGCGCCCCAAATCCGCTGCAACTTCCTTTGCCTCTGTTTTTGTCACCTTCGTCTTGAACCCCTCGACTTTCGCCATCGCGGCTTGTTTGACCTTCGATACCGGCTTCGCGACGACATTGGCGACCGTCGAATGGAAGCGTTCCCTATCACGCTTTTTCGCCAAATCGGCATTTGATAGCGTGCTGATATAGTCGTGGAGGAACTTGTAGCCATCACCGTAGACCTTCAACGTGCCTTCAGTGGCATCGAGACACTCCAGGTACCCATCGTCATCCCATAAGAGGTGCAATGGAGACGTGAAAAGTTCGAAGCCCTTTACCGGGAACGCTTTCCCTCCATTTCGCTGACTATACTCGCGCGCTCGTTGTTGCAAACGCGGTGAGGTGTATTCCCTGTTCCCCAATCTAACGATGCCGCCACTCGCCGACCTCTCGAACGGCACAGAGAGCGTCCGGAAGATTTTTTCTTCGGGCCAATCCCACGCTGCATCTCCCCGTTGAAGGCTTTGGTTGTACAAGAAAACCTCTTTCGGAACCGGGGCCACTTTCGCTGCGGCCATCTCGTTGGTCCGGAGATGTCGCACATCCGCCGTCAGATTGTATTTGCTGATGGCCGTCAAGAAAGCCTGCATGAACTGCCTGAAGGTGATGACGGCACCTCGGGGCGCGTCTTTCAGCTTCAGACGATTCCGCGCTCGTGCTTCGTCCTTCTCATCACCCGTGCCTTTTACGGGTTCTTGGTAGCTCGAACCGGGAAGATTGCCCAGTTCCTTCTGCAAGTAGCCAATCAAGTTCTCGACATCGCCTTTTGCTTCAGGGTCACCCGGCGCTGCCATCAGGAGCTGTTCCTTCATGCGAGTCACAATCGCGTGCTGCATCTTCTCCGAGATACCGGCGTAGCGGTCCACGAAGATTTTTCGCGCATAGCCGTGGACCAGCCCGTCCAGACGCGGCACCCCCCAGCGTAATAACTCCCGTTCCTTGTCGGTGTAGGCGCTAAACATGCAAGCAAGGTACGCATCGGCGTTCTCATTCCCAAGGGTCACGTAATAGCCGACGCAGCATCGGCTGCCTCTATCCATCGCCACAAGGAACGTAGGCTTCAAGACCCCGTCGATTTGGACAAGGTCGTTTCCGAACTCGAGGAACTGCGTCGCAACAGTCCCATCAATATCGAATACGTTCAAGTCCCCGTCGGCTAGTTGAGCCGTGCTGCCCGCTCTCTTTCCCTCGTTCTTGCGACGGTCCAGTTCAATCCGTGCCTCCACCAATGCCTTTTGCCCTTCATCGAGCATCGAGGAGTCGGGCGGGTAGTAACGAGGGTCAATGGGGTGGTACTCAACTTCTCCTTGTTTGTTACGGTTGTACCCAACGAGCTTGAGTTTGAACCGTTCGAGCAATTCCGTGATTGTCAATGACAGGTTGTGGGCATGCTCACGTATGAAACTCACCCACCGGGTCAGCATCCGCGGCCGAAGTTGCTTACGACCGAGATGGGAATCAGCGTCTAGCCGTTCGGCCGAAGGCTTCCGACCCTGCAGCACATATTCGCCGTCTTTCTTCAGCCCACGACGCTTCTTGCTTTTGCCTCCCTTCTTCCAGTGCTGCTCCGCTGTTGCATTTCTGTGACCACCATAGAACAGATGGCGCTCGTAGTACTTTCGTACTGTTTTTGCGTCGGCTTGAAACAAGTCACTCACGCACTTGACCATCTCCGAGTACGTTGCCTCGTCGCGGAACGGGTCATCACCGAACGTGCCTTCGATGTACATCATCATTCGGCGACGAGCCGTCATATCTCGCACATCTTCTTTGCCAAACTCTTGTTTGAAGCGGATGCGGGACTCAATAGCTTTGTCATCCTCCATCTCGAGCGGAACTGCACGCTCCATCACAGGCTTGAGCAGGCCGGCCTTGAACAGACTCTCTGCCCTCCGCCGCTTGAAAACCTCTCGGTTTGTGGTTGAGGCGTCGTCCTCATTGAGGACCAGTGCGGCACCTACCGACTGCTCGCCAAGCTTTACCGCGTAGATGAAGTGCTCGCTTTCTCCAAGATATCGATACAGCGTCTGCTTACCACTTGGGGAAATTTGGATGAACGGTTGATGTTTGGTAAATTTGATAGCCCTGTATCCATCGTAGTCCTTAATTCGCATTGCATACTCCCGTTGTGGTTGAATTCCGATTTACTTCACGAGAAACATTTGCTCCAGCGGGTGGACCGGGTACCGGTGGTCCCAACGGAGGTGGCCCAGAAAGAACGCCACCCCCAGTGCCCGGTACGACTCATTCAAAGTCCAGCCTTGCCGCCGCGCGCCGACCATTCCGACCACCCGGTCCATTGAGCCCTTGGCTTCAGACTTATTGAGTGCCTTTCCGAAGTCGGCGGCTGCCGCCGCAAGCCGGCGAATCTCTTCGGTGCTCGCCTTGCCCATATAAGAAAGAAGGCGCTCGTAGTTAGTCGTCTCCTGCTCTGGCACAGTTAGCTCGGTCATCACCTCATGCGTTGCGCCCCACTCCCACAGCCCTGCGGCTTCCTTCTCATGCCGGCGAACGACTTTCGGGTCGAGCAGCTTCGCGTCAGGCTTTACCGACACTCCGTGATAGATGTGATACGGAAGGCCGGGTAAGCAAAGCCTGAGCATGAAGTCGATAGTGCGTAGTTTGTTCTCGGGGTAGCGGCAGCCGGCCCGACAATATTCGAGGAATTCCGCCCTGTTCCATTGCGGGTACTGAGTGCGGACTTCGACAACGAACGGACACATCTCAAACCAGCGAAGAAGACGCGCCTCCAGCCACGAGTGACAGGCCACCTTCCCCATGCCCTTGAAACTGTGGTGGTAGCCGGCAATGCCTTTGCGGCTGTCGCTGGCCTTCTTCCAACACTCAAACGAGTCTGCGCTAAGCACGCCTCGCGGGTCCGTCTCAGGAAGGACAATCGGCCAACTGAGTATTGGTCGTCCGCCAAGTAGGCGGATGCGAAGAGACGCTGGGTCATTCGGGTCGTATTCCAGCGGGCTCATGACCTCGGGGAGCTCGACTTTCTCGATTGGCAACGACCATCGAGATGTAGAGGCCGGTCGACTGCCCTCGGCCACCGCCAGTCCGCGGAGCCGCTCGCCTTCTGCGCGCGAGCCCGGGAGGTGGCTACAGTCGCCGATTATGCGCAGTTCTTTTTTAGCCATGTCATAGCTCGGTTGATGCGTCCCTTCAGTTGTTGTTCAGTCAAGCCGCAGTATGTCGACCTGAAACCGTACGGATGGGTGATGCAAATCTCGCTTACCCTCTCACAGATGTGAGCAAGCCGCCGATTGAGGTACTCATCATCTGAATCTACACATGCATCAAGGGCTTCTTGCACAACGATAGACCGTTCCGCCCAGCCCTTTAGTGACTCGTTCTTGGTGTTGTTCAAGAGGCGGGCACGTGTAATTCGTCTGAGCGGATATATCTCAATCAAACGGAGGCATATGTCGTAGATGCTTTCGCTAACTCGAATTTCCTCCTCATTAGAAGGATTCTCCTCCTTTGGTGCACAGGATGACCGCTGAGCAGCCAGCGCGCGCCGGGTGATGGGGTCGCTCGGTATGACCTCCTCGAGCCAATCCGAATCTTCGAAGAGAGCAAAACGCCAATGACGTCGTCCACCCGGCATATCGTATAGTTGCCTCCTACTTAAATTCGGATTCTGCGCTAGCGCGTTACGAATGAACTTGCGGGTTTCACGACGCTGCTTTTCCCGTGCCCCATCATCCATGCGCTCAATCCGTGAGATAACTTCGCTCTTATGGTGAGGCTCCACGCTTCTTATTCGCTTTGGAACGTAACGACACGCCTCTTCATAGGACGCAACGTCACTTTTGCGAAGTTCAGCTTCATGTCGCAATCCATCCCAACCGCCGAAGATAGCGTAGACAATAGCGACATTTTGACGAGGGTTTATGAGCCGTGTACCGTCTTCGGCTCTACCTAGCAAACGCAGAATGGTTCCCTCATCTATGTTTAGCCATCTCATGCTTTGCCGGTCTAATGCGTCTTCTAAGCGCTTCGTGAGCTCTTTCCTGATTCTGAACTTCACCGATGGTTCATGACGAAGCAAATGTCCTCGCACAAGCTCCGGAATTGTTCCTGGTTCTAGCACTATCGGACATTTACCTTGCATCAACTCAGTCGCCATTGAGTCAATGCTCAAGAGAACGCCTTCAGTTCTTTGTCGCTTTGGAGCCGCTATGCGTCGCAGCGCCTTTCCGCACAAGCACCGCACTGCAGGACTAAGCGATTGGTCGTTTCGGCGATGACCGTATTCGCATGTGTTGCAGTATGTATAAAGTGGCTCTCGATGAACAACACAGTAGGCTACCCCAGGAATTAGATGGCCACGCCGCCAATACGTGAAGGGAGCCTTGATTCTGCTGAGGTCCTCTTGCACACATTTCAAACATATTCCGAAACGTGCCCTATCGCTCATTCCAAACCCACTGGCTGCGTCGGCGTAGCCCTTCCTCCGATGATGCATGTACAGCTGCTTCCTGGCGGTCTTTTCAAGAAAGGGTGCAAAGAGCGGGTAGCGTGTATGGCTATCAATCAGACTGTTTACGTCGGGCAAGCCACTCGGGAAAAGCGCTCTCGCTGTTTCCAATCGCGACGGGAGCGACCACGCGAAGCGACCGGAGGTGCTACCAAGTAGCTCGATAAGCCGCTTCCGCGAGTCAATCGACCGGTAATCGAGCATGCGGCTCAGAAAGCCGGTCGTGTCCTCCTCTTTCTGAATCTTCCCACCTAGGTAAAATCGACCCTCTAAGCTTTCACGCCGCATCCTCTCGCCTCCTCTTAACAGGCTGTTGAATTTCGTTCCGATGTGCACGGTCGTTGAGAGCTATGCGTTATGGATATCATGTTCACAACA
>NZ_FCOM02000056.1 GCF_001544695.2 Caballeronia arvi
GTGCTCGAACTAGCACGGACGATGTCGGCGTGGTTCTTCGCCGAAGGAGAGTTCGTGCGCGTTACCTGAGCAAGCGCAGGAATGCTTGTAGCAGCGTCGGGACGGGGAGCCGGCGAACTCGCCGTGCTGCACTCGCCCGCTCAATCACTTCGCTATCCGCAGATGGTCTGTCGCATAGCCACGATAAGCGACGCCTGTCGCATCGGCGACGTTTTCCCAGCGCCGAGTGAGTGAATTTGTCAGATCCGCTTGCGGTGATCTCGCCCCCAGAAATCGCGGAGGGCGATCTGCCTTGATTTGGACGGCGCCGATCCGTGAGCGAACGCTTAGGGATGCGGCCGGCACCGGATGGCGGAGCGTCGAACAACGCGCATTGGCCGCTCGCTGCCCGACGCGGTCGCCCGAAACCGCCCCCCTTCTCGACCGCTAGTGCCGACGGGATGGAAACACATAACAGTACAAGAAAGCGCCTATCCATTCCTTACTCTACAGCCAAACTACGGCGAAAGCGGGAAAGCTCCGGGAGTCAGATCCGCATATTTAAAGACTACGCAATGACATCGGAACCATTAACAGAATTTCGAAAAGAGATTTGGAGAAAGTTGGAGGCTACGGACTTTCTCCAAGCCGTGGATTGCATCAGCTCGCTCGCAGCGATCTCGCGAGCCGTTTGTCGCAGTCGTCACACGATGTCAGTCCGCAATACTCCTTTGACGCGTCTCCGGCAGGAACAAGAATCCGATGACCAAAGACACGCCGGCGATCACGACCGGGTACCATACACCTGCATAGATGTTTCCGGTTGCTGCCACCAATGCGAAGGCGGTTGTCGGGAGAAAGCCGCCGAACCAACCGTTGCCTATGTGATATGGCAGTGACATCGCGGTGTACCGGATACGCGTGGGGAAGAGTTCGACAAGTGTCGCCGCAATCGGCCCGTAGACCATCGCAACCGTCAACACCAGTCCGACGAGCATCAGCAGGACCATCGGATAGTTAATGAGTTTCGGATCTGCTGTCGTGGGGTAGCCCACGGATTTAATAACTGCTCCCAGCCTGCCTTCAAAGTCCTTGACTAGCTTCGTGCCTTCTTTTTCGGCAGTGCCGGCGATTTCGACGCTATCGATCCGCGTATCTCCTACCCGAACGTATGCCACAGTGCCAGCGGGTGCGCCTTCATTCGAATAATTCACTGCCGAGCGCGCAAGGAATGACTTTGCGATATCGCACGACTTGGTAAAACTCGACGTACCTACAGGATTGAACTGGAACGAACAGCTAGACGGGTCAGCCACGACCGTCACGGGCGCGCTTTCCTGCGCCGCATAGAGCGCCGGGTTCGCGAACTTGGTGAGTCCATGGAAGATTGGAAAGTAAAGAACGATGGCAAGCAAGAATCCCAACAATATCACCGGCTTACGACCAAGCCGATCCGAAAGGGAACCGAAAAAGACAATCATTGGCGTGCCGATCAGCAGAGCTGCTGCGATCAGCAAATTAGCTGTGACAGGGTTGACCTTGAGCGTCTGCGTGAGAAAGAAGAGCGCATAAAACTGCCCCGCGTACCAGATGACAGCCTGGCCGGCAACCACACCGAACAGGGCAATCAACACGAGCCGAACATTCTTCCATTCACCGAATGCTTCCTTGATCGGCGCCTTCGACGTCGCGTTCTCGGCCTTCATCTTCAGAAACACCGGTGACTCGGACAGGGTGAGTCGAATCCACACAGAGATCGACACCAATACTATGGAGAAGACGAACGGGATGCGCCACGCCCAGTCGGAAAAACGCAGATTCACCCGCGATAAGACGCGTGCTGAGGATAACGAGAAGCGAGAGAAAGAATCCGAGTGTCGCGGTCGTTTGGATCCATGCGGTGTAGCCGCCACGTCTATGTCCAGGTGCATGTTCCGCGACGTAGGTAGCTGCGCCGCCATACTCCCCGCCCAAGGCAAGCCCTTGCATCAGTCGCAGCACAATCAGCAGCGCCGGGGCGGCGATGCCAATGCTCGCGTAGGTTGGCAAGACACCAACGAGAAACGTCGACGCACCCATCAATAGGATGGTCACTAGAAACGTGTACTTGCGACCGACCAGGTCACCCAGACGCCCAAACACCAGCGCGCCGAAAGGACGCACTGCAAAGCCAGCTGCGAATGCAAGCAGCGCGAAGATGAACGCTGCAGTTTCATTCACGCCGGAAAAGAACTGTTTTCCCACCACGGCCGCGAGCGACCCGTAGAGATAAAAGTCATACCACTCAAAGACAGTGCCGAGCGACGATGCAAATATGATTTTGCGTTCGTCGGAGGTCATTCGCCGCGATTCGTTAAGGGGAATGGCTGAGGTGTTCAAGGGCGTCTCCTACCAGGGTTCTCTACGATTCCATCTCGTTGGCGTGGGTTACTGGGTTTTATTCAAGCTCAGCATGTACTCGCGATCAGCTGCCGACAACGATTCGAGCCATTCAGCTTCCTCGCCGGGCTGGGGCAAAACCTGCCCATATTCAACCATGTTGGTCGGCGCCAGTTCCGAGATGTACGCCCACAGAAAACGTTTCTCCAGCGCCGTGATTGTGTGAATCGACTCAATAATGTCGGCGAGTAACGCACCTCTCTGTTCCTCGGTACGGCCTGCCCGGATATGTCCGTGCACGTACACCTGTTTGGTCTGGATCTGCACACCACCCATAAAATGCGATCCTGCCGGAATCTCGTTAAAGATCACTTGCGCAAAGAATCCTTGGGCGCCCGTCGCTTCGCTGTGCGCCCGCGTTATCTCTTTAGCGACTTTCTTTTGGTGTTCGGCGGACAGCAAATTCTGGGTTGCGGATACGATGTAAGTAGGCATCTGTCAGTCTCCAATAAGAATCGAACTCGACGGCAAGTGATTCCTGTGAGACTGCTCCCACCTGGAATCGATCGTCAGTAGATGTAGCTACAACTATTTGTCTGGACAGTCGCACGCAATTAGGGCGAGGTCTGACGCGTCAGATAGTTGTAGGTACATCTTATACGGCGAGCCGTGCATGTCAATACGGATTTCGCTCGTTCTCGGCGCGCCGCGGACTAGAATAAACCCTGCGCTTCCTACCTCAGCGGCACCTGTTGCAATGATTCCAACGCTTCCAGCAATTGCTTATTCGCCGGCCCTTTGAGGAAACGCTGAACATCGTCCTCGACGCGACGTTGAGCAATCTGCCAATATGGCTCCGCACTTCTAAGCTGCTTCACACCTTCCTTACTCAGGCGCGCTGATCGGTATCGTGCGTCCTCTTCCGGAGACACACTGACGCTCACCCATCCAGCGTTGATGAGCACCTTCAAATTTCGTGAGATCGTTGTCTTGTCTAGCGCCGCTTCCGCAGCGATCTCGTTATACGTCGCGACTCCAAGACGTTCTAATGCTCGCAGCAGCGAAAATTGCGTAATCTTCAAACCAACCGGCCGAAGCGCTTCGTCGTAGATACTTGTCAACTGGTTTGCCGAGCGCCGAAACTGTGTGCAGTAGCAATCGGTGAACATGGGATCCCCTTTCCTGTGTGTCTATGCCGGAAGTCCTTGGGAGCATCCGGTGGATAAAGATGCATATACATCCAATACAGCGCCAACATGACATCACATCACTCAGTTGTCAACCGCTAAATCTTCCTCCTGATTCACCAAAAGCCCGCACTGGGCGTCCCCAGCTCGCACGGCTCAATTGCGAACGACGACGACGGAGACGCCCACATCAAGGTGTGGTGCACCGTTCGCGCACGCGCCGGGACTCGTGGACTTGAATCTCGGAGCTCCTGCACGTAACCACCCGCGGAGGTCGGCGATCGAAATTGTTCAGTATCGTGAACAATGATTTTCCTTGAATCCGTTTGAATTAACGTTACCGGCTTCTACACTGAGGTCATGAGCAAATCACAGTTACGGTTCTTACTTCCAACAGGAGAAATCATGCCGCTCGTCAAGTTCGATATCCTCAAGGGCCGTACAGAAGCGCAAACCCGTGCAATGCTCGATGGCACCCATCGTGCCGTCGTCAATGCTTTTCAAGTTCCGGAACGCGACCGCTATCAAGTCGTGACTGAACATGACCCGGTGCATCTTATTGTTGAAGACACAGGGCTCGGAATCGAGCGCACCAAGTATATGATCGTGATTACGGTGATCACTCGACCGCGCGAACAGGCGGCAAAGCAACTCTTCTACAGGGAGCTCACCCGCGAGTTGCAGGAGCGTTGCCAAATTTCTCCTAGTGACGTGGTGGTCGCTTTGGTGACAAATTCCGATGCGGACTGGAGTTTCGGCCATGGGGTCGCACAGTTTCTCACTGGTGAGTTATGAATGGACATACCTCATGTCTCGTTGTACTAACTAGACATGAGACTACCCAAGTCTCCCACAGCATTTCTCGCGGCCAGGAGCTGTCAGCAGCTTCGGTCGTGCATCCGCGGCAGTGACACTGAAAAAGTGGTCTCCGTATCGCTTGATCGCGTTTCGATCGAGCCAGAATGGGCCTTGGCGATTTCGCTGGCAATGTAAAGGCCCAATCCGAGGCTACCGGCCCGCTCGTCTTCACTGCGACGCCCCGGCCCTCGCATAAGTGGATTGAAGATACGACCTAGCGTTGCGCTTTCGATCACAGCCCCGCGATTGCTGACGTCGATATGGACATGCGTTACGTCGCAAGTCACGGTCACGCGCACGGGCGTGTCCTGGGCCCCATACTTAATCGCGTTGAGAACGAGATTACCAAGCAATTGCTGCAGACGCGGACCATCCCAGTCCCCCTGCAAATCTCCACTCACGTTGAGTTCGATCTGCCTGTCAGGATGAATTGCACGTAACTCATCTACCTCGTCCGCAAGCACATCGGCCAGGTTCACGTCCGTCGGCGTTACGTTGATGCCTAAACCAAGTTTGGTCCGATTAAACTGTGTGAGGTCGTCAAGCAACCCCTGCATCCTTGCCCCACTGCGTATCAGGCGGCTGGCGGCCTTTGACACTTGCTCCCCTGCGTTGAGCAGCGCCAGGCACGACGCAGTGACCTGGATTGCTTGCAGAGGGCTGCGCATGTCGTGTCCCAGCATGCCAAGCAACAGGTTGCGGTTCTGCTCGACCTGCGCGCTGAAAGAAGTGACTGATTCGGCAAGTGCCTGATCGATCGCCTCATTAAAGCGAATGAGGTCGTCCAGGTCGGGGCCTTCGGGGTAGCAGTCGTCCATCCAGAGACGAAGCACGCTCGCGCGCAGGGCGCGATATTCCGCGGCGAGTTGGCTCACGCTGAAGCCGGAGCGCGCCCGAAGAACGCCATGCTTCTGAGCGGCTGTCTCTTCTGTCGGATCGATCAGTCCAGAGCCCCGCCCCATTGATTTTTCGCGTTGCGCTTCGCGGGTTTGCGAGGTGCACAAATCCGACGCCACGCCGCGCAGAATCTGCTCAACCTGCTCGCGCAACGCCAATGATTCCATGTGTTCCGCCGCCGGCAGAAGGGTGGACGCAAACGCCTCCCAATGCGCCGCTATCGGCTCCATGTCTCGCAATATAAAGTCTGCAAGTCGCATGTCTGCGTCTCAGAATCTCAATCGGCCGTCACTGTGGACCGGGCAGCGTATCCATCTTACTCGCAACTTGGTGACGCCCTTCGATCGCAAGCGCGCCGGTAGAGGCCGCAAGCTCTCGCGGCACTGCGCTTGTTTCTCGAATACTCACTGACTCTAAATCCCCAACTCTGACACGACAATTCGTGAGAAAACTGGATGGCTGCTCGTTCTTCAAAAAACACTCGATTGCGCTCGTCCTCTGCTCCCGTCTGCCAGTCTGCCGTGCAGCCATTCGTGCCTGGTCGTGGGGATCATTGTCGGCCGAACTGACGCGCCGCCCGCTTCAACGCCCCTCGCCTTTACACTGGTTCCCTAAGGTATTTAATTGATTCACGCGCGACAGTCCGTATCTCACAGCTGCGGGACCGGCAGCTACCAGGCGGCGTGAATGGCGGTGAGTTAGTCGGTGTGACGTCACTGTCGTCAGGGCCGCAATAATAACGAGGAGAACAGCCGTGTCTCGATTCAACCGTACCGAGGTCAAGTCCCTCCCCCCCTTTGAGACGGTCAGTGCAACCCGTCGGAGGCTTCTCGGGCTTGCTGGCGCCGGGGCCGTTGTGAGCCTCCTTCCAGCACACAGAAGCCGCCGTCGAACTCCTTGGTCTGCGGGTAGGTCTCGTTGGTGATGGTGGCGTCAGCGGCGACCATCAGCGGCGCGACGTCCTCGTTGATACCACCGCCGAACACATAGGCGCCCGCATCCTTCGCCTCTCTTATGACCGCGTGTGCCGCTTCGCCGACCGCAGCCATGTCTTCGTCGGAGATGTCCATCGCCGATTTGGGAAAGGAGATAAGGTACTTCGTCATCGTTCTGTCCTCCGGCTGTGAGTGTCGGTATTGGGTGCGAAGCCTACGTGCCATCGCGGGTTTGGCCGAAGTGCGTTCCGAGCGAGGCGACGGGCGAATGAAGGAAGCCAGCCGCTACAGCCGCTCGATCAAGCGTCCATCCCCCTGCTCGCAGTATTCATGGCACGCCGCACGTGCCGCGTTCGCCGCGCCATGCACGAAAAGCGGCGCATCCGCGCGTCGGGACATCGACACCACGATGGACGGCGGCGATGGCTGCAGCGGCAACTCCACCACCTCACCGCGCGCGATCAGATCATCGACGAACAGACGCGGAATCGCCGCCACGCCGAAGCCATCGCGTACGAGTCGCACGATAACGGAAATCGATGGTGAGCCGGTGATGCGCGTATCCGCGAGCGGTACGCCGTTCGCGAGCGCGAGCTTGCCGACGATGTCCTCCAGTGCACGATGCGGCGCCGTCCCGCGCCCGAATGTCAGGATCGGATGGCCCAGTACGCGCTTCGCGAGGCCGCTGCGCGAAAGCGGCAGCAACCCCGCGCGCGCTATCCAGTGCACCGGATAGTTCGCGAGCGCGTCACAGACAATCGATTCCTCGTCGCTGCCCTCCACGCGGATGATGAGATCGAGTTCCCCCGCCATCAGTCGCCGCTGCAGCACCACGCTCACGTCCACCGCAAGCTCCACTTCGAGCTGCGGGTAGTCCTTCGAGAGCCGCCGCATGTAGTCGGCGAGCCAGCTATGCACGACCGTCTCGATCACGCCGAGTCGCAGCTTGCCGCGCATCGTGTCTTCACGCGACGCGGCGGCCTGCAACTGGCGCGTCGCCTCGACCACGGCCTTCGCGTAACCGAGCAAATATTCGCCGCTCGGCGTGAGCCGAAAATCCCGGTTCTCACGATCGACGAGCACCGTCTGCAGTTCTTCCTCCAGTGCCTTGAGCCGTTGCGAAATCGCGGCGGGCGTGGCGTGCAGCGCGGTCGCCGTGGTCCGGAAGCTGCGCAGCTTGGCCAGCGTGACGAAGGTTTCGAGAAAGCGCGTATTCATAGTCCAGTGTGGCCGATGCAGCGGGACGAACCCGCTTCAAAATCTCAACGTGACCCGGGAAAACCCGCGATTCCGTTAAGAAATTCTATCCACGAGACCCAAAGAAAACTAGTTGGCGTCAAATTTTCTTCTTTTCTATGCTTTCGCTAACGGTAGGCAAACGCAGCGCCCGCCGCAGACGACCAGATGCAACCGCCAGAGCACGCTGACACCATGACTCCACTCGAATTCCGCCACGCCGTACGCCATCGCGACTTCCGTGGCCCGACGGCCGGCCATTGCGGCGACTATGCGCAGGCGAATCTCGCGATCCTGCCCGCGGCTCACGCGCACGATTTCCTGCGCTTTTGCCACGCGAATCCAAAGCCGTGTCCGCTGCTCGGCGTAGGCGAGCCCGGCGACTTCCGCGTGCCGGTGCTCGGGCGCGACATCGATATCCGCACCGATGTGCCCGCGTACAACGTGTATCGCGACGGCGATCTGAGCGAGCGCGTCGAATCGATCGAAGCGCTCTGGCAGGACGATTTCGTTTTGTTCGCAATCGGCTGCTCGTTCTCGTTCGAGCACATGCTCGCGAAGGAAGGCATCGGGCTGCGTCACGTCGAAGAAGGCCGCAACGTGCCGATGTACCGCACCAGCATCACGAACCGGCGCGCAGGCGTGTTCGGCGGCGAACTCGTCGTGTCGATGCGGCCGCTGCGCGGCGCCGACGCGATCCGTGCCGTGCAGATCACGAGCCGCTTCCCGGGCGTGCACGGCGCGCCTGTGCATATCGGCGATCCGGCGGAACTCGGCATTGCCGATCTCGCGCGCCCTGAGTTCGGTGATGCAGTGACGATCCACGCGGGCGAACTGCCCGTCTACTGGGCCTGCGGCGTGACGCCGCAAACCGCGCTCATGGCAGCGAAGCTGCCGATCGCGATCGCCCACGCGCCGGGCCACATGCTGATGACGGACATCACCAACGCCTCGCTGGCCGTGTTCTGACCGTCGTGGCGGCCTCAGCCGCCAAGCATCCCCGCGATTCGCGACACCTGAAGCCATCCGGCCATTCGGCCCGGAGGGAATGACGCATCCCTACACCCGTGCGTGGCTTCGATCCTTACCCATGCGTCTATCCACAGGAGCCACCGATGGACAGCAAGACACTGACGGCGAGCATCGACGATGCCGCCGACACGCAGACCACGACGGAAACCCCACAGCTTTCCTGGTACGCCGAAGCCGGTCCGCGCGCAAGGCGCGCATTCTGGAGCTGCAAGGTCGGCTACATGCTCGACGGCATGGACACGCAGATGCTGTCCTTCGTGATCCCGACGCTCGTCGCCACCTGGGGCATCACGCTCGCCGACGCGGGCTTCATCGGCACCATGACGCTGCTGTCCTCCGCGCTCGGCGGCTGGATCGCCGGGATTCTTTCCGATCGCATCGGCCGCGTGCGCACCCTGCAGCTCACCGTGCTGTGGTTCGCGCTGTTCACGGGCCTGTGCGGTCTCGCGCAAAACTACGGCCAGTTGCTCGCAGCCCGCACCCTGATGGGTTTCGGCTTCGGCGGCGAATGGACCGCCGGCGCGGTGCTGATCGGCGAAGTGATCCGCGCCCGCGATCGCGGCAAGGCAGTGGGTCTCGTTCAGTCGGGCTGGGCGCTCGGCTGGGGCATGGCCGCCCTGCTCTATGCGGTGATGTTCTCCGTGATGGAGCCTGAAATCGCCTGGCGCACGTTGTTTCTCATCGGTCTCGTCCCCGCACTGCTCGTGCTCGTCATCCGCCGATACGTCAAGGAACCCGAAGTATTCGAACACGCCAGGGTCAGGCAGGAGAACACGCAGGACAAGCCGCGCTTCACGGAGATCTTCTCGCCCACGCTTCTTTCGACGACGCTGCGCGCCGCCCTTCTCACCACGGGCGCACAGGGCGGCTATTACGCGATCACGACCTGGCTGCCGACGTACCTCAAGACCGAGCGTCATCTCACGGTGATGGGCACGGGCGGCTATCTGGCGATGATCATCGCCGGCTCCTACGCGGGCTATCTGTGCAGCGCGTGGCTCACGGACCGCATCGGCCGCAAGCCGAACTTCATCCTGTTCGCGATGGGATCCATGGCGATCGCCTTCGCCTACACCTCGCTGCCGCTCACGAACGGCTCGATGCTGTGGCTCGGCTTTCCGCTCGGCTTCTTCGCATCGGGCATTTTCTCGGGCATGGGTGCGTTTCTCACCGAACTGTTTCCGACCCGCGTGCGCGGCTCGGGCCAAGGCTTTTGCTACAACGTCGGCCGCGCGATCGGCGCGCTGTTCCCGGTGCTGATCGGCACGCTGTCCAGTCGCTTCGGCCTGGGGACGAGCATCGGCATCTTCGCCGTCGCTGCGTATGGCGTGCTGATCATCGCCGCCCTCACCTTGCCCGAGACGCGCGGCCGCGAACTCGACGCGGCCTGAAATCGAGCCTCGCGCATTTCACTTTTCTTCCAAATCAGACGACACCATGAAGCACCATCACGCCTCCGATGTTTGCATGCCGTCCCGCTGGCAGTTCTGGATTGACCGAGGCGGCACGTTCACCGATATCGTCGCGCGCCGCCCGGACGGCACGCTCACCACGCACAAGCTGCTCTCCGAGAACCCGGAACAGTATCGCGATGCGGCGGTCGCCGGCATTCGCCATCTGCTCGGCCTGCAATCCGGCGAGCCGATCACCCCGCGCGACGTCGAAATGGTCAAGATGGGCACGACGGTCGCCACCAACGCGCTGCTCGAACGCAAGGGCGAACCCGTGGCGCTCGTCACCACGCGGGGCTTTCGCGACGTGCTGCGCATCGCTTATCAGAACCGTCCGCGCCTGTTCGATCTCGACATCGCGTTGCCTGAAGCGCTCTTTGAGCGCGTCGTAGAAATCGACGAACGCATGAGCGCGCAAGGCGAGGTCGTCGTGGCGCTCGATCTTGCGAAAGCCGAGTGCGCTCTGCGCGAGGTGCACGACACGGGCATGCGCGCACTCGCGATCGTGCTGATCCACGGGTATCGCCACACCGCGCATGAACGCGAGCTCGCCGGGATCGCGCGCCGCATCGGATTCACACAGGTCTCCGTCTCGCACGAAGTGTCGCCGCTGATGAAGATGGTCTCGCGCGGCGATACGACCGTGGTCGATGCCTATCTGTCGCCGATCCTGCACCGATACGTCGAACAGGTCGCGAGCGAGATGCCAGGCGTGAACCTGCAGTTCATGCAAAGCAGCGGCGGACTGACGCGCGCGGATGTCTTCCAGGGCAAGGACGCGATTCTCTCCGGACCGGCGGGCGGTATCGTCGGCATGGTGCGCACGGCCCAGGCAGCGGGCTTCGAGCGCGTGATCGGCTTCGACATGGGCGGCACGTCGACGGATGTCTCCCACTTCAACGGCGAATTCGAGCGCGTGTTCGAAACGCAAGTGGCAGGCGTGCGCATGCGCGCGCCGATGATGAGCATCCACACCGTGGCGGCGGGCGGCGGATCGGTGCTCGGCTTCGACGGCGCCCGCCTGCGTGTCGGCCCCGATTCGGCCGGCGCCAATCCGGGTCCGGCGGCGTATCGGCGTGGCGGCCCGCTGGCGGTCACCGACTGCAACGTGATGCTCGGCAAGATTCAGCCCGACTATTTCCCGCGCGTCTTCGGTCCGAACGCGAACGAGCCGCTCG
Source organism: Caballeronia arvi (assembly GCF_001544695.2). GTDB lineage: Bacteria > Pseudomonadota > Gammaproteobacteria > Burkholderiales > Burkholderiaceae > Caballeronia > Caballeronia arvi. The sequence goes on from NZ_FCOM02000056.1 coordinate 11,133, forward strand.
ATCGCGAAGCCGTCGCCGAACGCTTTCAGTCACTCGCCGATGAAATCTTCGCGGCGACAGGCCGGCGCCGCACGCCGGAGGAACTCGCGGAAGGCTATCTGGAGATCGCCATTGGCAGCATGGCCAACGCGATCAAGAAAATTTCCGTGCAACGCGGCCATGACGTCTCGCAGTATGTGCTGACGACGTTCGGCGGCGCGGGCGGCCAGCATGCGTGCGGCGTAGCCGACGCGCTCGGCATGACTCGCGTGTTCGCGCATCCGCTCGCGGGCGTGCTCTCCGCCTACGGCATGGGCCTCGCGGACCAGACCGCGATGCGCGAGCGGGCGTTGGAGATTGCGCTCGAACCGTCGTCGCTCGCCGCACTGGAAGCCGCCCTCGACGCGCTCGCCGCCGATGCGACCGCCGCACTGCTCGAACAGGGCGTGGACGCCGCGCGCATCACGACCGAGCGACATGTCCATCTGCGCTATCAGGGCACCGATTCCTCAATTGCCGTGCCGGCGGGCACCTTCGATGCGATGCGCGCCGCGTTCGAAGCGGCGTACCGTCAACGCTATGCGTTTCTGATGGCGGAGACGCCGCTCATCGCGGAGCTTGCCTCCGTCGAAGCGATCGGCCATTCCGACGCGCCCGTCGATGCAGCTCACCTGCCGCGGCGTGCGGCGCACGACACGCCGCACGCGCAGAGCATCGTGCGCATGTATTCCGGCGGACGCTGGCACGACGCGGCGCTCTATTGGCGTGACACGCTTTGCGCGGGCGACACGCTCGACGGCCCGGCGATCATCGCGGAGAAGAACGGCACGACCGTGGTCGAGCCGGGATGGCAGGCCGCGCTGACCGCGCAGGGCAACGTGGTGATGACGCGCGTCGAGCCGCTGCCGACGCGCCGCTCGATCGGCACGGAGGCCGACCCCGTGCGCCTCGAAATCTTCAACAACCTGTTCATGTCGATCGCCGAGCAGATGGGATTGCGCCTGCAAAACACGGCGTATTCGGTGAACATCAAGGAGCGTCTCGACTTCTCGTGCGCGATCTTCGATGCCGCCGGCAATCTGATCGCGAACGCGCCGCACATGCCCGTGCATCTGGGATCGATGGGCGAGAGCATCAAGACCGTCATCGAGCGCAATCGCGGCGCGATGCGCGACGGCGATGTGTTCATGCTCAACGATCCGTATCACGGCGGCACGCACTTGCCCGACGTGACCGTCATCACGCCCGTGTTCGTCGACGGTTCGGCCGAGCCGCTCTTCTACGTCGGCTCGCGCGGCCATCATGCGGATATCGGCGGCATCACGCCCGGATCGATGCCGGCTGCCTCGTCGCATATCGAGGAAGAAGGTGTGCTGATCGATAACTGGCAGCTCGTGTCCGCAGGTACGCTGCGCGACGCCGAAACACGCGCGCTGCTCGCCTCCGGCCGCTATCCGGCACGCAATGTCCCGCAGAACATGGCCGATCTGCGCGCGCAGATCGCAGCGAACCAGAAGGGCGTGGACGAACTGCGCCGCATGGTCGCGCAATTCGGCCGCGACGTGGTGCTCGCCTTCATGCAGCACGTGCAGGACAACGCCGAAGAAGCCGTGCGCCGCGTGATCGGCGCGCTCAAGGACGGCGCGTACCGTTACGAACTCGATAACGGCGCGGTCATCGACGTCGCCATTCGCGTCGATGCAGCGACGCGCAGCGCGACCGTCGACTTCAGCGGAACCTCCGCGCAACTGCCGAACAACTTCAACGCACCGAAGGCGGTCTGCATGGCAGCCGTGCTGTATGTGTTCCGCACGCTCGTCGGCGACGACATTCCGCTCAACGCGGGTTGCCTGAAGCCGCTCTCGGTGATCGTCCCGGACCGCTCGATGCTCAATCCGGTCTATCCGGCAGCGGTGGTCTCGGGCAACGTGGAGACGTCGTCCGCGATTACAAATGCACTCTATGGTGCGCTGGGCATCGTTGCATCCAGCCAGGGCACGATGAACAACTTCACGTTCGGCGACGCGCATTACCAGTACTACGAGACGATCGCGGGCGGCAGCGGCGCGGGCGAAGGTTTCTGCGGCGTCGACGCGGTACAGACGCATATGACCAATTCGCGGCTGACCGACCCCGAAGTGCTCGAATGGCGCTATCCCGTGCGGCTCGAGTCGCACCGCATCCGCGCGGAGTCGGGCGGCGCAGGACGCTGGCGCGGCGGTAACGGTGCGATCCGGCGCATCCGCTTTCTCGCGCCGATGACTGCGTCGATACTCTCGAACAACCGCATTCACGCGCCTTTCGGTGCGGCAGGCGGACACGCGGGAAGGCGCGGCAGCAATCGCGTCGAGCGCGCGGGCGGTGAGGTCGTCGCATTGGGCCATATCGCGAGCGTCGAGATGAGCGCGGGCGATGTGTTCGTGGTGGAAACACCGGGTGGAGGCGGCTTCGGGGAAGCATAGACACGTTTCCGCGGGCCGTGCGCGCGGTACGGCCCGCGGCGTCGGGACCTGATCTTTCATGCCCGTCCTTGGCATCGTGTTCTCCTTCTGGATGCATGCCGAGAGACCGTTGCCCCCCGGATGACGGGCCGAACCTGGAACCGGTCACGACGGCTGCATAGTTCGCGGAGACCATATCTCACGCGAACCTCAGCGCCGGCGAGCGATAATACGGCTATGCGAGTCATCGAGCGGATCGTCGACTACGCCGAAATCGATTCATCGATCTCAATCAGCTAACCTAACCTGCCGGAAAGAAACGCGAATGAGCAACACTGCACCAGATGATCAGGAAGCTCGACATCGGGCCGTTCTGAAGGTGCTTAGCGGCATCGTCATTTGCATCTTTCTCGCAGCACTCGATCAGACCGTGGTGATACCGGCCATTCCCACGATCGCGTCGAGCCTGAGCGATCACAAGAATTTATCGTGGATTCTCACCGCCTATCTCCTGGCTTCAACCATCGCGGCACCCATCTACGGCCGATTGTCTGACCACTATGGCCGACGCAAGCTTTTGGAGATCTCGCTGGCAGTCTTCATCGTCGCTTCCATCGTCTGCGGTTGTGCCGGCAGCATCACTCAGCTGGTTGTGTTCCGTGCCCTGCAGGGTCTCGGTGGCGGAGGCCTGATGTCTCTCGCGCAAGCCGCGATTGCGGACGCCGTGTCTCCGCGGGAGCGAGGCCGGTATCAAGGGTATCTGGCCGGCGTGTGGGCAATAGCGTCGATCGCCGGTCCGCTGGTCGGTGGTTATCTCGCGGACCATGCCTCATGGCGATGGCTCTTCTGGATTAACCTTCCGATTGGCGCGGGAGCGCTGTATCTTTGCCGCCGGGGTCTGCCTGCGAAAACAGACGATCGCGCCGCCAAACTGCAGTTCGATGCCTACGGCAGCGCGTTCATGACCGTGACCGTCAGTTCACTTCTTCTGTTGCTGACGTTGGGTGGCAATAGCTTCCCGTGGATATCTTCGCAGACAGGCGTTCTGGCGGCCTGTGTCGTCATCTTCGGCGGCCTGCTCAAGCACCAGCAGGTGCGTTATGCGAACGGCCTGTTTCCTCCGAGACTTTTCGCCGATCGCGCACTGGTCGTTGCAAATGTCGGCGGCATGCTTACGGCCGCCGGCATGTTCGCTTCGCTCTTCGTCATGCCGATTTTCTATCAGAGTGTCTTTCGTGCCGACGCCACGTCATCGGGTTTCCTGATGGTCCCGTTTCTGATGGCGAACGTACTCGGCAACTACATAACCGGGCACATGGCGAGATCCTACGGAAAGATGAAGCCTGTCTTGCTGGGCGGAGCAGCAATCGCAGCATGCAGCTTCTTCTTGCTTGCATGCTTCGTCGGACATATTTCGTTCTCGACAAGCATCGTCTTTACCGTGTGCGCTGGCGCCGGTCTGGGATGCGCAAATGTGAGCACTTTGATGATCGTGCAGAACTCGGCGCAACAGCGCGACATCGGAGCGGCCACGGGGATGTACCTTCTCCTCAGGTCGATTGGCAGCATGCTTGGCGGTGCAATCGTCGGGGCTTTCCTCGAGTTCCAGATGCGCAACGGTGCGCCTCTGCCCAGCGCACGAGCCGGTCTCGAAGCGCACGGCACATTTGCGATAAGCGGGTTGCCAGCGGGAACGTTCAACGCGACCTTCGCTGGAATTACTGTGTTGATGCTCCTGGCATTGGTCACGTGCGCTCGAGCGCCCGACACGACTCTTCGCTCGGGCCGCCATTAGGGCAACGCTGAACAAGCCCTTGTATTTATCAATTTGGGCGCGAACACAGTTGGGTTTATCGTGAGTGAAGCTTTGCGGCTGCATTTCTTCCCCACCTGGGCGTTGCACACCGGCCTGCTGCCCGCTTTTCGCTCATTACGGGCGTACCTGTGCCATCAATCGCCGGCGCGAGAGATAGACGTTGGTCAACGCCAGCGCGACGAAGGCGCGATTGGCGTTCTTCGCGAGACCGCGATAGCGTACCTTCGTAAAGCCCCACAGGCGCTTGACGACAGCAAACACGTGCTCGACCCGAGCCCTGATCTTCGACTTGTTGCGATTCTTGCCGCGCGCCACCTCGTCAACTTTGCCCGCGCGGCGCGTACGCTGATTGGTGAAGTCGCGTGCCTTGGGGGCCTTGTCTCGGATCAGCGCTTTCTGGCTCGCATAGGCGCTATCTCCATAGACGCGTTGCTCTTGCCCATGCAGCAATTTCGGCAGCGGATGTTTACCGTTGCGAGACATTGCCCCGTCACGTCCATTGTTGTGGAGATGCCACGACAGAGTTATGTCAACACTCGACCACCCTACCCCGACCGATCGTTGTCGTGCTTACACCTTTCGAACGGTACTTCAAGTCTTCCAGACACTCACGATCTTTCGTTTTCAACAGCGAGGACGGGCCGCGGTCCACGAACGGCTCTCCCCGACCCATCTGAGCCGTTCAACCGGGTTCTACTGAAATGTCTCTTCCGTTGCGAACTTCAGCCATTCGCCAACGCGCGACGACCTTCAGCCACTCATTGGAAGGACGTTGCTCCTCGACCGCTTACGAACGAACTGCTCGAGCTGCGCCACGAGTTCCAGCAATGGGATGCCAGATGAGGAACATGTGCAATGTGGCAGCGCGTTGCTGCAACACGTCATGTCCGGCCCGGCGCGGATCATCCATAATGTTTCGATCTTGCTTCGGTCATATGTTCCATTTCGCACCGAACGCTTCGGACCAAAGCACTAGTCTCGGATCTTGGTGCGCAGAGCGGTTGAGGGAACGGCCGATTTCGGCCGGTGGTATTACAAGAATTTACAGACCAGCGGACCCACCGCGATGAAAACCTTTGATCTGATCAAAAGCGATCTCTATCGCTATACGGGCGAGTACAGCGTCATGCTCCTTCTCGAGCAATTAATGCTGAACGAAGGGTTCAACTACATGTTCTGGCTGCGGCTCGCGAGCGCCGCGTCGTCGCGGCCGGTGCAACTCGTGCTCAATAACATCGTGCGCCTCAAGCAGCGCCGCTTCGGATTCGTCATCAGTCCGCGCACGCGCATCGGGCCGGGATTCTATATCAGTCATATCGGCACGATCGTGGTCAATCCGACGGCGGTCATCGGCGCGAACTGCAACATATCGCAGGGCGTGACCATCGGATCGAATCACGGCAAGGCGGCGACGATCGGCGACAACGTGTATATCGGGCCGAACGTCTGCATCATCGAAGACGTGACCATCGGCGACAACGTGACGATCGGCGCGGGCAGCGTCGTAACGAAGGATATTCCGCCGAACGTCACCGTGGCCGGCTGCCCGGCGCGCATCCTGACCGACGACGCCACGCCGGAGCGGGCGGCGCGCTACATCATGCGTCGGTGGCAGACAGGCGCGGCATGACGGACCGGCCTCCGCATTGGCGGGTGCTTAGCGAACAGTCACGCGGACGTCGCGCGCAACGAGCGCGAGGCATCCTTTGCGTCGGGACCGATCAGCGTGCCGTAATTTTGCCAGCAGCGATGTCCTTCGCAAGTTCGTCGGCAAACCCCGCCTGACGCATGCTTTTCTCGCAACGCCTGCGGGACCTGCAGCGGCTAACTCCGCGAGGTTCTCGCGCCGCAACGCGTGTTCGAGATTCCGCGTCAATGCCGCAATGCTTGCTGATGGCGTCGCAAGCATGTACGAGCGCGAACGACACTTGTTTTTCCTCGTCCCAGTCTTTGCTCTTAGCGCAGAAATAGCCGGCGCACAACACGTCGCCGATTATCTCCATTGCCACTCACCCGTCGGACCTGACCATCCATCAAGACTGGGAACTGGTCTGGCGCAGCGACAGATGCTCCTCCGTGCTCCAACGCTTTATTGATGTCGTGTCGTCTGCTCGGGCTGGCTCAGGGCACCCCTTGCAGGGATTTCGACGTGGCGCGGAGTCTTTTAGCGTAGGGCGGCACGCCACCTTTAAGGCCTTGCCAATTTTTCTGGACAAGCGGCGCAACCTTTGTTGTCGTTCAGGCTGCGATGTGCGTGATTTCGGCAACGCCTCTGTCGCGGTTCGGCCACGCCCTTGCGTCCCCTCCCCGGCAAGTAGCTACTTGCCGACATTCGCTAACTGAGCAGAGGTCCTTCCCTGTCCGTGGTCGGCGTCCAAAAGGGTGGCGCGCTATCACGAGCCGCTTAGTGGGTTGCGGCCTATAGAGGCAGGTACGGCAGCTGCCCGATAAAACGCTGGCGCTACTTCGTCCGGATCGTTCGGACGATGAACGCAATCAGCAAGGAGCGAATCCGCTGAACAGAACGACAGATACATTGTAAGCGAGTGATAGTCTGGCGGTCCGTAGCCGCACCCGAAGCAGTTCCTACAGCAAGCCTGAAGCCGCCCAAATAATCGGTCAGCAACACGTCCAGCAGCGCTTGATCCATCAAGATCGTCAGGAAAAGAAGGCGGACGGGGCCAGCAGAGCGGAGATCGGCAGCCGGCCCGACCGACCAGTAGTCCGCAGGCGGATGGAGACCGCACTGAATGGTGCGCTTCAGCATTGCACGCGATGGCATGAGCGACGCGAGCTTTTTCAGTGGCTCGTCGACTTTTTGTCTTCATGTCGAGGGTTTTCTGAGTGTCCTTCCGCACAATCTCGGGCACCGGTGTCTGCGAAAGTGATAGACAGTCCTATTTGCTGGGCTTCGCTTGGCCAAGTAGCGGAGGCGAGCACCTCGTTGACCTGGCAGTGTCGGAGCACGATGGGAGGCGGCTATGAATCCGTATCACCTGCGCGGCCGCAGTGACGTTTTGAGGCGACGTGCATCGGCCGAACGCGAGTTCTTGTGGCGCCGTTTGGAAGCAGACATCGGCCGACTTGCTGACATCACGGAATATGAGCTCGGATTCGGCATGATGTTGCACAGCACTCTTTCTATCGCTCGCTATCGGGCCAGGCAGCAACAACCTCTCGCCGCACTGAACTGTCTCGATGCCGCCATCCGAGAATTTGTTTCGCACCCGAAATGGAATTGCCCGGGAGTCGTGCTCGAAGAGTCGTCGGCAAGGGGACCAGCGTGAAGCACGCCAATGCAGGATGACCGACGCCATCGAGAGACCGATGAAAAGCATCGGATAGACTGGTAACCCTCACAAATGCCTCATTGACTTCATGGATGCTTCGCCGCCCATCCAAACGTCCGAGCGTCGTCCGCATTCGGCGCGAGCCAAAAGTACGGTTCAAGGGCTGCGCGGGAGGCAGCGCAGGTCACAGGTTGCGGCCGACTTCGCTAAAGGCTGATTGCATTTTGCCCCGCGTCCTTCCGCTTTGGTAGCGGGTTGTTGGCGGAGATTGGGAATGGGATGCAAAGCGAAGACGATTAGTTGCATTGCGTCGAAAAAGGGATCGCTGCTTCAGGCCGGCTTTGACATGCGCGCTTTGACACCCCCACCGCGACTGCACAACATGACGGCGCCGATCGACATTCGCTCTTCACGCGCACAATGAAGCGACAGCCTCTCCGACCGGGATCACTTTTCACTTGCGCAAGCACGCGCTCGACCTCTGCTTTCTGCTCATCGAGCAACGGCGATGTGAAGCGAGAGCATGGGGCACAGAGCCGATGCAGATCGTCGGCGTCCTGCTGCAGGTGTCGAGCCGGCATTCAGAGGCAGCGCGGCACGCCTGAGTACGTTTCCGTTAGAGTGGCGGCACGGCCCGCTTCCCGTGAAATCACATCATGACGAGCTACTTTCATTACGACCTGCATTCGCTGCGCCTTTTCATCGTCGTCGCGGAAACCGGCAGTCTGACGCGCGCCGCCGATCGCACCAGCCTGACGCTGTCGGCGGTGAGCAAGCGCATCGCCGATCTCGAACGCAGCACCGGTTGCACGCTGCTGCTGCGTCAGCCGCGCGGCGTCGAACTGACCGCGGCCGGCAAAGGGCTGCTCGCGCACGCGCGCCAGGTCGTCGAGCGCGTGAACCGCATGGCCAACGAGATGAGCGACTACGCCGTCGGCGTGCGCGGCCATGTCCGCATGTGGGCGAACACATCGGCGATCGTGCAATTTCTTCCGCGCGATGTGCGTGTCTTTCTCGCCGATAACCCGAGCGTCAAGATATCACTCGAAGAGCGCCTGAGCGGCGATATCGTCGCGGCCGTCACGAACGGCGATGCGGATATCGGAATCTTCGCGGACAACGTGCCCGCGCCGAACATCGACCGGGCGGTGTATCGGCAGGACAGACTCGTGCTGTTGGTGCCGAACGATCATCCGCTGGCGTCGCACGAAGAAGTCGCCTTCGTCGACACGCTCGATCACGAATATGTTGGTCTCAATGAAGGAAGCTCGCTGCTCGCGCGCCTGCTCGATGCGGCGTTCAGCGCCGAACGCACACTCAAGGTTCGCATTCAGGTCAGCAGTTTCGACGGCATCTGCAGAATGATCGAGCAAGGGCTCGGCATCGGCGTGTTGCCGGAAGCGGCGGTGCGCACCGAGATTCTTGCGGCGGGCCTTCGTCCCGTTCGCCTCGTCGACGACTGGGCGGACCGTACGCTCTGGATCGGCACCCGCTCGCGCGATGCGCTCTCGCCCGAAGCCACCCGTCTGTTCGACTTCATGTCGGCACAAACGCAAGCCTGATCAGGTTTTCGGCACCTTTCCAAAACGGAAAGGGTCATTGAAAATTCATCGATTTTCAGCGCGCCTGGTTTGTTTCACAGTGAAGCATCGACACAACGACGCTTCACAGGAGACAACCGTGACGAAGCCGCTCGCAGGCATACGCGTGCTCGAAATGGGACAGCTGATCGCCGGTCCCTTCGCTGGAAAGATGCTCGCCGAATTCGGCGCGCAGGTCATCAAGATCGAACCGCCGGGCGCGGGCGATCCGCTGCGCAAATGGCGGCTGCTGCACGAAGGCACGTCGGTGTGGTGGGCGGCGCAGTCGCGCAACAAGGAATCGCTGACGCTCGATCTGCGCTCGCCCGAAGGACAGGACGTCGCCCGAAAGCTCATCGCACAGAGCGATGTGCTCATCGAAAACTTCCGCCCCGGCACGCTCGAAGCGTGGGGCCTCGGCTGGGACGAAGTGCACACGCTCAATCCCGGTCTCGTGATGTTGCGCGTCTCGGGCTATGGGCAGACGGGACCGTATCGCGACCGGCCCGGCTTCGGTGTCGTCGCCGAAGCAATGGGCGGCTTGCGGCATTTGAGCGGCGAACCCGGCCGCACGCCGGTGCGCGTGGGCGTGTCCATCGGCGATTCGCTTTCGGCGCTGCATGGCGTGATCGGCATTCTGCTCGCACTGCGTCATCGCGATCAGCACGGCGGCGCAGGACAGATGATCGATGTCGCGCTGTACGAGTCCGTCTTCAACATGATGGAAAGCCTGTTGCCCGAGTTCTCCGCATTCGGCGCGGTGCGTCAGCCTGCGGGCAGCAGCCTGCCGGGCATCGCGCCATCGAACGCGTATCGCTGCGCGGACGGCAGATACGCGCTGATCGCGGGCAACGGCGACAGCATCTTCCGCCGCCTGATGGATCTGATCGGCCGTGGCGATCTCGCAGACGATCCCGCCCTCGCACAGAACGACGGCCGCGTGAAACAGGTCGGGGGTATCGATGCAGCCATCGCCGAGTGGGCGAATTGCCATCCGCTCGACGACGTACTCGCCGCGCTCAACGAAGCGCGCATTCCCGCCGGCAAGATCTACGACGTCGCCGATATCGCGAGCGACCCGCACTATCGCGCGCGCGACATGATCCTCGATGCGCATCTGCACGACGGCACGCCCGTGCAAGTGCCCGGCATCGTTCCGAAGCTGAGCGCGACGCCCGGCACCATCGACACACCCGCGCCGACGCTCGGCCAGCACACGGATGCGGTGCTCGAACGCATCGGCATCGATTCCGAGACCCGCGACGCATGGCGTGCGCGCGGCATCATCTGAGAGGAACGCGCCATGACTGGCAAACGTGTTCATATCCAGGAGGTCGCGACCCGCGACGGCTTCCAGAACGAAGCGCAATTCGTCGAGACCGACGCGAAGATCGCGCTCATCGACGACCTGAGCGCGTGCGGCTACGCGAAGATCGAAGTGACCTCGTTCACATCGCCGAAAGCGATTCCCGCCCTGCGCGATGCGGAGGCGGTGATGCACGGCATCGCGCGGCGCAAAGGCATCGTCTATACCGTGCTGGTGCCGAATATTCGCGGCGCGGAACGCGCGCTGTCGTGCGGCGTCGATGAAGTCAATCTGGTGATGTCAGTGAGCGAAAGCCACAACCGCACGAATCTGCGCATGAGCCGCGAGCAGTCATTCGCGCAATTGCGCGATGTCATCGGCGTCGTAAAGCAGACGAGCGTCGCCATCAACGTGTCGCTGTCCACCGCGATGGGCTGCCCGATGGAAGGCGACATCGCGCAGGAGGCCGTGCTCGGCTGGATGCAGCGGTTCGCCGATCTCGGCGTACACGGCGTCACGCTCTGCGATACGACCGGCATGGCGTTTCCGTCGCAGGTCGGCGCGTTGTGCGCGGCGGCACGCAAGCGCTTTCCCGCGCTCGAATTGACACTGCACTTCCACAACACGCGCGGCATGGCTCTCGCGAACACGCTGGCCGCGCTCGATGCGGGCATCGACCGTTTCGATGCATCGCTCGGCGGGCTCGGCGGCTGTCCGTATGCGCCGGGCGCGACCGGCAACGTGTGCACGGAAGAGCTCGTTCACATGCTCGAACTCGACGGCTACGACACGGGCGTCGATCTTTCCGCGTTGTTGTCGGCGTCGGCGCTGCTGCCGGGCCTGATCGGACACGATGTGCCGAGTCAGTTGCTCAAGGCGGGCCGTCGTCTCGATCTGCACGCGATGCCGGGCGCCGCCAGCGAAGGTCGGCCGGAACAACGTGCTTTCGACATTAACTGACGTGGTGAACGGCATATAAGCCGACCCCAAATCCGAACATTGCAGGAGACAAGCCATGAGCATCGCAACAGAAGCGTCCCTCGAGACGCAAGCCATCCCGCGCCCGCGCAAGCGATGGTTTCACCATCTGTACCTCCAGGTCCTGATCGCGGTGATCCTTGGCATCCTGCTGGGGCACTTCTATCCCGCCGTCGGCGAGGCGATGAAGCCGCTGGGAGACAACTTCCTGAAGCTCATCAAGCTGATGATCGCGCCGCTGATCTTCTGCACGGTGGTACATGGCATCGCCAGCATGAACGACATCAAGTCGGTGGGACGCGTCGGCATGAAATCGCTGATCTACTTCGAGGCGATGACGACGCTGGCGCTCGCCATCGGCCTGATCGCGGTGAACATCATGAAGCCGGGCGGCGGGATGCACATCGACCCGCGCACGCTCGACGTGTCGTCGATCGCTGCCTACACCAAGGCCGCACACGATCAGAGCGTTGTCGGCTTCCTGTCGCACATCATTCCGACGACGGTCTTCGGCGCATTCGCGGAAGGCGACATCCTGCAGGTGCTGTTCATCTCGATCATCTTCGCGTTCGCGCTGCAGATGCTCGGCGAACGCGGCAAGCCCTTGCTTTCCGTGATCGATGCCGGCGCGAACACCTTCTTCAACATGGTCCGCATCGTGATGTATGTATCGCCGATCGGTGCGTTCGGCGCGATTGCCTTCACGATCGGCAAGTACGGCGTGGTCTCGCTGAGTTCGTACGGGCAGCTTCTCCTGACCTACTACCTGACCGGGCTCGTCTTCGTGTTCGTCATATTCGGCGCAGTATGCAGGCTCGCGGGTTTCAGTCTGATCGCCTTTCTGCGCTATATCCGCGAAGAGTTGCTTCTCGTGCTCGGCACTTCTTCGTCGGAGTCTGCACTGCCTCGTCTCATGGCGAAGCTCGAGAAGCTCGGCTGCGAGAAGTCCGTCGTCGGTCTGGTCGTGCCCGCCGGATATTCGTTCAACCTCGACGGCAGTTGCATCAACATGACCGTGCTGGCTATCTTCATCGCACAGGCGACGGACAGTACGCTCAGTATCGGCCATCAACTCACGCTGCTTCTCGTCCTGCTGCTCACGTCCAAGGGCGCGGCGAGCGTCAGCGGCGGCGCCTTCATCGTTCTGGCTGCGACGCTCAGTTCCGTGCCCTCAGGCCGCGTACAACTTGACCCGCATGCGAACTCTTGCTGCTCAGGCAGCTTGAAAGAGTAAGCGAGAAGGAAAACGGCATCGTCAGCATCCGAATCACGGAAAGTAGGCGTCAATTCATTCGGAACACTGCATCGCGTTAGCTCTTCCGAATAAGCGAGCGCGCGTTCGCAAAGGGATATTTCAACAGCCTGCTAGACCAGGGGCCTGCCAATTCATGTCATTGATTGCCATTTCGTCCCTGCATGGAATGTGTCCGATAGCCATAGGACGATGAACGGCGGGCCGCTGGAACAAACGTTCAACGACGTCTCGACGGACCTTCCCGCAGGCGCGTAACGGTTGAGTCGGAGCGAACGCCTCTTTATTCGCATTCGATGCCGAATCGGGTTGATCCACGCCGATAAGCAAACCCGCCTGACCGTGAACATTCCCGACTATGTCAAAGGCATCTTCGCGACATCCCTTTCAATGGCAGTGATCCCGGAGCGGACGGCATCAGACGCGCTTTGAAAAAGCGCGCCTTCTGGCCGCGGACAATATCGCTAACTTGAATGATTGCACCGCAAGGGAGAGGGTCCGAGAAATCAGATCGATGTGGCCGAGCCACGTCGAACGGACCCGTGACCGCATTTTATTTCGCAGACCCAATTTACTTTCTGGATCATAGCTATCGGCTAGCCGAACTTTAAGCTATCTAACCTTAGCGCAAGCTTAAGAAGACGAATAGCTTTAGACGCCCATCGGGTCAGGCCTCGGTGTTTCTACCAAGGCTGCCTTTGGCGGACGCCGGATAGCGACTTCCGGTCGAGGAAATTGACTTTCGAATCTCCAACCATTGATTTACAACGCAATGCGCGCGCTCCTCCCTGCAAATGGAATGAAGACTCAGGCCCCTCGCGATTTCGCATCACGCGGGCTCGCGACATGAAGCCTTCGAGGGGCTCCCAAGATTACTGAAACAGGACCGCGCCAGCGACGCGCATCTTTCAGTCTTCGTACGTTCATCAACGGTTCCATATGGCAACCATCAATTTATTTGTTGTGCATTGTGAAAGATGCTTGCGCATGCTTACGCCGTGAGGTTTGGTCCACCAAAGGGGAGTCGCTTCATGAAAATGCCTGTGCTCGCGTTACTGCTTACTGCCACTGTCGTCGTCTCCGGATGCGGCGGTAATGACGATTCGGGTCCTGCTTCATCGAGTCCGAATCTGATTACCAATATCGCCGTTCCCAATGCATCGAGCCCTCCGTTCAGTTTCGATATCGGCTATACGGAAGCGGGCCGTTACTATCTTGCCGATCGCAACAACAAGGCTATCGATGTCGTCGATACCAAATCGAACGCGCTGATCGCTCAGATCTCCGGCCCGTTCGCCGGCGTCGGCGCGACGACAGACGCTTCCGGTCCCGATGGCATCGTGGGCATCACCGGCACAAATACGATTTACGTGGGCGATGTCGACTCGGTCAAGGTCGTCGATACCAATGCGCTTAAGACGATCAAGACGATCGCAATCAGCAATTCGGGCTCACGCGTCGATGAAGGCTGCTACGACCCGGACGATCATCTCGTGATGTTCGCAAGCCCCGGTGAGACGCCGCCCTACGTCACGATCCTCTCGACCACGACGCAAGCTGTCGTGTCGAAGCTCGTCTTCAACGGATCCTCGGGGCTCGAAGCATGCACCTATGATTCGACCACGAAGAACTTCTATATCAATAACGACGGCACCACCGCGAACCCGGACGGCGAACTCGACGTCATCGCGGCGAGTTCGGTGAGCACCGGCACGCTCAAGATCAGCAAGGCGTTCCCGCTTGGCAAGTGCTCGCCTTCCGGCCTCGCGCTCGGGCCGAACAGCGACATTCTCGTGGGATGCGATCCTTCGGCCGGCAATCCGCTCATCACGCTGATTCTCGATCGCAACACCGGCGCACAACTGGCGTCGGTGCCTTTCGGCGGCGTCGATCAGGTGACTTACGATTCCGCCTCGAACCGATACTTCTTGCCCGCGCGGCACTATGTATCGAGCGGCACCGCGGCGGCGTCGGGATTCACCCCGCAAATGGGCGTGATCGACGGCACGACGCGGCAGTTGCTCTACAAGGTCTCGATCGGAGCGGGGGCGCACTCCGTCGCCGTGGACGGCACGCTCGGCCAGGTTTACGTGCCCTTCCAGCCCGGCTCTTCGACCCAGTTTGCGAACGGCGGCATCTCGGTCTTTACGACGAAGTAAGCGACTCGAAGAAAAACAGGTGGAGATGAATGCGCCGGAGAGCGATCGAACTCCGGCGCATCGTGCGATCTGCGTAGTCTGGCCAGCAAATCGTCGCGCGCGGCGCGACGGTCCGCGAAACCGTGCATTTCAAGTTGCAGTCCTTAGGTATCACGCCTTGTGGTCGCGAAGGAATCTGAAGAACTCCACGCCCTCTTGCAGACGCCGTTTCATCATCTCCCAACTGACCAGCATCTCTCGGACGATTTCCCAGATTTTCGTCGGTCTGAAATAAAAGCGCTTGTAGAACTCCTCAACGCCAAGAAAAATCTCTTCGCGAGACAGATGCGGATAACCGATGGTTGACAGCTGGGTGCCGGCGGAATTGACGAGCGTGATGACCTTGCTTTCCTGGAGCCATCCATTCTCCACGGCTTGCTTATGCAGGACTGTCCCCGGATAGGGCGCGGCGAGCGATACCTGGATCGTGTGGGGATTAATCTCTTGTGCATATTGGATCGTTTTCTGTATTGTTTCGTGCGTTTCGCCGGGAAGCCCAAGAATGAATGTGCCGTGGATCTTGATACCGAGCTTGCGGCAATCGTCACTGAAGCGGCGCGCCATATCGGTTCGCAGCCCCTTTTTGACATTCACAAGAATCTGGTCGTCGCCGGATTCGTAGCCGACGAGCAGGAGCCGCAATCCGTTTTCCTTCATCACTTTGAGGGTTGAATACGGCACGTTCGCTTTCGCGTTGCACGACCACGTCACCCCTAGCTTGCCAAGGCCGCGTGCGATTTCCTCGGCCCTCGGCCTCAGATCGGTGAAGGTATCGTCGTCGAACATGATCTCCTTGACCTCGGGCATGTTGTCCCTGATCCATTTCACTTCTTCGAGGACGTTCTCGACCGAACGGGTGCGATAGCGATGACCGCCGACCGTGTGGGGCCAGAGGCAAAAGGTGCATCGCGATTTGCAGCCTCGGCCTGTGTAGAGAGAAACGTACGGATGCTTGAGGTAGCCGCTGAAGTAATTCTCACTCGTAAGGTCGCGTTTGTAGACGGGCGCAACGAACGGCAACTGGTCCATGTCTTCCAGGATCGGCCTGGCTTCGTTGTGCATAATTCCGCCATCGGGCAAACGATAGCTGAGACCGAGAATCGATTCGAATGAAAGTCCCTGCGCGATGTCGCGACAAGTGAAATCGAATTCTTCACGACACACGAAGTCGATCGCATCGCTCGCGGCAAGCGAGCCGTGAGGGTCTACCGCTACCTTTGCGCCGACCATTCCGATCAGGATGCTGGACTTGCGTCCTTTTAAATGCTCCGCGAATCGCGCGTCGCTCGGGAACGATGGCGAGCTCGTATGAATGATGACCAGGTCATATTCCTGAGCTATGTCGAGCGTCGCATCCAGAGACAGGCCATCTGCGGGAGCGTCCACGACACGGCTGCCATCGACCAGCGCCGCGGGCTGCGCGAGCCACGTCGGATACCAGAATGATCGAATCTCGCGCCTCGTCTGGAATCGTGAGCCCGCTCCACCATCGAAGCCGTCGAACGAAGGTGCTTGTAGAAACAGCGTTTTCATAGATGCCCTCAAAGATAACCACCTGTTCGCGAGAACAGTCGTCTGCAGGACTCGCCAGACATCGCCGATGTCCGCGAATTGAATAAGGCTTTCAGAAGCCGTACTGGTCACGGGATAACCGTACGGACGTCACCCTGGCCTGCGTGAAAGTACGCATTGAAGGTGAGTTGCCCAACAATACTACGGCTCCCGACTGTTGAAATGCAAACCTTTGGTCTCTTCGCCCCTCCTGATATTGACATCGAGATTACAGGGGCCGCTCGTCGTATGGGTCCGTCTCGCGGAGGCCTTAAAGGCCGTTTTTGCCGTCGCAGCACAGGTGGATGGAAGCCGTGAATCAGCCGTTCGACGGCGAATTCGTCCTTATTCCGGAGGCACCCGGTTAAATGCGACACAGCGGATTTTGGCACCATACGAATCGCTTGCTGATCGCGCCTCCGTTCACTTTTGGCTCACTTCCTTTCCTGCTGTCTGTTATCACGTCGCTCACTTTCCATTCGCGCTGCCCGGCTTCACAGCCGTTGAGCGCCGTGGACCAAACGAGCGTTCGGCCACGTGCCAGAAAATGAGTCCCGGTGCAAAGAACAGTAAGTCTCGCACTCTCCGTGCGCCTGCCAGCGCAAGGCAGGTGGAGGCATCGATGCCCAGCATGCCACCGATCAGAACGAAGCCGCCTTCTTGCACGCCGATGTTGCCCGGCACGACGAAGGCCACACTGCTCACGAGCTGAATCAGCGCCTCAAGCACGAACGCGGTCACGAAGCTTGCGTCCGATCCCAGCACGCGCAACGCAACCCAGATCTCAAGCGCCAAACCCAGGCACTGCAGCGTTTGCCAGATGAACAGGTAGCGAACCACTACGCCGGTCTGCCGCCAGATCAGCTTGATGGACTGATCGATGCGCGCCGACTTGCCAACGAGGGCGTACACCTTTCCGCTCGTGACCCGGTTGAGCGTTCGCGCGGCACGTTCGAAGGGCCGGGCATGTTGCACGAGCGCGAACAGCAAGAGCACGGGCAGCAGTCCCGCACAACCCCACGCCAACCTTCCCGCCAGACGCGCGGAATCCGACGAGGTATGCTCAAGCACGTATCCGAGGGCTATCAGTGCGAAGACGACCTGGCTGATCACCGTGAGCTGCATGTCTACGACGAGACTCGCCACGGCTGTCTCCGGGCGCACGCCGACACGTCCGAGCAATCGAAACGAAACGATCTCGCCGCCGATCCGCGCGACGGGCAGCAGTCCGTTGATCGACTCGCGAATCCAGACGAGTTGAAGCATCGTCGCCATGGAGGGGCGCTCCGCATCACGTATCAACATGCGCCAATCCCATGCGTTCGGCACCATCGAAATGATATGCACGAGGGCGGCGAGCACCAGGCCCACGCCGGCGGACTCCAGCAGATGCAGGATCGCTACAGGATCATCGCGCCAGATGAGCCATCCGGCAATCAGCAGTCCAAGCAATGCGGCGACTGAACCGAGATGTTTCATCCGCACATGGCTCGTTCAGGAAGAAGGTTCATCGTCGAGGCGATGGTCATTTCAGGCTTGCGTCATGTTGAACACACGATGACAACAGACCGTCCTCGTCGACATCGAAGCTCTGTCCACGCCATAACACGCGGGACGAGAAAAAGCTCGCGACGTAGATTACGAATTGAAGGACATCCCAGAGCGGCAACCAGGGAAAGCCGCTACAACGCTCACGCGTCGCGCGATCCGTTTGCCAGATCAACATCGCGCGGACAATGAGCGTCAACACGACCAGCCCGCACGCCAGCGGATTGCCCCATGAGAACAGTACGGAGAGCAAGGCAAGCGGAAACGGATGCATCAGGACAGCACCGAGGTGCCCCGTCCGATCTGCAGCGCGGATCGTGCGGCACCACCGCAGCTCGTGTGCTATCAGTTGCAAGAGCCTGGTTTCGACGCAGGCGTGATGCACGATGAACGGCGGAACGACAACCGCCAAGCCGCTGTCGCGCACGGCTTCGCCAATAGCGTAGTCCTCTGCGAGATGATGCGCAAACTGCGCAAGACCGCCTATGCGCAGCAGCGTTGCCCGTGTCATCGCAATCGTCTGGCCGAAGCAGGGTCGGGCGCGGCCGATGGACAGTCCGGTCACTACGCCGGGCAGGAAATGATAGTCGGTCATGGCGGAACTGACCCGAGGCCAGAACCCGGGCGCGCACAATCCGCGATAAGCGCTGGTGACCAACCCGACGCCGGGTTGCTGAAGCGCGCCTACGATATCGCGAAGGAAGCTTGGCCGGACGCGGACGTCGCTGTCGGCGAAGCAAAGCACATCGTGCTCCGCGCGATCGAGTATGTTTGTAAGGTTGGAAATTTTCCGGTTGGGCCCGTTCATCTTGCCGTCCACCACGACGGTTATGTCTTTCTCGGGGTAATGCGCGCGCAGAATGCCGACCGCGCTGAGCGCCGCATCACATTGGTCGCGGACGCCAAAGACATATTGAACCGGTCCCGGATAGTCCTGCTCGACGAAACTCGTCAAGTTCTCCAGTAACTGCCATTCCTCACCGTGCAAGGGCTTGGCGATGGTGACTGCGGGGAAGCAAACAGGCGCGATGATCGGGCGAGAAAAGAACCGGCGCATTAGGAAACCGGCCGTAACGGTGTACACAATCCCCAGCCCTGCGCACAGCGCAGATAACGCGGCAGCGAGGGCGAAGAACAAGTGGACAACATGCGGTTGAGCCATATGCCTCCGGACGATAGCGTGCGTGGGACATGGAAGCCTGCGTCACCGATGCTTAAGGCAGCCTTAATGACCTCGCCCTTTGTGGCCCTCTTCCGGCGGTCGGGGGTTCTTGCAAGCCGGACAAGCCGGCGATCATCCGTTGCGCGAATTTGTCAGCTTTCGATTTCGCTCGTGACTGTAACCTTGCACGCGTCGATATCCGCTCAAAAGACACAGGATGGAAATTGTCTCAGCGCGCAACGACGAAGGACCTATGCATGCCCATCGCATAGTGTCCCGGACGGTTGCAAATAAGCACATAGCGTCCAGGGGCCAACTTCAATGACAGGCGCTTGGTCGAATGCTTCCCCAGGTCTTCCACCTCGCCCATCTTCCTGACCCGGCTTTCCTCGACCTGATCATTCTGGACCGGCAGCCGTGCTTCGTCAGTGTCTGTCCTCAATACAACAAATTCATGTACGGTATTGCTGTCCGCTGCGTTCGTCACTTCGAACGTGACGTGCCCCGCCTTCGCCGCATTGGTATCGAGTTGAATGGAGTTGTCCGTGAGCTTGACATGAATCATCTCGTTCGCGTGACCGCTCAGGGGCGCAACCAGCGCAATCGCAGCGAGCAAACACGCCGCATGGCTTCTGTCGATATTCATTTCTCATCCTCAAAATGAAGGCGTTTTCCGGCTCCGAGCGCTAGTTAGTCAAGCGCTCCATTTATGGCGGCAGGCGCAAGCACGACCTGCGTCCTATATCGGCGATGAGGGCGCCGTGTTCGCCAGTATCAGAACCTCGTGAATAGAACGTGGCCGGACTTTGAAATATTCCGCACGACGTTTGTGGATTGGCGCAACTGCGCGTGCATGGCGCGCTGACTCGATTTGCCAAACACAAACGATAGAGCTGCAAGGACGCGCTTTGATACCTCAATTCTGTGCGCCGCCTCATCCCTACTCGACTGCTCGAGCCTATGTGGTCCCGAAAGACTTCGGATGGCCCTTCTCCTTTTCGCAGACGATCTTTTGGACAACAGAATTTTTGGGTGCAACGGGAATTTTCAGGGAATAGCCGTCGTTTACCTACCTCCAACGTCGATTTCTAGAGCAGGTCCTCACCAGTCCGACCAAGGAGGGTGCTATGTCTCACGTCTCTGGATGTCTCAAAGCAGCGACCGCGGTTGTCCTCGCCGCCGGCCTTACGATTGGGTATGCGGCGCATGACGATGCTTACATTGTCACACCGCTCGTGTCCAACCTGGCAGGCGCGGCCCCAAAAATGGACGGCGTGCTGCAGAACGCCTGGGGTATTGCTTTCAGTCCTGCAGGCAGTCCCTTCTGGATCAACGACAACGCCACGGGCTGTGCCACGCTATATGACGGCGAGGGTACGAAGGTGACGCTGCAGGTATCGATCCCACTGCCAGGCAATGTCATATCGCCCGGCGCCTGTCGTTCCGCCAATCACAACAACCCATCGAATCCGGCGCCTGCGGCACCGACGGGAATGGTATGGAATGCCTCGGCCGCGTTTCTTGTGCCAGGCACGACGATCCCGGCCGCATTCATATTCTCGACCGAGGACGGCACGATTTCGGCCTGGGCGGGCGGGTTGAATCCGGCGAACAACGCCGTGATCGCGGTCGATAACTCATCTACCCCGTCCGCCGGCGTCGGCGCCGTCTATAAGGGCCTCGCTCTCGGGGTGAACGTGAAAGGCCAGTTTCTGTTTGCGACCAACTTTCGCTCGGGACGAATCGACGTATTTGGGCCGAGCGGCGGGAGCAACGGCCTGTACATGGCCGCGACGACGGATGGCGGCTTCATCGACCATCACATTCCGGCCGGATACGCGCCTTTTGGCATCGCTAACATCGATGGCGATCTTTTCGTCACGTATGCGCAGCAGGACAAACAACACCACGACGATGTTGCAGGCACTGGTCACGGATTCGTCGATGTTTTCGACACGGACGGTCACCTGCTGCGCCGCTTCGCAAGCCGGGGGACGCTCAATTCGCCTTGGGGCATCACGCGCGCGTCGTTCGATTTCGGCCGCTTCAGCGGAAAGATTTTGATCGGCAATTTCGGCGATGGCCGAATCAATGTCTTCGACGACGATGGCACGCTCATCGATCAGTTAGAGGATGCGTATGGCAATCCTGTGGCTATCGATGGCTTGTGGACCCTGACACTAGGTGGCGGCCGCAATTCGAGTTCGGACACCGTGTACTTCTCGGCAGGTCCGAACAACGAGGCCAATGGACTATTCGGCACGATCACGCCGGTGAGCCACCGCAAATGACAACCGTCCGAAAACGCATTAATCGCCTGCGTTGAACGGCACCCGCGCCATCAGTAGCCCAAGAGCTACTAAGCGCAGATAAAAAATTAGGCCCGCTGGCATCAGCGGGCCGAAGTGGGGATGATCTAAACCACGCCTCGCCAAGGGGCGCGCTCCGAGCATAATCGGAGGCCAGTAAGACGCAAAGAAAAGCCCACTGTGGGTGCGTGCTAGCCCTCGTTCGTCTCCGCATGGATACTCACCCTGCCATACCACAAGAGTGACAAGAGAGGCAGGGAAAGGAGCGGCGGCAAACAGTTTGCGGTCTTCAGTCCGGAAGGTTTTGTAGAAAATTGCGAATTTAGCGTCTCGCCCTTCCTGGAGGCACACCAAAGAAGCGGGCGAATTCCCGACTCAGGTGTCCTTGGTCGTGGTATCCCATCTCGATGGCAACGTACGTAACATTTCCGCTCCCGCGAAGGCCGGTTCGCGCCATAGCCTTGCTTGATTTTTGGCAGGCGGGCTGTCTGCGGTCATATTGACGTCCAATTTCGCGACTCTCAGAACGGATAGCGTATTCGCAAACCGCGGGAGGTAGCTAAGTCCCATGGATTCAGCCGCGCCCGCGGTGCATCAGGCGAGAATGCCGGGCTTCAGGTCGAAGATCCTCTTCTTCTCTGCGTGGTCCGGAGCAGGATCGCCCAAGCCCCACGTGTGGAGGATGAAATGCGGATGCTCCGCGCTGGCGTCGAAGCGGCGTGCGCCCTATGTTTCATTCGTAATCTGAATCCGCTTTTCTGAAACGCGGCCGTAACTGCGCACTCGCAGAATTCATCCCATGCGCTAAACGAAACGCGCCAATCAAACCGGAGAACAGATCATGCCGATGCCGTGCTACCTCACCCTCGAAGGCCAAAACCAAGGCAAGATCGAAGGCTCGAACAAAGTCCAGGGTCACGAAGGAAAGATTCTCGTCCAGGCCGTCGATCACACCATCGAAATCCCGAAGAGCCCGCAGACTGGTCTGCCTACCGGCAAGCGTGTGCATGGCGCGATGACGATCACCAAGGAAATCGACAAGTCGTCGCCCAAGCTGTTTCAGGCGCTGACCTCGGGCGAGCAGATGAAGGACGTGTCGCTGGAGTTTTACCGCATCTCGCCGAAGGGCACGGAAGAGAAGTACTACACCGTGAAGTTGTCGAACGCGATTCTGACGAATATGAAGTCGTGGACGCCTAACGCGCTGGACCCGAACAACAAGCAAATGGGCCACATGGAAGACCTCGCGTTCACGTACGAGAAGATCACGTGGACGTACGAACCGGACGGTATCGAAGCCGAAGATTCATGGCTTGCGCCGAAGGCTTGATGTTGGGTTGATGAGAGACGCGCCTCTCGAAACGGGGCAAAAAACCCCGTCGCAATCCGGACGGGGTTTCGGCGTTCAAGAGCTGAACGCGCTTACTTGCAATGACGCTCCCAATGATGATGCACGTGGACCTTGTGACACACAGCATGATGATGATGCGAGTCCGCGAAAGCCGGAGCGACAAGATGGACACCGGTCATCCGCCCGGTGCCTTTACTAGAAGCACCTTGGTTTCTCCGTCGTGCGTCGATCCATTAAATTGGGAATGCGGCGCTTTCGTGAAGTCAGTCCAGTCGACCGTCTTCAGCAAGTGCGACCAAGGTGTCGACCACATGGCGCACCTTCGGCCTCAAATGAGCTACCTTCGGCCAGACTGCATGTACATCGATAAGCTCGGTCGAAACGTCATCAAGAACTGAGACCAACGTTCTTGATTCCAAGTGTGGTCGTAACAGCGACATCGGCATCTGACACAGCCCCATGCCTGCAAGAGCCGCTTCGACAATCGAGTCGCCGTCGCTGATTTGGTAGGTTCCCGGCGCGGAGAAGCGATGCAACTCGCCTTCGAGGTTGACGCGCCACGACAGCGGCACCCCGCGTCGATAACCCACAATACATTTCTGCTGCGCCAGGTCCTCTAGTCGCGCTGGCGTTCCGTGCTGGTCAAGATATTCGGGTGACGCTGCGATTACCATGCGCTGACGCGTCAACCGACGGGCGACCAAACCACTCGAGCTTTTGAGTTCTCCGAAGCGGATAACGAGGTCGACACCTTCTTCTACCGGGTCAATCAAATGGTCCGAGAAGGTCATCGTGAACTGCAAGTCGGGATGGGCTTTCGCGATGTCGAGCAAGATTGGAACGAGTATGCGTCGCCCAAATGCTGCGGGCATGTCGATGCGCAGGCGACCGACGGGACGTTGGAGTCCCGGGCCGAGCGCGGTTTCCGCCGTCGAAATCTCATCAAGCGCGGACGCACAGGCAGCAAAATACGCTTCGCCATCCGCCGTGAGAGAGATGCTTCGCGTGGTTCGATGGAAGAGCTGCGCGCCAAGGCGCTCCTCGAGCTTTGCGATTGCCTTTCCGACTGCGGACTTCGTTAGCCCAAGTTGTTCGGCGGCATCTGTGAAGCTGCGCGATTTCGCGGCCGTGACGAAAATCACGATTCCGCTAAACGTATCGACCTGCGCCATGCCCCCGCCCCATTGAAGAGTTTTATTCTTCATATAGGGCAAAAGTCGTCGAACTGTCAACCCGAAGTTAGTTTTCCTGCTTCGCTTTCCGCGCGACCCGGCCGGCTAGATTTTGACTGCGCAGCCCTTATTCGCTGCCTCGATGGCGCAGTTCGCGATTCGCAAGGCGCGAATGCCATCCCGAGGGGTTGCCGGCATCGGGGCGTTGTCTTCGAGCGCCGTCAGAAAGCGGTCCAGCTCGACCTTGTACGAGTCCGCGTGCCGCTCAAGGAAGAAGTTGAGCAGGGGCTCGCGCGCCTCGGTCCTTTCACTCGTCCAGCGGCGGAGGCTCGATGGGCGATGGTTTTCGTTCAGCAGCATACCCTTCGAACCGAAGACTTCAACGCGTTGGTCAAAGCCATACACTGCCTGACGCGAGCCATTGATATGACATTGCTTGCCGGACGCTGTACGAAGCAACACCATCACGCTGTCGTAGTCCGGGAGCTCCTCCAAGCCAGGGTCGACCAGCCGATTACCCATCGCCATCACTTCGACCGGGTCCTCTCCCAGCAACCAGCGAGCGGTATCGAAATCGTGGATGGTCATGTCCCGGAAGATTCCGCCTGAGTGCCGAAGGTACTCACGCGGCGCAAGGCCCGGGTCACGGCTCGTGAGGACGACCTGCCGGACATCGCCGACTTCGCCTTCCTCGATAGCCTGCTTGAGCCGCATCGCGTCCGGGTCAAAACGCCGGTTGAAAGCCAACATGACGCGTCCATTGAGACGCTCGATTTCCTCGACCGCTGCGAGGGCGCGGTCGATATCAAGGTCGATGGGTTTCTCACAGAGAACCGGCTTGCCCAGTCGAACCGCCTGCAGCGTGAGGTCGATATGCGTGTCAGTTGGCGTGCCGACGATGACGGCGTCAACGTCCTCGCGGTCAACGACTGATTTGCAGTCTAGAGACGCGTCGCACCCAAGGTCAGCAGCAAGCGCCTCGACGGCCTCCTTGTATGGGTCGGCTACTGCAACAAGTTTTACTCGACGGTCGGCGGCCACATTAGCAGCATGAATCCTTCCGATGCGTCCTGCACCGAGAACAGCGATACGTAACATCTCAATCTCCTACAGTTCGCGGAGCAACGTCCGACTAACGATTCTTAATTTGACATCAGGACGCCCGTCGGCGACGGGCAGCCGGTTCTTCTTTGACGCACGTTGGGCCGGCGATATGGATTTCCTGCGATTCAGCAGGCACACCTTCCGCGAGTTGTCTGCTAAGACGCAGGATGTCGTCGAGACCAAAGTCCCGCACGTCAGGGAGACGCTCACCTCGCGCCTTTGCGACTGCGGTCGCAATGCGAAGCGCATTCGAGCGCTCTCGCATTAACAACTCGAGCGCTTCGACGAGGAATGCGCGCTCCCTTTGCGATACGTTCGCATCGACGGCGTGATGGGTAGACATACCTTGGTCCTCGGAACAATGAAGTCGTGAAAGCACTCCCTACTCCGCTGCTTTAGATGAGACTGCGGATACTGCCGCCGTCGACACCCCAAACCGCCGAAGTAACGAACGAGGCGAGGTCAGATGCCATGAAGACAATCACGTTAGCCACTTCGTCAGGCTGGCCCAGGCGATTCAGCGGCAAGTGACGCAGAGACAACTCGTGTTCCACTGCTTCCTTTGGAGACATTCCGTGGAACTTGCCCATCGTGTCTGCGAAGCCGCCTTCCTTCGTCCAGAACGGGGTCCAGACCGGTCCGGGCGCGACGGCATTCACACGAATCTTCGGAGCTTCCGCTCGCGCGAGGCCTTTCGTGAGGGCAAGCACGGCTGCCTTAGATGCTGAATAGTCAATCGGAACAGGTTCAGGTTGACGAGCCAGGTCCGACGCGTTGTTGATGATTACCGGCTTCTCGCGATTACGTAAGACTGGCAACAAGTAGCGGCATGTCCGCACATAGCTCATAAAATTGAGATTCAACGTGAAGTCCCATTCCTCGTCCGAGAGCTCCTCGAACGTGCGGACCTTCCCGGAGCCGACGTTGTTGACCAGAATGTCGACCTGGCCGTTATAGGACTTCAAGGCTGCGTCGATGCCGCTCTTTACACCGTCGGCCGTGGACAGGTCCGCCTGCGCAATCGTCACATTCGTGCCAAGCGTGCGCAGTTCAGATTCGGCTTCCTTGAGCGCGTTCGCGTCGATGTCGATAAGACAAAGCCGAGCGCCTTCGCGCGCGAAGCCCAGAGCCGTTGCACGACCGATGCCTTGCGCGGCACCCGTGATGAGCACAATCTTTCCGTCGAGGCCTGTCTCCATGATGTCTCCAATCTAATGTTGCGTATTCTTAAGTGCGTCCGGAGCGATTGCTTGTCTCCCTATGACGCGTTCTGCATCTTTCCAGACGCGCGCTGCCCCACCGCCTCGCTTTTGCGAGGCGTTCGAAGAATGGCGCGAGCTTGCGGATTTAGCGGTTATCGACGCGTTTGATGAATGGCCTGATGTCGACCTCGTCCCAGATGCCCGCCTTGTTGAATGGGTCGCTCTCGACGAACTTCTCGATTTCTTCGATATCGTCAGCTTCATAGAGGAAGAAGCTGCCAATCATCGTTTGGCCGTCCGATTTCGTCAGCGGACCAGAAATCAGCGTCTTGACTGGGGCGGTCTGCAGATAGGCCTTGTGGGCGTCATAGTTCTCGAGACGACGCTCGACCATCCCGCGATGGTCAAGGCAGTAGACGGTGAAATGCATTGCTGTCTCCTTTTCTTCCGTTCGAGCAAATGAATCGAAAGCTCGCGCGTTTCCGACGTCAGGCGGTCGCCGCGCGCGGCGCGACGCCGTCGAAGGCGTCACGCAAAAGCGCGAGCAACGGCTCGCGCTCAATCGGTCGCGGATTCCAGTACGGATTCGAACTCGCAATATCAGCAGCCTTCGAAACATCCTCGGCGGACATCCCGATATCCTTGAGGCCGAGAGGGGCACCGCAGAGTTTGGCAAGTTCATAGACGCCCAACGCCGCATCATCTGTACCGAGTGCACGCGCAATGCGATGCATCGCGTCGGGTGCGGCCTCGCGGTTGTAGGCCAGTGCGTGCGGCAGAACGATGGTGTGCGTTTGCGCGTGCGGAAGATTGAAACTTCCGCCGAGCGTATGGCACAGCTTATGGTGAAGCGCCATGCCGACACTGCCAAGGACTGTTCCGCAAAGCCATGCCCCGTACTGCGCGTCGGCACGAGCTTCGACGTTGCGTGAGTCGGCGACGATAGCGGGCAATGAACGTGCGAGCGCGGCGATGCCTTCTTCCGCCATCAGACTCGTCACAGGATTCGCGTCACGTGAATAGAGCGCTTCTGCAGCATGTGCGATGGCGTTGATTCCGCTCGTGACCGACAACGCAACAGGAAGTGACATTGTCAGGTCAGCATCGTAAATCACGGTCTTTGGCAACACACGAAGGTCGGTACCTGTCTTCTTCAGGCCCGCGTCGGTGATGCCATAGATGGGCGTCATTTCGCTGCCTGCGTATGTCGTCGGTACGGCGAGAATCGGCAG
This sequence comes from Caballeronia arvi, assembly GCF_001544695.2. GTDB lineage: Bacteria > Pseudomonadota > Gammaproteobacteria > Burkholderiales > Burkholderiaceae > Caballeronia > Caballeronia arvi. The sequence continues at coordinate 38,604 of NZ_FCOM02000056.1, forward strand.
GTCCGACTCCAATGCGATTGCCTTACCCAACCCAATCGTCGACCCGCCCCCGACCGCAATCGCGCAATCGGCTTTTAGCTCCTTTGCCAACGCACGAGCTTCCTTCGCCAATTCGAGTGGCACATGCATGACAGCCCGGTCGAACACCCCAGCCGAACGCTGTCCAAGTCGTGCAGCAACGGCCTCGCCAGTCTCCTTCTGCTCGGGGCTACACAAAATAAGCGCGCGCTCCGACTTCAGTTCCAGCACCTCGCGTTCAAGATGCTGCAAGCTGCCCGGGCCGAACACGACCCGTCCGGCCCGCGCTTGATAAATAAACTCACGCTTTTGCATGAAGGTACTCCCCTGTACGCTCAGCGCTCAGGCCTGCGTCTGCTTGGTAATCAACCTGGAATCGCGCGGTGCGCAATCCGCCTAGTTCATCGCGCACGCGCAAGTGCTCGGGATGAGATGCATACGCTTCTAACGCTTCTTGGGAATCGAACTCGGTGACAAGAACAACGTCGCAGGAGTAGTCAACTCTGCTGTGATCGAGACCGACTTCGAGGCGGAGCATCCCGGGAATACGACCACGCAAGCGTTCAAAGCTGGTCTTGACTAGGTTCGAGGCAGCCAGGCGTTCGGCCGGTGTGTCACCAGCCACTCGCCACATAACGAGATGTCGAATCACGCGTGTACCTCCGACGGGTTAAGCACGAAGTCGTATTCGAGCGAATACCAAGGAATTTCGAATTCTCTGCCATCCGGCGCCACGCCCGGTTCATGACGCTTCCATTCGGAAATAAGCGATGAGCGCACTCCGAACACGACGTCCGAGTCGAGGTATTGGTCACCGTCACGGAAGACGTGCGTGATGAGCGTCTCGTAGCCCGGCGCTTCAATCATGAAATGCAGATGTGCCGGGCGCCACGGGTGACGACCGACGGCCGTGAGCATGCGCCCGACTGGTCCATCGTGCGGAATCGGATACGCTTCAGCGAGAATCGAGCGGAAGTTGAAGAATCCTTCTGCATCGGCTTTCAGTCGGCCCCGAGCGCGATGGATGGCGTTGCCCGCCTCGTCGAAGTTCTGGACATCATAGAAGCCGTCTTCATCCGATTGCCAAACATCGATTTGTGCATTCGCAATTGCTTCGCCGCCCGCACCGCGCACCTGGCCCTTCACATAACAAGGCGCACCCTTAGCACCATTGGAGATGTCATCGCCGTTGCTGTACAGAGGTGCTCCCTCTACGTAGAACGGTCCAAATACCGTGGCTTCCGTGCAGTTCGATGGCTTCCGGTTGTTCTGCGACATGACCAACATCGAAAGGCCGAGCGTGTCGGACAGTAGGATGAACTCCTGTCTCTTGTCGTCGGTGATATGACCGACTTCCGTGAGAAATTTGATTGCTTTGAACCACTCGTCCTCGGTGAGCTGGACGTCGCGGGCAAAAGCATGGAGATGTTGAACCAGACTCGTCATCACGGTCCTCAGTCTCGCATTCTTGCAGTCAGCGAAAGAGGCGATGACGGCTTGGGTAATGGTGTCTTCGTTGATGTTGCGCATCGTGCGTGTCTCCGTTGTGCGCTCAGGCGTATGAAGACGAAAGGTAAAGGGTCGTCCGCGTAAATAAAATGCCCCCAAGTGAAATGACATTTCCTCTCGCCGGAAGAATAGAGGCGTTGGCATGTGGAACGTCACGCGACCGTCCTCTCGCCGTCTGCGAAGACAGCGAATTGTAGAAATTGACTCTACAAATCGAAGATTTCCAGTCGGTTTATCTCTTCAAGTCTCTGCGGCATATTGGGCCGCAACGGGTGGAAGAATCCCGTTCGATTTTTCCAAGAGCAATAGAAGAGAGAGATGCGATGGACCGCTGGACGCAATTGCAGTTGTTTGTGCTTACCGCCGACCTGGGTAGCTTGTCGAAAGCTGCTGAGCAGCTCGACATGTCTAATGCCGCAGCCAGTAGAACCTTGAGTTCATTGGAGGAGCAGCTCGGCGCCAGGCTGATTGAACGTACGACCCGGCGCATGTGGCTCACCGATGCGGGCCGCGAATATCATCGTCGCTGCACGGCAGTCATATCTGAGCTTGCTGAAGCCGATTCAATCGCGTCCGAAGAGGCCGTCAGCCCGAGAGGCGTCCTGCGGGTCACCAGTTCCGTGTCGTTCGCGATGATGCACATCGCTCCGGCGCTTCCCGAGTTCCTCAAGCGATATCCGAATCTGTCCGTGCAAATCGTCGCGGCGAACCAGTATCAAAACTTCATCGAAGCCGGAATAGACATCGCGATTCGCACGAAGGAGCATGAGGGAGACTCGGGCATCACCATTCGGCGGCTCGCTGAGACGCGACGGATAATGGCGGCCTCGCCAGCCTATCTCGCCGAGCACGGTCGTCCTCAGAACCCCGAGGAGCTCGAGCAGCACAAGATGCTCGTCTACAACTTGGCCGTCGACCCGTACCTGCTCCATCTGCGTCGAGGAAAGGAAGAAAGGAATATCGCCATCACCAGCGCCCTGGACTCGAACGAAGGCCAGGTCATCGTCGCCGCAGGACGTGCGGGACTGGGCATCGTTGTTCAGCCTCTCTACATCATTCACGACGACATCGTGTCTGGTCGTCTCGTCCCAGTGCTCGAGGACTGGCAGTTACCACGTCTGACCATCAATTTGGCGTATCAGAGCCGGCGCTACCAGCCGGCAAAAATTAGAGTTTTCACTGACTTCCTTATTGAGCGCGTGAAAAGCCTCAATCTCGAGGAACGCTGGATGACCTTTTCAACTTGAAGGAGGCTCACCGCTTGGGGCTTCGGTGCATTACCGCCGAATCGTGTTCGACGATATTTCCGCCCAGCGGAAATATGATTTCGGCCCCGAGCATGTATCCCGGCGGAAGCCGGCCAATACCCTCTTCTCTCAACGACCTCTCAACGACCTCGAACCGGGCCTCGTCGTTCAGCAGCAACCCTTCCCGCTGAAACGTTCGACTCGCTTGACCTGCTTTGTTTGACGATACCAAGGAGGGCGAAGCCGGCCGCTGCGCAAGCGATGTGCTTAAGCGCGTGACCAGCCACAACATGGTCCGTCGCCACCCAAATTGACGCATCGAACATTTCAAACAGCTTCGCAACGCCGTACCAGCAAATGAGGGCCCACCATCCGCTCGGGTTGGCGACCTTGCGCGAGATAGTGAATCCGACGACGGCGGCGAGACCGCCGTACTGAAGAAGCGCGTATGGCCACAGTTCTCCGAACCGAGCCCAGATGAGCGCCGTCAGCATGGCTGCCGCGACCAACGATGCCATTTGCAACCAGAGAGCTCTTCGTCCCGTGACCGAGGTATAAAGCATCGCAAGGACGCCCGCGAAAATGACTGTCATCGGCAAGCGGTCCCATACCAACGTCGCGTCCGTCGGACGGAGGTGATAGACCGCAGAACCGGCGGCGGCCATCACGAACCCTAGCGAGGCCGTTAGCATGCCGGGCATTTGAACAGCGCCAGAGGCGCGATGTCGCCAGCACCAATGCAGATTCACTAGGCCCGCGGCGAGGATGGCAAGGTTGGAAAGAACATCCGCGCCGTTATGCACGCCACAAATGAGCCGAGTGTCGGCAAAATGATGATAATCCGCTGGCTGTACTAGCGGATAGGCGAAGTGTAGTAAACCGCCCACTACGAACGGTGCGGATAACGCCGCGAGAAATCGCGAGTTGTTCACTGCTGATTTGCCTAGCGGAAGGGTACGCAGACGCCTCGTGCCTGATTCACTCGATAGTATTGCTCCCGCTTACACTGCGCAACGGCGAACCACCTCAACGCTTTCGACTGAGTTGCTGCGGCAGACTGGAAACTGCCCTGTGCGTGTTTCGCACCCGTCCCCGTTGCCTCTCGAACAGCCTGGTTATGAACGGAGAAATGAAAAGCGGCCGACGCGCCAAAAGCACGTCGGCCGTACAGGAGCATTGGAAGCGTTACGCGGTGGTGGCCGTCTTTCTTCGCGCGAATCGTTCGATTGGGGAGGCCAGGACTGCGCCCAGGCGGCCGTCGAGCAGGACCACCATCAAAAGCAAGAGGCCGTTGACGAGGAGAATCTGTGTTGACGTCGCGTTCAACAAACCAAGCCCGTTGTTCAAGATGGTGAGAATCAGGACGCCCATTGCGACACCGAGTGGTGAACCGATACCGCCGCCCAGCGCGACCCCACCGACGATGGCCGCCGAGGCCGCCTGGAGCAGGATGTTGCTGCCCATCGTCGCGGAGGCGGTCGCGAGGCTCAGCGAGAGCAGGCCTCCGCCCAGAGCCGACAGCCCACCGGAGATGACAAAGCCGACCGTCAGAGCCTTTCCAACCCGTGCACCACTCTGAATCGCCGCCTTACGATGACCGCCGGATGCGTAAATGTCACGACCGAGCGTGGTAAAGCGGAGGAACAGCGAAACCACGACAAAGCAGGCGATTGTGATGAGACTTCGCGGTGAGAAGATGCCTGCCACGCTTTGGTCAAGAAAGTCGCTGACGTCGAGATTGCCGTAACTCAAGACACGCCCCCCTGCGAGCCAATACCCCACGCCGGTCAAGAACATCATCGAGCCAACAGTTGTCACCAACGAGGAGACGCCGAGCCATGGCAAAAGCGCCGCATTCGCGACACCGACAACTACACCGAAGATGACCGCATACAGGATGCCGAGCATCGAACTATCGCCGCCAAACTTCACAGTGATGAGCCCGGCCACCGTCGAGATTGCCGCGACGCTCAGGTCAAATTCGCCAGCAACCATCGTCACCGAAAGACCGAGGGCGATGATTCCAAGGAAGGCAAACGCCTGGAAAATCGCGTACAAGTTGGCCTGTGAGAAGTAGTGATTGACGCTGAGGCCGAAGATCACCGGCATGCCGACGAGCAGCACGAGCCGAATCGCGAGATTGAGAAGCCGTTGAGAGTGGTCCATTTCCGAGTCTCCTGTTATTTCCGTCCCGAACCGAGCCGGGCGAGCAACGCGCCGAACACCACCGCTGCGAGAACCACGATGCCTTTTGCGACCAGTTGGTACTCGTAGCTCACGCCGCTGACCAACAGGATGTTGCTGATGACAGCAAGGAAGATGGCGCCAGTGACCGCATCCGATATCTGTCCACGACCACCACGAATCGAAATGCCACCAACCAGCACGGCCGCAATCGCGTTGAAGTCGAGGTCGATGCCGTACGTGAGATTGCCTTGTGCCGAAGATGAGGCAATCAGAGAGCCGGCAAGTGCCGCAGCTGCGCCAGCGAACGCGTAACAAACGAGCGTCGCAGCCATCGTTCTCAGCCCTGCGATACGCGCAACTTCGGCTCGCATTCCAAGCAACCGGATTTCCCGTCCGATACGCGACTTCTGGAGAATGAAGCTCGCGATTGCCGCGAAGATAGCCAGCACGAGGATTTGAGTCGGCAGCCAGCCGAACAGCTTGCCTTGACCGAGCCAGGTGGCGTCGCCTTTCCCGATAACAGTCAAGCCGCCGGTGTAGATGACCCCTGCACCGATGATGATTGACGAGGTGGCAATTGTCGTGATGATGGGGTTCGCTTTCCCTAGAGCGATGATTCCGCCCTGAACGGCACCCATCAGCAGGCCGCTCAATACGACAAGCAGCAGCGTCGCACCCAAACCCAAATGAATGAGCGCGGCAAACATGACGGTCGAGACCGCTGCCGTCGCGCCCATCGACAGCATGAACAGGTTTCCGCTGAGTGTGACGAGCGCCATACCGATAGCGCCGATACCGACTGCCGCTACCGAATACATCAGCGACTGCAGGTTCCCGAACTCCGTGAAGTGCGGCACGATGGCCGCAGCGACGACGATGAGGACGAGCGTCGCGATTCGAATCGACGCGGCATGAATGCTCGTCGTTCCAAAAAGTGCAGATGCCCACCGTCGCAACGCAGTTGGCGACACTTGTGCAGTGGGCTCCATAGCGGTCTTATGCATTACCCACCTCCGCAGGTTGGTTTCGGAAAGAGACATGTCCGTGAGATGCGTCGCTATCGCCCGCGACGATGTCGTGGAGCAGCGTGTCACCATCAATTTCAAATCGAGGTTTATGGCGAACCATCCGACCACGGAAGACGGTGAGAACCGTGTCTGCGAGTTCCAGAATTTCTTCGAGGTCTGTCGAGTAGAAGACAATCGCCAAGCCGTCGTCCGCCATCTTGCGAAGCGTCGAATAGATTTCCGCGCGAGCGCCAATGTCAACGCCTCGGGTGGGCTCGTTCAACAGCAACAGGCGAGGCGCGAGCGCGACGGCTTTCGCGAGCGACACCTTCTGCTGATTGCCACCGCTGAGCGTCGACACGTCATGAGGAAGGCGCTTCGGGTCGATGGCGAACATCGACGCGAGGCGTCGAGCCTCCTCCTGCTCACCGGCACGTCGCATGATTCCGGCCTTGCTGAACTTCGCCATGACGGAGGCCGTGATGTTGATAGCAATCGGCGCATCCAGAAACACGCCCTTATCTGCACGGTCCTCCGCAACGTATGAGATGCCTGCCTTCAAGGAACTGCGGATGCTGTCGAGCTTGATGGGCTGTCCATCGACCTTGACTGAGTTGGAGATGTCGCCGCGAAGCCCGGCGAGCGCCTCGACGAGGACTTCAGCCCCAGAGCCGAGCTGACCGACGACCGCGAGAATCTCACCGGGCGCTACATCGACCGACAGGTCTTTGACCTTATCTGCGACCGTCAGGTCAGACACCGACAGTCGCGGCGCGACATCAGCGCGGCTCTCGGGCGGCTTGACCTTGCTATGCACAAGTTCGCGCCCAATCATCGCCTTGACCACTTCAGCGGTCGTCATGTCGGAGGTACGTTGCGTCAGGACGTGCTGGCCATTGCGGAAAACTGTCACCCGGTCGGTCAGTGCAAAGACCTCATCGAGGCGGTGGCTCACGAATATCATTGCCGTGCCTTGGTCGCGCAGCTTGCGCGCGACGTCAAAGACTCGAACAATCTCCGCATCCGACAAAGTGGCAGTCGGCTCGTCGAGGAGGAGCACCTTCGCCTGTCGCGACATGCCCCGTGCGATTTCTACGAGCTGGCATTCGGCAAGGCTGAGCCGGGACGCCGAGGCGTCGAGCTTGACGTGTGACAACCCGACCGAGTCGAGATGCTCGCGGACAGAGTCGCGATACTGACCGCGTCGGTAGATTTCGCTCTGGTCCGCGCCGCCGAGAAGAATGTTGTCGAGCACCGAGAGCGTCGGGACAATTGCGAGCTCTTGGTGAACGATGGAGATAAGTCGCGGGTCAGTGCGACTCCCTAGTTTCAGATTGTGGCCGTCGACGGTGATTTCGCCGTCGTCAGGCTGAACGAGCCCGCCGAGAATCTTGATGAACGTGCTTTTGCCTGCGCCGTTCTCTCCACAGAGCGCATGAATCTCACCGGGCGCCAATTCGAGGCTGACGCCTGTCAGCGCTTTGACGCCACCATAATGTTTTGTGAGATTGCGAGCGCAGAGCAGACTCTGAGCAGCTACCGGCTCGGCGCCGGGATTCGCGTCTTGCAGCATTGTCTTCCTCCAAACGCGGAGACTCTTTGGTCATCCACTGTCAAGGGCTGATGCCTGTCACAGTCGCCCACCTCCTGCGCGTAGCTGGTCGTGTGTGGGTGACGGCATACATCTCGAATAACGATGTCCTGCGTCGATGCTGGCCAGTTTGCTTTCCAAGGCTCGGAACGAGCCAGGAGGCGCTGCGGCGTCAGCGACGCTGCTGTTGGTCGTCTTTGAGAAGACGAATTCCCAGGAAATTGCTGCGTGCGCAGGAATGCAGGTCGTCTCCAGCAGAAACTCGCGTCAGCGGCTTCGTTATCGTTGAGTCACAGATTATTAGTTCGCCTGGAAAAGAAAAATGCGCTGCGGCGAAATGATATTTCCGGTGCAAGGAAATATCCGTGCTGTCGACAGCTTGCAAACAAACACGCACGGAGGTCGGGGCGTGATGCCCGACCAACCGCGCGTAACCTTAGCCCGTGTGGCTGTCTTAGAGCGTGATTCGCTGTCCCTGCGCCGACGACCGAATCGCCGCGTCGACGATGCGTTGGATTTCCCAAGCCTCTCGGAAATCCGGGAACGCGGGGGTGCCGTGCTCGATAGCTGCGATGAACTCCGCCATCTCGATGGTCTTCAAGTCATTGAAGCCAAGCTGGTGCCCGCCGGCCACAGTGAAGTTTTCGTAGGGAGGATGAGCCGGGCCCGCTTCGATACGGGCGAACCCCGATGTCCGAGGGTCGCCCCCGGCTTTGAAGTACTGAAGCTCATTGGAGCGCTCTTGCGAGAAGCACAGCGCGCCTTTCGTTCCGTAGACCTCGAACTCGAGCTGCATCTTGCGGCCGGTCGCCGCCCAATTCGCCTCGATAGACCCTGAGCATCCCCGCTCAAACGTCACCATCAGTCGGGCGATGTCGTCGACCTTGACTTCACGCCGCTCGGACGATCCTGGCGCCACCGGACGAGTTTTGTTGACGGTCTCGAGTTGTGCGTTGACCTGGGTGACAGTCCCGAGCAGGAATCGGGACATGCCGACGATATGGTTACCGATTTCAGCCAGCGCGCCAGCCCCGTTCTGAGGGTCAACTCGCCACCCATATGGAATGTCCGGGTCGGCCATGTAGTCTTCAGCGTGGACGCCTCGAAAGCTTGTTATTTCACCCAGTTCACCAGCTGCAATCATCTCCCGCGCCAGCTTGAGCACAGGGTTTTTTATGTAGTTGTAGCCAACCTGCGTAACGACTCTCGCAGCCTCCGCAGCCTTCATCATCTCGAAGGCGTCGGCGGCAGACGGAGCAATTGGCTTTTCGCAATGTACGTGTTTGCCGGCGGCGATGGCCGCGAGAGCCATTTCCCGATGTAGGCTGCATGGCGTCGTGATTGAGACAACCTGAACGCTCGGGTCGTCCAGCAACGTGCGCCAGTCGGTCGTGGCACGCTCGAATCCGAAGTGCTCAGCAGCTTGCTGAGCACCTGCCTCGTTCACATCGGCCACTGCCACCATTCGCGGCCTCAGTGAATTCGGAAAGGCGTTGGGCACGGCTCGGTATGCCAGCGCGTGCGCCTTTCCCATGAACCCCGTGCCAATCACAGCTACGCCAATCTCTCGTCTCATCGTTGTCTCCGTTCGTAAAACGAAAGCGACCCCGAAAGGCCGCGAAAAACGTCCCGCCGCCTGTGCGACGGTAATCCCTATAGTGCTCGTTACTTCTTCTGCGAGTAGCAGACGTTGAGCGTCGACTTGGTCGCAGCAGGATTCGGCAGATACTGGATGGCTTGCGGTGCCTTGCCCGCCGCGAGGTCTTTGGCAGCCCGCGCAGCGTAGGCGCCGTCGTCAAACGGGGACTGCTCGACCGTGGCGTATGCCTTTCCGGCGGCGATGGCTTCCACCGCACCGGAGTCGCAGCCGTGGCCGATGATTACGAGCTTCGACGGGTCGAGCCCAAGGCGCTGTGCGGCAGTCACAACGCCGCGAAGTTGCGAGTCGTTTTCCGTGTAGACGCCTTTCACGTCCTTAAATTGAGTGAAGAGCGCCGACGCCGCGGCTTCTGCCTTCACCGCGTCCCAGTCGGCCGGTTGCGAACCGACGACTTCGATTCCAGGCGCATTCTTCTTGAGGCCGTCCACGAAGCCTTGATAGCGCTGAACTTGAGGCGGCGTACCCATCGGTCCGTTGATGACGATGACTTTGCCTTTGTCGCCATATCCTTTTTCCTTGAAGCCCTGAATCATGGTCTTCGCGGCGACTTCGCCATTGCTGATGTCGTTGGGGCCCGTGAAGACCTTCCAGTACTTGGAATACTTCTGGTCGGGCATCGAGTTCGAGACGACCAGCGGAATCTTGGCTTGGTCAATCTTGCGAATCGACGGGACCATGGCGCTCGAGTCCACAGGGATAAGAACGATGACATCGGGCTTCTGAGCAAGCGTCTGGTCGACCACAGTGGCTTGTTCGTTTGCGTCGTAGTTGCTTACCTTCACGTCGAGCTTGATGCCCTGAGCGGCAGCTTCCTTCTCGAAGCCCTTCGCATAAAGCGCCCAGTATTCAACGCTCTGCGTCGGCATGAGCAACGCGACACGGGGCTGGTCCGCCGCATGGGCGCTGCTACCAACGACGCTCGCGATGGCTGCGAGGGCGAAACAAGAGATGATGGATTTACGGAAGTTCATGCTGTGTCTCCAATAGGCCCATGTGGTGGCGGAGCCGGGTGTTGATGTTTTCGTGGAGGCACAGTAAGGCCTGGTATCAAAAAGAAAAATGCGACAGAACGAAAAGTTATTTCCGCTCACTGGAAAAATGGAGACGGGCTCGTAGTGATTGCCACCGAACGCTTGACGAATCGAGCGATGAGCCTTACGCGGCTGCGCCAAGGCGACGACGACGCCGCACATTTCGCGATTGTGTCCTTTCACTCTACGGAAAGACGATTTGAGGGCTGTTTATCTGCTGTGGCTTCTACGTGATAGTTGAGGACATCAACTCCCCACGACCGGCGTCGCACAGCCCGTCGTCACATTCAAGAGGTCTCACATGTCCAAGTCCAAAGTCGAACTTGTCGCCGCTTATTTCACTCTCTCGGGCGATGTTTATCCGTTCGGTCCGACGGAAATCAGTCCCTTCAGCTTCAAGGACCGAGTCGAAGCGGCCGCGAAGGCTGGCTGGGACGGCATCGGCCTGATTCACTCAGACATCTACGCCACCGCCGACAAGATTGGCTTCCCGGAAATGCGCCGCATCCTCGAAGCCAATGGAATGAAGCATGTCGAGTTCGAGTTCCTGGTCGACTGGTATCAAACGGGCGAGCGTCGCCGCACCTCCGATAGCCAGCGCTACTACTACCTGAAGGCCGCCGAGGAGCTACGCGCACGTATCGTGAAGGTCGGCCCCGGTATTGGCGAAGACACCGCGAACGTCTCGCTCATGGTGGACGAGTTCGGCAAGCTGGCCGATGACGCCGAAAAGCGCGGTACGCAGGTCATGCTCGAAATCATGCCGTTCAGCAATGTCCGCACGATTGAAACGGGCAGGGCCATCGTCGAAGGTGCGAACAAGGCCAATGCTGGTCTGCTGCTCGACATTTGGCACTTGAGCCGCGGCAACATCGACTTCAAGGAAATCGCCACCATCAAGCCCGAGTTCATCAAGGGCATTGAGCTCGATGACGCAGACCGCTATGTCATCGAACCTCTTTGGATGGACACCTGTCACAAGCGTCGCCTCCCGGGCGAAGGCGTCCTCGACGTCAAGGGCTTCATCAAAGCGATTCAGGCTACCGGTTGGGAAGGTCCGTGGGGCGTTGAAATCCTGTCCGAAGTCGAGCGCAATCTCCCGCTCGAAGAAATGGCTGCACGCGCGTACAACGCGACGATTAGCCAGTTCGAGAACTAATCTGCTGTGGCAGAAACTCTGTAGTTGAACGGCCGCGTCTTTGTCTGCGCGGCCGTTCTGCCAGTGCGGCTACACCGCGTCACCGGCTTAGCTGCGTTCGCGGTTGCTGTATTAGTGCTCCTCTTGACATACCGTGCCCTGAAACAGTGAAGGAAAGACCGAGTGCTCTCACTCTATGTTCGTTTCAAGCTGCATCCCGGAACCAAGACTCACTTCGTACCGCATCTTGCCGAGCTCATCAAAACGATGGGCAAGGAGCCGACTTTCGTCAACGCCGTGCTGAGTGAGGACCCGGGAGCGGCGGACGAGATGGTCTTATTCGAGGTATGGAACGGCTCTATGCAGGAATGGCTCAATGAGCAGCCGCATAAACCGTATCGAGCCGTCTATGACGAGGCCACCAGAGACCTCGTCGCCGACAAGGAGGTGCGTTTTCTCTCTCCGGTTGTCCTTCAAAACAAATAACAACGTCGATCAACGCTGCGCGCTCCTTTCGAGCGCCTGTCGCTTGGCCTTGAAGAACGTGCTAAGACTTCGTCATCGCTAGCGCTTAAATGGTTCCCGCGGGCTGATATCCGAGCATTGAACATCGGTTGGTTCCAGAGTACACCAGCCGTTGGAGTGACGTCTGCACGCCATAGCCGAAGGTCAGAAATCGGCCGAACCCAGCACTTTTTGCAGCCGGGCATCCTCTTCCAGAGAGCCAGATAAATGAACTCCCCTTCGAGAACTTCTTTTGACGCTGATTGCAGTGTCGTGACAACTCGCTGACAATGATGCAGGCGTGCTATTACGCAAATGTCTCAAAGCGCGGATCACGCTGCGGCCGAGCTTGCGGTCGTCAACCGACACATCGCGACTGCGGCGCCGTTCACGATGGGCGCACGCTCCATGGATGGGCCGGCAAACTCCACCTGCGCAATGCCTTGCCGGAGGCCGCCACGAACGCTCCCCGATGCCTCATTGATGCAGAATCGGCGCAAAGGCCACAACGACACGACCTGAATACGATGGACGACTCAGAATCGCTTTCCCTGGCACTGCCCGACGGCTCT
>NZ_FCOM02000142.1 GCF_001544695.2 Caballeronia arvi
CCGGTGATCGCCGAATACATGTCCGAGCCCGTGCCCGCGATCACGCGCGAGGTGAACGTCGATGCGTTGAACTCATGCTCGGCGTAAAGATTGAGCGATACGTGCATCGCATCGACCCACGACTTCGACGGCGCCACGCCATGCAGCAGATGCAGGAAGTGTCCGCCGATGGAATCGTCGTCGGTTTCGACTTCGATGCGTTTGCCGTTATGCGAGTAGTGATACCAGTACAGCAGCATTGAGCCGAGCGAAGCCATCAGACGGTCGGCGATATCCTTCGCGCCCGGCGTGTTGTGATCGTCCTTCTCGGGCAGCAGCGTGCCGAGCACGGAGACGCCGGTACGCATCACGTCCATCGCATTCGCGGACGCCGGAATCCATTCGAGCGCGGCCTTCAGGTTCGCGGGCAGGCCGCGCAAAGCCTTCAGCTTCGCTTTATAGGCCTTCAGTTCGGCGGCATTCGGCAGCTTGCCATGCACGAGCAGATGCGCGATTTCTTCGAACTCGGACGTCGTCGCGACATCGAGAATGTCGTAGCCGCGATAGTGCAAATCGTTGCCGGTCTTGCCGACCGTGCACAGCGCGGTATTGCCCGCCGTCACGCCCGACAGCGCGACGGATTTCTTCGGTTTGAAAGCCCCGGTCGCGGGTGCTTCGGTCGATGCAGAATCAGTCATGCTTTCAAGTCTCCTTTCGTGCGCGCGCGATGCGGCGCTACTTGTCGTGCTTGAACTGCGGTCCGATGATGCTCTCATGGCGCGGTGAAGAGCGGCGCGCATTCGTCGGACATCGGCTGCCCTGTGGCGTGCGCGCGGCGCAGCACCGACCAGTAATAGCGATAGCTCGCGCGATCATGCAGCGTGTCGCCGTGACGCGTCGGGCCCCACTGCGCGCGTTGCGCTTCGAGCAGGATCTCCGCGGCGAGCGCGATTTCCTCGGCGCGCGGCGAGAAAGCCGCGACGATCGGCTCGATCTGATCCGGATGGATGCTCCACATGCGCGTGTAGCCGAACTCGTTACGGGCGCGTGCGGCGTCGTTCGCGACGACGCTCATGTCGCGCACCTCCGTGGACACATTGTGCGACGGCACCTTGCCGTGCGCGTGACACGCCGCCGCGATTTCGAGCTTCGCCCGCCGCACGAGCGGATGATCGAACTGGCCGGGCGAGCGCATCGCGGTATCGGGAATCGCGCCGTTGTGCGCGGAGACGAAATCCATAAGCCCGAAGCTCAGTGATTCGACGCCCGGCAACGCCGCCAGTTCAAACGCTTCCGCGAGTGCGCCATGCGTCTCGACGAGCAGATGACACGGAACGGCCTTCTGGATGCCGAATTCGCAGCGCGATGCTTCGATGAAGGCCACCATCTCGGCGGCATCGAAGACGCTGCGGATCTTCGGCAGCATGATGAACGCGGGCGCCTGTTTCGCGTTGCGCAGAATGATGCGCACGTCGTCGCGCCACGCGCGGTGATGAAAGTCGTGGATACGCACGCCTACGCGCCCGAAGCGGTCTTCCTCGCCGCCGACGAACGAGGCGACCAGTTCCGCGTGCTCGGCTTCGCGACCGACCTGCGCGCCATCCTCGCAATCGAGCGTGATGTCGAAAACCGGGCCCAGTTGCGCCTGCAAGGCCAGCGATTTCTTCATCAGCTTCTCACTGCCGGCGTAGTGGTCGCAGGGCGGGAGAACCGCGGGTTGCGGTTCGCCGTCAAACAGCACTTCGGCGGGAGTGAGAGCGCGCATCGTCGGCGTCGGGTCCAATTTGGGGGAAGTGGATTCGATCTTGCTCATGCTTCTGATTCGGCCGCGCTCGAACGATGTTGCAGCCCGTCCAAGCGCGATCGGATCAGGCGCGAACGCTTTCTCGGGCGTTCGCGCTGACGGGAAGCCCGCGACGGGCCTCCCTTAAAAACGACGTGCTTACTTGCCCAGCAGATGCGAAACGCCGTCGCGCTCTTCGAGCAGTTCGTTCAGCGTGCCGTCCATCTTCTCGCGCGAGAATGCGTCGATTTCCAGGCCTTCCACGCGCTTGTACTCGCCGTTTTCGCAGGTGACGGGCACGCCGTAGATGATGTCTTCCGGAATGCCGTACGAGCCGTCCGACGGAATGCCCATGGTGACCCACTTGCCGTTCGTGCCGAGCACCCAGTCACGCACGTGGTCGATCGCCGCGTTCGCTGCCGATGCCGCCGACGACAGGCCGCGCGCTTCGATGATCGCCGCGCCGCGCTTGCCGACGGTCGGGATGAACGTGTTGCGGTTCCATTCGTCGTCGCTGATGAGCTTCGTCAGGTCCTGGCCTTCTGCCGTTGCGAAGCGGAAGTCGGGGTACATCGTCGGTGAGTGGTTGCCCCACACGGCGAGCTTTTCGATGGATGCGACCGGCTTGCCCGACTTCGCGGCCAGTTGCGACAGCGCGCGGTTGTGGTCCAGACGCAGCATGGCGGTGAAGTTCTTCTTCGGGAGATCCGGCGCCGACTTCATCGCGATGTAGGCGTTCGTGTTCGCCGGGTTGCCGACGACCAGCACCTTCACGTCGCGGCTCGCGACATCGTTCAGCGCCTTGCCCTGAACCGTGAAGATCTCGGCGTTGGCCGACAGCAGATCCTTGCGCTCCATGCCCTTCGAGCGCGGACGGGCGCCCACGAGCAGCGCGACGTCGGCATCCTTGAACGCGACCTTGGGATCGTCCGTGACGACCACGCCCGCGAGCAGCGGGAACGCGCAGTCTTCCAGCTCCATCACGACGCCCTTCACGGCGCCTTGCGCTTGCGGCAGATCGAGCAACTGAAGAATCACGGGCTGGTCTTTGCCGAGCAGATCGCCGTTGGCGATGCGGAACAGCAGCGAGTAGCCGATTTGACCTGCGGCGCCGGTTACGGCAACGCGCTTTGCGGACTTAGCCATTGAGAACTCTCCTGGACGATGCGTGGAACGCTAGGGAAAAACGCCATTTTATGCGCGATACGCCAAAGCGTTGATGAAGACATGCCGGCCATGCCGTGCGCGAATCGCCCGAAACTCGATCGGGCGAGCCCGAACTCGTGCGGCGTGTAGGCGTCACGGCGTGACTGTCATGCCATGAATCTTCTCTTCGAGCGAGAGACGTGCGGGATGTTCTTGAAGGACGCCGTGAATTCGCCTGGTCTGACGGCAACGCGCCCATACGAGACGGCGCTTGACGTTGCGAGGCATGGGACAGGCAGCGGCGCGCGAATCGAGTGGCCGATCGGCGTGAGACGGAAGCGAAAGGGCGTGCCTGGCGGTATGCTGCGCGATGCGTGGATGCCCTGACGTTGCCGCATCCCGGCAAAGACTGCCGCGGAAAACACGCCGTCCGGCGGTTCCTGCGCTCTCGCAACGACCCGCAAACCCTTGCTCGACAAGGAGTGTAGGATCGGTCCGAGGTAAAGTCAACACTATCTTATGTCTTATATAAGACATAGGATTCTGCGGGAAAAGTCTGGACGCACGGCGGCCCTTGTGTTGAAATGCGCGGCATGAATTCCAGCCCGGCGAACACGACGACCCCCAACGGCACTGCACCGGCGGCCGAGGCCGCGAGCACGCCGTCGCCGACGTTCAGCCCGCTGTATCAGCAGATCAAGGCGCTCATTACGCAGGGCCTCGAGTCCGGCGAATGGAAGCCCGGCGAAATCATCCCGAGCGAAGTCGAGCTGGCCGCGCGCTACAAGGTGAGCCAGGGCACGGTGCGCAAAGCCATCGACGAACTCGCCGCTGACAATCTTCTCGTTCGCCGTCAGGGCAAAGGCACGTTCGTTGCAACGCACAACGAAGACCGCGTGCAGTTCCGCTTCCTGCGCCTCCTGCCCGACGATGGCGACGTTCATCCCCATGTCAGCCGTCTGCTCGAATGCAGGCGCCTGCGCGCGCCTGCCGAGATCGCGCGTTCGCTCGATCTGAAGCCTGCCGATCCCGTCGTTCTTATCAAGCGCCTGTTGCAGTTTGATGGCGTGACGACCGTATTCGATGAAATCTGGCTCCCGGGCGCCGTGTTTCGCGGACTCACGGCGGAACGCCTCGCGGAGTACAAGGGCCCGCTCTACGCGATGTTCGAGACCGAGTTCGGCACGCGCATGATTCGCGCAACGGAAAAGATTCGCGCCGTCGCCGCCGACGAAACCGTCGCGCAGTTCCTCGACGTTGCGCAGGGATTCCCGTTGTTATCGGTGGAGCGCGTGTCCTATACGTATGGCGATCGCCCGGTCGAAGTGCGGCGTGGATGGTATGTCACGACCGGTTATTACTATCAGAACGACTTGAGTTGATCGAATGAAAAACGGGGCTGCGGGCACTGGCTGAGTGCCCGTGGAGCACGCATGCCGCAGGGCTTTTTTCGCGCGCATAGCAACGGTCTCACGGGTTGCTTATCGCTGCAGCGCGAAATAAAAAGGCGCTAAAATCGCAGATTAGTGTTTTAACAAGTTGGGGTCTAGCATGGCTGAAGCCGTAAAAAAACCAAGGCCGGAATACCGAAACATCGGGATCGGCCAACTCGCGAAGTATCGCTTGCCGCTGGCAGGGAAGGTATC
>NZ_FCOM02000047.1 GCF_001544695.2 Caballeronia arvi
CGCATAGACGTCGAATCGCGCCATCAAAACATCCGGTATTCAGCAAGGGGCAATCCGTTCTTTTCGACCCATTCATTAGTGTTTTTGATGAATTCGGCATTCGCCTCTGCCCACCGGCGGCCCTCTTCGGCCTTGATGGCTTCTCGCAACGCCTGCTCACACGTGCGCGAAAAGTTGATGCCGAGATCTTTTGCGCGCTCATAGACATCAACCGGTAGCGTGACATTCGTCGCCTTTCTCGGTCCCGGTGCGGCTAAGTTTCCCATGAGCCCTCCTTTATGTTGGCGTTCATGCGCATGATCATCAACATGATAGCCCACTTGCACCCGGCAACGCATCCGTATGTTTTTTTACGCGTTTCCCGTGAAACTATAAGATTGCGACCCTGAATAATAATCTGGAAGCAAGAAGCCACCGCCCGGGTTGACGACTCAGGGTCGGCCTCGCTCGACAGCACCGTCTCACTCGCGCCGACCGCGTGATGGTTGCCCATCGCGAACGCTTGGGTCGTCTCGTACGGGAGCTCAGTCGACCGTATGCGAGGCCCGCCGCAGGTACGCAAGCAGCATGTCCACATGCAGGTTTGAAATCGACGCATGGCGGTGGTGTTCACCGTAGTTCCGGCCTGTGAATGCTTGCAGCGTAAAGCGATTGGACACGATGTAGTAGCCCATCCCCACCAGCGTCACGTAGAAGTCCAGCGGGTCGATGCCGTGCCGAAACTCTCCTGCTGCGACACCTCGTTCGATCGTGACGCGCACAAGGTCGATTACCGGAGAGAGGGTCTTGCCCAATTTGCTTGAGCGCTCAAGATATCGGCCTTCGTGCAAATTTTCGTTGTTGATGAGGCTCAGCCACTGCGGATTCTCACGTAGGTACGTCCAGATCGACTGCGCCAATTCACGTATTGCCGCGGCGGTGAGAGACCCGACAGCTCCAGACTCCCCTCTTGTGCTGCGAACCGCGCATACATCGCTTCGAGCACCGCCACGTACAGCCCCTCCTTACTCTCGAAGTAGTAATAGAGCATGCGCTCGTTCGTGCCTGCCGCTGCGGCGATGGCGTCGACCCGTGCGCCCGCGAGCCCGAACTTCGCGAACTGCTCGGTGGCGGCTTCGAGAATACGGCGTCGCGTTCCTTCGGGATCTCGTTTGACTCGGTGATCGTTCATCGCGTGGCTCCCGCTCCGGATTGCGACAGTTAATTAATAGCTGCATTTAAGCCGTGCGTCATTGGCACAATCACCGATCGGCTGCCTACCTTGCCATTGCGCCGATTCAGAATGAGCCGCCGCAAAGACTGCTTGCAGTCGACGACTCGGAATTCGGTCAACGGCGGGGGCGGCTCGGAGCGTTCCACGCCGCTGACCCCAAACCCGAAGTCTTAGCTTTTTTGCCTCTCTGGCTTGTCAGCGAATGCGATCCGACTTGTGTTATGTGAACGATCTGGATGTCGAGGGGCCGCGTTGGCCGCCCGAAGATTCAAATGCCTTTCACAGTCCACTGACCCCACCTTCTCTGTTACAAATTAAGGACAACAACAAACGTTTGCCGCATGACGTTCAGGTTTCGTCAATCTAAAAGTCCGCGGCGACCTTGCCGTAATCCATATCAAGGCTTTTAGCAGGCCATGACTCGCGCAAGGACGATGCGCGAATGAATCCCATTCAAGCGACCAAGAAAGGAAGAACGTGAAACGCCACGGAATGCGAGTAAAAACCAGACTGGCGATCGGTTTCGGCATGCTCACGGGCGCCCTGCTGATCGTCGCGGCGCTCTCGATCGACGCGCTGCATGAATCGAATCAACGTTTCTCATCATTCGTCGACGGCATCAATGCGCGCGCCGGTCTCGCGGCAAGCGTGCGCACCGCCGTCGACCGCCGCGCCATTGCGGCGCGCAACCTCGTGCTCGTCACGAAGCCTGCCGATCTCGAACTCGAGAAGGCCGCCGTCGTCCAGGCGCATGAGGACGTGCAGCGCGATCTGCGCAAATTTAACGAGTTGGTCGAGCGTGCGATGGATGTGCCGCCCGATGTGCGGGCTCGCGTGGCAGAGATCAATCGAGTGGAGTCGCTGTATGGACCTGTCGCGCTCAACATCGTCGACCTCGCGCTCAAGGGGAAGCACGACGAGGCTATCGCCCACATGAACGACGAATGTCGTCCCCTGCTCGCCGCGCTCGTCAAGGCGACGCAAGACTACTCGGACATGACGCACGCGCGCGAAGCACAGCTCGTCGCGGAATCAGCGGCGCATTACGCCCTCTCGCGCATGATGCTGCTCGGCGTGTGCGCGCTCGCTGTGCTCTCGGCGATCCTCGCAGGCATTGTCATCACGCGCAGCATTCTGCGCGCGCTCGGCGCGGAGCCGGATACGCTGAGCGACGTCGCGAAACGCGTTGCCGACGGCGATTTGAGTCCGGTCGCGGGTGCACAGAAAGCGCCCGCCAACAGCGTGCTCGCCTCGATGAGCACGATGCAGAAGAACCTCGTCGAACTGATCGGCAATGTGCGTGCTTCCGCCGACAGCATCGCGACCGGTTCAAGCCAGATCGCAACGGGCAACGTCGACCTGTCGACACGCACCGAAGAGCAGGCCGCGGCGCTCGAAGAAACGGCGTCCAGCGTGGAAGAACTGACTTCCGCAGTACGCCAGAACGCTGAGCACGCACAACACGCCAATGTATTGTCCGCGAACGCATCGGCCGTCGCGCAACACGGCAACGCGGCCGTGAGCCGCATGATCGAAACGATGACGGACATCAGCGCGCGCTCTTCGATGATCGCGGACATCACCGGCATGATCGAAGGCATCGCGTTCCAGACCAACATCCTTGCCCTGAACGCGGCCGTCGAAGCGGCGCGCGCGGGCGAGGAAGGACGCGGCTTCGCGGTGGTGGCCTCAGAGGTGCGCAGTCTCGCGCAGCGATCCTCGAGTGCGGCCAAGGAGATCAAGGAGCTGATCGGGGCCTCAGTGAACCGCATCACGGAAGGCTCGACCCTCGCCGGCGAAGCGGGCACGACGATGTCCGAGGTCTTGCACGCCGTCTCGAAAGTGCGCGACATCATGAACGAGATCGCAGCGGCATCGACCGAACAGAGCCGCGGCATCGAGCAATTGAGTCAGGCGATCTCGCAAATGGATAAGGTCACGCAGCAGAATGCGGCACTCGTCGAGGAAGCGGCAGCAGCATCGCAATCCCTCGATGAGCAAGGGCGCCGCTTGACCGACGCCGTGTCGTTCTTCCGTTTGGCGACACACTGAGGTCGATGAGCAACAACGCATATCGGCCTTTTCTCACCGCAATAACGCCTAACGCCCTGTTCCTTCACAGTGATATCCATCCAGACAGGCGAGAGTTGACTCTCAGCCTGCCTCTTTTCTTCCCTCAATCATCCGCGCCGCTCCATGGCCGTTCTTGTCACATCGGTCAAAAGTAACATGAGGCTTGACGGCGAGTGCTCAAACCAAAACACTTCAAAACCGCGTCCGCTGCCACTGCAACACGGGATGTGTCGCGCCCGCGGGCATCGCCCATACGCCGCCGGCGGAAATGTTCCAGTCCAGGAAGTTCGACGCGTTGCTCATCTGCGCCGTGCTGAGGCCGTTTGAATTGGGCGGCGCCGTGCCAGTGTTCATCCCAACCGCACTGGTCTGTGTCGTCGTGTCCTTGTTCCAGTAGACGTTGTTGTGAATGCTGCCGTGGTTGTATGCGGCGATGCCTCATTGCGGGTCCGCCAGCCCACCTGTGGACGCAAGTCCGGCAGCGAACGACTCGTTGATTACGCCGTTGCTATTGTTGGCGTAGACGAGGCCGCCGACGCCCGATCCGCCCACCGTTCCGGTCGAATGCGACTGCGTGATGAGACCGTTGTTGATCGACACGAAAGCGCCCGTCGCCGCATGAGATCCGCCCCCGACGGAACCGGTCGAAAACGACTGACGTAACGCGTTTTTACGGCAGTCAAGGCAAAGCCGTGCGAGGCATAGGAGCCTCAACCGGAAAAAGGAACGGGAATCAAGGTCAGGCCTTCTCGGGAAAAAGCCGTCAAAATTGTGTTGAACGCATTGTCGAGATACGATCGACGTCAACAACAAAGGATTGGAATGGCGGCAATTCCCTTGAATTTCGGATTTCTGCTTTTGCCCGAATATTCGATGATGACGCTGGCTTCGGCCACGGAGCCTTTGAGAATGGCAAATCGACTAAGCGGTGAGCAGCTGTATCGCTGGCATTTGTTGTCCGCAACAGGGAGTCCCATCAGTTCGAGCAGTGGCTTTGCGCTCGAGACAGCTTCAATCCAGAATAAGCTTTCCAAGGAATTCGACTGGATATTTGTGATCGCTGGCTTTGGCCATGAGACGCATCGGGATCCTGCAATCCACCGGTATCTGCAACTCGCGGCGGGCAAGGGTGTTGGCATTGGCGCAATGAGCACCGGCAGCTTTGTGCTGGCCCGTGCAGGCCTTCTGCGGGGATACCGGTGCACCTTGCATTGGGAGGCACTTCGCCAATTTTCCGAAGAATTTCCGGGTATCGAGGTCCAGCGTGAGTTGTATGTACGCGATCGCAGTCGACTTACATGCGCAGGAGGAACGGCTGGCATCGATCTAATGCTTGACCAAATTTCCGCAGACCATGGTGTGGTATTCGCTGCCGAGGTTGCCGACGTCTTACTGCATTCTCGCATCCGAGGCGCGGACGAGTTTCAGCGGATGGCTGTCAATTTGAGATACCACATCCATGACGCACGGATCGTAAAAGCCGTCGAGTTGATGGAGCAAAACCTGGAGTCCCCTATCTCACTTGACGAGATGGCGGCGCTGTGCAGCCTTTCAGTGCGTCAGTTGGAAAGGCTCTGGCGACAGATCTTCGAATGTAGTCCAAAGACCTTCTACGTCAACCTTCGGTTGGCCGAAGCCAGGCGACTCCTGAGAGAAAGCACCGAATCGAAAGCATCTATTGCAATGCGTTGCGGATTCTCATCCGCCTCGCATTTGGGAGCCGCCTACATAAAGCGATATGGTCGCAGTCCCGGTCTCGAAAGACCTATGAGTGTAGGCGACCGAAGCCCAACTTAGTGACGAATCCCGGCACGAAGTCTGCCGAATGTTGGCCTGAGCAACATCTATCCCCCTACCACCCCGAGCCACAGCAACTGCTACCGTCCGCCCTGCAAGACTGGCTCCCGCCGAGCCACCTAGCCTAATTTCATCAGCGACACTGTCGACAGCCTTAATCTGAGTGCCTTCCGCGCGCGCTGCGCCAGCGGCGGCGCCCACAACCATCCCCTGCACCTGGCCTTGATAGTCAAAGTCCTGGTCTACGCCTATGCCACCGGGTGCTTCATCTCGCGCAAGATCGCAAGGAAGCCTTTCGGATGTCGGGGGCGCACCACTTCCCCGCCCACCGTACCATCTACGACTTTCGGCCCCGACACCTAGAGGAATTCACCGAACTCTTCACCTGGATCGTGCGCCTGGCTCGCGAGGTGGGCCTGATCAAGCTGGGCACCATCGCTGTGGACGGTAACAAGCTTAAAGCCAAAATCGGCCGCCACGCGAAGCGATGAGCTACGGGAGCCATGCAAGCCCGGTAAGGCAGGACATACAGAGAAAATGTGCCTACGACGACTTCTGAGCGTGGTTTGATCACTGCAACCGCCCCATGAAGACCGGCAGTGGTGAACGCGTTCACCACTGCCGGCGTCGCTACCTGCTACTGCCGACCATCGGGATTTGCGGGGAATGTTTTGATCTCCAGACGCCTAGACGCATAAACGCCGATAGGCTGCCTACGCGAGAAAGCCCTATTGGAGCTTGTCGCATTTTTGATGCAAGTTGGCGAATTTTCGTCATGGCGCGCGAGGTCGCGGGAATACTCTCTGTATGCCTGCTGACCTTCGCTTGCGACACGAGATGTGCAGCCAATGTGCAAGGCAACGATACCGGTACTGGCACAGCTTTTGACCTTGATCGGAGGTATTGCAAATGACTACAGCTGGAAAGGATTCAAAGTCCCCAATCCTTATTGGCCGACGCCAAGTGATTATCGGCGCCGCCGCGCTGGGCATCTCCGCCCTGACAGGTAGCGGTTTTGCCTTTGCTCAAGGCACGCCCAAAAAAGGTGGCACCCTGCGCCTCGGAATGGACGGCGGATCGGTATCGGACTCCTTGGATCCCCGCACCATTACGTCGATGATTCCTGTGGCTTACTGCCTTATGTTCTGGAACAACCTAGTGGAAATTGATGCTGCAGGCAACGCCACGCCGGAATTGGCTGAGAGTTGGGAGTCCAAGCCGGGGGCGACCGAGTGGATCTTCAATATCCGCAAAGGCATCACCTTCACGTCTGGGAAAACGCTGGATGCAGATGACGTCATCTACTCGCTGAATTTGCATCGCGGTGAATCCAAATCTCCTGCCAAGACCATTCTGGAGCCCATCAAGGAGATGAAAAAGACGTCATCCAACCAGATCCATATCACCTTATCGTCCGGCAACGCCGACTTGCCGTATGTTTTCTCCGACTACCACCTCATGATCGTGCCGGCTGGGACAACCGATTTTTCCAAGCCCGATGGTACCGGCGCCTATACCTTGGTTGAGTTCAGTCCTGGCACACGCGTGGTGGCCAAACGCAAGCCCGGCAACTACTGGAAGCCCGGCCGGGGCAATTTCGACACAGTCGAAATCCGTTACATCGGAGATAGCGCAGCACGGACACAAGCCTTCATGACGGGTCAGGTGGATGCTGTTAACCGACTGGACCCCAAGACGGTCGGGTTTCTGACCAAGAACAGCAGCCTCAAGATTGTGCGAAGCAAAGCCGCAGGACCGCGGTTTGCGTTTGTGGCGCAGACCGACCGGGATCCTTTCAAGAACAGGGACTTGATGCTGGCCATGAAGTACGGAATCGATCGCAACAAGATCGTTCAAAACGTATTTTCCGGCTACGCCACGGTAGGCAACGATCAGCCAATCAGTCCACGCAACAAATACTACAACCCTCATCAAATTCAACGCCCCTACGATCCCGATAAAGCCACCTTTCACTTCAAGAAGTCAGGCTTTAGTGGCCCCATCCAACTCAAGGCATCTGAAGGTGCCTTCAATGGCGCCATAGATGCCGCAGTGTTGTTTCAAGAGTCTCTCAAGCAAGCGGGGATGAGCTTGGAAGTCAAACGTGTCTCCGGCGATGGCTACTGGTCCAACGTTTGGTTGAAGGAGCCCTTCTGTGCGGCTTTTTGGTCAACACGGCCAACGGCAGATTTGCAGTTGAGCCAGGAATTTCAAACTGGCAATACCTGGAATGACACGCGATATGCCAACCCAAAACTTGACCAACTTTTGATGAATGCACGGGTGGAGATAAATGAGGCCAAACGCCAACAGATGTACGCAGAATGCCAAGCGTTGGTGTCAGAAGAATCCGGAATGATCTGTTTCGCCATTGGCGACCAATTGGACGGCTGCTCGACCAGGCTAGCTGGCCTGGAGCCCCATCCACGCTACGACATGAACGACAACCGCCTAGCGGAAAAAGGCTGGTTTCTCTGAGTATCCGTCATATTTGATATTTGCCAATGAACTCCCCCCATTCGACAGAAATGAATGCTCCGCGCTCTGAACACTTGCGGGCCAATGACGCCTCGCCCGAGGCCGTCCGTATTCGGCAACATCGCATAGAACGACTGCGTGCCGAGCTGCGCAAGCGTGACTACGCGGCGGGCCTGTTTTGCGATCCCGTCAACATCCGTTACGCAACCGGCAGTCGGAACATGCAAGTGTGGTGCCAACGTAATCCTGCGCGCTACGTGTTTGTCGCGACAGACGGTCCAACGATAATGTTCGAATTCAGCGGCTGTGAACACCTGACGCACGGCTTGGAGACTATTCAAGAAACTCGCGTTGCCACGGGCTGGTTCTACTTCACTGCAGGTCCCCGGGTTTCAGAGCGCGTCGCGCGGTGGGCCCGTGAACTGTCGGATCTGCTTGACACATACGGCGCAGGAAATCGAAACTTGGCCGTGGACCGTACCAATCCCGAAGGCTATGCAGCCCTCACGGCCTTGGGTATCAAGATCCAGGACGGTCAGGAAGTGGCCGAAAGAGCGCGGGCTATAAAGTCCCCCGACGAGATATCCAGCATGCGAGCTGCCATCGTTGGGTGTGAACGCAGCCTGCTCGGCGTGCAGCAGGCGCTGCAGCCCGGCATCACCGAGAACCAGTTGCTGGCAATCCTTAGTGAAGGCAATCTCGCTGGAGGCGGAGAGTATTTGGAAACCCGCCTTCTCACTGCGGGGCCTCGTACCAACCCCTGGTACCAGGAATCCGGCGACCATGCGGTGGCCAACGGCGATCTGTTAGCCGTAGACACCGACATGATCGGTGAAAGCGGCTTCTTCACGGATATGTCGCGTACCTTCCTCTGTGGCGATAAAAAGCCTACGGCCGAACAGCGTGAACTCTACAGCCTTGCGTATGAGCAAATCCAGACAAATATGGCTTTGCTGAAGCCTGGTGTCTCGTTTCGAGAATTTTCCGCAGCGAGTTGGTTTATGCCTTCGCGGTTCGCAGGGAATCGCTACATGTCGCTGATCCATGGCACCGGACTCAGTAATGAGTACCCTTATGTACCCTATGCCGAAGACTTTGATGCGAAGGGCTACGACGGGATCATAGAAGAGAACATGACCTTGTGTGTGGAGAGTTACATCGGTCATAACACTGGCAAAGAGGGCGTTAAATTGGAGGAGATAGTTTTGGTCACCGCGAACGGCCCGGTGCCGCTAACATCCTATCCGTTCGATGCACAGCTGCTGGCGTAAATTGAGCCGCTCTCCGTTAATCCTCTCTCGTAGGAAACTCATAAATTCGCGGTGGCTCAGTCTCAGTAAGGGAATCCAGAATCGCGCTGATACATCTCAGAAACAAGAGCGATCAGGTGCACTATTCAAGCATAAACTAGGGTGCTTCAAGTATTGACAGTATTAATATTAGCTATCTTCCGGTAAATATCTTTTAGCGCGATCGGGCCCGATGGGTAATTCAATTACTTCAACATCTCTTAACGCGCTTGCAAGAATTTTTTGTAGTGGGGAAATCCAGTATGCAGATACTCCAACGCACTCTAAGGCGCCAGATTTTTTTTTCGCTGGGCAACTTGAATGAGTACACCATGGCGAAATTGATATTAAGCAGACTGCTGCTGGGAGCGGGGACACTCCTTGCAGTTTCCGTGCTGATCTTCGTGTGCACCCAGATCCTGCCGGGTGACGTGGCTTCCGCCGTTCTCGGCCAGGACGCCACCCCCGAGGCATTGGTGATCTTCCGTAAGGAACTGGGGCTGGATTTGCCCGCTTACATGCGTTACTTCAACTGGTTCACTGGCGCACTGCATGGTGACCTAGGTGTTGCGCTGACCAACAAGCGTGTGATCCTGGATGAAATTGCCCCCCGCCTGGCCAACACCATGTTTCTGGCAGGCTATGCCGCGCTGATTGCCATCCCCCTGGCGGTGGGCCTGGGTATTCTCTCGGCTATCAACGAAGGCAAGCTCATCGACAAGCTATCCAACATCATCACGCTGACAGCTATTTCGCTGCCCGAATTCTTCGCGGCCTACCTGCTCATCATCTTCCTGGCCGTGGACGTGCACTGGCTGCCCTCGCTGTCTACAGTCTACAAGGACATGCCATTCACCGAGCGCGTCTACCAAACCACGCTGCCGGCCTTAACGCTTACGGTGGTGGTGGCCGCGCACATGCTGCGCATGACCCGCAGCTCTGTGCTGTCGGTCATGTCCACAGCCTATATAGAAATGGCCTTTCTCAAGGGCGCCCGACGCGGCCGCGTAATCGTACGCCACGCACTGCCCAACGCAGCCGCTCCCATCATCACTGTAGTGGCGCTCAACATGGCGTATTTGGTGGTTGGTGTGGTGGTGATCGAGGCGGTGTTCGTCTATCCGGGCATGGGGCAACTCATGGTCGATGCCGTCGCCAAGCGAGACGTGCCCGTGGTGCAAGCCTGTGGCTTGATGTTTGCCGCCGTGTTCGTGGTGCTCAACACCTTGGCGGACATTTTGGTCATTCTGGTCAACCCCCGTTTGCGCCACAAGCGCTGATGCCAAGGACAGTCCCATGAAAATCTTCGGACACAAACCCACCCTGTCGGCCTGGTTCGGCCTGACCGTGATGTCGATCTTCATTTTTGCTTCGGTTTTGACTCCCTTGTTGGCTCCCTACGGGCAGTCGCAAAACGTGGGCAGCACTTGGAATGAGCCCTCCATGACCATGCTGCTGGGCGCCGACCAGATTGGTCGCGACATGCTAACCCGCATCATGTATGGCTCGCGCATGACCATTGGCGTGGCCTTGGCCATTACCCTACTGTCGTTCTTCATCGGCATCGTGCTGGGCTTTATCGGCGCCGTGCGGGGTGGTTGGGTGGACCTTTTCTTCACCCGCCTGGTGGACGTGATGCTGTCCATTCCCAATCTGATTTTCGCGCTGATCATCCTGGGCGTGTTCGGTTCCAGCATTCCGGTGCTGATTCTCACCATTGCCGTGCTCGACTCCACCCGCGTGTTCCGTCTGGCGCGTGCGCTTGGCATGAACCTCGCGGTGCTGGAGTACGTGGAGGCTGCGCGCCTGCGCGGCGAAGGCCTGTGGTGGATCATCCGTCGCGAGATCCTGCCCAACGCCTGGGCGCCGCTGGTCTCGGAGTTTGGCCTGCGCTTTTGCTTCAACTTCCTGTTCATTGCTGGCCTGTCCTTCCTGGGCTTGGGCATTCAGCCGCCATACGCCGATTTGGGCGGCATGGTGCGCGAGAACGCCGCAGCCATCAACTTCGGCATGATGGCCCCCATCTACCCCGCTGCTGCTATTGCTTTGCTCACCGTGTCGGTAAATCAGGTGGTGGACTGGATGCTGTCCATCGACGCACGCCCCTCGGGCGCACAAGCAGAACTGTAAGGAAGCTCTGGGTATGAACGATCAAATGATCCTGGAAATCAAGAACCTGCGCCTAGAAAGCATTTCGGGCAGCACCATCGTGGACAACGTTGGACTCTCGCTCAAAAAGGGCGAGGTGCTGGGTCTGATTGGTGAGAGCGGCGCAGGTAAATCCTCGATTGGCTTGTCGAGCATGTGCTACGCCCGCGCCGGCGTGCACATTGCCGCTGGCGAGGTGATCCTAGGCGGCACCAACATCCGCGCCCTGAACGCCGATGGCCGCCGCGGCATGCGCGGCAAGCGCATTGCCTACATTGCCCAAAGCGCCACTGCTGCTTTTAACCCGGCCCACACGCTAATGGACCAGGTGTGCGAGGCTCCCACCATTCACAAGCTGATGACCCGGATCGAGGCCGAAACTTGGGCGCGCCAGCTATTCCGCTCGCTGGACCTGCCCGACCCCGACAACTTTGGTGGGCGCTATCCGCACCAGGCGTCTGGTGGCCAGTTGCAGCGCGCCATGGCTGCCATGGCAATGTCCTGCCGCCCCGACGTGCTGATCCTGGATGAGCCCACTACCGCGCTAGACGTGACCACGCAGATTGAAGTGCTGATCCTGCTCAAGTCGCTCATTCACGAGTACAAGACGGCGGCTATCTACATCACCCACGACCTGGCCGTGGTGGCCCAGGTGGCGGACCGCATCAAGGTGCTGCGCCATGGCAAGGAAGTGGAGCAAGGCTCCACGGTTCAAATCCTGCACGATGCCAAGCAGGAATACACCGCCCGCCTAGTGGCGGTGCGCGGTGCGGCCGCCAGCGAGCGCGCTGCGCTAGGCACGGTTGAGGTCGACAAGACGGTGCTGTCTATCAAGGATTGCCATGCCTCTTACGGCAGCTTCCACGTGGTCAAGGGCGTGAGCCTGGATCTCAAGAAGGGGGAAACTGTGGCCGTGGTGGGCGAGTCGGGCTCGGGCAAGTCGACGCTGGCGCGCGTGATTACGGGCCTGCTGCCCCCCAGCAGTGGCGAGATCGTCTTCCAAGGCAAGGCCTTGCCGCACAGCCTCAAGGAGCGCAGCAAAGAGCTCAAGCAACGCATCCAGCTCGTGTACCAGATTCCTGACGTGGCCATCAACCCACGCCAGACGCTTATGGACATCATCGGCCGCCCGGTGGAATTCTACTTTGGCGCAAGTCGCTCTGAAGCGGAAGCGCGCGCCAAGGAGCTGATCAACTTGGTGGAACTGCCGCACGAGTTCCTCTCGCGCAGGCCCGGCCAACTCTCGGGCGGACAGAAGCAGCGCGTGTGTATTGCGCGCGCCTTGGCAGCCCGTCCCGACATGATCATCCTGGACGAACCCACCTCGGCGCTTGACCCTCTGGTGGCGGAGGAAATTCTCACACTCTTGCGCAAGCTGCAGCGTGAACTAGGTCTGTCCTATCTGCTGATCACGCACGATCTGGACGTGGTGCATCGCATTGCCCACCGCACCGCCGTGATGCTGCAGGGCAAGTTCGTGGCGTTCGACCAGACCGACAAGATCTTCGACAACCCCGAACACCCCTACACCCAGAAGCTCATCAATGCCGTGCCAGAGATGCGGGTGGACTGGCTTGGGGAGGTGCTGGTGAACCGCCTATAAGGACCTCCCTCATTTTGACAAGCGGGTTTTAATGGGTCACTGGTCAAGCTCCGGTGACCGCTTCGTTGCGAAGTTCCTTCGTATAGTGCGTATTCCACGCCAAACCGAACGCCGGATACGTGATACGGATTAGTTCATGAAGGCCATGACGATAACCTTCTGGGGTACTACATCCCACCATCCCACCAGAGCCATATGAGATACCAGCGACTGCTCACGGACATAGGTGTCGGAGGGGTAAGAGCATGTGTTTAGGAAGCCGCGCTTGTCGGGAGCGCGCGGTGGCTCGAGATTTTGACCGGGGCACCTTTCATCTCCTGAGTCTTCTCTTTGTCATGGCAAATTGTAGCGTTGGGCACAATCGTAGCAGTCCTCCATAACATTTAGCACCTCGGAGAATCGGCTCCCTAGAACACGTCGCTGGATTGCGCCCCAATCGTCAGCAATTGGCGAGGCCTTCTCAGCTGCACATAGCACAGTGGTCCCAGTGAGCCCCAAAGAAGAGGATGCGCGAATTGCACGGATGATCAGCGCGACGTCCTTTCAGGGCAAAGCTGATCAGCGCCTAACCGTCGTGCCTCGGGGAAGGGGCTAGACCCCGGCGCCGTGCTGACATAGGGTTTGCTTACGCGCCGCCCCCGCTCTCTAGGTCGCCGATCTTCGGAAGGAATAGCCTACTCTGGAAGAATCGGTTCAGGCCGCCATTGCGTCAAGAACATTTCTCTGGAACGCTATCCCTTCTGCGTTGAACAAATGGCAATGGTCAGGCGACGTCCCAAGCTTCACTTGTTGGCCGCGCGCGTGCTTCTCGAGGGGCGGAATTCGCGCAATCAATCCATCTGAAGCCACATCCGATTCGGCATAGAGGTAAGCCGCGTCACCGAGCGACTCGACGGTCATTGTGGTCGCCGAGACGCCGTATGTATCAGCGCTCGGTGCATTAGGCAGCAGGTGTTCCGGGCGAATACCAACCGTCACCGCGTCACCGGGTTTGGCATTGCCGGGCAGCACGGCAACCCGTTGAGTCTCGCCGGTCGCATAATTCACGAGTACGCCTCCGTTCTGCACCTCAGCGATCGTGCCCGACAGGAAATTCATTTTGGGCGAGCCGATGAAGCCCGCTACAAACTTGTTCGCCGGCATGTGATAGAGCTCGTTCGGCGTTCCAACCTGTTCGATATTGCCGGCCGACAACACTACGATCTTGTCGGCCAGCGTCATCGCTTCCACCTGATCGTGCGTCACGTAGATCATCGTCGTCTTCAAATCATCGTGAAGGCGCGCAAATTCGAGGCGCATCTTTACGCGCAGAGCGGCGTCAAGGTTCGAAAGCGGCTCATCGAAGAGAAATACCTTTGGCTTGCGCGTGATCGCGCGACCGATCGCCACGCGCTGGCGCTGCCCGCCCGAAAGTGCCTTCGGCTTGCGATCCAACAGGTGGTCAATGTGCAGAATCTTCGCGGCGTTCTTGACGGCCGCGTCAATTGCAGGCTTCTTCTCGCCTGCGAGCTTGAGGCCGAATGCCATGTTGTCGTAGAGCGACATATGCGGGTAGAGCGCGTACGATTGAAACACCATCGCGATTCCACGCTTAGCCGGCGGGAGTTCGTTCACTCGCTCGCCGTCGATCATCAGGTCACCACCGCTGATGTCCTCTAATCCCGCGATCATGCGCATCAGCGTGGATTTGCCGCAACCGGACGGGCCGACAAAAACAACGAACTCCCCGTCGTTGATGTCGAGGTTGACGCTACGCATCACCTCCATCTCTTCATATCGTTTGTTGATGTTTCTCAGCGTCAGGCTTGCCATGATAAGTCTCCTATGCATCGATCGCCGGTAGGCCTTGCCTCCGGCATTAGCGAACTTCGAAAGCAGCGTTGTTGATCCAGTCAGCAGCCAGCGCGGGCAACATCCGCATGTCGTCAAACACGGTACTGGCCCCGGCGCCCTGTAACGCGGCGACCTGTCCCTCAGTCGCGTGCCCGCCACCGACGAAGCCGAGCACGGACATACCTGCGGCCGTCGCTGCGGCGACCCCCGCAGCGCTGTCCTCCACAACAAGGCAATGCGATACCGGAACTCGCAGCGTGCGCGCGGCCAAGAGATAGACGTCTGGCGCGGGCTTCGGATGAGCAACGAGATCCGCGGTGTACCGCCGATCGCCGAAGAAGCGAACGAGGCCTGTGCGGAAGAGCGCCGCCTCGACGTAAGACGAAGAGCTGTTGCTCGCGCATGCTTTGCGAAGCGGAATGCTCCCTAGCGCCTGGGCCACGCCCTGCACCGCCGGGGCCTCCACGGCCGCCGACTCCACGGCCCGTCGGATCTGCTCTATTTGGAACGCATCGAGCGAGCGGTTAAGCGCCTCGGCCGTCCGCGCGAGCACTGTCTCGATTCGTAGCCCTAGTAGCGGCATCAAGATCGGCTCGGGTTCTTCACTCGGCCAAAGCGTATGCAGTTGCTCGATCAAAACCCTCGCCGCGACGGCTTCGCTGTCGATTAACACACCGTCGCAATCGCAGATCATCAAAAGGTCGGCGTGCTCGTCGGTATGAGCGCTCAGTTCTAGATTCACGCTCGGCTCCTCACTTCACCGCGCCAAACGTAAGGCCACGCACCAGTTGCTTCTGCGAGACCCAACCTACGATCAAAATGGGTGCGACCGCGAGCAGCGAAGCCGCCGAGAGCTTCGCCCAGAACAAGCCTTCCGGACTCGAATACGACGCGATGAACACCGTCAGCGGTGCCGCGTTCGAGCTCGACAGGTTGATGCTCCAGAACGCCTCGTTCCACGACAGGATGATGAGCAGCAGGCCGGTCGATGCGAGACCGGGCAGCGCCATCGGCATCAGCAGATAGACGATCTCCTGCCATGTCGTCGCACCGTCGATGCGGCCCGCCTCCAGGATGTCCTTCGGCACTTCGTTGAAGTACGTGAAGGCCATCCACACGGCGATCGGCAGATTGATGAGCGTGTACACGATCACGAGGCCGGTCACGGTATCGAGCAGGCCCGTGTTCTTCCACAGCAGATAGATCGGCACCAGCACGCCGACCGACGGCATCATCTTCGTGGACAGCATCCACAGCAGGACCGACTGCGTCTTCTTGGTCGGAAAGAACGCCATCGCATAGGCGCACGGCACAGCGAGAATCATGCAGAGCACCGTGACGCCCACCGAGATCAGCACCGAGTTCCACGCGAAGCCGAAGTAATTGCTGCGCGCGAACACCTCGCGGAAGCTCTCTAGCGTCGGCGTGAAGAACAGCGACGACGAATACGCCTGCTGCTCGGTCTTGAACGCGGTGATCGTCATCCAGAAGATCGGGAAGAACAACAGGATGGAGAAGATCCACGCGACGATGCCCGGCACGATGCGCTTCACATGATCCAGCACGGGCATCGACGTGGTTCCGGTTACCGGATGATGGCTGCTCATGACTCGTACTCCCCTTTGAGGTTCCTCGCGAGCATTCTCACGAGGAAAAACGCGACGATGTTGGCGAGAATGACCGCGAGAATGCCGCCCGCCGAGGCAAGACCCACATCGAACTGTTGCAGGCCGAGCGCGTAGATCAGGTACGACAAGTTCGTCGTCGCAGTGCCGGGACCGCCGCCGGTCGTCGTGTAGATTTCCGCGAAGATCGACAGCAGGAAGATGGTTTCCATCATCACGACGACGGCGATAGCCCGCTTCAAATGCGGCAGCGTGATGAAGAAGAACATCGCGAACGGACCCGCGCCATCGATGCGCGCCGCTTCCTTCTGCTCCTGGTCGAGCGACTGAATCGCCGTGAAGAGAATCAGGAACGCGAACGGCAGCCACTGCCACGCGACGATCACGATCACCGCAAAGAGCGGATAGTCGGCGAACCAGTCGATCGGCTGCATACCCATCGAGCGCATGAGCCCCGCGATCAGGCCGTACACCGGATGCAGGATCATGTTCTTCCAGATTAGCGCGGAGACCGTCGGCATCACAAAGAACGGTGCGATCACCAGCAGCCGCGCGATGCCTTGACCCAGGAACTTGCGGTCGAACAGCACGGCGAGAAGCACACCGCCTACCACCGTGATGACGAGCACCGAGATGATCAGCGTCAGCGTGTGGCCGATGGACGGCCCGAACGCCGGGTCGGTAACGAGGAACTCGAAGTTGTCGAGACCCGCGAAGCCTTTGACATCGGGGTTCAGCAGGTTGTAGCGCGAAAACGAGAACCATATCGTCATCGCGAGCGGAATGGCCATCCACAGGAAGAGCAGCCCGATCGATGGCGTGATCAGCCAGCGCACGGACTTCGCGCGCCGCTTGTCGCGCTCGGCGGCTGAGTCCTCCAGGTGATGATCGGTGATAGGGGGATTCAGTTGACTCATCGTGACACCTCTCGATGCGTTGGGCAGCACCGTAGACAGAAGGCGGTGCTGCCCGTTTGCTACTACAGACGGTTTCGGGGGCTTACTTCTGATAACCCGCCTGCTTCACAGCGCGGTCGGCGGCAGCGTTGCCCGACTTGAGCGCTGCGTCCACACTGGTTTGCCCAGCGACGACGCCCGCGATGGCCTGCCCCACCACTGCCCCGAAAGACTGAAACTCGGGGATGCCCACGAATTGAACGCCGCTGTATGGCACCTTCTTGAGCGACGAGTCGTTCGGGTCGGCCGTTTCGATCGCCTTCAACACGAATTCGCCGAACGGTGCAGCCTGCTTGTACTCGGGACGTGCGTAAGTCGACTTCCGGGTGCCCGGGGGGACCGACGCCCAGCCCTCGTCTTTTCCGACCATCTCGATGTACTGCTTCGACGTTGCCCACGTCACGAATTTCTTCGCAGCATCCTGCGACTTCGAAGTCTTGGGGATCGCGAGCGACCACGACCACAGCCAGTGCGAGCCCTTCGGCGTGACGGCCGTCGGTGCCGCGGCGAAGCCAATCTTGTCGGCCACCTGCGATTGGGCCTTGTTGTAGAGCATGCCCGCAGCGACGGTCGCGTCGATCCACATTGCACACTTGCCGGAGGACATCAACGTGAGGTTCTCGTTGAAGCCGTTCGAACTCGCTCCGGGGGGGCCGTCGTTCTTCAACAGATCCGAGTAGAAGGTGATCGCCTTGTGCCACTCCGGCGTGTCGATCTGGGCTTTCCAGTTCTCGTCGAACCAGCGCCCACCGTAGGTGTTCACGACCGTCGAAACGTACGCCATGTTCTCGCCCCAGCCCGCCTTGCCGCGCAGACAGATGCCATACTGCCCTTTGGACTTGTCGGTGAGCTTGTCGGCGAACTGCTTGATCTGGTCGTAAGTCGGTTGATCCGGCATCTTGAGACCGGCTGCCTGGAACAAATCCTTGCGGTAGAAGGTCATTGAGCTTTCGACATAGAACGGCAGCGCATAAAGTTGGCCGTTATAGGAAAGGCCATCACGAGCGGTTTTCACGACGTCGTCGAGATCGTAATCAGCGGGCAGATTGTTCATCGGCACCAGCCAGCCGCGCTTGCCCCACTGCGGCGTTTCGTACGTACCGATTGCAACCACGTCGAACTGCCCGCTGTTGGTGGTGATGTCGGTCGTTGCACGCTGGCGCAACACGTTTTCCTCGAGAATCACCCAGTTCAGTTTGATATCCGGGTTCGCCTTCTCGAAACTCGTGGAAAGCTTTTTGAGTTCCAGCATGTCCGGATTGTTCAGCGTTGCGATGGTCACGTTTGCCGCACTGACGACTTGTGCCGCGCAAACCGAGAGGCCCGCGAGCGCAACTTTGCGAATCAACGCGCGACGCGTTGAGTTTTTCATCTTCATGAGAGTCTCCGTTCGTTTTTTACTTCGGTTTGCGCGTCACTTGTCTCGACGCCGTTAAGCCGGGCGGGGGGGGTTATGTGCGCCCGCCCCGGCGCCAGAAACAATCAACTCATCCAGTTCCCGCCGTCCACGTTGAGCGTCTGAGCGGTTATGTAGTCCGCGTCATCAGAGGCCAGAAACACTGCGGCGCCGGTCAGCTCGTCCGGACGTCCCATGCGTCCTAACGGGACCGCCTCGCCCACCAGGCGCTTCTTTTCGCCGATCGGACGGTTCTCATAGCGCGCGAAGAGCGCATCGACGTCCTTCCACATCGGTGTGTCGATGACACCCGGCGCGATGCCGTTGACATTGATGCGATGGGGCGCGAGTGCGAGCGCGGCGGACTGCGTGTAGCTGATGACGGCAGCCTTGCTCGCGCAGTAGTGCGACACCAGCGCCTCACCTCGCCGCCCGGCCTGTGACGCCATATTGATGATCTTTCCACCGCCGCCTTGATCCACCATGTGTTGTGCAACGCGCTGCATCAGGAAGAACATCCCCTTCACGTTCACGGCAAAGACGCGATCGAAAATGTCCCAGGACTCGTCGAGCAACGGACGCATGTCGAAAATCGCTGCGTTGTTAAACAAAATATCTACTTGTCCAAAGCGGTCGACTGTAGACTGGACGATCGCCTCGATACTCTCCCGCTTCGTGACGTCCGCCTGAACCAGGAGAATCTGACCTTCATCTACACCGGCGTAGGTCTTTGCGAGCTCAGCTTTTGGCTTCACGTCGACCACGACGACTTTCGCGCCTTCGCTGAGGTATCTCCGCACGACGGCCTCACCGATTCCAGTTGCGCCGCCGGTAACAACGGCAATCTTGTCTTGCAGTTTCATCCTTCATCTCCTTTTGCTGAACGTCGATGACGACGTCATGTAGTTTGTATAACTAATCGGTTCGCGTGGATGACAAGTTCTTTGAGGCTGATGTCTCGCTACCTATTGCCGTCCAGCTTTAACCGAATCACACGTTGCATGCTTCGGCGTACACGCCGATGACTTCGCGAATCTTGCTCTGAATAAGGCTCATCGGCGTCGCATCGATCAACCCGCGTCTGACTTGCCAGTACTGCTCAGGCAGGTAGCGGCTGAGCAGATTTTCCGGAAGGCGGATGCCTGTCAAATTGCCAATTAGCTTCTGTGCCGCCGCGTCGATCTCAGGGTCGGCCCAGTAGTAGCGAACTCGATCGCTATAGCTGTAAGTTCTAAGCAAGCGCTTTTGTCGGTCGTCGCCGTGGTAGTACTTCTCCCAGTTACCGGGCTTTAACAGCATGACCCTTTCCACCACATCGCGAAGATTGGACCTTGCTTCCGGGGCGACGAGCTCCATTTCAATATCCGCCAACGCAAAGAGCGCTTCGCGCAACGCAAAGGTAACGCCGGGGCCGACTTTCAAGATCGCGAATCCGTCTCGAACGAGCGCCGCCAAAGCTTCCGGCTTCTGATAGTCGGTCGAGTGAGCTTCAAAGACCATACCGGGCAGCTCATCAAGAACGCCGGAGAGCGTCGCTGCGAGTTCCGGCTGGTAGTCGACGACCTTCGTGTGGTCGAACTCGACGCCGGGTTGGACAACAAGCGCGATGACGCGCTTCCAGGCCTCGTCGAGACCGCGTTCACGCCACGCGTTGCGGTGAACGGCGACCGTATCCAACGCAGCTTCCGAACTGGTAACTTCGACAGTCTCCAGTTCTTCCGTCGCACCGCCAGGAACGGGAACCTCAGTCCCAATGATGTAGAGCGGTTTTTGGCTTTTTCCCTCGCGCTCGGCCGCCGCCTCAGCAATCGCACACAGCCGTGACGCCCGTTCGGCAACGACATCGTCCGATAGCCGGGCGGGATCATCTGCGCAGCTCATGCTGGCATCGAGATGAATCTTGGTGAAGCCGGCCGATACGTAGGCATCGATGAGCGTATCCGCCCGTTGCATCGCCTCCTCCGCAGGCAGGCTGCGCCACGCATTGGGCCCGAGGTGGTCCCCGCCGAGAATCAGCTTCTCGTGAGGCAAGCCAACCCGATCAGCGATGAGATAGACGAAACGCACGAAGTCGGCCGGCTTCATGCCGGTGTAGCCGCCGAACTGGTCCACCTGGTTCGAGGTTGATTCGATCAGAAGCGGCGTATCGTCGTCGAGCGCTTGCTTCATCGCTGCAGCCAACACCCATGGATGCGCCGAGCAAATCGAATAGATGCCTTTGAGTTTCTTTGCTGCGCCTTCGCCACCCGAGAGGCGAGATACCACGTTAGCCATCAGGCTACTCCGAGAGGTTTGCAATGAATTCGTCGAGCTGAGCCAGCGTCGCCGTTCCTTCCATCGGCCCACTGACCGTGACAGCCCGCGCACCCGCCGCGATCGCATACTGCAAAGACTGTTCAACGCTGAAGCCCTGGGCGCGGCATGCGATGTAGGCGCCACCGAAACAATCACCCGCTCCAGTCGGGTCGATCTCCTGAACGGGCAAGGCGGCAACATTCAGCTCGATCTGTCCGTTGAGATAGCTGCATCCATCCTTGCCGCGTTTGATCACGATCTCGCGCACGCCGCGACCGAGCAATTCCGCGATGGCTCCCTTTTCGTCGGTCGCGCCGGTGAGCAGCATCGCTTCGTGACCGCTGGGCAGGAATACATCCGTGTAGTTGAGAATAAAATCGAGCGCTCTTCTCATCTCGGGGACTCGCAGCATTTCCTTTCTGATATTGGGATCGAAGCTCACTGTTCCCCCGTTCGCCTTGACGGTCTCAAGGATCTTCTTCATCGCCGCGATGATCGACGGCGAGAAGAGCGACGAGCCCATCACATGAAAATGGCTGCACTGCTTGAGCAGGTCGTCGTTGACGTACTCGACGGAGAGAAAGCCCGAGGCGCTGTTAGTGATGTTGTAAACAAAATCCCGATCACCATCGTCCCGGTAAGTGACGAAAGCACTTCCCGTGGTCGCAGTTTTGACGACCGCGATGCCTGACATTTCGACACCATCTGTCCGAAGGCGCTCGATGTTGAGAGCCCCGAAGTCGTCGTCGCCGACGCAGCCAATCATTGCGCATCGGCCACCCGCTTTGGCAGCTTGATCGATGAAAATGGCCGGTGCGCCGCTCGGGAAGGGGCCAAGGAGTGTCCCTGGTTTGCGAAACGACTGTCCGCGCTCGCTAGCCATGATCTCGACCAGGATTTCGCCCATCGTTAGGATGTAGCCGGTTTTCCCGGCCAGGTTCAGCTCAGTGTTAGTCATGGCACTTCTTCGCGAGAGTATCGTTTAGGATAACTATTCGATATATGAAACGATCGAAACCAAGGAAGGTCTTTCAAAAGAGGTTGCTGTAAAGCGGCATGGTGGCCGCTCCAAGGGCGGCCGAGATTTCGCTGTTTGCCCGACCCTGATGAAACGAAAGCCGCTTGGGTCGACCGTTCATCTCATAGTCCGCTGCTGATATGCACGCTTTCTCAATGAGTTGCTCGAGCATCGCCGGAGGTAGCAGTCCATTGATGATGATGTCGGACACATCGACCACGTTTGAGACGCTGGTCAGCACCCTTCCCAAATCAGCACCGGCCTGGTCGATCCACACCGTGACGGCATCACTGGGGTTCGCACCAAGTGCCGATAGATCGAGTTCGCCGGCGTGGTCGCGGCCCAATGCGTGCGCTAAGCCACGGAGAGAGACGACCGTCTCCAGGCATCCGCGTGCGCCGCAGAAGCATGGCTTTCCATCCTTATAGGCATTCACATGCCCGATCTCGCAACCATTGCCCGTCAAGCCGCGGACTGCGCGGCGATTCATCAGCAACGCCCCACCGAGCCCGTTGCCGACGAAAACGTGGATGTAGCTGCCCAGTCGCTGACCGTCGCCGAACCAATATTCGCCGAGTCCAGCGGCGGTCCCGTTGTTTTCAATATGGATTTCATGATCGATGTGCTGGGAGAGAACTTCGCTGAACGGGAAGTCCCGCCACGCTGGATACTCGGTAGACTGGCAGACCAGCCCACCCTGACTGTCAATCGGCCCCATTACCGAGACACCGACACCGAGCAGTTTTCCGCCACGCTGCGGATGATTGGCGAGCGATTGGTAAATATTCGTCAACACGCCGACCGCACGAACAGGATCCTCAATGGACAACTGTTGGCGTGCGTGATGAATGACGTTGCCGGCCACGTCGACCAGTACACCCGTTGCGAACTCATGGTCAAAGTGCAGACCAATCGTGCTTGCATAGTCAGCGATGATGCGCAAACTGCGGACAGGTTGCCCCGTGGTACGCACCTCGCGGTCAATCGACTCTTCAACCGCGCCGTCGGCGATGAGTGCCGTGACGATGTTGGTGATCGTCGCCGCAGTCAGGCGGGTGGCCGCGGCTATGTCTGCCCTTCCAATTCCGGGTTCCTGACGGATGGCCTCCAACACCAGCGCCCGATTCAGGTCGCGAACGCGGGGGCCGTTGTATCCATGCTGATGCCGGGATTGCTTGTTCGACATGTCAGACGCTCCATTTCGATCGCCACCGCCATTCGGCGAACCCGCCTCCTTCCACACCCTGTGCAAGCCCTGTCCGCTCGCCGTAAGACGATCGTGTCAGTCCATGGATCAAGATTAAATCAATTGATTTAATTAAGTCAACGCCTTTCCAGCTGAGCTAGGGCAAACACCAATTACGACGCGTGGACGGCGTCACGACGAGAAATTGTTCGTCAGTGATCAATTCGTGATGCGCCCCTTCAATGTCCACGAGCCGCGCAGATTCCCGTGGGCGTCGCTACTCTTCGTCAGGTTCGATGGGCCGAACCCGGCGGTTCCATCCTGGTCGCCTGCAGCCCGCGTTTGTCCGTCTTCGCTCGGCAATCCCTTGCTGACGCAATGGCACTGATGCAGACATCCTCTGCCGAGCCTCGAGCGCGATCCTTTGAATACCCTCGCGGCGACCTTAGCCCAGTTTCCGTTGTTGGTTACACAAACGAGGAGATGTCAGGCGGAATCGGCCCAAGAGGGCACGACTTCAGCGCCATCCTTCACGACCTTCGTCACGACGTACGTGAAGTAACGTTCGATCCCGAGGCCTTCGGTGAGGAGACAGTCCATGAAGCGCTGATAATGATCGATGTCGCGGGACACCACCTGCATCACGTAGTCCAGCCCACCGCCGGTGGCATCGCATTGCGTGACTTCCGGCGAGCGACGCACGCGATCCTCGAATCGCTGCATATCGGCGGCGGTATGTCGCGAGAGAGAAATTTCGACGATGATCCGGCTCGCCTGAACGACGCGGGTCCAGTCCAGAGACGCGTAGTACCCGCGAATGACGCCCGCTTCTTCGAGGCGCCTGACCCGCTCCCATGCAGGCGAGACCGAGAGATGGATCTCCGTAGCCAGCCGGGATTTCGTTATTCGACCATCCCGGGCCAACGCTTTCAGG
Organism: Caballeronia arvi; assembly: GCF_001544695.2. Classification (GTDB taxonomy): domain Bacteria; phylum Pseudomonadota; class Gammaproteobacteria; order Burkholderiales; family Burkholderiaceae; genus Caballeronia; species Caballeronia arvi. The sequence goes on from NZ_FCOM02000047.1 coordinate 23,845, forward strand.
ATCGCAATGTCGAATCGGTCCAGTTTCAGCATGACCGGCCTGCATGCGAATCGCCGCGGCGTACACCCCTGACGGCAAGCATGTCTCCCATCGCGATCAAGCCGGGAATGTGACGCACCATGTGCAGCCCGTCGCGCAGGGCGCGATGGACGGTGGGTGGCGCGCGCCGCGGCATCGATGGGGACAGGGCTGCGCTGTTTGTCTGCACGCTCAGTAGCCTCGCACGATATCGACGTTCCCCGGAACGCGTCCCGACGATCTGAATTCCCGGATATTCGCGGCAATGATCTGCGCCGCCGTCTGCTGATCCGTGGGCGCGGAGATGTGCGGCAACACCGTCACGTTCGGTTGGTCCCACAGGCCCGAGGTCGTCGGCAGCGGTTCGGCGTCGAAGACGTCGAGCACCGCGTGCGACAGGTGCTGTCGATCGAGCGCCGCGACAAGATCCTGCGTCACGACGATCGGCCCCCTCGAGAAATTGATGAGCCCCGCGCCCGGTTTCATCGTGTGTAATCGCTTCGCGTCGAGCAGAGCGACTGTCTGCGCCGTCAGAGGCATCAGGCTCACGACGACATCGCTGCTGGCTAGCACCGTACCGAGCCCCTCCTCGCCTGCGAACGTTTCGACACTGGGCACCGCCTTCGGCGAGCGACTCCAGCCTCTGACCACGAACCCCGCGTTGACAAGCGTCCTGGCCGCCTCGGTCCCGAGTGCGCCGAGCCCCAGCAGTCCGACAGAGAATTGCGACGGCTTCCGGTAAGCGTGCTGCTCCCATACGCGCATCGACGGCTGTCGCGCGTACCGGGGCATATCGCGATGCAGGTAATACGTCCAGGCGAGCACGGCCTCCGCCATCGTCCGCGACATCTCCGGGTCGACGAGGCGAACGACGGGCGGACTGCCCGTCGGCAGCCCAGCCACCAACTGCTCCACACCGGCCCACAGGCTCTGTATCCACGCCAGTTTCGGCAGTGCCGCGACGTCTTCGGGAGCCGGATCGGCGACGATTGCAATCGTTGTCGCCGCGCGCTGCGCAGGCGTGAGCGCGTGCAGCGGCTGAATCGTTTCTTCCGGCAAGGCCGACCGTAACGATGCGAGATACGGCGTCTGGTATTCGGCCGACATGCGGCTCAAAAAGGCGATGGTCGACGACATGGTGCGTGCAATCGTGGGTGGCGGTGCTCGAATGGCCGATCAGGCGGATGCCTGGTCGATGCCCATTTCCTGCATGTCCTGGAAGCGATCGGCGATACGCGGATGCACGCGGCCACCGTCGGCAGCGCCGATCGCGAGCAGAATTTCGTCTGCCGCCGGTGCGTCGGCCATCTGGAACGTGCCCGTGATGAAGTGCGAACGCTTGCCCGTCTCCGACTTGTGAATCATCGGCACCGAGACCATCGCGCCGGGGCCAACGCGCGTGTTCGTGAAACTCAGGAACGCCGTGCCGTTCACGGCATTGCGAAACAGATTGCCGAACCGCAACGTGTGGATGATCGCCGACGCGTGTTCGATCTCGCCATTGACGCCGACAACTGCAGCCTTGCCGTAAGCCTGCACCTGCTCACCGGGCATCACCTCCACCAGGCGACTCGTCATGATCTCGCCCAGCTCGGGCGCCACGCGCAGAATTTCGGGGCGCAGGTTCTCGACGAAGCCCTGCCCTGCCCATGGGTTGCGAATGACAGCGGCGACGATGACGGTCGTGACAGGCGTGTCGGCGGTCTTGCCGCCTTCGCAATAGGTCGTTTCGACGAAAGTGGCGATTTTGCGTACGTCCTTAAGCATAGGTGTCTCCAAATGGCAGGCCGGTCGTGGCGCGCAGAGCACGCCTATTGATACCGATGCTAAGGATGCTTTGCCGAGGCGTCTTCCTCCGGTTCGGCGGAAGATCTTTTTTTTCTTCCGCTGCTTTGGTGTAGATTGGCCCGCAGTCAGGAGACACCGAATGCCCGAACGACAACAACGGCTGATGGCGTTACGCCATGTCGCCAGTCAGATCAGCTCAGACGAAGACCTCAATGGCCTGCTACGTGACCTCGTGCGTTCCGCAGTGCAGCAAGATGACTGGGATCTCGGATCGGTGATGAGCATCGACCTGGCGCACGGATACGGTCTAGTGATGACGCGGTTCGAGACGAGCATCCTGCCCCAGCACACCGAGGATCGCTGGGAGCTGGCGACCAGCCCGTCGTTGATCGCGCTGCAAAATAACGAACCCGTCTACATCCGCGACGCACTCGAATCGACGCAGTTTCCCGGTTATCGGCGTGAAGCGAAGGAACGCGGTTACCGCACCGTGCTGGTCCTGCCGATGTCATCGAAAGACCTGGAAGGCAGGCCCATGGTCCTCACGGTGGCATCGCGATCGGTGCGCGACGTGAGCGAGGAAGATCTGACGTTCATGGCCACTGTCGTGCATCTGGGCTCGATCGCCATCGAGCGTGCGCATCGGCAACGCGCCCAGCTGGAATCTCATCTGCGTCTGCAGAACGCGCTCGAGGCCCAACGACGTCTGTTGCAGGAGGTACTCGCTGGCGGGTCGATCGAGCACCTCACTTCGACGTTGGCCGATTTGCTCGGCGGCCCCGTACTGGTCATCGATTTCTTTGCCAACCACCTCGTGGGCGCCAGGTCCCCTGCTCCGGCCACCATGGATGACGCAGAGTGGCAACGCTGCCTCGCCGGCGCTTTCGGGCGGGAGACGGTCACGTTGGTGCGCGAGAGCATCCAGCGCTTCCAGCAGACCTCCGTCGAGATCTCGCTGCATCGTGGACTCGACGTGAAGGCCGCCATCGCGCCCCTCAAGGTGGACGAAGAGCTTGTCGGCGCCCTGCTGACATTCGGCGTCACCGAGTCCGGAGACTTGCACCAGCTCATGCTCGAAAGCGCCCGATTTGCATTGAGCGTACAGATGATGCGCAGCGTGGTCCGGTTCCGCTTCGAGACGAGGACGCTGACCGAACTCTTCTTCGAGATCGTCGAGCGCCGCTGGCGCGATGAGGAAGACATCCTGCACCGCGCTCGCCGCCTCGGACTGTCGTTGATCTCGCCACTGCGGATGCTGGTGGTCGACTTTCCCGATCAACGCGTTCCCGCAGATCCGGCGCGCGCGGCCAGCAATCTATCGGTGGAAAGCCATGGCACGGTCGAGTTGCTGGCGCGTCAGTTGCACGTCCCCATTCATATTGTCACGGTGGGGAGCGGACTCGTTTGCCTGATCCCGCAAGAGGGACTGCGCGACGTGTCGGCTTTGCCGCGGCTGGCGAAGCGCATCGCCGAGACGCTAGCCCGTTCGCTCGGTCGCGAACCGATCGTGGCGATTGGCGAGGTTTGCAACGGCATCGAGCCACTGGCCAGCGAATGGGAGCGCTGCTGGCGAATGATCCGCGTGGCGCGAAAATTCGGGCGAAGCGGGCCGCTGGATATTCAGGGGCTCGGCCCCTTGCCCATGTTGATGGGAGCGGCTGACTCGGCGGACGTCCACGGCTTTGTGGACGGCACCATTGGTGGTCTGGTCGACCACGACCGCTCGTCAGGCACGCCGTATCTCGATACGCTCGCCGCCTATCTGCGCTCCGGCTGCCGCAGCCAGCCCTGCGCGGATGCAATGGGCCTGCACGTCACGACCCTGCGCTATCGGTTGTCGCGCATTCAGGAGCTGTTCGGCATCGACGTCGAGTCGCCGGAACGGCGCTTCGCGGTCGAACTCGCCATTCAGCTTCACACCCTCGCGAATGCTGGCGTCAAGGCGGCCGCATCCAAGAAAACCCTGCCTCGCATTCGAGATTAATGAGTCGATCCTCTCCTACGGATCGCAGGAAGCCGCCATAAAATCGGTCGCCTATCGTTGACCTCAACGTAACGACGTTTCGAGGTGATCGATATGCAATTCTCGGCCCGAGGCGAACTCACCGCCATCGACCCAGTGGCACTGCGCCGCGCGCTCGGCACATTCGTGACTGGCGTGACGGTGGTGACGACACGCGACGCAGACGGGCGTCCCCGCGGCATGACCGCGAACTCTTTCACGTCGGTGTCTCTGGACCCGCCGCTGCTGCTTGTTTGCATCGGCAAAGGTGCCGCGAGCTACCCGACCTTCCAGGAAGCCGGGCATTTCGCCGTCAATCTGCTGCATGACGGGCAGACGGACGTGTCGAATCTGTTCGCCTCCAAATCGCCGGACAAGTTTTCCGACGTCGGTCACGACACAGTGCACACCGGTGCGCCGGTGCTGAGCGACTGCCTGACGTGGTTCGACTGCTCGGTTCACGATCAGGTCGATGCCGGCGATCACACCATCCTGATCGGCCGCATCCATGCGTTCGGCACGAGTCCAGCCGCACCGCTAGGCTTCTGTCGCGGACGCTATGCACACGTCAAGGATCCGCTGCCGCCGGGTTGGCTGTCCTCCCACGACATGATCGTCGGCTATCTCATCGATGCGCACGGCAGCCTGCTCCTTGCGCAGGACGGCAAGAACGGCTGGGTACTGCCTACGGCGCCGCGCCGCGTCACCCAGGGACGCTTGCCTCTGGCTGGCGGCGGCGAACTGGCGCTGCTTCCGGACGACACGTTCCTGTATTCCGTGTTCGACACAGCCGAGAACGATCCCGGCTACCTGGTGTACCGAGCCCGGCTGGCGCAGCCAGCGGCCGCGGCGATGCTGCCGCCCCGGTTCCACTTCTTCCCGTTCGATCAACTGCCCTTCGACGACATCCCGTCACGGGAAATCCGCTCGATGCTGCGCCGCTACGTGCGCGAGACGGGTGGCGGAAATTTCACGATCTACATGGATTCGCACGACGGTGGTCGCATCGCGATGGTCGGCGACGCACAGCCGTGGGATCAACCCCTTCACGTTTGAATTGGAGCAATTCGATGCGCACAACGCTGCAGTCGCTGGAAGGTTCACGGCAACCACTTTTCATCAACGGCAAGTTTGCCGAGCCGCATAGCGGCGAGTATCTGCAAAGTTTCGACCCCACCACAGGCAAGCCCTGGTACGAATTCGCGCTGGGCGATGCAGTCGACGTAGACACCGCCGTGCGCTCGGCACAAGCGGCTTTCGCTAACCCGGCCTGGCGTCGCATGACGCAGACCGAGCGCGGCAAGCTGGTGCGTCGCCTTGGCGAGCTGGTGCTCGAAAACGCCGATGCGCTCGCCGCCATCGAATGTCGCGACAACGGCAAGCTGCTCAAGGAAATGCGGGCCCAGATGCGCGCGATCCCGGATTCGTACTTCTACTTCGCCGGCATGGCCGACAAGCTGCAAGGCGACACGATTCCGGTGAACAAGCTCGACACCCTGAACTTCAACACGCGTGAGCCGCTCGGCGTTGTCGGGATGATCATCCCGTGGAATTCCCCGCTCATGATGCTGACCGGCACGCTTGCGCCGTGCCTCGCGATCGGCAACACCATCGTGGTCAAACCGTCCGAGCACGCCACGGCGTCGACGCTGGCGCTCGCCGAACTGGTCATCCAGGCAGGCATCCCGCCTGGGGTCGTCAACGTCGTGACCGGTGACGGCAGGAAAACCGGCGACACGTTGACCCAGCACCCGGGCATCGCCAAGTTTGTCTTCACCGGGAGCACCGTCACCGGCCGTCGCATCGCCGGCAACGCTGCCGAGAACCTGGTGCCGTGCCAGATGGAACTCGGCGGCAAGTCGCCGCACGTCGTCTTCGGCGACGTCGACATCGAACGCGCAGTCAACGGTGTGGTGTCGGGCGTGTTCGCAGCCGCGGGACAAACCTGCGTTGCCGGCTCGCGCTGCTTTGTCGAAGCCTCGGTCCACGACCAGTTTGTCGAGGCCCTTGTCGGGCGCACGAATCGCGTGCGCGTCGGCCATCCCACGCACGAAGACACCGACATCGGACCGCTCGCGCTTGCTGCCCAGCTCGACAAGGTGGAGACCTATGTTGCCTCCGGAATCCGGGAAGGCGCCAAAGTCGCCGCAGGCGGGCAACGCCCCACGCGCAGCGACCTGGCCGGCGGCTGGTACTACGAGCCTACCGTGCTGTCGAAGGCACGCAACGACATGCGCTTCATGCAGGAGGAAATTTTCGGCCCGGTGGTCGGTGTGATGCCCTTCAGCGACGAGAAGGAGCTCATTGAACTGGCCAACGCCACCCACTACGGCCTCGCGGCGGGCATCTGGACGCGGGACATCGATCGCGCGATGCGCTTCGCCCGGGACGTCGATGCGGGCACCGTCTGGATCAATACCTATCGCTCGGCGGCCTACATGTCGGCCAATGGCGGCATGAAGCACAGCGGCTACGGACGCCGCGGTGGATTCGAAGTCATGCGCGAGTTCTCCCGCGTCAAGAACATCGTCATCGATTACTCGGGTGCGATGCAGGACCCGTTCGTGATCCGCCTGCGTTGAACCATCGCCCACTGAATCCCGGAGATTAACGATGAAGTTCGCAGTTTCGCTCAGCATGGAACGCTTTTCGCCCCACGACTCGATGACGCAGGCGAAGCAGAACCTGCTTCACCTGGCCCGCCTTGCCGACGAAGGCGGATTCGAGACGCTCTGGACTGCAGAGCACCACACCATCGAGTGCACGATATCGCCGAATCCGTTCATGACGCTCACGTGGCTGTCCCAGCACACCGAGCGGATCCGCCTGGGTACGGCCACGTTGGTCGCCCCCTACTGGTCGCCGATTCGGCTCGCAGGAGAATCCGCCATGTGCGATCACCTGACCGGCGGCCGGCTCGAATTGGGCATCGCCCGCGGCGCGTATCAATACGAATTCGATCGCATGGCCGGCGGGATGCCCCAGCAGGAAGGCGTGGCCTATATGAAAGAACTGGTGCCGGCGGTCAAGAAGCTCTGGGAAGGCGACTATGAGCACGACGGCCATTACTGGAAGTTTCCGCTCGCCACGTCCGTGCCGAAGCCGCTCCAGCAACCGCATCCGCCGATCTGGGTCGCCACGCGCGATCCGGGAAGTTTCGACTGGGCAGTGGGTATCGGCGCCAATATTCTGTCTACACCGTTGTCGGCCCCCGCGTCGGAAATCGCCGTACTCGGAGAAAAGTTCCGCAAGGCGGTTGCCGACCATCCCGAGCGCCCGCGTCCGCGCTTCATGATGCAACGGCGCACGTGTGTGTACGACCGCCCGCAGGACTGGGAAACGGCCGTACGGCACAGCGTCGACTATGGCCGCTACTTCGAGAACCTGATGCAGAACATCGGCACCGTGCACAACGGCTTCCCGGAAGCCGTTCCGTATGAGGCAGTCGTCAATCGCGGCAACTACGATCCCGCGGCCATCAGGGAAAACCTCATGTTCGGCACCCCGGACGAGATCATTCGCAAGCTGGAAGTCTACGAAGCGCAGGGCGTCGATCAGTTCTGTCTGGGGCTGTCGTTCAACCTGCCGTTCGAACTGCAGGCGAAGACGCTTCGATTGTTCATCGGCGAAGTGATGCCGCACTTTGCCGGCCGCGAACGCGCGGAACGACCTGCGGCGCTCGCCGTCGCAGGGCGCTAATTCCAGGGGCTCTCGACATGAAGGATTTCCTCGACGATACGCTGCAAGTCGGTGACGTCTCACTGCATTACCGCCTGCGGGGCCGCGGATCTCGACAGCTCGTCTGTATTCACGGCGTCGGTTCATACCTCGAGGCCTGGGACGATGTCGTCAGCCGGCTTGCCGATGATTTTCGCGTGCTGACGTTCGACCTGCGCGGACATGGGACATCGTCCCGCGTGAGGGGTCGGTACGAGATCGACGATTTCGTCGGAGACGCCCTCGCGCTCGCCGACCACGTCGGTTTCGACCGATTCCACCTGGCCGGCTTCTCGCTCGGCGGACTCATCGCGCAGCGCATGGCCCTGTCTCACTCCGGGCGGCTGCGGCGGCTCGCGCTGCTCGCCACGGTGTCCGGGCGCACCCGCGACGAACGCGAGCGTGTGCTCGCTCGCCTCGCTGCGTTGCGAAGCGGCGAGCGCGGATCTCACTACGACGCCTCGCTGTCGCGCTGGCTCACGGAGGATTTTCAGGTCCGTAACCCGGAGCGGATCGCCTATCTGCGTCAACGCAACGCCGAGAACGATCCCGATTGCTACACCTCCGCGTACCGCGTGCTCGCCGAGACGGATTTCGGCGGATTCATCGATCAGATCCGGATGCCGACGCTGATCGTCACGGGGGAAGACGATCAAGGATCGAATCCGCGCATGGCGCAGTTCATGAACGAATGCATCACCGGATCGCAACTCGAGATTCTGCCCGGCCTGCGTCACTCGATCCTCACAGAGGCGCCCGAGCGCGTTGCATCGCTGCTGCAGGCCTTTCTCGCCAACGACGTATCGGAGGCAAGCGCATGATTCTCGAAGAGCGCATCTATCGCATCCGTAACGGTTGCATGGCGCGGTATTTGAAACTCGTCCGGGACAAGGGCCTGGGAATCCAGCAGCCCATTCTCGGACACCTGATCGGCTACTTCACCACCGAGATCGGCGTGCTGAGTCAGGTGACGCACCTTTGGGCCTACCCAAGCCTGGACGAGCGGGCTCGTCGCCGGCAGTGCCTGGCACAGGACTCCCGCTGGCAGGCGTTCATTCCGCAACTGTCCGAACTCATCGAGCACGCGGAGAACCGCATCCTCGTGCCGACCGATTTTTCCCCAATGACCGCGTTTGCGCCGCTGTCCGGCGCGCATGAGGAGATTCGCCGTGACTGAACGTCTCCGCATTGAAAATTTGTACAAGGTTTTCTCTGACAAGCCGGCGCCTGCGCTGGCCATGCTCAAGGCCGGCCGGCGCAAGGCGGACGTGCTCGAAGCGCTCGGCCAGGTGGTGGGACTCGACGATGTCTCGCTCGGGGTGCCGTCCGGGGCGATCTACATGATCATGGGACTGTCGGGCTCGGGAAAATCGACGCTTGCACGTTGCATCAACCGATTGAACGAACCCAGCGCCGGGCGCATCCTGCTCGATGGTGATGATATCTGTGCGCTGGACGAACCGGGACTTCGCGACGTGCGGCGCAATCGCATCTCGATGGTCTTCCAGCACTTCGCTTTGTTGCCGAATCGGCGTGTCATTGAAAACGTCGAGTTCGGCCTGAAACTGCGCGGCATGCCGGCCCCCGAGCGACGCCGTCGCGCCGAAGAAGTGCTGTCAATCGTCGGCCTTGCGCGCTGGGCTTATCACATGCCCCACGAATTGAGCGGCGGCATGCGTCAGCGCGTCGGTCTCGCGCGAGCGCTGGCAACAGAGGCCGACGTGCTGATCATGGACGAGGCGTTCAGCGCACTCGACCCGCTAATCCGCACCGAAATGCAGGACGAGTTGCTGCGTCTGCAAAAGACGTTCAACAAGACCATCCTCTTCATCACACACGATTTCCAGGAAGCGCTGCGGCTCGGTACGCGCATCGCCATCATGGCCGACGGCCGCCTCGTTCGCGAAGGCACGCCGCAGAACATCGTAATGGAACCCGGTAGCGACTACGTGGCCGCTTTCACGCGAGACGTCGATCGCGCCCGCCTGTTCGACGCGCGCTCGGTGATGACAGCGCTCTCGCCCTTGTGGCAGGGCCAGGGGAAGGTGGTCATGGCGTCGAACGCCGGCGCGGCCGGCTTTCTGCTGGATGCCCAGGCCCGTGTTCTCGGCACGCTGGACGGTGCCCAAGTTGCGAGCGCGTGCCGGGGCGAGATCGTTCCACAAGCAAACGGACAGTTCACCAGCGTCAGCGCGAACATGCGGCTCATCGACGTCGCGGGCCGGTGCAGTGGCGAACATCCGGTTGGCGTCACCGACGATGACGGCACGCTGATCGGCGTACTGGATGCGAAGCAGGTGCTCGCTCGAATTGGCGCCGGCGTCGGCGCGGGAGTTCAACATGTTTAATGCCGACCAACTGGCGGTCTTCCCCTTCGATCAATGGATTCAGGAGGGCGTGCGATGGATGGCCATGCACATGCGGCCGCTCTTCCTGTTGATCAAATGGCCCGTGGAGCGGCTGCTCACGTTCAACGACGGCATCTTCCATGCCGTGCCCTTCCCCGTCATGGTGCTCGTCGCCTTCCTGATCTTCTGGCGGCTGGCCAGCCTGGGTGTCGCGGCGTTCAGCGTAGTCGTGTTCGTCGCGATCGCGATGCTCGGCGTATGGAGCGAAGCCATGACGACGCTCTCGCTGATCATGACCGCCATCCTGTTCTGCGCCCTCATCGGAATTCCGATCGGAGTGTGGAGCGCGCGTAGCGAGCGAGTCTGGATGATCGTGCGTCCCCTGCTGGACATCATGCAGACGACGCCGACGTTCGTGTACCTCGTGCCCGTCGTGATGCTGTTCGGTGTGGGCAATGTGCCTGGCGAAGTCGCCGTGGTCACGGCCGCCATGCCGCCGCTGATTCGCTTTACGCATCTCGGCATTCGCATGGTGGAGCACGAGATCGTCGAGGCCGGGCTCGCATTCGGCGCCGACAAGCGGCAACTGCTGTGGGAAGTGCAACTGCCGCTGGCGATCCCGACCATTCTAGGTGGCCTGAATCAGACCGTCCTCACGGCGATGGTCATGTCCGTGGTCGTGGCCATGATCGGCGCCGAAGGGCTGGGGCTCGTCGTGCTCCAGGGGCTGGGACGGCTCGATGTCGGTCGCGCAGCAGTGGGCGGGATCGCCATTGTGCTCCTGGCAATGATGCTGGATCGCTTCACGCAGAAACTCACCCGCACTCGAGCGCGCAACCAGCATACGTTTCGTGCCGTGATTTCGCGCTTTTTCCGCGGGGGGCGCGACGCGCCACAAGCGAGCGGGGACCCGGAACGCGCGCTCTGACGTTAGCGCTCGTCTTCCCCATGTGACATGCCGGTCGACGCGTCGACGCGCGCGTCCACCTTTTTGACGATGTTTGCCGACGGCGCCCGGAGCGCCGCCCCGTCCACCCGACGGTCGTCAGGACCGTGAATACCCTGAAGGGACGAAATGAAACAATTTCTGAAGTCTGTCGCGATGCTGGCGGTGTCGATGACGATGACGATGACCGTGAACGCACAGACGTTGCCGGGCAGCGGGAAAACGATCCGCTACGCGCAGAGCGATAGCTTTGGCGGCAATTACGTCGTGGCGCAGATCGTCAGCAAGGCGTTCAAGATGCTCGGCTACGACGTCAAGCTCAGCACGATGAATACAACCCTGTTCTTTCAGGCGGTCGCCCAAGGCGACGTCGACCTGGCAACAGACGTAAATTTCCCGCAGCGCGAACCGGGGTTCCGTGCCGTCGCCCAGCAGGCGATGGTCGTGGGCTCGGGCCTGATCGCCGGAGACGGCATCAACGGCTATCTCATCGACAAAAAGACCGCGCTGGCCTACAACATCACCAGCCTCGAGCAACTGAAGGATCCAAAGATCGCCTCACTCTTCGGCAAGGATGGCAAGGCAGAGCTGATCAGCTGCGATCCGGGCTGGAGTTGCGGCGACGTAGTGGACTATCAACTGGACAAGTTCGGTCTGAAGCAGACCGTCAAATCCGTGCGCGGCAAATATGAGGCGCTGATGGTCGAAGCCGTGACGAAAGTGAAAAGCGGCAAGCCTGCCTTCTTCTACGCCTGGAGTCCGTCGTGGGTGACCAATGCGCTGGTGCCCGGTGTAGACGTCGTCTGGCTGCCAACGCCGGCCGACGCATTGCCGCCGAACGTTCCTAACAAGGGATCGGCCTTGGTCAAAAACGTCGAGGGGTGCGCTGGCGGCGCCAACCCTTGCCGCATGGCGATGGCTTCGTGGAACTGGGGATCGGTCGCCAACAAGGAGTTCATCGCGGCCAACCCTGCTGCCAAAACGCTTATCGAACAAGTTCGATTCCCGGGCGCGACCTGGTCGCGCTGGGAAGCCATTATCAGCAAGGACGGCGGCTCGCCGGCGCTCGTTTCGAAACTCTCGGACGAGTGGGTTGCAGCAAACAAGGCGGACCTGGATCAATGGGTCGCCAACGCCAAGAAGGCTCACTAACCGAGGACATCATGAACAAGGCGCTTTTTGATAAGGGGCTCGCCACTCGACGCGAGGTGCTGGGAGCCAGCTATGTCGATGCCGCCGTCGCCAATGCCGACCCGTTCAACCTGCCCATGCAGGAGCTGGTGACCCAGTACTGTTGGGGTGAAATATGGAACCGCCCGGGACTCGATCGACGCGCGCGCAGTCTGTTGAACCTGGGCATGCTGACTACGCTGAATCGCCCCCACGAACTCAAGCTGCATGTAAAAGGTGCTCTGACCAACGGCGTTACGCGCGACGAGATCTTTGAGGTATTTCTTCAGGCCGCGATATACGCAGGCGTCCCCGCAGCCATCGACAGCTTCCGTATCGCCAAGGCCGCATTCTCCGAAATCGACGAGGTTACCGAAAAATCATGAGCAAGCTGCACCCGTATATCGCCGATACGGCCACCGGGATGGTCGAACTCCGGCGGCAGATTCACGCGCGGCCGGAACTGTCGCTCGAGGAGGCCGAGACGAGCGAACTCGTCGCCGGCCTGTTGACCGGGTGGGGCTTCGCGGTGCATCGTGGGCTCGCGGGAACCGGCGTCGTCGCCACGTTGAAGGTCGGCACAAGCGAGCGAACCGTCGGCTTGCGCGCCGACATGGACGCGTTGCCGATTACCGAGTGCACCGGCCTTCCCTATGCGAGCACGCGCCCCGGCATCATGCATGCATGCGGCCACGACGGTCATACCGCCATGTTGTTGTCCGCAGCCAGGTGTCTTGCCGCGACGCGCGCATTCGACGGCACGGTGCATCTGATCTTCCAGCCGGCGGAAGAGCGCTATAACGGCGCGAAGATCATGATGGACGACGGGCTTTTCGAGAAGTTTCAGTGCGATCGGGTCTTCGCCATGCACAACATGCCGAGCTATCCGAAGGGGCAGTTCGGCGTGCTGACCGGGCCGCTGACTTCGTCATCCGATACGGTCTACATCAAGATTCACGGGGCCGGCGGACATGGCGCTCGCCCCAGTCTCGCTCGCGATCCTATCGTGGCGGCGGCGCATATCATCACCGCACTGCAGACGATCGTCTCGCGCAATACGGATCCCGCCGACATGGCGGTGGTCACCGTCGGCAAGATCGCTGGCGGCACGGCCGGCAACGTTATACCGGAGCTCGTCGAGCTCGAGCTCAGCGTCCGGGCCCTCAGCCCCGACGTCCAGCAAGCGCTGCACGACCGGCTTATCGAATTGGTGCAGTTGCAGGCGAGCGCCCTCGGGTGCACTGCGGAAGTGGACTATCAGTGGGGATGCCCGGCGGTGGTCAACGATGCCGATGCCGCGGAATTCGTGCGTGCTGTCGTCCGCTCACGTTTCGGGGATGAGGCGCTTTACAAGGACGCACGACCTACCGGTGGCGCGGAGGATTTTGCGTTCATGCTGCAAGCCGTGCCGGGATGCTATGTATTTATGGGAACGGGCGACGGACACGGCTGCGGTGAAGTCCACGAACTGCATAACCCGCGCTTCGACTTCAACGACGAATGCCTGCCGATCGGCGCGACGTTCTGGGTCGAACTGGTGGAGCGGGCCCTGCCCCGTATTGATCGCTGATCGCTTGTTGTGCCCGGGTCGAAGAACTCGCATCTACGTCTTCGACCCGCCTCGAACGCCTATCGGCGTGCCCCCCGCTCGTACCGTTGCCTACGATGAAGTAACAGCTCGGGACCGCCTGGAGCATGAACGAAAAGTCCTCGGCGCCCGCCGTCGGCCGCATGTCCGGAATCAATCCGTCGCATCCCACCCAGTCGAGTGCCACCTGCCGCGCGAATTCGGTGGCCGCGACATCGTTGACAACCGCCGGACATCCCCACTGATAATCGACCGTCGCCTTGCAGCCCAGCGTCGCCGCTTGAGCCTCGACGACAGCGACGATCCGGTCGTGCAAGAAGCGCTGGATCTCGGGACGAAGCGCGCGCACGGACAATGTCAACCGCACCGACTCGGGGATCACGTTCGACACGGTGCCCCCGCTGATCTCACCGATACTGATCACAGCGGTGTCCAGCGGGTCCGTGTTCCGCGAAACGATCGTCTGCAAAGCGATGACGATGTGTGCCGCGGCGATGACCGGATCGGAGGCAAGGTGAGGCGTGGCGCCGTGTCCCCCCTTGCCCTGGATGGTGATGTATACGGTATCGGACGACGCCATGAACGATCCAGCAAGAAAGCCGAACTTTCCCATCGGCTCGCCGGGGCGATTGTGAAGCGCGAAAACCATGTCGCACGGAAATTTTTCGAACAGTCCCTCGTTCACCATGATCTTCGCACCGCAATACCGCTCTTCCGCCGGCTGAAAGATCACGTTCAGCGTGCCTGAAAAATGGCGGGTCTCGGACAGGTAACGCGCGGCGCAGAGCAGGATGGCCGTGTGTCCGTCGTGGCCACATGCATGCATGACCTCACTGTTCTGGCTGGCGTATGGGAGCCCCGTCGTCTCCGAGATCGGCAGCGCGTCCATGTCGGCTCGCAGCCCCAGCCGCCCGGTGCCGTCGCCGACTTTCAACGTCCCGACCACGCCAGTTTTCGCGAGGCCCCGATAGACCTCGTAGCCCCAGTTATGAAGTCGTTCGGCGACAAGGTCGCTGGTGTCATGCTCCTCGAGGGAGAGCTCGGGGTGCGCGTGAATTCGACGGCGGATCGACACGAACTCGGCGTTTGTATCGAGGATGCGCGGCAGCACGTCCGTCATGATGTCTCCGGTCCTTTAAGGGGAATGCGAGAGAGGAGGCGAAAGCCTCCTTGGATATGACGGCGTCGTTTATCGCGCCGTGCGTGCAGTCGCAATCCATTGGTCAAATTGCGCCTGATTATCGGCGATCCATTGATCGGCCAGGCGAGAGAACAGCCCGGACGATCCGGGAGCCTTGCTGATAGCCAGTTCCCAGCCCGACCATGCGGCCTGGCTAAATTTCACCTGCTGAATCAGCGCTCGAATACTCGGATTGTCGCGAATGAACCCCTTGTTTGCGACCGTGCCGCCATTCCACGATGCCATCGCCATACGGCATGGATCGGCGTTACCCGCACAACCGACGACACCTTTGACAAGCGCCGATCCCGTGTTTGGCATACCCGGCGGCAAGGCATCCTCGGAAGCGGGAAGCCACACGACATCCCTGCCCGGCACCAGACCGGCGGTGACCCATGACGGGCTCCAGGCATAAAAGAACACCGGGGCGCCAGACCTGATGCGCGAGATGGCGTCCGACATCAGCGCTTCGTATTTTCCGTTGACGACGCGCACCGTCCGCGTGAGGCCGAATTTCTTTAACTGATAGTTCACGACATCAGAGCAGCTCCAGCCCGGACCACAACTGATCAGGTCGGCCTTTCCATCCGTCCCGAACAGACTGGCGATCTTCGGATCTTTCAGTTGGTCGAGCCGAGTGATGTTATGGGCGAGCGCCGTCTTCTTGTCGATCAAGTAGCCATTCACACCGCCGCCGGCGATGATGCCAGTGCCGATGACCTCAGCCTGCTGCTCGACAACCTTGAATTGTGGCTCACGTTGGGGAAGGTTAATTCCGGTCGAGATATCGACGTCGCCTTGCGCGACCGCCGGGAAGAAGAGCGTGATGTTCATCGTGCTGACCCGCACGTCATAGCCAAGTGCTTTCATTGCGCGGGTGACGATCTGGTCGGACACGTAATTCGCACCGAGATTATCGGCCTGCACGTACCGAACCGCTTTTCCGTTACCGGGCATCGTGTCCGGGAGGGCGTGCGCACTCGCGATCAAGCCAATAATCGCAACACTTGCCGCCGCGAGGCCTCGCTTGAACATTTTCATCAAAGCTCCTGGTTTCGCGTGTTGGCCCTAAGGCTTCAGCGGGTCATGGGATTCCCCATGCTAGGCGGCACAAAATCCAGGGTCTTCCTATGAGACGGAGGAATCTATCGTCGTTGAATGCTTCGGGTTCACCTCACCTGATCGCACAACTGTCGAGCAAGGCCGACCCCGTCGTCTTGGCAAACATCAATGCGGAAACGGAGATGATCGTCGCTGGCAGCGATACCGCGATGCATCGTCTAGCGGCCATCGGGGGCAAACACGGCGTACAGCGCTGCGAGCGTCTCGGTGTGGCTGTCCCGTCGCACTGCGCCTTGCTTGACGCGCCCGCGCCGCGCTTGCCGAAGCCTTCGGCGTTGTCAAGATGCGTGCGCCGGGCATCGTGTATCTATAGCAGCAGCGTCGCGCGGCCGCTCTTCGACGGCGCGTACATCGCCGCCGATCTCGCCAGCAACATGGCGCGTCGCGTGGGAGCGGGGTACGCGCGTGGCGGTCGAGATTCCGCCCGCGAAAAGTCCTGACACGGCTCGGCAGCGCGATTTTCGCTGAAGGCATCGCGGTGAGCTGCAGCGGGACTTCGCTGGCGGACATCGGCGCACTTATCGACAGGGAACGAGCGCACGGCGAGTAGTGCAGCGTCAGTCGGCGCTTCTCGTGCGACGGCAGAAGGCCATCAGCGCGAGCAGGTTCGGATGGCGCTCGCGGGCCCGCAGAAAGCTGACGCCGATCGTCTGACGCATCAGATATTGCGGCTTGAGCGGAATAACTGAACCTTGTCGCCGAACACGCCGCGCACGCGTCCGGGCAAAAGCGTGTAGCCGACGCCACCGCCCACGAGGTTCATCAGCCAGAAAATGTCACCGGTGCGCATCGTGACGTCTGGCGTGAAGTCCGCGACGCGAAACGCTTCCACGACGCCGTGATACGTCGCGAATTCCTCGCCGAGCGAAACGAACGTTTCGTTGCGGCAGCCCGCAGATCGACCGCTTCCTGATTCGCGTACGGCGAACCGGTCGGCGCGGCGAAGGAAATGTCGTCTTCGAAAGGCGGAATGGATTCAATCCGCGGCTCGGCGTCGGGCAACCCCATCAGCTCCGCATCGATCTCGCTGCGCTTCGGCTTGCCGAGCAGCTCGGCAATCGGACCGAGCACCGGCTCGACGTGCAAGGTCGGCCTCCCTTGCGGTTCGTTAAATAGCGCCTTCTCGTTTGAGAACTTCGTGGGCTGCCTTGAATGCCCCAAGTCCACATGGAATGCCTGAGTAGGCAGTTGCATGAAGCAAAGCAGCCTTGATTTCATCGACCGTAAGACCGTTGTTCAACGCACCTTTAACATGCAGCTTCAGCTCTTCGGTGTGTCCTGTCACGGTCAGCATCGCCAGATTCATCAGGCTGCGCGTCCGATTATCGAGCGTGGGATCTCCCCAGGCCCACCCCCACGCCCACGATGTCGTGGCTCGCTGGAACGACATCATAAAGTCGTCAGCTTTCGCCATCGATGCATCGACATATTCGGCGCCCAACACCGCGCGTCGGATCGGCATGCCCTTTTCGAACAGCGCATCATCGTCTCTCATTTTGGCTCCTTTGAAGCGTGAATTTGGATGTTTGAAGCAGCGTGTTCACTTTCAGGCGCGAGTATGCGAGGGAGCGCCACGTCGCAAGTGAGCGCCTCGTTTCGATGCGAGCGCGTAATAGACCAGCGCGGAGACAGCCAGACCGATCATCCACGAGACATCGGCTCCGCCCGCGATGTTTGCCCACACGCCGTGGAAATACTCTTCCATGAACGGAATCTGAATCGCGATTCCGAAGACATAAACGCCGATTGCCTTGAAGTTGAACGATCCATAAGCACCGCCGGTACTGCTGATGATCTCTTCGACTTGATAGCTTCTCTTGTTAATCAAATAGAAGTCGACCAAGTTGATCGCAATCCAGGGAGCCAGCACGATACGTAGCGCAAAGATGGCGTTCAGGAAGATCGAGAGGAAGTTGCTCGACGCCCACAATGCCGTCGCGGTCGAAGCAATCAGCAGCACCGTCGATACAACGATTCGAACGTTGCGCCCCGGAAGCCATGTCGGGCTGAATGTTTGCGCGGCCGTGATGACGGAGAGCACCGCGCCATAAAGATTCATCCCGTTGTGGCCGATGATGTTAATCAGGAACAGGAAGATGAGGACATGACCAAACGCGCCGGTTTGCGTGTGGATGGCCTGCATCGCGTCCGTGCCCTGCCCCGCGCTCACCGCCAATGCGCCGAATACGAACGCGAAAATCGTCCCGAGCGAGGTGCCGAAGTAAGTGAACGCGAAGACTTTGCCGAAACCGGTCGACTTCGGAAGGTAGCGCGAGTAATCCGACGTATAAGGTGCAAAGCTGATCTGCCAGATCGCGCACAGTCCGAACATTGCGAACCAGTTGGCAAGATCGAAGTGTCCTTGATGAAGGGCCGCAGCGGTCAGGTTCGGAATCAACAGCGCCATGCCGATGAGGAGCGCGCCGCCCATAAACCATGCGCCCACCTTGTTGAAGCGATGGATCAGGTTATAGCCCAGGACCCCGATCAGCGTAGAGAGAAGCGCGCCAACGACCGGCGCAATCGATTCGGGCACGACGGGGATAGCGGCGTGAAGCGTTTTTCCCGAAAGAATAATGTTCGAGACAAAAAACCCGAGATAAATCAGCGTCGTAAATCCGACCACCAGCAGTGACCCATATCGGCCGAACTGCGCGCGGCTCTGAATCATCTGCGCGACGCCGACGAGCGGCCCTTGCGCGGACGTCAGCGCGTGAAAAATCGCGCCGAAGAACTGGCCGAGCACGATCGCGAGAATCGCGCTCTTGAGATCCAAATGAAATACCAGCACGGACGTGGCGCCCGAAATCACGGCCAACGGCGCGACATTCGTGCAAAACCACAATGTGAACAGGTCACTCGGCTTACCGTGTCGATGTTCGGGGCCGACATACTCGATCGAGTCGCTCTCGATCGAAAAAACAGCGTTGTCATCCGATGAGTCTTTCATGGTGTCTCCATCCATTCATATAAGAATTTGCCAGGAAAGGCCTCGAAATTCGAAAAAGGCTTCTCCCTGCACGTTGAAAGTATGATGGCATACCATAGTACGGTGTCCCATCGGCGTTAACCCGCTGACTTTTTGTCTTATGATTAAAAGCGGGTAACGCGGCATTGTCAGCGTCTAACCGCCGTTGCACGGCTAATTCCGCATACCTAAATAATTCATCGGCGCGCAGACGCTTACGTTGCGCCCGCGACGTGCGAGTTGGCATGGATGTACGCGGAGGCCTCGGCGTGCGTTTCGAAGATATGCGCGGCGGACTGGCGAGAAGACAGTGCATCGCCTAATTTCATGCGCATGAAGGTGCTCGTGGTGTATCGCGTAGTCGTCGAATAGTATTTGCGCTGTAAGCCGGCGACCATTTCAAAGTACTCGTCGGCGAGCGACTCCTCGAGCCGGAAGCCATCGTAGTTGACGATCAACGCCACTCGCCGCCCCACGCGCGCGCACATGCCTTCGAAGACGCGACGCACGCATTCGATGTCTCCCTCAGCGCGAATCGACATGCCTTCGAAGTTGGCGAACAGGATGTTGCGCTCCTCGTCGTAACTCAAGCGGTCCGTCAGTTGCAAATCCTGCAGAACCGCGGCGAGTCCCATCGGTTTCGGGCTGTAGATGCGGGGGTCCATCACCGCAACGTCGCCGATGATGGGCCGAAACGCCATGTGCGCCAGCACGTCACGCTCGATATCGATGCCCGGCGCCACTTCGATCAATTGCAAGCCTTCGGGTCGAAGCTTGAATACGCATCTCTCGGTGACGTAACAAACCGACTGTCCCTTCGCGGCGGCCTGCGGTCCGCTGAACGTGACTTGCTCGACCGCTTCGACAAACTTGCGGGTCCGCCCTTCGGTCACGATTCGCATCTGACCGGATTCGACAGCGGTGACGATTCCGCCGGCGGTAAATGTCCCGGCAAATACGAGCCGGCGAGCGTTCTGACTGATATTGATGAATCCGCCCGAGCCAGCAAGACGCGAACCGAAGCGGCTGACATTCACATTGCCCATGCGATCAATTTCCGCCATACCGAGGCACGCGAGATCGAGTCCGCCTCCATCGTAGAAATCGAACTGCTGGTTTTGATGCAGCAACGCCTGCGTATTGATGCCCGCTCCGAAGTCGAGGCCGCCTTGCGGCATGCCGCCGATCACGCCGGGTTCGGCCGTCAAGGTCAGATGATCGAGCACGCGTTCTTCGGCAGCGACGGCCGCCACCGCCTCGGGCATGCCGATTCCCAGATTGATTACGCCGCCCAGTGGCAACTCGAAGGCGCAGCGTCGCGCGATCAGCTTTCTTTCATCGAGCGCCAAAGCCGGAATCTTGTTCACCGGAACGCGGATCTCGCCCGAGTATGCTGCGTTGTAATCGGTGGCATAGGTTTGCTTGTGAGCCGAGGGCGGAGCCAGTACCACGCAATCGACCAAGACGCCGGGAACGACCACGCTGCGCGCATCGAGCGAACCGCTCGATGCAATGCGTTCCACCTGCACGATGACGAGTCCGTTCGCATTTCGGGCGGCCATAGCGGCGGCCTGGGCGTCGAGCATGAGCGCCTCGCGCTCCATCGTAATGTTGCCCTCGGCATCAGCCGTCGTGCCGCGGATCAAGGCGACGTTGATCGGAAACGCCTTGTAGAAGAGCCATTCCTCGCCGTCGATCTCCATGACACGCACCAGGTCTTCGGTGGTGCGTGCGTTGATTTTCCCACCGTTCTGCCGCGGATCGACGAAGGTACCGAGTCCGACCTTCGTGAGCGTACCGGCACGATGCGCGGCCGAATCCCGATAAAGATGGGAGATCGTTCCGAGCGGAAGGTTATATGCCTGGATGCGGTTGTCGGTGGCGAGCTTCCCGAGCTTCGGCACGAGCGACCAGTGACCGCCGATCGCGCGTTGCACGAGTCCCTCGTGCGCGAGCCGATTGAGCCCGCGCTCTTTGCCGTCGCCGGGCGCCGCTGCGAAGACGAGCGTGAGATCGCGCGGTCCTTCGGTTTCGATGAAACGCCGTTCAAGCGACGCAATCAATTCTTCGGGCGTGCCGATGCCGACGAACCCTGAGCAGCTCACGACATCACCATCGCGTATCAATGCGATAGCCTCATCGGCGGTAACGACCTTGTCTTGAATCATGGCAGTCTCGGGTGCGCCGCTCGGGCGTCGGCTAGTCGGTTAAGAGGTAGTTCTGGATAACATCGATCTGCGCGGCGTCCATCAATGCCGGTGCGTGACCGCAATCGGGAAACTCGACCGCGGCTACCCAGCCCGCGGCGGCGGCCGGCCCGCGTTTGAGCATCGCGTCCACCGTGCTGCGCGCCAGCAAGTCGGAGTCTTCGCCGCGCAAAACGAGCACCGGGCATTCAATCTTGTCCCAGATGTGCCACAGGATCACGTCGAGCAGAATCGGTATGGCGAAGCGCATGCCGATGCCTGGATCGAAGTGAAAGCGCAGCCTGCCCGTGCCGTCTTCGACCGCGCTGTGCCGCGCGAGATGACGCCACTGCGCGTCGCTCAATTTGCCGAACGGCGCGTGCACTTCACGGAGATGCGCTTCGACTTCGTCGACCGAGGCAAAACGCCACGAACGCGTCAGATAACTGCCAATCCTGCGCAGCGCTGCAGCTGACACGCGCGCACCGAAATCATTGAGCACCAGCCGCCGCACCGGCGTGCCGCGTTCTGAGGCCACCAACATGCCGATGTGACCGCCGAGCGACGTGCCCACCCAATCCAGCTGTTCCACTTCGAGCCGCGCGATGAGCGTCGACATCGCCCGCACGTACGCGCGGTCGGTATAGTGGTTAGGTGAGGCGAGCCATTCGCTGCGTCCACGTCCCGGAAGGTCGGGCACGACGACACGCACGCCCTGCGACGCAAGCGACGCGGCCAACACATCGAAGTCGCGTCCGTTGCGCGAGACCCCGTGAACACACACAACCGTTCGCTCGGCCTTCGGCGGACCCCATTCGGCATAGGCGAGCTTGTGAAAGCCGCCTCGCCCAATGACGTCGACGTGCTTCAGTTGCGGTTTTATTGCAAGTAGGTGTGCATCAAGCTCACGCATCATCACGCTCGCGCAACCACTCGACGATGCCTTTGCCCAGGACGCCCTGAGATTTGCCGCTCACGAACACGCCGACATGACCGCCGTCGAGCCCGATCTCGCGGTAATCGTCGCTGCCCACTGCACCGCCGAGCGCCTGAGTCGTCTTTGGCGGGATGATGTGGTCATCCTTTGCATAGATATTTAGAACCGGCATGCGAATGTCCTTGAGATCGACAGTGCGCCCGCCGAGTTTGAATTCACCGCGTATCAGCTCATTGTTCTTGTAAAGATTGACGAGTAACTGCTTGGCCGCCTCGCCTGGATGATGCGGCCGGTCGGCCAGCCACTTCTCCATGCGCAGGAAATTGAGCAGCTTCTTTTCGTCGTCGAAGGTATCGAGCAAGCCCATGTTGTATTTCGACAAGGTCGCGCCCGGCGTCATCTGGGAAAAGACGTGGCTCATCAACTCGCCCGGTAAGTTACCGTTCGCCTCGATCAACTGGTCGATGTCATCCTCGCCCAAACCGCGCGTCCAGAGGTTGAGTAATCCGTGATTGACACGGCCCTCGGCCTGGTCCTGATGAAAATCCACCGGTGTGATCGTCAGAATCAGGTTCTTGATGCGTTCCGGGTAAAGCGCCGCATAACACAGCGAGAAGACGCCGCCTTCGCAAATGCCGAGCAGATTGATCGCCGAGATGCCGTGTTCGCGACAGATGAACTCGACGCAGTCGTTCAAATACACGTCGATGTAGTCTTCGAAGGTGAGCCAGCGATCGCTACGCGTTGGGCTACCCCAGTCCACCGCATAGACGTCGACGCCAAGCGCAAGGAGGTTGCGCAGCATCGAGCGGTCTTCCTGCAAATCAGTCATCGTGTAGCGGCCGATCTGGCCATACGCCACAAGGACCGGTATGCCTAGCGCGCGCTCGGCTGTCGGCTTGTAGCGATACAACGTCGTTTTGTCTTCGCGAAATACCACGTCCTTGTCGGCGGTGGCGATCTCCACGTGCTCGTCCTTGATCCGGTCGAGCATCTGCTGCCCACGGGCGAGCTTCAGGTTGAAGTCGCTGAATTCAGCGAGCGCCCGTGCGGCGGTCGATTTCTTGGCGGCAGCCATACGGTTCTCTCAGGAAGGGTTCGAACGAGTGGTTTTTGATGCCACGCGCGTCTGTCGGGTGGGAGTCGTCTTCGTCGCCGCTTCCTGCTGAGCCGCGCTCTGTCGCTGCAGTAGGCGGACCTGGCGGCGCAAGTCGGTGACCGTGCGCTGGATCTCATCGACTTCGGTACGCGTCGGTATGTGATACGCCTCACACCACGACTCGGCGATTTCGCGCTCCTTTAACCGATAGTCCGATGCTGCGCGCAACATCCGGGTTTGAGCGTCGACAAATTCCTCCGTCCGGTGCGCTTCGATCAGCGTTTCGTTAGCGACCTTCAGCCAACGATCGGCCAGGCTACGCCATGTCGTCGGCGCGCCTTCTGCGGCCGATGACATCGACTTCATAAAACGCTCGAGTGTGGTGTTCCACGCGCGTTGCACGATGGCCTGATAGGCCAGCACGGCTTTGTCCCGGTCGATCGCGCTTTGCTGCAACTCGGCGACCTTCCGGTCCAGGTCATAGAGCGTCGCGTACTTGGGGCCTTCGATCACATGTTGCAGATTGGCGTCGAAGGCGCCCGCACCCTGCCCGCTCCATCGCGCGGGCGAGAACATCTCCCGCAGAGCCTTCGGCGTCCAAGCATCCGCGCTGACCCCGCTCTGAGCGAAAGAGGCCCATTTTTCGATCGACTCCTTCCACGTTTCCTGCAGGTCCGCGAACTGCTCCTGCAGAGGCGGCTTTGCGGCGTCTGCCTGGGCTTCCGCGGTGTCCGTGGCCGCCGATTTCGCACCACGGGGACTCATCGACTTGAGGAAGGCCTGCTGCATCCCGACCCATCCATCGGCCCAGTTTGGGTTGCCGTCGCTCATTCGAACACCACTACTTGGCGGATCGCCTTGCCTTCGTGCAGCAAGTCAAAGCCGTGATTGATCTCGTCGAGCTTCAATCGGCCAGTGAGCAGTTTGTCCACGGGCAAACGGCCTTGCTTGTATAGCTCGATGAAATGCGGAATATCGCGCGACGGAACGCACGTGCCGATATAACTGCCTTTCACGGTGCGCTCTTCAGCCACGAGACTCACCGCGGGCATGGGCCAGCGCGCGGTGGAAGGCGGCAAGCCCGCAGTGACGGTAGATCCGCCACGCCGCGTGATGTTGTAGGCAAGGTCCAGCGCGCGGATCGATCCGGCGAACTCGAAGGCGTATTCGACACCGCCCGAACTCAACTCGCGAATGTGCGCGAGCGCATCTTCGCGGCCCGCATTAACGACGTGCGTAGCGCCGAGACTCTTGGCCTGCTCCAGTTTTTCGTCCGACAAGTCGACTGCGATGATCTGCCGCGCGCCCGCGGCATGCGCGCCAATCAGGGCCGCCAGTCCCACGCCGCCCAGCCCGATGACCGCGACAGACGCGCCCACTCGAACCTGCGCCGTGTTCACGACGGCGCCTACGCCCGTCAGCACCGCGCAGCCGAATAACGCCGCTTCGTCCAGCGGCACGCTCGGATCGATCTTCACCACGGAGCGGCGCGACACGGTCGCAAATTCGGCGAACACCGAGCATCCCAGATGATGATTGACAACTTCGCCTTCACGGGTAAGGCGCTGCGCACCCGAAAGCAAGGTGCCAGCACCGTTGGCAGCCGCACCGGGCTCGCACAGCGCGGGCCGTCCTTCGGCGCACGGCGCGCAGTGACCGCAACTCGGCACGAACACTACAACGACATGATCGCCCACCTGAAGGTCGGTGACGCCCGCGCCGAGTTCCTGCACCACGCCAGCCGCTTCATGACCGAGCGCCATCGGCATCGGACGCGGCCGGTCGCCGTTGATGACCGATAGATCAGAGTGGCAGAGCCCCGCCGCGGCGATCTTGATCGACACTTCACCCGGTCCCGGCGGAGCAAGATCGATGTCTTCGATTTTCAAGGGACGGGAAACCGCATAGGGAGCCGTCGCGCCCATAGCCTCCAAAACAGCAGCTTTGATCTTCATTCTGTTAGTTCCAGTAGATAGTCACGAGCGCATGGATGAGCCTGAGACTCAAGCACGTTCATCGCATGACGAACGGATCGACGATAGGTTCATCGGAGGTTCGAATCCAGACGGACTTCGTTCGCGTATATTCCATCGCCGCATCGAATCCGCCTTCACGTCCCAGCCCGCTCAATCCATAACCGCCGAACGGCACGATGGGCGAAACGACGCGATAGGTATTGACCCAGACGATGCCCGCGCGCAGTGCACGAGAGAGTCGGTGCGCACGCGTCAGATTCGTCGTGAAGACGCCCGATGCAAGTCCATAGCGCGTGTCGTTGGCTATTGCGATGGCTTGCGCTTCGGTATCGAATGTCACAACACTCAGCACCGGCCCGAACAACTCGTTCGTAACACTCGGCACTTGCGTGTTGGGGCAATCGACGATCGTGGGCTGGAAATAAAAGCCACGAGTTTTATCGGCAGGCTGGCTTCCGCCGGTTGCCACGCGAGCTCCCGCTTCGACGCTATCCTTCAAAACTTTCTGGATATGTTCGAGTTGTCGGCGAGTGGCCAACGGACCCATTTCCGTGGCCATATCCTGAGGATCGCCGATTCGAATCGCTTCCGCCTTCTCGACGAGCTTCGCGACGAAAGCGTCGTGAATGCCGCGTTGAATCACAAGACGCGATCCGGCGACACAGCTTTGCCCGGTCGCCGCAAAAATACCCGCGACGACGGCATTGCACGCGCTTTCGATATCGGCATCGTCGAAAACCAGTACCGGCGATTTGCCACCCAGTTCGAGCGACATTGCCGCAAGGTTATCCGCCGAATTCCGCACGACATGACGCGCCGTTTCGGGGCCACCAGTGAACGCAATCTTCGACACGAGCGGATGGCTTGTCAGCGTGCGTCCGCACTCGTTGCCGAAGCCCGTTACGACATTGACGACACCTTTAGGGAAGCCCGCTTCGTGGACCAGCCGCGCGAATTCGAGCAACGGTGCGGGACCGTCTTCGGATGCCTTGAGGACGATCGTGCAGCCAGCGGCGAGCGCCGGTCCCACTTTCACCGCGGACAGAAACAGTTGCGAATTCCACGGCACGATCGCGGCCACCACGCCAACCGGCTCACGACGCACCGTAACTTCCATGTCGGGCTTGTCGACGGGAAGCCACGCGCCCTGCATCTTGTCGGCAATGCCCGCGTAATAGCGGTAATACTCCGCGACGTAGCCGATCTGCGCCTGCGTCTCACGGATTAGCTTGCCAGTATCCCGCGTTTCGAGTTCCGCGAGCCGGGGCGCATGTTGCGCCACCAGATCTGCGAGCCTATATAACAGCTTGCCGCGCGCGGTCGCGGTCAGATTTGCCCACGCCGGGTCGATGAAGGCTCGGTGCGCCGCCTGCACTGCACGGTCCACATCGTCCGCGCTTGCAGTTGGCATGTGCGCCCAGACTTCGCCCGTGGACGGATCGATGCTATCGAACTGTTCCTTCGCGTCTTCGAATGCACCATCTATATATTGCTGAAACCGCTGCACCATGTCGGCTGCTCCTGATTTGAAGAATACGATTCGCGTTCGCCTATCGCGTCTGGAAGGCAGGCATAACCTTGTCGATGAACAATTGCAGCGACTTCTTCTTACGCTCGAAACTCATATGACTGTCGAGCCAGAAGCTGTACTGGTCATAGCCAAGTTCTTCATAGCTTTTCAAACGCGCGATAACATCGGCGGCTTCGCCAATCACCAGATTCTTTCGAATCGACTCGGCGGAGTATTGCGGGAACATCTCGATGTCCGCTTCCGTGAGTGGCTCGATAAAACCTTGTTCGACAGGACGCTCGTTCTTGAACCACTTGCTGAAGTAGCGATAGAACCGCGCAAGGTCTTCCACACCTGCATCGACTTCCGCCGCATCTTCGCCCACGAACGTGTGCATCAACATCATCACTTGCGGACGCGGAACGTCGGGATGCGCGGCGCAAGCGGCGTTAAATCGCTCCATGAGACTCGCGACTTCGGCGTCGCCAGCGGCGAGCGACGTGACTTGCACATTGCAACCGTTGGCCACCGCGAAGGCATGCGAACTCGGATCGCGCGCGGCGAGCCACAACGGCGGATACGGCTGTTGAATCGGGCGCGGCACCGGCGTGGTTGAAGGCCACGACCAGAATTCGCCCTGATGCGCGTAGTCGCCCTTGAACAGCTTGCGCAGCGCCGGCACGAGTTCGCGCATGCGGGCGCCCGCGCTCATTGCGTCGAGGCCCGGCAAGAGCCGTTCGTATTCGAACGAGTAAGCGCCCCGCGCAATGCCGATGTCGAGCCGGCCATTGCTGGCGACATCGACCATTCCCGCTTCACCGGCAAGTGCGATCGGATGCCAGAACGGCGCGATAACCGTGCCCGTTCCAAGACGGATCTTGTCCGTCTTCGCGGCGAGATAAGACAGATTGACGAAGGGATTCGGCGCGATCGTGAATTCCATCGCGTGGTGTTCGCCGATCCAGGCCGTCTCAAAGCCGCCACGCTCGGCGAGCTGCACGAGTTCGGTCATCTGGTCGAACAATTCGCGATGCGACGTCTTGGTGTCGTATCGCTCCATATGCAAAAACAAAGAAAATTTCATCTCGTCTTCTCCACTGATTGTTCGCGTCGTGCTCGATCACTCATCTCGTGTCGCGCTCGACTTTCTTTTCTCGATAGCTTTGTTTGTCGTTCAATGCTGGCGCGCAAGCGATTGAACCGTTCCTGTTTCCGCGTCGCCTACATAGATGCCGAACGCGTCTTCGCTTCGCTCGCGCACGTAACGTTGAAGCATCGATTTCACGGCGCTGTCGCGCACTTGATCCCAGGGAATCTCGTTCAAGGGAATCATGCGAAGCGAGCTGTTTGCCGCGACGCCGCTGTTATCGGCCACGCGTCCGCGATAGTAGACATGCACGCCAGGTTGATCGCTTTGTCCTTCGAACACGGCGAAAAGGAAATCCAGATTCGCTTCGAGCCCAAGCTTCGCAAGCACACCGCGCAGGCTATTCGCGTTGCTGACCGGTTCGAGCTTCACACCCGCTGGCAACTCCAGTCCGCGAGGTGTTTCCAGAAGCGCAATGCGCTCGTCGTGTTCGAGGATCGCACCGACTTTCGCGGTCGACCCGGCCGCGGTGAGTGCTTCCTGCGTCAGGCCGAAGTTGACATACGCGCCGCGGCAATAACCAAGCGGCGACGACGACGTGTGAGTGAACTCCACCACGCGACCGATCAGGATGATGTGATCGCCCGCGTCGACAACTTGATGGGTCCTGCAATCGAAGCTCGCTGCTGCCCCGGTCATGAGCGGTGCGCCGGTCGTTCGCGCATGCCATTCGACCTGGGCGAACTTGTCGGCGGCCTTCGAAGCGAACACGCCCGATACCGACTTTTGATCTTCCGCGAGCACGCTCACGGCGAAGTGATCCGTCTTCGAAAAGACTGCGTGACTCGATGCGGTCTTCGCGATACAGACGAGAATGAGCGGGGGATCGAGCGACACCGAACTGAAGGAGTTAGCCGTGAAGCCTCGCGGCGAACCGTCCTCCTGAATGGTCGTGACGACTGTCACGCCGGTGACGAACGCGCCCAGCGCGCGACGGAACTCCAGCGGATCGAGTGCCTTTTCGGCTACCGTCTCATTCATGTCGTGCTCCTTTGGTTTCTGCGTCGGCTTTGACTTTTCCCGACGAATTCAATAGAAAACGGACCAGCCTTTCGTTCACTTCGTCGGGATCGGTCACGGACATCATGTGTCGCGCGCCCGGGATGATCTCGGCTCGTCCATCAGGCGTTGCGGCCGCCATCTTCCGCGACATTTCAGGGCTGGAATTGGGATCGCATTCTCCCGTGAGGAAAAGCGCCGGAACCGCCAGCTCAGGCAAACGATGCACATGCGCGTCGTCGGAATTGGCGAATAGCCGGTACGTGCGCGCATAACCCGCCGGTTGAACCGTCAAAAGCAAGTGACGCAAATCATGCGCCGATTGCTCGAGCGAAGCCGGCACCGGATCGCCGAACCAGCGCGAGATCGTGTCATCGACGCCTGCCATTGCCGTGCCCGAATCGAGCGAATCCGCGCGTCCAACGATTGCGGCGCGTTGTTCGGGCGAGCGGTCATAAACCGCATTGAGCGCGGCGACACTGAGCGTACGCGCCGAATACGAGAGTGCGAATTCGAGTGCGACCAGTGCGCCCATCGAGTGTCCGACGATATGCGCGCGTTCGATATTCAGCGCGTCGAGCAGTGCCTTGACCTGTGCCGCATATTCATCGAGCGCAGGTTGCTCGCTCGGCAGCGCGCTGCCGCCGTGACCGAGCATGTCAAAGGCCAACACCTGAAAATGCCGCGTCAGAAAGTCGATTTGCGGCGCCCAGACCTGATGATTCATGCCGACGCCATGAATCAGCACGACTGTCTCACTGGATGCGCCCGCGCGCGAGGCGTACAGGCTGTAGCACGTGCCGGCGATATTCCCGCCCGAGACAAGGTGGCTTTCTTGCGGCTTCAAGATTCGAGCTCCTTGAGGTCCTGATAGCGATCGCCGATGCGATGGTGCGGCCGGCCGCCGATCGACGCGCCCAGTGCGATGACGAGTTCGTCCGGCGCCGGGGCATCGACGATCGAGAACTGGATGGTGAGGTAGTGCGAACGCATGCCTTCGTCGTGCTTGTGCATGAGCGGAATCGTGATCGGGCAGTTCGGGCCGCCGCGCAGATTGGTGAAGCTCAGATAACTTTTCGCGCCGACCGCGTTGCGGAAGTGGTTCCCGAAGCGGAGTGTGTGGATCAGCGCGGACGCATGTTCGACTTCGCCGGATGTCCCGACGATCGCCGCCTTGCCATAGCCTTCGACGGCCTCGCCCGAACCTGCGGCGCGGATGATTTCCGCCGTCAGCATCTCGCCCAAAGGCGAAGCCAGCGCGTGAATCTCGGGCTTGAGATCTTCGACAAAGCCGCGTCCCGCCCAAGGGTTTCGCAGGACCGCCGCGACGCCGAACATCTTCAACGGACGGTCGGCGGCCTTCTCGCCCTCGATCCGCGTTTCCTCGCTAAACGTCACCAGCTTGCGCACTTCCAATTTCATCTCGTTCTCCAAAAAAGCCTGACATCGGCGTTAAGAGCATGGAATGGATAGTACGGATATCGCGACGATAGATATATTATGGTATTCCATAGTACGGCACTCCGGCGAATGATCAGTCAAAACTGGACTGTCGCGGCGCAGGGTATACACGCATGGCCTGCCATAGTATGGAATCCCATAATCAACCACGTTCTTACCTTTTAGAGAAGATCCTCATGAGCCTCATCCGAAAATCGATTCTTCACGTCGAAACCGTTTACGTGGACGGCGACAAAGACGCCTCCAAGCCGCTGAAAATGATCGGCGCCGCTGCCGTCATCAAGAATCCGTGGGCAGGCCGCGGGTATGTCGAGGATCTCTCGCCCGAGATTCGCGAAATCGCGCCGCAATTGAGCGCGTACCTGACCAAGCTCATCCTCGACGAAGCCGGTTCCGGCGAAGCCGTCGAAGCGTTCGGCAAGAGCGCGATCGTCGGTGTGGACGGCGAACTGGAACACGCGTCCGCGCTGATCCACACGCTGCACTTCGGCAACACGTATCGCAGCGCGGTCGGCGCGAAGTCGTATCTCGCGTTTAACAACACACGCGGGCCGGCGAATTCACCGCTCCTGATCCCGATGATGGACAAGAACGACGAAGGCCGTCGCTCGCACTATCTGACGCTCCAGTTCGCCATCCCCGATGCGCCGGCCGCCGACGAACTCGTGATCGCCATTGGCGGCGCGACCGGTGGCCGTCCGCATCACCGCATCGGCGATCGTTATAAAGATCTCGCTGAACTCGGCAATGACCTCACGAATCCTGCTGCTGTGAAGTGATCGCAGCGCTCACCTCCTTGAGCAGAGAACCGGCGAGCCGCTGGTTCTGATTTGGCGTCGATATGTCGGACGCCCGCTTCACTCTTGAAAAGGTTGCACCATGCGTTTTTCGCTTTTCGTTCACATGGAGCGCGTCTCCGACAAGACCACCCAGAAGCAGCTCTACGATGAGATGGTCGAGTTGTGCCAGATCGCCGATCGCGGCGGCATGCACGCCGTCTGGACCGGCGAGCATCACGGCATGGATTTCACGATCGCGCCGAATCCATTCCTCAATCTCGTCGATCTCGCCAACAAGACGAAGAACGTGAGGCTCGGCACGGGCACGGTCATCGCGCCGTTTTGGCATCCGATCAAGCTCGCGGGCGAAGCGGCCATGACCGACATCATCACGGACGGGCGGCTGGAACTCGGCATCGCGCGCGGCGCGTATTCGTTCGAATACGAACGGCTCATGCCAGGCCTAGACGCATGGAACGCAGGTCAGCGCATGCGTGAGTTGATTCCGGCGGTCAGGAAGCTGTGGGAAGGCGACTACGCGCACAAAGGCGAGTACTGGTCGTTTCCTTCTACCACCTCGTCGCCGCTGCCGTTGCAACAGCCTCATCCGCCGATCTGGGTCGCCGCGCGCGATCCCAACAGCCACGAATTCGCCGTGTCGAACGGCTGCAACGTGCAGGTCACGCCGCTGCATATGGGCGATGAAGAAGTGGAAAAGCTCGTCGGCCACTTCAATGCCGCATGCGAAAAATTCAGCGATGTGCGGCGCCCGCAGATCATGCTCCTCCGACACACCTACGTCGCGAGCAGCGAAGACGACGCGCAAGTCGCCGCCGACGAAGTGAACGTCTTCTACAACTACTTCGGCGCGTGGTTCAAGAACGAGCGCCCGGTCAGCCGCGGCATGATCAAGACGCTCAGCCCGGAAGAAATCGCCGCGCATCCGTTCTATACGCCGGAAGCGATGCGCAAGAACAACGTCATCGGCACGCCGGAAGAGGTCATCGCGCGTCTGAAGGCCTATGAAGCGCTCGGCTTCGACGAGTATTCGTTCTGGATCGACACGGGCATGAGCTTCGAGCGCAAGAAGGCGTCGCTCGAACGCATGATCCGCGACGTGATGCCCGCCTTCGCGTGAGGTAACGTTTCCATGAATCCCCAATTCCAGCTTTATATCGACGGCCAGTTCGAGCCTGGCGCCGCGAGTTTCGGCAGCGTGAACCCGGCGACGGGCGCGGTCTGGGCCGACATGCCCGAAGCGCGCACCGAACAGGTGAACCGCTCCGTCGATGCAGCGAGCCGCGCATTGAATGGCCGGGCATGGGCGGGCTTGAGCGCATCGGCGCGCGGCAAGCTGCTTCACAAGCTCGCCGATCTCGTCGAGAAAGCCGCGCCGCGTCTGGCGGAAATCGAAACAAACGATACCGGCAAGATCATCCGCGAGACGTCGAGCCAGATCGCTTACGTCGCCGATTTCTATCGCTATTACGCGGGCATCGCCGACAAGCTCGAAGGCAGTCACATTCCCGTCGACAAGCCGGACATGCAGGTCTGGCTCGAACGCGAACCCATAGGCGTGGTCGCGGCGATCGTGCCGTGGAACAGCCAGTTGTTTCTATCCGCCGTCAAGGTCGGCCCGGCGCTCGCCGCGGGCTGCACGGTGGTGTTGAAGGCATCGGAAGAAGCGCCCGGTCCGTTGCTCGAATTCGCGAAGCTGATTCACGAAGCGGGCTTTCCCGCGGGCGTGGTCAACGTCATCACCGGCTTCGGGCCGGAATGCGGCGCGGTGCTAAGCAGCCATCCGAAGGTATCGAAAGTCGCCTTCACGGGCGGGCCGGAAACGGCGAAGCACATCGTCTCGAACACGTCGAACAATCTCGCGAAGGTGTCGCTCGAGCTGGGCGGCAAATCGCCGTTCATCGTGTTCGCCGATACGGACATCCAGAGCGCCGTGAATGCGCAAGTCGCGGCCATCTTCGCGGCGAGCGGCCAGAGCTGCGTGGCGGGTTCGCGTCTGCTGGTCGAGCAATCCGTGAAAGACCGCTTCCTTGCGTTGCTGGTGGAACGCGTCGAGCGCATTCGCGTGGGTTCGCCGAACGACATGGACACGGAGTTCGGACCGCTGTGCACGGAACGTCAGCGCAAGAATATCGAAACGGTCGTCGATGCCTCGTTGCGTCAGGGCGCAAAGGTGCTGACGGGCGGCCGCGCGCTGGATCGTGAAGGCTTCTATTACGCGCCGACGGTTCTCGATTGCAGCGGCCTCGATCGGCCGGACTGCATCACCAAAGAACTGTTCGGGCCGGTGCTTTCCGTCGATACGTTCGCCTCCGAAGAAGAAGCGATCGAGAAGGCGAACAGCACGGTTTATGGTCTTGCTGCCGGCATCTTCACGACGAATCTGACGCGCGCGCATCGCGTGTCGAAGCGAATCAAGTCGGGCATCGTGTGGATCAACACCTATCGCGTGGTTTCGCCGCTCGCGCCGTTCGGCGGCTTCGGCCTGTCGGGACACGGCCGCGAAGGCGGAATGAGCGCCGCACTGGAATACACGACGACGCGAACCGTGTGGCTGCGCACGTCGGATGATCCGATCGACGATCCCTTCGTCATGCGTTAAAACGCAACGCTGCGGCTACGCCTCGGCGTAGCCGCCTCAATGTTGTGCCTCAACCGGGCAGCACCAAATTGCGGTGGTCTTCAAGTTTGAACACCGCGACCAGGCTTCGAAGATTCGCCGTCTGTTCTTCGAGCGAATGCGCCGCTGCCGCCGCCTGTTCCACGAGCGCCGCGTTCTGTTGCGTCACCTGATCCATCTGGCTGACGGCCAGATTTACCTCCTCGATACCCTGCCCCTGAGACTCGGACGCCGCCGCGATTTCCCCGACGATATCCGACACCTGCCTGATCGCCAGTCGCACCTGCGCAATGGTGTCGCCGACTTCGGCCGCCTGCCGTTCGCCGCTCTGAACCGTTTCGACCGATGCAAGGATGAGTTCCTTGATCTCCTTCGCCGCCGTTGCCGAGCGTTGCGCGAGGCTGCGAACTTCGCTTGCCACCACCGCGAATCCACGGCCCTGATCCCCGGCGCGCGCCGCTTCGACTGCCGCGTTGAGTGCAAGGATGTTCGTCTGGAACGCGATGCCTTCGATCACGCCGGTGATATCGGAAATCTTGCTGGAGCTGTTGCTGATCTGGTGAATGGTTCGAACCATGTTCTGAACCGCTTCATTGCCGGAATCGGCCATGTCGGACGCGCTCGTCGCCAGCGTGTTGGCGTGACGCGCGTTCTGGCTGTTCTGCTTCACGGTGTCGGTGAGCTGCGTCATGCTGGCCGCGGTTTCCGCAAGCGAGCTTGCCTGCTCTTCGGTGCGCGCGGACAGATCCAGGTTGCCAGCGGCGATTTCGCTCGACGCAGTCGCGATGCCGTCGGCGCCGATCCTCACATGGCCGACGAGCTTGGACAGGCTTTGATTCATCGACTTGAGGCTCGACATGAGTTGCCCGGTTTCGTCCATCGATGATGCCTCGATGCGCGCCGTCAGATCGCCTTCGGCCACGCGCGTGGCGACGTTCACGGCTTGTTTCAGCGGACGGGAGACGATGCGTGCAAGCCAGGTTCCCGCGAGCACGGCGGCGATCGCGGCGATCATCGACGAAACGAAGATCGTCGTGTAGATGCGGGCGCGCAATGCGTCGAGTTCTTGTCGGTCCGCCGAGATTTTGGCTTGCTCGTAGGTTTGAAGCTGGTCGACGGACGCAATCAGCTTCTCCGTGCCGAGATAGGAGCCGAAGCTCTCCGTCATCTGCGAAAGATCGCTCACGCTGGCCGAGAACGCATCGACTTTCCTGCGCATCTCGATCAAGGGATTCACGACCGTGCGAAGCCACGCATCGTATTCTTCGCTCGCCTTCGTGATGAGCTTTGCGTTCTCGCCGGCCGCATCGTGAATGCCGGACAGGCGCGTATGGAAATCTTTGGCGTGCCCGTCGATCCAGGCCTTGTGGCCCGGCTCGCCATTCAGGTTGTTCGCGAGAACCGCCCAGACGATGTTCAGGTAGTCCGCCGTGCCGTCTTTCAGTAAAAGCAATGTGCTTTCCGATGCGGCAATCTCGTTCTGTTTATGGTCGATTGCCTTGATGCTGAAGATGCATATGAAGGCGCTTACCGCAAAAGTGAAAATGACTGCGGCGAATGCAACGCCTATCTTTACCGCGATCGGCAGGTTCTGGATCTTTTTCATGGTCGTCTTTGTCTGGAAGGCGGCTGCCGGATTTGGGCGACAGCCGCCGAGCGAGTGGGATCGCGTTCGTGCTGAACCCGCCCGAACGCGCTTCCTATACGCTTAACGACAAAGATGATGGTATGCCATAGTATGGTTTACGACTTTTTTTGGTCGATGGTCGCCGGAACCCATGCCAGAACGGCAGCCGCAGCCACGCCCGCCACCGCAAACGCATAGAAATTCCACGACAGCGGCGCATTCGCCTGCGCCAGCAAGCCACCGATCAGCGGACCCGTGATGGCGCCGAACCGCCCGACACCCAGCGCCCAGCCGATTCCCGTCGCGCGATTGGCCGGCGGGTAGTAGCGCGTGATATACGCGCCCAGCAACATCGTGTTGCCTATCGTGCCGATGCCCGCAAGTCCGACGAGCACATAGACTTCCACGGTGCCATGCGCGAACGGCAATGCGCACAGACTCGCCGCGGCGAGCAGATACAGCGTGGTCACGACGGGCTTCGAGCCGAGCCGATCGGCCACCGCGCCGCCGAGCAATGAGCCGATGGCCGCCGTCAAATTGAGTGCAACGAGCAGACCGAGGCTCGAACCGAGGGGAAAGCCGGCCTTTCGCATCAACTGCGGCAGCCACGTGCTCAGGCCGTACAGCAAGAGCAGGCCCATGAACATCGCCAGCCAGAACGCCAGCGTCGCGCGAAGAAACGATCCGCCGAAAAGCGCGCGAACAGGCGCGGCCTGGCCCTTCTTGCCTACGTCGAGCGTGGAGACTTGTCCGTGGGTCCATCGGATGCCCATTTTGTCGGCGACCGACTGCGCCTCGCTGACGCGTCCCTTCGAAAGCAGAAAATCGAGCGATTCCGGCAAGTAACGCACAACGAACGGCATGACGACGAGCGGCGCCGCACCGAGCCAGAACAGCCCTCGCCAGCCGTGCGACGGCAGCCATGCAATGGCCAGCAACGCCACGACGATGCCGCCGATCGAATAGCCGGTGTAGATCAGCGCGTAGTTGAACGAGCGCCGATTCTCCGGCGAATACTCGACGGTGAGCGCCGCCGCCGTTGGCACGACGCCGCCCAGCCCGAGTCCGCCGATCACGCGCGCGATGACGAACCATGTCGGCGTCGGCGCGAGCGCGGCGGCGGCCATCATCGCGGAGAACAGACCCACGCTGAAAAGCAGCACCGAACGTCGGCCGATGACATCGCTCAGCGTTCCCGCGCCCATCGCGCCGATCATCATGCCCGCCAGCGAACAGCTCGCGATGGCACCGAGCTGCAACTGCGACAGCGACCAGTCGGTGCCGTGCGTGAGCATCGGCAGCACGGCGCCATAGATCGCGACGTCGTAGCCTTCCGCGAGAATCATCAGCAAGCAAATGGCGACGACGCGAACCGTCACGCGCGATGGGATGCTTGCCGCCGCGCTCGCCTGCTCCGTCGCGTGAGCGCTCGAAGACTTCGGATTCGCCTCGCGGGCGTCAGATGGATACAAGTTCATTTCGACACGTTCCCCCGATTTCAAACGGCCATGCACAGGTATTTGATGACGAGATAATCGTCGATCCCATAGTGCGATCCTTCGCGGCCCAGTCCCGATTGCTTGACGCCGCCGAATGGCGCGACTTCGTTCGAAATGGCGCCTGTGTTGATCCCGACCATGCCGTATTCCAGCTGCTCGGCCACGCGCCAGATGCGCCCGATATCGCGGCTGTAGAAATAGGCCGCAAGCCCGAATTCCGTGTCGTTGGCGAGCCGCACGACTTCCTCATCGCTTGAAAAGCGAAAGAGCGGCGACAGCGGGCCGAAGGTCTCTTCGTTCGCGACGCACATGTCGATGGTCGCGTTCGCAAGAACGGTCGGCTCGAAGAATCCGTGGCCCAGCGCGTGACGCTTGCCACCCGCGATGACGTTCGCGCCCTTGGCCACCGCATCGGCGATATGCGCTTCGACCTTCTTCACGGCGGCTTCATCGATGAGCGGTCCGAGCGTCGCGCCCGCCTCGGTTCCGTGTCCGACCTTCAGCTTGCCGACGGCCTCCACCAGCTTTTGCGCGAATGCGTCGTACACGCGCTCGTGCACGTAGAAGCGGTTCGTGCAGACGCACGTCTGACCGTTGTTGCGATACTTCGATGCGATCGCGCCTTCGACCGCGGCGTCGAGATCGGCGTCGTCGAAAACGATGAACGGCGCGTTGCCGCCGAGTTCGAGCGTGACCTTCTTCACCGTCGGCGCGCTTTGCGCCATGAGCAATCGGCCCACGCCCGTCGAGCCGGTGAAGGACAGCTTGCGGACTACCGGGCTGCCCGTGATCGCAACGCCGATCTCCTTCGGGTCGCCCGTCACGATGTTGAGCACGCCCGCAGGGATTCCGGCGCGCTCGGCGAGCACGGCCATCGCGAGCGCGGAGAACGGCGTCGATTCAGCCGGCTTGACGACGATCGGACAGCCCGCCGCCAGCGCGGGGCCGACCTTGCGCGTAATCATCGCGGCCGGAAAATTCCACGGCGTGATCGCGGCGCATACGCCGATCGGCTCCTTCACGACCACGAGCCGCTTGTCGGCCGCGGGCGTGGCGAGCGTATCGCCGGCAACGCGCTTGCCTTCTTCCGCGAACCATTCGATGAACGATGCAGCGTAGGCGATCTCGCCCTTCGCTTCCGCGAGCGGCTTGCCTTGCTCGGAAGTCAGGATCAGCGCGAGATCGTCCGTGTTTTCCAGCATCAGTTCGAACCAGCGGCGCATCAGCAGCGCGCGCTCTTTTGCCGTCTTTGCGCGCCAGGCGGGCCACGCTGCATTGGCGGCGTCGATGGCGCGCAGCGTCTCCTGTGCGCCCATTTTTGGCACGCTGCCCAGCGAGCCGCCCGTCGCCGGATCGAACACGTCGAAGGTCGCGTCCGAATCCGCCGAGTACCACTGACCGTCGATAAAAGCCTGGTGACGGAGAAGCGATGCGTCCTTCAGCATGGATTTCAATTGCACAGCGATACCTCTACTTAAAGTGCGTCGTCGGCTTGCCGCCCGCGCGAGCCGCGACGCGTTTGACAAAGCGAATCAGAACAGGTGATAAATGCCAACGCGCCCCATGATCTGGTGATTGTTCGTCGATGCCGCGCCGACCGCACCGTCGAAGATATCCGCGTTCTGCGCGGCGCCCGCGGCCTTCTGCCAGACGCCCATCGCGTAGAGCGAGGTGCGCTTGGACAGCGAGTACGCGGTGGTCAACCCGACCTGGTGATAGATGGGAATGGCCTGGCTATAGCCGATATTCCCGTGCGTATAGACGTACTGCGCGCCGACATACCATGCGGGCGTGAAGTTATAACGGCCCCATGCCTCGTAGTTATCAAAGCGCACGGTGCCGTTGGTGCCGTTCGCGTTATTGAACTTCGTGTTCGTATAGTCGATGCCAAGCGTCGCCGCACCGATTGCATAGTTGAGCGCCGCGCCGAAGATCTGCTCGTTGCTCGGATTGCCGACGTAGCTGAACGGACCCGATGCACCGATCGCGGCACCCGTCGTATTGGCGACGAAGTTCCCATCGGGCAGCAACACGGCGGGATCTTTCGCGTAGAGATAAGCGCCCGCGATGTTGAACGGACCGAACGCATAGTTCGCGCCCACGCTCCACAGACCGGTGGTGCCGCGTCCGGGCGCGTTCGTGTTGGTGAACGAATACAGGCCGCCGAACGTCAGACCACCGATCTTCGGACTCGCATACTTGACCGAGTTGTCGACGCGAAACGAGTTGTCGGTGTTGTCGATATCGCCTGCGTGAATGAGCGGGCCGGCAAGTTGGCCGGGCGCGGTCAGCGGTTGAAGGAAATCGACCACCGAATCGTATTGACGGCCCAGCGTTACCGTGCCGAAGCGCGTGTCCGAAAGCCCGACATAGGCCTGACGCCCGAAGAGACGCCCGCCCTGCCGGCTCTGTCCGTTTTCGGTGCTGAAGCCCGATTCGAGCTTGAAGATTGCGGACAGTCCGCCGCCAAGTTCCTCGCTGCCCTTCAGCCCCCAGCGGCTGCCGTAGACGCCGTCGTACGTGCCGTCACGCATGCGCCAGAGTGAATGCCCGCCGCTGTTGTTGACATAGTCGATGCCCTCGTCGATCACGCCGTAGAGTGTGACGGACGACTGCGCGTACGCATTCGCGGCGAACAATGCACTCCCTGCCAGCAAGCATGCGACGTGCGCCTTGACGAAACCCTTGGCCATGCTCTTCCTCCTCCGAACCGGTTGACTGCTTATGATTTGATGAATCGTGGTTGTTGCTTCGTGTATGGCATTGCTCTTTGCAGCACGATCGCGCTGTCGCGAACGTTGCGAACGTTGCGAACGTTGCTGTCGGCTCGCTTCCAGGACGCGTTCGTCTGTCCTTCGCTCAGCAAGTCCTGCGCGATTCCCGACACGCGTTCGACGTGTGCTCGCGCAGCGTCGCAGGCGTCGAGGGCATTTCGCGCGCGGATCGCGGCGAATATCTGGCGCATTTCCTGAACCGCCTGCTGACCTCTGTCGTCGGAGGCGATCGTCATTGCCCGCAGTCGATTGATCCGGGCGGTCAGCGACTGCACGATCTCCCGCGCAACATTCTTTTGTCCGCCGTTGAACATCCGCTCATAGAACGCAGTCGTGTGATCGCGCACCGCATGATGGTCGTGCGTATCGAAGGCGTGCTGGATCGCATCGATGCACATCCCAAGCTCGGCAACGACATCGTTGTCCGCATACCGCGCGCAAGCCATCGCGGCTTCGCCTTCGAGCAACGCGCGGATTTCGTAGATTTCAGCGGCAGTGTCGTTGTCCAGAATGGCGACGATCTGCCCTTGGTTCGGCAGCGACTGGATCAACCCCTCCGTTTCCAGATGCCGCAACACCTCGCGCACCACCGTGCGGCTCACGCCGAGTTCCTCGCACAAAGATCGTTCCACCAGCCGATCACCCGGAAGAAAGCGCGCGTCCAGGATGGCCAAACGCATCTTTTCGAGCGCCAGTTCTCGTAGTGTGATGTGGGGTCGCTCGACCTTCAGCGAACGCACTCGATCGCCCATATCAGACCTGCGTGAACAGCCGGACATCGCGAACATCCCAATCGACGAGCGCCTGCGTGCCGATCACGAGACCGCTGTCGCGATGGTCGCCAGCCGGCATGCGAATGGAGATCTCCTGCTCCCAAGGCGTGGCCACTGCGTAGTGCATGGCGTCGCCCAGATAGGTGATATCGCGCACGGTCACGGGCAAGCCCGCGGACCCGTTCGACGCGCCGAGCGCGCGGATGCGGATCTGTTCAGGGCGAACCATCAACGTGCCTTCATCGCCCGGCGTGAGCGATGCATTACCGGCAGCGGTCACAGCATGACCGTTGGGAAACACACCGCTCGATTGTTCCGTGCTGCTCGACGTCACGCGAACGGGCAGGAAGTTCGAGTTGCCGATGAAGTTAGCGACGAACTTCGACGCGGGATTGGAATACAGCTCCTCACCCGTTCCGCATTGCTCGATACACCCCTTGTTAAACACCGCGATGCGATCCGACAGGCGTAGCGCCTCCTCCTGATCGTGCGTAACATAAAGGATCGTGACGCCCGTTTCCTGGTGAATGCGGCGCAGTTCGAGCTGAATCTCCTCGCGCAGCTTCTTGTCGAGCGCGGACAGCGGCTCGTCCATCAGCAGCACGGGCGGGTCATAAGCGAGCGCACGGGCGATCGCCACGCGCTGCTGCTGGCCGCCCGACAACTGCGCGGGCATGCGATCGCGAAACTCCGACAGATGCACGAGCGCGAGCATCTTCTCGACCTGCTGTTTGATCTCCGCATCGGGACGGCGGCGCACGCGCAACGGAAAGGCGACGTTCTCGCCCACGGTCAGATGCGGAAACAGCGTATAGCGCTGAAACACCATGCCGATGTTGCGCTTGTTGGGCGCGATGGAAAGCAGCGGCTTGCCGTCGAGCAGCACGCGTCCTTCGGTCGGCTCCTGAAAGCCCGCGACGATATAGAGCGTGGTGCTCTTGCCCGAGCCCGACGGCCCGAGGAAGGTCATGAATTCACCCTTTTTGATGTCGAGCGAAACGTTGTCGATGGCGACGACATCATCGTAGGTCTTGCGCAGGTGCTGAATCTGAAGGAATGTCATGGCGCGTTACCTCACTTCACGGAACGGGGACGGCGCAGCACCGCGGCCGCCAGCATTAAA